>NZ_JBPXKB010000009.1:6241-9959 GCF_054558315.1 Aquirufa sp. ROCK-SH2 | reverse complement strand
CAACGACTTCAACAGTAACAGTTACACTAAAAGATGCGAATAGCAATCCAGTTTCTGGTAAGACAGTTGTATTAACAGATGATAGCACAACATCAACGATCTCAGCAGCAAGTGGTAGTTCGAATGCAAGTGGAGTAGTAACCTTTACGGTGACAAACACCATTGCAGAAACAGTTATTTACTCGGCAACAGGAGATAATGTAAGCATTACCGATACAGCAAGAGTAGCCTTTGTCCCTGGAACCGCCACCCAAATTGCTATCAATGATGGTAATAACCAATCTGCAACGGTGAATACCAATGTTACCACGGCGCCAAGTGTGATTGTGAAAGATGCCAATAACAATGTCGTTTCAGGAGTATCAGTGACTTTTGCAGTGGCAACAGGTGCAGGATCCATTACTGGAGGAACTGCAATAACAGGTGCAGACGGAATCGCGACATTGGGTAGTTGGAAATTAGGCACCACTGCGGGTTCAAATACTTTGACAGCAACATCGACAGGTTTAACAGGTTCTCCATTGACATTTACGGCGACGGGAACGGCTGATGTTCCTAATAAAATAGCCATCGTTTCATTGAATCCTGCTGATCCAATTCGTGGAATTCCAAGAACTGAAATAAACGTTCAACTACAAGATACCTATGGCAATGCTACAGTAGCCAATGTAGATGTTCCGTTTACTTTAAGTTCGAATAAAACTTTTGAGCAATATCAAGATAATACATACACTTCGACTGTTACTACTCCAGGAGGTACTATTCCATCTGGCCAGTCGAGCAAATTGGTTCAGTTTATTCGATTTACTCAATCGACCAGAGTTGAGGCTAGTGGAGTAAGTTATCCAGCCACCGCCAATGTAACGGCAACGGATTCTAGACCGACACCATTGTTGACCTCCGTTCAATCGGCAAATTTCATTATTACAGATGGAACTTTATGGTTGCCATACTTTAGAGCTGGATCATTCTCTGCCAATTTGATTCCAACGAATTCAAACATTGGTAATTGGACTGAAATTGATTGGGAAACATCAAAAGATGGAGGAAATCATTGGGAAACTTTAAGAGCAGGAGCTAGTATTCCTGTAGAATTTAGCAATGAGGAAATTGTTCAAGTACCGACAGGAGCCAATTTGAATTTAAATACCGATATCATCCTTTATAATATGGAGGTGAATGGTCAATTAGAGATTCCTTCTACTAGAACATTAACCTTAAAGCATACTGCTTTTGACGTAACTAGTCCAGGTATAAAAGTGGTTGGCACTTTCAAAAATAGTGGAGGTACTTTCACAGATGAGGACAACAGCAATGCTATCTTATTTGATGGAGGAACTTACCTACATACAAGAAACGGAGGATCTATTCCAAAGGCTACTTGGCAAACATTGGGGTCAACTAGCTCAACGGCTCGTATCACGGGAATTACCTCAACTGCTTTAACAGCGGGATTGAACCAATCTTTCCAAAATTTCGAATGGAATAATAGTGCTCAAACGATTACTCAAACATTGACGGGAGATGTATCGGTTTCTGGTTTATTTGATTTGGCCAATGGAAAGTTAAATATTGGATCACATCAATTAAGTCTAGGAGGAACGATACAGCATGGAGCTTCTGCTTATTTACACGGAACAGCTACTTCTAGTTTAGTAGTTACCGGAACGGGACAAACCCAATTTGAATCGCCGAATCAAATAGTACAGTCCCTTTCATTGAACAATGCAAGCGGATTAATTTTGAACAGTGATTTATTGGTGAAGGATAATTTAACCTTGACCGCTGGAGTACTGAAATTAGCAACTAACACGTTGGAATTACATTACAAAGGAGCAAATCAGATTCAAAGAACGGATGGTTACGTGAATGGAAAGTTGCGTAGAATTTACCCAGCTGATGCTGTCAATCCAGTTTTTGATTATCCAATCGGATCAGATGAAGGATATGCACCAGTTACTTTGAATTTCAGTCAAGCCAACATAAGTGCCAATACAGAAATTCTTGGTTATACCCAATTGGGCGTTATTAATACAAGACAAAATGGTTCTGGTTTCAAATCAGACAAGCAAATGCAAAGATATTGGGAGTTAACTCCGAATGTTAGTTTAGGTACATTTGAATACAATGTATCCATGGATAATTTGCCGAACGCTGAATTAACGGGTTTAACCTTTAATAATTTGGTTGTTAGAAAGTTATCCGAAAATGGAAATGGTTCATCAAAAAGCTGGAAAAAACCTAATTCTACAACAAGAACAGTTATTAGCAGTAACCATAAATTAACGGCAACTGGCTTCAAAGATTTCTCTGAATTCTATGTTGGAGAACCTTTGATAAAAACATTCCAATTAAGAGGACCAAGTGATGTAATTGCCGGCCAAACAAGTGGAACAATTACGTTAACAGTGATTGATGAATTAGGAGACCCAGTGCCGGTTTCCGAGGAAACGGTCTTTACTTTAAGCAGTGATGTGCCAGCAACAGCGACCTTGCCAGCAACCTTGACATTGGCCGCTGGTCAATCATCAGGAACGTTTACCTATTCAAATACGGTGAGTGGTGCTCAGGTGATAACTGCAACTTGGACAAGTGGTGTGGCTGCATTGACTGGTATTGTGAAAACACATGACATAACAGTTCTTCCTGAAAATGCTAATAAGTTAGCTTATGTAGTTCATCCACAAACTGCAGCTGTTGGGGAAACCTTGGGAAGTATTCAAGTTCAAGTATTGGATCAATTTAACAACCTAGTAAGTGGAAGTACTGCACCTATCACATTAGCAATCGATACCAACCCAGGATCTGGCACTTTAGCTGGAACCCTTACTGCTAATGCTGTTGCAGGGGTAGCGACATTCACTGGATTAAGTATCAATAAAATTGGCACAGGCTATACTCTAAATGCGACATCTCCTACTATTTTGAGTAAGATCTCAAATACATTTGATGTTACTAAAAAGTTATTGACCGCTGCAGATCCTGTCGTTCAAAAAGTTAAAGAATACGATGGAAATAGAACAGCTTCCGTTACTCCAGGTACATTATCAGGTGTTTTAAGTGGGCAAACAGTTAACTTAAATGCAACTGCAACTTATGATACCAAAGATGTCGCGTCCAATAAAACAATTACAGTTGTTTATACATTATCTGGAGCAGATGCAGGTAATTATACTGCACCAGCAGATTTTGTGGTAACTGATGGTCAAATTACTGCCAAAGCATTAACGGTAACTGCCGATAACCAAACAGTGAACTATGGTTCTTCTGTGGCAAGTGTAACCTCGGCAGGAACTTACCAAGTTACTGGATTTATTGATGGAGAAAATGCTTCTGTCATTTCTGTTAGTGTTACTTATAGCACAACTTATACCAATACAACAGGAGCAGCAACAAGCGGGGTTACAATTACGCCAGATGTAAGTGGACTAACAGCTACAAATTACAGCTTTACTCCAGCGAATGGAACCATAACAATCAATAAATCGAGTTCAACTGTAACCGTAACAGGAAGCACAAGCTTTACTTATTCAGGTAGTGCACAAGGCCCAAGTACTTCAACTACTACAGGATCATCTGGAGCTGTTACTTATTCTTACGAAGGAACAGGTTCAACGACTTACAGCGCTAGTTCAACAGCACCAACAAATGCAGGAACGTACAAGGTAGTTGCCACTTTAGCAGCTGATTCGAATTACGAAGGAGCAACATCAGCGGA
>NZ_JBPXKB010000009.1:0-6147 GCF_054558315.1 Aquirufa sp. ROCK-SH2 | reverse complement strand
GCTGATTCGAATTACGAAGGAGCAACATCAGCTGACTATGCCTTTACTATTAACAAGGCGAGTTCATCTGTAACAGTAACAGGCTCTACGACATATACCTATTCAGGTAGTGCACAAGGTCCAAGTACTTCAACTACTACAGGATCATCTGGAGCTGTTACTTATTCTTACGAAGGAACAGGTTCAACGACTTATGCTGCAAGTTCAACAGCACCAACAAATGCGGGAACGTATAAGGTAGTTGCTACTTTAGCAGCTGATTCGAATTACGAAGGAGCAACATCAGCTGACTATGCCTTTACTATTAACAAGGCGAGTTCATCTGTAACAGTAACAGGCTCTACGACATATACCTATTCAGGTAGTGCACAAGGTCCAAGTACTTCGACTACTACGGGATCATCTGGAGCTGTTACTTATTCTTACGAAGGAACAGGTTCAACGACTTATGCTGCAAGTTCAACAGCACCAACAAATGCGGGAACGTATAAGGTAGTTGCTACTTTAGCAGCTGATTCGAACTATGATGGGGCAACGTCAGCGGATTATGCATTCACCATAAATAAAGCTACTTTAACAGTAACTGCTGTTGATAATGGTAAAACATTTGGACAAGATGATCCTGAATTGACTTTGGATTATGATGGTTTTGTTAATGGTGAATCAGAGAGTGCACTTGATGCAACTGGATTTACATTGGCAAGAGCAACTGGTGAAAATGTAAATACTTATACTATAACAGCATCTGGTTATACATCCTCTAATTATACGATTAATTATGTGCCAGGTACTTTTACTATTTCAGCAAAAACTTTAATAGTAGATGAACTTTCAGCATCAGGACTTTCAATAACTGTTGATGCTGTTCCTGATAAAGTTTATACTGGCTTAGCTCAAACGCCAAAACCTGTTGTTAAGGATGGTCCAACAACTTTGGTAGAAAATACAGACTATACCTTGAGTTATGCAAACAACACAGTTGTAGGTGTTGCAACGATAACAATCACGGGAATTGGTAATTATTCAGATGTAATTACGAAGGACTTTAACATTACAAAAGCAACTTTAACAGTAACAGCAGATAATCAGACTGTTAGTTATGGTACAACAGCTACGGCTGTTACCAATGCAGGAACTTATCAAGTTACTGGTTTCGTGAATTCTGAAACAGCTGCTGTTATTACCGGAAGTGTTACGTATACAACTACACATACAGCTAGCACTGCACCAAGTATATCTGGTGTTACGATAAGCCCAGTAGTTTCTGGTTTGACTGCTAACAATTATGAATTTAGTCCAGCGAATGGAGTTGTTACAATAATTGAAGCGGGTTCAACTGTGACAATGACAGGAACAACTACCTATACATACAATGGATCTGCTCAAGGACCAAGTACATCTACGAAAACTGGGTCAACAGGAGCGGTTACTTATTCATATAGCGGAACTGGCTCAACAACATATGGTCCAAGTCCAACAAAACCGAGCTCAGCTGGAACGTATAAAGCAGTTGCATCATTGGCTTCTGACTCGTATTATGCAAGTGCTACCTCTGCTGATTATGCCTTTACAATAAATAAAGTAGTCCTTTCCGTTACAGCAGATAATCAAACTGTTGATTATGGTACAGCAGTTGCTACAGTAACGGGTGCTGGAACGTATCAAGTTACAGGATTTGTAAATGGTGAAAATGCTTCTGTAATTTCCGGTACCGTAACGTATACCACAAATTATACAGCAACAACAGCTTCAGGGACTTCTGGAGTAATAATTACACCAGTAATTACAAGTCTTACAGCGACCAATTACAGTTTTGTAACGGCGAATGGAAGTATTACGGTAGGGGATATCCTTCCGCCAACTGTCATCACTAAAAACATTACAGTTTATTTAGATGCTCAAGGTGAAGTTAGTATCGTGCCATTAGATATTGATAATGGATCCAATGATGCCAATGGAATTAAATCTAGGACTATTTCAAAGAGCCTGTTTACATGTGCAGACGTGGGAGATAATACGGTAACTTTAACGGTAACAGATAATTATGATAATGTAGCTAGCTTAACTGCAACTGTAACGGTTGTCAACAATTATCCAGATACTGATGGGGATGGAGTAAAAGATAATTGTGATAATGATGACGATAACGACGGATTAACGGATTCAGAGGAATTGATCTTAGGTACGGATCCATTGGATTCGGATTCGGATGGCGATGGCGTCATTGATGGTACCGAAGTTACGGATACCACACTACCATTAAACGCTTGTAGTTTTGTTTTGGCACACGCAACGGAGACACCAAGCAATGAGTGGCTAGCGGCAGATTGTGACGGTGATGGAAATCCAAATGGAACAGATATTGAACCATTGAATTTCTGTATTGGTGGCACTGGAGCTGTTCCAGAAGTTGGAACAGCCGCTTATGATGCTTACGTAAATGCAGATTGCGATAATGATGGTATATCCAATAACATGGAGTGCTTTGGAGCAGTTGCAACTTGTCAGGACTTTGATAGTGACGGTATTCGCAATTACATGGATACGGATTCAGATGGAGATGGCATCAACGATTCAGTTGAGCAGAATAGAGATTCTGATGGTGATTCTCATGCCAATTATTTGGATCTTGATTCAGATAATGACGGCGTAAGTGATAAATGCGAATTTATTACGGATACTGATGGCGACGGAACTCCAAACTATTTAGATCTTGATTCAGATAATGATGGATTATTCGATGCTTGGGAAAATGTAGCTGTTTATTTGTGGCATGATGATGCCAACTATGATGGCCGACTAAATGAATTAGCAGACAGCAATTTGAATGGTTGGGCCGATATCGCAGAAGCAAGAAAAGATTTATGTGGAGCTGATACCGATTTGGATGGCAAATTAGATCGTTTGGATACAGATTCAGACAATGACTGCATCCCTGATTCTATTGAATCTACTTCTGACATGGATAAAGACAATCGTCCAAATTACAGAGATACAGATTCTGATGGTGATGGTATTTCTGATAATTCAGAAGCAGGAAATTGTGCCAATCCAATAGATACAGATAAGGATGGCAAACAAAACTATTTGGATTTAGATTCAGATAATGACGGTATCTCTGATTCAATTGAAAAAGGTACTGGATCTAATCCAGTAGATACGGACGGTGATGGTATCGCTGACTATTTAGACTTAGATTCAGACAACGATACAATTCCTGATGCGCTTGAGAAAGGTGCAGGGGCAAGCCCTGTAGATACTGATCAGGATGGTAAATCTGATTATATCGACATTGATTCTGACAATGATACCATTATCGATAACATTGAAGCAGGTAAAACTCCATCTAATCCAGTAGATACAGACTCAGATGGAACACCTGATTTCCAAGATATTGACTCTGATAATGATGTTATTCCAGACAGAATTGAAGGAAATGCGTCGGAACAAAAGTCACCATTAGCTAGAAATGCTAAAACATCTCAAAGAAGTTTAGCACTTGCTTTACAATCAGGTCCGGTAGATACCGATTTAGATGGACTACCAGATTATCGAGATTTAGACTCTGATAATGATGGATTATCTGATCAAGTGGAGGCGGGTTCAGATTCTAACAATCCTTTGGATTCAGATGGAGATGGATTACCTAACTTCAGAGATTTGGATGCAGAAAATGATGGCATTCCGGATTCTTTTGAGGCAGGAGCTAATCCAAGTACACCTGTTGATACAGACGCGGATGGATTACCAGATTATTTAGATATAGATTCTGATAATGACGCAATCTCAGACACATTTGAAGCAGGGACAAATCCAAGTTCTCCAATAGATACCGATGGAGACGGAACAAGTGATTTCCGAGATCTAGACTCAGATAATGATGGATTGTTAGATCATTTAGAAGCAGGTTCTAATCCTTCTAGTCCAGTAGATACTGACAATGATGGAAAACCTGACTTCCAAGATGTTGATGCTGACAATGATGGAATACCTGATGCGGTGGAAAAAGCTGCAGGGGCGAGCCCTGCAGATACTGATGGAGATGGAATGCCAGATTACCGCGATTTAGATTCTGATAATGATGGTATCCCTGATGCAGTTGAGAAAGGTGCAGGGGCGAGCCCTGCAGATACGGACGGCGACGGAACACCAGATTATCGCGATTTAGACTCCGATGGCGATGGAATGACGGACCAAATAGAAGCGGGTCCAGATCCTCTTCATCCAGTAGATTCTGATGGTGATGGATTGCCAGACTTCCAAGACATAGACTCAGATAATGATGGCATTTCAGACGTAATTGAAATAGGTACTGGAACAAATCCATTAGACACGGATCAAGATGGTACGCCAGATTATTTAGATTTAGATTCTGATAATGATGGTATTTCTGATGCAGTAGAAAAAGGACCTAATGGGGCAAGCCCATTAGATACAGATGGAGATGGTACACCAGATTATCGCGATTTAGATTCAGACAATGACGGTATTCCAGATGCTGTTGAGAATGGCGCCAATGGGGGAAGCCCATTGGATACGGACAAGGATGGCACTCCAGATTATTTGGATACAGACTCCGACAATGATGGTATTCCAGATGCTGTGGAGGCTGGTAAGAATCCACTTATCCCATTAGACACAGATAAAGATGGTCTTCCAGATTATCGTGATTTAGATTCTGACAATGATGGTATACTTGATAAATTAGAAGCAGGTTCTAATCCAATGATTCCGGTTGATACGGACAAAGATGGTCTGCCAGATTACCAAGATTTAGATTCTGATAATGATGGTATTCCAGATGCGGTCGAGAAAGGATCTAATGGGGAAATCCCATTGGATACAGATGGAGATGGTAATTCAGATTATCGCGATTTAGATTCAGATAACGATGGTATCCCTGATGCAGTTGAGAAAGGTACAGGGGCGAGCCCTGTAGATACGGACGGCGACGGAAAACCAGATTATCAAGATATTGATTCTGACAACGATGGTATTACGGATGCAGTTGAAAAAGGTGCAGGGGCGAGCCCTGCAGATACGGACAAGGATGGTAAACCAGATTATCGCGATTTAGATTCTGACAATGATGGTATTCCTGATGCGGTGGAAAAAGGACCAAATGGGGCAAGTCCATTGGATTCGGATAAAGATGGTAATCCAGACTTCCGTGATCTAGATTCAGACAACGATACAATTATCGATGAAATTGAAAAAGGCATGGATGGAAATAACCCATTGGATACAGATAAAGATGGACTACCGGATTATCGTGATATCGATTCTGATGGAGATGGTATTTTAGATAAGATTGAAATAGACATCAACTTTGGATCAATCGAAGATTGTGATCATGATGGAATTCCTAATCGTTTGGATGCAGATGTTTGTCAAGATTTTTATCCTCAAGGTATTTCTCCAAATGGGGATGGCAAAAACGATCAATTTGTGATTCCAGGTGTGATGGGTACGAAAAATCGATTCACCGTTTACAACAGATGGGGTTCCGTAGTTTTTGAAACAGAAAACTACCAAAACAACTGGGGTGGCGAAACCAACAAATCGAATGAAATACTTTCAGAGGATGGTAAGCTTCCAGATGGTACTTATTACTATGTGTTGGATTACTATGGAACTAAACCAACCATCTCAACTTACGTATATATTAACCGTCAAGCGAATTAAAATAAAATGTTCAATGGGACATTGATTAAGAAAATTAGATCATCATGAATAAGATGTTAAGACTATCGAGAGTAGAAAAGGCGAGTACCAGGATTTGGGGTCATTTGACCCCAATTTCCCTTGTTCTTTTTGTTTTACTACTTTCCTTGAGCACTCGTGTAAATGCTCAAATCGAAACGATGTACAGTTTATATCGTTTTAATCCACAAGTATTAAATCCTTCCCATGCAGGAAGTACAGCAAATTCAGAAATGATTATGATGTACCGCAACCAATGGGTGGGTGTAGAAGGTGCACCTAGAAACATCGGCGTATCGGGTAATTTTAAATGGGGTGAAAAGAAAGGTTTAGGAATCGGTGCTTTGGTAGATGAAGCAGGGCCTGTGCGTTCTACGATTCTTTCTGCCGACTTTGCTTACCATGTTAAGTTGAATGAAAAATGGAATATGGACGGAGGTATTC
>NZ_JBPXKB010000008.1:5935-18230 GCF_054558315.1 Aquirufa sp. ROCK-SH2 | reverse complement strand
AACGGGAGGGACTTCGAGTATGACAGCACCAACACCATCAACGGATAGTTCAGGAACCTTCCATTATTATGTGAGTCAGACCTTACAAAATATGGAAAGTGCGAGAACTACTTTTACGGTGATTGTTGCTGGTCATGTCAACATGCCTAGTGAAATTAATGGGCCAACCATTCTAGGAGTAGGTGTTGGGGGTACTTATCATGTGACTCCAGTGGAAGGCGCAGCCTCTTACTTGTGGCAATTACCTACTGGTTTTACAGGTGTATCTAACGTGGATAGTATTCATGTTGTAGCTGGAAACACAGGAGGATTGATTAAAGTAGCAGCTGTCTCAACAAGTGGTTGTCAAAGTACATTTCAAACAATTAGGATTGCTGTATCTCAAGATTTTGATGGAGATGGAGTGAGCAATGATCAAGAAGCATTGGATCATACGGATCCTAATAATGGTTGTGATTATATTACTTCACATGTTACCCTACCAAGGTCGGCAGCATGGAAGTTAATTGATTGTGATGGAGATGGAAATCCAAACGAAACAGATCCTGAACCATTGAACTTCTGTATCGGGGGTATAAATAATGTAATTCCAGCGGATGGTACACCTCAATATGAATTCTTTAAGGAGTCGGATTGTGATAATGATGGTATTTCTAATTCAATGGAATGTTTTGGTGCAATTCATACTTGCCAAGATTTTGATGGAGATGGAATTCCTAATTTCCTAGATCAGGATTCAGATGCAGACGGAATCTCTGACCGAACTGAACAAAATAGAGATAGCGATGGTGATAAGGATGCCAATTATTTAGATCTTGATTCTGACAATGATGGAATTTTAGATAGTAGAGAAACTGTTAGCGACCAAGATAAAGATGGAACGCCAAATTACCTTGATTTGGATAGTGATGGTGACAATATTCTAGATGCGTGGGAAGCTTTGGCTTTGTATCGTGCACATACAGATGAAAATTTAGATGGAAGAGTAGATAAAAATGGTGTTTTCAAGGATGAAAATAACAATGGTTTAGCCGATATATTAGAACGTTCGATGGGTGGAATACCTACTGAAGTTCCAGATACCGATAAGGATGGTTTAGCTGATTTCTTGGATCTAGATTCAGATAATGATTGTCTTCCAGATATCATTGAATTAACCAATGATGTGGATGGGGATAATATTCCTAATTATCGAGATACGGATTCCGATAATGATTGTATTCCTGATGTTATTGAAATTGGAAATTGTTCCAATCCAATTGATACAGATAAAGATGGTGTACCTAATTATTTGGATTTGGATTCAGACAATGATTGCATAAGTGATGCCAAAGAAGTAGGTATGGATTGTAATAATCCAGTGGATACAGATGCAGATGGTATTCCTGATTACCGAGATACAGATTCAGACAATGATTGTATCAGTGATAACAAGGAGATAGGTGGAGATTGTAATAATACAGTAGATACCGATGGAGATGGAATTCCAGACTTTAAAGACACGGATTCTGATAATGACTGTATAAGTGATAATAAAGAAGTTGGGTCTGAATGTAATAATCCAGTGGATACGGATGGTGATGGTATTCCAGATTACAAAGATTCAGATTCGGATAATGACTGTATCAAAGATTCAGTAGAAGTTGGAACGGATTGTAATAAACCTGTTGATACAGATGGCGATGGCATTCCGGATTACAAAGACACAGATTCAGACAATGACTGCATCAGTGATCATAAAGAAGCTGGATTGGATTGCAATAAACCAGTGGATACGGATGGTGATGGCATTCCTGATTACAAGGATATGGATTCGGATAATGATTGTATCAAAGATTCGATGGAGGTTGGCGTAGATTGTAATAATCCAGTAGATACAGATGGAGATGGTATTCCAGACTTTAAAGACACGGATTCTGATAATGACTGTATTAGTGATAACAAAGAAGTGGGATCTGATTGTAACAAACCAGTAGATACAGATGGTGACGGCATTCCAGATTACAAGGATACGGATTCGGACAATGACTGTATCAGTGACCACAAAGAGGTAGGACTAGATTGTGACATACCTGTAGATACCGATGGCGATGGTATTCCAGATTATAGAGATACAGAATCAGACAATGACTGCATCAGTGATCATTTAGAAGCAGGAGCAGATTGCAACAATCCAGTAGATACAGATGGTGATGGTATTCCAGATTATAGAGACACGGATTCAGACAATGACTGCATCAATGATCATAAAGAGGCTGGAGCAGATTGCAACAATCCAGTAGATACGGATGGCGATGGTATTCCAGATTACAAAGACACGGATTCAGACAATGACTGCATCAGTGATCATAAAGAAGCTGGAGCAGATTGCAATAAGCCAATCGACACGGATGGTGATGACATTCCAGATTATAGAGATACGGATTCAGACAATGACTGTATCAGTGATCATAAAGAGGCTGGAGCAGATTGCAACAATCCAGTAGATACGGATGGCGATGGTATTCCAGATTACAAAGACACGGATTCAGACAATGACTGCATCAAGGATTCATTGGAAGTTGGGCCAGATTGCAACAATCCATTAGATACTGATGGAGATGGTTTGCCAGATTATAAGGATACGGATTCGGATAATGATTGTATCAAAGATGCTTTGGAAGTTGGTGCAAATTGTGCTAAACCAGTAGATACTGATGGCGATGGATTACCTGATTATAGAGACACTGATTCGGATAATGATTGCATGAGTGATCAGGTAGAAGTGGGTCCAGATTGTAGTATCCCAATGGATACAGATAAGGACGGCCTTCCAAATTATCAGGATACTGATTCGGATAATGATTGTATCTCTGACTTGATTGAAGCAGATGGAAATTGTTTGAACCCTGTTGATACAGATAAAGATGGATTAGCAGATTATTTAGATTCAGATTCAGATGGAGATTGTATTCCTGATGCTGTGGAAGTGGGTCCTAAATGTAATAAGCCTTTGGATACGGATGGTGATGGAATCTATAATTTCCGGGATACAGATTCTGATAACGATTGTATTCCCGATGCAAAAGAAGCAGGTAAAGATTGTGCTAAACCTGTTGATACTGATAACGATGGAACGCAGGATTACATGGATTTAGACGCGGACAATGACACATATAGTGACAATATCGAGGCAGGAACAGATTGTAAAAATCCAGTTGATACCGACAAAGATGGTCAACCCGATTTTCAAGATTTGGATTCCGATGGAGATGGAATACCTGATAAATTAGAGGATGATATCGATTATGGTAATTTGATCGATTGCGATAAAGATGGTATTCCGAATCGAATAGATCCAGACCAATGCAATGTATTCTTACCAAAAGGTATTTCACCGAATGGAGATGGTAAAAATGATCGTTTGATTATACCAGGTATTTTAAGCAATCATAAAAATAAGTTAACCATCTTGAATCGTTGGGGTAATGTGGTTTATGAATCAGAGAATTATCAAAACAACTGGACAGGTCAAACTACTCATGCGTTTGATTTACTATCTACAGACGGATTGTTGCCAGATGGCACCTATTATTATGTTATCGATTTCATGGGTACCCGACCAAACATTGGAGCCTATGTATATATCAATCGATTGGAGAAATAGATGGTTGAGGTAAGAGGTAAGAGGTAATAGGTAATAGGTAAGAGGTTTCTTTTCTCTTTTCTCTTTTCTCTCTCTTCTCTTCTGTCAAAAATTGCATTTTTCTGCTATTTCCTGCATTTATCTTAGTGATAAATTATTCAAAAAGCCTATTTAAACTCATTTTAAATAGGCTTTTTTGTTGCTAATTTCCAGTGCTTATCAAATAAAAATGTGATTTTGCAAAAAATATCAAATTTATTTTGATTAACTTTGAACGTTTTATTGAAAAATATTTGATTTTTTGATCCATTAAATTGTTGTAAATGAGTGCTTTTGAATTAAAGTGTTTTTTCTTCTAATTTTTTGATATTTTTTGAAAATAGAAATTTTACTAATTGCCGTAAATTTTCGTGTCACTAATTGGATATTTTTAGTAAAAGCCATTAAATGAATAAGTGCCATTATAATTAATAAACCAAGATTAATTTCACCACACTTTAATAACCACCTAATTAAATGTATTTTGTAATATCAGATTTAATCACTAATAAGCTAAGTGTAACTTTTAAAAAAGTTATCCAAATTAGTTCAGGGACATTCTTTGCCCAAATTTTATTCATATCCTTTTTATGTTCTTCCTTCTTTGCACATTCGCAGATTGAGGCAATGTATTCTTTGTATAAGCTTAATCCTCAATATTTAAGTCCAGTGCAATCTGGTACTACTGAAAATAGTGAAATTATTGTTTCCAATCGTCAGCAGTGGGTTGGTTTAGATGGGGCGCCTAAAACATTGGGTGTAACAGCCAATATTAATTGGAAATACAATAAAGGTATTGGTTTTATTGCTTATCAGGATCAAGCTGGTCCAATGACGGTCACGAACATCGCTGCCGATTTTGCCTATCATGTTCGATTAAATTCAAAATGGAACATGAGTGGAGGTATTCGAGGAGGGTTTTTGAATTTGGCACTAGATTTTACCAAAGTTGATTTGGTTCATGAAGGAGATGAGTTGTTTTCAAAAAACAGAACTACAGGATTTGACCCGAATGTAGGTTGGGGAATTAAATTTTCTAAAGGGGATGGTTTGTTTATCAGTGTTTCACAACCCCGAATTTTGAAATATGAATTTTCAGGAAATGGTGCCTTTAAAGATATTGTGTACACCTTCGCTCAGGTTGGAACCAAAGTGGCTTTGACAAATCAAATTAATTTATATCCGAGTGCTTTGATTCGTATGGGAAAAGATGTTCCCTTGAGTTTTGATGCTAATATAAATGCAAATCTTTCTAAGAAATTAGATGTAGGAGTGACCTACCGATATTTAGATAGTTATGGAATTCGACTTGGATTCCAATTATCCAATACGCTTAATCTTGGATATGTTTTCGAAAATCCGATATCTCAAATTTCTAAAATTTCATCCCAAACTCATGAGTTTGCTTTGCGTTTTACGATTAAACCGAAAAAGCGTGTTGATGAATTTGTGAAAGAAAAAGAACTTCTAAATAAATAAATTTTATCTGAATATGATGACCGTAAAAAAAATGAAATTTTGGTGTTTTGCTTTACTGTTTTTCCTCACTGTTTGGAAGGATGGATTTGCTCAAGATTATCAATTTGCCATTGGTTCAAATCTCTCCAACTATTATCTTGTCAATACGCAAGGTGTTTCTGTAGATTTCTTGAAACCAGGGTCTGGTATTCACATGAACATGCGTCGTAGAAGTGCTTTGGTTGACACCCTAGCTTTAATTTCCAGTGGTTCTGAAAAAGGCGCTTATTACAAACAGCACCCAAGTTTGGCCAAAGTCTTAAGTGTCTTGCATTATGATTTTGGATTGGTGTATAATCAATATAATACCAACGGGGGAGTACAAAATATTGCTTTCGATTATAAAACGGATTTTATTGGATTTAACGCTGGATTTGGTCCAGAATTTAACCTAAGTAAAGGCTTTAAACTAGGAACAAAGCTTGAATTAAATGCTCAAAAAATGTTGCAAGGTATTCAAATGCTAGGATCTAACTATTACGACCTTGGCAACAATGAGCAGTTTTCATCTGTTAAATTTTTTGGTGGATATTCTTTGGAATTGATTAAACAAGTGAATTCCAGCGTTGCATTTTTTATCAAATACCAAAATCAAAAAACTTTAATAAGCTCAAAAGCTGAAACTGGAAAATTAGATTTTTCCGCTTCAACTTTTGCCTTTGGATTAAATTTTAAAATGACCAAATAATATATTCTAATTAAATCACTTCTAAGATAGATTAATTGACTAGCCCGATGAATAAATTACACTTAACCATTGTTTTCATTTTAATTTCTTTAGCCACTTTCGCACAAAAGAAAGGAATGAATTACCAAGCAGTTATCATAGACCCGAAAGCCATTGATATTCCTGGAGTCGCAATTACAGGACAGCCTTTAGTAAATTCTGATGTTTGTATCAAATTTGGTATTTTGAAAGGAAGTACTATCGAATTTGAAGAGGTTCAAAAAACCAAAACAGATGATTTTGGTCTTGTCAATTTAACCATTGGCTCAGGAACCAAAACTAGTTTAGTGACCAAATATAACACATTTGAGAGTATTGTGTGGGACGCGACCATCAAAAGTTTACAGGTTTCGGTTAGTTTCGACAATTGTGCTACTTTTCAACAGGTTAGTATACAGGCTTTTAATTATACTCCTTATGCTTTTTATGCAGGTTCTGTTGACTATAAAAATGTAAACGATGCTCCTAAAGATTTATCTTATTTTGGGAATGATGTTGGCTATTTAGTGGATAAAGATTTAGATCCTTTGCGTAAAAATATCGGTCAAAACACAACGGATATTGCTAATTTAAAACAAGAAACAACCGATAAATTTTCAGTAATTAATCAATCAATTGTTGATTTAGAAAAGCGAGTTACTACCAATGAAATTGATATTGCTGCTATAAAAATAAAAAACACGGCTCAAGATGACTCTTTGGCATTAATTAATAATAAACTTGCGATTCACGATAGCAAAATCACCACTTTGGAAAAAAGTTCCACCACTTTGAATACAAAAATTGATTCTGTTAATACCAATTTAACTTCTAAAATTGCTGGAAATACAAGTCAAATAACCGCAATTAATCAAACCCTAGCCAATCAACAAAACCAAATAACTCAAAATAATACCACTCTAAATAACAAAACAGATAATTTACAATATCAAATTTGGGGCTTAGGTAATACATATGAAGTTTTAAGTAATAAATCTACTGCCACAGATTTAGGAAATGCGAATCCAAGTAATACGCTTTACCCTTCTCAAAAAGCAGTTAAAACCTATGTAGATGTCACAATTCAAGATGCCATTGCAACAGGTGCTCCAGATGCTACAACACTTGCTAAAGGAAAAGTACAATTAGCGGGAGATTTGGCCGGTACTGCCGATTTGCCTAGAGTTCCAGCATTAGCAAACAAAGAAGAATTAGCCAATAAAACGACGGATATTACTGGAAATGCAGGTTCTCAAACCAAGTATCCTACAGTAAAAGCTATCAAAGACTATGTGGATGCATCAGTAACTGGGCTTGCTTTCCAAGCAAATTTAGATTTGAAAGCAAATATTAATTCTCCTGTATTCACAGGTACACCTGAATTTCCAAGTACAACGAAGGCGGTAACTCAATCCCTAAATGACAATTCAACTGCCATTGCAACTACTGAATTTGTTCAATCTGCTTTAGCAGCAGGAGTTGTAGATGCCAATGCTTCCACCAAAGGTAAAATCAGGTTAGCAGGTGATTTAGCTGGAGATGCCCAAAATCCAACGGTACCAGGCTTATTGTTAAAAGAAGATCTTTCCAATAAATCAAACGATGCAGCCTTGGGAACAAGTACTTCCAAGTATCCAACACAAGCAGCCGTAAAGACGTATGTTGATAATCAATTTGCCAATGCAGCTATTCCGGATGCAACCACAACGACCAAAGGTAAAATTCAGTTGGGTGGCGACTTGAACGGGGTAGGCACAACTGCAGCTGCACCCGTTATTTCGGATAATGCCATTACAACGAATAAAATCAATGATGGTGCTGTAACCAATGCTAAAATTGCCAATGGAGCGATTAACAACGCTAAAATTGGAGAAACAATTAGTGTTGCCAACGGTGGGACGGGAGCAACAACTTCAACGGGTGCTTTGACTAATTTAGGTGCTGAACCAACTGCCAATAAATCCAATGATGTGAATTTAGGAACAAGTTCTACTTTGTTTCCAACGCAAAATGCAGTTAAGAATTATGTAGATACACAATTTGCCAATGCAGCTATCCCAGATGCTACAACCACTTCAAAAGGTAAAATTCAATTAGGAGGAGATTTAAATGGTGTAGGTACGACAGCAGCTGCGCCAGTAATTTCAGATGCAGTAATTACTACGAACAAACTAGCAAATGCCGCAGTTACGACTGCCAAGATAGAAGATGCTGCTGTGACCAATGCTAAAATCGTTGACGGGGCTGTGAATACCAATAAATTATCTACTGGAGCGGTTACTAGTATTAAAATAGGAAACGGCGAAGTGAAAACGATTAATTTGGAAGATCTATCTGTTAGTTCCACTAAATTAGCTGCAGCAAGTGTTGAAACAGCAAAAATTGCCAATTTAGCTGTTACAGATGCAAAAATTAATTCTGTAAGTGGTTCAAAAGTTACAGGTAGTATACCTGGAAATGCCCAAAATGTCAATGGAGTAGTAGATGTCGCCAATGGAGGTACAGGAAATGCTGCCACTTTAACAGGTTATATCAAAGGCAACGGGGCCTCTCCAATGACCTCTAGTCCTACGATTCCTGTGGCTGATATTGTGGATGGACAAAGTATATCTAATTTATCAACGGCCACCGATTTAGGAAATACAAGCTCAAGTGATGTTTTATATCCATCTCAATTAGCAGTTAAAACGTATGTTGATGCACATACAAATAGTGCCGTTGGAACATCTACCCAAACAGCTTTGAATTTAAAAGAAGATGTAGCAAATAAAGATTCGAATGTCAATTTAGGTACGAGTAATACCGCTTATCCAACTCAAAATGCAGTGAAAGCGTATGTAGACACCAAATTTGGAGGTACCAATGCCATCAATAGTTTAACAGGATTACCCAATATAGCCGACCAAAAAGTGTTGGGTAATATGTCTGGCGGAATTACGACGCCTCAAGAATTACCTACCACAGGAACAGGAAATGTCGTATTGGGAACAAGTCCTAATATTTCAACACCGACACTTACTAGTCCCGTATTAAACGGAACTATTTCTGGTTCTGCAGTAATGCCAATTGCCAATGGAGGAACTGGGGCAACTACTTTATCAAGTGGCTATGTAAAAGGTGGAGCAAGTTCACTTTCTACCGTTTCTAACATTCCATGGCAAGACGTAACGGGTGCAGTACACACCGTAAATGGAAATACACCAGACCCAACAACTGGCAACGTTGCCATCGCTTTTGGTATGGTTACAACAGGTTTATTGGCCAATCGACCAGCAGTAGCTGGGACGAATAATGGTGATATTTATGTCGTTTCTGGTGAAACAGGAGCAACTGCCAGTGATAATGGAAGAACCTTTATCAGTACAGGAGGTGCAAGTGGAACTTGGAATGAGGTAACTCCAAATCAAGCTTCTTTGGATGCAAGATATGTTCAATTGGCTGGAAGTACCATGGCTGGAAATTTGATTTTTCCAACAGGTACCAAAGCAACCATGGCGGATGCTCCTGTAAATAATACAGACCTAGTCAATAAAGATTATGTAGATGCAAGAGTTTCTGCAGCAACGCCAGATGCCACCGCATTGGCAACAGGTAAAATTCAATTGGCGGGTGACTTGACAGGTTCTGCGACCAATCCTTTGGTTAATAATAAAGCAATTACCTTCCCTAAAATGCAAGATGTTTCAACAAATGTCGTGTTAGGTAGAAGTTCCACTGGATCGGGAAGTATCGAAGCCTTGACTACCTTGCCCGTTGCTACCTTACCCGCTTTAACTGGGGATGTAACAACCGTTTCAGGAACAGTGGCTACAACTATTACTGATCATGCGGTTACATACAATAAAATTCAAAATCTTTCTGCACAAAGCCTTTTATTAGGAACTGGAAGCAATGGAGGAACCTCATTAACTGAAATCTCATTGGGAACAGGTTTAACTATGAATAATGGTGTATTGAACTCAACCATTGGTACAGTGACGAATGTTTCTGGCACAGCAAACAGAGTTGTGGTTAGTAATGTAACAACCACTCCAACAGTAGATATAGCTTCCAATTATGTTGGACAATCATCGATTACAACTTTAGGAACTGTGACAGCTGGAACTTGGAATGCATCAACCATCGGTGTTGCGCATGGTGGTACAGGTGTTACAACCTTAGCCGCGGGTTATGTAAAAGCGGATGGAACTAATCCTTTGACTACCACTGCTACGATTCCAGTGGCAGATGTAGTTGATGCGGAGACTATTAATAATAAATCAACTGCCACAGATTTAGGAGGAAGTACCCCAACGGACATCAAATACCCCACTCAATTAGCAGTTAAAACCTATGTAGATGCAACTGTTTCAGGAGCAACCCCTGAGGCAACATCCAGTGTTTTAGGTAAGGTGAAATTAGGAGGTGATTTGGCAGGTTCAGGAACTACGGCTAGTGCACCAATCATTACTTCAGGCGCCGTTAATACAGATAAATTAGCAGATAATTCGGTAACTACGGCTAAAATTATAGATGGCTCAGTGGAAACTGCTGATGTAGCAGATTTAGGAATTACGACAGCTAAAATAGCTGCTAGTGCTGTAACAAGCGCTAAAATTGCTGATGGAACCATCGTGGTAGGGGATATTGCTGATGATGCTATTGAAACCATCAAAATTAAAAATTATGCAGTTATAACTGACAAAATTGCTAATCAAGCCGTAACTCCAGCGAAAATAGAAAAAGGTGCTAATTCAACAGTTTTAGTAACAGATGCGACTGGTGCCGTTGCTTGGTTAGATAAAAATAGTTTTGGTGCAGTGGCAGATATGACTAGCATCGAAGGAGCAGGAACAACGGCCAGCCCTTTCAAAGTAAAAGACTTAGGAATAGTAACAGCTAAAATCGCTGATGCTGCGGTTACCACCATTAAAATTGCTGATGCGAACGTAACAACGGCCAAGATTGCAGATGCCAATGTTACTACTGCTAAAATTGCGGATTTAAATGTAACGAATGCGAAATTAGCAGCAGATGCCATTACCACAGATAAAATCAAAGATGGTGAAGTTCAAACAGCTGATGTCAAAGATGCCAATGTAACTACAGCTAAAATTGCCGATTTAAATGTAACGAATGGAAAAATTGCAGAAGCGGCAGTTACTACCAATAAAATAGCAGCAGGAACGAGTAATACAGTTTTAGTTACAGATGCTACGGGTGCTGTTGCTTGGTTGGATAAAAATAGTTTTGGTGCAGTGGCGGATATGACTAGCATCGAAGGAGCAGGAACAACGGCCAGCCCTTTTAAAGTAAAAGATTTGGGAATAGTAACAGCAAAAATCGCAGATGCTGCGGTTACAACGGCTAAGATTGCTGATGCGAACGTAACAACGGCTAAGATTGCGGATGCGAATGTAACAACTGGAAAAATTGCTGATTTGAATGTAACGAATGCGAAATTAGCAGCAGATGCGATTACCACAGATAAAATCAAAGATGGTGAAGTTCAAACAGTCGACATCAAAGATGCCAATGTAACGACTGCAAAAATTGCGGCTGGTGCAAATAATACAGTTTTGGTAACTGATGGAACTGGCGTGGTAGCATGGTTGAATAAAGATGATTTTGGAGGTGTAACTGATTTAACTACAATCGAAGGAGCTGGAACCACTGCCAGTCCGTATATAGTTAAAGATCTAGGAATAGTAACAGCAAAAATCGCTGATGCGGCAGTAACGACATCGAAGATTGCCGATGCGAATGTAACAACGGCCAAGATTGCGGATGCGAATGTAACAACTGGAAAAATTGCCGATTTAAATGTTACGAATGCGAAATTAGAAGCAGATGCGATTACCACAGATAAAATCAAAGATGGAGAAGTTCAAACAGCCGACATCAAAGATGCGAATATTACAACTGGAAAAATCGCCGACTCCAATGTAACAACAGCTAAGATAGCTGATGCCAATGTTACTACGTCTAAAATTGCAGCTGGAGCCAATAATACAGTCTTGGTTACCGATGCAACTGGAATGGTAGCATGGTTGAATAAAGATGATTTTGGAGGTGTAACTGATTTAACTAGCATCGAAGGAGCTGGAACCACTGCCAGTCCATATAAAGTTAAAGATCTAGGAATAGTAACAGCTAAAATAGCTGATGCTGCGGTTACAACGGCTAAGATTGCTGATGCGAATGTAACAACGGCCAAGATTGCTGATGCGAATGTAACAACAGCTAAAATTGCCGATTTAAATGTAACGAATGCGAAATTAGAAGCAGATGCGATTACAACAGATAAAATCAAAGATGGAGAAGTTCAAACAGCCGACATCAAAGATGCGAATATTACAACTGGAAAAATCGCCGACTCCAATGTAACAACAGCTAAGATAGCTGATGCCAATGTTACTACGTCTAAA
>NZ_JBPXKB010000008.1:0-5839 GCF_054558315.1 Aquirufa sp. ROCK-SH2 | reverse complement strand
TGCTGATGCGAATGTAACAACGGCCAAGATTGCTGATGCGAATGTAACAACAGCTAAAATTGCCGATTTAAATGTAACGAATGCGAAATTAGAAGCAGATGCGATTACAACAGATAAAATCAAAGATGGCGAAGTTCAAACAGCCGACATCAAAGATGCGAATGTAACAACGGCTAAGATTGCTTCAGGCGGAAATGACAAGGTATTAGTAACTGATGGAACGGGTACTGTAGCCTGGTTAGATAAAACGGCTTTCGGAGCGGTGGCAGATATGACTAGCATCGAAGGAGCAGGAACAACGGCAAGTCCTTTTAAAGTAAAAGATTTAGGAATAGTAACAGCTAAAATCGCTGATGCTGCGGTAACGACAGCTAAGATAGCTGATGC
Organism: Aquirufa sp. ROCK-SH2; assembly: GCF_054558315.1. Classification (NCBI taxonomy): domain Bacteria; kingdom Pseudomonadati; phylum Bacteroidota; class Cytophagia; order Cytophagales; family Flectobacillaceae; genus Aquirufa; species Aquirufa sp. ROCK-SH2. Next base: position 5,452 of record NZ_JBPXKB010000008.1, on the reverse strand, counting down.
GAATGTTACAACGGCCAAGATTGCGGATGCAAATGTCACCACAGCTAAAATTGCCGATTTAAATGTTACGAATGCGAAATTAGAAGCAGATGCGATTACCACAGATAAGATCAAAGATGGTGAAGTTCAAACTGCTGACATCAAAGATGCCAATGTAACGACTGCAAAAATTGCGGATGTGAATGTAACAACGGCTAAAATTGCAGATTTGGCAGTAACTACCACCAAAATTGAACACGGTACAGCCAATCAAGTATTAAAAACAAATGCGGCAGGAACGGCAACGGAATGGGGGAAATTGACGGCCGATAATATCATTGCTAAAGATTTAACAGCTGCAGATGCATCGATTACTGTTAGCAATGGAGTAGGGGCAACTTTGATCAATTCCAATCTGAAAGTTTCTGATGCAGGAATTACAACAGCTAAAATTGCGGATGAAGCAGTAGTTGCTGCTAAAATTGCGGATAATGCAGTGATCACCTCAAAAATTGCCGATGGAAATGTCACAGAGGTAAAATTAGCTTCCGATGCAGTTACGAGTGGCAAAATATTAGATGGAACCATTGTTACGGCTGATTTAGGAAATAATTCTATTTCAACAGATAAAATCATTGATGCCAATGTGACGGACGTTAAATTGGCTACTTCATCTGTATCTACCGCTAAAATTGCGGCAGATGCAGTTACGACTGCTAAAATTTTAGATGGAACGATCGTTAACGCAGACATTGCTGATGCAACAATTACCTCAGCCAAAATTGCTGGGACAATCGCAATTGCAAATGGTGGCACAGGAGCAACAACTGCAACAGGTGCCTTGACAAATTTAGGTGCAGAAGCCGTTGCCAATAAATCGGCCGCAACAGATATGGGTGGAATCAATGCAGATGATGTAAAATATCCGACTCAATTGGCTGTTAAAACCTTTGTTGAAAATTCTTTGAATGCAGGTGTGGGTACTGCCACGACCAATGCCTTGAATTTAAAAGAAGATTTATCAAACAAATCGACAGCGACTGATTTAGGCGCTGGTACTTCAAGCAATACTTTGTACCCTTCTCAATTAGCAGTAAAAACCTATGTGGATACTAAATTGACAGCCACCAATGCGATTGTTAACTTAACTTCTTTGCCAAATATTTCAAACAATACCATTCTTGGAAATACCACAGGAGCAACAAGTACTCCACATGAAATTCCAGTAACAGGAACGGGTGATGTAGTATTGAAAACTTCAGCTACCATCAATACTCCAACCATAACTTCTCCCGTATTAAATGGAACCATCACAGGTACAGCCATTGTGCCAGTCAACCAAGGTGGTTCAGGTGCAAACATGAGCACAACAGCGGGTTATGTAAAACAAGCTTCAACGGGAGCCAATTTTACTACAGTATCGACAATTCCTGTGGCAGATGTTGCGGGTGCTGTTCAAAAAGTGAATGGTAATGGTCCTGATGCTGCAGGGAATGTAACCATCGATTTTGGTCATGTAACTACAGGGACCTTAGCGGCAAGACCTGCTGCCAATACGACCACGAATGGTGATATATACGTAGTTTCGGGTGACCCAACAGCTTCTAATGATGGCCGAACTTTTATCAGTGATGGAACACAATGGAACGAAGTAACTCCGAATCAAGCCTCATTAGATGCACGTTATTTACGTTTAGCTGGTGGAACCATGGCAGGTAATATTACTATGCCAACCGGACATCAAATTATTTTAACAGATGCGCCAGCTTCTGCTACAGATGCGGCTAATAAAGCTTATGTAGATGCGCAAATCACTGCTGCGACTCCTGATGCCACAGCTAGTGCAACTGGTAAAATCCAATTAGCCGGCGATTTGACAGGAACAGCGGTTAGTCCAGAAATTGCTGCCAATAAAGTAACTTTTGCTAAAATACAAACTGTTTCATCGGATGTGATTTTGGGTAGATCAAGTACAGGAACAGGTAACATTGAAGCCTTGACAACTTTGCCTGCCGCTACATTGCCAGCTTTCAGTGGAGACGTAACGACCAGCGCGGGTTCCGCTACAACAACCATCGCAGCGAATTCTGTAACGTTGCCTAAAATGCAGAATCTTTCAGCTCAAAGTTTATTGTTAGGTTCTAAGTCGACAGGAGGAACAGGTGTTTCTGAAATTACGTTGGGAACAGGTTTAAGTATGTCAGGAAGTACCTTGAACTCATCAGGAGGAACCGTAACTAATGTGAGCGGAACGACCAATCGAATTACAGTCACCAACGGTGCAACTACTCCAAGTGTAGATATTTCTGCTAATTATGTCGGTCAAAGTTCAATTACCACTTTAGGTACAATCACTACGGGTGTTTGGAATGGAACGACCATTGATGTCGCCAACGGAGGTACAGGAGCAACAACCTTGACTGGTTATGTAAAAGGTGCAGGTACTTCTGCCTTGACAGCCAGTTCAACCATTCCTGTTGCAGATGTAACAGGTGCACAAACCATTGCCAATAAATCGACAGACGCAACTTTTGCTTCTTCTAGCGATGTAGCATATCCTTCTCAATTGGCAGTTAAAACCTATGTAGATAGCAAAGTAGCAGCTTCTACGCCAGATGCAACAACTCTAGCAACAGGTAAAATCCAGTTAGCAGGAGATTTAACAGGAATAGCATCTGCTCCAGAGGTTGGAATAGGAAAAATTACTTCTGCTAAAATTTTGGATGGAACTATTTTAGTAGCTGATATCGCAGATGATGCCATTGAAACAGCAAAAATTAAAAACCTAAACGTAACTACGGCTAAAATTGCAGATGGTGCAATTACAACGGGTAAAATTAATTCAGGAGGTAATAATAAAGTGTTAGTGACTAGTGCAACGGGTTCTGTTGATTGGATTGACAAAACAAGTTTTGGCGCAGTAGCAGATAATGTAACGATAGAAGGAGAAGGAACGACTGCACTACCATTTAAAGTAAAAGATTTAGGAATAACCAATGCCAAAATTGGTGAAACAATTACGGTATCGAATGGTGGTACAGGAGCAACAACCTTGACAGGTTATGTAAAAGGTGCAGGTACTTCGGCTATGACAGCCAGCGCGACAATACCAGTTGCGGATGTAACAGGCGCACAAACGACAGCGAATTTATCAGCAGATATGTCAGCAGATGCAGCTTCGACTAGTAAATACCCAAGTGTAGCAGCAGTAGAAACTTATGTGATAGCCAATGCAACGCCGAATGCTACCACTTTGGCATTAGGTAAAATTCAATTAGCGGGTGATTTAACGGGAATCGCAACTGCACCTGAAGTAGGTGTAGGAAAAATCACATCTGCAAAAATTGCTGACGGAACGATTGCCACCGCGGATATCGCTGCAAGTGCAGTAACATCCAGCATCATTGCCGATGGAACAATAGCCACAGCTGATTTGGCTGCGTCTTCTGTTACCAATGCCAAAATTGGTGAAACAATCACCGTAGCGAATGGTGGTACAGGTGCAACAACCTTGACAGGTTATGTAAAAGGTGCAGGTACTTCGGCTATGACAGCTAGCGCGACAATACCAGTTGCGGATGTAACAGGCGCACAAACGACAGCGAATTTATCAGCAGATATATCGGCAGATGCAGCTTCGACTAGTAAATATCCAAGTGTAGCAGCAGTAGAAACCTATGTGACAGCGAATGCAACGCCGAATGCTACCACTTTGGCATTAGGTAAAATTCAATTAGCTGGGGATTTAGGAGGTACGGCAACTTCGCCTTTAGTTACTAAATTACAAGGGACAGAAGTAAGTTCGACAGTGCCAACAAACGGTCAAGTATTAAAATATAATTTAGCTACTAGTAAATGGATTCCTTCTGCGGATAATGGATTGTTATCAAACTCTGGGACAGATAATTATCTACCAAAATTTTCTAATTCTTCTACTACTTTATCTAACAGTCAGTATTATGATAATGGAATTAATTCAGGTATTGGTACTACAAATCCATTGAAAAAATTTCATTTACAAGCTGGAGGAACATCTTTATTGACATCGGCTTTTGGCGACGGTATGATTTTTTCTTCAAATAATGCAGCAGGTACAAGGTTTTTTATCGAAAATTTGGCTGCTCCTGTGGATGAAAAAACTTCAGTAATTTACAGCCAAAATGGGAATTTAGTTTTAGGTGCTGTTGTGTCTGATAACGGAAGTACGTGGAAACAAGTAGCACCTATTGTTATTAAAAATTCAAATGGTTTTGTAGGAATAAATACAACCAATCCAATTTATAATCTTGATGTAAATGGAACAGCTAGAGTCTCTTCTACAATAACTGCATCTTCTTTAATAAAACAAGGAGGAACGGCTTCCCAATTCTTAAAAGCAGATGGTAGTGTAGATAATATTGCTTATGCACCATTGGCTTCTCCTACTTTTACAGGTACACCTGCAGCACCAACAGCTACAGCTGGAACAAACTCTACTCAAATCGCTACTACGGCATTTGTTACTTCGGCAGTTGCCGCTGCAACCATTCCTGATGCAACAACTTCTGCATTAGGTAAAATTCAATTAGCTGGCGATTTAACGGGAATAGCAACTGCACCAGAAGTTGGAACAGGAAAAATCACTTCTGCAAAAATTGCAGATGGAACAATCGCCACTGCTGATTTGGCTGCTTCTTCTGTCACGAATGCAAAAATTGGAGAAACCATCACAGTAGCCAATGGTGGAACCGGAGCAACAACCTTGACTGGCTATGTAAAAGGAACAGGAACAACTGCGATGACTGCCAGTTCAACGATTCCAGTTGCCGATGTAACAGGAGCGCAAACGACAGCGAATTTATCAGCAGATATGTCGGCAGATGCGGCTTCAACTAGTAAATACCCAAGTGTAGCAGCAGTAGAAAACTATGTAACTGCAAATGCAACACCTGCTGCAACTACGTTAGTATTAGGTAAAATCCAATTAGCTGGTGATTTAGGTGGTACGGCAGCAGCTCCTTTGGTGGCTAAATTACAAGGAACAGCAGTAAGCTCAACAGCCCCAACGACCAACCAATTGTTACAATACGATGGTACATCATGGGTTCCAGTAGCTAAAAGTTCTGTAGCAAAATTTGAAACAGAAGAGTTTACTCCAACTGCTGGACAAACAGCTTTTACTTTGACGAATACGCCATTGGGTAGAGTTGCAATGTTTGTCAATGGTGTGCGTGTTCCTAAAGCGGCGGTAAGTGTTTCTGGAGTAACTGCTACATATGTGCCTGCCAGCAACGGAGCGTATGCTTTGTTAGTAACAGATAGAGTTTCATTTGATTATATTTATTAAAAGGTTCAATTAGATTTTTTATACAACTACTATTTTAAACAAATGAATAAATTAACCAACGCATTACTCATTTTATTTTTGATTTTCGCATGCGTCATACGCTCTTTTTCACAGTCAAAAGTAGTTAATCGTTTTGGTCAAGAAATT
>NZ_JBPXKB010000007.1:0-30023 GCF_054558315.1 Aquirufa sp. ROCK-SH2 | reverse complement strand
AATAGAGGTAATAGGTAAAAGTCTACACTTACCTATTACCTCTTACCTATTTTACCTTTTACCTCAATAAGAAATCCCATGTCCAAACATGAATAAGCCATAATTGCCTTTTTCGAGGTAGCCAGGTACATCGGATAAATTTTCATCCACTGCTTTCATATTGATAGGTGTAGTAAATGGCATTTTTCCACTTGGGTTAAATTTCCCTGTTACAATATCCAATAAAGCATCTTGAGTAGTTCCGAAAGTAGCAATAATCGTTTTTGTATTGGCTTGATCAATTTCTTCAATCACCCATGGATTCGTATAATTAATGGCAAGAATCGTAGGTTTAGATTGTATAATTTCATTGACATGCTTTACATCAATTCTATTGGCAGATAAATTCAAATCGATTTTTGTGCCTTGAGAACTAAATAATCCTCCACTGCTTGGAATTAACCAAAGCAAAACAACATCCGCTTCCTCTTTGCTTGAAACAAATTCAATGTTTTTATTGTCATAATCTGGTTTTGCCACTTTAATAACATCTGCATTTCTTCCTGTATTGAAATAAGTTTCAAAATACACTTTGGTCTTTTTATGTAGGGGTAATAATTTTTGATCATTTCTGAGTAAAACAATGGATTTTCTCAAAGCTAAATTGGCTAATTCGGTCGCTTCTTTGTTCCCTACTGTTTTCACTGCTTCTTCCACATCTACATAAGGATTTTCAAATAATCCCAATTCAAACTTCTCTTTCAATAATTTTTCAACCGATTGGTTGATGCGTTGTTCGCTAATCATTCCTTTTTTCACTACTTCAATCAATGTGCTTGGATCTGCAGCACCAGAGAATATATCAACTCCAGCATTTAATGCCTTTTGGTAACGCTCCAGAATGCTCAAATTTTCTACCCCCCAAGGCATCATTTCAATAGGTCCTGTATCTGAATTGATGATCCCATGGAAACCTAATTTATCTTGCAATAAATCTCCTATCATTGCCTTATTAAATGAAAATCCAACATTCTCGAATTCTTTCCCTTTAGGCGCAGAATAATAAGGCATAATAGCTGAAGTCCCCGCCGCAATAGCAGCTTGGAAGGGTTTTACATGATAATCGAACATTCCTCCTGGATAATGGGCAAATTTTCCCCAATCGAAATGAGAATCTTGACCACCTTCCTGCGGTCCACCACCTGGAAAATGTTTGGTTGTCATAGCAACCGAATTAGAACCTAATTTATTTCCTTGAAATCCTAAAATAATTTCTCGGATCATGTTAGATGCCAAATCTGCATCCTCTCCAAAAGTCCCCTCCACTCGTTGCCAACGGGGCTCTGTAGCCAAATCTGCCATATACATATAGCCTTTTCTCAAACCCACCGCCTTCCATTCCTTTGCTGCTGTTTCAGCAAATTTTCGTGTCAATGGGAAATCGCGCATCGCTGCTAATCCCAACTCTCCTGGCCATTTGGAAAAAGCAGTCAAGCCCACACTTAATCCCACCGATGCATCCGTGGTTACATGGTTGCGTGGATTAGAAGCCACAATCGCTGGAATGCCCAATCGAGTTCCTTCGCAAAGTTCTTGCAAATTGTTCGACCATTTTGCCATCGTTGCGGGGTCCGTATTGGCTCTTAAAATAAAATGTCTAAGATGAAATTGTTGTACTCCTTTGCTTGTCCCTGCCGCAGCCATATTGGGGGCACCTAAAGGTTTCCGAGTAAACATATTGGTATTTTGTACCAAATCTTCTTCGTTGAAACCATCGGTGATAGGCGTTTTCGGGCCTGCTTGTGTCCCTTGGGCAAATACATTGTCGCCAGCCATTCTTGTGGTGCTAATCAACATAAAACCCAATTTCTCTTCCAAAGTCATTTGAGAGACTAAATCTTTGGCCCTTTCAGAGACAGGTAATCGCCAATCCTCGTATTTATCTAAACGATTGTTTTTATTTAAATCTTTGAACTGAAGGTTCTTGATTTTCAAAGTTTGAACTTTTCTTGTGCCTAAATTGGGTTGACTTTGGGCAAATAATTGACCAGATAGACAAATGGCGGATAATAAAACAATGGCTTTCATGAGAATTCTGTTTTTCTATCAAAAGCCAATTAGTCAACTTTTCTAATCAAATTATCAATTAACTTAAATTTTTATCAAATTACTTATACCTTATATCCGTAAATTGCAGGGGGTAAGGGGAGCCATTTAAACAGCTCCGACTTCAAGCCATTTTTTCGTACCTCCACAAAGCCATTTAGCTCGTAAACCCATCTCTTTTAATATTTTGGCAGCTTCTGCAGATCGGCCACCACCTTTTCCACAAGCAGTTACATAGAAATAGCTTTTATCTAATTTCTTTTCCGCCTCTTTTAATTGCGACAATTGGATGTGTATGGCTTCTGGTATATGGGCTTCCTCGTACTCAGTTTTATCCCTAACATCAATGATTTTTAAATTTTCAGCCGATTGCAAAACTTCTTCTATCTCTATACATTCTCTCTCTGCTTTAATTTTCGACGGCATTCTAAATTGAATGATGAATGAAGAAACTAAGGTCAATCCCCCAATCAATAAGATGGCAGAATTAATCCCGAAAAAATCAGCGGTAATTCCAGAAATAATAGCACCCACGGCATAGCCTAAATCTCTCCAAAGACGAAAGGTTCCGATGCTTTCCGCTCTTTGATTTGGGCTAGTTGCTTGAGCAATGGTAGACAAAAATGTTGGGTAAACCAATGCCGTTCCGAGTCCTAAAATGGTCGACAATATGGCTAAAAGCAGGAAACTATGGCTCACAGGCAAGAATAAGATAGCAATCCCTTGCAAAAACATTCCCCAAAATAACATGGATTTTTTAGAGTAATGGTCTGACATTTTACCCGAGAATAGCTGACCTATTCCCCAAACGCTTGGATAAATGGCTGAAATAATACCCAATTCCGTATTAGTGAAGTGTAAACTCAGTAAAACAATGGGTAATAATCCCCAAACCATTCCATCATTTAAGTTGTTGACTAAACCTGCTTGAGTAACGGAACTGAGTGTTTTATTTTTGAAGGTCGTTTCAAAAAATACATTTTTAAGTTCGGCATTGGTATCGCTCAAACTTTCTTGTTGCACAAAGCTACGTGTATCTTTTACCCAAAATGCGGTTAACAAAAATCCCACGATGGAGATAAAAATTCCTAAATAAAAAGGGTAAGGTCTTATGCCATAGTGATTTGCAATAAATCCCGTTAAGAATGCAACAATCCCAAGGGCCAAATAGCCCGCGAATTCATTGAGACCCATCGCAAAACCTCGGTTTTTTTCTCCCACTAAATCGATTTTCATCACCACAGTGGAGCTCCAAGTTAAACCTTGACTTATCCCTAATAAGATATTGGCAAAAATGACCCAATTCCAAGATGGAGCGATTATTAATATGACCGGAATGGGTAAGGCTAAAACCCAACCCGTTAGTAACATGTTTCTTCGCCCAAAGCGATTCGCTAATTTTCCCGTATAATAATTGGCAAGTGCTTTACTAAAACCAAATGCCATAATGAATGAAAGAATGGCTGTTTTAGAGGAAATTCCAAATTCTTGCTCGGCAAATTGAGGAAAAATACTTCTTTCCATTCCTATCATTCCACCTACAAAGGCATTCACAATCACCAACAAAGTAAATTGTTTCCAATTTTCCTTTAGTCCGAGTTGACTATATTTCATATTATTGAGGATAAGTTTTGCGCAATTTATTATTTATCAGAAAATTAAAATGTGATTTTTGTCACATATTGAATTTTTTAACTAATTAATTCATAAAGATTTATATTCGATGAATATGCTTGAATAGACCTTCATCAATTCAATCTCTCCCAATGATTTTTAGTAGAGGAATTTCGTATTTTTGGTAAAAATTAAACACCCTTTCAAAAACATGAGTCAATTATCTTCCAAAATGCGTATCTACCACAGATATTTAGGTTTTTTTCTAGCTGGAATTATGGCCGTATATTCCATCAGTGGTATTATTTTGATTTTTCGTGAAACAAATTTTTTAAAAAGTGAAGTTCGAAAAGAGCTTTCTTTGAAACCCGGATTAAATGGGGAGGATTTGGGCAAGGAATTGAGAATCAGAGGTTTTAAGCCAGATACGATCATTGGAGATGTGGTTTCTTTCAAACAAGGCACATACAATTTGAAAACCGGTGCAGCCGATTATACCGTAACTGAACAACCTGCCATTGTGAATAAGATGACCAAGTTGCACAAAGCAACCACCAATGATCCTTTATTTTATTTGAATATTTTCTTCGGTTGTTCCTTATTTTTCTTTGTTATTTCATCATTTTGGATGTTTTTACCCAAAACCAGCATCTTTAAAAAGGCGATGTTATTTACTTTAGCAGGAGCCATTTTAACCATCGTTTTGCTGTTGTTGTAAAATATTTCAGTATAAAAAGGGAAGAAGAGCTTTCACCCGCTTTTGATAATTGATGTATTCTGGTCCAAAAAGAAGAATTAATTTTTGTTCTTCCAAACGGTATCCAACAAGAATATACACATAAGAAATGACCAAAACGAGCAACATTTTTTGGGTAGGTAGGATTAGAAATAGCCCTAAAATCAAAATAATGGTAGCAAAATACAATGGGTGACGAACGTATTGATACATGCCTGTTTGAACCAATTGGGCTTTTGATTCTGCTTTAAATCCCAAAAATTCTGAAGTATCAAATGTTTTAAAAGCGAGGTATAAAAACAAACAACCGATTAACATTAATACAATTCCAATTAACTGAATATTCGTGCTAGAAAATAGAAATGCATCTGGACTAACAATACTTTGGATGAGTAAAGGAATCAAGCCAGCCAAGGCAATGAGGTTATATAAAAGTCTATAATACCTAAAATAGGCGGGTATTTTGGTTTGAATGATGGCTTTTATTTTGTTTGAGGCCAAAAAGCTATGGATGAAAAAATAGATAACCCAAGCGATTCCCAATAAAGTGATTTCCATTGTTTTCAAAGGTTGATGAGTAAAGCTAGAAGTTTTTTTTCTAACTTGATGGCTTGACTATGAAACATGAAAAAATTAATCGTTCTCCTATTAGGATTCAGTGGATCCGCATTTGCGCAAATTCCAGAAGGGAAAAAGGTTGTTAGCTCCTTGTACATTTATGATTTAGCTTCGGGTAAATCAGAAATGATTTTAAAAGAAAATCGACATTTTGAAGCACCCAATTGGTCACGAGATGGAAAATTTCTCTTAATTAATGCCTTAGGAAAATTGGAGAAAATTAGCCCCAAAGGCGAAAATTACGGCGTCTTAAACACAGGAACTGTCCAAAAAGCCAACAATGATCACGGTTACACCTTTGATGGAAAAACCTTGTTTATTTCCAGTGGAAAAGCAGATGTGAAAGAGCACACTTCTTTCATTTATAAGGTGTCTTCTGAAGGAGGCGAACCCATTCAATTGACCCCATTAAGTCCCTCCTATTGGCATGGCGTTTCTCCAGATGGGAAAGTAATGGTTTATTGTGCGGCTAGAAATGGCAATTACGATGTGTATCAAATGGATAGCAATGGAGGGGAAGAAATTCGTTTAACCACGACAGAAGGATTGGATGACGGCCCAGAATTTTCTCCCGATGGAAAATATATTTACATCAATTCCTATCGGACAGGAATGATGCAAATTTGGCGCATGAAGCCCGATGGATCTGAGCCTGAACAAATGACTTTTGATCAAATGTCGAATTGGTTTGCTCATATTGCTCCCAATAATAAAGTCGCCACCATCATTTCTTACGTAAAAGACCAAAAGCAAAGTCACCCCTTTGGCCACCAAGTTAAATTGCGCTTATTGGATTTAAAAACAAAGAAAATCAAAGACTTAACCGACGAGTTTTATGGAGGACAAGGCACCATCAACGTCCCTTCTTGGAGCCCAGATGGGAAAAAGTTTGCTTATGTGAGGTATGAGCTGAATTAGGGAAAAGAGGAGAGAGGAAAGAGAAGAGAGAAAACTAATAACTGATAATTAATAACTAATAACTAAATTCCCCAGTTTTCTCCCTTCCCTCTTCTCTTTTCTATCTTCTTTTCCTAAATTGTACATCTAAACAAATTATAACAATGAAAAACGATAGCCAAGCATCTAGAAGAAGGTTCTTACAACAAATAGGTGCAACGAGCATGATTGCCGCAGCTGCGCCATTACAATCTTTTGCTGCACAGCAAAAAGCTGAAGAAAGGATTCTACTATATGAAAAAAGAATTTCATCAGGAGAGAAAATTCGCTTAGGGGTGATTGGATTTGGAGTACAAGGCCATTTTGATTTAACCTCTGCATTGAAAGTCCCAGGAGTAGAATTAGCTGGAATTTGCGATTTATATACAGGTCGTATTGAGAATGCCAAAGAATTATATGGCAAAGATTTATACACGACCAGAAATTACAAAGAATTATTAGATAGACCCGATATTGATGCGGTGATTATCGCTACGCATGATGTTTGGCATGCAAGAATTACCATAGATGCTTTAGCAAAAGGCAAGCATGTTTATTGTGAAAAGCCGATGGTTTACAAAATTGACGAAGGTCATCGCGTGATTCAAGCACAAAAGAAATACAACAAAATTCTACAAGTAGGTTCTCAGCGAGTAAGCAGCATCGGTTTGGCCAAAGCAAAGGAATTATTAGCAGCTGGTGAGATTGGGAAATTGAACATGGTGAATGCGGTCTATGATCGTCAAAGTTCGATTGGTGCTTGGGAGTACACGATTCCAAAAGATGCAGATGCTATGACCACCGATTGGGGTCGTTTCATAGAAGCAACAGGGAAAATGGAATTTGATGCTAAGAAATTCTTTTGGTGGAGAGCATTCAAAGAAGTAGGAACAGGTGTTGCAGGCGATTTGTTCATTCACTTATTGAGTGGTACACATTTTGTGACAAATTCATTAGGACCAGAAACCATCTTTAGTACAGGACAATTCAGTTATTGGAAAGACGGCCGTAATTTACCAGATGTGATGTCGGGAATCATGCAATATGGAGATACTCCAGAGCACCCAGCCTTCCAACTGACTTTACAAGTAAACTTTATCAGTGGTACAGGAGGACAAGAAGTGACTCGTTTCATTGGTTCAGAAGGAGTAATGGATGTCAAAGGAAATACGATTTCAATCAAGCATAGTTTAATGCCAGAGGCGCCAGGATTTGGAGGATATGATTCGGTATTTACTTTCTCAAAAAGCATGCAAGATGAAATGACGAAAGAGTACAATGAGAAATGGACGGAGTCGCAAAGAAAGCGCAGAGTAAAAGAAGATATCCTTTTCAAAGCACCAGACGGCTACAGCGAGCACGTAGATCACTTTGCCAATTTCTTTGATGCCATCAGAACTGGCAAGACGGTTGTAGAAGATGCTGCATTTGGTTTCAGAGCAGCAGCACCCGCCTTAGCTTGTAATGAAAGTTATTTCCAAAAGAAAATCATACACTGGGATCCGGTGAATATGAAATTGAAATAGGGAAGAGAGAGGAGAGAAATGTGGAGAGAGAAAAAAGGTTTTCTCTTTTCTCTCTCCTCTCTTCTTGATAAACATCATTTGTAGACGCACGGCCGTGAGTCTCTACCTCATTATCTCTTACCTCTTACCTCTTACCTCTTACCTCTTACATCATACTTCTATGCGACCCATCACATGCGGGCATTTTTTTGGATAAACCACAGGTGCAATCGGTCATGCCTTTACCGCTTAGAATTCTAGGGATGTATTTTTCAATGCGATTTTCTCTTGTTTGCGACTGCTTACTGTCCGCAAAATACATACAATAGGCTTTTTGCCTGCCGGGAGTCAATTTTTCAAAGGCCGTTTTTAATTCATTGTCGTTGTTCAAATGTGTTTGAAACTCAGTAGGAATGCTAAATTCGGAGGGGTTTTTTAAAATAACCTTTGCCCCAGCTTTTTCTAATTCAATGGCTTCTAAAACATATTCTTTGATAAAATCCTCTTTTTGTACTAACTCTTCCATGCTTTTGAAGCGCATTTGTCGGCCTGCTTGTGTATTTTCACCCGGTTTAACCAATAATTGATGTGGGTCTTTCATCAACGCCCCTTTGAAAAATAATAGGCCAAAATATTCCTTGAATCCATGTATGATTATGACATTGTTTTTTCCAAACATATAACATGGTGAGCCCCATTTTACCTCTTCTTCCAAAGGGAAATTCATTAAAATGCTTCTTAAAACACTTAATTCTTCTCGCCAATTTTTGGCTTGTACTAAAAATTGATCAACTTTTGGGTTCATTTGTCAAATAGAAGGATGAATGGTAAACGGTGTTTGTATTTTACTTGTAAATTGGGATTTTATTTTCAATTTCAATTAAGGTTTCTCCAATTTTAATCAAGCAGCATGAACCAGAATCTAGAACAGGAAATCGTCAATAAGCAAGAAAATCCTGCCGAATTGGAACAATTATACCAATCCAATAAGGAGGCATTTAAATCTGCATTTTTATCCGTTTACGCCTCTCTTAAAGATCAAAGCATCGCTGAAGTGTGGCACCAACGCTTGACTTATCAATCTAGTCAATCTCAATTTGGAGAAAAAAAGGATTGGTTAATGCTGGGAGTTTTTGCCATCTTTGCTGCCTTTTTAATGCAATTGCCAAGAATTTTTACTTGGGATCACGAGTTCTATTATACCCGAAATATTGGATTCTTTGCCTTTCCTTTGATCGCAAGTTATTTTGCGAGTAAATACAATTTTAACACCAAGCCCTATAAAATTAGTTTGGTAATTATAGCTATTTCAGCCATTTATATCAATTTATTGCCTAATGTTCCCACTAGCAATACTTTGATTTTAGCATCTATTCATTTGCCTATTTTCATCTGGACCTTGGTTGGATTTAATTTTGTTGGGGATGACTGGAAATCAAGTGCAAAGCGAATGGATTTTCTACGTTATAATGGGAATCTACTTATTATGACTGCTCTTTTGATGTTGGCGGGTGGGATATTTACTGCACTAACTTTGGGACTATTTAAAGTAATTGACCTTCCGATTGAGAAATGGTATTTTGACTATTTTGTGTTATCTGCCATTCCTTCCGTTCCTATTTTAGCCACTTTCTTGATTCAAAATAATCCCCAACTCGTAAGCAAGATTTCACCTATCATCGCCAAAATATTTACTCCTTTGGTATTTATCACCTTGTTGGGATTTCTAATTGCATTGATTTTCTCAGGAAAAGATCCTTATAATGACCGCGATTTTTTAATGGTCTTTAATGTCATTTTACTAGGAGTAATGGCCCTAATTTTGTTTTCTATCAGCGAAGCAAGTAAGGAGAAAATTAGCCCTTTTCAACTTTATACCTTAACAGGCCTGGCTATTTTGGCTATCATCAATAATGCCATTGCTTTATCTGCCATCGGATTTAGATTATTCGAGTTTGGTTTTACTCCCAATCGTATCGCTGTTCTAGGAAGTAATATTTTGATCATGATAAATTTAGTGTTGGTTGGAAAATCCTTGATTCAAATCTGCCAATCTAAAAAAGAGGTGTCCGATTTAGAAAAAAGCTTAACAAGTTTATTTGAATTTTATGTCCTTTGGACCATCTTTGTGATCTTTGTGTTACCTTTTGTTTTTCAGTTTCGATAGAAGAAGAGAGATGAGAGGTAATAGGTAAGAGGTAGAATTTTCTCTCTTCTCTTTTCTTTACTTTTACCTCTTACCTCTTACCTCTTACCTCTTACCTCAAATTCATGAAATCCATTTTTATCTCTATTTTCTTGATCCATCTGCTTGTTTCTCCCATTTGGGCGCAGCATAAACGACCGAATGTGATTTTCATCATCACGGATGACCATACATCACAAGCGATCAGTGCTTATGGAAGTAAATTAGCAAAAACACCTAATATCGATCGTATTGCTAAAGGAGGCGCTATTTTGTATAACAATGTGGTGGTTAATTCCATTTGTGGACCTAGTCGTGCGACGCTTTTGACAGGGAAATACAGCCATTCCAATGGTTACAAACTTAACGAAAAAGTGTTTGATATCAATCAAGCGGTATTCCCCGAAGAATTGCAAAAAAATGGTTATCAAACTGCTTGGGTCGGGAAAATGCACCTGGGCTCTTTGCCACATGGATTTGATTATTTGAATATTTTACCCGGCCACGGATGGTACTATAATTCGGATTTTGTCAATAGTCAAAATCAAAAAATACGGCACGAGGGTTATGTGACCGATGTGATTACTCAATTATCCAAGGAATGGTTGGAAAATCGGGATAAAGAAAAACCTTTTTTTATGGTGGTTGGGCATAAGGCTACCCATCGTTCATGGATTCCAGCTATTCAAGATTTGGGGGCTTATGACCAGGTTAAATTCCCATTACCTGCTACTTTTTACGATCATTATGAAGGCAGGATTGCGGCTAAAGATCAGGATATGTCGATCGAAAAAACGATGACTTTGGAAGACGACTTAAAAATTCATTTGGATTTTACCAAAGGCAAAGGTTTGTCCAATTATCGTTTAAATCCTTCACAAGCGGCTAAAATTCAGCCTTATTACGACAAAATTTCCGCTGAATTTGATTCCTTGAAATTGTCAGGCAAGGCCTTAACGGAATGGAAATATCAACGATATTTAAAGGAATATTTATCCACTGCCAATTCATTAGATCGGAATGTGGGCGAGTTGTTGGATTATTTGGATCAAAAAGGATTATCTCAAAATACGGTAGTTATTTATGCGTCTGATCAAGGATTTTACTTGGGAGAACATGGTTGGTTTGATAAGCGTTTTATTTATGAAGAGTCGCTAAAAACGCCATTTCTGATTCGCTATCCAGGTGTGATAAAGCCAGGAACAAAGGTGCAGGAAGTGGTTTCTAATGTAGATTGGACGCCTACCTTGTTGAATATTATGCAAACGGATGCCCCTAAAGCTTTGGAGGGAAGATCGTTTTTACCCGTTTTAAAAGGCCAAAAAACAAATTGGAAAAACGAATCCTATTATCATTATTATGAATATCCGCAGCCGCATCATGTTTCTCCACATTTTGGATTAAGAACAGCCCAATATTCGATTGCTCGGTTCTATGGCCCAAACAATTTTTGGGAACTTTATGACATAAAAAAGGATCCCCAAAATTTACACAATTTATATGGGGACCCTCATTATCAATCAGTAATTGTTCAACTCAAAAAGCAATTGAAAGACCAAATCATCCAATTAAAAGATGCGGAGGCTTTAGAGATTTTGAGTCAAAATGACTAATTATTTTACTCTCTGATAGGTTTTAAATCCTACAGATTTTGATTTTGCATCGACTGTTTCTTGGGTGTATTCATCTTTTCCATTGAATTTGATTTTGATGTCATACTTACCAGCGATGCCAGGTAAATTCGTATGTTCTAATTGTTCAGTCAATGCCTCATTGTTCAAAGTGAAAGTTCCATGCCCAACCGCATTTTTGAACACTTTTTTGGTCGTATCGGCCATGTAGCGAGTAGCCCACATAAAATGACCACTGTGGTAAATTTTGTACTCATTATACGTGGCATCTGTCGTGTCTTTGCCGCTCACCATAATGGTTTTGGTTTGTTTCCAAACACCATCTAATTCGGAGCTACCAGCCGCTTGAATCTTAACATAATCTTCGACTAGTTTGTAATCTACTCCACCAACCTTTAACGATGGAATTACTTGCTGATAACCCTTTTCAGTAGAAGAAACCTCTAAATGAGCAGTTGAAACCGTATCCAAAGTACCTGCATTATAGATATTCGTTTCTTCAATATTTTTACCTTTAACGCTATATTTTCCTAGTCCGAAACTTGCAGTAGAATCTTTTCTGATCGCAATGTAAAAGTAATTGTCGGGAGTATATATTTTGTATTGTTGATTTCCCTCAGAACTTAAGTAAGTAGTTTCTGTTTTTCCATCATTAGTTACCATTTTTTCTAGGGAATAAACCCCTTCTTGAGAAACCGATTCTGTTTTAGAATCACACGCAATTAACCAAGCTCCCATAGCTAAAGTTAAGGCAAAGAGTGCAGTTTTTTTCATAATTGTTTTTTAGTTTAAGTGGTCGCAAACTAATTTTTTATTTACCATTCTTACTCCAAAATCAAATTTATTTTGTCTAAAATCTTATACATTTTGTCCAATTTTCTAATTGTCATTTATTTTTTATCTGTCATTTTTCATTGTTGAATGCTGGTCTTTTTAATGTATCTCAAATTGTGTATTTTTGACGATTATTTTCCTTTTAGCGTCGATCCATGACCAACAAAATTTTATTTTTCGTCAACAATTTGAATCGGACAGGTTCTGAAACGCTTATTTTGAATTTGATCAATGATTTGAATCAACAAAATAATCTAGAAATCGGGATTGTATTGCTCAAAAAAGGTGGCGAATTGGTTCCTGAAATTGCGCCCAATATTCCCGTTTTTTATCTTGATTTAGAGTTTACTTTATTAGACAAATTATTGTTTCATGCAGGGATTGATGTAATTGGAAATAAAATTCAAAAAATTCAAGATCAGTTTACAGCAAACATGTGGTATTTTAATACCATTGATCATGTAAGTTTATTGAAATACAAAAACCGATTTAATTGCCAAGCTTTTGTGCATGTACATGAGTTGATTTACAATTTTGAGGCCGTCAAATCCGATGAATTATTTTCCATAGTCAATTTTGCAGATCATCTCATAGCCTGCTCTGAATTGGTTAAAGAATTATTCACTCCGTTTTTTTTACAACCCATTACAGTGGTTAACTCAACCATTCAACTTGACAAATTCCTTTCTTTTAAACAAAAGAAAACAAAACATTCATCCAATTCAGTGAAGGTAATTTCATCTGGAACTATTTGTCACCGTAAAGGTGCCGATTTGTTTTACGAAGTTGCAAGAATATTACAAGATAAGGGTTATGAGTTTATTTGGTTGGGAAAACCAAATCAGAGTGCATTCGGTGAAATTGTTCGATTGAAAAATGAACAAACTCAATCAGTTCAATTTTTATCAACTAATTCTCAAAAAGAATATTTAGAAATTTTCAGTAAAGCTGATGTCTTTTTTTCAACATCTAGAGAAGAATCCATGGGCTTAGTGATGATGGAAGCCATTGCTTTGGAAATACCCATTTTGGCATTAAATTCTGGAGGGTCAACTTTGATCGTGGATGAAAACAACGGGAAAATATGCCATGATGTTCGTCCTCAAGTGTTAGCAGATGAACTAATGAATGTAATCAATAATAGGGCGAACTTCACTTTCGAAGGTGGAGTAAAATTCGACTATCACACAGAATTGCAAAAATTGGCCTCCATCTTACATTGAGGTTTAATTTTTTCTCTATATTTGGCAACCTATTTAATTAATACTCAAGCACATGGTCGGTCAAGACTTTAGAGACGCTTTGCGTTCCGGTAAAAACGTTTTTGGTACCTTACTCACTTCTACTTCCCCTAAAATGTTCGATTCAGTTCTTAGTTTAGGACTCGATTTTGTCTTTTTTTGCGCAGAACATGTTAGTTATAATCCCGAAACATTAAGCTGGATGTGTCGGGCATTCAAAGCCGCTGGTATCAACCCAATTGTTCGAATTTTAGAGCCTAGTCCATTTCTGGCTACTCAAGCCCTTGATGCAGGAGCAGCAGCCATTTTAGTGCCTTATGTGGAAGAACAAGAAGATGTGTTGAACCTGATTGGTGCAGTAAAATATCGACCTTTGAAAGGCAAAAAGTTGCAACGAATTTTGCATGGTGACGAAATTCCATCTGAAGAATTGAAAGCCTATATCCAATCACACAATAGAAATAATTGTCTCCTAATTAATATCGAAAGTCCCACAGGAGTAGCTCGCATGACGGATTTTTTACGAATTCAATCCTTGGATGGGCCAGGTGTTGATGGAATCGTTCTCGGGCCACATGATTTGTCTACTTCATTTGAAATGCCTGAGCAATATACGAATCCCGCATTTTTAAATCTAAGCACCCAAATTATTCAAAAAGCCCGACAATTGGGCGTTTCGGCAGGGGGACATACAGGTTATAGAGGTAGTATCGACTTGCAAAATCATTGGGTTCAAAATGGTGCTAATATCATTTTGCATTGTTCCGATATGTTTTTGGCGGCAGATCAATTACAAAGAGATTTTAATCAAATAAAAAATACGCTTGGAATTTCTCAGGATCATCTTAAAAATTCCGAAAGTATTTAAACCTAAAATAACATGAAAAAAATGTACCTAGGGCAGATTTTATTTGCCTGTTTATGCTTGTGTTCTTTTTTGTCAAATGCCCAGCTCATCGATTTTTCAAGAGCAGGATTAATTGTTTCTAACAGCATTCCCTCGCCGCAAAAAGCAACCTATCAAAGGGTCTTGCAAGAGGAGTGGAAACAAAGAACACAAAGTGATTTACTTTTGGCAAATAAACAGCCATCGCTAATCATTTTAACCCTTTCAGATGCGAATGATTTGGGTCAAATGAAGGTTCCAAAATTACAATCCTCAAAGGAAGAAGGATTTAAAATGATCCATGAAAATCTCAATGGAAAAGACATTTTGTGGTTAATTGGGACAGATGTTCGAGGGGTTTTATTTGCCATCGGCGAGTTTTTAAGGACGGCCAATTTGTCTAAAGGGAAAGTTATTTTTGACAAAAATACTTCCACGGAATCTGCTCCTTTGTATGCATTGAGGGGACACCAGTTGGGTTACAGAAATACAGCCAATTCTTGGGATAGTTGGAATTTTGCCCAATATGAAAAATACATTCGCGAATTAGCTTTGTTTGGAACCAATGCCATTGAAAATATACCTTTTCAGGAAGGCGCGCCAGGTCCGCACATGAAAATTCCAAGAGAAGAAATGAACTTGAAAATGAGTGAAATTTGTCGAGATTATGGATTAGAATATTGGGTTTGGACGCCAGGAGATGTTGATTTATCTAACCCTGAAAATTTTCAAGCAGAAGTAAAACAACATGCTGAATTTTATAAAAAATGCCCCAAACTGGATGGTGTGTTTTTCCCAGGAGGAGATCCTGGAAACAATCATCCCAAGGATGTGATGCCATTTTTAAAGGCCATTGCAGCGGAATTAAAAAAGTCACACCCGAAGGCTGGAATGTGGATTTCCTTGCAAGGTTTTAGTGATGCACAAGTCAATTATTTTTATGATTATTTGGATAAAAACAAACCAGAATGGTTGACCGGCGTTGTTTCTGGACCAAGTAGTCCCGACATGGCCAATACCCGTTTTCGATTACCTAAACAATATAAACACCGCCATTATCCAGACCTAACCCATACCGTGCGTTGCCAATACCCAACAGAAAATTGGGATCAGGCTTTTGCTTTAACAGAAGGTAGAGAGGTGTCAAATCCTCAGCCTTTTTATTATGCCAAAGTGCACAATCGATATGCTGCTTTAACGGATGGATTTCTGGCTTATTCGGATGGGGTACATGATGATGTAAATAAGGTCATTTGGAGTCAAATGGCATGGAATCCCTCCAAAGATGTTCAAAAAGTAATGGAGGAGTATGCCCGTTTTTTTTACGGAAATACCTTGGCAGAAACGGTGGCAAATGGCATTTTCGCGCTAGAACGAAATTGGGTAGGACCTGTAGAAGAGAATGGGGCCATTGAAACGACCTTTCAGTTTTGGCAAAATTTAGAAACAAAAAATCCCCAATTAAAAAGTAATTGGCGTTGGCAACAAATGGTTATGCGCGCTTATTATGATACCTATGTCAAAAGAAGGAAATTATATGAGCAGAATTTAGAAAAAGAAGCCAATCAAATTTTACTTCGTGCGAAGGAAATGGGAGCTGAAAATGCCATGGATTTAGCCCTAGAAAAGGTGAATCAAGCTGATTTACAAAAAAATTCCCCTGAACTAAGAGAAAAAATAGTTAATTATTGTAAGGCATTGTTTCAATCCATTGGGATGCAAACCAGTGTGCCCAAATACCAAGCAAGTGGGTATGAAAGAGGAGCCATTTTGGATTTTATCGACTATCCATTGAATAACCGTTGGTGGTTGGCAGATGAATTTGAGAAAATAAAAAAGATGTCATCCGAAGAGCAAAAATTAGCTCGAATTTATACTTTGGCAACATGGGAAAATCCAGGCCCAGGAAGTTATTACGATAATATTTCCGATTTATCCAAAGGCCCAAGGGTGAAAACTCGCACAGAGGATGCGACGGATGTTCTTTGGGAAAATAATGGAATGAGCCGAAAGCGATTATCAACGCAATTGTTTCAAAATTTTCCGCAATTGGAATATGCAGATTTAGATCCAAACGGGCATTATTTCATCCGAATTTCAGGTTATGGAGAGGCATTGTTGCGCGTTGACGGGGAGCGATTGGAGCCGACTTTATACCAAAAAGGTTTTGAGGAATTCAAAGAATTCCCTTTGAGTCCCAAATATGTCAGTGATGGAAAAATTGCCGTTTCTTTTGATCAACCTGAAGAATCTCATTTAAATTGGAGACAGCATTCAAAAGTGTTTGACATTTGGTTAATCAAAGAAAAATGAAAATACATTTTCTCTTTTTGATTTTCATTGTTGCGGATTTGTCTGCTCAGTCTTCGAAATTGATCAGTCGAGACGATTTGATTTTTTTAAATAAAATGGCAAAGGATGTTACGGAGGCCGCACGTATTCGTCCCGGACAGGTTATTTCTTCTGATTTTGGACCCAATCAAACGGGCGGTACACTCATTCGACCAGGAGGCAGAAACAGTTATCCTGCTTTTTGGATTCGCGATTATGCGATGTCATTGGATGGTGGATTCGTGAGTCTAGAAGAGCAATACCATTTATTGTTATTGACTGCCAAAACACAAAGCGATCATTTTCATACAACGAAATGGGGCTCATTTATACCAAAGGGTGCCATTGCTGATCATATCCGTATCGATGATTCCCAGCCCATCTATTTTCCAGGTACCTACGATTACAAGGAACAAGGGGAACCTAAATGGGGCATGCAACCCCCATTTTGTGATGCTTATTATTTCATTCACATGGTATGGTATTATGCGATACATGAAAAACAGTTGTCAATTTTAAGTCAAAAAATTAAATCTGTATCCATATTAGAGCGTTTAGAATGGGCATTTCATTCGGTTCCAAAGCATGAAACGAGTGAGTTAGTGAGCGTAAAAGAGGAAAATAGAGGGGTCGATTTTGGATTTCGGGATGTTATTTTTATGACGGGCGATTTATGCTTTTCTTCCATTTTAAAATACCAAGCAGCCAATGAGATGGCAGAAATCTATCAAAATTTAGGTCAAAATCAACAATCAAAGTTGTATAAAATTTGTGCAGCAAAACTTAAAATACAAATTCCAGAAACCTTTTTGACCCCATCGGGATTATTAAAAGCAAGTACAGGAATAAGCTGTCAAAGAGATGTATGGAGTACTTCATTTGCATCTTATTTGGGCTTATTAACAGATGAACAAGCTAAAAAAGCATCTGAGACGCTCAATACCGCTTATTTAAATCGACAATTAAGTTGGAATGGGAATATTCGTCATATATTAAAAAGTGACGATTTTGATTCAAAAACGGCTTGGGAACGTAGTTTAGCTAAGAAAGATACCTATCAAAATGGCGCTTTTTGGGGAACACCTTTGGGTTGGGTTGCACAATTGGTGTCTAAAACTCAACTCAAAAACGCTAAAAAATTAGTCAAAGAATTTATAGTAGAACTGCGCAATGGCGATTTTAGAAAGGGTTCAACATTTGGATCCCCATGGGAATGTATTAGTCAAAATTCACAACAAAATTCAGTGTATATGACCAGTGTACTTTGTCCTTTGATTGTGTTTAATTCGAAAGTAGCATCGAATTAGATTTTATAAAAGATTTTGATTGATAGAGAATAATCCCAAAATGAAGCTAATTTTGGGGTAAAATAAAACACTTTGATCGACGTATCCATCATATTTGTTAATTACAAAACAGAAAAGTTGCTTTTGGACTGTTTGAGAAGTATTTCTAAATATACTTCTAGAATAAGCTATGAGTTCATTGTGGTGGATAATTGTTATGTGGAAGGCGCCAATCAGGAATTATTAGCGGAATTTCCAAGGACTCAATGGATTGATTCAGGAGGAAATTGGGGCTTTTCGAAAGGGAATAACATAGGGGTTGAGCATGCTCAAGGGGAGTATGTGCTTTTCTTGAATGCTGATACTTTAATTTTCGATAATTCAATTTTTAAGGCTTGGGAGTTTTTAAAAAATAAGGTGGATTTTGTAGCCATAGGGGGGATTCAATTGGATGAAGATAAACATGAAATCCCGTTTTATTCAACCTTAAATGCGATTCGAAGAGATTTTTATATACTGCCCAATTTACCTTTTATTCAAAGATTAATCGATACATTTTTGCCCAAAGAAGATTTTCAGGAAGGAGAAACCAATAATTTAGTGGGGGCATTTATTCTCATTTCCAAAGCGAATTTCATAAAGGCAGGAAAATGGGATGAGGCCTTTTTCATGTATGCCGAAGATGCCGAATTAAGTTTTCGACTAGCCAAATTGGGCAAATTAGCCTATTCTCCAGAGGTAAAATTCATTCATTTGATTCATGAAAACGAGTATAGAAGAACTGAATATTCTTTTATCAACCGATTTTCTATTCAAATTCAATTGTCAAATTTATTGTGGATTCGCAAAAGTTATGGACTATTTCCAATGATGTTGATTTATCTCAATTACCTGATCTTGGTGCCTATTTTTTGGATGTGGAAAATTATATTAAACCTATTCAGTGGGAAAAAACTCTTGCATGATACCAAAAATCAAATAGAGCTTTCCAGAAAAGTCAAGATACTTTTACAATTTTTTCCGAGGTTGTTTGTGTTAGGGAAAGGCCCTTTTGAGGTAAGAGGTAAAAGGTAAGAGATTTTTTCTTCTCTTTTCTCTCTCCTCTTTTCTC
This sequence comes from Aquirufa sp. ROCK-SH2, assembly GCF_054558315.1. Taxonomy (NCBI): domain Bacteria; kingdom Pseudomonadati; phylum Bacteroidota; class Cytophagia; order Cytophagales; family Flectobacillaceae; genus Aquirufa; species Aquirufa sp. ROCK-SH2. Next base: position 11,024 of record NZ_JBPXKB010000007.1, on the reverse strand, counting down.
TCTTCTTTTATTTTATAACTTTTCTTCCAATTCCAAACAAGATAACATTGGCCAAAAGTGCACAAAAGCACATGACGATTGCCATTGTAAATGGTGTACCATCAAATAGCATACCGATGGCCATGGAACAAATGGAGCCCCAAGCCATTTGAATGGAACCCATCATGGCGGAGGCAGAGCCGGCTCCTCTGTGAAATGGTCTTAAAGCTAAACTAGCAACATTTGGAAAATTAAAACCTTGACAAGCCAAAGTAAGGAATAACAACAATATATTGACTTCCATAGTAATCCATCCAATTTTTGAAAGAAGGGCGAAAATGGCACATAATATCAATTGAACAGGTAGTGTTATTTTTAAAATTTGCAGACTAGTGTATCTTTTTAAAACAAAATGATTCAATTGACTTGCTCCGATAATTCCAGAGGCTACAATGGCGAAAATCCAACCAAATTTAGTTTCATTGACGTTATAATAATTCAAAAAAGTCAATGGCGCTCCTCCCACAAAGGTGAAAATGGTTCCAGCACCAATGGATCCCGCAAATGCGAAAATCAGAAATTCTTTTTCTTTGAATAGAGATTTATACGCTTTCACAATATTGGACAATTTGAATTCGCCCCCTTTTTCTCTATCCACTTTTTCTGGCAACCAAGTTTTTATCAAGAAAATGATGACAAAAATAATGAATGCCAATAAAGCAAAAATGAATTTCCAACTAGAAACAATCAACAATAAACTTCCAAGTGAAGGGGCCAAAATGGGCGAGACTCCTAAAATTAAAATCATCAACGACATAATTTTAGGCCTTTCTTTTTCCTCAAAAGTTTCCCGAATAATCGCATTGGGCGCCACCATTCCTATGCTTCCTCCAATGGCCTGAATAAATCGAAAAATAATTAATTGTTCTACTGAAGTGGAAAGTGCACAAGCTAACGAACTTAGAACATAAGCAGATAATCCGACATACAATACTTTTTTCCTACCAAAATGGTCTAAAACCGGACCATTGATTAATTGCCCCAAACAAATTCCAAAAAAGAAGCTTGATAATGTATAACCGATTTGCTCTTCAGAACATTGTAACGCATTCGCCATATTTTTGAAGGCGGGCAAATACATATCGATGGAAAGTGGTCCTATGGCAGATAAAATACCTAAAACTAAAATGATTTTAGTCCGGCTTGAAGCGTTTGTCATGAAAATGATGTTGAAATTTACTAAACCGCAAAAGTACAGCTATTTTTAAGAAAAGAGAAGAGAGAAAAATAGGTAAGAGGTAAAAGGTAAAAGTATTTTTTTCTCTTTTCTCTCTTCTCTTTTCTCTTTCCTCTCTTCTCTTTCCTCTCTTCTCTCTCCCTTTACTGCATCTGCATAGCCTCAGAGCCAGAATTGTTATTATTCTTTTTCATAGAGTTCATATCAAATTTACCGAAGCGAATAGATAGAGTTAAACGAATTTGTTGAGGGTTAGCAATTCGGTAATATGATTGGGTAAAACCTTCTCCATAGGAAACACGCGTATTTCCACGAGTTTTAAACATATCATTGAATGAAAGGGTTAAGGAAGCCATATCATTTTTGAAGAACGATTTCTTGATGGCTAAATCGACACCATAAAAGGGTTCAATATATCCTTGCGAAGAACTTTGCGCTTGCATACCTGGAGGGCCTTGCATTCCTTGGTTTTGTGAAACCGGGATATTCGTTTTTCCTTGATAATCCGCAGATAATTGAATGACCCATTTCTTAGGCAACATAAAGTTGTTGTTGATTTTTCCAAATGCTGTCCACATTCCATCTGTTACTTGACTCGCATCTATGTTCGCAATGTTGATTTTTGAATTGTAAAAATTCACATTCGCTGTTAAATCCCACCAATTAACCAATTTATTGGTATACGTAAATTCTGTACCATAATTAATGCTCGAATTGGCATTGACAAACGTATTAATCAAATCGATTTTACCACTGATAGGATTAATTTCTTGCTTCAAATAACGAGTAATCAAATTGTCTGTGTACTTATAATAGCCTGAAACTAAAAAAGTAGCTGAACCTTTTGTTTTACTATAAGCAAGCTCGCCAGATGTTGTGAATTCAGGAACCAAATCCGCGTTTCCTCTGGTGATATTTAAACTATCGCTATAATCGATGAAGGGAATAATTTGGAAGAAATTCGGACGATTTACTCTTCTCGTTACACTCAATTGAATGGCATCTGTTTTTGTTAAATCTTTCTTCAAGAAAATAGATGGGAATAGACTCAAAGGATATTTATTGCTAAATTTTTGATTTTTGTCCAATAACTCTCCATCATAATTCGAGCTTTCTCCGCGTAAACCTACTTTATATGAAAATGCGCTATTCTTTCCTGAAATTGAGAAATAAGCTGCATATACATCATTGGCACTTTTATAATTGATGGAAGCCGAAGCAATTGGTCGATAAATATCTGATCCAACGGGCTTAATTGTGTTATTGTTTTCGTTGGTTAACTCATTAATTTGAGCTCTTAAACCCATTTCAATGGTACCTTCGTTTTTAATAGGCTTCACATAATCTGTTTGAATTGTGATGAATTTATTATTACCACTTCCTATGTTTTTTTGAATTTGCGTTCCTGTTATCGCATTGTTTTTCAAATAATCGGTGGTGAAAATTCCATCATTTTTATTTGTTCCTCCAAAGAAGTTCATATCCATTGTCAATTCTTCTCCTGCTTTAGGATAAGCATGTCTAAATCCTAATTGAAAGCCTTGTGGACTAAACTCGCGATTATTGATTGAAACACGATGACTCAAAGTTTTCACACCATTTACGGTGCTAGAAATCATGATATCTTCATTTGGAGTGAATTTTCCACCTCCTCCAAAAAAGGTGCCTAAGGTAATGGTCGTTCTATTACTTATGGCGTAATCAGCAGAGAATCTTGGGAATAACATCATTCCTTGTGTTTTATTATCAATGTCTTGATAAACATTCGATAGAATTCCACCGATGTTACTTATACGTTCACTATATCCTTGCGAATTATTTCTATTTCGCATGTTCATGATTGTTGCGGTTAGATTCCATTTATTTTGTTGATACGTAAAATTGCCCATGAGGTTAGAACCTCCAAAACGGTCAGCTCCTATATTAACCATGCCGTTGTATCCATTTTTCTTATTCTTTTTCAACACAATGTTGATAATACCTGCCATACTTCCTGAGGCATCGTATTTGGCTGAAGGATTGGTAATTACCTCCACTTTTTCAATGATATCAGCAGGAATTTGATCCATACTTAAGGTCGTTGGTCTTCCATCAATGAACAACGTTGGATTCGCATTTCTTACTTTTACGTTTCCGTCGATATCTACTTGTACTGATGGAATATTTCTCATTACATCGATGGCTGTTCCACCAGCTGTAACAATATTTTGTCCCACGTTAAATGATTTTTTATCAATATCCATTTCTACCAAAGATTTAGCCGTTGTAATGGTCACACCTTCCAAAATGGTATTGTCTGTAGCTAGTTTTATATTTCCCAAATCCTTTTCAAAGGCAGCCATCATTTTCGCCATAGCAGCAGGGTCTGGTTGCTGACCAGGAGTCATGCCTTCCATTTTTGGCATCGCAAAGGCAACGGGCATTTCGTAGTTTTTGAAACCAACAAAACTAATTTTGATTTTCAAACGAACATTAACTGGAATTTCTTTGAAATTGAAATCGCCATTTAATTCAGCTTGCTGTGCTTTTACAAGCACATCTTTACTTTGTTTCGTAGCTGGATCTTGTACGGTTTTTAACAAAACAACCGAAGCAAATTCAACAGGTTTTCCTTGTTCGTCAACAACTTTTCCGAAAACGTGTCCACGATTCATATCGGGCATTCTTCCTGCAGGAACTTGTGCAAAAGTTGTAAGGCAGATGAGCGATAATATCGCTGCAAAAATTGATTTTTTCATTTGAGATGGATAATGTAATAATTGTCTACTTAGAATTTGAACAATTTTTTTATTCAAAATGTACCGCAAAGATACATTAAGCCGATGGAAGTATTTGTTTTTTCTTCCTTGAGCGGTAATGTTGAGATGAAAAGTGGTTTTATTGCGAGAAGAACGGGTTGTCATCTAAGACGTATGATGAGAAGAGAGAAGAGAGAAGGGAGGAAAGAGAAAAGAGGAAAGAGAAGAGAGGAAAGAGAAACACGCGCTCGGTTGTGCCGAGTGTGTACTATGATTTGAACTTGTAGTTCAATTACTATTCTAAACAATGGTTTAAACTTGTAGTTAAAAGGAATTTTTTCTCTTTTCCAGTTTTCTCTCTTCTCTTTTCTCTCTTCATCAGAGGTGAAAATCTAAAATATAAGTTTTCTGTTAGTGATTCTGATTTTCTTTTTTTAAGGGGAAATGTGTCCCCTTACCCCCTGCAATTTACGAGTTATAAAGTTCAGTTAATTGATAAAATTTTTCGGAAAAGAAAGGAAAGAGAAGAAAGGAAAGAGAAGAGAGGAAAGAGAAGAGAGGAAAGAGAAGATAGAAAAGAGAAGATAGAAAAGAGACATTTAATTTTTACCTCTTACATCTTACCTCTTACCTCATTACCTCTTACATCATGCTTCATTAATGCCAAGATCAAAATACATCGATTCATTTTTGCTGAAATCTGCTAGCTCTTTTCTCCAAAAAATAAAATGCCTTTCTGAGTCGAATTTTTTAAAAAAAACGATGGAAACGGTTTCCCCTTCTGATTGATGAATTTGATAATCAATACGCGCGCGCATAAATTGATTATCCCAATTTAATTTCAAATTATGGACTAAGGAGAAATTCACAAAAGTCACTCCGAACTTTTCAACTCCATCACTCACTGACTTTAATTCTTTAAACCGTAAATACTTATTCATTTAGGTTTTATTAAATAGAGGTTCGCTAATTATAAACCATAAATTTAATTAATTAAAATGTACAACTTTGTTAAGAAAAAGTCATATTGTCAAAAAGTTAGTTCTATTTTAGAAAAAAGTTGTCCAAAAATGTGAATTCAAGACAATAGATTAAAATTTTATCAACTTTCGTTCGCCTTTTTTGAAATTTAACATCAATTCTTTCCCTTGATAAATTAGTTTGGTTCTTCCTCCTTTTTGACTTTGAACAGACAGCTTTTTTAATTTACTATTGTCCCAATCTAGCTCTAATTCAAATCCTCCTCTCGCCTTCAAGCCAGAAACATGTCCTTCCTTCCAAGCTTTTGGGAGGGCTGGTAATAATTGAATCGCATCAGCACTCGACTGAATTAACATTTCAGCTATTGCCGCAGCACCGCCAAAATTTCCGTCTATTTGAAAAGGAGGATGCGCATCAAACAAATTGGGATAGGTTCCTCCACCTCTTTGATAATTTACTTTAACGCCATCTGGTTCCACGTATTTCAATAATTCCCGATACATTTTATAAGCATGATCGCCGTCTTTTAACCTAGCCCAAAGATTAATTCGCCAACCTTTCGACCATCCTGTTGTTTCGTCTCCCTTGATTTCCAAGGTTCTTTTGGCAGCATTGGCTAATTCAGGTGTTTTTTCAGGTGTCAAATGCGTACCAGGAAACAATCCAAATAAATGACTTTGATGTCTATGTTTGGCATCGGTATCTTCCCAATCATAATACCATTCTTGCAGGTTTCCTTTTTTTCCGATTTGATAAGGATACAAATTAGCCAAAGCGTTCTCCAATTTCGTTTTAAATGTTGCATCTACATTCAAAATCGTTTGCGCCGCAATCAGATCTAAAAATAATTCACGAATCATCGCGAGGTCTGCTGAACCTCCGTAAATGGTTTCACCTTGATAACCTGAAGGTGTTATGTACCTGTTTTCAGGAGAAGTTGAAGGTGATGTTATTAATTTTCCGTTTTGATCTGGAATTAACATGGCCAAGCAAAATTCTGCAGCTCCTTTCATCAAAGGGTAGGCTTTCTGTTTCAAAAATGCTTCATCTTTGGTAAAAATATAATGTTCCCACAAATGCGTGGAAGCCCAAGCACCTCCCATGTACCAATTGGCCCAACTTGGACTGCCGTTTCCGAAATCGCCAACTGGGTTTGTCATTGCCCAAATATCTGAATTGTGATGAACCGTCCAACCGGGTGCATCATAAAACGTTTTTGCTGTGATTTTACCCGTCTTTTCTAGATTTTCTAAAAAGGTCAAAAACGGCTGATGCATTTCAGACAAATTGGTATTTTCTGCTAGCCAATAATTTTCTTCCGCGTTGATATTCATGGTATAATTAGAACTCCAAGGCGGTTGAATATGCGGATTCCAGAGTCCTTGTAAATTAGCTGGAACTCCTGGGGTTCTAGAACTACTAATCAATAAATATCTTCCAAATTGAAAATAAAGCGTTTCTAAATAGGGATCTTCTTCCCCTTTGGCATATCTCCTAAGGCGCTCATTGGTTGGCAAATTGGGGGAAGATCCTCCCAAAGCAAGATTAACCCGTTTGAAATATTTCTGATAATCCAGCATGTGTTTTTTACGCAAATCATTTACTAAAACCTTGCTGGCATCTTGTAATTGCTTTTCGGCAATGACATCATCATTTAATCCTTCTGAATTCGGGTTTTTATCAAAGCCATTGAAACTAGTTGCCAAAGACACTAAAACAGTGGCTTCTGTGCCATTTTGTAAGGTTAATGTGGAGTCGGTTTGAATCACTTGGCCATCTGTTTGCTGAACAAGCACATCGGCAGAGAACCTTGTTCCTTTATTGTCAACAAAAATAATTGGATTCCCTTTTTTACGAACATAATTCGGTTCCGCACGAACAGGAGCATTTCCTTGAAAATGCAGGTGATTGATTGTTGCTTTGTTTTTGTATTTTAATTGTGAATCAAATCGAACTTTAAAATTTAAACCTGCCTTTTGAGAGCTTTTCAAATGAATAACAAAAATCTTATCTGGATAAGAAACGAAATACTCTTTCTGAATTAAATTATCACCTTCTTGATATTTTACGGAAGCGATGGCTTTATCTAAATCCAATTCACGGTAATAATTTTGTGGATTTTTTGAATCAAAATCTAGGTAAAGTGTTCCCAAAGGCGCATAAGATTCAGAAAATTTACCTTGTAATTTTTTGACAAGCGAGTCGGCTAATCGATAATTTTCATTTTTCAATGCTTCACGCACGGCTGGCAAATTTTTATAGGCCTCTTTGTTCATATAAGGATCTACAGGTTCCCCCGACCAAAGCGTAATGTCATTTAGAAAAATTTTATCCGTCTTTGTTCCACCAAAAACCGTTGCACCAATTTTACCATTTCCCAAAACCAATGCTTCTTCAAAATACGTGGCAGGTTTATCATACCAAAGCTTCATGGGCGCTTGACTAAGCTGTTTTTTTTGGGCAAAAACAAAGGTGCTTAGAAATAATAGGGGAAGAAATTTGTTCATAGAAGTTTATTTTTCAATTTTTGCATTTTCGTATAGCCGTCTTTAGCAACTTGCAGCGCGTCTTTGGCATATAGTTCTTTGTTGAATAATTCCAAAGAGATAATCAAAGGCTTATTGCCTGTATTTAAGCTATGAATGATTTTTTCAATAGGAGCATCACCATCACCGACATAAATTCGGTCGGCATCTTTGATGATTTCTGGCTTCAATTGGGTGTGATAATCATTTACATGAAAGATATCTATGGCATTTTCGCCCACCAAATGAAGGCTATCAAGGCTAGTTTCTCCTTTATAGATATGGAAAACATCCAATAAAAGTTTAGCATCTGGATGGCCGGCCTCAGAAGCCACAAACAAAACGTCAGACACTCGATTTAAACATTTGGAATGGCCCCACATTTCCAATTGTGGAACAACCTCCATTTGTTTACCAAGGTCTAAAATGATTCGATATCTTTCTGCTGCAGCCTTTAAATTTAAATCTGCTTGTTGCGTGGCACCCATCGGAGGTGCGGCAGTTCGTAAACAGCCTAATTCGCGAACCCAAGCCATTTCCTTTTTTAATTGTTCTAAACCTTTTCCTCGGACAGCATTATCATCGACAATCCAAGGCGCGAAACCAATGGTATTTTCAATGCTTAGGCCTAAATCAGAAATGATTTTTTGGGCTTCCAAGATAGATCCACCAGAATTCAAGTATTTTTCTAAAGTAGGCACCCAAATTTCCACAGAGGAAAAACCTGCTTTTGCAGCAATTTGCAATTCTTTAATGAATCCCAAATTTTGACCCATGATGGTGCTTAAATTAAGGCAAAGCGTAATTTCCTTTTTGGATGCTTTCGTTATTTTTTGTTCCGTAGGTGGAATGGCAGAAGCTCCTGCAAAAAATCCAGCGGACTGAAGCATTTCTCTTCTCGTAAGTTTCATAGGTTTAATAGGTATAAATTTTCCGTAAACTTATCTAATTATTTCTCAAATTCAATAATAAAATCGGAAGCATAAGAATCATCGATAGGCCGCATTCGTTTAACAAAGAATCGTGCACGTTTTCCAAGCCTCAGAGAAGTATATTTTTTTTGCACAGATTCTTTGTCATCCAAAGGTTGTAAAGAAGGGTACCATAAAATATAACCTGGCTTTTCGAAAAATATTCGTGGTTTGGTCCAAGCTTGCGAATTATTTCCTACGGCTAAATTTTTATTGGGATTAAAAGAAATATAGACCCTACTTCCTTTCCAAGATATGCCTTCTGATTTTGCCATTAACATGACCCAACAATTTAAATATTCGTTCCAGCTCACCGAAGGTCCCCAATAATATCCGCCATTTTTAGATGAAATAGGCCCTCCGCCTTCTTTTTTGGGAATTTGAAGCGATTTAATGGGTTTACCGATGCTGTCAAATGGAATATTAAAAGAGCTCCCTCCCCAACGTTTGGCTTTGCCTTGGGGATTTTCCAAATCTTTCAAGGCAATTCTTGCCACACTTATACACTGACCTGCTTTTTCCTTGAATGGATCAAAAGTTGCTGGTTGATAAATTCCAGGATAAGCATACTCCCCATAAAATAAATACAAATGATCTCCGCTGACAACCGCTGATGGATCACCCACACCGCCTGCAAAAGTTTGAGAAACATTGTGAGGTTTTAAGGTCATTCGATCATTGAGGTCTTCAATAAAAATCCCTTTATTTTCCCAGGATTTACCCCCATCTTTCGATTTCATGATACCGATTCTACAAACAGCAGCTGGACTATCGGGTCCCGTGATACCTCTTGGCCAGTTTTTCGTTTTTAGATAGCCTTTTCCTGTTTTAGTGCGATAGGGGAACGTTTCGGGATAAATTTCATTGTGATAAATTCCAAATAAGGTTTTGCCTGATTTGTCTTTGGGTGCTTGGTACATGGTCTCAAACCAAACTGCTCCGTGTAGCCCATCTTCTTCAGGTTTTACATTAATTGGTATTTTGGGTTGATGAAATTCCTTTGCTTCATTGCTAAAAACATCCATCGAATTTAGACCATCGGAATATTTTAAATCTTTGGCATCTCCCCAGAGTGGATCTTCTCCATATTTTCCAGGAAAAATTCGTAAAGTATCTCCAATCCAAGCCTCCGCCATATTACAATCGACAAAGGAGTTAAAATGAATTTTATTTGTTTGAATGAGGCGGAAAGTAGGGTAGAACTCTTCCTTGGAATCAGGATGGCAAGAAAAAAAGAAACATATGATCCCAAATAAAAATAAGTATAGTATATTTTTCATAGGTTTAAATTTATCACAAAAAAACCCTGCCGTTGCTGACAGGGTTTAAATTTCAATGTGGTGGTAGATCCCGGACTCGAACCGGGGACACACGGATTTTCAGTCCGATGCTCTACCAACTGAGCTAATCCACCTCATTGGCCCGAATCGCTTCGGGACTGCAAAACTAGGGAAAATATTTTTAAATCCCAATTCTGAAAGAAAAATAAACGATAAAATAGCTCTTTTATTTTCATAAATAAGGCATAATCTCTATTTTGCTAAAGATTCGTCTCCTATTTTAAAAGCCAATATGCTGATTTTCTTGCTTAAACATTTTGTTCGATTAGGACTGGCAATCTTTTGCCCTGAAATCCATATTAAAAATAAAAAAGCTTTAACAGAAAAAGGGCCCATTTTATTGGTTGCTAATCACCCAGATTCTTTTTTAGATGCCATTATTTTAGGGGCCTACTATGAAAGAAAATTGCATTATCTAGCTCGAGGTGATGTATTTCAAAAGCCCTTATTTGGATATCTGTTACGAAAAATCGGCATGATTCCCATCCATCGAATCAGAGAAGGCAAAGAACATTTGCATCGAAATTCTAGCACTTTCCAGGAATCCGTAGAAATTTTAAAAAATGGCGGGGTTGTATTAATTTTTATCGAAGGAATTTGTTTAAATAATCATGAGATACAACCTTTCAAAAAAGGGGCTACTCGCATCTTGGAAGCTACTCATAACATTGGTACGTTCCCTCTCATCCATATTGCAAGTTTAGGCTATAATAGCTTTACTGCTTTTGGAAAAATAGTCAATATTCATCTAGAATCTTTGGAATGGCATCATGCGATTATGAATCCCAAAGACCGGATTTTGTTTAATGAAAAAGTCAAATGGATTTTAGAAAAGAATCTTGAAGTGCCTCAGAGACTTCTTGCTACGAAAAAGAACCTCGCTTATTATTTAATTCGGCCTTATTATTGTTTAGTAAGAAATTATGTTGAAAAGAAAACCAAAGGAACAGTATTTTATGACTCGGTTTTATTTGCCGTGCTATTATTTACATTTCCGATCTATATTTTGACCTTTCTAGTGGTTTTGTTGAGCTTGTTTGTGCTTGGAATGTAGAAGAGATAAGGGAGAAAAGTGAAGAGAGAAGAGAGAAAAGAGAAGAGAAAAGAAAACGCGCTCGGCTTTGCCGAGTGTGTACTATGATTTGAACTTGTAGTTCAATCTCTTTTTAACATTAAGGCATTAAGAATCATTAAGTCTATTTTCCTTAATTTTTCTCTTTCCTCTCTTCTCTTTCCTCTCTTCTCTCTTCTCC
>NZ_JBPXKB010000006.1:84803-89753 GCF_054558315.1 Aquirufa sp. ROCK-SH2 | reverse complement strand
TAGTTCTTCAACTCATCCTTGTTTTCTTTCTTTTTATCAAAGATGAAAAACCTCAAGGCCATTTCATGTGTTTGTGAACTTGCTTTTCTAATTTCTGAAATTGGCAATTCAAATACATAACCTACGTAGATTTTCTTAGTTGCTTGTAGGCCTAATCGGAAACCATAAGAATCCTCACGACGGTAACTTGCACCAATATCTAATTTGTCTTTGATGTTTGCTGTTAGGTTTACATCATATGACAAAGGTACGTTAGTTGCCATGCGGAGCAATAAACTTGGGTATAATGTTACTTTTGATTTCAACCCATTTGCAGTTTCAACTTGCCCACCTAATCCAATCTTCGTTCCTGCCATTGCATACAAATACGCTACGTCTTTGAATGATCCATTATAAGTACCAAAATCATATTTGATAACTCTTGGCTGAGACAAACTAAAGAAAAATCCATCATCTTTTTTAGCAATACGTAATCCCCAACCTAAGTTAGGTTGAATCCCTGTGCTGCGATCTCCCGCAAATAAATTATCGTTGGGATTTACCAATCTGATTTGAGAAAAATTCAAGGAAATATTGGCCATTCCAGCACGAATACCTCCGTCCATATTCCATTTTTCATTCAACTTAACATGGTAAGCAAAGTCGGCAGAAAGAATCGTAGAACGCACAGGCCCTGCTTCATCTACCAAAGCACCGATTCCTAAACCTTTCTTTTCTCCCCATTTAAAATTACCCGACACACCGATGTTTCTAGGTGCACCTTGAACCCCAACCCATTGATTGCGGTACATCATAATCATTTCTGAATTTGTTGTACTTCCTGCATGGGAAGGATTTAATACTTGTGGATTAAAACGATATAAACTGTACATCGTTTCGATTTGAGCATTTACACGAGTGCTCAAGGAAAGTAGTAAAACAAAAAGAACAAGGGAGATTGGGGTCAAAAAACCCCAATTCCTGGTACTCGCCTTTTCTACTCTCATTATCTTTGACATCTTATTCATGATGATCTAATTTTTTATTAAAAATGATTTTTTAAAACTATTTCAATTGACGATTGATAAACACATATTCACTTACTGTTGGTTTCGTGCCATAAAAATCCACCAAGTAGTAATACGTTCCATCTGGAAGCTTGCCATCGTCTGAAAGGATATCATTCGATTTATTGGTTTCACCACCCCAGCTGTTTTGGTAGTTTTCTGTTTCGAAAACTACGTTACCCCATCTGTTGTAAATAGTCAAACGATTTTTATATCCCATTACTCCAGGAATAACCAATTTATCGTTTACGCCATCACCATTAGGAGAGATCCCTTGTGGTAAAATTGTATCACAAGTATCTTTATCTAATCGATTTGGAATACCGTCTCCATCGCAATCTGGTAGAGAACCATAGTTAATATCATCTTCTAATTTATCTAGGATACCATCATTATCTGAATCAATTTCACGGTAATCTGGGATACCATCTTTATCCGTATCTAATGGGCTACTTCCGTTTGGTCCTTTCTCTAATTCATCTGTCAATCCATCATTATCAGAATCTAAATCCCGGAAGTCTGGAGTCCCATCTTTATCTGTATCAATTGGAGCATTTCCATCCGGACCTTTTTCTACTGCGTCTGGAATTCCATCATTATCAGAATCTAAATCGCGATAATCTGGTGTTCCATCTTTATCAGTATCCACTGGATTGTTCCCGTCCGTACCTTTCTCAATAGTATCTGGAATACCATCGTTGTCAGAATCTAAATCTCTAAAATCTGGAATACCGTCTTTATCCGTATCCACTGGATTGTTTCCATTCGGTCCTTTCTCAATTGTATCTGGGATACCATCGTTATCAGAATCTAAATCTCTAAAATCTGGAATTCCGTCCTTGTCTGTATCCACTGGATTGTTTCCGTCTGGACCTTTTTCAATCGTGTCTGGAATTCCATCATTGTCAGAATCCAAATCACGGTAGTCTGGGGTACCATCTTTGTCAGTATCTACTGGATTATTTCCATTTGGTCCTTTTTCAATGCTATCAGGAATACCATCGTTATCAGAATCTAAATCTCTATAATCTGGAGTACCATCCTTATCCGTGTCTACTGGATTGTTGCCGTCCGCTCCTTTTTCAATCGTATCTGGAATACCGTCATTGTCGGAATCTAAATCACGGAAATCTGGAGTACCATCCTTATCTGTGTCTACTGGATTATTCCCGTCAGCACCTTTTTCAATGGTGTCAGGAATACCATCGTTATCTGAATCTACATCACGGTAATCTGGACTTCCATCCTTATCTGTATCTACCGGATTATTTCCATCAGAACCTTTCTCATAATTATCTGTAATACCGTCATTATCAGAATCTAAATCGATGTAGTCTGCTTTGCCATCTTTATCTGTATCCAAAGGATTATTGCCATCTGGCCCTTTTTCAACACTATCAGGAATACCATCGTTATCTGAATCTAACTCGCGGTAATCTGGCATTCCATCTAAGTCGGTATCTACTGGATTGTTTCCATCAGGTCCTTTCTCCACCGCATCAGGAATTCCATCATTGTCCGAATCTAAATCGCGGTAATCTGGCATTCCATCTAAGTCGGTATCTACTGGATTGTTTCCATCAGGTCCTTTCTCCACCGCATCAGGAATTCCATCATTGTCCGAATCTAAATCTCTGTAATCTGGAATACCGTCGTTGTCTGTATCCACTGGATTGTTTCCATCAGGTCCTTTCTCCACCGCATCAGGAATTCCATCATTGTCCGAATCTAAATCTCTGTAATCTGGAATACCATCTTTGTCAGTATCCACTGGATTGTTTCCGTCAGGACCTTTTTCTAAGCTATCAGGAATTCCATCATTGTCAGAATCCAAATCGCAGTAATCTGGGATACCATCTTTGTCAGTATCCACTGGATTATTTCCGTCAGGGCCTTTTTCTATGCTATCAGGAATTCCATCATTGTCAGAATCCAAATCGCGGTAATCTGGAATGCCGTCGTTGTCTGTATCCACTGGATTATTTCCGTCAGCTCCTTTTTCTACCGAATCAGGAATTCCATCATTGTCCGAATCTAAATCTCTGTAATCTGGAATGCCGTCTCCGTCTGTGTCGACTGGATTATTTCCGTCAGGGCCTTTTTCTAAGCTATCAGGAATTCCATCATTGTCTGAATCTAAATCGCGGTAGTCTGGCGTTCCATCTCCATCTGTATCGACTGGATTGTTTCCATCAGCACCTTTTTCAATCGTGTCAGGAATGCCGTCATTATCAGAATCTAAATCGCGGTAATCTGGACTACCATCTTTATCTGTATCCACTGGATTATTACCATCTGCTCCTTTTTCAAAGCTATCTAGTATTCCATCATTATCAGAATCAATGTCTAAATAATCTGGATTGCCATCTTTGTCGGTATCAATTGGATTAGAACAATTACCTGCTTCGACTAAATCAGGGATATTATCACCATCTGAATCAGAATCGCGGTAATTCGGGCGATTATCCTTATCTGGATCTGCTGTATACTCAATAGAATCTGGTATACAATCATTATCTGAATCAAGATCTAAACGGTCTACTTTACCGTCATTATCTGTATCAGCTCCACATAAATCTTTTCTTTTTTCAGCAATATCTGCCCAGCCGTTATTATTCAAATCTGGATAGTTACCTAATTTGCCATCAAAATCGGCATCATCATGCCATAAATAAAGGGCAACGTTTTCCCAAGCATCAAACAGTCCGTCATTGTCCGAATCTAAATCCAAATAGTTTGGAATACCATCACTATCAGTGTCTGTAATAAATTCACATTGATCACTTACACCGTCGTTATCTGAATCTAAATCTAAATAGTTAGCATGACCATCTCCATCTGAATCTATATTCTGTTCAACAGAATCATTGATTCCATCTCCGTCTGAATCGATATCTAAATAATTTGGAGTTCCATCGCCATCAAAATCTTGACAATTTCCTACAGCCCCGTAACACTCCATGTTATTAGGAATTCCATCATTGTCACAATCAGCGACTAAATAAGCATCATAACCAGGATCTCCTATTGAAGGGATTGCCCCTGTACCACCCACACAAAAATTTCTAGGCTCAGGGTCAGTTCCATTTGGATTACCATCGCCATCGCAATCTTGTGCATTCCATGCGATACTAGTAGTTAATGTTTGACTCGCATCTAAATAATCACAACCATCATTTGGATCTGTACCATCTATGAGTTCTTTGTCATCTGGCACTCCATCGCCATCTGTATCTGTAGATACGACGGTAAAAACAATCGTTTTGGAACAACCATTGTTATCCGTATAAGTAATGTTTGTTGTTCCATCAGCTACTGGAGTAACTAAACCCGTACTGCTAATTGTGGCAACACTTGTATTCGAAGAAATCCATGGATTTAAAGTTGCTGCTGTGCCAGAACCCGTCAACTGCGAAGTAAGTGCGACTGAAATGGAAGTTGTACCAGTGACAGTTGGTAAAGCATTGACAGCCACTGTTACTTCATTCGAATATGCGACTGCACAAACCCCACTAGTTATTTTGGCTCTATAAATAGTTTCTTGTGTTAAATTTCCTGTCAATAAAGAAGTACGAGTAGAATCCGTAATATCTACGAAAAATCCTGCTACTTTCTTTTGCCATTGAATCGTTCCTGTATTGCCTGTTAAAGAAATCGTTGTTCCTGAAGCTGAACAAACAGTTGCATTCGCTGCAGAAGCAGTACCACCTACGGAGGCGGCAGAAACAGACACTGTTACTTCATTTGAATATGCTACGCCACAAACCCCACTAGTTATTTTGGCTCTATAAATAGTTTCTTGTGTTAAATTCCCTGTCAATAAAGAAGTACGAGTAGAATCTGTAATATCTACGAAAAATCCTGCTACTTTCTTTTGCCATTGAATCGTTCCTGTATTGCAGGT
>NZ_JBPXKB010000006.1:0-84717 GCF_054558315.1 Aquirufa sp. ROCK-SH2 | reverse complement strand
CTGGTATTGCCTGTTAAAGAAATTGTAGTTCCTGAGGCAGTACAAACAGTTGCATTCGATGCAGAAGCAGTACCACCTACGGAGGCAGCCGAAACAGCTACTGTTACTTCGTTAGAATATGCGACTGCACAAACCCCACTAGTTACTTTGGCTCTATAAATAGTTTCTTGTGTTAAATTCCCTGTCAATAAAGAAGTACGAGTAGAATCTGTAATATCTACGAAAAATCCTGCTACTTTCTTTTGCCATTGAATCGTTCCTGTATTGCCTGTTAAAGAAATTGTAGTTCCTGAGGCAGTACAAACAGTTGCATTCGATGCAGAAGCAGTACCACCTACGGAGGCAGCCGAAACAGCTACTGTTACTTCGTTAGAATATGCGACTGCACAAATCCCACTAGTTACTTTGGCTCTATAAATAGTTTCTTGTGTTAAATTTCCTGTTAATAAAGTAGTACGAGTAGAATCCGTAATATCTACGAAAAATCCTGCTACTTTCTTTTGCCATTGAATCGTTCCTGTATTGCCTGTTAAAGAAATTGTAGTTCCTGAGGCAGTACAAACAGTTGCATTCGTTGCAGATGCTGTTCCTCCAACTGAGGCGGGTGTTACTGTTCCAGTTAGTGGTGATTCAGCAGTTGTTGCTCCTGTAGAAGTTATTTGTAGAGATTCAGCACCTGGGTTTGTCGCAGTAGCCTTCATCCGTATATATACAGTAGTAGCTGCTACTGAACCTCCTGATTGAGTAAGAGTTAATGTTGGAGAAAAATTACTATTATCTGTTGAAAGTTCGTAAGCGCTACCGGTAAAAGATAAAAGAATATCTGCTGTTAAATCAGCACCTCCTACTGTAATGCTTTGAGAAGCCGATGTAACATCGACACAAGAATTAAAATCACCAAGCGTAGAATCATCTAAAGTAATTGAAGGGGATGTTACCCCTAATAATTTGTTCAATGCAGCATCAACTGGGTCAGAGGATGTACTTGAACTCCTTGATGTAAAAGGTGATGAATAAAGTGCATTAGCATCATCCGCTGGATCTACAAATATGAAAGCATTATGCAAACTCGTAGATGTTTGAGTGAAGCTGGCATCGGTTTGAACGAAATAAAATCCTGTTATGTTGTTGCCTGGTTCCTTTATCAAACGAGATATAGTCCCATAAATAGTAGTAGGACCGGGTCCATAAGTCAAAGTACCATTTACATTATTGCCAGAAAATTGGGTTCCAGCAGTGGCAGATGTAAAAGTATACGGTCCAGAACCGGTTTCAGAAGTTATAGTGATCGACGTGGATTCTACTTTATAAGTCCCCGTTCCTTGAAAGATTTTATTAAATGTGACTTGAGGATATGCCGGGGGAGAAGAAGTTAAATTTCCAAAAGAAATAAAACTGATTAAAAAAGTAGAGAGAAAAATAAGCGCAGAACGCAGCTTAAAATACTTAAGATAACTTAAATATCTTTTCATGATATTAATTTTGAACATGTATATAATTTAAAACGTTGCAAGAAAGAGCAATAAACGTAGTTAATGAAAAAAAAGAACGTGCTTTTAGTCTAAAAAATCAAAAATTATACTACAAAACTTATAGAGTTCTAAAAAATTATTAAATTCGCACAGGCTTTACTACCCTAGTTCTAAATTAATACCATGCTTTTCTATATATCAATTGCAATTATCTTCATTGCATTAATCAGTGTGCTGTATAACTACAGAGAAAATCAATCTTCTTTGTACCTCAGCTTGATACTGGTTATTTTTTCTACTTATTCTCTGACGCATTATTACACTGTGTATGGTAAAGACCCAATTCTTTTGGCTTTTTTCTATGGACATTTTTCACCTTTATGGTACTTATTAGGACCTTTGATCTTTTGGTATTCGAAAAGTATCGTTGAAAAAGACCGTTTTAAAATTGGTGGCAAACAGTTTTTTCATTTGATCCCCTTCACTATACATATCGTTTCAATTTTCCCTTATTATTTTTTGCCATTTTCAGTCAAATTAGATATTGCTAAAAAAGTCGTTGGTAATATCAATGAATTCCATCGATTCGATATTGTTAATCGATTTTATTCCCAAGATGTAGCTTTTTTTACTCGTCCAGCTTTACTTTTTATTTATTCGCTTTTTTCCTTAATCTTCGTCTATCAGAGAAACAAATTGCAAAGAAATGAGCACAGTAAATGGGCCATTTATTTTTTAGCTTCTATGGTACTTCTGTCTATTAATTTTGGCTTTTTAACTTACATCACATATAGTAGCAAAAATTTACAAGAGGCTGTCACAAATTCTCCCTTTAATATATTATCAGGAATTGGATATTTGAGTGTACCAATTATCATTTTCACTTTATTCCCTGAAATAATATATGGTAAGACTCATTTCAAAGTTCAAAAAAAGGTACTTCCCAAAACGGAAAATTATGGCCTTTTCATAGATGAATATAAAATCATTGCCGACAAATTTTACGACTTTATGAGCCAAATGCCTTATTTGAATCCCGATTTTAATTTGCGGGATGTTGAAACTCGATTAGGCTATACAGAAGATCAACTCAAAGAATGTTTGAAATATAATTTCAACAAGAAATTCACAGAAATCAGAGCTGAATACCGGGTGAATTACGCCAAAAAATTATTAGAAGATGGAGCCTCCAGAAACACTTCGATAGACGGAATTGGCGCCCTTTCTGGTTTCTCCAATCGAGCCAATTTTTATTCTACTTTTAAAAATTACACTGGACAAACCCCTTCTGAATATTTAAAATCTTTGCAAGAGGTTAGCTGTTAGAAGAGGGAAAAGAGAAGAGAGAAGAGAGGAGAGAGAAGAGAGAAGAGAGAAAAGAGAAAAGAGGAAAGTAAAAATAGGTAATAATGAGAATTAAGAGTCAAAATATCTGAATTATCATACGCACTGCCGTGTTAAATCTGATACCTATTACCTTTTTACATTCAATGTTATTGATTCTATTTATCCACGGATTAAAATCCATGGCTACAATAATGATCATCCCTACGGGATTCTAAATTCTACATTCTTAATTTTTAATTCTACATTCAACGAAAGGGAAAAGAGAAAAGAAATACTTATTACCTTTTACCTCTTTTCTCTCTCCTCTCTTCTCTTTCCTCTTTTCTCTCTTCTCTTTCCTCTTTTCTCTCTTCCTAGTAAACAAACTCTCCAAACTCACTTTTAATCGTCAGTTTCTTCACTTCTGAAGCCTCAACTCGGCCAACGATTTGCGCAGGAATTCCAAATGATTGAGAAATGGAGATGATTTGATCCGCAAAAGCTGGATTAGCATAAGCTTCTAGCCTGTGACCCATGTTAAACACCTTGTACATTTCGCTGTAACTTGTTCCACTTTCTTTTTGAATCAATTCAAATAGGGCAGGGACCTTGAACAAATTGTCTTTGATAACGTGAACATTCTCTACAAAATGCATCACTTTCGTTTGTGCACCGCCTGAGCAATGCACCATTCCATGCAAGTGTGGTCTTAATTCTGTTAACAAAGCTTTTACGACTGGAGCATAAGTTCTTGTTGGCGACAAAATTAATTGCCCTACGTTTAAGGGTGTTCCTGCTACCGGCTCCGTTAATTGCTTGGATCCAGAATACACTAAATCTGAAGGAACTTGTGGGTCAAAACTTTCAGGGTATTTTTTAGCCAAATAATTGCCCAAGACATCATGACGAGCGGAAGTTAATCCATTACTACCCATTCCTCCATTATATACTTTTTCGTAATTCGCTTGTCCGTCTGAAGCCAAACCAATAATTACATCACCTGCCTGAATATTTCCATTAGAAATCACATCAGAACGCTTCATTCTTCCAATAACCGTGCTATCTACAATAATGGTTCGCACTAAATCACCTACATCGGCAGTTTCACCACCTGTAGAATAAATTCCTATTCCATTATCACGAAGCATTTGTAACACTTCTTCCGTACCGTTGATAATTTCGGCAATTACCTCCCCTGGAATCAAGTTTTTATTTCTTCCAATCGTGCTAGAAAGCAACATTTGATCCGTAGCACCTACACAAATTAAATCGTCTGTGTTCATCACTACCGCATCTTGAGCAATTCCTCTCCAAACAGAAATGTCTCCAGTTTCTTTCCAATATAAATAGGCTAAAGACGATTTAGTACCTGCACCATCTGCGTGCATGATGTTGCAATAATCCTCATCTCCACCTAAAATATCTGGTGAAATTTTACAAAAAGCTTGAGGGAAAAGTCCTTTGTCAAGCTTAGAAATTGCTTGGTGGACATCTTCTTTTGAAGCAGAAACTCCGCGTTGTAAATAGCGCTCAGATGACATAATTTTTTATGATATTTTTAATTGTGCAAATTCTTTGGCAAAATACGTCAAGATCACTTGAGCTCCTGCTCTTTTAATCGCCAAAAGGCTTTCTAACATGGCTTTTTCTCCATCAATCCAACCGTTCAATGCTGCAGCTTTTACCATGGCATATTCTCCCGAAACATTATATGCGGCAATGGGTAAATTGCTGTTCTCTTTCAACAAAGCGATAATATCCAAATAGGCCAAAGCAGGTTTTACCATCAGAAAATCCGCTCCTTCCAACTCATCCAACTCCGCTTCACGAAGTGCTTCTCTTTGATTCGCTGGATTCATTTGATAGGTTTTTTTGTCTCCAAATTTAGGGGCCGATTCCAAGGCATCTCTAAATGGTCCGTAAAAGGCTGAAGCATATTTAGCAGTGTAAGCCATAATACCTACATCAGTAAATCCTGCCTCATCCAAGGATTCTCTTAAATACCCTACTCGGCCATCCATCATATCAGATGGGCCAATCAATTTACTTCCAGCTTGTGCTTGAGCAATGGCCATTTTGGCCAAAATGGGCAATGTTTCATCATTGATGATTTGACCATTTTTCACCACACCGTCATGTCCATCGGAACTGTAGGGGTCCATGGCTACATCTGTTAATAAACTAATTTCCGGAAATCTGCTTGAAATGGCATGAATGGACTCTAAATATAAATTTCCTTTTCGGTAACTTTCTGAGGCTATAGAATCTTTTTTATCTTCTGCAATTTGAGGAAATAAAGCAAATGATTGAATGCCTAATGCAACACATTCATCTATTTCTTTTAAAAGTAAATCTAAACTAAAGCGATGAATACCCGGCATAGATGCTATGGCCGACTTTTTATTAACTCCATCCATCACAAACAAAGGGAACATCATGTCCTTCACAGACAATCTATTTTCCTCTACCATTGTACGAATAACAGCACTTTGGCGATTTCTTCTTGGTCTTTGCAGCATACAATTTTGAATTAGGTTGCAATTTACGGAAAAGCAGGGATAGTTATGAATTATGGGTTATGAATTATGAAGTATGATTTGAAGATAATTACCCATATAAATTCATAACTCATAATTCATAACTCATAAATTATACACATCCCACATATTTCCCAGGAATGGGATTATAACCCAATTCTTGAGTTAATCCCACTTCGGAGCTGAAATAACCCCAGGTAGTTAATTGTTTGATGAGGGTAAAAAAATGAGGGGGAAGCTCATTTTCATTAATGCGACTTGCCTTTTTATCTAAATCGAGGACAAAATCCCATTTTTGTTGGGGAGAATACTGCAAGAAATCTTTGGGGATATTTCCCAATCCATCCATGAACACTTTTTGCTCCTCTTTGGTATAACAATCCGAAACAATGGTTTGCATGAAATTGGCTATTTTGGCAGCTTTCGCTCCTGCCGATTTCTTCGTTGTTGGAATGATGATTTCCCCTATTTCGTCCAGTATTTGTAATTCTGTTTCAGAAAAAGCTAGTCCTTTTTCGGAGGATTGACAAGCAGATAAAAATGCTTCTGCTCCAACAAATCCAGCAAAAAATAAAGTGGCACCCGCCTGAATGGATCTTCTTCTGTTCATCTTAGAATTTCCCCTGTTTAAATTCTTCTACTGCATGAGCCACTGCCCTTGCTGTTAAAGCCATGTATAATATGGATGGGCTTTGATTTCCAGTGCTAGTCATACAAGCACCATCAGTTATGTAAACATTTAGACAACTATGTAATTGATTGTTTTCGTTTAGCATAGAAGATTGAGGATCTTTGCCCATTCTGACTCCACCCATTTCATGAATATCTAAACCAGGGGCTTGCTTACTATCATGGACTTCGATGTCCACACAACCAATCCTACCCAACATTTCTTTGCTTTGCTCCAAAAAATCCTTGACCATTAATTCATCATTCTGATCATAGCCTACATCCGTGACCAACAACGGGATTCCCCAAGCGTCTTTTTGGTCCTTGCTCAAATAAACTCGGTTTGTTGCCTTTGGAATGGTTTCTCCTTGCATGTACATATAAATGTGCCAATCGCCTAATTCTGATAACGCCTCTTTATAATCCGCGCCTATTTGTGGACCTTGCTCTGTTCCTGTTTTACGTGTCCGATAAGCCCCCGTAAACGTAGTATAGCCCCCCACAAAATCCATGTCTTTTTTATACAAATTACGGTAATTGGCTAAAATAGCTTCGGTGGGATTATTTCCATATACATACTTATCTAGGAAACCATCGATTTTCGCATTGGCAGAAGCACGATAATTATGGAAACAAATGTATCGACCCAATATATCATGGTCATTTCCTAAACCATTGGTAAAACGGGAGGACCTTGAGTTTAATAAAATCAAATTGGTATTTAAGGCCGAGGCATTCAAAAAAATGATTTTGGCATAAAAAATCTCTTCCTTATGCGTTTCAGCATCGATGATTTTAACGCCTTTGGCCTTGCCTGTTTGCTCATCATAAATCACAGAATGAACTACTGAATGGGGTCTTAATGTCAAATTACCTGTCTTTTTCGCCCATGGCAAAGTGGAGGCATTGGAGCTAAAATAGCCACCATAAGGACAACCTCGCATACATAAATTACGTCCTTGGCAATCGCTGCGCCCTTGTTCTTTTTGAAGCTCAGAGGCTTTACTCAATTGAGCCCAACGCCCTTGGACTACATGCCTTTCTGGATAAAATTCCTTGATTTTATCCGCCATGTATTGTTCTACGCAATTGAAATCGAAAGGTGGCAAAAACTCGCCATCGGGCATGGCATCAATTCCGTCTTTATTTCCACAAACACCAATGAATTTCTCTACATGGGAATACCAAGGGGCAATATCTTTATATTGAATGGGCCATTCAATACCATAACCGTATTTAGCCGGCGATTCAAATTCCGATTGACTCCATCGTTGAGTAGCTCTTCCCCAAATCAATGATTTACCTCCTACTTGATAACCCCTAATCCAATCGAATGGTCTTTTTTGAACATAGGGATGATCCTGGTCTTTCACAAAAAAATGGGCAGTATCTTCCCCAAAGCCTGCAGCTTTTGAAATTAATGGATTTTCTTCCCGATATTTTCTAGTAACTTTTCCACGGTGAGCAAACTCCCAAGGAGCCTTCATGGCCGTGGGATAATCTTTGTTGTGTTCAACATTTCTGCCTCGCTCAAGCACCAAGGTTTTTAATCCTTTTTCACAAAGTTCTTTGGCTGCCCAACCTCCAGAAATACCTGAACCGACAACAATTGCATCAAATGTATTCATCCCAAAAGATGTTAAAACTAAACGTTTTCATTGATCAAACATTCCACATGGGGATGTAACCATAAAAAAGAGGCTGGTAAGAAAGTAGAAATTTTCTTTGTCATCAATTGCTTGATCGCTTCTTCTTTGCCAGAACCTGTTACCAAAAATAGAATTTTTTTGGCTTGTAATATACTTTTCAAACCTAAAGTTAAACCAAAAGCAGGTTCATCACCTTGCGATAAAGTAGGGTCGTGTTGGATGGTACTTTCCGCTAAAATGGCTTTGTGGCAATCAACTTGTAATTCAGCAGCGGGTTCATTAAAACCTATGTGTCCATTTTTCCCCAAACCTAAAATAACAATATCTAAAGGCCCATTTTGATCAATGGAATCCTGGATTCTTTTACATTCTGCCAGCAAATCAGTGTTATTTGTATCAAATTCTTCATAACGGTCAGCCGAAACGTGCAATGGGCCTAGTAAGTGTTGTTTCAAATAACTTTGGCAGGAATCGGGATGTGACATTGGAATAATTCCCCATTCATCCAATTTGGTTACTTGTAAATGATCAAACAAACTAGCATCTTTCTGATATGCCTCCGCTAAAGCGGCATACATTCCAGTTGGAGATCCTCCTGTAGCAGCACCTAATCGTAAATTCTTTTTTTGTGTTAAATCAGATATGATGATCGCACTAGCTGCTGCACTCATGGAAGCGTAGTCTTTGAATCTAGTAATTTTCATGTAATTAAGAATGTAGGGTGTAAAATTAAGAATGAAGAATTAAGAATGTATGACGCATGATGTAAAATTAAGAATGTAGAATTGAAAATATAGAATTAATCTTACATCCTACTTCAACAACTCATACACCCTCACAAAATCGATATCATAACTTAAAGGAAAAACGCTCTCGTCCACGCCTTTGGCGCCACCCCAATTTCCACCAACAGCCAAATTGAGAATCAAATGAAAGCGTTTGTTAAATGGCCAATGGCTTGCATCTTGACCATCATTTTTGAAACTATAAAAAAGTTCATCATCGATAAATCCTTGGATATAATCAGGCGTCCAATCTACTCGATACACATGGAATTCACTGTCAGCAGTGGCGACTTGCTTTTTAACCCCCACTTGAGTCCCTTTGGTATGATTGAAAGCGCCAGTGTGTACGGTACAATGTACCACATTGGGGTCATAACCGACGTGTTCCATGATATCAATTTCTCCGGAATTGGGCCAATTTCCATACATTTGATCTGTTGGAAGCATCCAAAATGCTGGCCAGGTTCCACGTCCTTTTGGTACTCTAATTCTTGCTTCAAATCTTCCATATAACCAATCGCCTTTACCTTTTGTGACTAAACGGGCAGAACTAAAAGTCCCCGATTCAATGCTTTCTTTTTTGGCAGTAATAGACAAAATCCCATTTTGAATACTAGCATTGGCTCCTGAGGTATAATATTGTAATTCATTGTTTCCCCAACCTCCAGCACCTAAATCATAGGACCATTTCGCCAAATCGGGCTTTGTCCCTTGATTAAATTCATCAGACCAAATGGGCTTTTCGGAAAAAGTGTAGTCTTTCTTTTTTTTACTTTGTGTAGACTTTTCTTGAAAACTTAAAAGAAAAAAACTGATGAATAGTAATATGTAACTGATGTATTTCATTATAAAATCAATTTGATTAGTAAAATCTAAATTAGATAATTTTTTTATAGATATTTTAAATTTATGCTTAGATTTAGTTTTTCAAACCCTAAATCAAAAATTCATGAAAAAATTAACTACATTTTTTGCATTAATTTGCTTCCTTTTTATTTCATTTTTCTCTAACGCAAAACCAGCTGACAATCTAGATTATTTTGTTGGAAAATGGCAAATTGTTATCAAAGGAACCCCGAATGGAGATGCTCAAATGGTGTTTCTCCTAACTAAAAAAGATGGAGAAATTGCGGGTGTCATTCAAGATACATCAGGAACTGAAATTTCAGTTATTTCTAAGACTGAGATCAAAGAAGGTGCTATCACCTTGTTTTTTACAGCACAAGGTTATGATGTCAATTTAGATTTGAAAAAGAAAGACGAAAATCATGTAGAAGGCAGTTTAATGTCGATGTTTGATGCCGTTGGTGAAAGAATTAAAACAGACAAATAAAGTTTTAAAGCGGTCAATGACCGCTTTTTTTATATCAATAAACCTGCACTCGATTGAAGCGCGTAAATCGATTTAAATAAATACGACTTTAAATCAATTAATTTTTCAGCAGCTTCCATTGCTTTTGTTTCTCTACTATTGATTAAAAACAAAGATGATTCGCCTTGTTCGAATTTCGATTCTTCCGCTTTTACCAAAGCTTGATAATTTTTCAAAGCATTTTCTTGGGTATTAATCTGCTTTTTTAAACTTTGAAATTGATTGAAATAGGCATGGATTTTTAGCTCAATCCCTTGTTTTTTTTGAGCCAAATTCAAATTCTCTTCCTGTATCTTTAACTTCGCTTGCGCATATTCTCCACGTCCCTGAGAAAACCTTAATGGAATTTCTACCTTTAGGCCATATTGAAAATTATTGTCCAATAAATTGGAAGTATATAACGTTGGGCCACCTTTTGATAACTGATTATAGGTCAAGTCGAGCTTAGGCAATAAACTTTGAAATTTTAATTTTCGATCTACTTGAAGTGCCTCGATTTTGTACTGATAACTTTTTAGTTCTGGATGGTTGGCATAAGCCTTTTCTAACAAAGAGTTTTTGTCTAAATCAAAATCTGCCAACAAAGAAAAATCAGTCCAACGTTCATTGGGGCGTACATCCAAATCCAATTCCATCGGGGTATTATTTTCTGACCATAAATAAACAGAAAGCGACAAGGCATTATTTTGAAAATCGAGCCATTTGTTTTGATATAGATTTTCAAAATATTGAACTTGAGTACTTGCTTCCAATGTGTCTATTGCCGGCCGATCCCCTAATTCCACACTTCTCAATACATAATTTTTACGTTTTAGCGAGATGTCCAAATTCTGCTTTACAATGTTCAAAACGGTATAGCTTTTTGCCCACATAAAATACGCCTCCATCGCCTCATAGATCAAAGTGTTGATCGTGTTCCTTTGTTCTTCAAACGCCATTTTGTTCATTATTTTGGCTTGTGCCAAAGCAGCTCTGCGTTTATCAATCACTAAATTTTTGGCCAATGGGACATTGATTCCTATGTAGCTGGTTTGTCCCAAAGTCCTACTTGGGTCTATTCGAGTTCCTTGTAAATTTTCAATTCCAGCACTCAATTCAATGCCATACCAAGTTGGAATACTCAATTCCGGCGAATGATATTCGTAGTAATTTTTCGAATCTAAGGTCTTTTTTGCACTATAATGCGACAATATGGGGTCAAATGCTCCTCTTGCCTTTAAAATTTCTGCTTCTGATTTTCGGATTCCTATACTCGCTTTTTGTGAAATAGGATGATAGGTCTGAACAATTTTCAAAAACGATTCCGGGTTCAAGACCTTTTCTTGCGCAATGCAAATCTGCCCAATCAATAAAAAAAGAAAGATACTATTTTTCACTTTTCGATTCATTTTTAGATTTTGCTTGATAAAAATCGGCAGGGAAGCCGTTGATGTTTCTCCAAATTTCATACCAAAGTGGGACATCGTTTAATAAGGCAATTCCTTGCACGCCTGCACCTATTTTGATTTGCTTTGGCCATTTTTTTTCCGTGGCATCTTCGATAACAATCACTCGAAATAATCCATTGGGACTAATGGAATTTTCTACCGCTAAAATTCTACCTGAAAATGTTCCAAAACTTTGCTCAGGCCATCCACCCGCAAATACAATTGCTGGAAATCCATCAAAGATGAATCGAACCTTTTGATCAGGAGCAATCAAGGGTAAATCTACTGGTCGAACAAACATTTCTACTGCATAATTATTGCTAGTAGGAACGATAGTCAATAATTCTTCCCCTTCTTTCAATAGTTCTCCAATTCCTGCTTTTTTGGCTTGAATCACTTGTCCATCTTGAGGGGCAATTAAATAATACATCCCATTTCGAATGGTATAGTTGCTAACTTGATTTTCTAGTTTGGCAACATCGCCTTTCGTCGTCTCAATTTGTCCTAAATTTTGAAATCGATCGCTCTCCGCTTTGTTGATTTTTTCGTCATACTCTTGGTCGACACTTCTCAATTCAATTTTGGCATTGCTAATGTCTTGAAGCGTTTGATTCACCTTATTTTCGGAGATAGTTTTTTTTGCCAAAGCATTTTGCATGGCCGCATTTCTTTGTTGATATTGAGTTTGAGATATCAAACCTTCTCGGTACATTTTTTGGTTTCTTTCAAATTGATCTTTGACTAATTGATATTCATTGTTCGTGGCCTCCAATTCTGCTTTTTCTCCCAATATTTTTTGGTTTAATTGGGTTACTTTATTCGTTAATTGCTCTTTTTTTAAATTTTTGGCAGTTTTTAGATTTTCAATTTGAGATAAGGTGGCTTGTACTTTTTGTTCATAAAAAGTCAAAGAATTTTTCTTCGCAATCAATTGATCTTGCGTTCTAGGAATCAAATTAGGATCCAAATATTCCGCCTTGATTTCAGCAATTTTCACAAGTGTATCTCCCTTTTTCACAAAATCTCCTTCTTTAACTCTCCAATAGGCTATTTTCCCCGCAATTGGACTATAGATTTTTTGGGGTTTTTGCTCTTGGTACAGGCTTGTAATATTTCCTTTTGTTCGGATATTTTGAGTCCATGGCAAAAAAATGATGAGTAGACACAACAGGATAAAACCCACCAGCCATATTTTGATACTCGTATTTTTACCGTGCTGATATATCAGGTCGAATGACTTAAATTTTTCCATTT
Organism: Aquirufa sp. ROCK-SH2; assembly: GCF_054558315.1. NCBI lineage: Bacteria > Pseudomonadati > Bacteroidota > Cytophagia > Cytophagales > Flectobacillaceae > Aquirufa > Aquirufa sp. ROCK-SH2. Next base: position 72,226 of record NZ_JBPXKB010000006.1, on the reverse strand, counting down.
TTGAAAGTAATTTGTTGGTCTGTTTTTGCATTATATTCAGGATCATTGGACACAACAATAATGGTTGCATCGATGTCTTTGGATAATAAATAGGCTTTCAGCCTTTCCGTACTTTTGGAATCCAAGCCGCTCCAAGGTTCTTCTAAAAGAAGTAGTTTCTTGTCGCCAGTTAAGGCTCTCAACAATAAAATTTTGCGAATTATTGTCTGTGGGGTCTTTTTTCCAATGGGCTCAATTTTACTGTCAAATCCCTCTGGAAAATGTTTGATGAAATCTTCAAAGCCTAATTTTCTTGCAGTTTCCATGATGGACGCTGGCGTCATGCTTTCTTGACCTAAGCTAATATTTTCCCATACCGTTCCACCAAATATTTCTTGACCATGTAGTAAAATGCCCGTTTGTAAACGCAGACTTTTTAAGTCATAATTTTGAATGGGAATGTGATTGACTAATAAGTTGCCTTGAAAATCTTGATAATTTCCTGTCAGCATACGTATAAACAAGGACTTGCCTGAACCCTCATCTCCACTTACGCTAACTTTACTTCCCGCAGGAATGTGTACGGATACTTGATCCAGTAATTTTTTGTTGGCTTCAAATTGAAAACTGAAATTTTCCATGGCCAATTCAAAAGGTAATACTTTATTGACAGGCAAGTTGCCCGATTTTTCCAAGGGCGCTTCCGTAACAGAAGCGATTTTTTCTAAGCCGGTGATGACGTCATAAGCACTATCTAAACTGATGATTAGTTTCTCCACCGCTGAAATAATCATCAAAATGACAATTTCTGCTGCAATGAATTCTCCAATGTTTAATTGTTGGTTGACCAATAAATAGGTTCCCAAAGTTAACATGAGGATAGTCAAGCTGACTTTGAAAAAGATCAAGGTTTTGTATTGGAACAACAAAATTTGAAAATGTTTCGTACGGGCTTGTAAATAACCACTTACATTTTTATCGGTTTTGGTTATGTTTAAGTTAGAACCTTGACTAAATTTAAATGACTTCAAAGTTCTCGCCATTTCACTGAAAAAGCCCACGACTTCGTATTTGTAATTCGACTCTTCAATGCTTGTTTCAATACCGATTTTACTGGTAAATTTTAAAATTCCACCTAAAATCAAAAGCAGTACAATTCCCAATAGAATGAATAATGGGTGATATAGCGATAACAAAATGACCCCAAAAATGATTTGAACACTGGCGATGGGGATGTCTAACAGTAATTTCGCAAATCCTTTTTGAATGTTGACGGTATCAAAAAATCGATTAACTTTTTCAGGTATAAAATATTTATCCGTCAATTTTAAATCCATTTTTGGAAGCTTATCGGCAAATTCAAATGCATAATGAGCAAAGATTTTTTGCTGAATTGTTTCGATGATTTTCATTTGATTGACCTGAAACAGTCCAACCAAAAACACGCCAATCACTACCAAAAATATCAAAATATAGATGGAAGTGACCATTGTCGCTCCCATGACTAATCCAATGATGGTTTGTACGCCAAGTGGTAAACTCAAATTGACTAATCCGCTTAGAATAGAAAATAAATAAATGGAAGTTATCTCTTTTTTATTTTCTTTTAATAAAACAGAAACTCGATTCATTGCTGTCTTTTTTTTCATTTTCGTCATTTAGTAAGGCAAAATTAAAATACTTTTTTAAATAATAGTAATACTATTATAAATAAAATTAAAAATATTTTTTGAGTTAGTAATTCTATCAATTAATTTTGCCATCATCATATCTTTAACCAATGGACTATTCACTAAGTTTTAAAGTCAATGAAAAAATTTATCTCCGTGACCCTGAGGGTACGGAATTGGGGAAATCAATTGTCAAAGGTGCCATTGATTTAATCCACCAATTGGGTTTTGAGCATTTTACGTTCAAAAAATTGGCTTTGGAATTGAATACCACAGAAGCCACTATTTATCGATACTTTGAAAATAAGCATCGTTTATTGTTATATATTTTAAATTGGTATTGGTCTTACATGGAGTATTTGGTGGTTATCCAATTACAACCGATAGAAAATCCCAAGTCGAAATTGGAAAGATTGGTGGAATTATTAGCGCATGAATTACCTGAGAGCGTAGGCCAAACGGATTACAATAAAAAGTATTTACATCAAATTGTCATTACGGAAAGTAGTAAGGTATACCTTGTCAAAGAAGTGAAGGAAATTAACCAAAATGAGGTTTATAAACCGTATAAAGACCTTTGTTCTCGAATTTCTGATTTGATTCAATCCTACAATGAGAATTATCCTTTCCCTCATTCGCTGAGTTCTACTTTGGTTGAAACCGCTCATTCCCAATTATTTTTTAGTAGCTTTTTGCCTCGCCTAACCGACGTTGGGAAGGAGAACAAGCAAAAATTTGTTGAGAAATATTTGAAAGATTTGGTTTTTAAGGTGATAGGATTGATGTAAGATGTATGAGGTAAGATGTATGAGGTAATAGGTAAGAGGTAAGAGGTAATGATCCTTAATGGCTTAATGTTTTAAATCTTTGTGTCGTTGTGTTTACACAAAGGCACAGTGTAATTGAACTACAAGTTCAAATCATTGTACACACTAAGCAAAGCTGAGCGCATATTCCTCTTTTCTCTCGCCTCTCTTCTCTCTCTTCCTAAAATTTTATCAAATAACTGAACTCTTAAACCCTTAAATTGCAGGGGGCAAGGGGACGCATAACCCCTTAAAAAAAGAAAATTAGGTTTACTATCTAGTTACTTATATTTCCAATCAATATTCTGATTTTCTTCAATGATGAGGAAAGAGAAAAATCTTAATGGCTTAATGTTTTAAACTTTTGTGTGTTAACTCCAATTTTTAAACACTATGTTCACAAAGAAAAATTTAACCCTTAATTCGCATTAATAGGTAATAGGTAAAAGGTGATAGGTAAAAGGTGATAGGTAAGAGGTAAAAGGTAAGAGGTAATAGGTGATAAGTAAGAGGTATGATACTGATGGCTGGAGTCGAAGCCAGAGGTCGAAATGATTTAGTTATTATGTCGTCTTTGTGGTAAAATGCTTCAACAATCTAATTTATAGACGGAATTAAATACGGAATTTCTTTTTTGGTACTTGCATTCAATAGCATTTTAGACCCACTGGACTTTAGTTTTTCCCCCAATTTTTGCGCTAAAAAACGCCCTATTTTGTGATTCGATAGGAATAAATTTGATTTTTCAGATATATCATTTTGGGTATCATAAAGTTCAAAATGTTGGTCTTTATGGAAATATATCAATTTCCATTTGCCTTGACGGATCGCACTAAATGCTTGAATATCAGATGATCCATTGGTTCGCATGTGTGGATGATGCCAAGTTAAAAATCTATGTTTATTCGATTTTTTTTGTTGAATAAGGGATAAAATAGATTGCCCATCCGATTTCCGTTTAGGCAGCTTTGCTAAATCAAGGATTGTTGGGAAAACATCCTCTATGATGATATTTTCATGGTTGCTAGTTCCATTTTTCCCGATTCCCGAAATAATAAATGGAATACGCAAGCCTCCTTCATAGCCAGAAGTTTTTCCACTTCTCAATGGACTATTATAGGTATTCCTTAATTTTTTTCCTCTTCATACATCGGTTAATCCACCATTGTCTGATAAGAAAATAATGACCGTGTTTTTGGTCAACTGGTTCTTGTCCAAATAATTCAACCAATCGCCCAAACTTTTGTCCATGCCTTCAATCAAAGAAGCATATTTAGCTTCCGTGCTATCCATTCCTTTGGCATAGTAGTAATCCACAAAGCGCGAGTCTGCTTGAATTGGAGTATGCACCGCAAAATTTGAAAAGAGCATAAAAAACGGTTGCTTCTCTTTGCGAACTGAATCTAACACACGTAAACTTTCTTGCGTTAAGGCTTCTGTCAAGTGAATATCTTTTCCCCAAAAACGTTCTAAGTTTGGGACCGCTCGGATGTCAGAATTGCCATTAGGCTTGTTACCAAAATTTTGTAATCCAGAATAACTCGCAGGTTGGCCAGCGGCAGTTCCCGCAATATTGATATCAAATCCATGCAATTTGGGATTTGCACCAGGTGTATCATAAGCTCCAAAATGGGCTTTTCCAGCATGTATAGTGGTGTATCCTTGGTCTTTCAGTTTTTGCGCTAAACTTTTGGCAGTAAAACTATTGGGAAATGGATTTGGACTTAAACCGTTCATATTCCATTGAGGAACTTCATAATTCGAGTCTCCACCTTCTTTTGGATTTTGATCTTTTTGAAAGGTCCATGAAGAAACTTTGTGATTTATCGGATTCATTCCAGTCAACATAGAAACTCGAGAAGGCGTACAATTTTGATGAGCATAGGCATGAGTGAATTTCACACCACGGGCAGCTAATCTTTCCATATTAGGGGTTCGGTACAATCGATTCCAATGTGTAATAGAATCAGCAAATGGGACCGAAACATCTTGCCAGCCAAGGTCATCTACTAAAAATATCAAGAAATTTTTTTGCTGTGCAGTCGCAGAAAAGCTGAATAGAACTAGTCCGCACAAAATGAATTGATATACTTTTTTCATTCCTAAAAGTAGGACTTTTTACCAAATTTTCAAACGGAATGAGCAACCCAAAGCGCTGTACCAATCTGAATTATTTTGTAAGCTTTTACCTGCTGAAAAATCTATTTTTACATCATCCGATATATAATAGGCTAGTCCAAAATCGCCCCAAAATTCAGTATCTATCGATTTAGGGAAACGACCAAATACTTCCACATAAGCGTATCCTCTTTCACCTATATTCATATTAGGAGCAAATCGATAGATGCCTTCTATTTTTCCGTTGGAGTGATATTCCAATCCTACATTATATCCGATTCCAAAGCGTTCAGAGAGGTTATTTTGAAAGGTAAAAACAGTTTCTCCAATGGAATGGGGTAGGTTATTTCTCTCACTTTCATCTCTACTTTCATTGTCCCAATGGTATTGAACGATTAAAGCCGTTTTTGGAAGAAAAGATTTTTGTGATTCGATCAATTGCACTTTAAAACCAAAGGATTCTGTTGTGAATGAAGGTGAAATACCCGTTCCTGCTGATAATACTGTGGTATATCTCAACTCCCAATTTTTGTGAATACCTATTTTCAATAAAGAAGTGGGTAATAGATAGGCAATATCCGTAGGAGAAATAGATCGATTGAAGCCAAATTCCCCTTGAAAATACCCTTTTTTGACAATAAATGGACACTCTGTTTGATCTGGACGGTCCGTTTCTATTCTTCCAATTTGCTGGGAATAGCTTGATAATGAACAGATTATTAATAGTAAAAGGAGATAAATGCTGTGTTTCATGGTGCAATATAATTATTTTTTAGTCTTATCTAAAAAATAATTTATGCAAACTTAAATCGTTCGTTTTTTATCTATCAAGATTTGTAGTAATTTTAGACTCTATCTAAAGCTATTTTGAAAATCCATTTAATCATGAGTAAATCCCTATTTTTAATCCTTAGCATTTTGTCATTCCAGCTTTTTGCTCAAGCAGATTTTGAGAAAAAACTTCAAAAGCAATTAATTCTAGCAGAGGATGGATCCATCATTCAAATAGAGGCAGGAAATTTTCAATTGACAAAAAGTTTGTCTTTGGAAGGGAAGAAAAACATCATCATTCGAGGGAGTGGAATCGATAAAACAGTGTTGAGTTTCAAAGGTCAAGTGCAAGGAGCAGAGGGGATTAAAGTATCTAATTGTGAGAATATCATCATAGAAGACCTCACTGCTGAAGACTCGAAAGGCGATTTAATCAAAACCATGCACGTAAAAGGAATGACCTTTCGACGCTTAAAAACTGCTTGGACAGGTGGTCCAAAATCGACGAACGGAAGTTATGCCTTATATCCTGTTTTATGTGAAAATGTAGTAATTGACAGCTGCATAGCGATTGGCGCTTCTGATGCAGGCATATATGTAGGGCAATCGAAAAATATCATCGTTCGAAATTGCGAAGCCTATCAAAATGTTGCTGGGATTGAGATTGAAAACTCACTAAATGCGGAAGTTTTCAATAATAAGGCGATTGGTAATACGGGTGGGATTTTGGTATTTGATTTACCTGATTTAATTCAGAAAAAAGGGGGTCATGTTCGAGTGTATCACAATGTTGTTCAAGAAAATAATTTGAAGAATTTTGCGCCCAAAGGAAATATTGTGGGGAATGTGCCCAAAGGGACGGGAATGATGGTATTGGCTACCAGTGATGTGGAAATTTTTGATAATCAGATTTTGAATAATCAAACTATTGGTGTGTCGGTTGTCAGTTATTTTATGACTGAATTAAAGATCAAAGACAAAGAATATGATCCCTATCCAACAGGCATTTTTATACACGACAATCATTTTGAAAGAAATGCTGGGCGCGCTCCTGCCGATAGTCGCTTTGGAAAATTATATCGTTTTAAATTGAGATTTGGGCGAAAACTCCCATTCGTGGTTTATGATGGAATTTTGAATTCAGAAAAGCTTGGAAAGGACGGTCAATATTATCCTGAATATCGAATCTGTGTTAAGAATAATATCAACCAATTCTCAGCGATGTTAGATGCCGAGCATGATTTTAAAAATATTCAAATCGGGGAAGACTATTTTAATTGTGAATTGGGAATGATTAAATCCATACAATTTTAGATGAAATATATTACGTTTTTAATTTTTGCTTCTTTGATTTTGTTGGGTTTAATGTCCACGCATCCTGCAGTGGAATTTAATTACAAAGAAAATTTATCTGAATACGGTTTTTTCAAAGGGGATATTAAATTACAGATTCCTTCAGAGGGAGTTGTTCCTTATTCTTTAAATGCTCCATTGTTTTCTGATTATGCTCACAAGTTGAGATTTGTTCGATTACCCAATGGTCAAAAAGTGAATTACAATCCCGATTCAGTCTTGCAATTTCCTGTGGGAACCGCCATCGTTAAAACATTTTATTACAAAAATGATGAGCGAAAAGAACAATCGGGCAGAAGATTAATGGAAACTCGAGTGCTCTTGCATGAGCCAAAAGGATGGATTGCATTGCCTTATATTTGGAACAAAGAGCAAACAGAGGCAGTATTGGAAGTCGCTGGTGGATCAGAGAAAGTTTCTTGGTTGGATCAAAAGGGCGAAAAAAGACAGGTGGAATATTCCATTCCCAATATGAATCAGTGTAAAGGTTGCCATGAACGTGGCGGAAAGATGACTCCCATTGGGCCATCGGCTAGACAATTGAATGGAGATTTTGAATATACGGATGGACGCAAAAATCAATTAGCGCATTGGTCTGATTTAGGATATTTGAATGATTTGCCAAAAGATAAAATAGGGATTCCCCGCTTGGTCAATTATTCCAATCCATCGGAAAGTTTAGATGAACGAGTGAAAGCCTATTTAGATATTAATTGCGCACATTGTCATAATTCTGCTGGGCCAGCACGTTCTTCGGGTTTGTTTTTGGGATGGGATATTCAAGACAAAACGGCTTATGGATTTATGAAACCGCCCGTTGCAGCGGGTAGAGGTTCTGGTAATTTGAGATTTGATATAGTTCCTGGAAAACCAGAGGAAAGTATTTTGCATTACAGGATGGCCTCAAAAGATCCGGGTGTCATGATGCCCGAATTAGGGAGAAGTTTAAATCATGAAGAAGGAATAGAGTTGGTTCGAGAATGGATTAAGTCAATAAACAATAAATCCACGAATCATTAATCCGTGGATTTCAACACTTTTATTCTAATTCTACTAATTAAAAAACAATTTTCATCTAACCCGCTAATGCTAAATGAATGGTGTAAAATTAGAGGACTTGGCACAAATTTCATTCTTGTAATTTGGGATAGTCGCATTCTAATTTGATAAATATCAAGCAATTGCAAAGTTTATCAGTAATTATTCCTTAGTTATGCGGCAAAAAGTTTCTGCCCGCATACCTAAAAAAGAAGCGAGGTATTTAGAAGGAATTTTTTCGATGAGATTCGGATTAAAATTTTCCTTGAAATATTTGAATCTCTCCGATGCGTTCGTGGTTCTTAAAATGGTTTCACGGTCATAAGAAGCCATAAAATATTTTTCGAGAAAAAAACGGTATAGCGCTTCCATTTCAGGGAAATTACTTAAACAATAACGCAAATCGCTTATTTCAATATAGTCTAAATAGCAATCGTCTAAGGCTTGAAAGCTTTCTTTGGAAACTTGATTTTTAAAATAGGATTCAAAACTAAGAATGAACTCTTTTTCCAAGCAAATCCAGGTTGTAATTTCTGTTTTTTCTCGAATCATAAATCCTCGTGCTGCTCCTTTTTTAAGCATGAAAATTCGATCACAAAAATTACCAGAATGGGCAAAAATTTCTCCTTTTTTATAATTGACTTGTTGAATTCTTTCTGAGAGAAAATTTTTCAAACCTTTGGATAAGGGCATTACTTCGGTTAAAGCCAAAATGCTCAATAAATTGCGCGTCGGAAACGCTTCCTGTGTACTGTTATTAGTGGTCATGGTAATAAAATTTACCAAATATATTCAAACTTAGTGGCTAAGCCAATATTATTTTAAAATTGTTTCAAATAACTTATTTTAGAAATTACATGGTTTTCTACTTGGTTTTTGAAAGCGGAATTTTGATAGGCGAATTGATTGAAAACTAAATAGATATAAGACAGTGGTTGATATTCCCACGAAAGTCGAATATTGTAATTATGTGATTCGTTTTCAGAGTTTTTTTGATAAAATCCAATCACTTGTACCCTAGGATTCAATGCAAATCTTCCTTCAAGCGAATATAAATCAATGGTTTTGGTTTCTTTTAAATCGCCTACAGCCTCAAAAGCGTTTCGATTTAATCTAGCTGAAAATGAAACATGTGGAATTGGGACAAACTGTAATGTCCAGTCACCTGAAATTAGCGAACCATTAAAATACGAGCCCCAATTGTAAATGGTTTGTAAATTTAACATTCTGGAAGGGTCAGTACTGGCATAGATTTGATGTCTAACATAATTGTATTCCCCTGTCGAAATTTTAACACCCAATGGCTCAAAAACCTCCGTTAAATTTTGATAAGTTGGGGTGATGCTATACCCAAAATAGGCTCCACTTTGCAAGTTCAACCAAGCAGGGTAAATGGTCCAAGAACGTTCAATTAACTTGCCAGTGGAGGCTTGATGATAAAATTCCGGGAAAATACTTGGCTCCCAAGCTCTAAGCCACTTTTTAAATGGTAATCTTTTTCCTCTATACCAATAAAAAATACCAGGCGTAGTTGCAACCACATCTTTGCGGGAAACAAAACCTAATTCTGGATTATAATCTTTGGAAACAACAGATTGAGTCCACCAAATTTTAAACTGATTGCTTACATAATAATATTGCGCATAGGCGGAATAGCCTTGTTGGCCAGTATTATTGGAAGCGGAATGTGAGGCCATGGCACTCAAAGAATGAGACTCTCCTAATCGAAAAAAACCATCCACGGAATTAACAATATTGGATCCACCAGGTTGATCTTTGACGGTTACAATTCCACCAATTCTATTTTGATCTCCGATGTTTTCGGAGTACCTACCCACAAAAAAATTGGTTGGCACAGGCGTATCTAGGCCCTTTTGTCGCATTAAAATAGCCCCGTAATTTCTTTTGATCGATCGATGAACAAATCTGCCACCCAACTCAATCGGAATCGGATTCCCAAAGTCATCTAATCCAATTCGTCTGCTGAAAAAGGGTTGAATGCGCATATTTCCTCCAGATTCATCAGGGTTTCGACTGATTCCAACTCCAAAAAGGGAGGCGTTTTCCAAGAAAAATTGCCTTCTTTCAGGGAAAAAAACGGAAAACCGAGAAGTATTATTGACTTGTCGATCGGCATCTGCCTGTGCGAAATCGGTGTTTGCCGTAAGATCTAAAACATCATTCGAATTAAAAGCCCATTTTAATTCGCCACCTAATTTTGTACTGAATTGGTTCGCTTGATTTTGAAAATCGCTTCCCGAATAATTGTCGAAAGAATTGAGCAAATAAGGTTGAATTCGAATATTGGGTTTGGGTGGTGGCGGTTGTAAATTGGATAAAATTCCGGCATAGTCCATGCGCAAATAAGTAAAAGACCGAGGGAAAGGTGAAAAGGCACTGAGTTCATTGCTCAATCTTCTATTTCGGTACACATTAAAGCCCCAATTTTGGGTTTTTTGATTGGTTTTTGGATACCTCAAAGTTTCCCATGGAACCGCAATTTCAGCTACCCATCCGCTATCTAATCGAGAAGTCCTTACTCGCCAAAGTCCATCCCAATCTACATCATAATACAAATCGTCAAAGGACAATAAATCTCTTTGAACTCCATAAGGATTGGTGGCAATCGACATGGCATTTCTTTTGTCATTAAATCCGTCAAAAGAAAATGCAACAATATCGTGTGATAAATAATTAAAATCTCTTTTAAAGTCGGTAGCGCGAATGGATTTCTTGCCTAAAGAATCTTTGGCAAATACGCTTAAATAGAGATAATGTTGATTGTAAAGTGCCTTAATTTCGGTGTCATGATTAGGTCGATTGCCTTGAAAAGGTTCTACTTGGGTAAATCTTGTGCTTGGTGCCGATGTTCGCCATTCTTTTTCATTAAGAATTCCGTCCACATGAATTGCTCCATGGATTGGAATTGCTTTGATTTCTTTGCGAATCGAATCAGGTTTGAAAACGCTTGCATCTTGTGCTTGCAATGGAATAGAGAGGATCCCTAGAAAAAATAGAATTATAAAATAGCGCATAAAAAAAGGAAACAGGAGTCGTTTAACTCACTATTTCCTTCAAATTTACGAAAATAAATAAATTAGTTTTGAATAAATTCTCCTCCAGCGCGAAGTTCAATTTCTTCACCTACCATCGCTGCAGGCATAGATCCTACACCCCAAGCCGTACGGTTTAATGTACCAGTTACTTTAAATCCAGCTACTTTTTTGCCTTGACGGTTTGTTGTTACGCCATTCAATGTCAAACTTAAGTTAACAGGCTTAGTAACTCCGTGCATGGTTAAATTACCCACTAAAGTGAATTTACGATCAGCAGTTTTTGCGATAGAAATACTTTTGAAAGCAATAGCTGGGAATTTTGCTGCATCAAAAAAATCTGGACTTTTCAAGTGTGTATCACGGCGCTCGTTATCCGTATTAACTGTGTTTACATCGGCAGTTAATTCAAATTTTGCATCTGAAAAATCATCTTTGGAAGAAGTAAGTGTTGCATCCGTAATCTTGAAAGATCCTTCTACATCTGAAATAGAAAGGTGAACTACGCTAAATCCTAATTTTGAGTGTGCTTTGTCAATCGAAAAAGTTTGAGCAGAAGCGAACAGGGTCGTTAGGCAAAGGCCTAATGCTAACGTTAATTTTTTCATAGAATAATCATTTTTAAGGTGAAAGATTGAAAATACGATTTAATGAATTGTTGGCTTTACAAACACGACCAAATTTATCAAAAAATAGACAAACTCCTCACTTTCAAGAAAAATAACTAATTTGCCTTAATATCTCAACCTATAAACATGAAGTACCTTTTTTCTATTCTTTTGTCATTTCTAGCCTTGCATTTGTTCGCTCAAGATGTGATTGTATCAACCAAATTGGGACAACTAGCTGGCACCCATCTTCCGAAAAGTAATATCGATGAATTTTTAGGAATTCCTTTCGCTCAACCGCCCGTGGGCGATTTAAGATGGAAAGCGCCTCAGGTTATGAATCCTTGGGCGGGTATTCGGCCAGCAAAGGAATTTGGTCCAAGTCCGATGCAAGCAAAGCCAAGCCCATTTTTATATTGGTCGTCCGAATTTTTAATTCCCGAAAGTCCCATCAGTGAAGATTGTTTGTATCTCAATGTTTGGGCACCCTCGAATAAAAAAGCACTTAAACCGGTTTTAGTCTATATTTATGGGGGCGGATTTCGAAGCGGAGGCAGTGCTTGCCCCATTTACAAGGGTGAAGCCATGGCTCAAAAGGAAATGGTTTTTGTGAGTATTAATTACCGAGTTGGAGTGTTTGGATTTTTAGCCCACCCAGAATTAAGTGCAGAATCGGGCGTTGATGCCTCTGGAAATTATGGAATTTTGGATATGATTGCTGCATTAAAATGGGTGAAAGAAAATATTTCTGCTTTTGGAGGAGATCCCAATCTAGTAACGATTGCAGGACAATCGGCTGGCTCCATGGCAGTTAATTATTTATGCGCTTCTCCTTTGGCGAAAGGTCTATTCAAAGGAGCTATAGCGGAAAGTGGAGCAAGTATTTTGCCTAATTCGACACGTACCAATATAAAGAAATCAGATGCGGAAATGATGGGATTGGCTTTTGCCAAATCCGTCGGTTCTTCAAATATTTCAGCTTTAAGAGCATTGTCCGCTGAGAAAATTCAAGCCATGGAAGGAGGGTTGACGAGACCTTATCAAGATGGTTATGTACTTCCTCAATCGATTCAAGAAATTTATCAAAATGGGAAACAAAATGATGTTGGTTTGTTGATGGGTTGGAATGCAGACGATAAAGTTAGCGGGCAAGTCCTTCCTGCATCCGAATTTCAACAGAATATGGAGAAAAAATATGGAATAAATGCAGGGAAGGTGTTTAAGTACTATCCTTTTGAAAAGGTTGCCTCTCAATTTAATTTGAGTAGAGATGAGCTTTTTGGGATACAAGTTCATTCTTGGGCAAAAGCTCAAAATTTACTTGGGAAATCGCCTGTTTATGTGTATCAATTTAACAGAGCCTTGCCAGCGTTTGATTCAAAAACAGCTTTTGGGGCCTTTCATACGGGAGAGGTGCCCTATGCCTATGCGAATTTACAAGCTGTTCATAGACCTTGGGAGCAGGTTGATTATTTGTTGAGTGAAAAAATGTCCAATTATTGGGCCAATTTTGTTAAAACGGGTGATCCAAACGGAAAGGATCTCGTTTTATGGCCAGCGTTTACCAATCAAAAACAAGAAGTTCAGCTATTGGATCAAAAGATTGAAAGCAAAAAATTGCCGAATAGGGAAGCATTGGAAATGTTAGAGGACCTCTTACAAAAATAATCAATTCCAAAATCGCTTTATCAATAAGCAAACTTCCTACTTCTAGTTAATTTGATTAAATTTGAGTCTTGATCAAAAAATAACCATTAAATGAAAAGAATTACCTTAATCATCACTAGTTTAAGCTTGTTATTATTGTTGAGCTTGCCTATTTTTTCACAAAACGTTCAATCTTCTACGATTTCATCAGGAGGTTCAACGGTAAAAGTAAATGGTAAGTATTATAGCCATGTAGTTGGACAACAAAGTGTTGCAGGTACAGTAACAAAAAATGGTTTAACAGTCCGCCAAGGATTTAAACAGCCTAATTTGTTGATGAAGAGTATTAAAAAATCGGGAAAAGAAATCAATACGGCAGAAGTAAATCCCATTGCTTACACCGTATTTCCGAATCCGTTTAAAGATAAATTGACCATCAAAATGTCGCTAAAAACGAGTTTAACCTCTTATTTAGTGATTTACGACATGCAAGGAAATGTTAAGTTGGAACAAACTTTCCCAGCAGATATTGATGAGATTGTGTTAGACAAGTTTGAAAATTTCAGAGGTGGAAAGTACATAATGCACATCCTTCACAAAGGAAATCCATTTGTTTTTACCCTCATTAAAGATGTTGAATAGTTTTTGATCCTTATATGAATCGTTCGAGAATTGCCTTATTGCTGTTGGTTGTGTTTCTTTTTTCTGGAGTGTTTTTTTGGTATAAAAATGGCTCAAATACAACAACAAGCTCAGAGAATAGCCCAAGTCAATTAGTCGAAACGCCCACCTTTGTCGCTGATTCTGCTTATCATTTTATTGAAAAACAAGTTGCTTTTGGGCCTCGAGTTCCCAATTCCGCTGCTCAAGAAAAATGCAAAAATTGGTTGATTGAAAAATTCAAATCTTACGGTTGGACGATTAAAACACAAGCTTTTAGTGCCAATGATTATTCGGGTAAAAAGCTTTTTGGGACAAATATCATCGCACAATTTCAACCAGAAAAAGCGAAACGAATTTTGTTAGCTGCCCATTGGGATGCCAGACCTAAGGCAGATAAAGATTCAGTTCGTGTGAATGAACCGATTGATGCTGCCAACGATGGGGCGAGTGGGCCGGGAGTTTTGTTGGAATTGGCGCGTTTACTTTCAACTAGTAGCAATAAACCCAATGTGGGTATTGATATCGTACTTTTTGATTTAGAAGATAGTGGTAGTTCTGATGATCCTACAGGGATGTCTTGGGCCTTGGGTTCTCAATATTGGGCAGCCCATTTAATGCCAGAAAATTATAAACCTTTTTACGGGATTTTGTTGGATATGGTGGGGGCAAAAGGGGCCACATTTCCTACAGAAGGGAGTTCGATGCAATATGCTCCAGGAATTGTTCATTCTGTATGGTCAATTGCTTCTGAATTAGGTTACAATAATTATTTTATTGATCAAGATGGTCCTGGTATTACTGATGATCATACAGCGATCAATGAAATCGCAAAAATTCAAATGATTGATATCGTGGAGTTGCATCCTGCTACTCCCAATACTTTTGGTAGTTATCATCATACGCATCAAGATAATATGTCAATTATTGACAAATCGACATTAAAGGCGGTTGGTCAAACACTTTTACAAGTTTTATACAGAGAATAATTTCATGGAAGAAGTAGAATTAAAAAAAGTACATCTAAATGATGTGCATGTAGGTTTAGGAGCGAAAATGGTTCCATTTGCTGGATATAATATGCCTGTTTTGTACAACAATCTGATCCAAGAACACCTTTGTGTTCGTTCTGGAGTAGGAGTTTTTGATGTAAGTCACATGGGCGAGTTCTTTTTATCTGGAGAAAAAGCCTTGGATTTGATTCAATATGTTTGTTCCAACGACGCTTCCAAATTGGTTGATGGTAAAGTGCAGTATAGTTGCTTACCAAATAATGAAGGCGGTATTGTGGATGATTTATTGGTGTATAAAATAAAGGACAACGAATATTTGTTGGTGGTAAATGCGTCCAATATTGAAAAAGATTGGAACTGGATTTCTTCGCACAATACCTTTGGGGTTGAGATGCAAAACCGTAGTGATGAATACAGTCTTTTCGCTGTTCAAGGACCTAAAGCTATTTTGGCTTTACAAAAATTAACAGCTGTTGATTTGTCGAGCATGCCTTATTACACTTTTAAAATTGACACTTTTGCTGGTTTTGAAAATGTGATTATTTCTAACACAGGATATACAGGAGCAGGTGGTTTTGAGATATATGTCAAAAATGAAAATGCCTTAGCTGTTTGGAATGCCATTTTTGAAGCGGGTAAAGAATTTGATATGTTACCTATTGGATTAGGTGCAAGGGACACGCTTCGTACCGAAATGGGCTATTGTCTATATGGCCATGATATTGATGACACCACGTCCCCGATTGAAGCAGGATTAGGTTGGATTACTTCGTTCAATAAAGATTTTATTGCCAAGGATATTCATGCTAAAATCAAAGCCGAAGGGCCGAAGAAGAAATTGGTGGGTTTTGAAATGATTGACCGTGGAATTCCTCGTCAGCACTACCCAATTGCGGATGAGAATGGGAATACAATCGGAGAAGTGACTTCTGGAACTCAATCGCCAAGTTTGTCTAAAGGAATTGGAATGGGATATGTTAGTAGTGAAAATGCGAAAGTGGGGACTGAAATTTTCATTCAAATTCGCGATAAATCCTTGAAAGCTCAGGTAGTAAAATTCCCATTTATTTAATTGAATAAAGAATGAGAAAAATTGACGTTTGTTTATCTCCCGATTTGATTCATTTGTATGATTTAACCAACATGGCGGTTGTAGTGGTGGATATTTTCCGTGCAACTTCCTGTATGGTCACAGCCTTTGCGCATGGCGCGCAAGAGATTGTTCCAGTTGAACAATTGGATGTTTGTGAATCATATCGAGAAAAAGGCTATTTAACTTCTGCAGAGCGTAATGGAATTACTCCTGAGGGCTTTGATTTTGATAATTCTCCCTTTAGTTATCAAAAAGAAAAAGTAAAAGGTGCTAAAATTTGTGTAACAACAACTAACGGAACTGTTGCAATCCAGCGTTCAAAATCGGCACCTTTGGTTTATGTAGGAGCATTTTTAAATATTTCAAGCATTGTCGAAGCCTTAAAAGTTTGGCAAGGAGATGCATTGGTTGTGTGTGCTGGTTGGAAAGGAAAACCTAATTTGGAAGATACCTTGTTTGCTGGAGCTGTGATTGATCGGTTGCATGGATCATTTCAAGTAGCAGATGATGCAGCATTGATGGCTTGGAAAGCTTATCATATGGCAAGTTCAGATTTATTAACTGCGGTAAAAAATTCTTCACACGTAAATCGTTTATTAGGCCTGGGGATTGAAAAGGATATTTCTTTTTGTTTAGAAATGGATAAATATCCCGTTCTTCCACGTTTGTCAAATGGCGCCTTAATTTTAGAATAATTTTATTGTATCATTTTGATTTATTTAAAAATTGCATAATTTTAAGATAAATTATTCTTTTTTGTAACCTAAATGTGATTTTATTATGAAGATTTTAACTCAAATTCCGTCCATTTTATTGGCATTTTTGTTTTTATTCGGAGGTTTAAATTTCTTTTTCAATTTTGTTCCGAATCCTCCCATGACTGGAAATCCAGCCAAATTCATGGAATTATTTGGTGGTACAGGCTATATGACTGTAATCAAAGTGTTGGAAGTAATCGGTGGAGTGTTGATTTTATTTCCACTACGTAGAGCATTGGCATTGGTTATTCTAACTCCTATTGTGGTCAATATTTTGTTGTTTGAAATTTATATTTCCAATGCTCCGAGTGTAGGTATTGTTTTGGCAATTTTGGCGATCATTACCATCTACCAAGAAAGAGATAAATTTAAAGGAATCGTTTAAATAGGATAAATGCATATTTTAATTTGCCCTGATAAATTCAAAGGTTCTTTAAGTGCTACGCAAGTTTGTGACGCTTTAGAGAAGGGAATTTATCAGGGTAATTCTTTGTATGAGGTAACTAAATTACCTTTGGCTGATGGGGGCGAAGGGACATTGGATGTTTTGCAAGCTGTTTTAGGCGGAGAGCTAATTTCTGTGTTGGTCAATGATCCCTTATTTAGGTCTATTAAAGCAGATTACCTTTGGATGGAAAGTCGGAAAAAGGCATTTATTGAAATGTCGAGAGCCTCTGGATTACCATTATTGTCGAATTCCGAAAGAGACCCTTTAAAAACCACTAGTTTTGGAACAGGCCAATTAATCTTAGATGCATTAGAAAGAGGCGCTACTGACATCGTGTTAACCGTTGGAGGTTCTGCCACCAATGATGCTGGAATAGGGATGGCTGCGGCATTGGGTTATGCCTTTTTGGATGAAAATGGAAATGATTTAGCGCCAATTGGAGAAAACCTTATTCATATTCAACAGATCATTCCCTCCGAATTTTTAAGTCAATTTTCGCACGTTAAATTTCAGGTGGCGACGGATGTCGAAAATCCATTGAATGGACCTGAGGGTGCGGCTTTTATTTTTGCCGCACAAAAGGGTGGAACAATCGATTCAATTAGATATTTAGATAATGGTTTAAATAATATCGCTCGATTTTTTGATCAAAAGGAAAATATTTCTCAACAAGCAGGTGCAGGTGCGGCAGGCGGCTTAGGAGCTGGGGCTAATTACTTTCTACAAGCTGAAATTATTTCGGGTTCTCAAATGGTGTTAGAGGCGGTTGATTTTAATCAAAATCTAATGAAAGTAGATTTTGTCATCACCGGTGAAGGTAAAATTGATGAGCAAACTTGGTATGGTAAACTCGTAGCGGAAGTTCTAAAAAGAGCCCAAAAAGCAAAAAAGCCCTGTGTTTTAATTTGTGGGATGATTGAAAACGCTGAAATACGACCTTCTGAATTCCAAGCATTCCCTATTTATGCAATTTCAGACTTTGCCAAAAATCAAGAAGATTCGATGCTACATGCAGACCAATACTTACATTTGATTGGTGAAACTATGGCGAAGAAAGGCTTTTAGAATTTTTCTTGGCATAAATATCTCGGCAAAAATTGACCTTTCCTGTTGAGTCTAAATCGACTAAATTGTACCAAATAACAAGCGGTGTATAAGTAGAAAGTGGAACTATTTTGGGTTTACTGTTTTTACTTAATTGATTTGGGTCTAATTGCTTTCGGATGGCTGAGTTGTCTGAAAGAATAAATTTGGCAAGGTCAAAAGGCTTTTCTAGGCGGACACAACCATGACTTCTGAAAAAGCGTTTGGATTGGAAGAGATGCCGTTCTGCTGTGTCATGCAAATAAATTAAGAAAGGGCTGTAAAATTCGAATTTCAAATAGCCTAAGGTTGAATTTACATTTGGGTTTTCTCGTAAACGATATGGAAAATAATTGGCGTTTAGGCTTTGCCAATTAATTTTGAAAGGATTTACCGGTTGATAATTCAGAGTAAACACTTGAAAATGACTTTTTTGTAAATATCCGATATCCTTTTTGATTTTTGGTAAGTATTCTTCTACAGAAATTTTGGTAGGAAGATACCAATAGGGATTCATTATGATTTGATCAATTTTGCTTACAAGCGTTCTTGTTGGTCTTTCTGGTCGGCCAAGAATGACTTTCATCCGTAAAACTTCATCGCCAAATTTGAAGCTTCTTAGTTGAGTGGATGGGATGTTGACCAATATAAATTGGGAATAATTCTTTTTAAATGCTGCCAGCCAGCGATATTGATTGATCGACTTGTTTAAGCGTTCAATTTTTATTTTTTGAGTGGGTTGAGACCTTTCGAGGCTATCTAATGCGTTTAATAGTAGATGAACTTCTTTGGAGGAATTCAAAAATTGGGTTACTAAAACGCCTAAGCTCTGATTTTTACAATGAAAATTGACTAAACTATCAACTTTATAGTTGTATAGACGATTGGGAATTCCATTAAATGCTATGTCAGGTTTTTGATTCCCGTAGGCTAAATGTTTGAAAAATTGGATGGCTGTTTTTTGAATTTGAGCTTCCAATTGAATAGAATCTTGCTGGTTTTTGAGATGATTTGATTTTTGAGCCAAATGCTTCGCATAATCATTGGAATGAAGTGCAAATCGTTTAGAGGAAAGGATTAAACTATCTAAATCGTTGATTGATTGAGTTTGGTTTAACCAAAGGAATTTACTGGTTGTCTGACCAAGCAGTGAGAATTGTAAAAGAACAAGGGCTATGATATATTTCATGCACCATATTTTAAAGCTAAAGCTAATTGACCTGCGTGGTAGGCGGTATGAGATACGATTCTTCCGAATGCTTCCGCTTTAGTTTTAGTTCCAAATTCTTTGGTTGTGATTATTTCTTCCCAATCTTCCTCCGTTTGTTGAGCAACAATGTTCTTTAACTGTTGGAAAGAATTTTCTACGTATTGTATAAGTTCAGGCAAATTGGTCCATTCTCCTGTATCTGTTTGTGCAATGACTGTTTTAGCTATTACTTTAACTTCTGTGTCACCAAAAACGTTCTTTGCAAAAAGTAATTCTACATCTCCAATATGGCGAATTAAAAATCCCACAGAGTTGACAGAATTACCCAATCGTTTTTTTAAGTCGCTCTCTTTTAAATCGGAGGATAATAATTTAGTGAATCGAGTCCTAGACTCAATCCACAATTTAAGCATTAAGTCGGTTTTCGTTTTCATCTTATTTATATTTTAATATCCTTGCTTGATATTTTTGCCATTTCTGCTGGACTACCTTTCCAGATACTCCAAGCGTCTGTTTTTTGTCGAGTAAGATTGGCTCCCATCGCAATGAGTGTTCCTTCTCCCAATACCGTTTGATCTCTGATGGTTGAATTTACTCCGAAGAAACAATAATCACCTACTTGGCAACCACCAGATAATACCACGTGAGAGGTAAAGAAAACGTGATTCCCAATTTTACTATGATGACCAATGTGATTTCCTGACCAAAGAACGCAATCATCACCAATAGTCACATAGGGTTGAATGGTATTATCTTCCAGGATAAAACAATTTTTCCCAATTTTTTCGGTTAAAACGGTTGCTCTGGAACTGATATAGGAAATGTAATCGTAGCCTTTTTCTAAACCTTTTTCATACACTCTTGCGCGAACTTGATTCATTTGTCGTTCGGTTAAAGGAACAAAAAATTTATATTCGCTAGGGGGATAGATAGTTTCTACTGATTCAAATGGAACAACAGGAAAACCATGGAATTCTGATTCGTTGATATAGGCTTCTTCCACAGTAAAGGCAACCACTTCGTGTTCGCTATCTGTTTGAAGATAGAATAATGCCAATTCAGCAGTTTGTGTATTTCCAAAAATTACTACTTTAGCCATAATATATTGATTAGAAAAGGGATGTTCCTGTCATTTCTTTTGGTTGGCTTACTCCCATTAATTTCAAAATGGTTGGAGAAACATCACCAAGTTTTCCATTATTCAATGTTGGATGAAAATCATTATCCACCAAAATACAAGGAACTAAATTAGTTGAGTGAGCTGTATTCGGCGACCCGTCTTCGTTGATCATCACATCTGCATTTCCATGGTCAGCGATGATAATGAAGGAATAACCATGTGCTAAGCCTGCATTGACTACTTTTTCTGCACATGCATCAACGGTCTCAACCGCCTTAACAACCGCTTCAAAAACGCCCGTATGGCCCACCATGTCTGGATTTGCAAAATTTAAGCAAACGAAATCAACTTCTTCTTTTTCTAATTCAGGAATAAGGGCATCGCGTAAATCTGCCGCCGACATTTCGGGTTGTAAATCATAAGTGGCTACTTTTGGCGAATTTCTTAAAATATTGGATTGGCCAATAAAAGGCTGTTCGCGCCCTCCTGAGAAGAAAAATGTAACGTGTGGATATTTTTCTGTCTCCGCAATTCTGATCTGTTTTTTACCTGCACCTTCCAAAACTTCACCCATTGTCATCGGTAAATTGGAATCATTGAAAATGACATTGACACCAACAAATTCTTTGTCATATTCTGTCATGGTCAAATAATACAAATTCAACTTGTGCATATTTTCTTCATGGAAGTCCTTTTGCGTCAGAGCTTGAGTTATTTCACGTCCTCTATCTGTTCTGAAGTTGAAACAAATGACAACATCCCCTTCTTGAATGGTGGCGATTGGACTACCATCTGGATTAGTCATAATGATGGGTTGAATGAATTCATCCGTAACTCCAGCGGCATAACTATCTTGGATAGATTGTAAAACATCGGTAGAAGGATGCCCCTCCGCATGAACCATTGCTTTGTATGCTAAAGCAACACGCTCCCAACGATTATCACGATCCATGGCAAAATATCGACCTACCACAGATGCAATTTTAGCGCCTGTTTTTAAGGTATGTTGATATAAATCTGTCATGAATTTTAATCCTGATTTTGGATCCGTATCGCGACCATCTGTAAAAGCGTGAACATAAACACGGCTTAAATTAGCTTCTTGTGCGGTACTTAGTAATGATTTTAAATGTTCAATGTGTGCATGCACACCTCCATCAGAAACTAATCCCATGAAGTGAACAGATTTATTGTTTTCTTTAGCGTAAGAGAAGGCTTTTTCTAATTCAGGCTCTTGGCCCAAGGTGTTTTCTGTTACAGCTTTATTGATTCGAACTAGATTTTGATAAACGACACGGCCAGCACCTAAATTCATGTGACCAACCTCTGAATTACCCATTTGCCCCTCAGGTAAACCAACGGCTAAACCTGAAGCTTCTAACTTAGAATGCGGATATTTTTGATACAAAGAATTGATAAAGGGAGTTTTTGCCGCATCAATCGCTGAAACTTTTGGATTTGTTGCAATTCCCCAACCATCCAATATCATTAATACTACTTTCTTATTCACGTTATTGTCATTTTAAAATACCCACAAAAATAACCAAAAAAGATGGAAATGGAAGTCCTTCCCATGGTATATTTAGTCCAAATTTAAATCTTTATCAAACGGTCATATTCTTTACTTGTCTCCACAATGTCCTTTACTTCTATGACATTTTTGTCTGAACCAAGGAGCGCTAAATAAATCATGGATTTTCCCACTTCCTGCAATGTGGAAACCATGGATGGCATAATTGCTCTCAAAAGCGGATACATCCAATTGATGTATTTGTAAAACGATAGGGTGTGTGAAAGTCCTTTCGTTGGGAAAATAAGGGAAGGTCTAAAAGCATAAAAACTTTTGAAGCCTACTAAGCGCAAATCATTTTCAGTTCTTCCTTTGACTCTTGCCCACATGATTTTACCATTTTCTGTTCTATCTGTACCCACGCCCGACACATATATAAAGGTCATATTGGGATTATTGTCTATGATTGCCTCAGCAAATCCAAGGGTAAGTGTATGGGTTTTTTCTGTATAATCAGCCTCTTTCATTCCTAGGGAAGAAACTCCCAAGCAGAAAAAGCAGGCATCATACCCTTTTACTTTTGAGCTTAATTCCGCGGGCTTGAGAAAGTCGGGAAGTATGATTTCTTTTAATTTCGGGTCAGATTTTCCAGATGGTTTTCTACTAATGACCAAAACTTCTTCAATAAAAGGTGATTCAAGGCATTCGTGGAGAACGCCTTCTCCAACCATTCCTGTTACTCCTGTAACAATTACTTTGATTTTTGATTTTTCCATCGTACAATTGGGAAATATTTAAATCTCTATTTAATTTTTAAATGAAAACGAGCAATAGACGTAAATTTTTACAAACATCAGGAATTTTTGCAACAGCATCAGCATTCAATTCCATTAATTCTGTAGGATCCGGAAAAATGAATTTCATTCACCATGTTTTATTTTGGGCAAAAAATCCCAACAACGAAGCGGAAGTTAATCAATTAAAGTCCGCATTAAGCGCATTGGGTAAGCTTCCAATGATTCAATCAGCCCATATCGGTAGACCCATTGTAACAGATTTTGATAAACCTGTAACAGAAGGTTCATACACTTTTTCAGTGGTTTTAATTTTCGAAAGTGCTGAAAAGGAAAAGGAGTATTTATATCATCCTTTACACAAAAAATTCATTGACGAGAACAAACACATTTGGGGAAAGGTTCAGGTTATCGATTCTGAGGTTTTATAATTTATCTTTTATTCTAAGAAGGCCGAAAAATAGTAGGCTCACAAGTAAATAGCTGAAAATCAAGGCAATGCTGATGAATTTTAGCATTGCTAAAAGAAAAGTTAATTGAATGCTATATTCATTATAATATCCTGATACGGACAAAAGCATCAAGGTATTTTCCAAATAGTCAAAGATAAAAGGCAAAAAACACAAAGTGATTACGTATTTGCCTATACGTAACAAAATAGAATTATTAGCAAGAGTTGATTGAGCCAATTGTACACTTGTGTAAAAAAAGTAAGTATAGGCTGGGATAAAAAACAAATCAAAGATGATATTGATCATTACATCACTGTAATCCCATTTTGATAGTAGGTCATTTAGTTTTTCTGAAGACCAAGCAAATTCAAGAGAAAGTATTCCACCTTTAACTTGTTCGCTTAATATCGAACCTTGGATTTGTAAAATAATTAGTGCTAAACTAGCCAGGGAAAGACTAATTAGCCATCTTGTTTTTAATGACATGCTGATAATGAAGTGATAAAGAATTGCGAATATATTTGTTTTTTTGATAGATTTAAACGTAGATTCCTTTAAAAAGATTTTTTTCGTGTTATTCACGTATTATATTATTTTCTTAACCAACATATTCTTGACCTAATGAAAGTTCGAATACTATTTTTAATTGCATTAGTATTTCCTTATCAATTTTTTGGACAGTCAATTGATAAACTTATTCGGCTTTCAGAAACGGAGCGAATAGAGAAATATCTTTCTTCGGATGAGTTGGAAGGCAGGAAGCCTTTTACTCCAGGCATTGAAAAAGCGGCACAATTTATTTCCAAGGAATTTGAAAAAAATAAGCTAGACTATTTTTCAGCTAATTCGTATTTGCAGACTTTTCAACTATATAAGCCTAGTCTTATTTCTGCCAAACTAAAACTTGAAAACGTTGAAGTGGTAGGCAATAAAATGGTCGTTTTTACTCGCACGGAAAAAGTTACAATCGATGAAAATTCGGGCTATACTATTTCATCTATTAAAAAAGGTGACAATCTTTTTCGATCCGTCTATCAATATTTATCCAAAAAATCGCCACAAATTGTTTTTGTCGATGAAAGTTTTAGCACTCAATTTTCTCGCTTGTCCAATAGAAATCCTTTGAAGAAAAATCAGGAAACAGTTGTATTTATTTTGTCTGATGTAGTTCCCGCTCATTTTAAAATAGAAGCAGTTCATTCCGTTACACCCTTGAATTTATCCAATGTGGTAGCCATGATTCCGGGAAAGTCATTGACAAACGAATACGTGATTTTTTCTGGACATTATGACCATTTAGGGATCATTTCCAAAGGAGGGAGCATTGTTGACTCTATCTACAATGGAGCCAATGATGATGCGGCGGGAACAACGGCGATGATCATGCTTGCCAAGTACTTTAAAAAGAAAAATAACAATGAGCGAACTTTGCTTTTTGTGGCATTTACTGCTGAAGAAAGTGGTGGCTTTGGTTCCAGCTATTTTTCTGAACAATTAAATCCTGAATCAGTAAAAGCCATGTTCAATTTGGAAATGATTGGTACTGAAAGCAAATGGGGCAAAAATAGTGCCTATATCACAGGTTTTGATAAGTCGAATATGGGTCAAATTTTACAAGAAAATTTAAAAGGAACAGCTTTTACTTTCTATCCAGATCCATATACGGATCAAAATTTATTTTATCGTTCGGATAATGCTACTTTAGCCCGCTTGGGTGTACCTGCACATACTATTTCTACTTCTAAAATGGATTCAGAACCGAATTATCACCAAGCGAGTGACGAATATCAAACGCTGGATTTAGTCAATATGAATGAAATCATAAAGGCCATTGCCAAAAGTTCTGAAAGTATTATTTCAGGGAAAGATACCCCCTCACGAGTAGATACTTTACAATTAAAATAACTGGGATATAATTTTTAAAACCTTAATTCGTTTTTGCACCAATTCAACCCTAAATTAGCCTACAATGATGGAAGACAAAATTAAAAGAAATGAATTTTTAAAATCTCTGGGACTCAAAGGCGCCTCTTTGATGGCAGTTTATTGTGGAGTGAGTACGCTGAGTTCTTGTTCTAAGGAAGAAAGCATTACACCCGCTTCTAATGTAGATTTCACCTTGGATTTAAGTCAGTCAGCTAATTCGGCGCTTACAAAAGATGGGGGTTATTTGATAAATAATCGTGTGGTTGTGGCAAGAATTTCTTCCACGAATTATGTGGCTGTCACGCAGATTTGTTCCCATGAAAATAAAGTAGCCGTTATTTATATGGGTGGTGGATTTTATTGTCTAGAACACGGTGCGACATTTGATACAACGGGAAAAGGCACCAATGGTAATGGGGCACGTGGATTAACAGCCTATAAAGCTACACTTACAGGAACTAGCTTGAGAATTTATTCGTAGTTTATTTTCGCTTGAAAAAGTAAAAATGAATTCCACCGGGTAGTGCAGCAGATTCAGAAATGGTATAATATCCTTGTGCATCTGCTGCAAAGGCCAGTCCTTCCCCTTGCGGTTCTCCTAATCCATCTGCTGAGGAATATTTGGATCTACATGGGACTGTTTTTGCTTGTCTAGCTAAAGCATCTGGAATGGATTCTCCATCTTTTCTTTTCCAATAATAGATATACCCGTAATTTCGAATGATGATTTCTTTATTGTCAAATGAAACATCTCCAGCTGTAATATAAAACAATTCTTTTACGGAAGTATTATTTGAAAAAGGATTGGAAAAACTCAACTCACTGATAAATTCAGCGGTTAATACTGCACCGTCTTTTACATTCGCAGCACTAATTTTATAAAGTCGTTTTAAGTCTTCGCGTTTAGATACAATAAAAATATCTTTGCTAACTTGGTCGACTAGCAAACATTCCATGTCTCGCATTCCATCTGGCAAAACGAAGCTAAGTTTTTTGACTTGGCTAATGGCATTGATATCAGGCCCCGAATTAGAGACCGTAGGTTCAGTAAACCAATAGATATTATAAGATTGATAAACGACATTGTTATCCCCAAAATCTGCTACATAAATCGTTGAGCTACCATCTGCTTCTGTGGTAATACTCATATCCTCCCAATCTCTGTTATTGGCATTGGTTAAGTAAAATTCTTTTTTGCCTTTTCCGTTGGAATCGAAATAAAATATACGATTAAGATCTCCTGAATCGTTCAGTGCCCAAAAATACCCTGGATTTTTTCGGCTAGCGATTAAACCTGAACCTTCATCTAATTGCTCATTTTCAATAATTCCTTTGTCTATATATTCGTTATAGCTGGATTCTGTATCTACAGGCTTTGGAGGAACTGGGGTAGGTTCAGGGCTAGATGGACATGCCATCAGTATAATACTTACTAAAAAGAGTAAAAGGGAATTTTTAAACATTCAATTGCTATTATTGGGGTTTTCTGATTTGGTATCAGTGTTATTTATTAGGGTTACTCTAACTTTTTTAATCCTTCTTGCGTCGACAGAATGAATTTTAAACTGAAAGGATTCTACAATTAGTTCTTCCCCAGCATGTGGAATGCGAGAAAATAGTTCAATCATTAATCCTGCTAATGTTTCACTTTCTCCTTTTACTTTTTCAAAAAATGAGGCATCTAAATCAAAAACTCTTGAAAAATCATTCAATGAGATTTTGGCTTCAAACAAATAGGTGTTTTCATCTAGTTTTTTAAAATCAGCCTCCTCATCATCAAACTCATCATTAATTTCTCCAACAATTTCTTCAATGATATCTTCCATGGTGACCAAACCTTCCGTTTCTCCGTATTCATTCACAACAATGGCCATGTGCACCCTTTTTTCTTGAAAATCGTATAGTAAATCGTCGATTTTTTTATTTTCTGGAACAAAAAATGGTTGGTGAATCAAGGATATCCAATCGAAATTTTCATCTTGATCGATGTGTTTTAACAAATCTTTGATGTATAAAATTCCTTCAATTTTATCAATGGTTTCTTTATAAATAGGGACACGTGAATATCCATTTTTATTGATTTTGTCCATTAATTCATGGAAATCCATGGTAGTATCAAAGGCAACAATATCTCTTCGTGCTTTCATAACCCCTTTCACAGAAATATTCCCAAAATTTAAAATACCTCTCAAGATGTCTTTTTCTTGTTCAGAAGTGTTTTCGTCTGTGGTGATTTCTAAGGCTTGATTTAGCTCCTGAGTAGTTAATGTATATGATTTACGTTCAATTTTTTTCTCGATTAAACCCGAAATGCCCAATAAAACTTTGGATAATGGTGCGAAAATGAACGTAAAAAAAGATAATAAGGGTGCCGAAAACAAGGCAAAATTGATGTTGTTTTGTTGGGCCCAAACTTTCGGAATTAACTCGCCAAAAAAAGTAATGATGAAGGTTACACCAAATAATAAAATCAATGTTACCAATAATGTCTCCACCGAATTTGGCCCTAATAGCTGTTCTGTAAGGTAATTAGCCAGCGTAATAAATATGATATTGACGAAATTTATGGATATCAAAAGAGTTGCCAGCAAACGTTGAGGTTTGTCTAACAAATTGCTTACTTTTTTCTCATTTTCCGATTCACTTTCACGCAAGGAATTGCGTTGCTCAGAATTTAATGAAAAAAATGCAACCTCTGAACCTGCCAATAAAGCTGATAGAGCTAATAATGACAATAAAACAAATCCGATAAGTATAATGGAACTTAGGCTAATTGTTGAGGTAAAGACCAATAAATGATTACTCAGGTTGGGGTCTGCGTCCATGGGGTTAAAGCAAATTTCCTCCAAAAATACAAAAAAAGGGGAATACAAACACCTTATATTCCCCTCTAATCTAAAAAATTAAAATGGTAAATCGTCGCCTTCGCTTTGTACCTGTGCAGGGAATGCCTCCGATTTTGCTGATTCATTGCCAATGTTTACAGCTTCGGGTTTGGGTCTTGGCTCTGTATTTTCGTTGGTATTTCTTCCTCCAATGAGATTCATCGAAGTAGCTCTGATTTTATAGCCTCTGACGGTTGCGCCGTTTTTATCTTGCCATTCTTCGGAGCGAATTTTTCCTTCTATGTAAACTTGGTTCCCTTTACGTAGGTATTGTTCAGCGACATTCGCCAAATTATCCCATAATTCTACGCGATGCCATTCTGTTTGGTCAACTCTTTGACCATCTTTTGCCGTGTATGATTCAGAAGTAGCAACGTTGATATTGGCTACTTTCATACCACTTGGTAAGCTTCTTACTTCAGGGTCATTTCCTAAATTCCCCAAGATAATTACTTTGTTTACTCCTGCCATTTTTTTAATGTTTAAGGTTATTAATGGATATTTTTTCTGCCTTAAAGATAAGCGACAGAATCATCTTGAAAAATACCCAAATGCATATTATCAGTAATCAGATTTAATAACAAAACTGATTTTCCTTGCTTTTCGAAGTCTTTGGGCGACATCCACTCATAATTTGAAGGAATTTCACCCATAAAATTATCACTTATTTGGACATGCCAAGCTTGAGTGTGGATTTTTTGGTGACTTAAAATATGTACAGCAGGAGATTTTAATGGTAATATGGTCTGGGGGATCATTCTCAGAAAATCATCTTTTTCCATTAGTCCATCTAAGGTAGTTTTTTTAGCCGACTCCATTAAATAAAACTCAAATAAACCTTGCCAAATATCTTTTTCTGTTCTTTTTCTAACCAATATTTTTCCCGCTTTTTCCACAATAAAATAATTGAAAAATCGATCTCTTTGCTTGTTTTTTTTAAGTTTGACAGGAAAATCTTTCACCCTTTTTAAAGAAAAAGCCTTGCATTCTTTTTGTAAAGGGCAAGTTTCACAAAGAGGTGCTGGTGCGCATTGAAGCGATCCAAATTCCATAATAGCCTGATTGAACTCGGCTGGAAATTCATGTGGGATCAATTCATCCGCCAATTCAGTAAATATTTTTCGAGCAGACGAATGCGAAATATCAGTTTCAATGGCGAAAAATCGGGCTAAAATGCGATATACATTTCCATCTACTACGGCTTTTGCTTCGTTGAAAGCAAACGAGGCAATAGCCGCCGCCGTGTATGGGCCTACGCCTTTTAATTGAATTAAGTCTTGGTATTTTTGAGGAAAAACCCCTCCTAATTCATTGGCAATGTATTTGGCTGTTTGATGTAAATTTCTGGCTCTGGAATAATAGCCCAAGCCTTGCCAATTTCTAAATAAAAGTGCTTCCTCAGCATTGGCTAAATCCTGAACCGTGGGAAAAGCTTCCAATAAACGATGAAAATAAGGAAGACCTTGGGCAATTCTTGTTTGTTGCAAAATGATTTCAGACAACCAAATCACATAGGGGTCATTGCTTTGTCGCCAAGGTAAATCCCGTGCATTTTTTTTGTACCAAGAAATAATTGTGCTTGAAAATGGGTGCATTTTTACTTGGATCTGCTTTTCCAAATCATTCCAATAATTGAAAGTAATAAAAATCCCAGACTAATGAAATCTTGCCAACTTATGCCTTGTGGATTATTCATTAATGTTTGAAAATTTTGTGCTTCATGTCCTGTCCATAATGCCAGAAATGTTCTAGGCAACATACCCAAGGTGCCCGCAATCCAAAAGTTCTTGAAATTAACTCCAATAAATGCCATGGTGGCATTGGTGATGGCAAATGGGAAGATGGGCGATAGACGGGTTAAAAATACCCATGAAAAAGAATCTTTTTGGACGTTATTTAAAAAATCTTGCATCTTGAATTTTTGCACCATAAACGCTACAATGTGATCACCATGAATCAATTGGCCTAATCCATATCCAATGATGGAAGCAAGAGAATACGAAATAACAAAAGGTAATAAGCCATCGAAGCCCCAAAGATAGCCGACAAATAGGGCAAAAAAGGTAGTGGGGCAAAAGGCCAATCCCATTAAGAAAGTTGATAAAGCCCAAAACAAAGTTTTATCCCAAATAGTAAAATGGACAAAAAAGTCTAGGTGAGAAGATGCAAAATAAACCAAGCCAATACTGGATATAAATGGCACCAAAGCCATCCAAACTAGAAATAGAAGTTCGAAAATGATTCGTTTAAATTGCACTTTATCGATTTAGAAAGGAACAAAGATAAAGGAGTTTTTATAATACAAGGCTATTTGACTACCTTTGCAGGGCTATTTGCCTTAAATAATGATGTCCAAAGAAATCGCAATCGTAAAATACAATGCCGGGAATGTTGCCTCGGTGATGTATGCCTTAGACCGAATAGGGGTTAAATACCGCTGGACAGACGATTTGAAGGAATTAGCGGAGGCGGAGAAAATTATTTTTCCAGGTGTTGGTGAAGCGAGTACAGCCATGAAACATTTGAAGGAAAAAGGTTTGGATACGTTTATCCCCACACTTAAACAACCCGTTTTGGCGACTTGTATCGGCATGCAATTATTGTGTAAAAGTTCGGAAGAAAATAATACCACTTGCATGGGAGTTTTTGATGTGGAAATTAGGCGATTTCAGTCTAATTCTCTGAAAATACCTCATGTGGGCTGGAATTCCATTCAACAAATAGGGGATAATCCTTTGATGCAAGGTTTGAAAAAAGAAGAGTTTGTATATTTCGTGCATTCATTTTATGCACCAGTCTGTGAATTTACCAGTGCTACTTGCGAGTATGTACAACCTTTTTCAGCCATGCTACAAAAAGACAATTTTTATGCTGCGCAGTTTCACGCAGAAATCAGTGGTTTGGCTGGCCAAACCATCATTCAGAATTTTATTGATTTATAAATTATGTTTCAGCTAATTCCCGCGATAGATTTAATAGGAGGTCAATGTGTTCGATTAACACAAGGAGATTATTCGCAAAAAAAAATCTATCATTCTGATCCTTTGGAAGTAGCCAAAGCCTTTGAAGGAGCGGGTATCCAGCGATTACATTTGGTTGATTTAGATGGGGCAAAGGCCAAGCAAATTGTGAATTTGCCTGTATTGGAAAGGCTTGCGAATAATACTAACCTGCATATTGACTTTGGTGGTGGAGTACAATCGGATGAAATGATTGACTCGGCATTTTCTGCTGGGGCCAAGCAAATTACCGCAGGGAGTATTGCAGTTAGGAATCCAGATTTGGTTCAATCCTGGTTCAAAAAATATGGTGCTGATAAAATCATTTTAGGGGCAGATGCCCATAATGAGCAAATCGCAGTGGCTGGATGGCAAGAAAATTCTCAAATTTCTATATTTGATTTTTTACAAGACTACCAAAAGGTGGGTGCAAAATACGTGATTTCCACCGATGTTGCGAAGGATGGCTTGTTGCAAGGTCCTAGTTTTGATTTATACCGAAAGATTCAATTGCAAAATCCTACATTGGAAATTATTGCAAGTGGTGGAGTGGC
This sequence comes from Aquirufa sp. ROCK-SH2, assembly GCF_054558315.1. Taxonomy (NCBI): domain Bacteria; kingdom Pseudomonadati; phylum Bacteroidota; class Cytophagia; order Cytophagales; family Flectobacillaceae; genus Aquirufa; species Aquirufa sp. ROCK-SH2. The sequence continues at coordinate 40,678 of NZ_JBPXKB010000006.1, read as the reverse complement.
TACCTTGGAAGATTTATACCAATTGAAAGAAATGAAATTGTTCGGTGTGATAGTGGGTAAGGCCTTTTATGAAGGAAGAATTAGTTTAGAAGAATTGGCCAAATTTGCGCAGGAATCATGTTAACGAAAAGAATCATACCTTGTTTAGATATCAAAGATGGCCGAACTGTTAAGGGGACCAATTTTGTTGATTTACGTGATGCGGGAGATCCCGTGGAATTAGGGGCATTATATGCAGAACAAGGGGCAGATGAATTAGTGTTTTTGGACATTACAGCGACAGTCGATAACCGAAAAACCTTGGTGAATTTGGTGAGAGAAGTGGCAAGGCATGTTAATATTCCATTTACTGTGGGCGGAGGGATAAGTTCAATCAATGACGTTTCTGCTTTGTTGAATGCTGGTGCGGATAAAGTTTCTATTAATTCATCGGCAGTAAGGAATCCAACTTTAGTGGATGAATTGTCCTTAGAATTTGGTTCTCAGTGCATCATTGTGGCCATAGATACTCGACATGTAGATGGCTTGGATTGGGTGCATACCCATGGAGGAAGAAAGATTACGGAAATCAAAACCCAAAGTTGGGCCAAAGAGGTTCAAGAGCGTGGAGCTGGGGAGATTTTATTAACCTCTATGGATGCAGATGGAACAAAAGCAGGTTTTGCAAATCAGTTAACGGCTGAAATTTCCACTCAACTTTCTATTCCTGTGATTGCCTCAGGCGGTGCAGGAACGATGGAACATTTTTATGATGTATTTACAAAAGGAAAAGCGGATGCAGGTTTGGCAGCAAGCATTTTCCATTTTAAAGAAATTGAAATCATGGCATTAAAGAAATTCCTTGCAGAGAAAGGAATTCCGATGCGTATTTAATAAATTGAACGATATTTTAAGCTAATGAGGGCAAATCCAGATTTTTCAAAAGGTTTAATTCCAGCAATTATTCAAGATGCTACCACATTAAAAGTGTTGATGTTGGGCTATATGAATGAAGAAGCCTTGGAAAAAACAAAACAAGAGCAACAAGTAACCTTCTTTTCTCGTTCTAAAAATCGTCTTTGGACCAAAGGTGAAACTTCAGGAAATTTCTTGAATGTAGTGAGCATGGAATTAGATTGCGATGCAGATACACTTTTGATTAAAGTGAATCCTGTCGGCCCTGCTTGTCATACAGGCACTGATACTTGTTTTAATGAAGAAAATAAAGACAATGCGGCTTGGTTAGATTATTTGAAACAAGTCATTCGTTCTCGCAAAGGAGCATCTGCAGAATCTTCTTATACGGCTTCTTTGTTTCAAAAAGGAACGCATAAAGTAGCCCAGAAAGTAGGCGAGGAGGCAGTAGAATTGGTTATTGAGGCTTTGATGGACAATGATGATTTGTTTAAAGGGGAAGCTGCCGATTTGATTTTTCACTTATTAGTTCTGTTGGAAGACCGCGGAATAGGTTTGGAAAAAGTGATTGATTTATTAAAACAAAGACATAGCAAATAAAATATGATAGGATTTATTATTCGTTACATCATTATGGCGGCCATCGTAATGATTATCCCGCGATATTTGAAAGGCATTACGGTAGATTCCTTTACCACATCCTTGTTAGTTGCCTTGATGATGGGATTTTTAAACTCCTTTGTTAAGCCGATTTTGAAAATTATCAGCTTCCCCATCACTTTCATGACCTTGGGCCTTTTTTCTTTAGTAATTAATGTGGGACTCGTTTATTTGGCCGCATTTTACATCGATGGTTTTCATGTTAGCGGATTTGTGGCACCTTTGATTTTTAGTTTGTTGGTAGGTACAACCAACAGTTTGGTGGGATTGTTTACTAAATAGGAAAAGAGAAAAGAGAAGAGAGAAAACTCTTACCTTTTACCTCTTACCTATTACCTAATCTTAGTTTTTTTTGGTAAAATACACATGCACAGGACTGGTTGGATCTACCTGTTCTGAAATAGAATAATAGCCATTCCCATTGGCAGAAAAGGCAATCGCCTCACCTTGCGCTTCTTGGGCACTGGGGATGATCATTGGGTCTCTATGAAGGGCATCAGAAATCGATTCATATTTATTTTTTTTCCAATAGTAGACATCTAAGTAATTACGAATGATAATTTCATCGTTGTTTCTGGAAATATCTGCGGCAGTTAAAAAATACAGTTTCTTCAAAATTTCAAGGTCTGAGCTAGGTTTCGAGAATTTTAATCGCATGACAAATTGAGCCGATGTCAATTTTTTCTTTTGAAAAGCTTTGTCTGGGATTTTGTACAAATGTTTTTTATCCTCTCTTTTTGAAATTAAATAAATATCGCCATTGATTTGATCAACGAACATGGATTCCATATCACGCGATCCATCCGGCAATTCGAAACGAAGGGTTTCTACATTTTTAATCATTCCCGTGTAAAATTCAATGGAATTAGATTTGGGTTCTTTGAATCGATGGATGAAATATTCAGTAAATTTTCCCTCATTGTCGCCGATATCGCCAATGTAGATATAGTTTTCTTCTTTGGAATTTTTCCAAAAGGCCAAGGTTTCCCAATCTCTATTTTGGATCCCTTTCAAAAAAAACTCGTTCCTCCCTCCTCCGGTTTTATCAATTAAAAATATCCGATTTAAATCATTCGAATCGTTAATTACCCACAAACTATCTGGATGCTCTTCTGATGCGACAATACCCGAAGCTTCATCAATTTCTAAATTTTCTAGAATTCCTTTGTCTTCCGTTTCTTTAAAATGAATCGAATGTAGATTGCCATTGATGAAGCTTTCTGACCGACCCGATTTAATGAAAATAAAGATTAATAGATAAGATAAATACTTGATTTTTTTCATTCTAAAACACTTCCAACCACAACAATAACCCTGATGCAACTGTCATTATAATAAAGGCTAATATTCCTAAAATATTCGTTAAACGATCATTCACAAATTTCCCCATGATGGATTTGTTGTTTGAAATATGCAATATAATACCGATTAAGACTGGGGCGGTAATTCCATACAGGATAGCAGTATAAATCAATGCTTGAATGGGAGAAATTCCTATGTAATTCAACGATAATCCCAATACGAGGGAGATAGCGATGACCGTATAAAAACCTCTTGCCTCATGAAATTTTTTATCTAAGCCTTGTTCCCAACCAAAGGTTTCAGCGAATATATAGGACAAAGAACCGCTCAAAACGGGTATGGCAATTAAACCAGTACCAATCACACCAGTAGCAAATAACAAATAAGCAAAATTCCCTGCCAAAGGTTTTAAGGCCATTGCTGCTTCTTCCACCGTATCTATTTGTCTAATTCCCGCATTATAAAGTACAGTGCCGGTAGTTAGAATAATGAAATACATCACAAATCCAGAGAAAGTCATGCCAAAATCAACATCTTGATTAACATCTGAAATGATTTTTTTATTGACCATTAAATGTTTTTTCTTGTGTTTCATTTCTTCTACTTCCATGGATGCCTGCCAAAAGAACAAATAAGGAGAAATGGTGGTGCCTAAAATGCCTACTAAGATGGCCATGAATTCTTTGGTGAATTCAATTTTGGGAATAAAGGTGGATTTTAAGATGGCGATAAAATCTTGTTTGTATAAAAACGGCACGACAAAATACACCAACATCGCGATGCACAGGTATTTTAAGATTGATGCAATTTTGGCATAAGGAAGATAAATGATGAGTCCGAGCAGTAATATGGTAAAAAATACACTAAAAAATGTGGCATCAATGGCGGGGAATAATAAATTTCCAACAGCACCCATTCCAGCAATATCTGCACCAATATTCAATACGATGGCGGGAAAGCTAAAAAGCAACATCAGATACAAAATAGGACGAGGGTAATGTTTTTTCAATGTCCCAGTTAGGCCTTGATTGGTCACCAAACCAATTTTAGCACACATTTTTTGGATGGCGGACATCAAAGGGAAGGCCAAAATGGATGTCCACAAAGTAGATAATCCAAAAGCTGCGCCAGCTTGTGAATAAGTAGCAATCCCTGATGGATCATCGTCGCTGGCTCCTGTTACTAATCCAGGTCCTAAAATCTTCCAAAATTTGGACAGATTAGGAAAACGTTTTTTGGATTCGCTCATATTTGCTTCTTTGAAAATTTCTTTTACAAAGTAAAAGGTTTTAAGATAAGAAAGGCAATTAGAGGTAATATAATAATCCAACTGCCCCTAATCCAAGGATTAGCCAAATGATGCCATTGAACCTTTTCTTTTTTAGGAATAGCAATAAAATTAAACCCGTTAATGAAATGATTGTCATAAAAATGGCGGAGAAATCAATCACCCAAGACCAAGATTTACCAGTATCTCTTCCTTTGTGCAAATCATTGAAAAAGGCCACCCAGCCCAACTCGCGAGTGCTTAATTGAAATTTACCATCTTCTCGCTGAATAAACGCATCTGCCGTATAACCAGGTCCTTGGAAGGAAATAGAAACTTCATTTTCGTCGATTCTAAAATCATTGATTAAGCCTTTTACCGCATATTGATTCCTGAAATGCTCTACAATTTCTAGTTTTTTAATTTGAGAAGTATCTGCCACATTGACCCAAATTGGATTCAATTGTCCTTTTTGCTCCTTTAAAATTTCTTTTTCAGGAAACCAATCTAAGTGATTGAGCGTCAGTCCTGTGATTGAGAAAAACAAAACAATCACAAAACTGAACATCGACAAATAAATATGCAACCACCTCGACCAATTTGACAACCAATTTTTCCAATTTCCTTTTTTCATCCTATTTTATTTCGAAGTGAAATTCAATCGAGCAGCTGAGATTTCTTCATTCCCTGTAAATGATGCCGCTTTGGCTTTTTCATCAAATTTCAAAGATTGTTTCATCAGTTGGTAAGAACCATGTTCCCGAGCTGCTTCTATCACCACGGTGTAATTTCCTTGGTTTACATATTGTCCAGCATCATCTTTTCCATCCCAAACCAAAGAATATTTTCCCGCACCACGCGTCGCACCGGTGATTGGGCTAACATTGAAATCGGTATTTCTAGATCCTGCCGACCAATATCTCAAATCCACAAGCCATCTTGGTTTTCTATACCAAAGGGCAATTCTGCGCACAGGATTATTGTTTTCATCCTCAATCCAAATCGCAACGTAAGGTCTACGCGCATAGCCACCTAAATCTGCAATTTCTAGGTCGATGCTGCATTCCATTTTAGGGTTCCAAAGTTTCTCTTTTAATTGGACAAAAGAGATCGCCGAATGTTCTTCTTTGGCAATGGCAGGCCAATTTTCACTTTGAAATTCGTTTCCTTCTTTGTCGACAATCAAATAATCAGCATTATTGGCTGTTTTTGCAAGTTGGATAGATTCACTAATGGGTAAAATGTTGAAAGCCGTTGCAAGTGCGCCTGCTGTTACTGCATTTTCATGAATTACCGTTGCACTTGCAATTTGATCCGCAGGTAAACCTGTTTGGGGATCTATGATATGCGATAAATGTTCGCCGTTTAATTCAACTCCGCGGCGATAATTCCCACTCGAAGCAATGGTTTTATTATTTATTTCAACGACAGAAATAGGGGCTGCATTTTCATAAGGTGCAGTTGGGTCAGCAACTTTGATTTTCTCTTGGATGTCACCTTTGACAACAATATCACCTCCAATATTGACCACCACTCCTTCCACACCTTCCGACTCCATGGTTACATTGGCCACTTTTTCAGCTACATATAATTTGGTGAAGGTGTGTAATTTCAAATCTGCATCCGAGGTTTTTGTTAAGGTATTACCTTCTATTTCCCAATGATTTTCTTTGACTTTTTCTATTAAATGGTCTAACTCCGCTTGGCTAGGTTGAATCCCTTCCTCACTGGCTTTTTTCCACAATTGAGTAAATTCTTCACTGGCTGGATTGATTGCACCTTGAGTTTGTTCTTTCCAAAAATCGAATTCTTTAGCGATTTCAATTAGTTCATTGGAAACCTCTATTTTTTGTTGGTAGGTATTTTTCCATTGAGCGAATTCATTGCTTTTTTGAAAACTTCCTAATATTTGTTGTAAACGGGTAAGTTCAGTGATGATTTTTTGTTCTGCTAATTGGGCATTGGAATAATTGTTAGCAGATACTTTAAGGTCTAAAGAGGTACCAAGAACTGCTTCGAACTCTGAAAGTAAAATTCCTTTGCTATTTTCCGTGGCTTGGTTGGGGAAGGCGGATAAAATGCCTGATAATCCTAGAGACAGTACATTCATTTTTTTGTTGTTAGATTAAGACCCAAAACTATAAGTCTTCATAAATAGGTTTTGATATTTAAGACGAAAATTCGTTTTTTGTCTACCAGGAAAGTCTTTTAAGATTAATTAACTTTTCTTAAAACAACAGCACAACCTCCTCCACGTTGTAAACGGAAGTTCATTTTGGATTTATTCGTCACCAATCTTTTTTCAATGAGATAGGCCTCTGGATTTTTTTCGAAATCGGCATTTTCTGCATCCATATACAAGGTAGCTTCATAAATTTTGTCCTGATCTAAAAAGTCCATATCAAAACTCATGTTACGCGCATTGCTATTGGTGATAGACCCAATAAACCAGGCATCCTTCCCTTTTTCTTTTCTCGCGATACTGACAAATTCTCCAGGTTCTGCTAAAAGCACTTTGGTATCATCCCAATCCACAGGTACTTCTTTGATAAACTGAAAAGCATCAAGGTATTTCTCGTAATTTTCTGGTAAATCGGCAGCCATTTGTAAGGGACTATAAATGGTTACATACAAAGCCAATTGCTTGGCCAAAGTGGATCGTACTTTGGTTGTTCTCAGGCTATCGAATTGATTCAATGACATGTGAAACAACCCTGGAGTGTAATCCATGGGGCCACCCATTAATCGAGTAAATGGCAATATGGTAGTATGTTCAGGATTAATGCCAAGGGTAGGGGCATTGTTAAATTCAGAACCTCTAGCTGCTTCTGCTGCCATCCAGTTCGGATAGGTGCGGTGAAGCCCAGTAGGATGTACGGATTCGTGCGAATCAACCATAAGTTTGAAAGAAGCCGCTTTTTCTGCTACACGGTTGTAATGATTAACCATCCATTGACTGTCGTGATGTTCTCCCCTTGGGATGATTTTCCCAACATATCCAGTCTTTACCACCTCCATGTTTTTGTTCACCATGTATTGAAATGCCGCATCCATTCTACGCTCATAATTGGTCACAGAACTGGCTGTTTCATGGTGCATGATTAATTTCAAACCTTTTGATTGGGCATATTTTGTCAATGAATCGATGTCATAATCGGGATATGGACTCACGAAATCAAAGACTTCTTCTTTCCAATTTCCAAACCAATCTTCCCAGCCCTTGTTCCAACCTTCTACCAGCACTCCTTGAAATCCATGTTTAGATGCAAAGTCGATATAACGTTTAACATTTTCGGTATTTGCGCCATGTTTTCCACTTGCCAAAGGCCAATTGGCCTTTCCAATGTGCATTTCCCACCACATTCCCATGAATTTCTGAGGTTTGATCCACGTACTATCTTGGATTTTTGAGGGTTCATTTAGGTTAAGAATCGTCTTTGAGGATAAGATTTGTTCCGCTTTGTTGGAGATAATGATGGTTCTCCAAGGGGTATTAAAAGGAGTTTGTAAATAAGCTTTATTACCTACGGCATCTGGTACCAAAGTAGAGGTAAATTCTGTGCCAGTCACCTTCAAATGCATGACAGGGTAATTGATTAAAGCGGCTTCATGCACGTTGATATAAACTCCTTCAGACGACTTCAACATCAATGGAGTTTGCACATAATTTTTTCCAATGAGGGAGGTTACGGCAATGTCTTTTTCTTTAGCTGCCGCAGCAGTGGCGTCAATCTCTGAAATCTTTGTTTTTTGATAAGTGTATTCGTTGGTATCGTAATCGCCTGGAATCCAAAATGTTGTATGGTCTCCTGACATATTGAAAGTAGACCATTCATTGTCCACAATGAAATGTTTAAAATTATCTTGTTCAGGGAAAAAATACCTAAAAGCAATTCCATCGTTGAACACGCGGAAAATGATTTTCATCAAAACGGAACTTTCTTTTACTTGAAAACTCAGTTCTTTATACTGATTTTGAATTTCTTTGACCTCGCCCCACACAGGTTTCCAAGAGCTATTGTGTTCAATGGAATCTACTTGTAAAATTTGAAATTTACGGAGTTCTAATTGAGGCTTTTTGAGACTTATTCCAATGCCAGACAAGGCAATGACTTCTTTGTTGTGAAGGGTTACCTGGTATTTGATGCTACGATCAGGGGCATGAATGACTTGTAAGGCTAGCTGTCCATTGGGACTAGCTATTTTATAAAAATTTTGAGCAAAGGCAGGTACGCTCAATAAGACGAATACGAGTAGTTTATACATGGAATAAAATTAATAAAATTTATCGTATTTGCTTCTTTATGATGGAGATGTTCCACCAATTAGCCTTTGTATTCAGATTGAATCACATATTCGGAAGGCTGGCAAAATCCAGAAACAAAAATTTCTTGCGCGATGGTCCAAGCATGGCCTTCAATTATTCCTACTTCATTTTTTTTGAAGCCAATGAAAACAGAATAAGGAATTTGATATTTTCTTAACAAATGGGCCGCGATCCAAGCTTGGTGCCTACACTTGAATTCCCAAGGTATATACTTATGTAAAATTTTAATGAGAAATCGAATATCTATAATTTTTTGCTTGTCAATTTCCTTTTGGGAGTTTTTCGGAGCTTCAATTGCACCATAAACAACTTTATTATTAAAAAATTGAAACAAAATGTTCGAATAAATTGCTAAGGCAAAGCCCTTCAATAAAAGGATTTTCCTTTGAGCAGACAACCGCATGAAAGTAGCAACTTTTCGTAGCATGAATTATTTTGCGATGAAACCTTTTTGTTCCAAAATTACGAGCATGTTAGTAACAGAAGTTAGACATGTGGCTTCGTCGATATCAAATTCTTCCAACAAACTTTGCACAATTTGTTCTGTATTTAATTGGTTTTGAAGTCCTAAGACGATTTTAGTCATGGTTTCATTGGTGCTAAAATATTCATTTTTTTCTACATGAAACAAAACGCCTTCTTCTCCCAATTGGGTAAATAAAACTTTTTCTGAGTCTAATTGGTACATAATTACATTTTTGAAGGCCAATAGCCAAAATGTTTCATCATTTCTTCATTGACAGTGTTGATATTATTTATTTGTTCCTCTGTTAAGAGGGATTTTCCGTAATTCACTTCGCCTTTGTTAAAGAAGAATTTGGTCTTGGTTCCTTTCTCCCGAAATCCCTTTTCTTCTTCTTGCTTACGTAAATTTTCAAATTTGGTCATCTCCAAAGCATTTTGGATTTGTTCGTCAGAAAATTCAATTTCCATGAATTGGATGGCCTTTTTAAAAGTCTCAAAAGGATGCAATTTCATGTCTTCATAGCGAACAAAAAGTACAGGAAATTGAGGTCTTTCCAACCAACTTTTCACATGGTTATTCCAAGTGTCCAAATGTTGGTAAAATTGATTAGCTGGAGAAGTTCTTTTTTTATTCCGAATGAATGCCGATTTGGTATTATTCAAAAAATTGACGGTTTTGTCTATCGATTGTCCTAAGTGATTGGCCAAAGAAGGCACTACATCGTAAGGATGGCGGACGAAATAAACTGCTTTAAAGGTTGGAGTTTCTGGGACAATGCTTAAACCTGGGTGATTCTCGGAATAATCGAATGCATCATGAATTTTAACAAATAATTTCCGCTTGGCCTTTGCTGCTACAAAATTCCATGTTAATTGTTGGTACAACTCTACTTCAGGGGAGAGTAAATGATCCGCATCTAAGTCCAGCACATTTTCAATGTTGTCTTTGCCTGAAAAAATTCCATCTGTTTTTAAATCATTGATATCAAAGGCTTCATTTTCAAATTTTAGAGCCGTCAAAAATGATCGAAACCAGGTATTTCCTGATTTCGGATAGGAAGCCAACCAGATAATATTTTTAGTTGTTTCCATTCAATGGTGCAATGATTTCCTGCTCGATGGCATTTGAAAATGATTGAAATGTATCTTCTCCTTTGGGCCTATTGGCTATGAAGGCAGGGATCTTTTGACTGATGGCAGACAGCAATTGAAATTGAGGGATTTGTTTTTTCATCCCAATGATCCATTGTTTGCGGTAGACATTATTTCCTAAATGCAGAAATACATTTTTGGACTTTAATGGCTCTATTTTTAATTCTTCTGTATGGTTATTTAAAAAGACCAAAGCTGCCACTTCCATTTTCTCAGTCGAGTATTTATCGCCAAAAGAAATACCAAATTTGTTCATGCCTGGTCTAAGTTCATAGCCATCCTCTGTTTCATATTGTTCACTTTCGTCGATGGAATTTTGCCATAAACGCATGATGGGGTAGGAAGGAGTGGCGTAACATTTTCCATCTTTTACCTCCAACAAAACAGTATCGTCTGAAAAAATAGGATAACCTTTTTTCTCTAAAAAGATAGCGGTGGTGGATTTTCCAGTTCTAGAAGGAGCAGGGAAAAGAACAATTTGCTTGTCATTGATTTTCACCCCAGAGGCATGAAAAGGAATCAAATTTCTTTGATACAAAACCGCTGCCAAGGCATTGGAATAAAAGAAAAGAAGCACTTCTGTTTCATTCTCTGAAATGGGCTCTATGATGATTTCATTGCCATTTCGGATGTAATATTTGGCAATTTCAGGGACTTGATAGAGAAATTCATTTTCGTTAAAGGTTGAAAATGGTTTTTCTTCTGTTGCTGGCTTTTCTAAGTTAAGGGGAACTTTCCCATATTTTAATTGGATGGGATAGGTCAAACCGGCAATGTCTGTAATGGAATTAATTTCAGGTAATACAAATTCGGAAATAATCCATTGTCCGAAAAATAAATAGTTGTTCAATGGGGTATCAATTGAGTGGGCAAAAAAGAGTAAAAAGTTAGGAAGAAAGTGTTCCTCCGATATCAGCTAAAAGTCCAAATGGATTCAATGTTTCAATATCAATCTCTAAAATTTCAGGCTCTTGCCAAGTTTTTTTGTTTTCCATTTTATATAAATGCGTAAATATCAGGATACGATTCCATTATGAACTTCATTGGTGCTTGTAATGTTACCTCCTGATATTATTAAGAGTTGTATTGTAGGAACTTGCCATTGTTTTTTCATCACAAACTTTATGATTGCTGACTAGGCGCAAAAAGTGTAGATTCTGGGGAACTAGTGTGTGTGCCATTTTTAATGATTAAGGACTTCATTTCAGGCACTTGCCAAGTTTTTTTTAGTTTTTTCTTCTTGATTCTGCATTTTGTAATTTAATTATGAACACGAATAATACCGAAATATAAAAAAATCAACATAAATATTTAACAATTAATCAATTTTTTATTTGGGGCGGGTAATTTAACTAAAAGTACTAGTAACACTATTAGGATGGAGATTGAAAGTATATTCTGCTTCTTGATGCTGAGTACCATTCTTTATTTTCAAGGACTTTAACTCCGGCTCTTGCCAATTTTTTTTAATGCTTTCAGATTGATTTTGCATGATATAATTTAATTATGAACACAAACAATACCGCAATATAAAAAATATATAGTAAATATTTACCGAATAATCAATTTTTTATGAATCTATGAAATGGCTATACCAGCTGTAACTTCTCTTGGATTGGGAGGGCCGCCCCCTTCAACATCCAAAACGATTATTTCAGGCTCTTGCCACGTTTTTTTAGGATTTTCTGTTTGATTTTGCATGAGATTATTTAATTGAGAACAAAATATTTATTTAAAGGTAGGTGTTTTTTGTTCAAAAATGCCATTGGATTCTTGTAGTTTTGTTTTTTGCTCCTCGTTCTAGGTTTAATATGAATTCATTTTTACTCAGCTTTCCCCAATTGGCTCGCAAGAGGACTTTTGATACCAGTCTATTTTCATTTCAAAGGGGTGATTTATTTTACCAGGGTTCTCTGCGTTTGGATAATTTGGATGAATTGGAAAATGAATTTCCGAATGAGTCATTCACTTCTCAAGAATCTTTGATCTTAGCTCTTTTTGAAAAATACCAAGAAAAGGCTTTTGAGAAATTATTGGGTGATTTTGCGTTTGTGATTTGGGATTCTAGGAATCAATCGCTTTGGTGTGTCAAAGACCCAATGGGAATTCGTCCTTTGTTTTATTATCAAAACGAGAATACTTTGATTCTTGCTTCTTCCATTTCCGCTATCCGAGATCATGTGGGTCTTTCACATTTGACAATTAATCAACACTACTTAGCTACAGAGCTAAAGAATTATTTAGTAGAAGTCGGAGAAACATTTTTTAAAGAAATTCATCGTTTGCAACCTGCCCATTTTGGATTTCTTAAAATGGGAGAAGACCATTTGACGGAACATCGGTATTGGGAATTTCAAACCATAGATACTACTGCTTTTAAAACGGGAAAAGAAGTTTTTGAGGAATTGAGGAGACTATTTCATCAAGCCGTGGAAAGTCGCTTGCGTGGGGTGAAAATTGCCGGAACCCAATTGAGTGGGGGGATGGATTCTTCTGCCATTACCGTTTTGGCATCAAGGATCATGCCTAAAAAAGATTTACATACCTTCTCATTTGTCTTAAATGAGAAAACTCGTGCATATTCTGAAAGGGGAATAGATGAGCAAGCCACTCAAAATAGTATCATTGAATACGCGCAATTGCATAGAGAAAATCACCATTTGGCGGATGGATTTTATTACAAAGACACCTTTGAGTGTTATGATAAATCAAATGAAATCATGGGTGGATTTGCCGATTCTGATTCTATTTGGCAGGATTCTATGTATAAGCAAGCAGCAGAATACGGCGTAGAGGTGATGTTTAGTGGATTCCCTGGCGACGAAGGAATTTCACATCCTGGAGGGCAATATTATTTTGAGTATTTTCATCAAGTGGACCTGAAATGGATGCTAAGGCAAAGCTTACAACATCCTATTCTTTTCGCCAAACAGGTATATCGTTATCTTAGAGCTAGATGGAATAAGACGATCCTCAAAGGATATGATGAGGTGCAAAAGAGACGTAATTTATTACATCCTGATTCTCCATTTCATGCTCAATTGAAGGACAAATCTTTTTCTTTTTTTCCTTCATTTAGGCAAGAATTGATTCGAAAAGTGTTTAGGCCACATTCTTGTTTACGTACGGAATCGGAGGGTTTGTATGCGAATCAATATGGAATTAACACGGTATATCCCATGGCTGATTTGCGATTTCTTCAATTTGCCCTGAGTTTGCCTATTGAATATTTTCAACCCAAAGAATTTAGTCGTTCCCTTTTTAGAAAAATTTGTGAAGGGATTCTGCCGGATGATGTGCGATTGCAAAATAAGAGCAACGGAGCTTTTACTCTGGCTTTTGCTGAATATTGGAAGAAACAACAATTGAAGGATTTTGAAAATCGGCCTATTAGTAATGCTTTGGGATTATTTGATATGCAAAAAACATTTGAAGAGGGAGAATTAGATCAAGCATCTAGAAAAGTGATTTTGAATAAAATGGATTATTTAATCGATAAAAATCTTCCTGGGCATGATAAATAAATGTATTTGGTTTTTGGGATTGTCAGGTGCAGGAAAAACAACGCTTTCTGAAGAATTAGCCAAAGAACTTGGAAAGGGCGGCCAACAAGTCGTGGTTTTGGATGGAGATGTATTAAGGACGGGTTTAAATAGCAATTTAGGATTTTCAGATTCGGACAGAGTGGAAAATGTTCGCAGGACGGCAGAAGTGGCCAAATTGTTTTTGGCGCAAGGTTTTTGGGTGATAGTGGCGCTCATTACCCCCTTGGAATCAATGCGGAAATCGAATCGAGCTATATTAGGAGAAGATTATTTTGAAGTTTTTGTGGACACGCCTTTGGCAATTTGTCAAGAAAGAGATCCTAAAGGTTTATATGCTAAGGTTAGGCAGGAAGGCTTAAGGAATTTTACAGGAATAGATTCACCCTTTGATTCGCCTTTGAACGCGGATTTATGGATCAAAACAGAGCATGTTAGTGCCAAGTCAAGTGTTCAGTTTATTTTAGGCAAATTGACAGTAGAATGAACTATATCAAGGATTATTTTAGGGCTTATGGAATGATCTGGAAAGCAAATCCGATGGGTTTTGTTTTTCAATTACTGATGCAGGGTTTATTGGCTGGCATTCCGGTTCTTGTTTTGTTTTTTACCAAACAACTTTTAGATCAGGTTTTATTAGCTAAAACCTTAGACGCCAATATTTTGCATTATTTATTTTTGATGGCTGGGGTTTATGTGCTAAATCTGCTTGTTCAGCAAATCCAATCCTACCTAAGTTTTAACAACCAGCATCAGGTTAGTGCCTTTTTTAGTGAGAAGATTTTAAATAAGAGTACAAAAATTCCTTTCGAGTTTAATGAAAACTCAGACTATCAAAACAGCCTTCATTTGGCTCAGCAGCAATCCCTGTACAAAATACCTCAAGTGTATCAAGTATTGCAATCGGTTTTAGTGAGCAGTTTTTCATTGCTAGCCTTGGTTTCTTACTTTTTTAAATTGTTAAGCGATTTTGCTTGGTGGATTGTTTTGTTGGCAATTCCGCTTTCTGTTATTAAGTGGATTTCTGGCAATGCGCTTGCCCAGTTGGATAAAAAGTTGGTTCGACAAGAACGAGAGTCGAATTACTTACATCAGTTGTTGCTGGGTGTTTCTTATGCCAAAGAGGTAAAGACTTTGAATATGGGCGCCAAATGGATTACTCAATTTAGTGTTTTCAAAGCTTTTATTTTTCAGAAAAAGCGCTCTTTGCAATTGAAAATTAGCTTTTTTTCAGGTTTAGCTGAATTGTTGGAAGTCGCAGTGATTGTCATGGTGATGTACCAGCTCATCGATTTGGCCATTGCTAAGGTCATTGGAATTAGTGTTTTGGTGATTTATTTACAAGGCCTACAAAGGATTCAATCTACCTTGAAAACTTTTCTACAAAGTTGGGTTCAATTGTTGCAACAGCGAGTATTTTTAAAAGATTTGTTTGATTATCTCGATTTGAAAGAAGAAAAGAGAGAAATTAAATATTTTGACAAGTATTTAACCCATGAACTAGAAGTAGAAGGTTTGTCCTTCAAATATCCTGAATCTGATCATTGGGTTTTGAAAAACATTGATTTTAAAATCAAGAAAGGTGAGACGATTGCGATAGTTGGAGCAAATGGTTCAGGAAAAAGTACCTTGGTTAAATTACTGGCGGGACTTTATATTCCGACGCAAGGGGATTTGCGTTGGAAAAATAGATCAATTCATCAAATTGATGAGGGTCTTTTCGCGAATGAATCCACGTTTGTTTTTCAAGATTTTGAGAAATATTATGTATCGATTCAAGAATTCATCGAGATGGGTTGTCAGGAAGAGGAGATGAATAGGGAAGATCGGTTGTTGGAGGCATTGCAAATGGCGGATGCGCAAGATTTCGTTCATCAATTTCCACATAAACACCATTCTAAATTAGGCCGAATTTTTGGGGCTGGGGTGCAGTTGAGTGGAGGGCAATGGCAAAAATTAGTGATTGCGAGGGCATTTTTCAGGAATAGTCCTTTATGGATTTTCGATGAACCCACAAGCTCTATTGACGCTATTGCGGAGGCCAAAATAATTGAAAATATCAAAGCAAAATCGGAAGATAAAGTAAGTATCATTATCACCCATCGACTCTATAATTTGAAATTTGTGGATAAAATTTTAGTGATGGATCAAGGGGAAATTGTGGAACAAGGAACATTTGATGAATTGAAAACGAGTTCCGTGATTTTTAATCAGTTATACGAACAGCAAAAAGTGTAGATGAAAAAAGTACTCGCACTTTCTCGCGAATTAGCTTTGTTGGTTCAAATGGTCCAACAAGAGATCCTTCAGGTGAATTCTACTTTTAAAGTAGACGGGATCAATTGGCCAAAATTTAAGAAAGCATGTGCTTACCATGGCATGCGTCACGTTGCTTTTTCAGCCAATCAACAGCAAGCCGTTTTGCCAACGAATCTGTCTCATTTTTATCAAAAATTTGCCCAACAAAGAGCTAAAAGCAATTTGGATAATGTACTCGAAATTAAGCGATTATATACATTGTTTGAGAATGAAGGAATATCACCTCTTTTATTAAAAGGGGCGCTTTATACTCAATTGTTATACCAAAACAAACTATTGCGAGAAAGTACGGACATTGATTTTTTGTTTAAAAAGAGTGATTCTTTGAAGGGGATGAAGATTTTGATCAAAGAAAATTATCAATGCAGAGATTTAGGGACATTCCATACCTCCAAAAATTTGGATTCAGATTTGCAAGAATTAATCAATGGTTCTAATTTTCAAGAATTGCATTTTGATAAAAAATCCTATAACGTCGATTTTCATTGGGAATTATTCAATCAGTTTTTTTATTACCAATTCGATTTGTCGTTTTTGTTTGATCAAACCGAACAGCTAAATTTTTATGGTCAAAAAATCGTTGTGACTCGTCCGGAGGCCTTGTTCTGGTCTTTGATTTTTCACCATGGAGGCAAAGAATTCTGGTTGAAATTCAAGGATTTGGTTGATTTATTAGCCTTTATGAAAACCTATCAAGACCAAATCGATTGGCAATTAATGCTGCAACAAGCCAAAGATTTTAATGTTTTGACAGTCGTAAAAAATGGTTTTTGGTTGATTCGAGAGGTTTTTGCCTTTGAGCTTCCTGAAGCAATTGAAAACGAGTTACAACATTATGCGCCAAAGAAAATTCACTTGACTGTTGATTTTTGGGGAAAGGCTAATTATTGGAATAAAATGATCCCTCGTTGGAATTATGAACAAATTTTGCATCATTCTCAGGATCAAGGTTATACCTTCCTTTCCTACCTTAAAAAATTGTATAACACATATAATTCCCCCAATCCATTTGAACGAAAACGAATATTTAATTTTCCATCAGGTTGGGGTATATTAAATTTTATCGATAAAATTCTAAGTTATATCTTTTACCATTTAGTAGGTAAAAAGTAAGCGACTATTTCTTTTCCTCCATCAACTTTTCAATCGCCAATAATTCATCTCTGAATCTAGCAGCCAACGGGAAGTCGAGTTCCTTGGCGGCTTTTTCCATTTCTTTTTTGACGGCTTCTTTTTGTTTGTTCAGTTCAGCTTTTGACATATAAGCCAACAATGGATCTGCGGCAGCGATTTGTTCTTCTGGTTTTAATAAATAGTTTTTGGTAGGTTTAGCCATTCGATCTGCGATGGAAGTTTGTTCCATGATCTCATCATGACTACGTAAAATGGTTTTAGGAGTAATCCCATGCTCCTCATTATAGGCCATTTGCTTCGCCCTTCTGCGGTTGGTTTCAGAGATGGCTAATTCCATGGAACCTGTCATTTTATCTGCATACATCAAAACTTTTCCATTTTCATTCCTGGCTGCTCTACCAATGGTCTGAATCAATGATCGAATATCTCGTAAAAATCCTTCTTTGTCAGCATCCATGATGGCCACCAGCGATACCTCTGGCAAATCCAATCCCTCTCTCAATAAATTTACCCCGACCAACACATCAATAACTCCCAAACGAAGTTCACGCAGAATCTCTACTCGCTCCAAAGTTTTTATTTCAGAGTGAATGTAGCGGCATTTTATTCCCACACGATCTAAAAATTTAGAAAGTTCCTCGGCCATTCTTTTGGTCAAAGTGGTAATCAATACCCTTTCATTCTTTTTAATACGGTCATTTACTTCATCTAATAAATCGTCGATTTGATTTTTGGTCGGACGAACTTCAATTAGTGGGTCCAATAAGCCTGTTGGACGAATGATTTGTTCAACAACTACGCCTTCCGATTTTTTCAATTCATATTCAGAAGGAGTTGCTGAAACATAAATTGTTTGACCGATTAAATCTTCAAATTCTTGAAAGGTCAAAGGGCGGTTGTCCATGGCAGAAGGCAATCGGAACCCATATTCCACCAAAGATTCTTTTCTGGAACGATCGCCACCGTACATGGCTTTTATTTGGGGCATGGTTACGTGACTCTCATCCACGACCATCAGAAAATCTTCTGGGAAAAAGTCCAATAAACAGAATGGTCTTTGTCCGGGTTTTCGAGCATCAAAGTACCTCGAATAATTTTCAATCCCTGAGCAATAACCCAATTCCCGCATCATTTCTAAGTCGAATTCTGTTCTTTGTTTGATACGCTCAGCTTCCGTTAGTCGGCCTTCTTTCCCGAAATAAGAAATTTGATTCACCAAATCTGCTTGAATATCTGAAATGGCTCTTTGCATGGTCTCACGACCCGTTACGAATAAATTGGCAGGGAAAATGGCGACCATTTTTTCGGTAGAAATTTTCTTACCTGTCCATGGATCAATGCGATGAATTTCTTCAATTTCGTCGCCAAAGAAAATAATTCGATAACCAAAATCAGCATACGCTAAAAATATATCAACGGTATCACCTTTTACACGGAAAGTACCGCGCAAAAATTCGCCCTCGGTTCTTGCATACAAGATTTCTACCAAACGGAAGAGGAATTGATTTCTGGAAATAATTTCCCCAACGCCAATACGTAAAATGGAATTTCGGTATTCATCGGGATTACCCATACCATAAATACAAGAAACGGAGGCGATCACAATGATGTCGCGTCTGCCAGACATCAACGAAGAGGTTGTGGCTAAACGTAATTTCTCAATTTCTTGATTGATGGATAAATCTTTTTCAATGTAGGTACCTGTTGTTGCAATAAATGCTTCAGGTTGGTAATAATCGTAATAGGAGATGAAATATTCTACCGCATTTTCTGGGAAAAAATGCTTGAATTCTCCATATAACTGTGCGGCTAATGTTTTGTTATGACTCAATATCAAAGTCGGTCGATTGACTTCTTTGATGACATTGGCAATAGTAAATGTTTTTCCTGAACCTGTTACCCCCAAAAGTGTTTGGGAAGCCTCTTCTTTTTTCAAGCCTGCAACCAATTGTTTGATGGCTTCTGGCTGATCTCCAGTAGGTTGATAAGAAGAAACTAATTGAAAGTCCATGTGTGATTTTTAAAAAGCAAATTTAGTTTTAAGTTATTAGTTATTAGGTATTAGGTATTAGTTTTTTCAATTAAAATCTCTTTTAGCATAGACGCTAATACTTAAGTAATGCGAATTAAAGGTTAAAATTTCCTTTGTGAACTTAGTGGTTAAAAACTGGTGGTAACACAAAGGCAAAGTGTATTGTGTAATTGAACTACAAATTCAAATCATCGTACACACTCAGCACAGCTGAGCGCGTTTTCCTCTTTCTCTCTCCTCTCTTCTTTCTCTTCCTAAAATTTTATCAAATAACTGAACTTTTAAACGTGTAAATTGCAGGGGGTAAGGGGACGCATTACCCCTTAAAAAAAGAAAATTAGATTTACTATCTAGTTACTTATATTTCCAATCAATATTCTGATTTTCTTCAAGGATGAGGAAAGGTTTTAAGTTATTAGTTATTAGTTATTAGTTTTTTTATGCACTTAAAATGTGTTTTAACAAAGACTCTAATAACTAATAACTAAAAACTAATAACTAAATTTATTGTTCAATTAAATCACCCTTATGAAATACCCCAAATCAGCGGAAGCCTTCGATCGATTATTAGTCATCATGGACGATTTGCGTGAAAAATGTCCTTGGGATAAAAAACAGACAATGGATACTTTACGACATTTGACCATCGAAGAAACCTATGAATTGTCTGATGCCATATTAGAGGGCGATTTGAATGAAATCAAAAAAGAAATAGGGGATGTGTTTTTGCATTTAGTATTCTATAGTAAAATTGGTTCTGAGCAATCAGCCTTTGACGTAACTGATGTTTTGAATAGCATTTGCGAAAAGCTTATTTCTCGACACCCACATATTTATGGTGATGTTGTTGCAGAAACGGAAGAGCAAGTCAAGTCCAACTGGGAGGCATTGAAGTTGAAAGAGGGCAATAAATCGGTTTTATCTGGAGTCCCAGGTTCTTTACCTGCCTTAGTGAAGTCGATGAGAATTCAAGAAAAAGCCAGAGGAGCCGGATTCGATTGGGAAGAAAAGGAGCAGGTTTGGGAAAAGGTAGAAGAAGAATTAGGGGAATTTAAGGCGGAATTTGTAGGTAAAGACTTGGATGAAAATCAGAAAAGCAAAGCCGAAGGGGAATTAGGTGATTTGATTTTTAGCTTAGTGAATTTTGCCAGATTTATTGATATTAATCCAGAAACAGCATTGGAACGCACCAATCGCAAGTTTATTCAACGTTTCCAACATTTGGAAAAACGCGCCAAGGAAAATGGCAAAACCTTGTCGGATATGAGTTTAGCCGAAATGGATGTTTATTGGGAGGAAGCGAAGGAATTATGAGTTATGAATTATGAATTGTAAGTTATTCCCTATTTAAATTAAACCTCAATTCATAATTCATAATTCATAATTCATAACTCATAATTATCAAAGTTTCGCTTCTTCCAACTTAGGAACCAAGGTATAAATGATTAGCCAAGCTAACATATAAGCACTTCCGCAAAGCAAGAAGATGATGTTATATCCATCGTTTTTGTTGCCCAATAATTCGTATTTATCCAAGACAAAACCGACAATCATTGGGAAGAAAATTCCTCCTACAGATCCAGCCATTCCTCCGATACCAATCACAGAACTAACGGCTTTTTTCGGGAACATATCCGTTGCGATGGAGTAAATATTCGCAGACCAAGCTTGGTGAGCCGCTGCCGCCAATGAAATTAATCCAACAGCTTGCCAAATATTATCGCAATAACGGGCTAAAACAATGGGGATTACTGCAACCGCAAAGCTCAACATGGAATATTTTCTTGCTTTAAAAGAAGGCCAACCTTTGTTGATTAACCAACCTGATAAATATCCACCTCCAATACTACCAATCGTGGTAGCAGTATAAACGATAATCAATTCCAAACTTGGCTTTTTTAAATCCAATTCAAATCTTTCTTTGAAATAAGAAGGCAACCAGAATAGGAAAAACCACCAAATGGGATCCGTTAACATTTTGCCAAAGAAAAATGCCCATGTTTGTTTGAATCCAAATAATTTAGCCCATTTTACAGGTTCTTGATTTTCATCTTTTGCTTCCATGTCTGCATGGATGTAATCAAATTCCTCTTTACTTAATTCTTTGTGTTTAGATGGAACTTCATAATATAACCACCAGAAAATCAACCAAATAAATCCGATTGCTCCTGTCACAATAAAGGCCATTTCCCAGCCATAAACACCTAAAATCCAAGGTACTAAAATCGGTGCTGCAACAGCTCCAATGTTAGCTCCAGAATTAAAAATACCCGTTGCTAAGGCTCTTTCGTTTTTAGGAAACCATTCTGCTACGGTCTTTATCGCTGCGGGAAAATTTCCTGCTTCACCTAATCCCAATAATCCACGCATAAACGCAAAACTTAATGTTCCTGTTGCTAAAGCGTGCAACATCGCTGCGATGCTCCAAACAACAATTGAGATGGAATATCCTAGTTTGGTGCCAATTCGGTCAATGATGCCTCCAAATCCTAATAAGCTGATGGCATAGGCCGATTGGAAACAAATGACAATGAATGAATAGTCAGATTCTGTCCATTTGAAATCGTCTTCTAGTACGGGTTTCAAAAGTCCAATTACTTGTCTGTCCAAGTAGTTGATCGTTGTTGCGAAGAAGAGCAATGCGCAAATTCTCCAGCGATATTTTCCTATTTTTTCCATGGTTTAGAGTTTTTTTGAGAAATTATAATTCTCTGTAAGTTTGAATAAGTTGAGTGATGGTATTTGAAATGGATTGATAATTTTGTTCCTTGATCAAGCTAGGAGGGAATAATTGAGATCCCATACCCACAGCAGATGCTCCTGCGGAGAACCACGTAGATAAACTTTCTTTGTTGGGTTCTACTCCGCCCGTAACCATAATTTTGCTGTTCGGCATGGGTCCTTTTAAGGCCTTGACAAATGCAGGTCCTACTACATTTCCTGGGAAAATTTTAATATACTTCGCTCCTAAAACTTCCGCATTTCTGATTTCGGTCAAAGTCATAGTACCCGGCATCCAAGGGATATCGTGCTTTCCACAAATTTCGCCTACTTCTGGTGTTGTGAATGGCTGTAACATAAAATCGGCACCCATCTCAATAAATTGTGCAGCTTGTTTTGCATCGTAAATGGTACCAATTCCCAAAACGAGGTCTGGACATTCTACTTCTACGTATTCGATTAATTTGGCAAAAATTTGTGGGGCTTCTTGACCACGATTGGTGAATTCAAACACTCGAATGCCGCCATCATAACAAGCCTTTAGAACCTTTTTTGCAATGCCCAAATCGGGATTAAAAAACAAAGGAACGATGGGTGTTTCTTCAATTCTTTGGTAAACTACTGTGGATGAATTCCTTGCCATAATTATCTTTTTAATCGTCCTGTAATGTCGCCATTCATGACTGTTTCTATTTCATCTAAATTTGCTAAATTAATATCTCCTTCTATGGTATGCTTCAGAGCAGATGCTGCCACGGCGAATGCCAATGATTGCGCTTCGTCTTTTAAAACAATATTTCCATAAATATAACCCGCCATAAAAGCGTCTCCTCCTCCAATGCGGTCAACGATTTGACTAATTTCAACTGTGTCAGATTTAACATAGTTTTTCCCATCGAATGAAACGCCAGATAAGGTATTTTGGGAAGCTGAAATCTGACCTCTTTTGGTATTAATGATTTTTTTGATTTTGGGAAATCTAGCCATGATTTGTTTGCAAATGGATTCGAAATTGCTTTTCGATTTACCATCTGGCACAATTCCTAAAATATCTTCTGCATCTCCTTTTCCGCAAACGATGATATCACAACCCGCAATTAAATCGGGCATTACTTCTTGTACGGATTTACCATATTGCCATAAATTTTTTCGGTAATTGACATCTGCTGAAACCGTGATACCTAGTTTATTGGCCACTGCGATAGCCTCTTTAGTTGCTTGGGCAGCAGACGCTGAAATGGCAGGCGAAATACCTGTCCAGTGAAACCATTGAGCATCTTTTAAGATTTCTTCCCAATTAAATTCTTTCGGGTCTAAGCTCGAAAAAGAAGAGTTGGTTCTATCATAAACCACTTTGCTAGGACGCATGGCTGCCCCAAATTCGGTATAATACAAACCTAATCTTTCGCCACCATATTGTACATGCGACATATCTACGCCTACTTTTCGGAAGTATTCGGTAGCTGCCTTTCCCATTTCATGGTCTGGAAAGCGGGTAACGTGTGCAGCAGGTAATCCCAAATGAGCTAAACTTCCTGAAACATTGGCTTCTCCTCCTCCGAAGGTAAGATTAAGGGATTGAGCTTGGGTGATTCGGCCATAACCTGGAGGACTTAAACGACCCATGATTTCTCCGAAAGTAACTATTTTTTTCATTGATTAATCGAAATTAAAAAATTGAGCGGCATTGTTGTAGCTGATGTCTGAAACCAACTTGCCTAACCAAGCTGTATCAGCAGGAAGTTCTCCGTTTTCTACATCTTGGCCTAGTAAATTACATAAAATTCTTCTGAAATATTCATGTCTTGGGAAAGATAAGAAACTTCTTGAGTCGGTTAACATTCCAACAAAATGACTTAATAATCCCATGTTAGATAAGGCATTGATTTGCTTTTCCATGCCATCTTTTTGGTCTAAAAACCACCAGCCTGAACCGTATTGTATTTTTCCAACGATGGTTCCATCTTGGAAATTACCAATCATGGTTGCTAATAATTCATTGTCTCTTGGATTCAAATTGTATAAAATTGTCTTAGCCAATTGATTGGTTGAATCCAAGGTATTTAAGAATTTCGACAAAGGTTTCGCTTGTTCAAAATCGCCAATCGAGTCAAAACCTGTATCAGGACCTAAACTTGCCAAAAGACGGTTATTGTTATTTCTCAAAGCTCCCAAATGGAATTGTTGCGTCCAACCTCTGGAATGATCTAAATGGGCAAAATAAACCAACATAGCAGATTTAAACTGCCACTTTTCTTTTTTATTGATCGTTTTTCCCGCATGTAATCTTTCAAAAATATGTTCAATTTCTTCCTCCGTATAGTCCTCTGCGTAAATATGCTCTAGTCCATGATCGCTCAATCGACAACCCACTGAATGAAAGAAATCGTGACGATCTTTGATGGCTTTTTTGTAATCGGATAAATGGTTAATCGAGTATCCAACCACCTTACTCAATTGATTCATGTATTCGATGAACGCTAATTCATCATCCACTGCCATAGCTTTGTCCGGTCGGAAGGTAGGAAGTACTTTGATCGAAAAACCACTCGCAGCAATTTGTTGATGATAAGCTAAATTGTCGATTGGGTCATCTGTGGTACACAAAACCTTTACGTTCATTTTTAGCAATAAATTTCGAACGGAATATTCTTTTTTACGGAGTAATTCAGAACATTGGTCATAAATTCTTTTGCCCGATTCGTAATTGAGTAATTCAGTTACACCAAAATAGCGTTGTAATTCCAAATGCGTCCAATGATACAAAGGATTTCGCATGGTATAAGGAACGGTTTCTGCCCATTTAAGAAATTTCTCTTCATCGCTGGCATTTCCCGTAATGTATTTTTCATCCACTCCATGGGTTCGCATAGCGCGCCATTTGTAATGGTCGCCGTATAACCAAATTTGAGTGATATTATCAAATTGTTTGTCTTCCGCAATTTGTTGAGGAATCAAATGATTGTGATAATCAACAATCGGCATATTGGCAGAATATTGATGATACAATACTTTTGCCGTTTCCGATTGCAATAAAAAATCTTCGTTTAAAAATGGTTTCATATCTAATTATTTTAGGTATTAGTTATTAGATATTAGTTATCAGGTGTTAGTTATTAGTTGTTGGTTATCTAATAACTAATACTTAAAAACTAATAACTAAATCAAACGTATTTCCCCACTGCCTCTTCAAAACCTGGTAATTGGGTTAAATCACTACCCCATAATTTTTCATCTGCCAAAACAGCATGTAAATCGAAATTCTTCCAAGCTTCATAAAAATACCCAGCTAAATCGCACTGAATAGGATAAAATTCTCCATTGCATTCGCCGAAATATTGTCCATTTTCCTCTTTAACGGCATGCATAAATTGCAAATAGGCCGCAAAACCCATGCTGATCAATTCAGGTGCTTTGCCAAATTCCTTGTAATAATTCAATAGCAAAGGAATATTACGCATACGCATTTTGGTACTATACTGTACCGTAATATCAATCAATTTATGATTGATGAATGGATTTTTAAAACGATCCAACACCGATCTTCCGAAACGATCTGCCACTTTGAAATCCATTTTATACGGAATGGCAAAGGCCAATTCACTCAACATCAAATTCATGATTAGTTTACTGAAATAGGAGTTAGCCATCACATCTTTGACCAAACGGAAGCCCAATAAATAAGCCATTCCACACATTAATGTATGGGTTCCATTCAATAAGCGTAGTTTTAATTCACGGTAAATCTCAATATCTTCTTGAATGATAACTCCCGGATCAGCACTTGCGAAACTAAGTACTTTTCTTACCTTATCGTCACCTTGTATGGCCCAAAGTCGGTAAACTTCTGAAATAATCAACAAGGAATCTTGATATCCCAAATCTTGTTGTATCTTTTCTATGGTTTCCGCATCGGGTTTTCCAGGAACGATTCTATCTACCAAAGAATTGCAGAAACGATTCGCACTTGTTAACCAAGCAATAAATTGGCTATCTAATTGATGTTCTTCGGCCAATTGCATCAAAATGCCTTTCAAAACATCACCATTATTGATGATTAATTCTGTTGGAATAATGACCATTCCCGCGGATTCAGCTCCTTTGAAATGCTCGTAACGTGCATGAAGAAAGGCTAATAATTTGGCAGGGAAAGATTTAGGTGCTTGTCCAAAAAGGGTGTCATTGGCGAGGTATTGAATACCAACTTCCGTGGTGTTGGAAATGACAATTTGCATGTCGGGATTTTGTGCACATGCCAAAATTTGGTCCCATTCTGAATTGGCAACCAAGGTTCTAGAGATGGAAGAATTAACCAAATATTCTTCTACCTCTTTGCCTTCTTCTATGCCTTTTACACAATGTGTATATAAATTGTCTTGTTGCTCAAAAGCATTGGAATCTCCTTTGGAAGTCGATTTAACCAAAACAACACGACCTTTGAAAATTCCTTTTTGATTGGCTTTATCAATGAAGTAGTCGCACAGACCACGCAATAAAACCCCAGTACCAAATTGAAGTATTTTTTCTGGGTAATTTTTTATTTCAGGGTTCGGGCAAACAAGCTTTACCTGTGGATTGAATTGATTGTCTGATAAAGTTTGATTGCTCAATATTGGCATGGCCATAACACAAAAATTTTAAATGAATTATCTCTCTAAAGGCGTAAAACTTAATAATTTACCTGAAATTTTACAAAAACTTATCCTTTTGGAAGAAATAAAAAATTTAAAACGTTTACGCTTCGCCGATAGGCCCATTGTAGTTCATCGGAAAATTGAAACCTGAACCATCATTGTCTTTGGAAATAGGTCCAAAAGCCTCTTCGTATTTCGCAATATTTTCTTGCAAAGCCATCAACAAACGATTAGCGTGATCTGGCGTCATAACCACTCTCGATTTTACTTTTGCTTTAGGAATTCCAGGAAGTATACGGATAAAATCCAACACAAATTCTGAAGGTGAGTGGGCGATGAGTGCTAAATTTACATAAGCACCTTCAGCCATTTCTTCTGGTAATTCGATATTCAATTGATTTTCTTCTGGGTTATTTGACATGGTTATGGGGGGTTAATTATCTTGTTTTTTTGAATATTTTGTTAAGCTAGTAATCATTTAATCTAATCAAATTTACAATTTTATCTGTGATAGTAAATGTTTATTTTAGATAAAAAAAGCCCCCACATTTCTGTAGGGGCTTTTAATCTTAGAATTCGAAAGGATTAATTTTCAACACTTGATTTTCTAGTTACCACTTCTGAATCGTCCATAGAAGCATTTCTCGCTTCTAATTGCTTCAATTCATCTACTGGAGTCACCATGATATCTTTGTATTTACGTAATCCTGTTCCTGCTGGAATTAAGTGTCCAACAATTACGTTTTCTTTCAAACCATCTAAGGTATCTTGTTTCGCTCTGATCGATGCTTCAGAAAGTACTTTCGTAGTTTCTTGGAAAGATGCTGCTGAGATAAACGATTGAGTACCTAAAGAGGCTTGCGTGATACCTTGCAAGTTAGCAGATGATACCGCTGCTGCAGCATCACGTACTTTCATGATCTTCATATCTCTACGCTTCAATGATGAATTTTCATCACGTAAAGCACGAGCAGAAATAATCATACCTGCTTTGTATTTCTCTGAATCTCCTGCTTCAGTAATTACTTTCTTATCCAAAATTTGATCATTCTCCTCACGGAATGCGAAACGATCTACATTTTGACCTTGTAAGAATTGAGTATCACCTGGCTCAAGGATTTCAACTTTTTGCATCATTTGACGAACAATACATTCGATGTGCTTATCGTTGATTTTTACACCTTGAAGACGATATACGTCTTGGATTTCATTTACTAAATACTCTTGAACAGCTGTTGGTCCTTTGATAGCCAAGATGTCTGATGGAGTAATTGCTCCGTCTGATAATGGCGTACCTGCACGTACGAAGTCATTGTTTTGAACCAAGATAAATCTTGTCAATGGTACCAAGTAACGACGCTCAGCTCCTTCTTTTGGAGTTACAATGATCTCACGGTTACCACGTTTGATGATACCATAAGAAATAACACCGTCAATTTCAGAAACAACCGCTGGGTTAGATGGATTACGTGCCTCAAATAACTCAGTTACACGTGGAAGACCTCCCGTAATGTCACGAGTTTTACCCGCAGCACGTGGAATCTTCGCGATGATCTGACCCGCTTTGATTTTATCTCCTTCATCTACTGCCAAACGCGCACCTACTGGTACGTTGTACACTAGATCTTCTTTTCCTTTCGCTGTAATCAATACAGAAGGGTTTTTCGTTTTATCCTTCGATTCAATAATTACTTTTTCACGTAAGCCTGTTTGCTCATCCGCTTCTTCTTTGTAAGTATTGTTTTCTTCGATGGCTTCAAATGCTACTTTACCTTCAGCTTCTGATAAGATAACCGCATTGTATGGATCCCATGCACAAATTGTATCTCCTTTTTTGATTTTTTGACCATCCTTCACACTTAAGAATGATCCATAAGGGATATTGTTTGTCATGAAAACTTGGTTGTTCGCTGGATTGATGATTTGAACCTCTCCAGAACGTCCCATAACAATTTCAACTGCATTTCCTTCCGCATCAGTAGAGCTTACCGAACGTACCTCTTCAAATTTAACGATACCATCAAACTTAGATTTTACGCTAGCATCCAAAGAAACGTTTTGAGCAGTACCCCCCACGTGGAAAGTACGTAATGTCAACTGAGTTCCTGGCTCACCAATCGATTGAGAGGCAATTACACCTACCGCTTCACCTTGATTAACCATCGCTGCTGTTGCTAAGTTTCGTCCGTAACATTTCGCACAAACACCTTCTCTAGTTTCACAAGTTAATACAGAACGAATTTCAACTGATTCGATAGCTGTTTCATCAATACGATTTGCAATTTCTTCGTTGATTTCATCACCAGAAGCTACAATTAGCTCATTGGTAATTGGATCATATACATCATGGATAGAAACACGACCCAAGATACGCTCTGATAATGGCTCAATGATTTCCTCATTGTCTTTCAATGGGAATACATTAATACCACGTAAAGTACCACAATCTTCTTCATTCACGATTACGTCTTGTGCAACGTCATGTAAACGACGTGTTAAGTAACCAGCATCCGCCGTTTTAAGGGCAGTATCGGCCAAACCTTTACGCGCACCGTGTGTAGAAATAAAGTACTCTAATACGTCTAGACCTTCTTTAAAGTTAGATAAAATCGGATTTTCAATGATCTCACCCACAGAACCTTGTAAGTTCTTTTGTGGTTTCGCCATCAAACCTCTCATACCACCTAATTGACGAATTTGCTCACGAGAACCACGGGCTCCAGAGTGCATCATCATATAAATCGCATTGAAACCTTGGTTATCCTCTTCCATTTGCTTCATTAACGTCTCCGTAATCTTCGAGTTAACTTTAGTCCAAATGTCAATAACTGCATTGTAACGCTCGTTATCCGTGATTAAACCCATTAAATAGTTATCCCAAACCGCTTGAACATCTTCTTGCGCCTTGATAACCAATGAAGCTTTTTCAGCTGGAATCTGAACATCACCAATACCCATGGATAAACCACCATGGAAGGCTTGTTGGAAACCTAATTCTTTAATATCATCCAAGAATTGTGCTGTACGAGCCATACCACAAATTTTGTGAACTTGTGAGATGATTTGTTGCAATTTCTTCTTAGTCAACAATTCATTGATATATCCTACTTGTGTTGGAACACATAAGTTGAATAAAACACGTCCTGCAACAGTTTCTACCATTTCATCTACCAATGATCCGTCATCTTTACGAACCTTTGCTTTCACAACGATATTAGCATGTTTCGATAATTTCTTCTCGTTCAAGGCGATAACAACCTCCTCAAATCCGTAGAAACGGTTTCCTTCTCCTGCTACTTTATGTGTTTCAGTCGATTTTCTACCTTTGGTTACATAATAAAGTCCCAAAACCATGTCTTGTGATGGTACCGTGATAGGCGCTCCATTGGCAGGGTTAAGGATATTATGAGATGCCAACATCAATAAAGAGGCTTCCAAAACAGCTTCATGTCCTAGTGGAACGTGAACAGCCATCTGGTCACCGTCAAAGTCGGCGTTGAATGCAGTACAAGTTAATGGGTGTAATTGGATTGCTTTTCCTTCAATTAATTTTGGTTGGAAAGCTTGGATACCCAAACGGTGCAAAGTAGGAGCACGGTTTAAAAGAACCGGGTGTCCTTTCATTACATTTTCCAAAATATCCCAAACAACTGGATCCTTACGATCAACAATTTTCTTCGCAGATTTTACTGTTTTTACAATTCCACGCTCAATCAACTTACGGATAACAAACGGTTTGAATAATTCAGCCGCCATATCTTTCGGTAAACCACACTCATGCATTTTCAATTCAGGACCTACCACAATAACCGAACGACCAGAGTAGTCAACACGCTTACCCAATAAGTTCTGACGGAAACGACCTTGCTTACCTTTCAACATATCAGAAAGAGATTTCAAAGCACGGTTTCCTTCTGAACGTACAGCATTTACTTTACGTGAGTTGTCGAACAATGAGTCAACAGCCTCTTGTAACATACGTTTCTCATTACGTAAAATTACCTCTGGAGCTTTGATTTCGATCAAACGCTTCAAACGGTTATTACGGATGATAACACGACGATATAAATCGTTCAAGTCAGATGTAGCAAAACGGCCACCATCTAAAGGTACTAATGGACGCAATTCTGGTGGAATAACAGGTACCATTTTGATGATCATCCACTCAGGACGGTTATCAATACGGCCAATTGATTCACGGAAAGCTTCAACCACTTTCAAACGCTTCAATGCTTCTGCTTTACGTTGTTGTGAAGATTCAGTATCTGCCGAATGACGTAAGTCAGCCGATAAAATATCTAAATCGATACGAGTTAACAACATATTCAAAGCATCCGCACCCATCTTAGCGATGAATTTGTTTGGATCTTCATCTGGTAAATGTTGATTCTCACGAGGTAATTTATCTAAGATGTCTAAATACTCGTCTTCTGTTAAGAAATCCAAGTATTGACTACCGATTTTACCTTCGCTCGCATACATACCAGCTTGAACTACTACGTATCTTTCGTAATAGATGATTTGATCCAATTTTTTGGTTGATAGCCCAAGCATATAACCGATTTTATTCGGTAAGCTACGGAAGTACCAAATGTGTGCTACAGGAACCACTAATTCAATATGGCCCATACGCTCACGACGTACTTTCTTTTCAGTAACCTCTACACCGCAACGGTCGCAGATGATACCTTTATAACGGATTCTTTTGTATTTTCCACAGTGACATTCCCAGTCCTTGGTTGGACCGAAAATTCGCTCGCAGAATAAACCGCCCATTTCGGGTTTGTAGGTTCTATAATTGATGGTTTCAGGTTGTGTTACCTCTCCATTTGAACCTTCTAAGATCGACTCAGGTGATGCCAATGAGATGGTCACTTTCTGGAAGTCGCTATTCAGTTTTCTAGTCTTTTTAAATGACATTTTCTTGTATATTTTTTTGGAAAATGATTGCCTTTTTTAAAGGCTGTTGCCAGCCTTATTTATTACTCTAAAGTGATTTCTAATGCTAAACCTCTTAATTCATGAATCAATACGTTGAATGATTCTGGAATATTTGGTTTCGGCATATTTTCACCTTTTACGATTGCCTCATAAGCTTTGGCACGGCCTATTACGTCATCCGACTTCACAGTTAAAATCTCTTGTAAGATATTAGCTGCACCGAATGCCTCAAGAGCCCAAACCTCCATCTCACCAAAACGCTGACCTCCAAATTGAGCTTTACCTCCCAATGGTTGTTGCGTAATCAATGAGTATGGTCCAATCGAACGAGCGTGCATCTTATCATCAACCAAGTGACCTAATTTCAACATGTAAATGATACCAACCGTTACAGGTTGGTCAAACATATCTCCAGTTAATCCATTGTATAAATAAGTACGGCCCCAATCCGGTAAACCAGCTAAAGTTAACTCAGCAGCTACTTCTGCTTCAGTTCCACCGTCAAAGATAGGTGTCGCATAACGCTTGCCTAATTTTTGTCCAGCCCAACCTAATACAGTTTCATAAATCTGACCTAAGTTCATACGAGAAGGTACCCCAAGTGGATTCAATACGATATCTACTGGTGTTCCATCTTCCAAGAATGGCATATCTTCCTCACGAACGATACGTGCTACAACCCCTTTATTACCGTGACGACCCGCCATCTTATCACCTACTTTCAACTTACGTTTCTTTGCGATATAAACTTTAGCCAATTTCACGATACCTGCTGGTAATTCATCTCCAACCTCTAAAACAAAACGCTCACGCTTGAATCGACCAGCGATTTCATTACGACGAACATTGTAATTTTTGATCAATTGTAAGAATGTTCGGTTTAAATCTGCATCTGTAGTCGCTTCTTCCACGATCAAATCAGAAAGTAAATTTGCTTCCTCTTGAACCGCATAAGTGCTTTCATCACGATACAAGTTTTTGTCTGGGAACAATAACTCTTCAATGTTTTTCGCAGAGAACTTAACTCCTTTTTCTACGATAACCGTTCCAAATTTGTGCTTAATTCCGTTCGAAGTTTTACCATTTAAAAGAGTAACCGTTTTCTCAATCATGATACGACGAATCTCTAATAAATCCTTGCTGTATTGCTTCATTAATTTCTTCAATTCAGCCTTCGACTTCTCTCTTTCTTCTTTATCCTTTTTAGGACGAGAGAATAATTTAGTATCAATTACTACACCCTTCAATGATGGAGGTGCTTTTTTAGAAGCATCTTTAACATCACCTGCTTTGTCTCCAAAGATGGCACGTAATAATTTCTCTTCTGGTGTTGGATCTGATTCTCCTTTTGGAGTAATCTTACCAATTAAAATATCGCCTTCTTTCACTTCAGAACCTACACGAACAACACCGTTCTCGTCTAAGTTACGAACCGTCTCTTCTGATACGTTCGGGATTTCAGAAGTCAATTCTTCTTCACCACGTTTTGTATCACGAACTTCTAATTCAAATTCTTCAATGTGAATCGATGTAAAGATGTCATCACGAACAACTTTCTCAGAGATTACAATCGCATCCTCAAAGTTGTAACCTTGCCATGGCATGAACGCCACTTTCATGTTACGTCCTAAAGCTAATTCTCCAGCTTCCGTTGCGTATCCTTGACACAATGCTTGTCCTTTAGTAACTCTTTCGCCTTTGAAAACGATAGGTTTTAAGTTGATTGTTGTATCTTGGTTCGTTCTACGGAACTTGATTAATTTGTAAGTCTTTGTAGATCCATCAAAACTGATTGCTTTTTCTTCTGCTGTTTGATCGTAATTAACAACAATTTGTAAAGCATCTACATATTCTACCACTCCATCTCCTTCAGCTACGACCAAAGTTCTTGAATCGATTGCCACACGATGCTCTAAACCAGTTCCTACAATTGGAGCTTCTGGTCTCAATAATGGCACCGCTTGACGTTGCATGTTCGATCCCATCAAGGCACGGTTCGCATCATCATGCTCCAAGAAAGGAATCAATGAAGCCGCAACCGATACAATCTGGTTAGGAGCAACGTCCATATATTGTGCTTCTGATGGATTTACCAATGGGAAATCGCCTTCAAAACGTGCTTTTACACGGTCAGATAAGAATTTACCACTTGCTTTATCAATCGGAGCATTCGCCTGAACAATGTTCTTGCCGTCTTCTTCTTCAGCTGTTAAATATTGAACATTGCTAGTAGTATCTACTTTACCTTCTTCAATTACTCGATAAGGTGTTTCAATAAAGCCCATTGAATTCACTTTTGCATGAACACAAAGAGATGAAATCAAACCAATGTTTGGTCCCTCTGGAGTTTCAATCGTACAAAGACGACCATAGTGCGTATAGTGAACGTCACGTACCTCAAAACCTGCTCTTTCACGAGATAAACCACCTGGTCCAAGGGCAGACATACGACGCTTGTGCGTAATCTCAGCCAATGGATTCGTTTGATCCATGAATTGTGATAATTGATTCGTTCCAAAGAATGAATTAATAACCGACGATAAAGTACGGGCATTGATCAAATCAACTGGCTTGAAATCTTCGTTATCACGAACGTTCATACGCTCTTTGATAGTACGAGCCATACGAGCTAAACCTACACCAAATTGAGCATATAATTGCTCACCCACCGTACGAACACGACGATTAGAAAGGTGGTCAATATCATCTACAACCGCACGTGAATTGATCAAACCGATCAAATACTTCACAATCGAAATAATATCTTCTTTGGTTAAAACCTTCACATCCATAGCGATGTCATGGCCTAATTTTTTGTTGATTCTGTAACGACCAACTTCTCCTAAATCATAACGCTTATCTGAGAAGAATAAGTTTTGAATGATGTCACGAGCTGTTTGCTCATCTGGAGCATCTGTGTTACGTAATTGCTTATAAATAACTTCTACCGCCTCTTTTTCCGAGTTAGAAGTATCTTTTTGTAATGTATTGTAAATGATGTTGTAATCAGAAACGTTCACATCATCCTTGTGCAAAATAACTGTCGACATTCCTGAATCTAAAATCGTTTCGATTTCATTTTCAGTAATAACGGTATCACGCTCAATTAAAATTTCGTTACGATCGATAGAAACTACCTCACCTGTATCTTCATCTACGAAGTCTTCTTGCCAAGTTTTTAACACCCTTGCAGCCAAACGACGACCAATGATGGTTTGAACAGATTTCTTATCAATAGCAAATTCCTCAGCTAAACCGAATAAATCTAAAATGTCCTTGTCATTTCCGTAACCAATTGCACGTAACAATACAGTTACTGGGAATTTCTTTTTACGGTCAATGTAAGCATACATGACATTGTTTACGTCCGTAGCAAATTCAATCCAAGATCCCTTGAATGGAATGATACGCGCTGAATACAATTTAGTTCCGTTTGTATGTTTCGATTGAGCAAAGAAAACCCCTGGAGAACGGTGTAATTGAGATACAATCACACGCTCTGCACCATTGATAACGAAAGAACCTCTTTCTGTCATGTAAGGAATGTTTCCTAAGAAAACCTCCTGCTCAATAGTTTGGAAATCTTCGTTGTCTGTATCGTTACAGATCAAACGCAACTTGGCTTTTAAAGGTACTGAATACGTCAATCCTCTGTCGATACACTCATCTACCGAATATTTCGGCGGATCTACTGAATAATCAACAAATGAAAGCACGAAATTTTCTCTCGAATCTGCGATCGGAAAGTTTTCAGCAAACACTTTAAATAAACCTTCGTCCGTACGGTTTTCAGCAGCTGTCTCAAGCTGGAAAAAATCCTGGAAGGATTGGACTTGGATATCCAGAAAATCTGGATAATTGATCACACTCTGCGTTTTCGCAAAGCTGTGTCTTCCGGTGGCTGTGATGTTACTCAAGGCTTTTTTACGTTTTAATTAATGTGAAAAATGACCCAAATGGGCAAAAATCCTCAACTTCTCAGTTGAGTCAATTAAGCTGAATGCCTCGTAGATATTCAGAAATGAGTTCCCTTTGCATTTTCCCTACGATAAAGAAAAGGTGTTTCAGAATCATTTCTTGGATTTACTCAAAGAGTTCAATCCTAAAATAGCCTGCAAAATTACTGATAATTTTTGGATGTGCAATAGAATTTTGAAAATTTATCATTAACTAGTGGAAGAGAGGAAAGAGAAGAGAGAAAAGAGAATCCTATTACCTATTACCTCTTACCTTTTACCTCTTACCTTTTACCTCTTACCTTTTACCTAACCCCATGCGCTCCAAACTCCACTACTACCTCCGATTCATTTTTGGATTAACTCGTGCTGAAATTCAAGGATTTACTTTTCTACTGATACTCATCCTTGCTTATTTTGGTCTCAACGAATATCAAAACTATTTATATCAAAAAGAATTAGACCTAAATTTTCATCCAACCTACTACCAAACTAAACTTGATTCCCTGTTGATTAAACAACATAATAATAAGAACTATTTTGCTTCAAAATGGAATCCTTATACATATATTAATAGAAACAGAGAAAAACATAGTTTTTTTACCTTCCCCAAAGAAATAAAAAAATCTTTCAAGTCAATGCATCGAATGCTAGACATCAATGCTGCCGACTCACTCGAGTGGATTGCCCTGCCAGGTATCGGGCCAGCTTTTGCTAAACGAATTTTGGCTTATCGAGAAAAACTAGGAGGTTTTTATTCCGTAAACCAATTGAAAGAAGTCTATGGTCTGGATTCTAATTTGGTCAATAGTCAATTGAAATACTTCCAAATTGGACAAGGCATTTATCGGAAATTATCCATTCAAAAAACCGAATGGAAAGATTTCAGACATCCCTATTTGCCTTATGCTCAAGCTAAAATTTTTCTAGCTTACCGGCATCAACATCCTGAAATTGCTACTTTTCAGGAATTAGACAAAATTCAATTACTTGATAAAAGCGTATGGAATAAACTAAGGCCTTATTTGGATTAGGCTAAAATGCAGAGAATTAATTACATTTGTCACAAATTTACACTTCATTCTTAATATATAATGTCAACTGGATTTTATCAAGTGCCAACTCCCCAGAATGAGCCTATTTACGCTTATTCGGCTGATTCTAAAGAAAAGAACCAACTATTGCAAACCATAGCATCTTTGAGATCTCAACAAATTGAGGTGGATATGAAGATCAATGGAAAATTCGTTCGAGGCAATCGAAAAGTAGCGATGACTTGCCCCCATGATCATCAACACATTTTGGGGTACTATTATGAAGGTGGACAAAAGGACGTTTCAAATGCTATTAGTGCAGCATTAGAAGCTAAAAGTGCTTGGGCAGCCTTAACTTGGCAAGAACGTTGTTCCATCTTTTTAAAAGCTGCGGACTTGTCGGCCAACAAATACAGAATGCAATTGAATGCCCGCACCATGTTGGCACAATCGAAAAATGCCTATCAGGCAGAAATTGATGCCGCTTGTGAATGGGTCGATTTTCTTCGTTTCAATGTGCATTATGCAACGCAGATTTATGCAGATCAACCTATTTCTTCTCCTGGAGTTTGGAATCGATTGGAATATCGTCCTTTAGAGGGATTTGTTTATGCCTTAACTCCTTTTAATTTTACGGCCATTGCAGGAAATTTACCTGCTGCTCCGGCTTTGATGGGAAATACCGTGGTTTGGAAGCCAGCACCTCAACAAATCTATTCAGCAGCCTTGTTGATGCAAATTTTAGAGGAGGCAGGATTGCCAGCAGGAGTAATCAATTTAGTTTTTGCAGATGGACCCGAAGCGGGAGAAATTGTCTTTAATCACAGAGATTTTGCTGGAATACATTTTACAGGTTCTACCAAAGTTTTTCAAACCATTTGGCAAAACATTGGAAACAATATTTCCAATTATAAATCATATCCTCGGATTGTCGGTGAAACTGGAGGAAAAGACTTTGTCATTGCTCATCCTTCAGCGGATGCAAAAGCTTTATCTGTTGCATTAATTCGGGGAGCTTTTGAATACCAAGGGCAAAAATGTTCTGCAGCTTCCAGAGCATATATTCCAAAATCACTTTGGGCACAAACAAAGGAATACTTAAAAGCAGATTTGGCTACAATTAAAGTGGGCGGTACAGAGGATTTTGGAAATTTTGTCAATGCCGTCATTGATGAAAAAGCCTTCGATAAAATAAGCACTTATATAAACGAAGCAAAAAATTCTTCTGAGGTAGAAGTAGTTTCAGGCGGAGGATGCGATAAATCAAAAGGCTATTTTATTGAACCGACGGTTTTATTGACGACAAACCCGCATTACCGAACCATGGAGGAAGAAATCTTCGGGCCAGTATTAACAATCTATGTATACGAAGACTCGAAATGGACAGAAACCTTGGAGTTAGTGAACTCAACTTCTGCTTATGCCTTGACGGGTGCTATTTTTGCACAAGACGCTTATGCGATGGCGGAGGCAACCAAGGCCTTGGAACATGCCGCTGGTAATTTGTATTTAAATGACAAATGTACAGGTGCCGTTGTTGGACAGCAACCCTTTGGGGGAGCGAGGGCTTCTGGCACAAATGATAAAGCAGGATCTTATCTAAATTTATTGCGCTGGGTTTCTCCAAGAACAGTGAAAGAAGTATTTTCTTCTCCAAGCGATTACCGCTATCCCTTTTTAGGCTAATTAGGTTAAAAATGCTAACTGAGGTATATAAAGAACAGTGACTGGGGTGTATAAATATCGGTGATTATTTAATGTAAAAACGGTGACTGAGGCTCTCGAAGTCACCGTTCTTATTTTTGTTTCTTCCTCAGAAAAAAATGGAGTCCAACTGTATTTATGATACAAAATATCATGCATACATATTCCCAATGAATGCTTTTAAGATAAATATAGGTAAAAAAGGCAATCAAAAAATAAATGCTAGATGCCAAACGACCAACTTCAATAAACTCGTATTTTTCTAATATACGTTTTTTAAGGAAAACTAAAGGACCATACACAAGAATCATGATTGCGAATCCTATCCAACTGTTGTCTGAACTTGTGGAGGCAATTTGAAAGCTTAACATTAACGGGAATAAGTGATAGCTGTAAGAAAGAGTGAAATAGGGGATTTCCATGTTAGTAGTTATTGTCGTCTTTTTTGTATTGAGTTATTAGCATGTACAATGCTATGATACTTCCGATGACAGGAATTAGCCAAACTATGAGAATCAATAATAATTTATCCGTAGTAGGTATCTCTTTCTTTAAGACTAGTAAAATGGTGATGACCGCAGCAAATAGGGTGCATAAGAATAATATAATTCCCAAAAAAGCAAAAGCAGGTGCTATAATGTCCATAGTTAAACATTTTTATTTTTTGAATAATAGGTTAAATCTTGCAAAAGATCCATCGTTATCAACTTTTGATATGGAAGTTTGAATAAATCTCATTCGAAAAAATTTCGTTTTTACATGTGAGATGAGTGGGATAGTCTTTTTTAATTAGTCATTAAAAACTATGGTGGTGATTTTTAGAGAAGTTTTCCCAGTGCCTAATGGGACATAACTCAAGCCAATTTCATTTTCCAAATATTTTTTTAGTTGATCAGAACGGATGTCAACTATTTTGAATGTGTAGCGATTTTTGTCTTTTTCATCACCCACAAAATATCCAATTTTTTTAAATGATTTATTAAGTTCGTCAGCAATTTGTGAAAGAGTACAGTTTTTAGTGATTAATGTTCCAGGTAGGTTAGTGATGGACGAATTATTGTTTGTTTTAGGCTTTCCTGAACCCATTTTTATATTCGTCAAATGATTTCTTTGTTTAACAGAATCTACAACAACGAGTTGAAAGTTTTTTTCAGGACCAACTTCCTTCTCAATTATTTTAAAATTCATCGCTTTTGCGAGTTTTGGCAAAAATGTGTTTTTAATAGTTTTTACATTTAACTCATAATTCTCAAATTTTGCAATTGGAGATTCTTTCAAAGACAGTTTTTTTTGGAAATCTTCATATTTTGCAGAAATAAGTAAATCGCCTTTGTCAGAGTCTTGAAATTTTATCAAAGATTTATCCTTGTTAAGTAATACAGGCAAGCAATCTTTCAATGGTATATTTTCTAAAACTATATCAATGTCACTAAATCCTATTTTCGAATGCCTAATGAAAGAATTATTATCAGATACCTCAATATGAAGTTGGTAATCAGAACCTTTGTAATTAACAAGTTCTTCAGACCCCAATTGGCATCCGGTTAAAGCAATAGAAAGAGACGTTATAATTAATCCAGTTCTAAGTGTAAGGTAATTTTTCATGGTTATGATATTTTGGTGAGTATTGTAAAACAAATAGTTAGGTGCTTGGAGTTAAAGGTTCGTTGATATTTTCAGCATCATACTCACTCGGTTAGCATATTTTTCTTGGTGCATTTGGTAGATAGGAAATTCTCTCCATTTTGTTCCATCCATTATAAAAGTCGGCTTCTTGTCCGTATAAACGCCTAATCCAATTAAATTATCTTGATGATGCCAATCGACCGCCCGTTTTTTGAATCGGAAGGCAATTATGATGCCATTTTCAGGAACGACAAGTTGAGTAGGTAATGTAAATTCATTCCAACCCTTTTTACTTAGAGTGCATTCAAAGGGAGTTGGATTTAATTTTTTATCTGGGAGTTTATCAGCGCCAAGGGAATAAAAATTGATTTCTACGACATTGTCAAGTTCCTTTTTTTGGGTAGTAAAGATGGAAATAGTCTTCGCTTCTTTCTTAAATAAAGCAGGATTATTCATTAAGACCCCATACCAATTAACAATGGGTCCTTTAATTACACTCATTTTTTTTGGTGTCTCAGAAGTTAATGTTTGAGATGGTCCACTGAGAATGATGACCTCCTTTAAGAGGATTGAACTAGAGTCTGAATGTATATATTTTGGAAAGTTTGAATTTCCTGTTGAAGGAAGAAATAAAAATAAACTGAGCGTTGCGCAAAAAATGAGGGGAGCAAGAGAATGATTTTTCATAGTGATTAGGTTTTGTTTTTCAAATGTATCAAAAGGTTTATTAATTCCAAAGCATCAAACCATTAAAATTGGAAGGTTTAATTTTTTGTTAAAATCTAGGCGTCTTTGTGTTAAAATTAAATTATTGTAAAAATTAGAAAAAAAATATTCAACAATTCTGCTTGATTTTCAATGAATTAGGGCTTGATGTTAAAAAAAGATTAAGTTATAGTTTGGTATTTAAAAAATAAACCTACATCTTTGCACTCCCAATCGCTAACAAAAGGTTGTTAGCACGAAGC
>NZ_JBPXKB010000005.1:2500-182807 GCF_054558315.1 Aquirufa sp. ROCK-SH2 | reverse complement strand
CTACTTCTCGATTCAACCAAGCCTGCGCCTGTTTCCTCTTCAATTATATCCTCTCGCTTCGTGCTAACAACCTTTTGTTAGCGATTGGGAGTGCAAAGATGTAGGTTTATTTTTTAAATACCAAACTATAACTTAATCTTTTTTTAACATCAAGCCCTAATTCATTGAAAATCAAGCAGAATAAGCAGATAAAAAAATGAAAGTTTTTTTTCAACATCAAGTATTTCACAAAATAATCCTACCTTTGACTTCCGAAAAATAATATATAATGAAAGACTATCAAGTAATTTACGAAGACAATCACCTACTTATTGTTAACAAAAGAGCGGGAATTCTCGTACAAGGAGATAGTACTGGAGATAAAACTTTGACAGATGTACTAAAAGAATACATCAAGGAAAAATACCAAAAACCTGGTGACGTGTTTTTACATCCTGTACATCGTTTAGATAGACCAGTTAGTGGACTAGTTGTATTTGCAAGAACTTCCAAAGCCTTAGAAAGAATGAATGAAATGTTTCGCAAAAGAGACATCCAAAAAACCTACTGGGCAATTACTAGAAGAAAACCTGATCCTGTCAAAGGAAAATTAACCCATTGGCTACTAAAAAATGAAGCCAATAATACAACCAAAGCATACGATTACCCAGAAGGGAAAGCTCAAAAAGCTGAATTAAATTATAAACTTATTGGTAAAATAAATTTACACTACCTGATTGAAGTTGAACCTATCACAGGAAGACCTCATCAAATTCGTGTTCAATTAGCCACGCTGGGTTGTCCAATTAGAGGAGATGTAAAATATGGTTATGACAGACCTAATATAGATGCAAGTATTAATTTACATGCGAGGAGATTATTTTTCATTCACCCAATCAAGAAAACACCAATTATCTGTCGTGCGGCTGTTCCCAACAACCCATTCTGGGAAGAGTTTTTAGAATTAGACACAGAAGAATTTAAAGAAAAGAATTTGGAGTATTTGTACGAGTAATTGAGGTAAAAGGTAAGAGGTAAGAGGTAAGAGGTAAAAGGTAAGAGGTAAGGATTTTCTCTTTTCTCTTTTCTCTTTTCTCTTTTCTACTACAGCAACTGATCCAAGGTTGTTTTTTCAAGCACAGATAAATTGGCGTCACGCCATTGGGCCAAAACAGTACGAAGTTTACATGTCTCCTCATCTACACAATCGTCGCATTTGCCATAAAAATGCAAAGAAACGCACAATGCAGGCGCTATTGGCCCATCGACAATTCTGATAATTTTAGCAAAAGTAACCTGATCTGGTGGAATCCTTAAATAATATCCTCCTCCTTTACCCTTTTGACTCTGCAAAATTCCATGATTACGCAATTCTAGCAAAATTGCTTCTAAAAATTTTTTAGGAATATTTTCGGACTCAGCTATATGGGAAATCAACAATGGGCCTTTGTCGTAGGCTTGCGCCAAAACCTTCAACGCCTTTAATGCATATTTAGCCTTTTTGGAAATCATCTTTTTATTTATTTGTTAGAAATGCTATCAAAGCTAATCAATTTAACAAGAATAGTCAAATCTATGGGGAAAGTAGGGAAGTGTGAGGTAAGAGGTAAGAGGTAATAGGTAAGAGGTAATAGGTAAGAGGTAAGAGAAAAGAGAAAAGAGAAAAGAGAAAAGAGAAGAAATTTAGAATTTGTAAAATTGACAACCTTTTACCTTTTACCTTTTACCTATTACCTCTTACTTAATAATCTCTCCTTTTACAAAAAAAGGCTTCATTTCTGAAGCCTTTTTTACAATCAATATTTTGATTAAAACTAGAAACGGAAGTGAGAGAACGCTTTGTTCGCCTCCGCCATACGGTGCGTATCGTCTTTCTTCTTAACCGCTGCACCTTCACCTTTAGCTGCTGCAATGATTTCATTCGCTAAACGATCCATCATTGTTTTATCACCACGCTTTCTTGCATATAA
Organism: Aquirufa sp. ROCK-SH2; assembly: GCF_054558315.1. Taxonomy (NCBI): domain Bacteria; kingdom Pseudomonadati; phylum Bacteroidota; class Cytophagia; order Cytophagales; family Flectobacillaceae; genus Aquirufa; species Aquirufa sp. ROCK-SH2. The sequence continues at coordinate 180,858 of NZ_JBPXKB010000005.1, read as the reverse complement.
AATTAACCACTTCATTCCTAACGCTACTTTACGTTCAGCTCGCACTTCGGTTGGAACCTGAAAGTTAGCGCCACCTACACGGCGACTCTTAACCTCTACAGATGGCATTACATTGTTTAATGCTTTTTTCCAAGTCTCTAAGCCATTCTCTTTTGTACGCTCCTCTACTTTATCCAACGCATCATAAAAAATAGTGAAAGCCACTGATTTTTTTCCGTCGTACATTAAGTTATTGACAAACTTGGTTACTAATACATCCCTAAATTTAGGATCTGGTAAAATATAGCGTTTTTTTGGTTTCGCCTTTCTCATTTTGTTAATTTTTTAAATTCAACCCAACTTCTGCCCTAACTAGGCATACTGGATTTTTCTGTTAATACTAATTAATTACTTTTTCTTTCCTTTTGTAGGAGCAGCCGCTTGACCTGGTTTTGGACGCTTAGCACCATACTTCGAACGAGATTGTAAACGACCAGATACACCGGCAGTATCCAAAGCTCCACGAATGATGTGGTAACGTACACCTGGTAAATCCTTCACACGACCACCACGAATCAATACGATCGAGTGCTCTTGCAAGTTGTGACCCTCACCTGGAATGTAAGCATTAACCTCTTTTTGGTTCGTCAAACGAACACGGGCTACTTTACGCATAGCCGAGTTTGGTTTCTTTGGAGTAGTCGTGTATACACGAGTACAAACTCCTCTTCGTTGTGGACAAGAATCCAAAGCTGGTGACTTAGATTTCCAAGTCATTTGCTCACGGCCCTTGCGCACTAATTGCTGAATAGTTGGCATTTTAATTAATTACCGTTTAAATTTTAAATTTTTTTATCCCTTTGCCTCGCGTTTAAAAACCTAAATCTTTATTCGCATACGAACGGGGGTGCAAAGTTAAAAAGATATTTTGAATATACAATAAATTCCTTCAAAATGATTATGACCACCATTTTATCAAACAACTGAACTTTTTAACACGTAAATTGCAGGGGGTAAGGGGCCCCATACCCCCTAAAAAAAGAAAATCAGATTTACAATCTAAAAACTTATATTTCTAAACAGTTAACTGATTTTCTTGAAAATATTAAAGACGAACTTAATATTTGATAAAAAAACGATTTCGCCATCTAATATTTAATCGACAACCAAACAATTTTTCAATTACGACAAGCACTTTATCTATATTTTAGAAGATACTATTTATAATAATGTGAATTAAGGGTTAAAAACTAAAATTCCCTATCCTTTTCAAAAATTGTGGCTAAATCAAATTTAATTGTCCTTTTTCTTGCCAACAATGCGATTTTCTGGCTAATTCACTTTCTATGGTATTTCTTTTTTTGGAGAAAAGAAATACGGAATCGAAGCCAAAAGTGGTAGGAAAGGTAAAACTTGGTGTTAACACAAAGGCACAGTGTATTGAGTAATTGAACTACAAGTTCAAATCATAGTACACACTCAGCACAGCTGAGCGCGTTTTCCTCTTTTCTCTCTTCCTAAAAATTTTATCAAACAACTGAACTTTTTAACACGTAAATTGCAGGGGGTAAGGGGAGCCATTTCCCCTTAAAAAAAGAAAATCAGATTTACTATCTAAAAACTTATATTTCTAAACAGTTACCTGATTTTCTTCTCAACATAATAATTACTCGAAGATCTACATTGAATCCATCAGAATTACAACATCCCTCTAATCCCCATCTCCAGTCCACGTAATTCCGCTAATCCTCGTAATCTTCCAATAGCCGTATATCCTGGATTCGTTTTTTTACCTTCTTGCAAGTCATCCAACATCCGATGCCCATGATCTGGTCTAAAAGGCATACTTAAATCCACTCTCCCCTCTTTTTCTCTTTTCTTTTGTTGCAAAACCAATGCCTTCATCACTCCAAACATATCCACATCCCCATCCAAATGATCTGCTTCATGAAAATTTCCAAATTCATCTCTTTTCGTCGCACGCAAATGAATAAAATTGATTCGGTCACCCAAACGCTCCACCATACCCACTAAATCATTGTCCTCTCTAACGCCATAACTTCCTGTACAAAAACACAATCCATTGACTGAACTTTCATAAGCTGCCAATAATTGCTTTGCATCCGACTCTGTACTCACTACACGAGGTAATCCCAAAATTGGATAAGGAGGATCATCTGGATGGATGGACAAGTTAACGCCCGCCTCCTCAGCCACAGGACCTATTTCACGAATAAATTCGTATAAATGTTGCCTCAATTCAGCATCGCCAACTTCTTGATAAGTATCCAATGCTTTTTGAAAGGACACCAATGTGAAACTTTCTTCACTTCCAGGTAGACCTGCAATGACATTTCGAATTAACTTTTCTTGCTGAGCTGCATTCGATTGATCAAACCACTTTTTCGCTCTTGCAATTTGCTCATCTGTATAATGCTCCTCCGCTCCTGGTCTTTTCAATAAAAACAATTCAAAAGCCGCAAATTCAGCAGCGTCAAATCTTAAACCCGTAGATCCATCTGGAAATCTAAAATCTAAATCCGTTCTAGTCCAATCCAAAATAGGCATAAAATTATAACAAACTGTTTTTAAACCAGCTTTGCCTACATTCCGAATCGACTCTTGGTAATTAGCAATGTATTTTTTATAGTCCCCAGTTTTGGTTTTGATATCCTCATGAATGGGAATACTTTCAATCACAGACCATGTTAAACCAGCTGCTTCGATGATCGCTTTTCGTTCCAAAATATCCGCCAGCTCCCAAACTTGACCATTGGGAATTTGATGCAATGCACTTACGATACCCGTTGCGCCTGCTTGGCGAACATCACTCAATTTCACCGGATCATTGGGTCCAAACCAACGCCATGTTTGCTCTAATGCCATAATTTTATTATTTGAATAATAAAGATACTCCTGAGATATTTTTACTCAATACATTTCAAAAAGCACTATATCGACTTTCCCCGTTTACTAAAACCACTATTTATCCATGAATAGTTTCTTCTTTACCATAATTTTTGATAACAATCGCTTCGTATTCAATCCACTCTTTCCATCGTGCCTCCACATCTGTATTTTCTGCATATTGCCTGGCAAAATTGAGAAAAGTGGTATAATGCCCTGCTTCACTAATCATTAATTCACGGTAAAAATTAGCTAATTCTGGATCCGATATTTTTTCTGAAAGCAACTTAAATCGTTCGCAACTACGCGCCTCAATCATCGCCGAAAAAAGAAGTCGATCTATCAATGATTGATTCCGATTTCCTCCTTTTATCATAAATTTATACAACTCATTCACATAGCTGTCTCTTCTTTCTCTACCAAAAAACAAGCCTCTTTTTTGAATAATATTCACTACTTGTTCAAAGTGATCCAATTCTTCTTGTGCCAAAGTAATCATTGCTGAAACCAATTCTGCTCTTTCAGAATTTTGAGTAATAATAGAAATAGCATTGGTAGCAGCCTTTTGCTCACACCACGCATGATCTGTTAAAATTTCTTCAATATTTGTTTCAACAATGTTTACCCAACGAGGGTCTGTGGATAGCTTTAAGCCAAGCATAGATATTTTTTTCAACAAATTTACTTTATCAAACATTAATAAACCTAAATTCGCTCATCAAAAGCAAAAAATGATTCAATTTCCTTCCAAACAACCAACGGTTCAAACAACGATTTTTACCAAAATGTCTCAAATGGCATTGGAAAACAATGCTTTAAATCTTTCGCAAGGATTTCCTGGATTCGACTGCGATCCGGAAATTCAGGAATTGTTACAATTTTATTCCAAAGGACATAATCAATATGCCCCGATGGCCGGCATTCCAGAATTGCGAAAAAGCATTGGCTTAAAAACGAAGGCTTTTTATGATGTTGAATTAGACCCCAACTCAGAAATCACGGTTGTTTCAGGGGCGACAGAAGCACTTTTTGCGGCGATTCATTGCTGTGTTCATCCAGGAGATGAGGTCATCTTGTTTGATCCTTCTTATGACGCCTATGACCCAATTGTTCGTTTGGCAGGAGGAATTCCTATTCACATTCCTTTGAAATTATCCAATGGATTTCGAATTGATTTTGATGAATTAAAACAAAAAATCAGTTCAAAAACTCGGGCTATTATGGTTAATACGCCACATAATCCAACTGGAGCCATTTGGGAAATGGAAGATTTGCAATCCTTAGCAGAAGTAGTCAAAGGAACAAACATCCTATTAGTATCAGATGAAGTATATGAACATATCGTGTTTGATGGACAACAACATGCTTCCGTTATTTTGAATGAGGAATTGCGCAAAAGAAGCTTCATTTGCGGATCCTTTGGCAAAACATATCATATAACAGGTTGGAAAATGGGTTATTGCTTGGCACCTCCTTATTTAACGGCGGAATTCAGAAAATTGCACCAGTGGGTAACTTTTTCCAGCGCGACACCTTTGCAATTTGTATTGGCAGATATTCTTCAAAAACCAGATCATTATTTAAGCTTATCTGATTTCTACCAAAGAAAACGCGATTTATTTGCTGATGCCTTGAAAGGGAGTCGATGGAACTTATTACCTAGTCAAGGAAGTTTTTTCCAATGCATGGATTATTCTGAAATCAGCTCTGAAAACGACATCGATTTGGCAGAAAGATTGACCAAAGAAATCAAAGTAGCCTCTATCCCAATTTCTGTCTTTTATGAACGTCCTCCAGAAGACAAAATTCTGCGATTCTGTTTTGCCAAAACAGATGAGATGTTATTGGAAGCAGCGAGGAGATTGAGTGAGGTTTGAGGTAAGAGGTAAGAGGTAAAAGGTAATAGGATCTTCTCTTTTCTCTAATCTTTTACCTCTTACCTCTTACCTCTTCCCTCTTACCTTTTACCTATTATCAAATCTATTCTTTCAAAAACCTCAACACCTTTTCTTGATATTTGGGCAATAAATCTACAGGTATTTTTTGGTACAAATCTCGATTGATGGCTTGTTTTTTCAAATAAGGAATTAAATTGGGTGGTGGATTTTCTTTCCATTTTTGAATAGCAGATTTAGATTCACGCTTGGTATCTTCCCCTTGTTCTTTCAATGCTTTCTCCGCATCTAACAACCGAGGTAATAATTGATTTTTCAAAACATTGTTCATGCGTTTGTTGACCAATTCAGTTTCATTTTTATCTAATTCTTTTGCTAAATTTTGAAGCGACTTTTGCAAATCATTCAATCCAGGTAAACCATTCAATTCTTGCATTTTTTGCTCTATTTCTTGTCGAATTCGATATTGTTCCTCAGCTAACTTCATCCATTCTTCATTGGAGGGACTAGCATTACCTTCCTTCATTTTTTGCAGTTTTTCATTCAATTGCTGTTGTCTTTTACCCCATTCACCTTTGGAAGATTTCGATTTCGATTTCGACTTTTTCTTACCCGGTTTCAATTGTATTTGTTGTTCTTGAATTTGTTTCAAAAGATCAGAAAGTAAAACTGCCAATTTGTTCGTAGATGCCATCGATTCTTGTTGTCGATAGGTCACCATTGGCCACTTTCTTTCTTTCATTGCTGTGGAAGTTTCATCCATTTTTTGCCGCATTGCAGCCGCCTCTTTGGTAATCAATTGCGAAACAGGCATCAAATGTTTGGCTAAACTTTGAAGACTATCTTGCACCAGTCGTGCAGTCTCTCCGAGTCGGATTTGTTCCTGTATCGATTTTCTCAAGGCAGGGTCTTCCGGATTTGAAGCACGAAAAACCTTTAATAAACGCTCTTGCTCAAATGAAATTTGCAAAAGATCTTCCATCATTAAACGTAATTTCGCCAAATCCACATCCAACTCCATGGCATCCTGATTTTCCATTTGAGCTTGCAATTTTTGAGCTAAATCGCTCAGTTTTTTACTTGCTTTCTTCTGCTTTTCATTTGCTTTGGAAGACTCTTTTTGTTGCAGATGCTCTTTTGCTTCATTCATCAATTGGTCGATTTCCTTTTGTAATTCTTGCTCCGTATCCAAAGGTTTTTCATCCGCCAATTCCTCTTTCTCCTTTTCTGCTTCTTTGATATTATTTTGATCTTGTTCAAATTTCTCAAGCAATTCATTTTGCTTGCTGAGTTCATCCAAATCTTTTTTCATCTCAGACAGATTCAATTGTTCTTTGGATAAATTATTTAAATCATCTATGGTTTCATTTACTATTTTTTGAATTTTCAACTCTTGGTAAAATTTCTCCAAACGTTTTAATTCGTTCTCCATGGATTTCCCTTGCTTACGAATTTGATCCAAATGGCTTTTCCATAAACTTGGATTTTCTTTATTAAAATCTTCCATCAATTGATCTTTTTCCTTATCGATGTTAGGATCCCAAAGTTGTTGAATCAGCTTTTGAAGATTTTCCATTTTTTGCTGCCAAACAGGATCTATTTTATGAAAACTCATTTGCTGCCCCATCCATTCGTCATTCAATTTTCTCAAATTTTCTACCGCTTGCTTAAATTCTGCCTCTTTTTTTGCCAATTCTTTCATGGCATTTACATTGACATCCTTACCAAGCAAAACACGCTTATTGATGTCATTCATTTCTTGCTTTAAATCTTGAGCTTTTGAAAGTGCCCGCTGCACTTCCTCCTCTATTCTATCCACTTTTTCAGATGTTTGAGCTAATAAATCTTGCTTAGACGGATATTCCCAAATCGTCTTTTCACTTCTTCCCATTTTCGAACCATGGATTCCATCATTGTCAAAAACCTCAAAATAATACATCAATTGATCCCCTGATTGTAAATTCAATGAATCTAAGCGCCAAATATAATCCATGGAAAAACTTGATTGCTGAACCGGAATCGTAACGGAACGTATATGCTGGAACGTTGCTTTCTTACCATTGCGTTGAATCTGATAATGTAAATTCAATCGCTGGATTCCGTAATCATCTTTTAAATCCAGCTTGATTACTTTAAAACGATAATACAAGGTATCTTCAGTCACCTGCAAATTCACGATCGGCTTTTGATCTGGCACCACTTCTACACTTTGTTGCAAACTTTTCTGCATTGGAAGTTGATTATTGGATGCTAAAACTTGATATTTATCCGAAAGAAAAAACTGTTTTTCTACTCGATAAGATTTAGAAAAAGGAAAATGATTTGCCCAAAGTGTTTCATTTTTATGGGCCAAATAAATACCCAATTTATCAGCATAATATGAGCTCAGATGCCAAGTAACAATCGTGCCCTCCGGAATCGTTAAGTTGGCTAACTGAAATAAATCCTCATCAGCTTTCTTTAGATAAGCAGGAAATTTTAAAGTGATCTTACTGTTGGCAATTCCTGGCCGATGTACTAATTGCAATGAAATAGGTTCAGAAAAATAATTACCTGCTTCAAATTGCAATGTCGTTGAAGTTGAAATGGCAGGAATTATTCCCACAAAATGATGTTCATCTTTAACAAGTTTCATTGGGATTTTCTCCTCGTTCCATAAAATAAAAACTTCATTCGGATGATTTTTTCCATTTAAAAACAACTTGATTTCAGTAGGTTCTCCTGAAATGGCATAAAGTGGGTGATTTTGAACAATGAATTCAAAGGGCAATTCTTTGGAATAATGAAAAGAATAATTCCATAAGCGAAGTGCCGGTTTTTTAAAAACATCTGGAAAGCTGAATTGACCCAGTGCAGCAAGAAATATGAAAAAGCAAAAAGCAAAAAAAGGTTTTTTCAAATCATCCTTTTTCAAATAATTGTTAAACTTAAATTGCGTCAATTGAACTTCCTTTTGTAAAATAGCTGCTGAGATTAAATCATTTTGCGTCCACGAAAGTTGATCATTCAATTGCAAATAGTTCAACAATTCATCGGAATATTCTTGGGGTAATAATTGACCGACTTCTTTGGCGAGATGTTGAAAATCAATAGGACGCAGTTTCCGAATCCATTGATAAAAGGCATGATAGGTAAAAAAAACGAAAATAATTAAAGAGAACCCTGCAAAAACATAAAAAAGTACTTCTCTAATTTGTACTGAAAACCAAGCAAAATATTCGATAAAAATCAATCCAAGAGCAAAGGTAAATACCCACAAAAAAGCTTTTAATAGGCCCAATAGCAACCTATTTGACCATTTCTTGACATGGAATTTATGTAGACGATCAAGGATTTCAGCAGATTGGTTTTTCAATTTTACGAGGTTCACATTTGAAAATACAAATTAATTTTCAAGCCATTGATAGTTTGATCAAGAAAATAAAATTGTAGCTAAGCGCTCATTTTGGTAATTTCGAGAAATATTACAGGTTTATGTCGCAACAATCACAAGAACAATATCAGTTTATAGAACGCATTTTACAAATTCATTTGGGACAATTTGACAAAATTGATGAATTTGAATTCTTCTATGGAGGAAATTTCAACTTGGCTGTTCGAGTAAAACTTAAAAAAGAAGAATTTTTCATTAAATGGAATCAAGGAGAACATCCTGGCCATTTTGAGGCAGAAGCAAAAAATCTCCAATTAATCCACTCTACAAACACGATTTCTGTACCCAAAGTAATAGGCGTAGGAAACTTAGATGAAAAAGAATATCTGATGATGGAATGTATTCCCTCGATTCCCAAAGTTGAAAATTATTGGGCAGATTTCGGAGAAAAATTGGCAGCCTTACATCACTCTAGCCACACCAATGGACATGGTTTAGACTACAATAATTTCATCGGAGCAACAATTCAAATAAACGATTGGAATCCCAATGGGGTTGCATTCTTTTTGGAAAATCGCTTACAAAAACAAGTTGAAAAAGCTGTCTATGATCGAAAAATTGATAAATCATTGGTCGATAAATTTGAACAGATTTTTCAAAAAATTCCCACAATTATTCCTAATGAAAAGTCAGCCTTAATTCATGGCGATTTATGGTCTGGAAATGCAATGGTCAATCAATTAGGACTAGTCACATTAGTGGACCCATCTTGTTACTATGGGCTAAGAGAAGCTGAATTAGCCTTTACAACCATGTTTGGAGGTTTTGAAAAACAATTCTATGAGGCTTATCATACTAATTTTAAGATAGAAAAAGGGTTCCATGAACGCATTCCTCTTTACAATTTATACCCCCTAATGGTCCATGTTAATTCCTTTGGAGAAGGATATTTGGATACAGTGAAAAAGATTTTGGATACCTATCTTTGAACGAAGAGAGAAGAGAGTAACTCTTACCTATTACCTTTTACCTCTTACCTCTTACCTCTTACCTTTTACCTATTACCTAATTACCTCAATCACCTCTCCTACCAAAGCATCTACCTCCTTGGCATTAGGAAAAAAGGCAACCAATTTTCTAAAAATCTCTTCAATAACAGCATCTGGACAAGAAGCTCCACAAGTTAATGCAATACGGACTTTATCTTTTTGAGGGATAAAATTTGAAGTTAATTTTTCCGCTTTTGTACGGTTATCAAAATGTTTAATTTGATTGGAATTGAGCAAATTCTCAGATGAAGTGATGAAATAAGTCGGAAATTTCTCTGCACATAAATCGACTAAATGTGCGGTATTGGACGAATTGTAGCCCCCTGCCACAATAACAAAATCAACATGTTCATTTAATAATGAATACGTTGAACTCTGATTATCATTGGTTGCATAACAAAGCGTATCTCTTGTATCTGCAAAACGGCTTTGTATTTCCTCTTTTTGTAATTGATAAAATTCAACAAAAACCTGCTTCAAAAAATCGGCAATTTCTTGTGTTTCAGTAGCAAGCATGGTCGTCTGATTCACGACACCAATTCGTTCTAAATCAGTTTCAGGATTAAATCCGAGAGAATATTGACCTTCAAATTCTTGATAAAAAGATTCTGCCGATTTCTCTTTACGAATGTAGTCAGCTAGCAATTTTGCCTGCTTTATATCTTTCAAAACCAAGGTAGGTGTTATCGACTGTGAATGAGAAAATGTCGCTTTGGTTTCCTCATGAGAAGGTTTTCCATGCACAATTACAGTGTAATTTTTTTGGCCGATAGAAGCTGCCCTATTCCAAACCTTTTCTACAAATGGACATGTCGTATCGTAGGCATAAGGATTAATTCCAAGACCTTGTAAATGATGTTGAATCTCAAGCGTTGTGCCAAATGCAGGAACAATAACAATATCTTCAGAAGATAATTCTTCCCAATTAACCAACTGATTTCCAGATGTATCTTGAATAAAGCGAACCCCTCGATCCAATAAATCCGCATTTACAGCTGGGTTGTGAATCATTTCAGATAACAAAAATATTCGTTTGTGTGGATTTTCATTTAAAATTCGATAGGCAGTTTCCACCGCATTTTCTACACCATAACAAAAACCAAAATGCCTTGATAATAAGATCTCAATAGGCCCAAAATCAAAAATACTTGGACTGAAATCTTTTTTTAATTTGTCGTTTTTACGTCTAAATTCCTTTATTTGACCAATTAAATTACTTTTAAACAAAGAAGGTATTTCAAAAGACTTCATTTTTCGAATTTTACGTTTTTCTAACTTCGTATTAAAATGATTGGTTAATTTTTTCCCTACTTGAAAAGGCTCCACTTCTTCCATTGCTCAGATGTGTAAACTAAAAATATGAATAACAGTTTCCAAAATTACAATTCTTTTGTCAAACTGCTGATTCATTTTACCCACCAGTAGATAATTATTTATTTAAAAACCTTGAATATTTTGTTTAATCAGTAATCTTATAATATTTTTGTACTGCCTGTATGGTTACGTACCTAATCACCTCAATAATTTAAAATTTATAACAATGGAAAATTCTAATTCAAAATCATTTCTTCGAAAGTTTTTAACGAATCCATTGAATTCATTTGTTCTTCTATTTGTCAGAAACCCCATCAATTTATTATACGCTGGTTTAGCTTTGGTCTTTTGCTTATTCAGCTACCAAAATACCTTTAGCAAAAAACCATTAGAAACAGGATTTTTTTCTGGCCAAATTGAATTTGGACAAAATAGCACTCACCGTTTAGATACTAAAAACATTTCGGCCCAATTGAAAAATGAAATGGGTGAAAAAGTCTTAACACTGAATGCCACAGCAGAGGGTAGTCTAGAATCGATTTACATTAAAATATTCAACTTGAAAGGTGCTGGAACGTATTTTATTCCAGGAGATGGACAGATAGAAAACATCGGCAATTTGATTAAAAATTTAGACCAGTATAAAGATAAAAATAACTTTTACGAGGCGACCTTACCAAACAAAGATGGTATTCAAAATGGAGTTGGCCGTGTCAATATTACCAAATTGACAGATACTGAAATTGAAGGTGATTTAATATTAATCGGAAATAATCCCAAAGGAGAACAAGCCTTGCTTGAATCCGCAAAATTCAAAATATCATTATAAACTACCCCAATTTATGGAATTTGAACCTGCCATAGTTAGCTCAGAGTGGGAGCAAATTCTTGATTTTTTAGAAGGGCAATTGAATAAACGACCTGCCGATTTAGAATCGGTTCTTTTTTTGATTGGAGTTCAAGAGCTTGGGCAGGGTCATGTACATTTCACCAAAGAACAAAAGCAAGATTTAATGCACATTGCCACTTGTAAAGTGTTAAGCTTTAGCGGCATATACGAGCTTGAAGGCTTGGATTCAGAAGGGTGGCCTCACTGGAATTTAGTCCAAAACTTGCCACCACTTGCACTTAAAGAACAAGAAGTGTTAATCAAAGCACATGTGATTCATTATTTCAAAACAGAAGTTTTTGAAAACACGGAAATAATATAAGTAATACTCATGAAATTAATTTCGTACAATGTGAACGGTATTCGGGCAGCTATGCAAAAAGGCTTTACCGACTGGCTCAAAGAAGAGAATCCAGACATTATCTGTTTACAAGAATTAAAAGCAGAAATAGATCAAGTTGATTTGACCGAAATTAAAAATTTAGGTTACGAAGTTTATTGGCATTCCGCACAGAAAAAAGGCTATTCAGGTGTCGCAATTTTCTCAAAATTAAACCCTTTACATGTTGAAATAGGTTGTGGAATTGATAAATATGATGCAGAGGGTCGGGTTATTCGATTAGATTTTGAATCATTCTCCATCATGAGCGTGTATATGCCATCTGGATCAAGTGGCGATGAAAGACAAGCCTTCAAAATGGAATGGCTTGCTGATTTTCAGCAATATGCGCAAGAATTATTAACAAAAATCCCACATTTAATCATTTCAGGCGATTACAACATTTGCCACAAAGCCATTGATATACATAATCCAAAATCCAATGCCAATAGCTCGGGATTCTTGCCTGAAGAAAGAGAATGGATGGAAAATTTCATCAATAGTGGAATGATTGATACTTTTAGACACATCAACCAAGAGCCACATCATTACAGCTGGTGGAGTTATCGCGCGGGCGCAAGAGGCAAAAACTTAGGTTGGCGCATCGACTATCATTTAGCGAGCGAACCGCTAAAAGATAGAATTAAACACGCACAAATTTTGCCAGAGGCAAAACACTCAGATCATTGTCCAATCGTACTAGAAATAAACTAAATTATGCACTTCGAAAAACACGTATTTATTTGTTCCAATGATAAAGATGCTCCTAAAAAATGTTGCGGTTCAGCGCATGGAATGGATCTAGTCAATGCTTTTAAAGCTCAATGGGAGGCTGGTGGTTCAGATAAAAAAATCAGAATTCAAAAAGCAGGATGCTTGGATTTTTGTGGAAAAGGCCCAACGATGGTTGTTTATCCCGAAGGAGTATTTTACGGAAATGTTCAGTTAGACGATGTAAAAGAAATTACAGAATCACATTTAATCAAGGGAGAAATTGTTAGTCGCCTACAAATTGGATAAATTGCAACATGTTATATCGTTTATATCCAACCCTTTTAAATTCGTACACCCTTTATTTGAATCAAGCAAGAGATTCCAATGGTAAACTCATTGTGGATGAAATCGAATTGATAGATCGAATCAATCGTGTAAAAAAGCCGACCACCCAAGCCCAACAAAAGGGAATCGATTTTGAAAAAGCGGTTACTTTGGGACTGAATGAGGAAGCTTTTGCGGAAGGAATTATAGACAAAGCGAGAAATTTATTGCCTGCAAAATACAAAACACAATTGTATTTGGAATCAAGATATAAAAACAGTGTCATATACGGTTACGTAGATGGTGCAGGAGATCAAATTGCCTTTGATTTAAAAAGTACTTCTTTTTATGAACCAGGTAGATTTTCAAAAAATCACCAAAATTTATACTTATTAGGTTTGCAAAAAGTGGGTATAGAGCAACTGGATTATGTCATTACCGATTTCAAAGATGTGTACGTGGAATCCTATCAGCTAAGCTCCTACGATTTCAATCCATTATATGAGCAAATTGAATCCTTTACTCGATTTTTAGACGATCATAAAAAATTCATTTTTGATAAAAAGATTTTTGATCGCAAATCAAACGACAATCAATTATCTATTTTTGATTAATCACATTCAATAATTTCCTGCAATTCTAACAAATGATTGATTTGCCGAGCTGCATGGGAATGTTTTTGTAATGGATTAAAATGTATAGCAGTTATTCCAATTGCTTCAGCACCTTGCACATCGGCAATGGGATGATCTCCTATCATAAATACTTCCTCTGCTCGGCAATTGGCAAATTCCAAAGATTTGGTAAAAAAGAGCGCATCTGGCTTTTTTACTCCCACTTTTTCTGAGGTAATAATTTCCTGAAAATGATGACCGATGCCCGATCCTTCTACTTTTATATATTGAATATCGTCAAAGCCATTGGTCAAAATATACAATGGATATTTATTGGCCAAACGACTAATAATTGCTTCTGCGCCATCCATTAAATGTGATTTCCTGGGGGTTCTAAACAAATATTCCTTTGAAAAATGGACAGAATCCGCTTGAATTGACAAAGCATCAAAAAATTCGGTGAATCTATTTTCTCTTAAATATTTTTGAGAAATGGCCCCAATTTGATATCGATCCCAAAGGCCATCATTGATTTTCTGGAAGGTTTGCCAGGTTCTTTCTTTATCAACTGATTGGTTTTCAAGTTGAAATTCCTCTAACAAGTCAAAAATAACTTCTCTAGAATTTCGATCATGATCCCAAAGGGTATGATCCCAATCAAAAAAAATGGCTTTTGGTTGAAATTTCATTTGACAAAGATAATAATAACTTACCTTTGCGAGGTTAATTATAAATAACGAATGGAGCACCAACTGAAATTAAAAAAACCTTTAGCTTTCTTTGACTTAGAAACGACAGGTATCTTAATCCAAAAAGATCGAATAGTCGAAATTTCTATCGCAAAAGCGAATATAGATGGAAGCGTTGAAATTAAAACTAGAAGGGTAAACCCTGGTATTCCCATTCCCATCGAAGCCTCATTGGTGCATGGAATTTACGATGAGGACGTCAAAGATGAACCCCAATTCAAACAAGTAGCAAAATCATTGAGTCAATTTTTAGATGGTTGCGATTTAGCTGGATTTAATTCCAATCGATTTGATGTGCCGATGTTGGTGGAGGAATTTTTAAGGAACGGTGTTGATTTTGATTTAAAAAATAGAAAGTTAATTGATGCTCAAAGGATTTATCATTTGATGGAGCCGAGAAATTTGACTGCAGCATATAAATTCTATTGTCAAAAAGAATTGATTGGAGCCCATGGAGCAGAAGCAGATGTTTTGGCAACGTTGGAAGTGCTAAATGCACAAATACAAAAATATGAAAAGACCCCTTTGCTAGACGAAAAAGGGCAGGAATATTTCCCTATTAAAAATGACATGAACGCTCTTCATGAGCTAACAGCTTCTAATTCAGTCGATTTTGCTAACCGAATGGCTTACAACAAAGATAAAGTGATTGTCTTTAATTTTGGGAAACATATAGGAAGACCTGTCTTAGATGTCTTAAAATCAGACCCTTCTTATTATGATTGGATTATGAAGGGAGATTTTCCGATGGACACAAAAAGAAAATTAACTGAAATAAAATTGCAAGGTTTTCAGCGTTAATTGATTTTTTTATCGAAAATCTCAGTTTATTTAGTAATTTTGCGCGGCATAAATGCCCTGTTTGTTAAGCGTTTTGTAACGCAAAAAATATGTTTCGACAATAATATGCAGTCAATACCAGAAATTATTCGCACGATTCCTTTAATGCACTACATTATATTAAGCTCTGCTTTATTTTGTATTGGAATTTTAGGTGTACTTACTCGAAGAAATGCCATCATCGTTTTCATGGCCATCGAATTAATGTTAAATGCTGTCAATTTGTTATTAGCGGCGTTTTCATCCTATTATTCAGATCCAGCTGGACAAATTTTTGTATTTTTTATCATGGCAGTAGCTGCTGCGGAAGTAGCAGTAGGTTTAGCGATTATCGTGATGATTTACAGAAATATCCAAAGTATTGACATTGGCGTATTAAACAAAATTAAAAATTAATTTAAGCGGATTCATATCGCATATTAATCTATGTCTTCATTATTATTAATTCCTCTTTTGCCGCTTTTAGGCTTTGCCATAAACGGTTTGTCATTCCCTAAGTTATCCAAACAAATTGCTGGAATCATTAGTACGATTCCACCTTTGGTAGCGTTTGGCTTATCCATTCAATTATTTCTAAATTTTGATGGACAAGCTCAAGTTTATCAATTAGCAGAATGGATTAAAATAGCTGACTTAAGTATCCCATTTGCCTTCCAAATTGATCAACTATCGATTATGATGCTCTTAGTTATCACAGGAGTGGGAACTTTGATTCATATTTACTCGATGGGTTATATGTCGCATGATGAAGGATTGGGCAAATTCTTCGCCTTCTTAAATTTATTCATCTTCTTCATGCTGATTTTGGTTTTAGGAGCCAATTTTACCGTATTGTTCATCGGTTGGGAAGGAGTTGGTTTATGTTCTTATCTGTTAATTGGTTTTTGGAACAAAAAAACAAGTTATGGTAATGCGGCTAGAAAAGCATTTATCATGAATAGAATCGGTGATTTAGGCTTTTTGGTAGGTATATTTTTATTGATTCAAGAATTTGGAACAACTAATTACCAAGATATTTTCGCTGCCATTAAAGCAGGTTCAGGTGCTAATAATTTAGGCTTAATCGCATTTTGCTTATTCATAGGAGCCATGGGTAAATCGGCTCAATTGCCACTTTATACTTGGTTGCCTGATGCCATGGCTGGACCAACGCCTGTATCTGCCTTGATTCACGCAGCAACGATGGTTACAGCGGGTATTTATATGGTCATTCGTGCCAATGCCATTTTTGAATTAAGTCCAGAAGTATTACATTTTGTTGGTTGGATCGGTTTAGCCACTGCCTTGTTAGGTGCTGCCATTGGTTTATTCCAAAATGACATCAAGAAAGTATTAGCCTATTCGACTGTATCTCAATTGGGATATATGTTCATGGGCTTAGGCGCATCGGCCTATTCAGCATCTTTTTTCCATGTTATGACCCATGCATTTTTCAAAGCATTGTTGTTTTTAGGAGCAGGTTCTGTTATTCATGCTATGTCTGATGAACAAGATATTCGAAAAATGGGTGGCTTAAAAAGCAAAATGCCCATTACGTATATTACATTCTTAATCGGTACCATTGCCATAGCAGGTATTCCTCCATTTGCTGGTTTTTTCTCCAAAGATGAAATTTTAGCTCATTTATATCACCACGATTTTGCTATGTGGTGTTTAGCTATTTTAGGTTCAGCCTTAACTTCATTCTATATGTTCAGAGTGTTTATCTTAACATTCTTTGGCGATTTTAGAGGAACGGAAAAACAAGCAAGTCATTTACATGAATCACCGATTTCCATGACTTTACCTTTGGTTGTTTTAGCCATCTTTTCTGCAGCTGGCGGATTAATCAATTTACCAGAATTTGCGGGAGGACATGAATTTTTAGCTCATTGGTTAGCTCCTATCTTGCCAGCTTCAGAGGGTTTAGGAGAAGTTTCTTTCTTAAGTTTGGAAATGGGCGCCCCTCTGTTGGCAGCCTTCCTTCCTGCATTTTTAGCTATCTATCTTTTTGGTATTCAAAAAAGTGTACCAGCTTCAGATCAAGAAATTTCCGGTATTCAGAAAATTGTTTACAATAAATTTTATATCGATGAATTGTATGACATCGTATTCGTCAAGCCAATAAGCATAATGTCTATCTTTTTCCATCAAATTATCGATTTCTTGGTAATTGATTTATTTGTGGAAGGAATCGGACGATTTGTCAAATATTCATCTAGTGAATTCAGAAAAGCACAAACAGGAAATGTAGGTTTTTATTTGTTCATGATAGTTTTGTCTATTTCTGTTATTTTATTTTTTAGTTTAAAGAATTGGATCTTGTAATTTATTCATAGGTATGTATTTACTTTTTATACTTTTTTTCCCGCTTATTTTAGGAGCAATCATATTAATTGCCAAACCTAAAAATGCGTTTTTCATAGCTCTCGGCGGTACCATTATTGAAGCCATTGCAAGTGTGAAAATCCTTTGCGACTTTTCGCAATCCATTAAACCTATCACTTACATTCATTCTTGGATTCCTGATTTCGGATTGAATTTTTCATTGTGGGTAGATGGTATCAATGGAATTTTGATTGGATTATGTGCCTTGATGGTGCCATTTATCATCGCCACTACTGCAAAGACAGAACGTGAAAATAATAGTCAATTCCAAGGATTGATTTTATTGATGCAGTCAGCCCTAATGGGAGCTTTTTTAGCAAAAGATGCCTTCTTGTTTTATTTCTTTTTTGAGGCTTCCTTGTTACCAATCTACTTCTTGGCTGCCATTTATGGGGGTGAGAATAAAAATGCTATTACTTTTAAATTCTTTGTTTATACCTTATTCGGTTCCTTATTTTTATTAATCGGATTGATCTATGTGTATTTAAGAACACCAGGAAATATTCATTCTGCCGATATAATTGACTTATACTCAACGGCAAATGCCTTGAATGCAGGCGAACAGGGTTGGTTATTTTTAGCATTCTTTGTAGCTTTTGCTATTAAAATGCCCATTTTCCCTTTCCATACGTGGCAACCAGATACTTACACAACTTCCCCAGTTCAAGGCACCATGTTGCTTTCGGGTATTATGTTGAAAATGGGTACTTATGGTTTAATTCGTTTAATTCTACCCATGTTCCCATTGGGAATTGCAGAGTGGGGTTATACTGCTTCTGTATTATCCATCATCGGAATCATTTATGGTTCAATCATTGCCATTCAACAAAAAGACGCTAAACGCTTGTTGGCTTATTCTTCTTTTGCACACGTTGGATTAATGGCTGCGGGTATTTTAACGAAAAGCACAGAAGGAATTCAAGGTTCTTTGTACCAAATGCTTTCTCACGGTATCAATATCATCGGATTATTTTTTGTTGTTGAAATCATCGAAAGAAGAACTAAATCTAGGGAAGTTGATCAATTAGGTGGTATCACTTCACATTCATACATCCTAACGGTTGCATTTATTATTCTGAGTTTAGGATCTGTGGCATTACCTCTGACAAATGGATTCATTGGTGAGTTTCTTTTATTGAAAAGTGTTTTCGATTACAATTTAATGTTGGGAATCATTTCTGGAATCACGATTATTTTAGGAGCTGTTTATACCTTGCGATTGATTCAAAAAACAATGTTTGGAAATCAATCGAGAATCACAACAACCTTTGAGGATGTAAGTAGTTCAGAAAAATGGGTATTAATCCCATTAAGTATTTTGGTTATTTTAGGAGGTATTCTCCCCAATTATATTTTAGCCTTCAGTGAGCCCAGCGTTGCATTATTAACGCAATGGTTTAAATAAAGGTGAAATTTTTACAACTGTTTTAAAAGAATTATGACGGCGATCATTGCTTTATCTCTTTTTGGTATTGGTAATTTGTTTTTAGGATTTTGGTTTCCAAGAAAAACACTTCAAATAGTATCTTTATTATTCTTAGCGATCAGTATGGGACTTACCATCTGTGACTGGAACCATGATTACCTTTGGTTCGGGAATATGTTTAAAACAAACAATACAGCCATTAATTTCAGTATCATCATTCAATTAGCGGCATTTCTTGTTATTGCCTTTTCCAATCATTTTGGAAATGATGAAGAACACACACATCCCGCTGAATATTATGCCATTATGCTTTTTTCGGTGGTTGGTGCCATTTTAATGGTTTCATTTGAGCATTTGATGATGCTTTTTGTCGGATTAGAAATTTTATCAGTGGCAATGTATGTCTTAACAGGATCAGACAAACGTAATTTACGATCCAATGAAGCAGCTATTAAATATTTCTTGATGGGTTCATTCGCCACAGGTATTTTACTTTTTGGTATTACCTTGGTTTACGGAGCTACAAAATCCTTTTATTTAGCAAATATCGCTCTTGCAATTACAACCACAGCACCTGAATCGATGCCAGTATTTCTTTACATTGGCGTTATCCTAGTCTTGGTTGGCTTATTATTTAAAGTCTCTGCAGCACCTTTCCACTTCTGGACTCCAGACGTATATGATGGAGCTCCTACCATTTTCACCATGTTTATGTCTACCGTGGTTAAAACGGCCGGTTTTGCAGCATTGTATCATATTATGGGAGGAATGTTTGGAGGTATTTATAGCAAATGGGTACTTATCGTCTATTTTGTAAGTATGTTAACATTGATAATTGGTAATGTAACAGCTGTATATCAACAAAGCGTAAAGAGAATGTTGGCATTTTCGAGTATTTCTCATGCTGGATACATGCTTTTAACAGTATGTGCCAAACAAGCTAGCACGACTTCCAATATTTTGTACTATTCTCTGTCGTATACCTTAGCTACATTAGGAGCATTTGCTGTAGTGAAAATAGTTTCTGAATACCAAACAGGTAGAAATGAAAAGCCAGAAAATTTCAGCTCTTTCAATGGTTTGGCAAAAAATAATCCGGAATTAGCATTTGCATTTACTATCGCACTTTTATCCTTAGCAGGTATCCCATTAACAGCGGGATTTTGGGGTAAATTCTTTGTATTCAATGACGTATTCAACAGAAACATCATTTATCCAGTAGTGATAGCTATTCTGATGTCGGCTGTTGGTATTTACTATTATTTCAAAGGAATTGTAGCAAGTTATTTTAACCAAGGTGATATCGAAAAAATCGAAATACCATTTATTTTCCGAATTGCAATTTGGATAACAACATTAGGAACTTTGATTTTAGGAATCTACCCAACCCTTGTAAAAAATATATTTTAGCAAACCAAAACATTGACTACCTCTAAACTATTTAATAAAAAAGATTTAATTGCCTATTTCTTGATCGCAGGAACAGGTGCATGTGTGCAATTAATTGCAGGAGGTCTCATCAAAGATTGGTTCAAATTACCTTATGAATCAAGTATTTTCCCTGCCTATCTAATTGCTTTGGTGGTTGGATTTGTGCTAACGAAATTATTTGCCTTCAATGCCAGACAATCCAATCAGACCAAAAGAGAAATGATTAAATTTTTAATGGTGGCTCTTTTTTCAGGATTTGTCACTTGGTTTTTTAGTGTAATGCCATATAAATGGATTCATACCAAATACGAAGATTACTTTTTTCAAATACCCTTCGCAGTAAAAAAAATAAATCTAACTCAAATTTCTACAACCATCAATGGTATGGGATTTAGTTTTATCTCAAACTTCGTTTTGCACAAAACTTTCACTTTCAAAAAAAGCGGTTTTTACGACAGATTTAAGAATTTGATCAACTAATCTTATTGAAGATTATTCCTTTTTAGCAAACTATCTTAAATATTACTTAAATTTTCTTAAATTAAAAATGGCGTTTAAAGCCCATTTTGACACAATTGAAAAAAAATATTCCCAATTCTTAAAAAAAACTTAAAAAAATTAAGAAAATAATTGGTAGATATCTTTTTATCTCTTAGTTTTGTAGCTCAAACCTTAAAATATTACAAAAATGAAAAAATTATTCGCTTTAGCATTCGTTGCTGGAATGGTTACTTTGGCTTCTTGTGGAGAGAAAAAAACTGAAGCTGCTGCTGATTCTGTAGCAGTTGATACTGCTGCTGCTGCTGTTGATACAGCTGCTGCTGATACTGCTGCTGCTGATACTGCTGCTGCTAAGTAATTAGTACCAACCGAAAAGAAGGTCCTTCGCATGCGAAGGACTTTTTTTATGCCCAAAAAATGTCGAAAAATAAAAAAATTGGTTCTTTCTTCGAACATTTCCCACCCAAAGTGGCTGAATATTGCTTTCAACTTTGGCACGATTATCCATTTCATTTCATTGTCAGCAAGGCAAGAAACACCAAACTAGGCGATTATCGGTTTTCCCCCTCAAAAGGTCATCAGATTACCGTCAACCATAATCTCAATCCTTACGCTTTTCTAATTACTTACCTTCACGAGGTTGCACACCTATTCACTTACAACCGATTCAAAAACAAAGTAGCACCGCATGGACAAGAATGGAAAAATGCCTTTAAAGAAATTTTTGAGCCTATCTTAGAGGAAGAATTTCTTCCCAATGAACTGATAAAAGTCTTAAAAGCTTATTTGAAAAATCCAACTGCAACCAGCACTGGATATGCACCTTTGGTTGAAATTTTAAAAACCTATGATTTACATCAAAATGACTTGGTGCCAATCAGCTCAATAGAAGAAAATCAATTATTTGGCATTAAAAACTTACAATTCCGAAAAGGTAAACTAAGACGAACTCGTTACATTTGTAAAGAAGTAAATTCAGGGAAACTCTACTTAGTCTCCAAAAATGCACAAGTTAGCCTCATCGATTTTGAAAGGAGTTAAAATTAAATTTGCTACTTTACTTATTTTGCTCGCTTGCGTTCAAATCAATTTCCAATTAACTGCTCAATACAAATCAAATCTAGCTGAGGGTAAATGGATCAAAATTGCCATTTCAGAATCAGGATTCTATCGAATCAATTATGAATGGCTCTTAAAAAACCAAATAGATCCCAATACCATCAATCCCCAAAAAATAGGACTTTATGGAAACTCGGGTGGTTATTTACCTCAACTAAATTCAATTCAAAGGCCTAATGACCTACTAGGATACGTTTCACAATTTATCGGTGAAGATGATGGACATTGGGATAAAAATGATTATCTACTTTTTTATGGACAATCCCCACATAAAACTTACTGGGATACATTGACCAATCGCTTAGAAACTAAAATAAATCC
The DNA here is from genome assembly GCF_054558315.1 of Aquirufa sp. ROCK-SH2. Taxonomy (NCBI): domain Bacteria; kingdom Pseudomonadati; phylum Bacteroidota; class Cytophagia; order Cytophagales; family Flectobacillaceae; genus Aquirufa; species Aquirufa sp. ROCK-SH2. The sequence continues at coordinate 158,667 of NZ_JBPXKB010000005.1, read as the reverse complement.
TTACTCGGATTCTACTTATTATTTTATTCGATTGGATGATCCTAAACCCATTCGAATCACAAGCAAAATAGTCAAACAAGGAAGTCCCCCCTATGTAGATTATGGATATTACAGCTTTCATTATGAACAAGAACTCAACAATCTCATTCAATCTGGAAGAGAATGGCTGGGAGAATCATTCAGTAGCAATAGCGAAAAAAAACTAATGTATGAGTTAACTGACTATAAAAAAGACAGTCAGTCTCTGTTATATGGCCGTGTTTACAACGCATCCATCCAAGCTGCAGAGTGGAATTTACAGCTACCAGGCTCCAGTAATAAAAGCATTCAAATCCCAGCCATCAATAATTCAAGGTATGATATAAAAGCACTTCCTGCTGAATTTGCCTATTCCCTTACACCTTTATTAAATACTAATTCATGGGAATGTAAACTTCAATATAAATCAAGTGGCGGATCAGGATATTTGGACAAAATAAGTCTGGTTTATCCAAAATTATTCAATGCAAAAAGTTCGCAATCGAACTACTGGCTTCCTAATCAAGTTGATTCCGTCTTCTCTATCAAAATAATCAACCTTGAAGAGCAGCATCAAATTTGGCAATTAGAAAATGATAGCCAATGGACGAGGTATGAAAATCCGATTGAAAATCCTCAAATAACAAGTAAATCCCAAGCTCAATTATTCATTTTTGATCCTAATAATGCTTCGTCGCCCCAATACTCTGGCATTGTGAAAAATCAAAATTTACATGAATTAAGTGCGAAAAACTTGCTCATTGTCTCCACAGAAATGCTACTTCCCTTAGCACAAAAATATGCTGAATATAAAAATAAGTTCAGCTCTGTCAGTGCAACGGCTGTAAGCACAGAACAAATTTTTAATGAATTTTCAGCAGGTCAAGCGGATATTACAGCCATTCGGGATTTCATTCGACACCTAAAAAAACAAACAAATTCGTCTCTAAAATATCTATTGATATTAGGAGATGCCTCTGTTGATTTCAAAGGAAAAAACTCTGTAACATCTGAAATCGAAAAAAAAGCGATTGTTCCAAGTTACCAAAGTAGAGAATCCTTACATCCCCTGTTAAGTTATGTAAGTGATGATTATTATGGAATACTAGATACTGATGGCGGCGAATTATTAGAAGGAGATCTTGTCAGAGAAGAAAATCTTCAAATAGGCATAGGGCGAATCCCAGCACGAACCTATGAAGAAGCCAACATGTTGATCAACAAATTAATCACTTATCAAGAATCTCAAAAAAAATCACCCATTCAAAACTTTACATTTTCTTGGGTAGCAGATGATGGCGATAATAATTTGCACATTCAGGATGCGGAAGATTTCGAAAAAATTATTCAATCTTCAACTAGCGTATACCCCATCAAAAAATTGTATCTAGATCAATATCCTCAAGAAGTGGCTAATGGATTTTATACTTCGCAAGCAGCAAAAAAAGATGTCATTGAGTTGTTCAACAAAAATGCCGACTTCATTCATTTTATCGGGCATGGAGCAGAAACGGGTTGGACAGATGAAAAAATTTTAACTGTTACAGAGTTAGTAAATCTCAAGAACAGTCAACACCTACCCATGCTTTTAACAGCTACTTGTCAATTTGGCCGCTTTGATGATCCCAATCAAATGTCTGGTGCTGAAATAGCCTTATTATCTAACCAAGGTGGTGCCATTACCCTGATAAGTACATCAAGACCTGTATTTCAAAGTAGTAATTATCTTTTTGGCAAAAAATTCTATGAGAATTTAGTTCAACATCAAACTGAAAATGGCTATCTACTCGGTGACCTGTTCAAAGACACAAAAAACAAAAGTCAGGCGGGAGTGATCAACAGAAATATCATCCTCTTGGGAGATCCAAGTATGGATTTACCTTGGAAACATCAAAAGTCGGCCATTAGTAACAATCAAATAAAACCACAATCAACAGAATTCATCAAAGGATCTATCCCCAATTTAATCCCGATGAATGGCACTGGTGAATTACAAATTTTACAAAAACCTGATAAAAAGAAGACCTTGGGGACGAAAACCCCTATTTATGAATATCAAATAGAGGGGAAGCTATTGCAAAAAGCAAAAATCAGCGTCAAAAATGGGCTATTTCAACTAAATCAACAATACATTCCAGCGATAAAAACAGATTCAGTATTACTAAGATTTTCAGGTACATTTGAAAATGGACTTAAAATCATGGGATCAAAAACGGTTGCTATAGAACTCAACAAAGAAACAATCGATCAAACACCTCCATCGATAAACTTTAAACTATTGAATGAAAAGGATCCGAATCAGGCAAGCCGAAATCCAATTCTTGCAATAAATATTGTGGACGACAAGGCATTAAGTTTTTGGGGTCCCAATGGGGAAACATCTGAAATGGTTATCAATGATACTTTGCAAATAAATACCTTAGATTATTTTAGTAGTGAAATGGATCAGGCAAATTCTGGGCAATTCATTTATCCTTTCAAGCAATTAAAAAATGGTCAATACCATTGTCAATTTATTTGTTGGGACTCCAATTTAAATGTCAGCACCAAGATCTTTGACTTTACGGTTAATGATAATCCTAATTCCAATCAGACAATCAATGTATATCCTAATCCGAGCAACGATCAAATTCATTTCAACTTTGATCTACAAAAGAAATGGACAGATTGTGAATACGAAATAAAATTATATAATATTTTGGGTCAAACCATTTGGGAGGATAAAAAGCAAGTGAATTCGAATGAAACGGGAAAAATAGAAATAGATTTATCTTTGAATGAAAGTGGTATATCCGAAGAACATTCGTTAATTGTATATAGCATTAAAATAATAAATCTTTTAGATCGTTATAAATATCAATTTAGTGGTAAAATAGGTGTCGTAAGATAATTTTTTATAAAACATTTTAATTTTATTGAATATTTTCATTTAAAAATAACTAATTTTGATACTAGCTTTTTAAAGTATAAGACTCTCTAATTTTATAAATATACAATGATGACAAATAATTCATTTTTCCCGAAAGCAGTCCTAACCTTACTTACGGTTTTCATTGGAAATTTTGCTTTTTCTCAAACATTAGTTTCTGGACAACAGAACGACGGAAGAATTCCTACTCCTACGATGTTATTTATGAATGTAACCCCTGATGCAAGATCAGCCGGTATGGGTGATGCAGGTGTTGCTATTTCAGCAGATGTGAATGCCATCTATTGGAATCCAGCTAAATTAGCTACTTCTGAAAAAGACTTAGGATTTGCTATTTCATACACACCTTGGTTAAGAAACTTAGTTTCTGACATGGCTTTATACAATATATCAGGTTTCAAAAAGACAAGCAAAGATCAAGCTTTTGGTTTTTCAATCAATTATTTTGATCAAGGAACTTTCCAAGCAACCAACAGTATTGGACAAAGTAATGGAAATTACAACTCGAAAGAATATGCTATCACAGGTGTTTATTCTAAAAAATTATCGAACTCATTATCGTTAGGTGTTAATTTAAAATACATCAACTCTAACTTATTGGGCAACTTCCAAAGTTCAACAGTTGCAATGAAACCAGCACAAACGGTTGCTGCAGATGTTGCTTTATATTGGAATTCTACCTCAGCTAAAGATTGGAAATACACCTACGGTTTAGTTTTGTCTAACATTTCAGGTAAAGTTTCTTATGGTGGAAATGAAAAGAATTTCATTCCTACTAATCTTCGTTTCGGAGTTGCAACAACCAAAGAAATTTCAGAAGGCAATCGATTAACATTTACAGTAGATCTAAACAAATTAATGGTTCCTACACCAGGTATTTACGATGCTACTACGAAGAAATATACCAAAGGAACAGATCCAAATGATGTAACAGCTATCGGTGGTATTTTCACTTCTTTGTTTGATGCACCAGATGGATTTGGCGAGGAGTTACAAGAAATTTCTACATCATTGGGAGCTGAATATTTAATGAACAATGCATTTGCTTTAAGAGCAGGTTTCTTCAATGAAAGTGCTAATAAGGGTAATCGTAAATATTTCACATTTGGAGTTGGATTCAAATTAGATCAAAAATATGGTTTTGATTTTGCTTACTTAGTACCAACAGGAACAAGTAGCCCATTAGCAAATACTTTAAGAATTTCATTGTTAGCTGCTATTAATAGCAATACAACGAAATAAAAATACCAACTTATTGATTTGACAAATGACATTCCAAAAGAATGTCATTTGTTTTTTAACTATATATTATGCTTAATCGTACGATTGCTCCTGTCTCTTACCCTATTGAACGCATTGATTTCCCCAAATATGATTTAGTTCACTTGGATAATGGAATAAAAGTTTGCCTGATTAATTTAGGAGAACAAGATGTATTTAAATTAGAATTGAATACAGATGCTGGCTCGTTAAATACTTCTATTCCTGGGGTAGCTAGTATGACTGCTCAATTAATGAAAAGAGGCACAAAAACCAGAACAGCAAAAGACATTAATGAATCATTCGATTTTTATGGTGCTTTTTGGGATGTTCAAGCCAATTTCGATTTAGGTACGATTACGATTTATAGCTTAAAGAAACATTTTGAAACACTTATCCATCTTCTTGAAGATATTTTGGTAAACTCTATCTTCCCCGAGAATGAGTTTAAAAAGGAAATGGAGATCGAAGCACAAAGAACCAATTTAAATTGGGAAAAAACATCCTTTGCTGCAAACCAATATTTTCGGAAAGCTATTTTTGGGTCAGATCCATATTCGCGTTTTTCAACAGCTGATAGTCTAAAGAATATCCAAATTGAACATTTAAAATCCTTTTATAAAAAACATTGGTCTAATATCAAACCCTCCATTACCCTATCTGGGAAAGTGGGTGAAATGGAAATCAAGGTTTTAAATCAAACACTTGGGCAATTGAATTTTCAAGAAAGTTCAAGCAAAAACAGTTTTAGTAATTCTTTAACTTCAGAAAAGCGCATACAGCATTCCAAAGAAAATTCAACACAAAGCTCTATTCGCTTTGGTAAAATTGGAATGACTCGGAAAAATCCAGATTATTTTAAATTTACTGTCCTAAATACCATCTTAGGGGGGTATTTTGGATCTAGACTTCAAAAAAATATTCGTGAAGAAAAAGGATTTACGTATGGAATTTCAAGTTCCATGATTCCTATGCAGAGAGCTGGATATTGGGTAGTTGGAACAGATGTAAATAAGGATAAAGCTGAAGAAACCATTTCGGAGATCAGAAAAGAAATAGCTATTTTACAAACTGATTTAGTTTCTGATTCGGAATTAGTATTGGTTAAAAACTATTTAATGGGGAGTTTTACTGGGGAATTAACACAAGCTTTTGATATCGCAGATAAAGTAAAAATTATCCAATTAGAAGGATTAGCCTTGGATTTTTATGATCAATTTCAAGATGAAATTCTTTCATGCAAGGCTCAAGAGTTAAGAGATTTAGCTAATAACTATTTGAGCCTTGATGATATGACCGAGGTGATTGTTGGTTAATATTAAAATCTAGCCAATTCTCTAAATTCATTCATACGCGATTCTAATTCAGCTTCTGTGATTTGCAACAAACGTTCCGTTCCAAATTTCTCAACACAGAAAGAAGCCATTGCAGAGCCATATACCACCGCTTTACGCATGCTTTCAAAAGATATATCGTCAACTTTTGCAAGGTATCCGATGAATCCACCCACAAAAGTGTCACCCGCTCCAGTTGGATCAAAAACATCTTCTAATGGAATAGCTGGACAATAGAACATTTCATTTCCTTGGAATAACAAAGCTCCATTTTCTCCTTTTTTGATAATCAAAGTTTTTGGACCCATCGCCATGATCAATTTAGCAGCAGTTCGCAATGAATATTGCTCTGAAAGTTGGCGCGCTTCTTCATCATTTATACAAAGCACATCTACCATTTTCAATACACTTTTCAAATCGTCCATGGCGACATTCATCCAAAAATTCATGGTATCCATGACAATCAATTTAGGTCGTTTATTCAAACCCTTAATGGCGTCAATCTGAACCTGAGGAGTTAGATTTCCTAACATGAGGTACTCGCAATCTTGATAAGATGTTGGAATAGTAGGTTGAAAATCCGCCAAAACGTTCAATTCAGTTACCAGCGTATCCCTTGAGTTCATATTATTGTGGTACTTACCCGCCCAAAAAAAGGATTTCTCCCCCTTTTTGATTTGAAGACCCTCTAAATTGATATTTTTCGACTCTAATGTCTCAATGTATTCATTGGGAAAATCATCGCCAACTACTGCCACAACATTCACTTTGGGCACAAAAAATGCCGCTGAAAGTGCAATGTAGGTACAAGAACCTCCGATAATTTTATCTGTTTTTCCGTAAGGGGTTTCTAAGGCATCGAACGCAACCGTTCCAATTGATAATAAGCTCATGTTGATAAATTTAGCCAACTTTAGGACAACGACTAAAGGGCTGATTTGGATTAAATAATAAACGATATGTAATATAAGTCTTGTCGTTTGTCGCCCCTAATTGAGACACAAAACGCAACATTTTTGGATTAAAATCACCTACCCAATTCATATCCATAGTGGTATAAGGATAGAATGGATTTTCTCTAGCAGCAGATCTAAAACGCAAAGCAATGGCAGATTCAACCCCTTTCCCTTGATGCTCTGGTACTACACCAAAAATCAGTCCACAAGTACGAGTTAAAGTACCTTTCAATTTTAACAATAAAAATTTGATCATCCCCCAAACATTCAATTTTCCATTCAAATGCTTAACGATTTGATTCAAATCAGGAATCACGATGAAAAATGCCACAGGATCTCCTTCTGAAGTATAAGCAAACCACAAGAGTTGTTCATCCAAAATTGGCTTCATTTGTTTGACCAATTTTTGAGCCTGCTCTGAACTCATTTCTTTCACCCCTGGAAATTTGGCCCAAGCTGCATTGAAAATAATTCTAAAATCCTCGGCATATTGATTCAATTTGGACTTTTCTATGTGCCGAAATTCATAATTGGGATTTTGATATATACGTTCAGCTTTCTCTTCTATCGCTTGAGTTACATTCGCTCCACGAATGGATGAAACAAATACTAATTGCTGGAAATAATCTTTGAAACCATATTTTTCAAAAAACGAGATGTAATATTCCTTGGTCCAAGGCATTTTATAGGTAGGTTCAAATTCCCAACCTTTGATCATCAATCCCCAAAAACTATCTCTCTCCCCAAAATTGATTGGGCCGTCCATGGCTTCAAATCCCTGATTTTTCAACCAATTTTTGCAAGCATCAAATAACATAAATGCGGCCTTCTCATCTTCTATGCACTCAAAAAAGCCCATCCCTCCTGTCAATTGAGTATCTTTTGAAGATTCTTTACCATCATAAAAAGCAGCCACACGGCCGATTACTTCATTGGAATCTGAAAACAATATCCAACGGATTGCATCCCCATGTTTAAAATGTGGATTTTTCTTCGGATCAAAAATGGAATTGATATCATTGTCTAAAGGACGTATCCAATTAGAATCATTCGCATACAACGAAACAGGGAATTCTAAAAAAGCTTTTTGAAGAGATGAATCTGCTCCGACTTCCTTTAAGTACATATTTCTAAATATAAAAAAACAAAGATAATATATTGAAACGAGCTATCCGAAAAAATCATTTTATCAGGGAATAGATAATTGATTCAACATTTTAAATTTTAATTAGTAATTTTAATACCTTTCCCAGATATCTAAAAATCAAGAAGGAATTTATTCTATGCAAGCGCTAAAACTATACAATACACTTAGTAGAGAAAAAGAATTATTTGAACCTGTTAATGCGCCGTACGTTGGCTTATATGTTTGTGGACCAACGGTTTACAATTTTGTTCATTTAGGTAATCTGAGAACTTTTACTTCCTTTGATATTTTACACAGGTATTTAAAGCATATTGGGTATCAAGTTCGATATGTTAGAAATATAACGGATGTTGGCCATTTGGTGGGTGATGGCGATGAAGGCGAAGATAAAATTGGTAAAATGGCCAAGTTGGAAAAATTGGAACCCATGGAAATTGTTCAACGATATACGAATGATTTTCACCAAGTTTTGACCCAATTCAATTTATTGCCACCAAGCATAGAACCTACTGCGACAGGACACATTGTTGAGCAAATTGAAGCTACTCAAACCTTGATTCAAAAAGGATTGGCGTACGAGTCCAACGGATCTGTTTATTTCGACATCGAAAAATACAACAAAGAAGGCGGCGATTATGGAAAACTTTCTGGTAGAGTTTTAGACGATTTATTATCGGAAACGAGAGATTTGGACGGTATAGGCGAAAAAAGAAACCCGCTCGATTTTGCACTTTGGAAAAAAGCATCTCCTGAACACATCATGCGCTGGCCATCTCCTTGGGGATTAGGCTTTCCAGGTTGGCATTTGGAATGTACCTGTATGAGTCACAAATATTTGGGAGATACTTTTGATATTCATGGCGGCGGAATGGATTTGAAATTCCCACACCACGAATGTGAGATCGCACAAGCAAAGGCCACTTATGGACATGCCCCTGCAAAATATTGGATGCATACAAATATGTTGACTGTCAATGGTCAAAAAATGAGTAAATCCTTAGGAAATTCATTTTTACCTGTTGAATTATTTTCTGGGAATCATCCTTTATTAGAACAAGCCTATAGTCCAATGACTGTTCGGTTCTTTATGTTACAATCTCAGTACAGAAGCACCTTGGATTTTTCTAACGATGCGTTAAAAGCGGCTCAGAAGGGATATAAACGAATTGCCAATGGCTTGAAAATCCTAAAAGGGTTAAATTACCCTGCTGATTTAGGCGAAGGAGTGGCAAGTAAGCATGATGAGGAAATTCAGCAAGCAGTGCAAGGTTGTTATGATGGATTAAATGATGATTTGAATACTGCTGTGACGATTGCCAATTTATTTAATTTGCTAAAAAAGATCAACCAATTACATACGGGTCAGGTAACTTTTGACCAAATGAGTAAAAGCGGTTTTGATCAATTAAAAAGCAGTTTCAATGGGATATTAAATGATGTTTTAGGCATCAAAGAAGAAACACCTGAAAACTGGGATGCATTGAGCAAAGGTTTATTGGATCTTTACAAACAATTCAAGGAAAATAGACAATATGATAAAGTAGATGAAATTCGTGCTACTTTCAAGTCTATGGGCTTACTAATTAAAGACATGAAAACAGGTATCGATTGGGGATACGAGGAATAAAACTATGTTACAGAACTTAACTCCGAGTGTAAGAAATTTGATCTTAATCAATGTGGCGGTATTTGTCCTATCAGGACTTTTTATCCCTCAGGAATATCTTACGTTGCATTATTACGAATCGCCAGATTTTAGAATTTATCAATTAGTTACCTATTTATTTGTTCATGCGAACTTCATGCACTTGTTAGGAAACATGTTTGGTTTGTTTATGTTCGGTTCTCTTTTGGAACGAGTTTGGGGTGCCCAGCGATTTATTTTTTTCTACTTCTTTTGTGGAATTGGTGCAGGGCTTTTATACATGGGAATTCAGCATTTTATCGATTATGCAGAATTAAGAAGGGCCACCGAATTAGTTTTATTAGACCCTACTTCAGCCAATTTAGTAGATTATTGGCAACATTATGGAACAATTACGGCTCCACAGGGTTTATTAAACATTGATCTTGTGAAGCAAAATTATACTCAAATCATCAGTACCAGTGTTTTAGGTGGTGCATCTGGAGCTGTTTTTGGAATATTGATGGCATTTGGTTACTTATTTCCAAATTCTGAGATGTTTTTGTTTCCGATTCCAATTCCCATTAAAGCAAAATATTTTGTCAGTGGATATGGTTTGTATGAATTTTATGCAGGCATGCAACAAAATGCAGGTGATAACGTGGCACATTTCGCACATATTGGAGGAATGTTCTTTGCGATTATTTTAATTTTCATTTGGAAGACAAAACGCAATAATTTCTATTAAGATGAAAAGTATTTGGCAAGACATTAAATTGGTTTTTCAACAATCCGATAATGGTTTGATGAAAATTATCATCATTAACGTGGTAATTTTTGTCTTGTTAAATGTAGCTAAAGTCATTTTTTTAATCGCGGACAAAGGAACGATTTTTGATTTCATCTATGAAAATCTAACCTTATCTTCTCAGCCCAAACTAGTCCTTTCAAAACCTTGGACGCTAATGTCCTATTTTTTTGTGCACATGGAATTATTTCATCTATTATTCAATATGATGTTTCTATTCTGGTTTGGACGAATACTAACTGACTACATTGGGCACAAAAAAATTGTTCAATTGTTCTTTTTAGGAGGCTTGGCAGGCGCTGCAGCCTATTTGTTATTATTAAATAGCTTTTCTTATTTTATTGCCAAAGGACCTTCCCTATTAAACGGAGCCTCAGCAGGAGTATTTGCCGTTGTGATAGCTGCTGCCTATTTAAGACCGAAATATGAAGTCTATTTATTTATTTTTGGAGCAGTTCAAATAAAATACATCGCTACATTTTACGTCATTTGGTCTTTCATCGAAACGGTTGGTAGCAATGCAGGAGGAAACATTGCTCATTTAGGAGGAGCCATTATGGGATTTTTGTTTGCATTTAATTTCAATCGAACAAAAAAATTTCTGATAAAAAAAGACTCAAAAATTTATAGTTATGCACAAGTTGTTCATAAAAAAACCAATGAAATTTTGGATTTAAATGACCACTCTGACATACAAGAGGATGAATTGAATCAGATTTTAGATAAAATATCTAAATCAGGATATGATAGTTTATCTAAATATGAAAAAAGAAGACTTTTTAAAGCAAGTCAAAAAAATGACTAAGCTAACAAAACATTTTTACCTTTGTAAAGTTTCTATCAACACATTAAAAAATAATCTATGCAGTTTCAAGCAGGTCCTTTATTGAGTAAGATCCAGAGTCCCAAGGATCTTCGCGGACTTCAAGCTTCACAATTACCCCAAGTTTGCGATGAATTGCGTCAATTTATCATTGATAATGTATCGGTGAATGGGGGGCATTTTGGAGCTTCCTTAGGGGTAACTGAATTAACGGTTGCATTGCATTATGTTTTTAATACACCTGAAGACCAATTAGTTTGGGATGTGGGGCATCAAGCTTATGGGCATAAAATCCTAACGGGTAGACAAGGAAATTTTCATACCAACCGTTTGATCGGAGGAATTAGTGGATTTCCAAAAAGATCTGAAAGTGAATACGATGCTTTTGGAGTGGGACATTCCTCTACCTCTATTTCGGCTGCTTTAGGTATGGCGGTTGCTTCGAGATATAAAAAAGAATTCCAAAAACAACATATTGCTGTTATTGGTGATGGTTCAATGACAGCAGGAATGGCGTTTGAAGCCATGAATCATGCCGGAGATATTCCAAATAACATGATTATCATTTTGAATGATAATTGCATGGCGATCGATCCCAATGTAGGAGCGTTGAAGGAATATTTAACAGACATTACTACTTCACATACCTACAACAAGGTAAAAGATGATATTTGGAACTTATTGGGCAAAATGTCCAAATTTGGCAAATCCGCACAAGAGATTGTTTCCAAAATTGAAAATGGCTTAAAAGCTACTATTTTAAAGCAAAGTAATTTATTTGAATCATTCAATTTAAGGTATTTTGGACCAATAGATGGGCATGACGTAGAATATCTTGCAACCGTTTTGCGAGACTTAAAAGACATTCAAGGGCCTAAAATTTTACATGTTATTACGACCAAAGGAAAAGGATATTCTTTGGCAGAAAAAGATCAAACATTGTGGCATGCCCCTGGTAAATTTGATAAAACGACAGGGGAGATTCAAAAGAAAACATTTGATAATCCACAGCCACCCAAATACCAAGAGGTTTTTGGACATACTTTATTAGAATTAGCGGAAAAAAACCCAAAAATTATGGGTATTACTCCAGCTATGCCTTCGGGATCCTCCATGAATATCATGATGCGGGCGATGCCAGATAGAGCGTTTGATGTGGGTATTGCAGAACAACATGCAGTCACTTTTTCCGCAGGATTAGCTACACAAGGGCTCACCGTATTTTGCAATATTTATAGTTCGTTTATGCAAAGAGGTTATGACCAAGTGGTTCATGATGTTTGTTTGCAAAACCTACCTGTCATTTTCTGTTTAGATAGAGCTGGCCTAGCCGGCGCAGATGGACCTACGCACCATGGAAATTACGATTTTGCATTTATGCGTTGTATTCCCAACATGATTATCATGGCTCCTAAAAATGAACAGGAACTTAGAAATATCATGTATACTGCGTCTCAAGATTCGTTCAAGGAACTAAAACAAGCCATTACCATTCGATATCCAAGAGGCGAGGGTGTGATGCCCGCTTGGAGAACAGATTTTGAATTAATGAAAATTGGTAAAGGGAAGGAAGTCTTAAAAGGTAAAGATATTGCCGTTTTGAGCATTGGCCACATTGGCAATCAAGCTGAAATTGCCTGTTTACAAGCAAGAAAACAAGGTTTAGAACCTGCTCTTTTTGATATGCGATTTGTAAAACCCTTGGATGAAGAGCTTTTACATCACATTTTCCAAAAATTTAATGCAATCATAACAGTAGAGGATGCAGCTATTCAAGGCGGATTCGGATCAGCGGTAGCAGAATTCATGGTTGATAATCATTATACTTCTAAAATAACCCGTTTAGGTATTCCAGATGAAGTAATTGAACATGGGGAACAAATTGAACTTTATCGTGTTTGTGGCATTGATTCTGAGCATATTCTAGAAAAAATTGTACAAATGGCTAAGCCCACCAATGAGGTTGCAGCTACCAAATCTATTCCTTCCTAAGGAGAAATTTTCTTATTTAATCATTTTAGTACTTTTCAAAGAAATAATCCGTACCTTTGCACCTTAATTTCCTGGAGTCTAGGAATTTATTTCATTAAAGAGACTAATTTTTTATGCAAAGCATTCGCAACATTGCCATTATTGCCCACGTTGACCACGGTAAAACTACCCTAGTTGACAAAATCATTCATGCATCCAAGATTTTTAGAGAAAATCAAGAATTTGGAGACTTGATCCTTGATAACAACGATTTAGAGAGAGAAAGAGGGATTACAATCGTTTCAAAAAACGTATCTGTACGATATAACAATGTTAAAATCAACATTATCGATACGCCTGGTCACGCCGACTTTGGCGGTGAGGTAGAGCGTGTGTTGAGAATGGCAGACGGTGTAATTTTATTGGTGGATGCTTTTGAAGGTCCAATGCCACAAACTCGTTTTGTATTATCAAAAGCTATCGCATTAGGATTAAAGCCTATCGTGGTTGTTAATAAAGTAGATAAAGAAAACTGTCGCCCAGACGAAGTTCATGAGCAAGTTTTTGATTTAATGTTCAACTTAGATGCCACGGAAGATCAATTGGATTTCCCATGTGTATATGGTTCTTCAAAACAAGGATGGATGTCTGACGATTGGAAAAAACCAACCGACAACATTATTCCACTGTTAGATGCGATCATCGAGCATATTCCTGCTTCAAAGGTTCAAGAAGGAACTCCTCAAATGCAAATTACTTCTTTGGATTATTCATCTTTCGTAGGTCGTATTGCAATTGGACGTTTAGAGCGTGGAACTTTAGTAGAGGGTATGCAAATTGCACTTTGTAAAGCAGATGGTTCAACGAAAAAAATGCGTATCAAAGAACTTCAAGTGTTTGAAGGTTTAGGAAAAGTAAAAGTTGACAAAGTAGAATGCGGAGAAATTTGTGCCGTAACAGGTATCGAAGATTTCGAAATTGGTGATACCATTGCAGATGCAGAAAATCCAGAGGCTTTAGCGCGTATCGCAATTGATGAGCCGACAATGAATATGTTGTTTACCATCAACAACTCTCCTTTCTTCGGAAAAGAAGGTAAATTGGTAACATCTCGTCACATCCGTGAGCGTTTATTCAAAGAAACAGAGAAAAACTTGGCATTGAAAGTTGTTCCAACAGAAAGCGAAGATAAATTCTTGGTATTCGGCCGTGGTATTCTTCACTTGTCTGTATTAATTGAAACGATGCGTCGTGAAGGTTATGAATTACAAGTAGGACAACCTCAAGTAATTTTCAAACAAGGTGAAAATGGTGAAAAATTAGAGCCAATTGAATCTTTAGTTGTAGATGTACCGGATGAAGTAGCTGGTAAAGTAATCGAATTAGCTACACAAGGAAAAGGTGAATTATTGATTATGGAACCGAAAGGCGACTTGCAACACCTTGAATTTAACATTCCATCACGTGGTTTGATTGGATTACGTTCTAAAGTGTTAACTGCTACTTTTGGAGAAGCTATTATGGCTCACCGTTTCATTTCTTATGAGCCGTTTAAAGGTCCAATTCCAGGACGTATCAATGGATCATTGATTTCAATGAACACAGGTCCAGCTATTCCTTACGCAATTGATAAATTACAAGATAGAGGGGTGTTTTTCATCGATCCAGGTGAAGAAGTATATACAGGAATGGTAGTTGGTGAGCACAATCGTCAAAACGATATCGAAGTAAACTTACAAGCTTCCAAGCAATTGACCAACATGAGAGCATCAGGTACTGACTCCAATGTTAAAATTGCTCCAAAATTAAACTTCTCATTAGAAGAGTGTATGGAATTTATCCAAAAAGATGAATACTTAGAAATCACTCCTAAATCCTTACGTATGCGTAAAATCTTCTTAGATGCTAACGAGCGTAAAAGAAACGAGAAGAAATAAATTATTAGGTAATAGGTAAAAGGTAAGAGGTAAAAGGTAAGAGGTAAGAGGCATTAATTTTCTCTCTTCTCTCCTCTCTTTTCTCTCTTACCTTTTTCAAAAGTATCCAAAGCAATTGTAAACCGATTATTCTCAAGAATGATCGGTTTTATTTTTTTCTGATAATAGGTACTTGGTGTTTTGATAAAATACCATTTAGCAGCTTTCCAAGAAGGTAACCAATACGGGTTTTTCCATTTAATTTTAGCTCCCAAAATCAAATAATCAACTCGCTTCTTATCGGTTTTTTCAGAGGCTTTTTGCAAATAAACAAAGCGTTTTCCTTTCCAAATCCAAGTAAGATTTACATGATCAGGTAGTTCTTTTTTGAGGGTATCTGTCACATGATGATAGGCGCAAAGCGGTGAAAAATGGGCTTGCACCCAAGTAGGATCCCGAATGATATTTTTATTAGCGAACAAAATTGCGCGATTCTTCTTTATGCCAATCCAAACCAATTCGTTCTTGAATTGACTAAAATACACCTCTTCTTGATCTTGGATCTTTTGCGGTATGATTCGAAAATGATTATACAATAGGACAAGCATTAAAACAGCACATAAAATGAGCCATTGAAATCCTCTAAATACAATCCACAATTCAATAAATATCAATAGCATCAAAAAGACAAATATCTCCCAAATTTCTATTTGCAGAAAAGAAATCACGGGATGAAATCCATCAACAACGTAAAACATCACAGCATGAAGCAGATCAAAACTTTTCTCTACCAAAGTACCCACAAAATAGTAGAACGTATAAACCTTTAAATTCCAAAAAATCTCTGCAATCGCAATGAAAAACATGCCAAGACCAAGTGAAATAGAGGATAGTAAAATCAATATGGGATTCAGTAAAAAGAAATAAAAAGGATGCGGTAACTGATGAAAATAATAAATCACCAGCGGCAAAGTGAAAATTTGAGCGGCTATGGCGACAGCGGTTAAGTCCCAAGAATTCTTTGCGAGATAATATACCACTTTGTTTTTGGATGAAATCTGAATCCAGCTAGCAATTTTAGATTGATAGAGGAGTAAACCCAAAACAGCTAAATACGATAATTGAAAACCACTTTGGAATAACATATTGGGGTCAAGCAGTAAAATGATAAAACATGAGACGGCCAATAAATTGAGCGTATTTTGTTGTTGATTGAAAGATTTAGCGAATAACATAAAAGAAAACATCCAAGCTGACCTTAGCACAGGAGCAGAAAATCCAGAAATGCCGGCATATAACCACAAAAATGCCAGCATCAAAATAAAAAAAAGCCATTTCCCCCACTTCCCTTTTTTCATGAGAAAACCCAACATAAAACTTAATCCGAGGTATAAAAGTCCTACATGCAGCCCAGAAACCGACAAAATATGAATTGCACCTAAGGAAGCATAACTCTGCATCGTATCAAAGTCGATATGAGAACGAACTCCTAAAAGCATCGCACAAGCGACTTCTCGATTTCTGGAAGATGTAAATGTTCGAGTAATATGTTTAGCCAGCCCATCTTGGATTGTTTGGAAAAAAACTGAAAAATGGAAACGATTATCACCATTTTCTAAGATAGAAATTTCATGCTCGGGTATGAACACAGAAGCTACAATTCCTTTTCTTTGATAATATTTAGCCCAATTTTGTTCATTAGGAAAAACAGGACCTTTGATTGCTTCCAAAGTAGAAATGGAAATATATGCAGCATCAATCTTTGGCTTAATACATTTCTTTGACAAAAACACCTTGATTTTCTTATGTACTTTTCTCCAACCATTATCGTAGTGAAGTGCAATAATTTCGGCATCAAAAGACCAGGTTTTAGTTTTTGAAATGGGAGTGCTGATGACTTTAAACACAAATGGTTTCGACTCTTTAAGGGGAAAAGAATGCTTATTAAAATTAATTGAATTCAAATAAGACAAAACAATCACAAGGACAAAGAATAATGTAGATTGAAAAGATTTCAGCCTACATAACAAGAAGATGACCCAACCAATTACGATCAAAATTCCATAAAAAAGAGGAATTTCAATGGTGATGTATTCGGAGAACAGAATACCAATGATCCAATAAAGGAGAATCCTTACAAAAGGAAATTTAGAGAAAATAGAATACAATGGTTAGGCGGATTTTGCCTAAAGGTAGAATTTTTTTTGACTAATTAACTGCTCTACATTATCAGGAACTAGATATTTTATGGATTGGCCTGCTTTAATACATTCCCGAATATAGGTCGCTGATATGTACAAAACGGGTGCATTTATTTTCTGAACCTTTTTATGTGTCCACAAATCAGAAGTATGATCGTCCCCTCTTGGGTAGACAATGAGTTGAAAATAATCAAGAATCTTATCAAAGTTTTTCCAACTTTTAAATTGCTCCAAATTATCTCCTCCGATAATCAATGAAAACTCATGTTCAGGATATTTCTCCGACAAATGAATTAACGTATCAATGGTGAAAGACGGTTTGGACAAATTGAACTCTATGTCACAACTCTTGAACTGAAAATTATCTTCAATTGCCCGTTCTACCATATCTAAGCGGTCGAACTCATGCAACAAGGTTTTGCTTTTTTTATGGGGATTTTGTGGAGAAACAACAAACCAAATTTGTTTCATATCAGTTTGATTCAGCACTGCTTGTGCCACAATCAAATGACCATGATGGATGGGATTAAATGAACCAAAAAATAATCCCACTTTCATCCTACTTAGTAAAATTGGTGAATAATTGTTGGGCTTCCTCCACGGCACGATCTAATTCGTCATTGACCAGAATTACATCAAATTTATCTTGAAAAGACCATTCAAATTTCATTTTAAAAATACGTTTAGACAAAGATTCTTCTGTTTCTGTCCCTCTTGCTCTTAATCTTTGTTCCAATATTTCTAAACTTGGCACTTTGACGAAAATAGCCAATGCTTTTTCTTTGTAATAGTTTTTTAGTGCGAGTCCGCCTTTTACATCTACGTCAAAAATAACGTGTTTCCCAGTTGACCAAATTCGCTCAATTTCAGATTTTAAGGTGCCATAATATGCACCTGGATATACTTCTTCCCATTCTACAAATGCTTCTTCATCAATTTTTTGACGAAATTCATCGGGAGTCATGAAATAATAATCTTGTCCGTTTTGCTCAGATCTACCACGTTTATCACGGGTGCAAGCAGATATTGAAAAACCCAAATTAGAATTTCGGGCTAAAAGTTCTTTTACGATTGTTGTTTTACCCGAACCAGAGGGTGCAGAGAATATAATTAATTTACCTTCCAAAACGATTTATGCTATTTATAAGCTAACAAAGTAACGGAATTAAGATGGAAATAAGGATTAAAAGTAAAAAAAGTTTCGCACGGATTTCATCAAACAAAGATTCAGGGCATTTTTTATGGCACTTTTCTTTGATGGCTTTTTTCAAACTCATTTCCAATTCATAACCTTCTTGACAAGGTAAACATTGATCTTTATTTGCTAAAAATGCGGCCTCTTCTTCTGCCGTTGCTTCTTTATCCAAAATCCTTTGGATTAATTTCATGCAATTACTTTGATGCTCACAACTCGTTTTCATTGGTATAATCTTTATATTCAATTGTTTAGGTAACGTAAAGGCAATTATATTAGTTCCATGTTATCTGACATTGTGTCAGAGCCATATCCCCTTTTTTTGGCATAATCCGCCAATGTCTCTTTCAAAACAGCTCTTGCTCTATGTAATCGAGAACGGACAGTTCCAATAGGAATGTTTAATATTTTCCCCATTTCTTCGTAACTAAACTCCTCTAAATCACATAAAATAATGATCATTCTGAAATCTACAGGCAAGGCTTGAATGGCAGCTGTAATCTCATCACCCATCATTTCATTCACCGTTTCCGCATGTAAATCTGCCTGAAAAGCAGGTTCTGGGTCATCCTCTCCCGCATACGACTGTTCAACCCACTCAAATTCTACTTTGGAAGGGCCCCTCGACTTTTTACGATAATCGTTAATGAAATTGTTTTTTAGAATTCTAAACAACCATGCTTTTGCATAGGTTCCTGGCTCGAACGATCCAATGAATCGATAAGCCTTTAAACAAGTATCCTGCACCAAATCATTGGCATCATCCTCATCATTGGTCAATCTTAAAGCAAAGTTGTACATCGCATCAAGATGAGGCATAAATTCCTTTTCAAAAATCTCTTTGGACTTATCTGGAGGAATAACTTTTTCTTCTACTTGGACTTCCATGTGTATGTAGTTAATCACAAAAACTGGTATATTTTTATGAACGAATATTGGCTATCAATTATTTGACCAAAAAAAGAATCTGACAAAAAGGCTTGGTGAGGTAAGAGGTAAGAGGTAAGAGGTAAGAGGTAATAGGTAAGAGGTAATAGGTAAGAGGTAATAGGTAAGAGGTAAGAGGTAAGAGGTAAGAGGAAGTTTCATTCAACTTTAAGTTGAATTTTAGACTTAAAGTAGAAAATGAGCAGTTAAAGTTGAATTTTTTATCAAAAAAGTTATATTTTTTTACAAAATCTCAATAAAATTTGTTTTTATTTTTTTGTTTTAAAATATTTAAATCAAAATCAAACCTAACCTAAATTCTTATGAAAACCAAGCATCTTTTTTCTACTGTTTTAATCAAATCTAGACAATCTCTTCAATTAACTCAACAACAAGTCGCCTCAGCCATCGGCGTTAGCCAAAGTGCCTATAACTATTGGGAATCAGGCAAACATTACCCGAATGCCACAAAAATTTTCCAACTAAGTCAAGTCTTAAAAATTCCCATCGAGGATGTATTTTGCAAATAATTCACTGATAATTTTCTAAAAAAAAGAAGGGTTGGTTTTGATTGGAAAACATTCTTAGCCAACTCTTGGTTTTCAATTTATTCAATTGTTACCTTTGGACTTAAAATAAAAACAATGATTCAACAAATTATACAATACTTTGAACATATACCCAGTAGTCACCGTGCACTTATTTTAGCCGGAGGAATTACCCTATTTTGGTTAATTGAAAGCGCCATACCTTTGGTCAATTTTCATTACAAAAAATGGAAACACGCTAAATTGAATTTCCTTTTTACCTTCACAACGCTTATTATCAATTTCTTTTTTGCCACATTAATTGTCAAAGCAAGTGATTTCACAACGAGTCATCATTTTGGACTTTTACATATTATACAGCTACCTGATTGGGCATTTTTATTGATTGGTTTAATGCTTTTGGATTTAGTTGGCGCCTGGTTTATTCATTTTATTGAACATAAAATCAAGGTCCTTTGGAAATTCCACATCATCCACCATGCAGATACACAGGTTGATACTACAACCGCCAATCGACATCATCCTGGCGAAAGTGTATTTCGTGCTATTTTTACCATCCTTGGTGTACTCATTTGTGGAGCACCGATTTGGTTGGTGATGTTATACCAAAGTTTAAGTGCCGCATTTTCACAATTCAATCACGCCAACATTCGTTTGCCTAAAAAATTAGACAATATGATTAGCTGGTTCATTGTTTCGCCAGATATGCATAAAATACATCACCATTTTGAACGCCCACAAACCGACACGAATTTTGGAAATATCTTTTCCATTTGGGATCGTATTTTTGGAACCTTTGACCAAACCCCGATTGAAAGAATCAAATATGGATTAGATGTAATTGATAATTCAAAAGATGAGGATTTATCCTATCAAATTCGAATTCCATTCGACAAGAGCGTAAAAACCGATTATTAACATGTTTTTATCCATACTATCTTTCTTAAGTTTTTTTGCTGAAAAGCCTCAACAGTTAATGATAGGTTCTTACACCAAGGACAATCCAGGCATTGAAGTATATGATGTTAGCCAGTTGAAAAACATCAAAAAGTCCTATTCCTTACATGTCCCCAATGCATCCTATCAAACATTATCTCCCGATGGGAAATACATGTTTTCAGTAACAGAAAAAGGCCCTGAGGAATCTCGCGTTACCGCTTTTCGAAAAAAGAATGGCCAATTTGAATTGATTAACCAACAATCCACACAGGCGGCAGATCCGTGTTATGTGGTATATCGCCAAGCGAGTCAAACTGTATACACAGCCAATTATTCAGGAGGAAGCGTGAGTGTATTTAAAACCAAAAATGGTGCATTAATGCCATTAGCACAAAAGATACAGTATAGTGGTTCAGGTTCCATTAAGAACAGACAAGAGTCCTCTCATGCACACAAAGTGGTTTTATCCCCAGATCAAAAAGAATTATTTGTAACGGATTTGGGAACTGATAAAATCTATCAACATCAAATATTAGCAGATGGAACTTTGAGTTCACAATTTAAAACCTATTCGGTCAAGCCTGGCAAAGGACCCAGACATTTGATATTTCATCCAAATGGAAAAATCGTATATGTAATCAATGAATTAAATGGCACAGTGGATGTTTTTAGCTACGTTAATCATCAACTCAATGAAATCCAAACCATCCAAGCCGATTTTAGTCCCCAAGACGTAAAAGCAAGTGCGGACATTCATTTATCCAAAGATGCCAAATGGCTAATTTCATCTAATCGGATAACGAGTGATAATTTATCCATTTTCAAGGTTCAAAATGATGGTAAACTCATTTTTGATCATCAAGTAAACGTCGGTGCAAAACCAAGAAATTTCACCTTTGATCCAAGTGGAAAGTATGTGTTTGTAGCGAGCAGTGGAGAAAATAAAGTTCAGGTATTTTCTTTCAACAGTGTCAACGGACAATTAATTGATACAGGTGTGATTATTGAGGTTCAAAATCCAGTTTGTTTGACATTTCTATAAATATTTGATTTTGACAACATACCAAAAATTGGTATTTTTAGAAAAAACAAAAATAATGGCGAAGAACACTTCTATTTTATTGGGCGAATATTTTGACAATTTCATTCAAACACAAATTGCAAGCGGGAGATTTTCTTCAGCAAGTGAAGTAATTAGGACAGCTCTTAGATTATTTGAAAAAGAAGAAAATAAAAAATCCGATTTAATTAAGGAGCTTTTGATTGGAGAAGAATCTGGTTTTATTTTAGATGTAAACCGTGAAGATTATCTGAAAGAAATGAGAGAAAAATACCTAACAAATGAAATTCCAATTAAGTAATTCCAGCAAAAATGATTTAGATACAATTTGGCTTTATACTTTCGAAAACTGGTCCACTAAACAAGCAGAAAAATACATTCATCAAATATTCGATACAATAGAATTTTTATGTACAAATCCTTTCATTGGAACAGATTGCGGCGAATTAAGGATGGGTTATTTTAAATATAGAATCAATTCTCACTATATTTTTTACAAAATTGACAGCTTAAATGATCAAATACAAATCATAAGAATTTTACATAAAAAGATGAATTACGAAAGTTATATGTAGTTCTTACGACAAATTCTTGGAAGGAATTTTTTGCATAATAAATGCCGCTACCAATAAGGGCAGAGAAAATACAACAAAGCGAATAAGTATACTGTAACCTTCATCCGACATAATACCAAAAAGCGTGGGTCCTACTATAGCACCAAATCGACCAATTCCCATGGCTAAACCTACGCCTGTGGATCTCACGTTATCCGAATAGATTCGCGTAGAAGCTGGATAGAAAATATTGAAACCGCCTTGAACAAAAAAGCCAATAAAAAATGTCAAAATAAATCGAGCTAGATAATTCAAATCAAAACTGCCATATAAAACCATCAAAGAAAAGGCCATCAACATAAATACCAACATCACTTTACGAATCCCCCATTTACCAATGCTAAGCCCCATCACGAACACTCCCGTGAATGCCCCTAAATTCAGCGTAGCACCCACATAAGTCGCTAGTTCATAGGGCATTCCAGCCGACTTCGCTAAAGTAGGAACCCAACTCAACACCGTATATAAAGTTAAAAAGCCGAAAAATATTCCTGTCCAGAGTAAAATAGTAGAAGTTCTATATTCGGGAGAAAGCAATATTCGCATGGGTTTAATAGCGATTTCATTGGATTGTTTTTTTTGTAAATAGGCAGGAGATTCTGTCAGGAACAACAAAACAATCACAAACATAACCGCAGAAAATATTCCTGCACAAAGAAATGCGAATCTCCAACCAAACGCTGGTACTACCCAAGCTGCCACAAAACCAGTCAATATCGCTCCCAAAGGCCAACCTGCTTGAACAATTCCTACATTGAAATCCTTTGATTTTTTATTTGAAAATTCAGAGGCGACTGTCGCCAAATTCGGCAAAATCCCTCCTATTCCAAATCCAGTAATAAAGCGATAAATCAACATTTGAGAAAAATTCTCCACGAAATAAACCAAAACCATTCCCAAGCTGATTAAGAACAAAGAGATCAAGAAGATTTTTCTTCGGCCGATGGAATCACCCAAAGGCGCCAACAAAAAACAACCGATGGTCATTCCCGCTAATCCAGAACTAAACACATAACCCATTTCGGCATTGGTTAATTGCCATTCTGCTGTAATTTCAGACGCTGCGAATGAGACCAAAAAAACATCAATACCATCATTGAAATTGAGAATAAAACAAATAGCGACAATTAAAATTTGATGCCAAGACATCGGTTTTTCATCGTTAATGGTCATAAAAGAGGAAGAATCTGAAGACATTTCAATTCAATTTTGTTTCAATGATAATTTTACCTGCGTGCCCTGCAGAGGCTAAATATAAAGCTTCCTGCAATTGCGATAAAGGCATTCTTTTGGTAATGATTAAACTTGGGTTAATGACTTTCGATTTCAATAAATCAATAACACGTAGAAAATCAAAAGGATGATCATAAATGATGGAGCCTTTGATTTGAATTCCTTCCCTCGTAATTTTTAAAGGTTGGTAAGACGCTAACTTTTCAGAAAGTCCCAAAAGAACAATTTCAGAACCTCTTGGTGCAATTTCGGCTGCTAAACTTGCTGTTTTTTCATTTCCAGCGCATTCAAAAATGACTTGAACATCCTTTTGAGTTAAAAAAGTAGTTACTTTTTCTACATCGGAATCAAAAAACTTTTGCGCTCCTAAATCAAGCGCTTTTTGTACTAATTCAGGATTTAGTTCATGAACAAAAACCTGATAACCTAATTGAATAGCCAAATGCGTAAGCAACATTCCAATGGCACCTAAACCTATCACAGCCACGGCATCTCCTGATTTAGCTTGTGAAGAAAAAAGAGCATGGTAAGCTACTGCCATGGGTTCAATACAAACAGCATTGTCATCTGAGATATGATCAGGAATGTCAAAAACAGAACTAGATGGGGCACAAACATATTCAGCAAAACAACCAGGTTCTGTTTGACCAATGATGCGCTTATTCACACAAATATTACCCTTCCCTCTTTTACAATAAGAGCAATGACCACAAACTATATTCGGGTCTACCACCACTCTTTGTCCCAAAACTCGATCACTCACTCCTTCACCAATTTTATCAATAAATCCCAAGGCCTCATGTCCAATGATGGTCGGCTTGGATAATTGACGGTGTCCTTGAAAAAAATGGACATCTGAACCGCAAATTCCTGCCTGCTTGACTTTGATTCTTACCTCGCCCAATTTAGGCTCGGGTAAAATCATTTCTTTGATTTCTATATTTTTGGGACTATTTAATATTCCAATTTCCATGTTCTGTATTAATTAATTTCAGCAACATCATCGATAAAAAAACAATGCTCGTGCTTTTGCATGCCAATTTTGGGATAATATCCTTGTGCTGCCGGTGCGGCCAATAATATCAATTTCGCCCGAGGGAGAAAGAGTTTCACCTCCTTTAAAAGTCGTTTACCAATTCCATGATGCTGGTAGGCTTCATCTACTGCTAAATCGGCCAAATAAGTCGTGTAAACGAAATCGGTCATACAACGTGCTAAGCCAACCAATTTGTCGCCGTCATAAGCTCCAATGTACACATTTGCATGTTCCAACATAGATTCCATCGCCTTAATATCAGACAAGGGACGCCTCACTCCTAAGGTGGATTTATCTAAAATCTGAATCAAATCTTGAACGGATAGTTTGGGATTAATTTGATAAGTAATTTCCATTAGGCAATGAACAAATAGGACTTAAAGGATTAGAATTATCAAATTTAAAAGGTTTTTTTGCTTTTTAAAGCATATTGGCCGTTTTCATTCCTTGAAAGATTATCTTTGCAGTCCAATTTTTAGTCTATACATGCCCAATTTAGAATCGATTTTTTCTGCAATTATCTCAAACACAGAGACTCATGCCAAGTTTTTGAATACCCTTTCCTTCATGGAAAACGTGGGTGCAAGAAAAATCTCGAAATTTGAGCCAAAGGTGGATGTAGGTTTAATGGTCTTAAAACATGCAGCAGAAGAACACCGCCATGCTTTTTATTTAAAAAAGCAAATTACCAAATTGGTAGAAGGTGGTTTCGAAACTTATCAGGATGAGTACTTATTGAGTCCAAAAAGTTCTAAATTTTATCTCGATTTTCTTGATGTTAAAGTCTGCCAATATGCCCAAAAAGTTTTAGGTCTGAAAGGTGCAGATGTCAAATGGGCTGCTTATTTATTGGTCACTTATGCCATTGAAGTTCGGGCGGATGAATTATATCCTATTTACCAAAAAGCATTGACTGCCCAAAAATCCAAAGTTCAGGTTAAATCGATCATTTTAGAGGAAGAAGGTCATTTGGAAGAAATGATCAAACAATTGAAAGCCTTTTCACCTGATTGGGAAACACATGCTCAAAAAGCGATTGAATTTGAAAAGGAATTATTTGAAGTTTGGATTTCTTCGATAGGAAAGATGTAAGAGGTAAGAGGTAAGAGATAATAGGTAAGAGGTAAGAGGTAAGAGGTAATAGGTAAGAGGTAAGAGGTGGCTTTGGTTCTGAAAACTAATAACTAATAATAACTAAAAACTAATTCTATTTTTGATTAAATTCACTTCATCAAGAACTTATCAACATGAAAAAAATCTTACTTCTTTTACTTTTCCCAATTGGTTTATATGCTCAAGATCGCCCGAGTGGTAAATTATGGGCAACTCGATCTGAAGTTATTGCCCAAAATGGCATGGCCTGCACCTCACATCCCCTATCTACTCAAGCCGCTTTGGATGTTTTGAAAGCTGGTGGAAATGCCATTGATGCGGCTATTGCCGCTAATGCGATGGAAGGAGTCGTTGAACCGCATGTCAACGGTATAGGAGGCGATTTATTTGCCATTGTTTGGGATGCTAAAACAAAAAAATTGTATGGATTAAATGGATCAGGAAGGTCTCCTAAATCATTAACTTTAGATGAATTCAAGAAGAGAGGATTGAAACACATTCCAAGTACTGGTCCTTTGCCGGTTAGCGTTCCAGGTTGTGTAGATGCTTGGTTTGAATTACACAAAAAATTTGGCAGTATGCCAATGAATAAAGTCTTGGAAAAAGCAATTTCGTATGCTAAAAATGGCTTTCCTATCCATGAAGAATTCGCCTCCGCTTTACAAAAGGTACCAGCCAATTATGGTAAATTCCCCAATGTTTCAGAACATTACTACCCCAATGGAACTATTCCAGTTCGTGGAGATATCTTCAAAAATCCCAACTTGGCCAATACTTTGGAAAAAATTGCCAAAGGTGGAAAGGATGCCTTTTATAAAGGTGATATCGCAAGAACCATCGATGCTTTCATGAAAAAAAATGGCGGATTTCTTTCTTATGAGGATTTAGCCAGTCATACTTCCACTTGGATTGAACCGGTTTCAGTGAATTACAGAGGCTATGATGTTTGGGAATTACCTCCCAATGGACAAGGCATTGCTGCCTTGCAAATGCTAAATATTTTGGAAGGTTATGACTTTTCTAAAATCAAATTCGGTAGCGCAGAGCATATCCATTTATTTACTGAAGCTAAAAAATTGGTTTTTGAAGACCGTGCCAAATTTTATGCCGATACCGAATTTGCCAAAGTGCCTGTTGCGGGTTTAATCTCTAAAGATTATGCCAATGAGCGCAGAAAATTAATCAAAGACCGAGCTTCCAGACATTATGATGCAGGAAATCCAGCACTAAAAGATGGGGATACAATCTATTTGACCATTGCAGATAAAGAGGGAAATATGGTTTCATTGATCCAAAGCAATTACCGCGGTTTTGGTTCGGGCATGTTGCCAGATGGATTGGGATTTATGTTACAAGATAGAGGAGAGTTATATAGTTTGAAAGAAGGAGAAAATAATACCTACGCACCAGGTAAAAGACCTTTTCACACGATTATACCTGCGTTTATGACCAAAAATGGAGAGCCTATTATGAGTTTCGGTGTAATGGGTGGTGGTTTTCAACCGATGGGTCACGTGCAAATTGTGATGGATGTTGTCGACTTTGGAATGAACATTCAAGAAGCAGGTGATGCACCGAGAATCAATCACGAGGGATCTTCTGAACCAACCGGTGAAGGCATGGAATTAACTGGAGGTACCATCACTTTAGAAAGTGGATATCCCTATGAAGTTATCCGCGAGTTGATGCAAAAAGGTCATCAAGTAGGTTATATGAATGGCGTTTATGGTGGATATCAAGCCATTCGATGGGATCCAGTTAGGAAGGTATATTTTGGTGCTTCGGAATCAAGAAAAGATGGACAAGCTGCAGGTTGGTAATTTATTACTCTCATGAATTGAATAAAATGCAAATCATATCCGCCAACAAAATATTTACCGGTCATGAATGGCTTTATCAGCATGAAATTCATGTTGAAAATGACCGTATTGTAGCTATTCAGCCAGTTAAATCGGAAACAGACATACGATACAATGAAGGATTCATTTGTCCCGGATTCATAGACCTACAAGTGTATGGTGGTGGGGGAATTTTATTTTCCAATCACCATACGGTAGAATCTATTCAAAAAACGTATGAGGAACATCTTGCTACAGGTACTCATTTTTTTCAAATAACGCTAAATTGTTCTCCCAAAGAGTCAATGTGGCTAGCCATTGAGGCTTGTCAAGCCTATTTAGCACAAGGAGGAAAAGGCCTCATTGGATTACACTTGGAGGGTCCTTTTTTCAATCCAATACGAAGAGGAGCACATAAAGAAGAGTTTGTTCAAAAACCTACGATTCCTTTTATTCAGGAAATCATTGATCGAGCAAAATCTTTGCCGATTTACATGACCATTGCACCTGAAATGTTCGAAGAAGATGTGTTGGATTTCATCATCAAAAGTCCCATACTCTTATCTATCGGCCACTCAGATGCGACCCAAGAACAAGTGCAACAGGCTTTTAATAAAGGAATTAATCGAGTAACCCATTTGTTCAACGCACAATCGCAATGGCAAAGTAGAGCTTTAGGAATTGTTGGAACAACCTTCCTCAATGAAGCTTGGGCGAGTATCATTGTAGATGGTTTGCATTGCGATTTCAATTCTGTTCGTTTGGCAAAAGAATTAAAAGGTGATAAATTATTTTTGATTACAGATGCCGTGACAGAGGATTTATCTGGACCTTATCATTTCAAAAAGGTCAATCATAAATTCACCAATGATCAAGGCGTATTATCTGGTTCGGCATTAAGCATGCAAGAGGCAATACAAAATTGTGTAAGCCATGCAGGAATCCCATTGGAAGAAGCGATCCGAATGGCAACGGTATATCCTGCTGAAGTAGCGAATTTATCTCATGAGATAGGGAGTATAGAGGTGGGGAAAAAAGCGGCGATCTTTCTATTTAGTTATTAGTGTTTAGTTATCAGTTATTAGTGTTTAGTTATTAGTTATTTAAATATTCCTTTTTTCTAATAACTAATAACTAAACACTAATAACTAATAACTATAAAGCTCTACCTTCCAAAATCATCTTGTAACCTCACAATATCCTCTTCATCGGAAGGATGATTTACATCTGTATGTTGCCAAATTTCTGCAACAAGGCCCCAATTAGCTAAACCGATAAGGCGGTGCCTTTGACCAATATCTAATTTAATAAAATCGCCATCTTGGTAAATTCCTGGATCAGGTTGTTCGTCTGTCGCAGAAATTGCCACGGCAACTGGGCCTGACACAACCTTCCAAATTTCTGAACGCCGAAAATGGTATTGCCAAGAAAGGCGTTGATTGGGCGCCACCAACAAAAATTTGGGACTTAATTTTTGAGTAATTTGAATCTGCTCAAAACTTAACTCGGAAAAAAATTCTTCGGCAAATCGAGCTGCTTGTCCTTCTGCTAAAACATAGAAACCACCCCAAGGCCGAGAATAATCTTTGGCTACTATTTCATATCCTTTGGAAAGAATATATGCTTCTACTTCTTGAAAAATAGCGGATTTGTCGTTGGGGTTATTTAGCATCGAAATTTTTTTTACAAAAATAAAAAAAGACGGGAGGTTATCCCGTCTCTTTGTGTTAAAACTTATTATATTTATTAGGTTTTAGTTATTAGGTATTAGAATATTAAAACACTAATAACTAAACACTAATAACTAATAACTAATAACTATTTACAGCTTCCAACCTGCTCTGTATTCTCTACGAACAAATTGGTTTGCTGGGTCAAAGTTTGTGATACGCATATTAGCAGCATCCCAAGTCAATTTCTGACGTCCAATGTATTTAGCCGTTCTACCTTCGCCTTCGCGCAACATGTAAGAACGAATCGCCAAATTACCCATTAAAACAGATTCTGTAAATGGCCCTGCATAATCGAATGGAGAACTAACTTCCATTTTGCCGAAACCAGCTTTACATGCTTCTACCCATTGAGTATTGTGTCCAGCATCACCTCTTTCCACGCGTGGAATACTTGCTTTTGGCAATTCCTCTTCTGGAACTTGCTTTCCATTTTTGAATACTTTAGGATACATACCATAAGTACCACAAGTCATGATACCTTTAGTTCCGATCAAAATAACACCATTAGAACCATCTGGATCTCCAATTACTTCTGTGGAAGGAATTCCATCTGGATGAGGTGCACGTAGACCACCGTCGTACCAAGTTAATTTAACAGGTGAATTATTTTTCTTAGATGGACCATAGTTCAAAGTTACCATTGATGAAGGAGGACATCCTTCTGGAATCCACTCTGGTGTCCAATCTTTTAAGAATACAGAACCTACTGAACATTCTACGTCGATTGCATCGCGAATACCTAAAACTTTGAATGGAGGATCTAATAGGTGACATCCCATATCTCCCAAAGCGCCTGTACCATAATCCCACCAACCTCTCCATTTGAACGGAACGAAAGCTGGATTAAACTCGCGATATTTCGCAGGTCCCAACCATAAATCCCAATCTAATTCTTTAGGTACTTCAAATCCAGCAGATGGATAAGCAATTCCTTGTGGCCAAACTGGACGATTAGTCCAAACTTGTACTGTGTGTACTTTACCAATGACACCCCCTTCAAACCATTCTACCATTTTACGAACTCCATCTCCTGAAGAACCTTGGTTACCCATTTGAGTCACCACTTTCATTTCTCTAGCTTTTTCAGCCAAGATTCTTGCCTCGTAAATATCGTGTGTTAAAGGCTTTTGTACATATACGTGCTTGCTACGACGCATCGCTTCCATCGCAATGGTTGCGTGTGTATGGTCAGGAGTAGATACAATAACAGCATCCACATTATTTCCTTCTTTTTCTAAAGCAACACGGAAATCTTTGTAATATTTGGCATTAGGTAATTCACCTCTTGCTTTTGCTGCCTGACGATCATCTACATCGACAATGGCAACGATGTTTTCTGAGCCCTTGTTGTAAGAATTCATAATATCACTGTAGCCTTTTCCGCCACCACCGATACCCATGATATTCAATTTGTCTGAAGGAGCTTTATAACCCTTGCCCAAGACATGGCGAGGAACAATATAAAAACTGGCCGCAGCCACAGAAGCGCTTTTGATAAAATCGCGCCTAGAATTATTACTCATAGCTTTTTGGTTTTTAATGTTTAATATCAAATTCCACCTTTGAGAAAAAGGTAAAAGTAAATTTGCTCAAAATTCTGCAAATGACAAATCAATTTCTTGAAATTTTCATAAAAGATAAGGCATGACAGACTTGAACTAGGTGGATGTCAACAGAATTCAAAAAATCTTAGTGTTTTTTTGAAAGCACTAAATACGGTACAAATTCTTTATTATACAAATTCAAACAACGGAGGTCTGGATAAGAATGATCGCCAACAAATAAAACTTTATCAAACAAAGAATTATCACGATCTAAGTAATTTAGGGTATGCTTAATTGTTACAGTAATTCGATAAAATTGATCAAAAGCATGTAGATTATTATCAAAACTTTTTAACAAAATGGATTTTGCCTTTTGATAATCTTTAAGGTCAACCCGACTCATATCTAAATTAAACGGGGAGTGTGTATTTATCGTTAAACCAAAAGCAAAAACTTTGTGATAATTTTTACTTTCATGCATGATGCTATCCACCATGTCTTCATCAAAAACAGAATAATACCCATTTTCTTGGTTAATTTTCGCCGTTTTATTGTTCAATAATTCTTCCAAATAAAATCGACTTTTGAAATTTAATTTTTTTCGGAATCCTTCTGCATTGCTATGATTGCTTCCATATTGTTTAGAAGCAGGAAAAGAAGCGATGGTATGATATCCTGCCTTTATTTTATTTGTAACTAAATTATATTTGGAAGGCTTAGAAAATTCTAAAAATGCTCGGTAAGATTCTTCATTATCCATGTTTAATAATTCTCTCGCTTCCGCGGAGGCAGTATTTCCATGGAAACAAATTCGTCCAAATTCTACCCGGTAATTAGATGACAAATGAGTATCCTGTAAAATATAATTATTCAAAAAGTCAGTACAAACCGCTTGATTTTGAGGATTCACTAATTCACTCCAGCTTTCCATCAACATCAATAATTCTTTGTTAGTTTGATTATCTCCAAAATATTGAATGCTTGGGCTGATTGCGTTTGATTTACCGCAGGTATAATCTTTAATTGCATTGGCCCCTTGTTTGTAGATGGAATAATCATCAATAAATAAATCCAATTTATTCTCATTTATTCCTTTTAAATAGATATTTGTTTGAAAGCGATGCACCAATTTAACATTCACAATCGTGCGAAAAGCCATTAGAAAAACCAATAAAACAACAAATTCAAAGGAATAATTTAGATGATTCTTAATCAAATTAAACTGAGCTTTTACAATTAAGTAAATGACGAAAACGGCAAAAATTAGATACAAAAAGAAAAAAGCAAATTCTTTCGGTTTTAACCAAATATAGTTAATCCGAGCAACGAAACTGTATATATTAAAGAAGAAAAAATGCGGTAGTAAGGCCAACACAAATGTTGCAATAGAAAGCAATTGAATAATAAAAAACACCCTAAAACTAGGTTTAATAAACAAGAGACCTGTATTCAATAAAAAAAGAAAGGAAACCGATAAATGTATGTTACCATCAACCAATGGAGATTTAATGCAATTTTCTATCAGCAATTGCAATAGAAAATAGACGCCCCAGTTGACTAGGCCTAAATATTTATTCATTCAAAAAGTAAATTAAGAGTAATTTCAAAAGGTTAAATTGGGCAGTTTTAATTTTAGAACATATAGTTTAAAGAGGCTAGGATTTTTGTTATCGACAAAATACCTAATTTTTCCTTTGTATTTCAAGTATTTGATGACAAAATATGATTTTAATTTTTGCAGTGATGCATAAGAAAAGATTAGTTCTTAAATTGCGCATGTCATTTTTTAAAGATAAATTATGACTTATTGAAAACTTACCTTTAAACCAAACATGAAACTCGGATTAGAAACACTCGATTACACCATATTTTTCATCTATTTTGTGGTTGTAGCCACTTATGGCTACTGGATTTATAAAAACAAAGGAAGTAAGTCCGACAACAGTAAAGATTTCTTTCTGGCAGAAGGATCGCTTACTTGGTGGGCCATTGGAGCATCCATCATCGCTTCCAATATTTCAGCGGAACAATTTATCGGAATGAGTGGACAAGCCTTCCAATTAGGTATTGCCATTTCCGTTTATGAGATTTTTGGCGGGGTCGTATTGCTGATTGTAGCTACCTATTTCTTGCCCATGTATCTCAATAACAAGATTTATACCATGCCACAATTTCTCTCCAAGAGATACAATGATAAATTAGCGACCATGATGGCCATTTTTTGGTTGTTTTTATACATTTTCGTGAATTTAACGTCTATCATTTATTTGGGCGGATTGAGTTTAGAAAAAATGACAGGTTTCTCTTTTATGAGCTGTGCTATTTTCTTAACCATCTTTGCGGTTATCATTACTTTGGGAGGAATGAAAGTGATTGGTTATACCGATGTCATTCAAGTAGTTTGTTTGATTTTTGGAGGATTGGCTACTACTTATTTGGCCTTGGAATTATTGTCCAACCGAGTAGGGACAGGCGCAGGAATTTGGGAGGGAGTTTCTTTGATCAAGGAAAAAGCGGATAGCCATTTGCACATGATGTTTAGTCCCAATCAATACCAAGTATATGACGGAAAAGGCGGGTTCATTGATGCCTATAAACAATTACCGGGTATCATGATGTTTGTGATTGGTGGACAATGGATCAACAACTTAAATTATTTTGGTTGTAATCAATACATGACCCAAAGGGCGCTTGGAGCTGATATCAAAACTGCTAGAAATGGAGTTATGTTTGCGGGTTTCTTAAAAATGTTGATGCCTATTATCGTTGTATTGCCAGGTTTGGCGGCTTATGTTATTTTCCAAGAAAATGCAGAACCAGCCATTGTGAATGGAATTACACAAAATGGAATCATCAAGCCAGACAATGCCTACCCTGTTCTTTTAAATTTACTTCCTGTAGGTTTAAAAGGCTTAGCTTTCGCGGCATTGACAGCTGCTATCGTTGCTAGTTTAGCTGGTAAAGCGAATAGTATTTCGACGATTTACATGTTGGATATTCATAAGAAATTTTTCAATCCCAATTTGTCGGAAAAAAACACCGTTTGGGTTGGAAGAATTGCTATTGTGATTGCTTTTGCCATTGCATTGGTCATTAGCCCACAATTGAAAAACTTGGGCCAAGCCTATGAATACATTCAAAAATACACGGGTTATATTTCTCCGGGTATTTTATCTATTTTCTTGTTAGGTTTCTTTTGGAAGAAAAACAGTACTCAAGGTGCCATTGTTGCGGCCGTTTTAAGTATTATTCTTTCCACTTATTTAGAAATTGGTTTCCCAGATATGCCATTCTTGAATCGAATGGGAATTGCATTCTGGATCTGTGTATTGGTTCAAGTTGCCATCAGTTATTTGGTATTAAAAGGAGAAGATCACCCGAATGCCTTTGAAGTAAAAAGAGAATGGTTTAAGGTTTCACGTTCCTTCCAAATTGGCTCCATTGCTATCATTAGTTTCTTTATTTTAATCTATGTTATTTTCTGGTAAAATGAAAATCAAATCTATTTTAACCCTTTTCATAGGACTCTTTCTTGTTAGTGCTTGTGCTCAAAAAGAAAATTCAAAGCCCGGAATCAGTAAAAAGCCTTGGGGCAAGGCTAGTGGCACACAAGTAGATTTATATACCTTGACTAATGCCAACGGCATGACGGTCAAAATATCCAACTATGGCGGAACCATCGTTTCTTGGACAGCGCCAGATAAAAATGGAAAATTCGAGGATATTACTTTAGGATGTGATTCCTTATCGGGATATATCAAAGGCGTGCCTTATTTTGGAGCTTTGGTAGGTAGATATGGTAATCGAATCGCGAAAGGGAAATTTATCTTGGAAGGACAACGTTATACGCTGCCAATCAACAATGGAGAAAACACCTTACATGGTGGATTAAAAGGCTTTGACAAAGTAATTTGGACTGCCAAAGCTGTGGAAGGTGACGAACCTAAATTGGTTTTAAATTATTTATCCAAAGACGGTGAGGAAGGATTTCCAGGCAATTTGCAAGTACAAGTTATCTATACGTTGAAAAAAGACAATGCCTTAGAAATAGATTATTCTGCAACAACAGATAAAAGTACGGTTATCAATTTAACCAATCATGCTTATTTCAACTTATCAGGAAATGCCAAACAATCCATTTTAAACCATGAATTGACGCTCAAGGCAGATAAGTTTTTACCTATCGACAAAGGTTTGATTCCAACAGGCATTTTAAAAGAAGTGAAAGATACGCCATTTGATTTCACAAAGACGCACAAAATTGGTGAGCGGATTAACCAGAAAGACACTCAATTGGAATATGGAAAAGGTTATGACCATTGCTGGATAGCCAAAGATACCAGTGAGATGCATTCTATTGCAGAAGTATATGAGCCTAATTCAGGCAGATTCATGGAAGTGATCAGCTCCGAACCTGCTATTCAATTTTACTCAGGCAATTTTTTGGATGGAAGTGTGAAAGGAAAATCAGGCATCAATTACCAACATCGGACAGGTTTTTGTTTAGAAACAGAACATTATCCAGATTCTCCGAATCATTCTCGTTTTCCTAAAACAGTATTGAAACCTGGTGAAAAATACCATACAACAACCATTTACAAATTCAGCGTTTTATAATTCATTCGTTTACAAAATTTATCATGCACATTTCTTCCCAAGCCTTCGGAACTAGTCGTTCTGGCGAATCAGTTGAACTTTATACCCTTAAAAACCCAAACGGTCTTGAGGTACAAATCATGACTTATGGTTGCATCATTACCAAAATTCTTTGTCCAGATAAAAATGGTCAAATAGAAGATGTGGTTTTGGGATTTGATACCTTGGAAGAATACGAAAAAGATAGCCCATTTTTCGGTGCTGCAGTGGGTCGTTACGCCAACAGAATTGCGAAAGGTAAATTCACTTTGGAAGGCAAAGAATATCAATTAGTTGCTCAAAATAAAGGGAATCATTTACACGGAGGACTAAAAGGCTTTGATAAGGTTGTTTGGAATGTGAAGGACGCTAGTAGCAATGATCATGAAGCCAAATTGGTATTGACCTATCTTTCCAAAGATGGAGAAGAAGGATATCCAGGAAATTTAGATGTTCAATTGACGTATACCTTGAATTCCAACAATGAATTGGATATTCGCTATGAAGCAACAACAGACCAAACAACGATTCTTAATTTAACGCAACATACGTATTTCAATTTAACAGGAAATATCAAAGGTGGCATCCTAGACCATGAAGTACAAATTCATGCTTCTCGATTTGTGCCGGTGGATGAAACGGTAATCCCAACGGGAGAATTATTAGCGGTAAAAGGCAATGCCTTTGATTTCACTCAGCCGAAAAAAATAGGATTAGAAATTGATGTAAATGAAGACCAAATTGCCAAAGGTGGCGGTTATGATCATTGTTATGCCTTCGATAAAGCACCCAATGCCTTTGAATTAGTAGCAAGTGCTCATGAACCTATTTCAGGAAGAAGGTTGGAAGTTCGTACCACAGAACCTGGTATGCAATTTTATACAGGAAACAACTTAGATGGCCGATTAACGGGCAAAATGGGAGTCAATTATACTCGCCGAATTGCCTTTTGTTTTGAAACCCAGCATTTCCCTGATTCCCCCAATCAAGCGCATTTCCCAACAACGGTTTTACGGCCTGGGGAGAAATTTGATTCTAGAACGAATTATAGATTCTTTTAGAAAAGAGGAAAGAGAGAAGAGAGAAGAGAAAAGAGGAAAGAGAAAACATTATTAATTCCTGTTATTCTTTTTTAAAGTATTTATACTTGCGATAATTATATTAATCATTTCGTCTATCTCCTTTAATAAATTTTCGGATTGAATTTGATCTAAAAATTTCAATTCTGTAAGAATTCGTATCCAATATCGGGATTCAAGTGCTTCTTTATTAACAATAGATAACTTAAACAAAAAATCATTTTTTGAAAATCCTCCAATAGCTTCTTCTAGATTCGCGCCAATGGATGTTGAGGATCGTATCAATTGTTTTGTAATGATATATTCATTGTATTTTTTACTAATTTCTCTACCTTGAGCAATGCAATTCAAGGCAAATAAAAATGCTTTTTTTTGAAGAATATTTTCCCTTTTCATAAACGAAAATTTTTCTTCAAAAATGAAAAATTATTGCTGAATGACACAATGAATTATTGATAATATATTCCAATAAACTGATAAATATTCCTCCCTCTTTCCTCTTTCCTCTTTCCTCTTTTCTCTTTAAAGATGGTATAAAAAGAGTGATTAATTAAAACACAAAGACACAAAGTTAAATAAGGACACTAATTTTCTTATTTAACTTTGTGTCTTTGTGTTTTAAGGGTTGATTACTCAGCTTTCTTAGATTTTTTCTCTAATTTTTTGATAGCTTGAGCTCTTTCAGCACCTTCCATTTGCTCTTTTAAAGCAGATAATGCACCGATATCTCCCATAGTAGATTTCTCAGCAGCAACAGTTACTTTTTCAGTAGCTTTAGCCGCTTTCTTCTTCTCTGGTTTTGCGGCAGCAGCAGCTGTTTCTTCTGCTGTAGCTTCAGTGAAAGTACGAGTGTGTGAAAGAATGATCTTACGCTCATCTTTTTGGAACTCAGTTACTACGAAATCCAATGACTCTCCTACTTCTGCAGTCGACTCATCTGCTTTCACTAATTGCTTGAATGGAGCTAATCCTTCAATACCGTATGGTAACTCTAACACAGCCATTTTGTCATTTTTAGAAATAACAGTTGCTTTGTGAGTTGAACCTACTGTGAAAACGCTTTCGAAAGTATCCCAAGGATTCTCTTCTAATTGCTTATGTCCAAGAGCTAAACGACGATTCTCAGCATCTAATTCGATTACGATTACGTCTAAAGCATCTCCAACTTTAACAAACTCAGATGGATGCTTGATTTTCTTAGTCCAAGATAAATCAGAAACGTGAACTAAACCATCAATTCCTTCTTCTAATTCTAAGAATAAACCGAAGTTAGTTAAGTTACGAACTGTTCCTTTATGTTTTGTTCCAACTGCATACTTAGAAAGTAAGTCAGTCTTAGTCCAAGGATCTTCCGTCAATTGCTTAACACCTAATGACATCTTGCGCTCCGCACGATCCAATGTTAATACAACTGCTTCCATCTCATCACCTACTTTTAAGAAATCTTGTGGATTACGTAAATGTTGTGACCAAGACATTTCTGAAACGTGGATTAAACCTTCAACGCCTGGCAATACTTCTAAGAAAGCACCGTAATCAGCAACGTTAACGATTTTACCTTTCACTTTAGAACCAACTTCTACATCAGCAGCTAATGCTTCCCAAGGATGAGCTTGTAATTGCTTCATACCTAAAGAAATACGCTTCTTGTTCTCGTCGAAATCTAAAACTACTACTTGGATTTTTTGATCTAACTTCAACACCTCTTGTGGATGGTTGATACGTCCCCACGAGATATCAGTAATGTGAAGTAAACCATCTACACCACCTAAGTCGATGAACACACCGAAATTAGTCATGTTTTTGATCACACCTTCTAATACTTGACCTTTGTCTAAGTTAGTTAAGATAGTTTGACGTTGCGCCTCAAGATCTTTTTCGATCAATACTTTATGAGAAACAACTACGTTATCATTTGTGTGGTTGATTTTAACCACTTTAACTTCCATATTTTTACCAACAAAAATATCGAAATCACGGATTGGCTTAACATCAATTTGTGAACCTGGCAAGAATGCCTCGATTCCAAAGATATCAACAATTAAACCACCTTTTGTACGACGCTTAACGAAACCGTTGATGATAGTATCTTCTTCTAATGCTCTTTCGATGTTAGTCCAAGCTCCCATTACCTTCGCTAATTTACGAGAAAGAATCAATTGTCCATTTGAATCTTCTTGATTCTCAATGTACACTTCAACTTCGTCTCCTGCTTTCAAATCCGGCATATCGCGGAATTCAGAAGCAGATACTAAACCGTCAGACTTAAATCCGATGTTTACGATAACTTCGCGGTCTGTTTTACTTACAACAATACCTTTTACTACTTCTTTTTCAGTAACTGAATTCAATGTAGCCTCAATAGCGGCTTCCATTTGTGCTTTTTGATCAGCAGAGTAATTTCCACCGAATCCTTTTCCTTCAACTAAATCCCAGTCGAAATCTTTTGGTTGTTTTGACATATTTGTCGCCCGAATTACATCAACATGCTGGGCTAACATGCTGAACTTTAGTTAATAATCAATTTTTATTTGGGGTGCAAAATTAAGAAGAAAAGAGGAAATAGAAAAGAGAAAAGAGAAAAAAATATAGAAGAGAGAAGAGAGAAAAGAGAAGAGAGAAAATATTTCATCTTTTCCCGTTTTCTCTTTCCTCTTTTCCAGTTTTCTCTCTCCTACTCCACTTTCATCACTCCATTCATGATTCTCCAGTGGCCTGGGAAGGTGCATAAGTAAGGATAATTACCTTTGGTGGCTGGTGCTTTGAAGACCACTTTTACCACACCATCAGATTCTACTAAGGTCGTGTAGGCTAGCACTTCTGGCATCGTTGGGACATAATTTTTGGCCAATCCGTCAGCTGCGGTGATCATTTTGTCTGCTGCAGCGCCAATTTTCTCCATGCTTCCCATCGCTCCTAGTACCCAGTTGTGTTGCATGGCATCCACATTTTCAAAAATCAATTCCACTTTCGCTCCTGCAGGTACTGAAAATTCTTTCAAATCATATTTCATGGCCTCACGAACCGTTTTCAAATGAATGCGAACCACATTGGCATCTGCCTTTTTGGTTTCTATCTTCCAAACAGAAGCTAAGCGATCCAAATAATCAGCATCTGCTGGACGAATTTTATCCACCAATTGTTGAATATACGCTTTGGAATCCGCACTTAAAGCGGGATCTTTTCTTGAATTCCAAACTCCTGAAGCTCCTTTCAAAGCAGCACCAAAAACAGGACTCGCTACTTCTTTGATTTTCTTTAAATTTGAAACCAACTCCTCTCCTGACCAAATCGAAGCTCCTCCTCTAAAAATCTTTTCAACTGCATAAATATTCAAATTAGGACCAGCAGCCACATCAATGGCTAGTCTGAATTTATTATTCGTCAAATCCGATTCTCCCAATACCGCATTGCGATCCAATTGAACTTCCATGGCATATTTACCAGAAGCCTCCGCTGTCCAACCTAAATTTCCCACCCAAGGTCCATTGTTCCCTTTGGTGACTGAAACAGTTTCACCCGAAGCAATCCCATCTACGAAAGTATAAGATTCATAATCTGTTCTTCTTCCTTGCCCCTCAATCTTAATCAACATCGGCACGGGAGTTCCTTTCGAGATGGCAACTTTACCCCTATTCTTCACACGAATCGTGAAATTGCTGTATTCGCGTAATTTAAACGTTCCTCTTTGAATCTGAACCTCTTCTACCACTAAATCAACTCCTTCCACCAAGCCATCAGTTTTAGGATTATTCAAATTCTTAACCATTTTTTCAGCGACAACAGCCCCTGGTTGAGCGCCTTCTTTTTCTACAAACTTCATTTTACGTGCATCTCCATGTGCCATCAAATAAGCCGTATACACTTCTGGCAACCAACGATCTTTGTTCTCTTGCTCTTTGGCAATTTTAGCCAACACTGCCGACTCGATTGCAGAACTTGTTGGCATTTCAATGAAGGCTAAAACCGTATTTAATACCACCAATGAATCTTTATCGGCCAACATGTTTTTGCTCAATAAAACATTTGCCCATGCAGCATTTCTTGGCAAAATTTGTACTGCATTCTTACGAACTGCCGCACTTTTATGAGTCAAAGCAGCTGTTAAAGCAAGTTTCACTTTTGCATCTTCCAATACACCTAATCCCTCTAAGGTTCTCAATGCATGGATTGCCGCAGGAGCCAAACCAATTTCATCCGTTTTGGCATTTTGTAAAACTGCCAACAAAGCTGGAACAACCTCTTTATTGCCTCTTTCTACCAATAATCGTTGTGCTTGCAATCTCCAAAACAAATTGGAATTACCTAAAGCAGCCAAGCAGCCTTGCGTTGTAGACAAATCTGGTGCTGAATATTTAGGTGCTTCATTATAGGCCACACGATAAATTCTACCGTGCGTATAATCTCTTAAATCTGTTTGGTAAGCATTTCCTGAACCATTGTCGAATCCTTTAGGAACTGGATTGTGCTGAATGATGAAGGAATACCAATCGGCAATCCATAAAGCACCATCTGGACCTACCTGAGCGAATACAGGTGAAACCCATTCATCCGCACTGGCCAAAAAGTTAAATCCTTCTTTATCATTGAAATCAGTACCTGTTGCCACCATGTTATTTTGATGCACTACGTGGCCCGTTGGCTCAGTTACAAAAGCAATTTTATTCCAATATTTCTTTGGAAAAGCTCTTGCCGAATAAAAATTATGTCCTGCCGCTGCGGTATAACCTCCAAAAACATCCACTTGACGCACACGTTTGGTGATGGTCTTCATGTCTTTGTGCGTATCTGTGCTTTTACTTCCGCTCAACGTATAAGGCGCTTGCCAAATATCTCTGTTAGGAATCGGCATGTACCATCCGTGCGAGTTATTTGCCGTTGAACCAAATACGTCTCCTGCTTCATTGAAATCAAATCCCCAAGTATTGTTAGAAGTATTCGTCATGAATTCCAATTTGGAACCATCCGGTTTGAAACGGAAAAATCCAGAAGAAAATTTAACACTATCTGCTCCTACTTTTCCAACAAATCCTGAATATCCCACTGATCCCCAAATCCAGTTATCGAATCCATAATGCAAATTAGATGGCCCAGCATGCGTGTCATAGGTACCAAAACCCGTGATGATTTTCTTTTTCTCATCTGCAATTCCATCACCATTGGTATCTTTTAACATCAAAATATGCGGAGCTTGCGAAACCACTAAACCTCCATTGGCAAAGACCATTCCCGTTGGGATGCTTAATCCATCTGCAAAACGAGTGAATTTATCTGCCTTTCCGTCGCCATTGGTATCCTCACAACGTAAGATATAATCGCTACCTCCCGACTCCTTGCGCTCGTTGGGATAATCTTTGGTAATTAAGACATATAATAATCCTTTTTCATCCCAAGTCATAGCGATGGGATGCATCACATTGGGTTCTGCGGCGAAAACGGATAAGGTAAAATCAACGGGCACTTGAGTGAATTTAACTGATTCTTCCGGTGTCAAAGGCAATTGTTGTAATTGTGGCCCTTGTCTTTTTTCGTAATTGGGCAATTTAGCCTCTCTAAAATTCAGGTCCGCCAAATTCAATTTTCCGATGAGTGCTCTTTTTTCTGCACCGACAGCATGCAAAATACCTTGGGTAATTAAATGCTGAAACGCTTCTGTATCCCAGGTTCTTTCATCGTGTCCGTAAGCTGTGTAAAACACATTTCCTTTACCATACGTTCGAACCCAAGTATAAGGCTCTAAACTTTGACCCGGCTTGTCGTTCGACTGCTCTTTGCCAATGATTCTCGACTGAATAACCAAATTATCAGCTTGTAATTGGCTATGCAAATAAGTTTCATCGACCGTTTTAATTTCTTGGTATCCCTTTAACACCGGATGATTAGGCAAGTCATTTTTGATGCGAATGGAATCCATTTTATGTCGCCAAAACTGCCCACCCACCATTTTAACAAACTCTTTGGAATTTCTAAAACAGAAAGATGCACAGTGAATAGCTACCAAACCATGACCTGAAGCCACATAATTCAACAAGGCTTTTTCTTGTGTGGCAGGAATAGAATCATGATTGGCAAAAATGATTAAGGCATCAAATTTGTTCAAATATTTTTCATTCAAATCTTTCAAAGATTCGGTATAGGTAATGTTCATTCCCTTGACTCCCACAGCAGATTGCAATGCAGGGTAACGGTCAAAAGGTTTATGATGTCCATTGTCGCCCAAAAACAAGAGTTCTAAACGGCGTTGAGAGAATGCCAAGGTAGGCAATAAAAGCAAAAATAATGCAAGTTTTTTCATAGGTTGAGTATATAAAATGCTCCTCATGGATCATAAGGAGCATTTATTAAATTTAAAATTTAGGAATTTCTATCAAAGCACCGCCTTGTAAAGCTGACTCGTGTGCCAAAATTCCCACAGACGTCCAGTTGGCAGATTGTGGGGCATTTGGAAAAGGATCACGATCGGCAGCGAGCGCTTGTAGGAATTCATTCACCAAATGGGGATGTGAACCCCCGTGGCCTCCACCTTGGGTGAAGGATAAGTGCGTATTGTCTGATTCGTCATAGACACCTTTGGTCGTAAAACGTTGAATTTCTTCAGGCAGGTAATGCGCAAAATCAGGTGTTGGGACTTTTTCTGGAATTTCAGGTTCTGGTTTTTTAGCGGTATGTACCACCAATTCTTCCCCTTCAATCAAAGGCCATTCCACGGATTTTTTAGAACCATACACTTCAAAACTTTCTCTGTATTGGCGAGCCACATCGAACAAAGAGCGATACACATGGGCACTCAAATCCGAATCGCGGAATTTAATATGTGCCGATTCAATAGCAAACGGTGAATTATAATGAGCGATTAATTCTTCACGAATGGTACCTGAACCAAAGCAAGAAACATATTCTGCTTCTAGTCGCAATAATCCAGCCACTGGACCTACGCAATGTGTAGCATAGTGCATGGGAGGCAAGCCAGGCCAATAATCAGGCCAGCCATCCATGTCTTGTTGGTGGGTCGCTTTCAAGAATTGCACCTTCCCTAATTCCCCTTTTTCGTATAATTCTTTGATGTAAAGAAATTCACGTGAATAAACCACGGTTTCCATCATCATGTATTTTTTACCCATTTTTTTACTTGCCTCCACGATAGCCTTGCATTCTTCTACGGAAGTTGCCATAGGAACCGTACAAGCCACATGTTTTC
Organism: Aquirufa sp. ROCK-SH2; assembly: GCF_054558315.1. Taxonomy (NCBI): domain Bacteria; kingdom Pseudomonadati; phylum Bacteroidota; class Cytophagia; order Cytophagales; family Flectobacillaceae; genus Aquirufa; species Aquirufa sp. ROCK-SH2. The sequence continues at coordinate 114,988 of NZ_JBPXKB010000005.1, read as the reverse complement.
CTGCTAACAGGGCTGCAATGGTTTGTTGAGCATGTAAATGGATAGGGGAATTGATGTGCACAACATCCACCAAAGGATCTTGAATGAGCTCATCAAAGTTGGCATATCTTTTTTCAATTCCATAGGCATCACCGATGGAATTCAGTTTTTCTTCATTTCTCTGGCAAATGGCGTACATATTAGCCAAAGGGTGTTTCAAATAGATAGGGATAAATTCGGCACCAAAACCTAGGCCCACAATGGCCACATTGTATTTCTTCATCGTTTAAATAGGAATTAAAATTCTAATTTATAAAGAAAAGAGGAAAGAGGAAAGAGAAGAGAGAAAAATAGGTAAGAGGTAAGAGGTAAGAGGTAAGAGGTAAGAGGTAAGAGGTAAGAGGTAAGAGGTAAGAGGTAAGAGGTAAGAGGTAAAAGGTAAGAGGTAAGAGGTGGCTTCGAGAGCCTCAGCCACCGGAAAGGTTTCTATTTTCTCTCTTCTACTTCCTCTTTTCTCTTTCCTCTTTTCTCTCTTCACTTTTCCCCAAAAACTCCCCCATGGTGGCATGGTCTTTGGAGTTAATATCTTTTTGTTGAATAACGTTTAGAAGGGTTTTGAATAGAATTTGACAATCTAAGAGAAAGGATTGTCTTTCGACATATTCTACATCATATTCAAATTTTTGTTCCCAAGTGATGGCATTTCGACCATTTACTTGTGCTAAGCCAGTAATTCCTGGCCGAACATTATGCCTTTTGGCTTGCCTTTCAGAATACCTCGGTAAATATTCCATCAACAAAGGCCTAGGGCCCACCAAACTCATTTCTCCTTTCAGGACATTCACCAATTGTAATAATTCATCGATGGACCAAGCTCTAATTTTCTTACCTACTTTGCTTAAGCGAAGGGCATCTGGCAATAGATTCCCATCTGCATCTTTTTGATCTGTCATCGTCTTGAATTTGATGATAGCAAAGGCTTTTCCATGCTTTCCCGGGCGCATTTGCACAAAAAATACTTGCCCCTTATTTACGATAAATAAAAGAACAATCGTTGCTAGAATAATGGGTGAAAGTAACATCAGCAAGACCATTGCTCCGGTGAAATCAAGAAAGGGTTTTAGGAATGATTTGTACAAAGGATGTAAGATGTATGAGGTAAGAGGTAAGAGGTAAGAGGTAAGAGGTAAGAGAGTTATTAGTTATTAGTTATTAGTGCTTTTCTCTTTTCTCTCTTCTCTTTTCTCTCTTCCTTAATCGCTAAACACTTTTTCCAAGCCTGCTTCTATCCTTTCCCATTCATTTTGGGTTAGGTTAGAACCGCTGGGTAAACAAAGTCCATTTTCGAACAAGTGATCTGCGACCCCTGTTAGGAATCTGGGGGATTCCTTAAAAACGGGTTGTTGATGCATGGGTTTCCAAAGTGGACGCGTTTCTATTTGATCCTTCTCCATGCTGATACGAAGCTGCTCCCGACTTATTCCGTTGTTTTTAGCGGGGTCAATGACAATGCTTGTCAACCAGCGATTGGAAAAAAACCCTTGGGGTTCTGATTGGAATTCAACATGATAACCATGTTGATTTTTCTTCTCGAAAAACGATTGATATCTATCAAAGTTGGCTCTTCTTGCTTTCACTCTATCTTCAAGAACTTCCAATTGGCCCACCCCGATTCCAGCACAAATATTAGACATACGGTAATTGTAACCAATGTGCGAATGTTCATAATGAGGCGCAGCATCTCTAGCTTGAGTGGCTAAAAAACGTGCTTTTTCTATGTCCTGTTTTTGATTTGACAAAAGCGCACCACCTCCTGAAGTTGTAATGATTTTATTCCCATTGAAACTATAAATTCCAAAATTCCCAAAAGCACCACAAGCCTTTCCTTGAATGTTGGACCCTAAAGCCTCCGCAGCGTCCTCTATTACAGTAATGTCATATTCCAATGCAATACGCATGATTTCAGGCATATTGGCAGGCATACCATAAAGGTGAACAGGAATGATGGCTTTAGGTTTTTTACCGATGGACGCATAATGCACAATGGCTTTTTCTAAAGCAATGGGGCACATATTCCAAGTGCTAGACTCAGAGTCGATAAAAACAGGAATGGCCTTTTGATAGGCGATGGGATTGGCGGAAGCGGAAAAAGTAAAACTTTGACAAAGGACTATATCACCTTGTTCCACTCCAGCTAAAATAAGTGCTAAATGAATGGCGGCAGTACCGCTCGACAAAGCAGCTACATGCCCCACACCGCTTTTTTTTGCTAGGTTTTCTTCCAACAAATTGACCCATGGCCCCAGAGGAGCCACCCAATTACTTGCAAAAGCCTCCTGAACATATTGCAGTTCATGGGTACCTATATGGGGAGAAGAAAGCCAGATTTTATTAAGAAGCATGCCTAATTAAAATGAAAAAAAAACAATTCTATAAACTGGAATAAAGATGCACTAATTTTTAGACTTTAAATAATTCTTTATTTCTAAAATCAAACTTTTATCTACTCTCTCGTCAATTTTCCTTGCAAATAGAAAAGGTGAATTTTTCATATACTCCCAATCTGACATCCTCCAGGTATATGGACTATTTCCGTCCCTCCTGGACCAATCTATCAATCGCATATTTTGAGAATCAGGAAATTCAATCTCCACTTCGTTTCCTTTAAAAGAAGAATATTTCAACTCAGTTTGTGCAAAAACCTCACTGCAACAAATTGTGTGTTTGTAAGACTGTAATAAGGCAGCTTTTCTTGACAAAAGATGTTCTGCAAATTTTTGAGTGATTGAAATCCATTGAGCTCCATGAAAATAAGTTTCAAATTCTCTTTTTCTTTGAAAACCAATGAGTTTTTGAGCATACATAAATACAATTCTTAAAACTTTATAAATTGCATTGCCCCTGTAATTAAATCCTTCCACAAAAAAATGAAAATATTTCGTTTTCCAATCAGCTACGTATAAATTTTCATTATTATATCCTACATATTCCAGGTTGGTATTCTCAAAAAAAGCATGTATTTCATCTTGCGTTTTGATCGGCATGTCCATTCCTGATAACAAATGTAAATAATGATATTCCCCTTGCTTTATCGAACTCTCGAACAAAATTAACTCTGAAAGCATTTCACTAATTCCTCCCCAATACAAAGGTTTTCTATCATCATTCGATAATATAAATTTTGATTTTTTAGGAATATAATTTAGCTGATCCACTGTCAAATTTGACTTACCGTCAATGAACAAAAATATATCATTTCTATCATCGTCTATTAATTCGAGCAGGATAGAAAGCTGCCATGGATTGTTGTGTGCTATCAAAAGATAAGCATGTTTTTTTATCATAATTCAGAACGAGTTCTGTAAATATAAAAATAAAAATCATGCCACTTACCCTTTTATAAAGGCAATAAAGTCATTTAGAACAGAAATTGTGTGATTAGGCAAAAAACGTACAGGAACGTTCACCTCTTGTGTATGTATATTTTTACCATTGTCCTTCAAGCAAATAGTTTCCCAAGCCAATTCATTCGGACTGATAAAATCTTTCTGAATATTATCAGCAATGTAGTAATAACGAAAATCAGTGTATTTTTTAGAAAAATACAGATAATTAGCGGGGTTAGGCTTTTCACTTCCAAATTCCTCGGAGATAATAATTTCCTTGAAATAAGGCTCGATTCCTAAGGCCATTATTTTATTTCGTTGGGTCTTGGACCGTCCATCTGTTAATAAAGCCAATGTCACATTTTCCATTTCCATCAAAATATCTAACGTCGCTTTAGACGCTTCATCCAATGAAATTTTTGGTATGTGCAACCGATACATTTCAATTAAATCGGTTAATTGTATCGGTAAAGCATATTGATCTAAAAGCTCTTGAAAAACATTTTTTTTCTCATAATAGCCTTTGATCATGCCTTGATAAACGGCATCATCTAGCTGAAATGTATCACAAATAAATTGATAACCCGATTTAAGAAAATCCACTTCTTTATACAATGTATCATCCAAATCAAATACGACTAATATCTTATTTTTATCCATGATAATCTTTTACGATAATTTCATCATCATAGCGAAGCATCAAGGTATTTTCATCCCAATTTTCCGTATATGTGAGAGATTTATTTTCAAAATATTCATCAATAATAAATGCTGCAAAATTAGCGCCTGCATGAAAACTTAGAGGATACCCTCCTCCAAATCTAGGATTAATTTCGATTCCATAAATTTCTCGAGTTTCTAAATTGAGAAATACTTGAATTGTTAGACAACCTTTAGCTCCTTCCAAGTAAAACAATTTATTTTTTATCCAATCTAACACTTCATTTTTTCTGGTCACACCTTTATTAATCTCTCCAGCTCTGACCTGAATTCTTTCTCGGGGCACTGCCATGACTAATTTATGACTCTTGTCATAATATGCGTCAATGGTAAATTCTTGATATAAAGATTTATCAAAGTATTCCATGAATAAATATTCCTCTTCTGAAAAATCAGTCGATTTAAAATCTTTGGAATTCTTAAAAACAAATAAATTTTGACTTAAGCTACCAGAAATCGGCTTTATGAACAAGGGAAATTCAACTGATTTTTTTTCAAAATGTTTGGGGTATTGAATATCCAAATGATCAAATAATGCGTTCGTTCTTTTTTTGTTACGACAACTCTCAATCAAAGCATTTTCCGAAATCACAACTTGAATACCGTTTTTAGCAAATATTCCTAAGCTTTGAGATAATATCAATAATTCAGTATCAATGGTTGGAACAATAATCCCAATTTTATTTTTTGTACATATTTCAATTAATTGTTCAACATAATTCTTTTCCAACACACTGATAACCTGAAATGACTGATCTGAAATCTCACATGCAGGAGAAAGTGTAGGCTGCAAATCCGTGGTATAAACAAGTGATTTAATTCCCTTTGCATTTAATGTTTCTTTAAAAATTCGAACTAAGGAAACTCTCTGACCTGCAGAAGTGATAAGAATATTAGAAGATGTAGACTTAAAAATATGAACACCAAATATGGTTGACAAAATAATTTTAAGATCCATCAACAAATTATTTTCATAAAAATATTGCAAATTAATTCTAACCTTATCAGGAAAAATTACTTCATCATTGTAGGCTTTGGGATTGCTCATTCGAGCAAGCAATTTTTCTTCATTTTTATATTTTAATGTAGCAGGTCCTGTTAACCCTGGTTTCATTTTTAAAATATTTCGCTGTTCTCCAATTAAATTATCCGCATAACCTGGAACATCTGGACGAGGTCCCACAAAACTCATTTCACCTATTAAAATATTCCATAATTCTGGTAATTCATCTAACTTATATTTACGTAGAATTTTACCGATTGAAGTAACACGATCATCTCCAAATATTGAAATACTATTTCCATCATGTTCCAGAACCATAGTCCGAAATTTATACATCATAAATAATTGACCGTATTGACCTACACGTAATTGTGTGAATAGAATTGGACTATTCGGTTCAGAAATTTTAATCAAAAGTCCAATCATCAAAAGTATTGGACTTAGAATAATTAAACCAAAGAAGGCGAATGTATAATCGAAAAGAATTTTAACTATGTGCTTCATTTGACAGATTTAGCAATTCGATCATAATTTATTAAAAGTTGAAGTTTTCTAAAAGGTTCCCAAGCTGGTAATTTATACAAGATTGGTCTAAATATTCTAAGAATTGGCATGATAAAAGCGATTCTTGAAGAATAAATAATGTGAAGATCACAATATGCTTTCCTGTATAAAAATTTCTTCTCTAAAAACCCCTGAAAATTGGTATCATGAAACAAAGACCTACGTCCATCTGATATAAAACCAAATTGAGATTGAGATAAATAATGTCGATTCAATTCATACAACAACCCAAAAACGGGCATATTTTTTAGTTTAGAAGGATCTATTTTAATATCAAACAAATCCACATAATTTGATTTTCTTATGATATGCCCATAACCAATTGGCAAATTATCGGCATCACTAATTAGCCAAATATCAGTAAAAGCAATATTTGACATAATTGTTTCTTTAAATTGATCGTATTTAAATTTGTATGAATAATGGCTGTAAGAATCAATTGTTGTTTGATAGATTTTAAAAAGTATATCCCAATAATCTAAGGGGTTTATTAGAATCAATTGACATCTTTTCAGAGATTGTCTAATTTCATTCCGAACTTTTGTTGGATAGTCATCTAAATTAAGAAGCTGATCGTTAATGATGTACCAAAAATCACTTGGTACTTTTTGATCAAATTGACTCGTATAAGAGGCAAAATATAAGCCTTCTTTATCTAGAAAAGTTTTAACAAGCTGAAAAGAACTCGCTGCTGGGAGAAATAAAATCTCTTCTGGTATTAATGTATTTTTCAACACTTTCCATTTTTGCAGCATATAATTGCTTGTTTTTAAATGATTAGTAGCTAAATTACGATATTTTGAAAATATTTATCTATTATTTTTATCTAACTTTTCAATAATTCGTAGATAGGAATTATATACCAAAAATTTAGACTCTACAAGTTTTTTTGCATTTTGTCCAAACGTTTCAATTTGATTAGGAATAATCAAATTATTAATCGCATTAATCATTTGATTTATGTCACCAGCTAACACTTTATATCCACAATTTGCTAACTCAATCTCATCTCCTACATCTGAATTGGGATCAGTTGCAGCAATCACTGGCTTAGATTTCTCTAAATAAGATAACAATCTGGAAGGAAAATTGGGTATTAGAAAATTTTTATTTAAAAAAATCAACCCAACATCACACGCTTCTAGAATCAAGTCATAATCTGACTTAGGTAACTCCTTGATCAATTTTGCATTTATGGGTCGTTTCGAATCGAACCATTGTTTAATCGAATCAAATTCAGTTCCATTTCCGATTATTAAAAAATAGACATTCTCTGAAATATTAGATTCAATCGTTTCTATCAAAAACTCTATCCCTTGCGGTTTCCCTAAATTACCTCCATAAATAAAGATTTTTTTTTCTTCTGGTAACCCATATTTTTTTCGGATTTCCAATTTATCTAAGCCAGAAATTTTTGAAAAAATCGGGTCTATTGAATTTGGATTAACTTCAATGTTACTTGAATTGAGATAGGGATTGTTAGCCAATAAGTATTTGACGTTCGCATTTGACATACAACCAATCCAATCGGAAACTTCATACAACCTTTTCTCTTTTCTTTTAAAAAATCTGTGCATTAGCCCATCTTTCCTAAGCAAATTCAAATCAATGGCATTTTGAGGAAAGATATCTTTCAATAACAAATAAGAAAGTGCATGATCTCGTTTTTTGAAATACCGAATAACCTTTTCAAAGGTGATGGGTGGTGTAGAATATAAAATCAAATCAAATTTAATATCCTTACAAAATATTTTTGAAGCCAATAAATATTGATATTCTAATGCTAAAGTACCAATGCCTTTTTCTAAAATTGAAGTCTTTTGAATATTAAAACTTTTGACTTGGACAATTTTGGCCCCATTACTATAAATTACCCTAGTTGGTATTTTTTTTCTTCTTTCGACGGGAGTTATAATAGTAACATTATGCCCATGCCGAATAAACTCCCGAATTAAATCTTGATAGATTCCTCTTTGGTTAAGATCGCTAATTTCAACTAATGTTAAAAAAAGTAAATTCATTACTTAGCTTCTTTCTTCCAAACTATGCGATTCACATAATCCGTATAACTCAAAATAATTCTAACCACCTTGTCCGAAACATTTGGCATGGAATAATCAGCAACCTCTCTAAAACTTCTTTCTTCTCCTATTTTTTGTAGGGAAAGCTGTTCCAAACCTTGTAGAATTCGTGTAGGATTCAAACCGACCATCATAACAGATGCTTCTTCCATGGCTTCTGGTCGCTCATGTGCCTCGCGTATGTTTAATGCACGAAAATTCAGAATAGAAGATTCCTCTGAAATAGTTCCACTATCTGACAATACTGCAAATGAATTTACTTGCAAAGCATTGTAATCATTAAATCCCAAAGGCTTTAAAAATTGAATTTCAGGTCGCATGGAAACGTTTTTGGCTTCAATGACATTTCTTGTTCTTGGATGCGTACTAACGATAATTGACAATTGATATTTCTCTGCTATCAGATTTAAACTTTCTAAAAAAGAATGAAAGTTTTTATCGTTGTTAACATTTTCCTCTCGGTGGCAAGAAACCACAAAATACTGACCTTTCTTTAAATGAAGTTTTTCTAAAACAGTAGATTGATGAATCTGATCTGCATAATGAGTTAATACCTCAAACATTGGAGAACCTGTTTTGATGATTCGGTCTGCGGGTAAGCCTTCTCTCAACAAATACTCCCTCGCTATATCGCTGTAAGTTAAATTAATGTCTGAAATATGATCAACTATTTTTCGGTTAGTTTCTTCAGGTACTCGCTGATCAAAACAACGGTTTCCTGCTTCCATGTGAAAAATAGGAATTTGACGTTTTTTAGCGGGAATTGCGCATAAACAACTATTCGTATCTCCTAAAACCAAAAATGCATCGGGTCGAATTTGCTCTAATAAAACATCAATTTTAATTAATATATTACCTATCGTTTCCGTAGCTGTTTTTCCTGCCGCTTCTAAAAAATAATCGGGTTTCCTTATTCCTAAATCTTCAAAGAAAATCTGATTCAATTCGTAATCGTAATTTTGGCCTGTGTGAACGATAATGTGTTCTATTGCTGGTGATGCATCCAATGCTGCCAACACTCTAGACAATCGGATGATTTCTGGCCTTGTCCCTACTACGGTTGTTACTTTTAATTTCATGTTGTTAAAAAATATAAATTATTTCTCGCAGATTTAATTTCTCGGAGATTTTATTTCTCGCAGATTTACGCAGATTAAAATCGCGGATGGTCGCAGATAAAAATTCAAAAATACTCAGCGCTAATCTGCGAAATAAATCTGCGTAAATCTGCGAGAAAAATTCAGTGATAATCTGCGAAAAAAATTCAGCGATAATCTACGAGAAACATCCGCGAAAAATAATCAACTAATTGGCAATTTACACCATTGTCAATTTAATTTCAAAAAGGATATTTATTTTTGAAAAATTCAATACAATGACCGAAAATGAAATCTCCTATCTTGTCCGTGGTGCAATATATAATATTCACAATAATCTTGGACCTGGTTTATTAGAATCAGCTTATGAGGCTGCCTTAGTCTACGAACTCGAAAAAGCTAAATTGTCCGTTCAACCTCAAAAAGGCTTACCTTTTAAATATGAAAAAGTCTATCTTTCTACGGGTTATCGAGTTGATTTACTTGTAGAAAACAAACTAATAGTAGAAATCAAATCAGTTGAAAACCTAATAGATGTTCATTATAAGCAACTATTGACTTATTTAAAATTGTCTGGTTTGAAACTGGGTTTATTGGTTAATTTCAACTGTTCAAATATTAATGAAAATATCAAAAGAGTGGTTTATAATTTGTAAAAATTTATTTCTCGCGGATGTTTGCAGATGTTTCTCGCAGATTTCGCAGATTTAAATCGCGGATGTTCGCAGATAAATATTCAAATCTAATCTGCGAAAAAAAATCAGCGTTCATCTGCGAGAAATAAAATCCGCGAAATCTGCGAGAAATAAAATCTGCGAAAAACATCAGCGTTCATCTGCGAAAAATAAAATCCGCGAAATCTGCGAGAAATAAAATCTGTGAAAAACATCAGCGTTCATCTGCGAGAAATAAAATCAGCGAGAAACAAGAAACATCTACACCACCTCAAAATACGTATCGGGATCACTTTCATCATAAAACTCATTGATCCAAAAATTCGTATATAAAACCTCCTCCCCAATATTTTTAATATTATGTGTATACCAAATAGGCATATCTACATAAGAAGGATTCTCCCCATCCAAATAAAAATCCAATACCTCTGTACTTCCAATTTTTCTAAGTTGAATCAAGGCCTTCCCCTTAATCACTGAAAAACGCTCAATCTTTCTCGTATGAAAATGATTCCCTCGAGTAACCCCAGGAACTGTGGTAGAAAACGAAACTTGGCCTCCCACTTCTAATCGAATAATTTCAACAAAAGAACCTCTTTGGTCCGTATGCTGTATGTATTTCTTCGGAAAATACCCTTCCAATTCCATGAAACTCCGAAACGTATTAAACAATTGAACCTCGAAAATATTGGCAAGTGAAGGGATTTGCCCCTTTTCTAGGTAAATAGTTTGATAAGATTCCAACTTCCTTAATACCTCAGACACTTTGATTTTGACTGATGCTGGCACAACATGTACCTTATCATTCATTCGCTGATCTATGGCACTTATGATCTCTTTCACTAAATCACCTACATAAATCAAATCTACTTCACTATCGGTCAGTATGCTAGGTCTTTCATTGTGCGTTAGTTTATAGCAAAATGTAGAAATAAACGAATTGTAATTTGGTTTCCCAAAAGGTCCAAAAACATTGGGCACCACCATTCCAACCAATTTCCCACCACCACTCTCTGCCCAATGAGCTAATTTTTCTCTTCCTATTTTTTTTGACAAACCATAATCACTCCCATTTTCTTCTTGGGTGGAAGAAGAAAAAATCACTTGAGATTGGGATTGAGTAGCTATCAATGCCTCAATTAATTTATCCGTCAAACCAACATTGGTTGAATAAATTACTTTGGAATCTGGATGGCGATTCATTGCTGCCAAATGCACGATGACATCACATTGCGAAACGAATTTCCTCAATAAATCTTCTTCAAAGAAAAATGACTTATCAAATTCAATGCATTGATATTTTTCTGGTGACAGCTTTAGTGTTTGATAAAGATGGTTCCCGACAAAACCATGCTGCCCTGTAATTCCTATTTTAATCATTTATATGCAGCATTAAACCAATAATTCTTTCACATCTTCGCCAAATACCTCTTTTTTAATGAAAGGTAAATTAGACAAAAGAGCAATCATTTGATCAATATCCAATTGTTCTGTATTGGAAGAATGATAATCTTCTATTTGTGCCATTTTTGTTGCACCTTCAGAAAAATATTGATTATAGTTCAAATCACGATTATCTGCAGGAATTCGATAGAAATCGCCCATATCTTCTGCTTTCAACATTTCTTCTCTGGTGCAAAGCGTCTCATATACTTTTTCACCATGTCTTGTCCCAATGATATGGACAGGATTGTCTGCTTGGCAAATTTTCAACAAAGCTTTAGCTAAATCTCCAATTGTCCCCGCTGGGGCTTTATTGACAAACAAATCTCCAGCATTACCATGTTCAAAAGCGAATAACACTAATTCCACTGCATCTTTTAGAGACATTAAAAAACGCGTCATATTGGGATCGGTGATAGTTAATGCTTGTCCAGACTTAATTTGATTTACAAACAAAGGAATAACAGAACCTCTAGATGCCATCACATTCCCATAACGAGTTAAACAAACGGTTGTTTCTCCAGCATTTCGAGAAGCCGCAACGGCCACTTTTTCCATCAATGCTTTTGATATTCCCATGGCATTGATCGGATACGCTGCTTTGTCGGTACTTAGGCAAATCACCTTTTTCACCTGATGCTTGATAGCAGAATCAATCACATTTTGGGTGCCAAATACATTGGTTTTAGTTGCTTCCAAAGGAAAAAATTCACAGGAAGGGACTTGTTTTAAAGCCGCAGCATGAAAAACATAATCAACACCCTGCATGGCTTTATCCACGCTCGCAATGTCCCTGACATCTCCAATGTAAAATTTCAATTTATCGTTTTTCAACGCAGTACGCATATCATCCTGCTTCTTCTCATCCCGACTAAAAATACGGATTTCTTTGAAATGGTCCGTATCCAAAAATCGGTTTAAAACGGCGTTTCCGAAAGACCCTGTTCCGCCGGTGATAAGGAGTGTTTTATTAATCATTTTTATGTTTAGATAAATATTCGAATGTTAAACTTGCCGTGTTTGACCAATTATAATTTTTCGATAACTTGAAAGATTTATTGGCAAATAATAATCTTTTATCATGTTCATTTAATAATTCCTTTATTGATAAATATATACTTTCTACATCTAATGGATTGAAATAAAAACAAGCATCCTCTAAAACTTCCGGCATAGGTCCCTTATTAGAACTTGCTATAGGTAGTCCGGACGACATTGCCTCCAATAAAATATTTGGCATATTTTCGCAAGAAGAAGCAAAAACAAACGCATCAGCTGAATGATAAAAATGTGAAAGTTCTTCATATGGAATCATTCCCAAATATTTCACTACATTCTTTCGATCATTTTTTAAAACTTTTTGTAATTTATTCAATGATTCAAAATTTGAATTCCCAATTAATTCTAATTCAACAGGATACCCTTCATCTCTAAGTCTAATTACTGCAGTGGCAACATTCCATTGATGCTTATAAACATTAACAATAGAAATGTATAATAATTTAAATGGATTTTCAAATGTGTAATTGGTAATAGCTATTTGTTCTTTAGGATTATTTTGAAATTTAATATTAATTCCATGGGGTATTATTGTATAATTATTAACCGATCTAATTTGACCTAATACACAATTCTTTGCAAAATCAGTCAAAAAGATTAAGCCTTTTGAACGTTTAAATGAATATGATTGAGTCAGATTTAATATATATAACCTTATCCTTGTATTTAAATTCTTAAAACGACGAGCTTCGTTTTTATCAAAAGGCAAAATATTTCTACTCATAGTAACGTAGTTTTCAAATCTTCCCAAAAAGGTTCCTCCTGGTACAAATAATATACTACACATTTCTTCCTTTAAAATTTTAGAAAAGAAAAAATATTGAAAGAAAAATGACCATATAAATGATTTATTCAATAAATAATGTGTTTTTTTTATTAACCAATCCTTATCAGGTATTTTGTTCAATGTACTATTATTGGACCAAATTATCACTTTTTCAAATCCAAAATCAATTGGATTGCCATTTTCTAAAACTTCTTTTAAATGAGTAAGCCCACCACCAGATCTAATATTTGTAGCATCAATACCTAAAATCATTTTAAAAATTTGATATAAAATTAATTGTTAATAGATGTTTTGAATAAATGAATCCATTCTTGAAATATGTTGTTTAAATGAAAAATTTTCATTTGCACATTTTAACGAATTAGATTTCAAAATATCCATTTCCCTAACTGAAATATTGCAAATTTTCTCTAATACTAGAAAAAGAGAATCTGTACTGAAATCTGAAACGACAAAACCATTATACTCATCAATAACATATTCACCAATATCACTTGTATAATTTAAAATAACAGGACAACCCGCCATCATAGATTCAACTAATTTTGTTGGAAAACCAGCTGTATTTTTCCTATTTGGTATTCTTAAGAAGATAGAAAAGTTAGAAGCATTGTAATAAGCTGGGACTAATTTTTGAGGTACTCGTCCACAAAAACAAATATGATTGGGATATAATTGGATCTTATTGTAATTAACATATTTAGAAGTTTCACTTAAACTAACACCCACAATTACAAATTGAAGTTTTAATCCTTTTTCTAAACATAAAATTACGGCGTCAATGATAGTTTCAAGTAGATCTTTTTTCGTGGGGGTTCCTGCATATATAATTCTAACTCCGTCAAAAGTGGGTAAAACTTGCTCTTTAATAGACCATTTTTCATCTGCAGGATCTAAAAGAGGAGGTAAAATGATATTATTTGAATTTCTATAATAGGAATCTAAAAAACTACTTATAACAATTTTATTCCTCACTAGCTTCTGAATAATTTTCATATTTATACCATACAATAAATAGGGTAAGCCATATTTTCCTCCTAAAAACTCATTAGGATCATACCATTCTGTTAAGTCAGAAATAAGTTGAATTTTCCTTTTACGACAGAATTTTAAAATTCGCAATGAAAAATAAAAACTTGGGTTATATGTGATTATGATATCAGGTTTTATGGAGGACGAAAAAATTAACTTAAACGCATTAGTACCCCTAATCAAAAAATTAATAATCCTACTAAATAAATTCCTCTCAACAATGTCTAAGTCGTTGGTAACAACGTATTTAAAACCTTGGTAATAACCAAAATCAGAATCTTCTAAATTTTGACTCAAAACTGGCCCACCAAAACTATAAAAAATCACTTCATAGCCTAATTCACTCAAAATCCTAGCATTATTCAAAACCCTTTCAGAAGATGCATCAACAGCTGGGAAACGAAAAGAACCTGTGTAAATGATTTTTTTCATATTTATCAAAGTATAATAAGTATTATCAACTTAATATACCTGTTCCTTGTAAGTAGTTCTAAATAAGAAAATGATGAATAAGTATTAATCAATATAAATTATTAAACATGGTATAATAACTGCTGTAAGAAAAGTATTGATCTTTAGTGAAGATATAGAAAGAATAAGTTAAATAAAATAAATTAATTAAAATGTATGCATACTTCAATTGACGATTTTTTACTCTAGTATACACTATAATTATAGATAATAAAAAAAATGGTGCAAAATAATGACTCATTCTAAAATTTAATGCGCCTAGCAAAAGTGCCAAAATAAAAAGTAATGAATTTTTAATAATAATAATTTCATGTCTTAACTTAATATATTTAGAAATTAAAAGTGTTAAAATAAGTGTAATAAATACATAAAAATACAAAATAATTGAAGAACTATTTGACATATCTTCTGCTGCTAAAGTGTAAACTGCATATTTGTCAAAATACAAGTTTATTAAAGGAGCAATCGAATTAATTAGAGTTATTTTTGATAAAATAGAAAAACTTAAAGCACTTATAAACCATATTAACTTGGTTTTAAAAGTAAATTTATTTGGATTAGAAATAAAATAGGTCAAAGGCATAAAAATTAAAATCGTTTTATGGAAAAAGGATCCAATAAATATTAATATAAGGTATGCTCCCCACTTTCTATTTAAAATATATGGAATGGAAAGTGATAAAATATTTATGGTTATGGCATTTCTCAAGCTCGACATTTGAAAAAATAACATAAATCCTCCACACATGGCCATTAATATGAATCCGAAAAAGTAATGTTGTGGTAAAATGTATTTGTGGAATAACGTAAAATATGTGTAGCAGGTGAATGCAGATAGAAAAATTATTACAAATCTATAACTAGGCAATATTTTGTTCAAAATTATAAATCCTAACTCAATTTTTTCAGTAAAAGGTAATTCCTCATCTATTGAAATTGTATTACTTAAATTATATATGTCCTCATAAGAATAATAATCACCTGCGAAATCACCTCTTAAGGATAAATAAAGAAAAATAATAAAGAAAGAAAAAATCAATGTCATTTTACTACCTTTTTCCGCTGAAGAAAAAATCAGGTTTAATACAACTAAAACAAAAAACATGCCCCAATAAACAATCATATCACATGAAATTGAATTGCAAAAAATTAGTTAGATAGAAATTTGTTTAATAATTCTTTTGCAATCATTAAAATTAATACATCGAAAATTCCATTAGGCTTTTAAGTAGTGCCATTTAAACTAATTTAAAATTCATTACGTGATTAAACACATATATGAAGTTATTTATAATATACATTACTAAATTTACAATAGGTCAATTTCCTAACTTTAAAACCCATTTAATAGTTTGAATTACATTATGTACCACTTTCATATGGAAATAGGCCCATAAATTTTTTAATCTAAGGCAAATCTTATTTTCTTCAGAAAAAAATATGTAATCATTAGCAAACGGATGTTTACTAAATCCATTCCAAGGTTTTGGAAACGAAGTGTAATGTACAATACTTGGATCTTTTCGAATTTGTTTCAAATCACTCCATTTACCTGAAATACCTAACCAGCCTTTAAGAAAATCAGTTTTGTTAAAGAATATTAAAGGATGGAAAATCAACGTAGTAGCATTCCAATTAGGACTGATGTATTTTGTTTCTTTAAATAATAATGCATTTAAAACATCCTGATCATGAAATAATACACAATCACTATTTTTATTAACATAATCAATACAAATTTTAAGAAAATCAATTTTCCTTAAATATTCCAAGTTAATTAACAAAACACCGGCATTAATATACCCATATCTTGAAGGTATATTTAAACGTAATCTATCAATATCCTCATTGAAAATTTGCCTAACCCCAGCAAGCGCAAAACCTTCTAAATTTACATCCCAAAGATCATGAATGTTATTTCTTATAATTATATCTGAATCAAGGTAGATGACTTTATTTATCGATTTAGGAAGCAACTCTCCTATGAATAGTCTAAGATAAGTTGCTCTTGATATATGACCATTTAAATTATTCTTTGGCATTGGGAAAGTAGCATACATCTCGTTTGAAATTTCTAGAATTTCTATAGATCCACCATAACTCTTTATCCGATCTTTTACGAGCTTCTTAACACTTGAAGAAAGGCCATCTGAAATTAACCAGACTCTTAATCCACTGTTTTTATTAAATAAAGATTTTAACATCACTAAACAATGATGGATAAAATTTTCGTCGGAGGCACAAACTACATCCATATACGTAATTGAAAGCTATAATTATTATTAAATTTCATAAATCTTAAATTGAATTTAATAATTCTAAATAGCCTATCTCCTTTTTATAAAAATAACAAATTAATTTTCCATTAAAAGCAATAGCTTCTACTGGTCTAAATAATGGTGTAAAACCCAATTGGCAAAGTGCATCATATGCAACAAAAATATCATCAACTTCATAACAAATATGATAAGGTACCACACCTGATTTCTTTAAAATTTTATTAACCGATGATAACTCATCCACTGGTTCAACTAATTCTATAGTAGGTTCCCCTATTTTTTTCAAAAAACAAATTTTTACATTTTGTGTAGTATCAGTTATTATTTTGCTTAAGGAATATCCTGCATTATTATAAAATAAAGCAGTTGATTCTATACTATAAGTCACATACCCGATATGATTAAATTTAAAATTAGGCAGCATATATCAAAGTTTTGAAATAATAGAGTCTATCATTTCTCCAATATTTTTCCAGTTTAATATTTCGTTTGAAGAAAATTTTATTTTGAATTTTTTTTCTAAATCAACTATTAACATGATATGTGTTAGGGAATCCCAATCTTCGATATCATTTGAAGCAATTTCTTCAGAAAGAATTATATCATCATTATCTAATACTTCCCTGAATATTTCTTGAATTTGTAATAATATTTGGTTTCGTTCCATTTCTAATTTTTAAATACATTAATAAAACATTCTCTATCTTGATATAACAACACATTTAATGAGAATAGATTTTGATTTTTATTATCTAATTTTTTAAAGCCTAAATTAGTATAATGATCTTTCACTAATTCATTTTTTGGGGTAGCTATATATTCGCCTATTATTTGAGTAAAACCACTGTCTCGTGCATATTTAACTATAGAATTCAGTGTAAAATTCTCCATACTCCGTTTAAGGACACGGCAACTCATTAACCAAGTATTAATAAATAAGGTTTCTTCATTTATTATTTCTAGTATTATCACGGCAATAAGCCCCATATGACCTAACTTATCTGAAAGAGTAAAAGGCATGATTTTGAATTTGTCACTCCTCGCCATCTTTTCTATATCACTTTCATTATAACGTACCGTACGCAAATTAAATTGATTACTTCTTTGTGAAAGTTGTGCTATTCTTGGTATGTTAAATGTATTTATTTCTTCATTTGATGATACCATGTGCAAACTTGAAAGATAATCGGATTCATTAATAAAAAGTGCCTGAATCGAAACCCTCTCCGCTTCTAATTGATATTGCTTGGTTCTATCTGCATCAGTTGTACTAATAGAAATTGTTTCAAATAAATTCAAACTATACAGATATTCCAAATATTCTCCAGGATCTTCAGGAAGCTCAGGAACTACAATGCCTTGTATATTATCCCTAACTAAATTACGCTCGAATGGATTATCATCTAAAAATACCATAGAATCAAACCCAATATTTAAAACTGATTGTATATGACGAATATTATCAGCTTTGTTATTCCAGTTTGCAACAAAAACCGCAACATCTTCTAATTTCAAAATCATATCTGGATGTTTTTCAAAAGGTTCTTTTGCCGTTTTGTCATTATTTTTGGAACAAATTGCAATAATAACTCCTCTATTTTTAAGCTTTTTTATCCATTGCTGAAATTCAGAGAATGCTTTGCCAATACCTAAACCAATCCCTATATTAATATTTTCTAATCCATCATCTCCAATTATACCACCCCAAAGTGTATTATCTAAATCGAGTATTAGACATTTTTTGAATTTACCTTGCGCCGCCAAAATTATGTTCATTACATTAGAAGCAACATAAGGAATGATGTCTAATGACAAAACCATGTCTGCACTAATATAAATTGAAGAGCTAAACATTAAATTTCTTCCAAATTTATTTTGTAAACTTGCTATATCACAAATGAAAATATTTGAATGCAACTTCGCTGCATTCATTAATTCAAAATTAAGTTTTCTAATTTGATAGGAAAATGAACTTTCTACTTTATTCGAGTAGCTGCCATAAACAGAATCGTCAATTTCGGGATAATTAAAATATATTATTGGTGCTTGTATCGAATTAGCTGCTTGAGTTAAAAAATTAATACGTTCATCAGCTAATAAAATCTGTTTTTCAATCGGCGTTTTATTATATTTTGACAATAATTTATGGGTAGATTGAAAAACTACCACAAAATCAGCATTAAAATTATGTAGTTCTGAATTTGGATTAAATATTTGCCCCTCTATCTGATTAAAATCTGCTTCAAATAAGTCGACAAAAAATCCTTTTTCTATACCTAATCCACGAATTGCTATTGCTAGAAACTGAGTAGATGAATCACCTAAAAGAGCAACTTTTATTTTAGATAATTGACTGTAATCTTTCTTTAAATTGTTTTTCAAATCTTTGAAAGATAAATTCATAATAATATAATATTTAGATTAAAGGCTTAGGGTACAATTCGGCTGGGTTTCCAAATGCTATATGATTATCTGGAATATTTTTTGATACTACAGCATTAGCCCCAATTGTCACATTGTTACCAATTTTTTTACACAAAACATAACAACCCGATGAAAGTTCCACATTATCCCCAATTACAACTTTTCTTAATTTAGTGTTTGATGTCCCTAAATTACTGGCGATAACAACCCCAGGTCTAATGGTAAAGTTCTTTCCAATTTCAGCATCCGAAGAAATTAACATATAACCTAAATGGGGGATGCAAAGACCAGGTCCTACCACATTTGGATAAATGTATATTTGCGTTTTATGCATGATTCTATAAAATCGTATTAATTGGATTCTATACAATAAATTTCCCCAAATGGATGAATGAGTATTTTTAAGATACTCAAGTTTTCGTAAATTTTTAATAAATAACCAAATGTACCATCTTTCACTTGAATAAATCCATTCAATAATAGGCTTTGAAAAAGAACCCAATCTTTTTTTGTCTTCTGATAAATAATAATGATAATCTTGTTTATTTTTAATCATAATTCTAGTTCAAAATCTACCAAATCAAGATGATTCTGTTACATAATCTTGTAAATCCAATTTGCTCTATTCTTATAAAATCTTGACAATAAGTAAAATTAAATACATTCATTCACAAGCGAAAGAATACTTTCTTTGATGTTTACACTGTCAAACATTTTTTTTGCAGCTTCACTATAAACGGCGTAGTTACCATCAATTTGTATTAAAGCTTCTCTAATTTCATTAGGGTTATTCATATCGACACAACAACCCGCACGAGCATTCCCAACAGTATAAAATAGGCCTGGAATGTTATTTGCTAACATTGGAACTCCATATCCAGAATATTCCCAAATTTTGTTAGGTGCGCAGTAAATGCCATTCAAATCTTTATATTCATAAGTAACAATACCAATATGTGCATGACTAGTTATGTTTAGATGGAATGGAGGTGGAATAAATCCTATATGGACAATATTGGGGAACTTACTTTTTAGTTCAATTAAATAATTGTCATTACTAACCCCCATAAGTATCAAAACATAATCCGGTAATTTAGTAACTGCCTCGCACAGAGCGTTAAGATTCCTATACTTATTAATATATCCCTGATAAAGAATTATTTTCTTTTTAATAAACTCCTTTATTTGATCTGGTATTTCAACTGAAGTCTGTGGAAGAGTCGCTGGTTTATTTGGAATTATATTTGGAGTCTGCTTTAACTCTAACCAAAAACGCAACATATGGGCTCTATTATACTCAGGAACAATAACCTTATGTGCGAATTGAGCAATAGATTTTATTTTTGTCAAAACTTCAGTCCTTGTGTCATATAATTCATAAATATTAAAAAAATATTTAACACCTTGTATAGGTTTATCCAAAAAAATAGCTGCTTCAGCAGAAGCAATCCAAACTAAGTCAAAACGACTTTTTTTTATTTTAAAAGGCAAACTATATCTAAAAAAATAAATCCTTCTCAACCGTCTTACAGCCCTAAAAAATAAAGAGTTAGAAACTATAGGCTTATTGTAGGCGATAAATTTAATATTTTTATTTTTATACAATTCTTCAATTACATCTTCATGATCTCTAACTATAAATGTTAACTCATAACTACCTATTAATGAATCAATAATCGCCATCAATGGGGGTAAAGAAGATAAATTTTTATCGTGTATAAAAAGTATTTTTTTCAAAACTTAATTAATATAAAGAATTTTTAAATTATTACTGCTGCAGAAATTTATCATTTACAATCCTTTCACAAGCCATTCCATCTCCATATGGATTTAGAGCACGGCTCATCTTTTCGTAATATTCTGGCTGATCCACAAGCTTAGATACCTCAGAAATTATGGTATTATAATTTGTACCAACAAGTTTTACTGTTCCGGCCTCAAGTGCTTCTGGCCTTTCAGTTGTATCACGCATTACTAATACGGGCTTACCTAAACTTGGAGCCTCTTCTTGTATACCTCCACTGTCAGTAAGTAAAATATAACTTTGTTCCATTAAAAAAATAAAACTTAAGTATTCCAAAGGTTCTATAAAAAACATATTCAATAATGAATTTTCTTTACCAAACACTTCATAAATAGGCTTTCGAACATTGGGATTGAGATGCATGGGATATACAAAATCAATATTTGGATATTTATGCGATAAAAATTTAATTGCCTTACAAATATCAATAAATCCTTCTCCAAAATTTTCTCTACGATGTCCTGTAATAAGTATTAATCGACGATTTTCATCTAATCTTGAAGTATCATACCCTGAAGTTTTAATAATACTTTGAAGGTTAAGTGATAAAACCTTATCTCTGTTTATTCTCTCAATTACTAAATATAATGTATCTATAACTGTATTACCTGTAATCGTTATACTACTTTTATCAACCCCTTCTTCTAATAAATTATTTCGACTCAATTTTGTAGGTGAAAAATGATGTGATGCAATTCGACCTGTTAATTGTCGATTCATCTCTTCAGGCCATGGACTATATATATTGTGTGTTCTTAAACCAGCTTCAATATGGGCAACTGGTATTTTTTGGTAAAATGCAGATAAAGCTGCGGCCATTGAAGTCGAAGTATCTCCGTGTACAAAAACAAAATCTGGTTTACACTCTAGTAATACATCGCGCATTCCCAATATAACTCTTGCTGATATATCATAAAGATCTTGGCCCTGTTTCATTATATTTAAGTCAAAATCAGGAACAATTCCAAAAAGGTTTAAAACACTATCTAGCATCTCTCTGTGTTGACCTGTAACGCAGACAAATGTTTCAAATCGATCAAAATTGTCTTTAAAATTTAATACTAGTGGTGCCATTTTTATTGCTTCAGGGCGAGTACCAAAAACTAGTAATATTTTTTTTTTAACTTTCATTTTTTACTTAAAAATTTCAAATTGATAAGAATTTGAACATATTATGGAAACATATTTTAAATTTTACCATTAAATGGAGAATATTTAGTTACTTTTTCAATAATCACATTGATTTTTTTAATTACAAAAAATTCGACTTTCTTCCGCGTAAATTGATCAATAGCAAAAAAATAAGTGCTTAATAGGATACTAGAACTAGAGGTAAAACAAACAAAGAAAAAGCGAATAAAACTCTTTTCTATGGCGTAAAAAACAGATGCTGTAAGCGCTATTGAAACTAACAAAACTTTTAATATTGGAATTATTGTTTTTCCTATAAATTCATTTTTAGATAGATTTATGTATTTGTTTAAAAAATATAAATCAAAATAAAATTCACCGAATGTCCCAAATATATAAACGATAAAAGGAACATAAGATGGGAGTCCTGCTTTTAACAGAAGATAGGAAATGGGAAAAACCATTAACAAAATAGCCCCTCCTGTGAGATTTATATATTTTGTTTTACCTACCGCATGAATCGCCAAAATAAATGGTCTGTTAATACAATATAACAAACTCTGGAAAAGAATTATACGACAAAATAATACAGTTTTTTCAGGAACAATTTTTAACCATAAATACAATATAGTTTCAAGTTCAAAAAAAATTGGTAAACATATAAAAAAAAGCAGTGTAAAAGCAAACTTAGCATTTTGAAAAACTAAATTTTTTAGTTCTTCAATTTTATTTTCTGCGAACAATTTAACAATTTGTGGAGAAACTGCTGACTGGAAATTATTAACAAATGAATTTGCAGAGGAACTTATTTGGTAAGATATAGCTCTTGCTGCATTAACAGAAGGTCCAAAAAAAACATTCAAAAGAATATTTATTCCTTGATTAGCTCCTGTAAAAGCCATAAATCCAAAAATGTTCCAACCAGAAAAACCTATCATAGATTTTAGTAGCTCTTTATCCCAAACAAAATTGAAACTACATTCTAAGTATTTTTTTTTACAGTATTTCCAATAAATCAACAGAACTATACTACTTACGGTAAAAATTAATAAAGAATATGTAATCAGTTTATCATACTTTGATAATAACAAGAAATAAACCAATAACAATTTCAGACAAACATCTAAAATACTGATATAAGCGTATATTTTAAAATCCTCATGTGCTATGATACAAGAATTATAAGGAACTTGTAAAATAGAAATTATACTTGCAAAAACCGAAAACTGATAAACCCATTGAACAGCATCCTTTCTATCAATAGGTATGTTTAATTTATTATTTAAAAACCATAAACCTACAGTTTCCGCTAAAATCAAGATTGTCAAAGCAATTCCAATATGAATAATTATTGATAATGAAAACACATTTTTTAATTCCTTAAATTCATTTTTACCCAAATGAAACGTAATAAACCTTTGTGTTCCAGAAGCCAATGTGCCGTTAAAAAATGCAAACATAATGACTACACCCCCAACTACATTGTAAATTCCAAAATCAATAATCCCTAAAGTATTTAAAACAATCCGAGAAGTAAACAATGATACCGCCATAGTAAAAAACATCCTTATGTATAACATAGATGCATTTTTAACTATTCGTTTATGACCTCCATTTTGCATTTAATTATTCTATAATATTATCTTCTATTCCGATGAATTTACTAATAAATGTTTTAATCATAACTTTCAAAGTACAATCAATACCCTTTCCAAAATCAATATTTTACAAAAAGTTAACAATCAAAATCTTAAAAGTATTCTACCATTAATTTTTTCACAAATCACCTTTCAATTTATAAATCAGAGTAGATTCTTTAGTTAAATTATTTATGTTAAAACTTTTAAAAATATCGTGTCCCACACCTGTAACAATCGCATCAAATTTTGAATCCATCAAGTCTGAGGAAAGATTCAAATTATATTCTCTTTTAACTTCATCAGGATTTGCCCATGGATCATAAATAGTTACATTAATTCCGTATTCCTTAAGTGAATTAATCAAATCTACAATTTTTGTATTTCGGATATCAGGACAATTTTCTTTGAAAGTTATTCCTAACATCAACAGATTTGCACCCTTAATAGAAATACCTTTTTTAATCATCAATTTAATAATTTGAGCAGCTACATATTCAGCCATGCTATCATTAATCCTTCTTCCTGCCAAAATTATTTCAGGATGATAACCTAATTCTTGTGCTTTTTGCGCTAAATAATAAGGATCCACTCCTATGCAATGGCCTCCTACTAAACCTGGTTTAAAGGGTAAGAAATTCCATTTTGTACCTGCCGCAGCCAATACATCATGGGTATTAATTTCCATTAAATTAAATATTTTTGCCAATTCATTCACAAATGCAATGTTGATATCTCTCTGTGCATTTTCTATTACTTTGGCAGCCTCCGCTACTTTAATAGATGGCGCCAAATGTGTTCCTGCTATGATAACACTTTTGTATAATTGATCTATCTTTTCCCCTACTTCTGGCGTAGAGCCAGAGGTTACTTTTAAAATTTTTTCAACCGTATGTTCTTTGTCACCTGGATTTATTCTTTCTGGTGAATACCCCGCAAAAAAATCTTTATTAAAAGTTAAACCTGAAATCTTTTCGAGAACTGGTATGCATTCTTCCTCCGTAGCACCCGGATATACCGTAGATTCATAGATGACGATATCCCCACGTTTCAACACTTTGCCCACGGTTTCACTTGCTTTATATAAGGGTGTTAAATCTGGCCGGTTATGTTTGTCAACGGGAGTGGGTACAGTAATGACAAAAACATTACAATTGGCTAAATCGTCTAGCTGACAGGAATTAAATAATCCATTTTCTGTGGAATTTACAGGTTTAAGAACTTCTAATAATAATTCTTCGCTTACTTCCAACGTGGAATCTTTCCCCTGATTTAATTCTGACACTCTTTTTTGATTGATATCAAAACCAACCACAGGATATTTTGTAGCGAATAATCTTGCCAATGGTAACCCTACATAACCTAATCCAATAATTGCTAATTTATACATCCGTTTTAGATCTATTTAATATTTTGCCAATACCACTGTATCGCCTGTTCGATACCTTCTGCTAATTTATATTTCGGCTGATAACCTAATAGAGATTTTGCTTTTTCTATACTTGCTAAGGAATGAGGTATGTCTCCTTTCCTTTGTGGTCCATGAATAATTTCAACATCCTTGATGGATGAATCAAATGTGGAAAGTGATTTTTTAAGAAGATTCACCAAATCATTCAGGGTTGTTCTGTCACCCACTGCTGTATTAAATACGGTATTCAAAGCAAGCGGATTGCTTGTATTGATAGCCAATTCATTCATCTGAATGACATTGTCTATGTATGTAAAATCCCTGGAATAATTACCGTCTCCATTGATAACAGGACTTTGGTGATTAATTAAAAGCTTGGTAAACAATGGAATAACGGCAGCATAAGCTCCATTGGGATCTTGTCGTCTACCAAATACATTAAAATACCTTAAACCAATTGTTTCTAATCCATAGGTTTTGCTAAAAATATCAGCATATAATTCATTGACATATTTGGTAATCGCATAGGGCGACAAAGGCTTACCAATCTTATCTTCTACTTTTGGGAGACTTTCTGAATCACCATAGGTGGAAGAACTGGCCGCATAAATAAAACGTTTTACTCCTGCATCTTTGGAGGCGACCAACATATTCAAAAAACCAGAAACATTGACATCATTCGAAGTAATGGGATCATTGATAGATCTTGGAACAGACCCCAACGCCGCTTCATGTAAAACATAATCAATTCCTTCAACTGCAGATTTACAATCATCTAGATTTCGAATGTCGCCTTCAATCAATTTGAAATTTGAATTGTCAAAATGTTGACTAATATTATGTCGGTGACCTGTGGCAAAATTATCCAAACAAACAACATTATAGCCTTTGTCTAAAAAATATTCGCACAAATTACTTCCAATAAATCCAGCACCACCGGTAATTAAAATGTTCATTTATTTTGAATTAATATGTTTACTGACAATCTATATTTTATTCCAATCAAAAATTAACTATGTATATATATGGGTTTTATACGCACGACCTTGCGTATCTACACAAAATCATACGCTATACTCTATAAATCACAACATATACACACGACCGTGTGTATCTACATAAAATCATACGTCATACATCTTACATCATACATCATAGCAATTGCATTTTCTTATCCACATCATCCAACATACCCAAAGAATATTCCAATGGAGAAATCAATGCCACACGGATTTTCTTTTGGATGAGGGGTTCTATTTTTTCAACCAATTGATATAAATAACTTTTATCTACATCTCCCACCAAAACCAAATCTACAAAGGAGGTATTTTTGCCCTCAGCCAAATCGCCAGTTAGGTAAACTTGTTCCAAGTTTCCTACTTTTTTCAAAATGTTTTCAATGATTTGATCCAAACCCACAAATTGGAGAATAATGCCCCTCAGTGATTGAAAGAGCGGGTGGGATTGGTTGATGGAATAATTTTTTACTTTGGAATTGTCCGGATCCTCACTGGATTCAATCAATTTTAAGTCGGACAATTTATTTAACTCTAATCGTACCGTATTGGAACTCACGCCTAAATCTCGCTCCAAGCCTCGCAAATAAACTTTGCTGGCAGGATTCAACAACAACTTGGTTAAGAGTTGTACGCGTATTTTACCGGTGAAGAGTTGTTCTAACATTTGGAGAGAGAGGAGAGAAAAGAGAAGAGAGAAAAGTGAAAAGAGAAAACTCTTTTACCTATTACCTATTACCTCTTACCTTTCCACGGCTTCGCCACTCTGACTCACAATAATAGTGAAGCAAAGTGATACAATATTGAGTAGTAAAGATAAATATTTTCACAGAATAATTGTGCTTAGTGGGGATATTTTTTGAGTGAAAATAGGTGAAATGATGTATGATGTAAGTTATAAGTTTTTCTATTAATAGTCTTCCGATAATAAAAAATTATGTATCTGAAAATGCTTTACGCCTTGTATATCCTCTTTCCAAAAATCATCCATGGTAACCACATATTTTGGGTATTGATCCAAAATGGACAACAAAGGATTAAATTCTCGGTTCACTGTTGCTTCACTATCGAGCTTATAAGCCACTTGAATATAGATACGCTTTCCTAGTTTTTCGGCAATAAAATCAATTTCTCTTGTGTCTAACTTTCCGATGTAAACCTGATAATTTCTTCTTTTGAGTTCTAAAAACACCATGTTTTCTAGAATGCCAGATATCTGTCGATCTCTGTACCCCATCGTCGCATACAAGAGGGACACGTCACTTACAAAAAACTTCTCTTGCGTTTTGAGAATTCCCTTGCCCTTGATGTCAAAACGAGATACACGATATAAAATAAACGCACCTTCCAATGCCGACAAATAATTGTATATGGTATTAACATCCGTTTTTCGGGATTGACTTTTAAAATAGTCTGCTATGTTTTTTCCTGAAAATGTATTACCTATATTATCAAAAGCATAACGTAAAACACGCTCCAACAATTCAATATCCCTAATCTTGTAGCGTTGTATGGTATCGCGTAAAAGTACAGATGAATAAATGTCTCTAATTACTTTGTAGCAGGCATCTTCATCATAATTGGATATATGAACCACCGGAAATCCACCTTTACGCAGATAGCTTACGAATTGGTCTTTTGTCGGTAATATAGGTTTTTGAAGGACAGAATTAAAATCTAAATACTCCTTAAAAGACAAGGTATAAATGGGAATTTCGATATATCTCCCTGCTAAATAAGTTGCCAATTCTGAAGATAATAAATGTGAATTAGAACCTGTCAGGTAAACATCTACATTATAGTCCACTAATAAAGAATTGACCACTTTTTCCCACTCATGCACTTCTTGAATTTCGTCTAACAAAACATAAAACTTTTGTTCTTTATTAATTATCGACGCTAAATGCGTATATAATGATTTCGCGTTTTTCAAGTGTTCGGTCGTAAAACTCTCAAAATTAATAGTTACGATAGTCGATTCCGGAATACTTTTTTGTAATAAGACTTCTTTTAATAGTAATAATACCGTGGATTTACCAGACCTACGTATACCTGTTAAAATTTTAACGAACGGTTGGTCTATCCACTGTTGTAATTCATTCAAATAGGAGGGTCGTAAAATCATTTTTTATGCTTTAAAGCACAAATATATTAATATTTATAAAGTTTTTATGCATATATTCATAAAAAATAATAGCACCTTCCATTGTTCTCTCAGAACAGAGCTAAGAGGTAAGAGGTAAGAGGTAAGAGGTAAGAGGTAGTTTTTCTCTTTTCTCTTTTCTCTTTTCCCCATTCTTAATTTTCGTTGGCCGTGCGGACTTGTTTACATTGTTAAAAAATATTTATTAATTCGGATATTTTCCGAATTAATGTATTATATTTGACAAATGGATTATAGGATGGATTTGTCAAAGTATAGCGATCAGCCCATTAGCACCCAAGTACTTCTTGGATTGCTAAAGGGGTATAGTAGACCGTATGACAAGATCATGGAAATGGTCAATCAGGGAATTCTTGTTCAACTGAGAAGAGGGTTATATATGACATCTCCTTTGGTAAGTCCAATAACACCTGAGCCATTTTTAATCGCGAATCATCTTTACGGACCTAGTTATGTATCGCTTGATTCTGTCCTGTTTCATTGGGGATTGATACCCGAACGAGTTTTTGAGATTTCAAGTGTGACGCCTAAAATATCAAAAAAAATGATGGCTCAAAATGTAGTCTATAGTTATACGCATTTACCAATAGACTATTATCAACTGGGCATTCAATCGTTATCCTTGACTGAAAGACAGACGGTATTAATTGCTAGTCCAGAAAAAGCGCTATGCGATAAAGTGATTACGACGGCTGGCATCAATCTTCGAAGTAAACAACAAACTTTGGCGTTTTTGGTTGAGGATTTGCGTATAGAAATTGATCCACTTCGCGAGTTGAACACAATAGAGATGAAAAACTGGTTGCCAGTATGTCCAAAGAGGAAGAGCATTCAACTTTTAATTGAAACAATATCAGCACTATGATCAAGCAATGGATTGAATCGGTTTTCTGAAGATTTAGATTTTTCCCTATTAGAAAAAAAATCAAGCATTTAAGTTAGCTCTATTTTTGGAAGGAGTAAAAATGGAATTTGCTTCGATGGGAATGCAGGTGACTTTTAACAAGAAAATAGAGTGAAGGGCAGAGATTGGCCAGAAACGTCAATCACCAAAAATCAATTATTGGAATTGCTACACGCCAATATCAATTCTACCAAGATTGAAAATGTGAAAGAAGATGTAATTAGGTTTGTCCAAAATCCAAATGAGTTAGATATTTGGTCTAGAGACTATTTCAATTTGCTCGTAGAAAATCTTAAAGTTGATAAATAGGTTTGTGCTGATTGTCAACAGATACCTCTGGCACGCTTTAAACATTAGCTAGCTGACAATCAACAGAAAATACCCTATAATTTTGTGGTCCATGATGAGCACGTTGGCTGAGCGGAGCCGAAGCCAAAAGCGGTATTAATGTATGATGTAGATACGCACTGCCGTTCATATTATAATAATTAAAAGTAGAAAATCGTTGTGTCGTTGTGTTAAAATTTCAATTATTATAACACAAAAGTATCCAACAGTTAGTTTTCTAAACCTCTCAATTTCCTGAATTTTCTTCTGGTTCTTTGGAACAAATAGACAAACAATTGGTTCAAAGGCCAGATATTACGTGATCTGTACTTCAATGGAGTAAAAATATTGGCCATCAAATTCCTTAGGTTTGATGATACAGATTTCCACTCGAAAAAGGTCATAGAAAACTTAACAGCCAAATCCAACAAAATTTCCTCCTTTAGGCCACTCGGATCCTTTGCCATTCTTTCGAAATAAAGGGGCTGAGGAAATTTGTCTTTTCTGGAATACAAACTCCAATCATGGGATACAAATTTCAACACCATTATCTTGTTACAAAATTGAATATTTTTATCCGCAAAAGCTACTCTATTCAAATAGTCCTGATCCACTCCTACTGAGATCGATTCAGGCAAATTCCAAAATCCACATTCCTCTATCAAGCTTTTTTTGTGTAACCAAGAGGAAGGAGGAACATGGCAATTGGTATAGTTTCTTCCATTGGAAGGCGGGCCAACAACCTGATATGCTCCAAGAGGATTAATTAAGGCGGCTAGGCTATGCACTAAATCAGCATCTGTCTCCTCCAAAAAACGTACCAAACTACCCAAATGATTGGGAAACCACAAATCATCATGACCAAGATAGGCAATGTATTTCCCTCGACTTCTTTTTAATCCTTCGTTGTTAGGACCCGTTTGAGAGCCTGAATTCTTAGGCAAATTGAACCAATGCAACCGATCATCTTTCAATTCATCGACAAAACTGCCATAATCCTCAGGACAATGATCTCCAATTACCAAAACCTCAAAGTCTTTAAAATCTTGATTTAATACGCTTTGTATAGCAAAACGCAAGGTAAAAGGGGAATTATATGTTGCAATAATGACGGTTACAAGTGGAGATTTATTATCCATCATTCGAAAAATCAAAAGGAATTAAGTCATTTTTTAGTGGAAGTCTATACTTATCTGGAGATTCTCTATTGTAAGGCTTCGTCGGGAAATTGATGAATTGAGCCTCCTCTGTACCGATGTTTTTTACCGCATGATAGACTCCCATTGGAATCACAATTACTGCTCTATTCCGATCAGAAACCGTAATTTTCATAAAATTTTTATACGTTGGGGAGTCCTCTCTGTTGTCAAAAAATGCCCATAATTGAACACCCCGGTTAACAAAAATCCGGTCGTACTGTAATTTATGAAGCACCCAACCTTTAACTACTTGGGGTCTGATCGTTGCTGCATAGGCGTAGACCATTGGTTCATCATTAATATTCCAACTTGGCCTATAAGCTTCTACAACTTCTCCACGTTCATCTTCAATGGGCGGAGTGCGGTGAATGATGAGCCCTTCTATGTCATCTTGCAATATTTTTCCGTCTAGCGAGATGAGTTGTTTGTCTTTGACTCCAATGGAGTGTTTCATATTTTGAGAATAAATTTAATTGTCGAACTTCTCTAAAATTAGGCAATAAAAAAGAACTTTCATCAAAAAAGAAGATTCAATTGTCTATTATTTTGATCAAAAGATAGTGCTATTGCTTAGGTATATTTAACAGCATTCGTTTAAATCTTGACCAAAATGCAGCTAGCAAAGCTAAAAATACATCGTAGGCCATAATAAACAACCTTTTTTGATGAGATGTAAAGGTTACATACTCTTTTGGTTTTTTACCCAAGGAAGCTTCAATTGAAATTATACTCATAGGATAAAAAGGTGGTATTTTATCTGATAATAGCAGATCCAATTCACGTTGAATACGACGAAAAAGGTACTGTACGGTTACATAATTACCCCATTTATCCATTGAGTTTCTAATCAACTGTTTTGACATTTTATCTTCATGGTTAAAGTGGAGGAAAATGAC
This sequence comes from Aquirufa sp. ROCK-SH2, assembly GCF_054558315.1. Lineage (NCBI taxonomy): Bacteria > Pseudomonadati > Bacteroidota > Cytophagia > Cytophagales > Flectobacillaceae > Aquirufa > Aquirufa sp. ROCK-SH2. Next base: position 83,500 of record NZ_JBPXKB010000005.1, on the reverse strand, counting down.
CAAAGTTATCAGTTGGTTCAGGCTTGCTTTTTCGGGATGTTTAATGAATTCATTTGTGACCAATTTTAGCAGCGTTGGGTCTCCATTGATAGCGTTATGAATTTGGACACCAAAACTGGTAGGTGGCGGGAGTGAAGGTTTCCAAGGATTGGAACTTGGCTTTTGATTTAAGAAATTTGTAACTGCATCTGATGCAAGTGCTAGTATATTCCATCGAGCCATTTCAAGGTGATCAACCGTTGGTAAATGAACAATTGATTGAATGTTATCACTCGATTCCCACTCATTTGTACTTCCAACTCCAAACCAAACATCTGATAAAGGTTCTCTTTGTATATGAAGTGTTGGTGGTGCTTGCTCTGTGGAAACTAGTTCCAATGCCTTTTTGAGTTGATTGTTTCGATAAGGTTTTAAACGATGCAGTGGAATTGCATCAACCATCACTACAAATATGGGAAATTGGACTATTCTTGCCAATAGTCGACTAATTAACCATGCCAAACCGCCGCCGAATGAATACCCAAAAATAATTCGAGGCAAAGGAATCTCTCCTTTCTGAATACCCTCCACCAGTTCATTGGCCACCCTCCACCATCTTTTATTTTGAGACAAAGATCCTTTATTCACTATAAAATCAGCAACCCATATATCATAGTCATCGAAAAGTCCTGCTTGTCTAAATGGAAAAGCATGTGTACTACCCCAATAACCAGGAATACCGAGAGCAATACCTTTAGAAGGTTTTAAACTTGGCAAAAGAAGCCTTACTTGCAATGACTCCCTTATTTTAGGATCAATGGATAATCTCTGAATCCCCAGAAGTTCAGCGAGATTCCCTAAAGTACTTTTAGCTCTAAATTCTTCAATGTCCAGTTTTTTTTCAAAAATTCGTTCTACTTCAACAACTAGGATCATAAAACTAAGGGAATCGCCTCCCAGGGCTAGAAAATCGGCATTCTGTTTGTGCGCACCATTCCACAATATAGAATCCCAAAGTTGGATTAGACGACGATAATTATCTTGATGACCAGTATCAGAATATGTTTCATTATCGAATTGGGGGATCTTGGCCTTAAGTGCAATGTAATCAACTTTGCCACCAGGCATTAAAGGAATTTCTGATAGGCAAATAATACTTCGCGGAATCATAAAATCTGGTAAAATCCCTGAAAGTGCAAGAAGCACATTTTCTGATGTTTGGACAGAATCAGTAGTAATGAATCCAAAAAGCATTATATCTTCTCTGATTTGGCTATCAACAACCACTGCCCCTGTTACTCCAGGCAGATTTCGTAATTGATTTTCTACTTCAGTTAGAAATACGCGATTCCCTCGAACCTTAACCATTCTTTCAGAACGACCCAGGTGAATAAGATTTCCATCAGGCAAACTTCGAACAATATCTCCCGTTGAATAGATTCGCTCTTCCTTGAAATCTTCTGAAAAAAGAAACCGTTCGCCGTTAATAATACCATCTTGCAAATCTCCTAAAGCATGAAATTTAGAACGGATTAACAGTTCTCCAGTGGTATCATCACCTATATCCTCCAATGTCCGAATTGAATACGAACTGAGTGGATAAATTTTCCCAATAGGAACCGTTGATTCCGTAAAATTGATTTTTTCAATAGCACTACTCCAAATGAAAAGTGCACTTTCGGTACTTCCGTAGATATTCTGAATGAGACACTCGGGCTTTAAAACGGAATGAGCAAGCCTAATATCATTCATTAGAAGGGGCTCTCCAGAAAATCGAACAGCATCTAATAGCCGTAATGTTTCCTTCGCTTGCGGCAATGCTGCAAACTTGCGAAACATAGATGGAGTAAACCTTACATGCCTTGCACCAAGTTGATTAATTGCTTGAAGTATTACTGAAAAACCTCTAGCTTTTACATCTTCAAGACAAATAGTGCCTCCTGAAAGTAGAAACACTAATGCATGGTGAAGAAATCCATAATTACCATGTGACCCCGCTATCAATACTTTTGCTGAATCAGGAACCTTCATGAGCTGGATAGATCCGTGAACTTTAACGAGTATTGTTACAGCAGAATAAGTAACTAGCTTGGGTTTTCCTGTTGAACCAGAGGTTGGAAAAATCATCGTTGGTTCAGTCGGACGAAGGCCTGCATCAAGCTTTAATATGCCTTTTCGGCCATCTGAAATCAATATTTTTACATGAGATAAATTCAGTAAAATCAGAGACGTTTTATGGTCCATTAAAACTAATGAACAATTCGCATGCTCAATTATTTCCCTTAGACGTTTGGGAGGATGGTCCGGTTCCAATAAAAGAAAGGGTCTTCCAGAAAGCGCGCAGGCAAACCAAGCTGCGATTGAATCAAAACCAATGGATTGAACAAGCGCAACAGGACCGTAACCATCAGCAAACGCATTAATTTCATCAGCAAGTCCAGCAACTCGGTTAACTAAATCAGTAAAGCTATACGATTGCTCATCGCAAAGCAATGCAACTCTGTTTGGAAATAATTCAGCAATTTTTGCAAGAGAATTTGGTAGCGATTCAACTATTTTTTCTCTGTTGGGAATTGAAAAATCAGATTGATACCAAACTTGTTTCTTACTAATTGTTTTGTCCACTTGATTTTAGCTATTTACTTTTTAGTATCCAAGGCAAACTGTATGGCGCCCATTTGACACCCATTTGTTTTACATTTTCTGATGTAATAAGTTTGGGCTTCAGAGTGTTATTCAAATATTGAAAGCCAAAGCTACCATTCTGAATTCGAATTGCGCCACCTGGAAATGCTCGAAAAGAGAGCATATCTGAGTGAGCAACTTGTCTTAACATTATTGCGTCACTTTCTGTAGCAATTGAGGTAATTAATTGACTCCAAGCTGACTCTGCTAATTGATATAGTCCTGCTCTATATATGGCTTCCTCTTTACTACATCTATGGCCTAAAAAACGCTCAACAATACCATGTTCTTTTTCAGTTAAAATTAAACTCCTAAGTTCTGAATCAAAGCATTGATGAGGTTCAAAACCCTCAAGCTCGGACTGCAATAGTACTTGTATTTGACTAGATGCCCTTAAGAAATCAATCATATTTCTTAGTTGGTATGCATAATTTTCAGTTGCTTCAAGAGGGATTTCATTTACCCAATGTGCTACTCCATTGTTTACGACAATAACAAAATGAATGCCTGGAGAATAAATAGACTTTATTTTCTCATATAATTTCGAAATTTGATACAGGAGCATCATTTCCGTTTGATCGGGTTCAAAAATAAGCGAAAGCTGATTGGGGAAAGACGATGCTCGGTAACCTCCATTATATAAAAGAAAAATTTTGATCGGAACCCCTTTGACTATTTGTCTAACAAGATTTTGTTTCAAAATAGGTAGAACTTGGATTAGATTTTTTTTAGATTGAAAAGTAAACATACGATGGGTTAGTATCGTAACTATTTCATCTGCAAGTAAAAAAGGAGAAGTAAAAGTCGTTTTATTATTTAATAAAGAGGGCCGCGACCAAACCCTTTGCGCTAATTCAATTCGTGTATTTATCCAATCTGATACCCACTCCACAGCCTCATCATCTGCTTTTCTATAACTTTCTTGATTTGAGTTATTTGTGAGGGGCAAAATTAAATTATCCTTCATAAGGATCAAGATACAAATATTCTAAAATTCGACAAACTTATTTTTCAAGATTTAAAATGTTCATTCCCAACAAATGCGCATTGATTAGAAATAAAAATCACGAATCAAGGTTAGCAAGTTTTAAAACGAAAAAAATGTCCTAAAACCTTATAAATTAGTTGCTTATCTGCATCACTAATTGTTAAACAAATACATACTTAGGCAACTCATATTTAAAGAGAAAACACTATTTTTACACAAATAAACTTTCTGCAACCATAAAATCATCACTTTTTTGAATACAAAAAGCCCCCATAACGGACTTATTACTTCTATCAGACATTATGATTCATTAACAAATCATCTTTTGAAGCCTTTCTAATTCGAGATGAAACATCAAAATAATTCGCATATAGCTATTGTATCTACCTGTTTAGATGATTGGGGTGGTAGTGAGGAATTATGGGCATTGAGTATACCCTATTTGCAAAAAGAAGGATTTTCGATATCTGTTTTAAAAGAACGTATCAATTTTACGCACAAAAGAATCGTTCAATTAAAAAGATCCAATGTGGTATTTTATGCGCTGAAAAAAAACTATCATCGAATTTTAATGGGCTTCCTCAATTCTTTTCATAAACTAATAAAACCAAATTACATAGCCCATTTAGATTCTTTTGAAAAATTCATTCAAAAACAAAAGCCAGAATTAGTAATTATTTCGCAAGCCATCAATTTTGATGGTTTACCTTATGGCAACATTTGCTTAAAAAATCAGATTGCCTATGTCATTATTTCCCAAAAAGCGGTTGAATTTTACTGGCCTCACCCCAATGAACGCGAATACATGATAAATGTATTTAAAATGGCAAAAAAATGTTTTTTTGTATCTGAGAAAAATAAAATTTTAACAGAAGAACAGTTTGGTTTCCGTTTTAATAATTCAGAAACAATTACCAATCCAAATAAACTAAGTACGAATTCAATTCCCTATCCAAGCACTGAATTTGGTTTTAAAATAGCTTTAATTGGCCGATTGTTTATCATTGACAAAGGTCAAGATATCCTTTTTAGAATTTTGGCAAAAGAAAAATGGAAAAAAAGAGATCTACATTTGTCGCTCATAGGTTCAGGCCCTGATAAGGAAGGACTTCAAGCATTGGCCCAATTATTAGCTTTAAAAAATATAACGTTTTTAGGCTTTCAAGAAGATATTAAACAAATTTGGTCAGATCATCATGCTTTAGTATTGCCTTCACGAAGCGAAGGTATGCCATTAGTGATTTTAGAAGCGATGGCAGTAGGCAGAACTATTATCGCTACTAGGGCTGGTGGAACAATGGAAATTGTTGAAGATGAAGTGACTGGATTTATCGGTGATGCCACTGAAAGTAGTTTTGAAGAAACATTAGATAGAGCGTGGAAAAAACGACATCAATGGGAATCTATTGGAATGGAAGCCTCTATCTATTTAAAGAAAAAAATAATAATCGATGCAGAAATTACTTTTGCAAAACACATCATTTTATTAATTCATGCATAGCAATCCTTTAATTTCAGTTATTATTCCCACATATAATCGCATCAATGTGGTAGGAAATGCCATAAAAAGTGTACTTAATCAAACCTATTCAAATATAGAACTAATTGTTGTTGATGATGGGTCAACTGATGGGACACAAAAATTAATAGCTACTTTTCCTGAAGTCATTTATATCTCAAAAGCGAATGGAGGCCAAGCATCTGCCCGTAATGTAGGTCTAAAACATGCCAATGGTAAATTTATTGCATCCTTGGATTCGGATGATTTTTGGGAAGAACAGTTTCTGGAAAAAATGATTGCTTCCATCGAAGAACACCAATTAGACTTTGTTTTTGCCAACTGGCAGCAACAACACGATAGAGGAAACTATTTTGAATTTCTTTCAAAATATAAATATCTTCCTTCTCATTTACCTAGAACAGGAAATGTCTGGGTACATTTAGATTCTAATGACTTAAGGCAAATATACCTTGCGGGATGCGCTTCACCTTCTTCTTCTCTATTAATTCGCGCAAAGACTTTAAAGAAAAGAGGATGGAATGAGCAGATGAACATTACTGATGATTGGTGCATGCTTTTAGATATTATCTTCAACGAGCCCACTAGAGCCGCCTACACCACAGAACCTTTATGGATAAAAAATGTATACGGTGACAATATTTACGATGGAAGAAGCAAAGTTCAACTTTTACGATTACTTGTCTTAGATAATTTGAATCTAATAAAAAGAAACAAACCCCTTCTTAGCCCATCAGAAATGAAGGTCTTACAGAAAGAATACATTTTGAATTTAATGAATGTTTCAAAAGAAACTTTCGTAAGGGATAAGGATGTAAAAAAATCACTTTCTTTTATGTTAAGAGCGTTTTCCGATTACCCAAAGTATTCTTTTACCATATTCTGTCAACTAATATGTAAGGTATTACAGAACAAACGTTTACATAAGGCGGATATATCATAATTCATGAAAATTTCTACTCTATTAAGGGCTAATGATTGGTGGGAACCCAAAATGGTTCCATTGCTGATTGTCGGATACATGACAATTATCCATTTAAATGAAAATATAATTAACCACATGGCTTGGCTTTTATTATTAATCTCAGCCATGACTGTTGGTGCTATTTATGTTAGTATTTTGAACGATTATACTGATTTACCCTTCGACTTAGCCAGCAAGAAATCAAATAGACTAGAATCCTTTAGCCCTTTCAAAAGAAAGTTATTATTAACGGTTTCCATATTATTAAGCATAGCCTTTTGTTTCTTTTTTATTGATGACATGCTTTCATTATGTTTTTATTGGTCAGCATATATCGCATTTAGTTTATATTCCATTTCGCCTTTTCGATTTAAAAATAGAGGTATTTTAGGCGTTATAGCAGACGCGAGCGGAGCACATCTACTTACTAGTTTATTCATAGTAACTTCTTTGACACACAAAATGGGAAAAGAATTAGACATTTATTGGTTGTCTATGATAGGATTTTGGGCGTTTTTATATGGACTTCGTGGTATTTTATGTCATCAGTATTTTGACCGAGAAAATGATCTATCCATCAATCAGGCAACCTTTGCAACCGATATTCAGGTATCATCCATTAAACCAGCCGAAAAGGTTATTACACTTTTGGAAATTGGCGTTCTCTTTATTTTGTTATGTACATTAGGTGAATTGCTTCCTTTGATTGCATTAGCGATTTATTTCATCATACTTCTAGGCTACAAAAAACTAAATCAAGAAGTAATTTTTATTCTCATAAATGATAAACCTTGGCATATTTTTTTGAGTGATTATTATCAAATTCTCTTACCATTTTCTCTTATCATTTCTTGTAGCTTTGAAAATCCGACATGTCTCGTTTTAATCATTTTTCATGTTTTATTTTTCCCTCGCAAACTTAAACTATTAGTAAAAAATGTACTTTTAATGATGCGTTTAAAAAGAATTATCTAAGTTTTGAAAATTTCTATTCGCTTTTTTTATTACTGAGTAAATTTTCATATAGTGCCAAGGCCTCTAAACAAAAAGCTGTTGTTAATTCTTCGGATCCCCAACATACATGCTTTTGGGGTCCACTATAATAAAAGGCCCACCTTTTCCAATTTCCACCTTTTGATTGCGTTTTTATTAGATAATTTATTCCATTTTCTACCTCAGGCCCATGGTAGTCTAGATATATTAAAGATGATATGGCGAAAGCTGTTTCTAATTCCGATTCACCAAAAGAGCCATTTTTAAGTTTTTTTGATAAGATTCTATTGGTCAAATCAGGTTGAATTTCTTTCAATTCATTAATTCCTGCTGGAATATTTCTTGAAATAAAATAATAAATGACTAGTGGACTTCGATACCAATAATCACAATCATCCTCCATATTTTCTTTGATAATATGAACTAAATGATGAATAATAGCGTCTGTCTCTTTTCTTTTTCCTAAGTAATATAAGATATTAGCATTAACAACCCCGTCCACACCATATCTTGAACATTCAAACTTCCACCAAAAAATTAGGCTCTTGAATGGTTGCTTTAATTCTTTAAGGACATAATACCAATAAACTAAATTTTTATTCGGTTGAAATCTAAAGGTTATCCAAGTATAAAATAAACCATCCCTTCGACGATTATCCAATATCAATTGATGACTGCGTTCCAACGGAAAATTAAAATTCATCGATTTTAAAAAGCCCGAAACACAAGCTGTATCATCGAGATCGTTTGGGCATACATTTCTCCAACGGTGTAGTAAGGTGTAATGATTCCAAAGCCCCCCTCTATCCATTTGATATTTCAAAAAATTAGCAGTATTCAAGAGAATTTGGCCCACTTTATCCCTCTTTTTTAAGCCTAATAAACAATTTCCAATCTGAGCTGAGGGAAATACAGTACTTTCAGGTAAATTCCAGCTTTGCATAGCGTCATCCCCCGACATGTAAAATAAAAATTCTCCATTGGGTAATTGATGATCCTCCAAATAGGATATGCCTTGCTCAATCGCTTGATTTAATAGGTTTTTCATTTTTGTCTTTTTTCTAATTTCTTATCGATTAAGCCATTCCTTAAAAACACCTGGGGGCTTCTATTTTCTTTGATCGCTAAAATACCGAATAATTTTGCAGATCTATTTGTAAAAAAGGAGTGAGTAGATAATTTTTTAAGTCATCCTTTTTACATTGCGTATTCTATAGATGAAATAGCTCTTTCAAATCTCGAGTTTGCGAAGACGATTTTTGTGAATAAGCCTGCAACAAATCAGCTTTGGTTTGTTGACCAAACTCATTCCAAATTCGAAATGGTGTATTCTAAATAGATTACCCTTTCACGAAAAAATACTTCCCAGGAATCAGACATTAGAGACCCTCTACAAACATGTCAGGCACAATCAAAGTTTTTTTTGATTGTAAATTATCTTTTAGCTAATCCCAACTCAAATCATGAACCTTCGTTTAAACCTCCAAAAAATTATAGACAAATCTAGCTAAAAAGATGCAAGGGCGAAAAAATACTTTTCAAGAAAGTAACTCTCTAATTATTTCTGGTTTGGTTCTTTTCTCTTTTCTACATTTTTAATTCTTAATTTTAAATTCTACATTCAACCTTCTTGCTTAATCGGAAAATTCACCAAAAATTTATGCTCGTGAAAAAAAGTGTATTGATCTCATTCGTCTTTCTTCTACTTTGTAACCCATTATGGGCTCAAAAGTCTAAAGGCAACATGCTCAAAGAAACGCCTGGTGTTGTTTCATTTACGTTTAGAAAAGAATTTGCCAAAGATATGGCCGGCACCTTGAATCTCATTCAATCCATGGGGATCAGGAACATCGAATTTTCCAATTTATTTGGTAAAAGCGCCAAAGAAGTACGAGATATGTTGGATGCGCGTGGGATGGTATGTACCAGTTATGGGGTCAGCTATGATGCATTAAGTAACAAAATGAACACGGTTATTGATGAGGCAAAAACCCTTGGTGCTGCATTTGTCCGCGTGGGAATGATACCTCATAAAGCTCCCTTCAACTTGGAAGCGGCTCAAAAAGCGGTGGCTGATTTCAATAACTTTGGAAAAACTCTCCATCAAAATGGATTGGAATTTTGTTACCACAACCATGGTTATGAATTTTTGCCCTACGAAAATGGCACCTATTTTGATTACCTTATTCAACAAACGGATTCCAAATTTGTGTCCTTTGAAATAGACATTTTATGGGTGCATCAGTTTGGGCAATCACCTGCTGAATTGCTCAAAAAATACCCTAAAAGATTCCGATTGATGCATGTCAAGGATTTAAAAAAGGGTGTTGCAACAGGTCTCGGAGTAGCCACCTCTTCAGAAAACGATGTGACGCTCGGTACAGGACAATTGAACATCCCTGAAATTCTTCAATTGGCTAAAAAAAGCAAAATCAAATACTATTATTTGGAAGATGAAAGTTCTAATGCGCAAAAACAAGTTCCGGATGGATTGAGGTTTGTTAATTAGTGTTTAGTTATTAGGTTTTAGGGATTAGTTATTAGGGTTTAGTGATTAGGGATTATTTGAAATAAGACTGGACCGTAAGTGTTTTCCTCACAATAAAAAACTAATAACTAAAAACTAATACCTAATAACTAACCGAGTCTTGCACAATCGGAAACACCACTTTCGTGCCATTATCGATGTGTAAATTAGGACGGAGTTTTTTGAGTTGAGTGATGCCAGCGTCTGTGACTTTGCTTTGCCAAACATATAAATTCCGCAAGGTTTTTATCTTGGCTAGTTTCAGAATCCCAGCATCCGTCACTGAGGTACCGTAGAGATTCAAGGTTTCTAAATGTGGGGCATTTTGCAAGGCCTCCAAACTCTTGTCCGAAATTTTGGTATGACCTAATTGAAGGTTAATCAATCGAGGAAAATCTGATAAATCGCTAACAAATGCATCTGTTACTTGGGTATTGTTTAATTTCAAAGCAATTAATTGCTCTTTGATGGCATCTAAATCCTTTAATTCTTTATCGCCAATTTTCTTGGCATTGATGGCATTGACTTCCAAAAAGGCTTGGTCTTTGGCAACAGGCAAAACCAATAAATGCAAGTTCAAAAGCGCTTGAATATCGGATTCATCGGCGGCATCAATCTCCTCTTTCAATACCGGTGAAAGGTAAGGCCCTCCCTCTCCTTCGCCAGAACTGTATTTGGCCAAAATACCTTTTACTTTAGCATCTGCACTGAGTGTTTTTACCTTCTTTTTAAAATCCGCACCACCTTGAATCCACCAATGTAAAATGGCTATTTCATCTTCTGTCAAAGGCGTTTTCCCTTTCGGAGGCATGTGATGTTCATCGCTTTCTTCCAACAATAATCGCTTGATCATTTCACTTTTGGCCGGATCTCCCGCTTCAATGATACGTCCGTTTTCTCCTCCCTTCAAAAGGAAATCGGGACTATCCATTCTCAGTTTGCCTTTTTGCTTTTCGGCATTGTGGCATGACCAACATTTTTGTTTTAACATCGGTTGTACCAAATCTTGATAGACCAAGGCTTCATTGATGTTGGCAATTTTAATGGCAGCACCCTTCGTTTCTGAGGAACTTTGTTTTTCAGGTAAACCCAACCATTCTCTGAAAGGAGAAGGCATATTTTGCGTCAAATAATCGGAACCATGGGTTAAATTTCCTCCCAAATGTCCTGTTAATGTCAATAAAATCAAAGCAAGACTCAGTGTTGGAGTAAACAAACGGCGCATGTTGGCATCTTTGGACCAAAATTGAGCGGTATAAGCCAAGATAAATGAAATAACAGCAACAGAAATTCCTAAATATTGATGAAAAAACAAGGTTTCTTCTTCGTATTCACCGGATTGGGAAAGGGCAAAGCCCATGGCACATGAAAAGGCCGCTGTAATCCCTGCCCACAAGAAAAAGGGGGCAAAGGACTTTTGTTTCGCCTCCGCATCCTCCGTTTTGGAGAAAAAATACATCAATCCCACCAGCACCAACATACCAATTGGTAAGTGAACCAACACGGGGTGAAAGTGACCGAAAAATAAAATCAAATCCGAACTCATTAGTTTATTTAATACAAAGACACAAAGTGCCCAATACATGTATTTTACTCATTTCTATTTTTACTTCGACAGGCTCAGTAAACGCTATTTAACACAAAGGCACAAAGTTTCACAAAGGTCTACCGCTTATGGCTTCGGCTCCGCTCAGCCAACGCTATTTGCAACAACGATTTTCTCTCTCCTCTTTTCTCTTTTCTCTTTCCTCTCTTCTTTAAATCCTCTCCAATTTAATCGGATAAGTCTTTTGACTTGCCCATTGTGCGACGTATAGATTATGATCGGCATCTGCATAGACATCGTGCGGGTGGATGAATACTTTGTTTTCATCTTCCTTGTATTGTCTTTGCAAAACGCCATTTTTGTAGATGGGCTCAGAACCGCCTAGGGTTGAAACCGCTTTCATGTCTTTGTCCAAAATTTGTACATAACCTGAACCTGCCCAACTTGCATCTGAACTACGGTAACAAGCAGCTACGATGTTTTCTCCGTGCAATACAGGGCGACAAATAAAAGAACCGGGGTAATGGTAGCGGGTAATGAATTTACCATCTAAGGTATAGCGCTTCAAGCTATTGTTCATGCGGTCTGTAACCAACAATGTCCAATTATTGGCATCGCGTGTATCTACTAAAACACCATGGCAGCAGTTGAATTTATCATCCGCATATTCAGAAGTTTTACCTCCAAAATGACGAATATATCTTCCTTTGGAATCGTATTGAATCACATAATTGGCACCATAACCATCTGCTACATAGATGTCGCCATTTTTAGGATTCACAGCGGTTTCGGTTGGAACGAATTGATTCGGGGAATCGTATACCCCTGTTTCTTTGGGATATTCAATTTTAAAAATTTCTTTTCCTTTCAAATCGGTTTTAATGACTTGATGACGAGCATTATCGCAAATTAACAAAAACTGTTCACCACCCTCGTTCAAGATAGTTAAACCATGTGCGCCCGGATAAGTATGGCCCCATGAATCCAATAATTTTCCTGATTTATCGTAGATCAAGATGTTATTTTTGGTTTCGTTGGTTGCCAAGAACAAACGGCCTTTGGCATCTTCTACCATCTCATGGCAGTCGTTCACTGGATTTTTACCAGCATCTAATACTCCCCAATTGGGAATAACTTTGTATTTGAAATTGTTATGTCCTAAGACAATTTCACCTGGTTTTGGAGCCATTTTTTTCATAGAATTGTTCGATAAAAGGCTAGCGCCTAGCAAAAGAGAACTAGATTTAATAAAGTCACGCCTTGGTAAATGCTCGTTCATAATTTCGTCTTAATTTGAAAATATTTTATATAAAACACCTTATTTTACTCGTTGTGAACTTTGTGTTAACACAAAGACACAAAGTATCTTTTATACATCCATGATCGCCCTCCCCTTCGTTTCAGGAAGATAAATCACACCCACGATCACCGTGATGGCAGCTAAGGTAATAGGATAAAAAATTCCTGAAAAATTAGAATGCGTGATGGCACCTAGCCAAGTAGCGACAAAGGGAGCACAACCCCCGAAAACCCCATTAGCAAAATGGTAGGGAATCGACAAGGACGTATATCTAATTTTGGTTGGAAATAATTCCACTAAAAATGCGGCAATCGGACCATAAGCCATGGCTGCAAAAGTCACCAATAGCATACAAATAAAGGCTAATTGGCATTGGCCATAGAAAGTCAGATGAATCGCATCTTGGATCATTGTTCCTTCTTGTTCAACAATGATCGACATCCAGGCAAACAAGGGATAATAAAAAACAGCTGCTAAAGCCATTCCGCCCAGCATGATTTTCTTTCTCCCTACGCGGTCCGATAGGCTACCAAAAACCACAAAAAGGGGTGTTCCAACCACCAGAGAAGCCGCAATGACTAAATTTGTGGTCGTGAAATCTACCTTCAAGATTTTATTGATGAAAATTTGGGCATAAAATTGACCTGTATGCCAAACCACTCCTTGCCCAACAATGGCACCAAACATGGCAATTAACATCAAACGGCGATTGGCCTTACTTGCAAAAGCTTCACGAAGCGGGTTTTCCGACAAACGACCTTCTTTTCTCAATTTGGCAAATAAAGGCGATTCGTGCATATTTCTACGAATGAAATAAGAAACGATCACCAAAATACCTGAAAGCGCAAAAGGCACTCGCCAACCCCACTCTTTGAACTCGGTTTCGCCGATTAAATTTTGACAAACCAAGACAACAATGATGGATACAAAAAAGCCCAAAGTAGCTGTAGTTTGAATATAAGCCGTATATTTTCCTCGCTGAGCATCCGGTGCGTATTCTGCCACATAAGTCGCAGCGCCACCGTATTCTCCACCAAGGGCCAGACCTTGAATGATTCTTAATAAAAGTAAAATGGCCGGGGCCACCAAACCGATTTTGGAATAACTAGGAATAAAAGCAATGGCAAATGTGGAACCTCCCATGAGGAGAAGCGTCAATAAAAACGTGTATTTCCGACCAATGCGATCCCCTAATCGACCAAAAATTACCCCTCCAAAAGGCCTGGCTACGAAACCAGCACCAAAAGCAGCCAAGGTGGAGATAAAAGCAGCAGTTGGATCTTCTTTGGGAAAAAAGGACAAAGAAATGATGGCTGAAAGACTACCAAAAATATAAAAATCGTACCATTCAATGACTGTTCCAACGGAAGAAGCAAGGATTACTTGCCAAAGTTTTTTAATAGGGATTTTATTATTATCGAATTCGGGATTCGAAGTATTCATAGTTAAATAAGTTTTTGCTTGAAATTAACGACAGGATTTAAAAAATCCTAATATTTATTAAAATTAGCTAAATTAGCTGAAATATTCCTCTAAATCTTTACAAATGCAAGCAAGTTTATTGTCGACCGTCATTTTACCCATCGCTTTGGCCATTATCATGATGGGTTTAGGATTATCCTTACAAATTGAAGATTTCAAGCGCATCATTCGCTATCCCAAGGCCATGATCATTGGGCTTTTATGCCAAATGATTTTGCTACCTGCGCTATGCTTCATCATTGCCAAATGCTTGTTGTTGAGTCCAGAACTATCCGTCGGATTGATGTTAATCGCTGCCGCTCCAGGCGGTCCATCTGCCAATTTATATAGCCACATAGCCAAAGGGGATGTCGCTTTAAATGTTTCCTTAACCGCTTTAAACAGCTTATTATCTATTTTTTCGATCGCCATCATCAGTAATTTTGCCATGCAACAATTCATGGCAACGGATCAGGTAGTGCCATTGCAATTCGGCAAAGTGATGGAAGTTTGTATGATTGTCATAATCCCGATAAGTTTGGGAATGATTATCCGGAATTTTGCCAAAAATATGGCGCAGAAAATGGATAAACCAGTGAAAGTAGGATCCGCACTTTTTTTGGCAACCGCCATTATATTAACAGGATTACAAGAGCGAGATCATATTTTTCATGATTTGGTAGAGGTTGGGTTTGCGGCTCTGCTATTTAATCTGCTTTGTTTGGGATTGGGTTATTGGATTCCAAGATTTTTTCAATTGCCCAAGGCGCAAGCCATTGCAATAGGAATGGAAATTGGTATCCACAATGGCACCTTAGCGATATTCATTGCATTAACAGTAATTGGCAACAGCGCCATGGCTATTCCAGCTGTCATTTACAGTTTCATTATGTTTATCACCGCAGGGATTTTTGGAGCGATAGTGAGAAGTTATTAGTTATTAGGGTTTAGGTGCTAGTTATTAGTTATTAGGGTTTAGTTATTAGTTTAGTAGCTAGTTATTAGGTTTTAGTTATTTGGGAATGGCGTTGGCGGTTCCTATATAAATTTTGATTTATATTTTAGTGAAATTTTATTTGATATTATTAATAACTATTAACTAATAACTAAAACCTAATAACTAAACCCTAATACCTAAAAACTAATAATTTTTATACATTATCAGTTTATTTGATCGAAATTAAATTTTGAAATTACATATTAGTAAAATATTTTAGGTCAATTATAACACCTAATAACTAATAACTAACACCTAATAACTAACACCTAATAACTAACACCTAATAACTAATGAAAAAAGCCAATAATTTAAAAGACAAAAGCTTTCAGTTTGCTTTAGATAGTATCAAATTATGCCTATGGTTACAAAATCGAAAAGAATTTATCATTTCAAAGCAATTATTTAGAAGCAGCACTAGTGTGGGAGCACAAGTAAGAGAAGCTGAATATGCTGAATCAAATGCAGATTTCATCCATAAACTATCAATCGCACAAAAAGAAATTAATGAAAGTATTTATTGGTTAGAAATATTAGAAAAATCTGATTTAATAATAATCTCAGAATTTCATCAAATTCATTTTAATGCAGTTGAAATTTTAAAAATTTTGATAAGTATAATTACTAAACTGAAAAACAAAAAACAAATTCCTAATAACTAATAACTGATAACTAACAACTAATACCTAACAACTACTCTATCGGTTGATTTTTTTCATCCACGATGATAAAAATATCTTCCGTTGGTCTTTTCATGAGGTATTTTTCTCTAGCGTATTTTTCTAGAAGTGCGGGGTTTCCCATCATCACTCTTCTTTCTTTTTCAAGTTCTTTGAGCTTCTGCTGGTAGTATTTTTTTTCCGCTTTTAATTCTCGAAGTTCGTTCCATAGACGAAACTGAACGGTGATATCATTGGAGTCGAGAAACAACATCCAAAATAAAGCAATTGTCGTGGTTATCACGTAGAAACGATTTTTACCCAAGAACAATTGCTTTAATTTATTCATTTTAATCTTAGAAATTTAAACCTGGGAAATAAGCATTAGCGCCTAATTCTTCCTCGATTCTCAATAACTGATTATATTTAGCCATACGGTCAGAACGAGAAGCTGAACCAGTTTTGATTTGACCTGTATTTAAAGCTACAGCTAAATCTGCGATGGTTGCATCTTCAGTTTCACCTGAACGGTGAGACATGATGTTTTTGTATGAATTACGTTTTGCTAAATTAACAGTATCAATAGTTTCAGTCAATGAACCAATTTGGTTAACTTTTACTAATACAGCATTAGCCACACCTTTTTCGATACCTTGTTGTAAACGCTTCACGTTTGTTACGAATAAATCGTCACCTACTAATTGACACTTAGAACCGATCAATTTAGTTTGCTCAGCCCAACCTGCCCAATCGTCTTCTGCCATACCATCTTCAATAGAGATAATTGGATATTTATCTGCCCAAGTCTTCCAGTAAGCAGCCATCTCCATAGAGTTCAATTGCTTTCCGTCTGACTTTTTGAAAGTATAAAGACCTGTTTTCTCATCATAGAATTCAGAAGCAGCTGCATCCATTGCGATGAAAATTTCTTCGCCTGGCTTGTAACCTGCTTTTTCGATCGATTGTAAAACGATTTCGATTGCTTCTTCGTTCGACTTGATGTTAGGTGCAAAACCACCTTCATCACCTACGTTAGTAGAATATCCTTTGCTTTTCAATACACCTTTCAATGCATGGAAAACTTCCGTACCCATACGTAAAGCTTGAGAAAAACTCTCTGCTTTTACAGGCATTACCATGAATTCTTGGAAATCGATTGAGTTGTCCGCATGTGAACCACCGTTTAAGATGTTCATCATTGGAACTGGAAGTGTATTAGCATTCACACCACCGATGTAACGATATAAAGGCAAACCTGCTTCTTGAGCTGCTGCTTTCGCAACTGCCATAGAAACACCTAAAATAGCATTAGCACCTAATTTTCCTTTGTTTGGAGTACCGTCAATTTCGATCATTAAACGGTCGATCATGTTTTGCTCAGAAACTTCTAAGCCCCATAATTCTTCTGCGATACTTGTATTTACATTTTCAACGGCTTTTAACACCCCTTTTCCAACGTAAACCGACTTGTCTTCATCACGTAGTTCTACAGCCTCGTGAATACCTGTTGAAGCTCCAGAAGGAACCGCAGCTCTGCCAAAAGCTCCATCTTCTGTTTTAATATCTACTTCAATGGTTGGATTTCCACGTGAATCTAAAATTTGTCTGGCGTGAACGTACTGTATTGCACTCATCTTCTTATTGTTATTGTGAATAAATTGATTACGAAACTATTTGCTTAAATTGCCTTGCAAAATAACAGAAAAAATAGATAATTTCCTTGCATTTTATTATTAGCAATTTGTTAAATACCTGATTTTAAACCAAATAGTTATGAAAAATTTAAAATTAACAAGCATTCTTACTCTTTTTATCGCTTTTGTTAGTTTTGGCGCACTTGCTCAAGTAGAAGAGGTGGATGGTTTTGAACAAAAATTAAAGTCGACTCCCAATGCCCTTTTGTTAGATGTAAGAACTTCTGGAGAATTCGGCGGGGGGCATTTACCTAATGCTAAAAACATTGATTTTCGTTCTCCCGATTTTGCCACACAAATCAAATCCTTGGACAAAAATAAACCTGTTTTAATTTACTGTTTATCAGGTGGACGTTCAGCACAAGCAGCTGAATTAATGCGCAAAGAAGGATTTACAGTAACAGAAATGAAAGGGGGTTATCTTAAATGGACCACCAAAATGAAGCCTTTGGAGGGTGTTCCGAATGTGAAGCACGATCAAGCTTGGGACAAAAAAGAATTCGATAAAGTCATTGCCAAAGATGAGGCCGTTGTGGTCGATTTTTTTGCTAAATGGTGTGCCCCATGCATCAAAATGATGCCAACTGTGGATAAATTAGCCAAAGATTATGAAGGCAAAGTGACCGTTTTAAAAGTAGAAGCAGATGGCAATCAAGCCATTTTACAAGCTTATGGCATCGATGAGATTCCAGGATTTTTAGTCTTCCAAAAAGGAAAATTAGTATTGAAAACCGCTGGTTTCAGAGTAGAAGCGCAGTTAAAAGAATTGTTTGATACGAGCTTGAAATAAAGCACGAATAGATTAATTGATACCTATTTAATAAGAAAATTTTACAACCTATTTAAGACAAAAGCCTCAAAAAGGCTTAGATTACTATGGAATATCGCAAATTAGGCAAAACCAACGAGCTCATTTCAGTGTTGGGATTTGGCGCCTCTCCTTTGGGTAATGTATTTGACGAAGTCGATGAACAAGAAGGGATTAATACTGTTCATTATGCCATCGATCATGGCGTAAATTTCTTCGATGTATCCCCATTTTACGGCATCACTTTGGCAGAAACTCGCTTGGGAAAAGCGCTGCAAGGCAAAAGAAAAGACGTATTTCTCGCTACCAAATGTGGTAGATACGATTTGCGTTCCTTTGATTTTTCCGCCAAGCGAATTACGGCAAGCATCGATGAATCGCTACAAAGGCTACAAACTGACTATGTGGATTTATTCCAATTGCACGACATTGAATTTGTGTCCAAAGAACAAATCTTGAATGAGGCCATGCCAGCGATTGAAAAAATCAAGGCATCGGGCAAAGCAAGATTCATCGGGATTACAGGATTACCTGTTCGATATTTGGCAGAAATTGCTCGACAAGTAGAATTGGACACTGTTCTTTCTTGGGCCCATTATAATTTACTTCAAGATGAAATCAATGATGAATTGGTGCCCTTGTCGAAAGAAAAAGGATTTGGATTAATGAACGCTGCGCCATTGATGCAGCGCATTTTATCGGATGCCGCGCTTCCTGAATGGCACAATGCCCCGAAAGAAATGTTGGCCATTCAACCTGTATTGTTAGGTATTTGCCAAAAATACCAAGTCCGTTTGAGCGATGTAGCCATGCGTTTTGCGATGGATCATCCTGATATTGCCACAACCATTGTAGGCATGTGTAGAATGAATTCAATTCGGAAAAACATCGAGTCGGTGGAGTTTAAAATTCCACAAGGCCTTTTAGAAGAATTGGCTATCGCCATTGCACCTGTCAAAAACCTCATGTGGTTTGAAGGGCAACCTGAAAACAACATTCCTAGATCAAAAAACTAAGATGAAAGCATTATTTCTTACGGAAATTGGAAAAACAGAAATTCGCGAAATAGCGAAACCCAGCATTGGTCCAGAAGAAGTGTTGGTGAAAATTGGGATGGTGGGATTCTGTGGTGGCGACCTAAACGGTTTCAAAGGACTATTTGAATTACAAGAATATCCCAATGTGTTGGGGCATGAAGTAGGTGGAACCATTGAAGAAATGGGCGCATCCGTTCCTGCGAGTTTTCAGAAAGGTCAATTGGTCACTGTTTATCCTTATCAAAATTGCGGAAAATGCGTTTCTTGTCGCAAAGGACGAAGAAATGCTTGCCAAGACAATAAAACCATGGGCGTTAGACGTCCAGGTGCCATGACGGATTACATTGCGATTCATTGGCGAGATTTATATATCTCTTCCCAACTTACCTTGAAAGAATTAGCTTTGGTAGAACCCTTAACCGTCGGCTTTCATGCCGCCGCCCGAGGGCGAGTTAGTTCGCAAGACATCGTCGCGGTGATCGGTTGCGGTATTGTCGGATTAGGAGCGATTGCTTCTGCCGTTAATCGAGGTGCGGAGGTGATTGCCATAGATATTGATGATTCTAAAATGGATATAGCCCAAAATATTGGGGTAGCACATACCATTAACACATCGCAAGAAGATTTACATGAGGCATTGTCTCGCATCACGAAGGGTGATGGGCCAGATGTCATCATCGAAGCGGTGGGTAATGCGGTAACTTATCGTGCTGCGGTAGAGGAAGTGGCTTATACGGGTAGAGTAGTTTGCATAGGTTATGCCAAATCAGCGGTGGAATTTAACACAGGCATATTTGTTCGCAAGGAAATTGAAATTTTAGGATCCAGAAATTGCACGGATGAATTTCCAGAGGTAATGGATTATTTGGCTACTGGAAAATTCCCCGTGGACCAAGTTGTTTCAAAAATTGTTCCTTTGGAAAAAGCTGGAGAAGCCTTGGCCGATTGGGCGAAGAACCCCAAAGGCATAACAAAAATTATGGTCGACTTTAACATGTAAAAAATGATCCAATCTTGCGCAACTATTGCATTAGTACCTGAAATAAAAACAGGCCCTTGGATTTATTGGCATGATTTACCCACCAGTTTGGCTCATGCCTCCTCTTTGGGATTTGATGCTGTCGAGTTATTTACAGCCTCGCACGATGCTTTGGACATTGAGGAAACAAAAGCCTTGTTAGAAAAATATGCTTTAAAGATCGCCGCAGTTGGAACTGGGGCAGGGAAAGTCATCCATGGATTAACTTTGACCGACCCCAACGAATCCATTCGAAAAAAAGCCATTGAATTTATCCAACAAATGATATCCATGGGAGCGGAATTTCAAGCACCTGCCATCATTGGATCCATGCAAGGTAATGTTGCGGCAGGAATTGAAAGAAAACAGGCCTTGGACTGGTTGGCAGAAGGCCTACGAATTTTGGGAAATCATGCAGGCGCTTTAGGTGTCTCATTAATTTATGAGCCTTTGAATCGATATGAAACCAATTTAATCAATACTTTGGAAGATGGAGTGCTATTTTTGAACCAGCATTCCATCCAACATGTGGGCTTGTTGGCGGATTTATTTCACATGAACATCGAGGAGGAAGATATGGCGGCCAGTATTTTAAAGTGCAAAGATTCCGTCCTGCATGTGCATTTTGCAGATAGTAACAGAAGACCTGTTGGCAATGGCCATTCGGATTTAAAGGAAGTCGCAAAGGCATTAAAGGAAATCAAATATGACAAATTCGTGTCTGCAGAGGCATTTCCTTGGCCAAATTCTCAGGATGCGGCGAGCCAAACCATAAGATCTTTTCAACATTATTTTAAACCCTAAATTATGCAACGATTTTGTTTAGCCTTAGACTTGGTGGATGATCCAGAATTGATCAAAGAATATGAACAATATCATGCACCAGGAAGTGCTTGGCCAGAAGTTACACAGCACGACATAGATGCTGGAATTTTGAATATTGAGATATTCAGAACTGGCAATCGGATGTTTATGATACTAGAAACGGACGATGCTTTTACTTTCGAAAAGAAAGCCGCCTTTGATTCGACCAATCCCAAAATTGCTGAATGGGAAGAACTGATGTGGAAATTCCAACTTCCCTTGCCTTGGGCAAAGAAAGGTGAAAAATGGATTTTGATGGATCGGATTTTCAAATCCTAACCCACAAAGCCCTATTTTCTTTTAAGGAATTTTTAATACCTTAGCAAAGATTTAAACCTATTACCTTGAAAATTATCTTCTATCGCCTGCGAGTAGCTTGCTACTTTGCCTGGCTTTTTGTGTTGATACGTTATTTCAGAATTGTTTCCCCTCAAAAAACATTCATTGGCATTTCAATGGATGGCGATTATGGTGACATTATTGCTTCTGAGCCCATTTTAAGCGCTCTAAAAGAAAAATTTGGTGAGGTCGACATTACTTGGATTGCATCCTCCCAATATCAGCCTTTGCTAGAGTTCCATCCACTGGTTAATCGATTTATCGACTTGAAATTTACCCTTTTAAGTCATTTCTTGATCCAATCTAACCCCTTCCATCATCATTATTCGCTTCATTTAAGTGGGTTCAGAAAAGATTCCACCACCGACACCGTAATTGTCAATCCACGTGCCGATGCCCTTGGAATAAGTTTGTCCAATTACTACCTCAACTACAATTTACTTGAAGTTGCCTCTCAGCTTGCCGATATAGGTTTACTCAAAGAACAGCCCCATTTATATGTAGATCAGGAAGAAATTGAGTTGCCATTCTTGACACCCTATTGGGTGATTCATTGCAAATCAAACATGGGATGGCGCGATTGGACAGATGAAAAATGGGTAAAATTACTGGATTTAATCATCCAAAAATGGGACGTCCATGTACTTGAAATCGGGCGCGTCCATCCCTTGCCTTATCAACACCCCAATTACAAAAGTGTGGTAGGAAAAACATCCGTCATGACCATGATGAAATTGATAAAAAACGCCCAATTTTTCATTGGACTGGACTCTGGTCCTACGCACATGGCCAATGCCTTTGTAATTCCAGGACTGGTTTTATGTGGTGAATTTTCTCATTTCAAAACCTATATGCCCTATTCAGGATTTTACCAAGACCAAGAAAAAACGAAAGTCTTATTTAATACCAAAGGTGCAGCAAATGGATTATCTTTGGAGGAAGTATGGGCAGAGGTTCAACGCTTATACGAATTATCTTATTCTTAGCGCGCATCCAATGAAGAAGAATATCCTTTTATTGAGTTTAGTTTTCTCTTTTGCTTTTTTTTCTTTTCAAAACATCGATTGGCCTGATTATTTAGGAGGTTCAGACAGAAATCACTTTTCTCGACTGGATCAAATCACCAAAGAAAATGTAAAAAATCTAGAAGTAGCTTGGACCTATTCCATGCCTGATTCTGGTCAAATGCAATCCAGCCCTATCATCATCAAAGGAGTTCTTTATGGCATCAGTTCCAGTGTTCAAGCATTTGCTTTGGATGCTGCAACAGGCAAAGAAATTTGGCGCTTTGGCGACCCATTGAAAAATTGGGCAAGTACCAGCAGAGGTGTCAGTTATTGGTCCAATGGTACAGAAGAGCGCATATTATTTACTGCAGGGCCCAATCTGTGGGCATTAAATGCGAAAACAGGACAACCGATTTCATCTTTTGGACAAAATGGGAAAATAGATTTGCACACGGGATTACCCGCCATTGCACAAAACAAATTTGTGATTTCGAATACTCCAGGGACAATTTTTCAAAATTTAATCATCATGCCCGTTCGACTTTCTGAAGGAGCAGATGCAGCACCCGGCGACATTCGAGCTTTTGATGTGATAACAGGTAAATTAGCTTGGACCTTTCATACGATTCCTTACCCAGGCGAATTTGGTTACCAAACTTTTTCCAAAAATGCCTACAAAAATGAATTTGTAGGTGCGGCTAACAACTGGGCTGGAATGGCCGTAGATACCCAAAGAGGGATTTTATTTGTCCCGACAGGATCAGCGGGTTTCGATTTTTGGGGCGGAAATAGAAAAGGAAGTAATTTATTTGCCAATTGCCTCTTGGCGCTGGATGCAAAAACAGGAAAACGTTTGTGGCATTTTCAAACCACCCACCACGACATTTGGGACCGTGATTTACCCGCTCCACCTAATTTGATACAGGTAAAAAAGAATGGAAAAATCATTGATGCTGTAGCTCAAGTCACCAAACAAGGGCTCGTTTTTGTTTTTGATCGAGTAAGCGGGAAACCCCTTTTTCCAATCATTGAAAAGAAAGTAGGAAAATCGAATTTAAAAGGGGAATCCAGCTGGCCGACACAACCCTTTCCCTTGTTACCCCAACCCTATGCGCGACTATCGAATGAAATTACTGTAGATGACATTAACCCCTATGCTGAAAACAAGGAGGAGTTAAAAAGTCAATTAGCAAAACTAAAAAAAGGCTGGTATGATGCTCCAAGTTTGGAAGGGACCTTGATTTTGCCGGGATTTGATGGCGGTGCAGAGTGGGGTGGCGCGGGGGCAAATCCAGACAAAGGAATCTTGTACGTCAATAGCAATGAAATGCCCTGGATCCAAACGATGGTCGCCAATGAGCCTTCCAAGCAACAACAAAGTAGTGGCGAAAAAGCTTATCGACAAAATTGCATGGCTTGTCATGGGGAAGAAAGAAAAGGGAACGCCTTGAGTGGCTATCCGAATTTGGTGGACATCATTAAAAGAAGAAATAAAACTTTTCTGAAACAAATCATTGCGCAAGGTAAAGGAATGATGCCCGGATTTAATCATTTGAGCAAAACAGAGCAAGAAAATATATTGAATTTTATCAGTGATGAAGTTCCCAAAGAAGTGATTTCCAATGAAGTGACAAAAGGACCACAGATTCCTTACCGAATGACAGGCTATAATAAATTTTTGGACAGCAAAGGATTGCCAGCTATTGGTCCGCCTTGGGGCACATTGAATGCCATTGATTTAAATACAGGCAAATATCTATGGAAAATTCCTTTTGGAGAAGAACCCTTGTTGGCTCAAAAAGGCATTCACGATACAGGTGTTGAAAATTATGGTGGCCCTGTCATCACGACCAATGGTTTGATCTTCATTGCAGCTACCAAAGACGGATTTTTCCGTGTATTTGATGCAGATAATGGAAAGCTATTATGGAAATCAAAACTGCCTGCAGCTGGCTTTGCGACACCCGCGACCTATATGGCCAATGGCAAACAATATGTAGTGATAGCTTGTGGAGGCACCAAATTAGGAACGCCCAAAGGGAATAAATACGTGGCTTTTGCTCTGAAAAATTAGTTACAGGTAATAAGGGGAGTTTCCTCTTGTTTTAACACAAAGATTTTATAATGGAAAAAATTTTTCAAATAATGCTTTATAATGGAAAAAATTTAATAATTTGATTCAAATTTTGCAGATAATGGAAAATAATTTACCGCTCCACTTACAAGAAGTGATTTTTGGTTCTAAGGATTCAAAGATTTCAAATCAAATTTCAAAATTACTTAAAACAGGTTTAATAAGGAAAATTGCGCCAAAAGTGTATTCCCCTAATTTGGATGAGCCTGTTGAAGCGATTATTAGAAGAAATCTTTTTAAGATATTAGGAAATTTATATCCAGGAACAACTCTTAGCCATCGATCTGCGTTTGAGTTCAAGCCAACAAAAACAGGGCAAATCTTTCTAACCACGAGCTATACTAAAAAGATTAAACTTCCTGGCGTTACCCTTCAATTTCTTGAAGGTGCTTTACCAATAGAGGGTGATAATAAATTTTCTGGGGAATTATATGCCTCACAAAAAGCACGTGCATTTTTAGAAAATTTGCAATCGTCTAAAAACTTAGGAAGTAGCTCTAAATGCTTAGGTTTACCTGAAATAGAAAATCGGTTGGAAGAAATCATTCGTGTTAATGGCGAGGAGGAAATTAATAAATTAAGAGATCGCGCACGAGTAATTTCTGAGCAGCTGAATATGCAGAAAGAGTTTGAGAAATTAAACCGATTGATAAGTGCTTTATTAACGACCCAAACTTCAAAAATTCTAAGTTCTCCATTAGCCAAAGCAAGAGCATTCGGAAAGCCGTACGATCCAGCCAGGGTTGAATTATTTGAAATGTTGTTTCGAGAATTAAAACAAGCAGAATTCCCATTTCGACAAGACAATAATAATACAGCTACATCATTCAGAAATTTTTCTTTTTTTGAGAGTTATTTTTCCAATTACATTGAAGGAACGGTGTTTGAAATTGATGAAGCAAAAAAAATTATTGAAACCAATAAGCCCCTTCCAGCCAGAAATGACGATTCTCATGATGTATTAGGGACATATCAAATTGTTTCAAACAAAAAGGAAATGGACATTACCCCTTCGTCTCCTGAAGAATTTTTAAAGATTATCACGTTCCGACATTCGATATTATTGAATGCAAGAGTTGACAAAAACCCTGGTCAATTTAAAGACAAGAACAATTTTGCAGGAACCACAGCCTTTGTTGATTTCAACTTGGTGAAAGGCACTTTGATTGAGAGCTTCGACTTTTATAATGCCCTAGAACATCCCTTTTCAAAAGCTGCATACATTATGTTTGTGATTAGTGAAGTGCATCCATTTTTAGATGGGAATGGGCGTATTGCAAGAGTAATGATGAATGCAGAGCTTGTGAAAGCGGGTCAATCAAAAATTATCATACCAACTGTATTTAGAGAGGATTACATGGGTGCTTTGAAGAAATTAACAAAACAACGCAAATGTGATACCTACATTAAAATGTTGCAAAGGGCTCAGGAGTTCAGTGCCAATGTTTATGGAGATGATATGGATGACATGCAAGCTTATTTAACTTCATGCAATGCATTTGCAGATGACTCAGAAGTCATCTTGAAAATAGCACCTCGATAATTTATTCAAAAGCGATTAATCAAGAAGTGAAATTTAATTTTCCAACCCGTCATTCGCATTACTAAGCTTTAATACTCTTAACAAATTGGATAATATCCGCCTTTAAATTTTTGGACTGAGACAATAACTTTACAAAAGCGCTACCAATAATGGCGCCAGAGGAAGCCTCGGATGCCTTTAAAAAACTAGCTCGATCTGAAATTCCAAAGCCAATCAATCTTGGATTTTTTAACTGCATAGAAGCGATGCGCTTGAAATAATCTTCCTGTTCATCGCTAATGCCTGTTTTGGCTCCCGTGGTGGATGCTGAAGAAACCATGTAGATAAAACCTTGACTGATTGAATCTATTTGACGAATGCGGGCATCACTCGTTTGAGGCGTAATCAAAAATATATTAAATAATCCGTTTGCTTCGAAAATGGCTTTGTACTCGGATTCATATTCCGCTAAAGGCAAATCAGGCAAGATTAATCCATCTACTCCAACCTCTTTGCATTTTTGACAGAACTTTTCGACACCATATTGCAAAACGGGATTGACATAACCCATCAATAAAACAGGGGTAGAAACTGTTTTTCTCAAATCTTTCAATTGTTCAAACAAATGCACCAAAGTCATTCCTTGGTCCAAAGAGACTTGATTAGACTGCTGAATGGTTTCTCCATCTGCTACTGGATCAGAGTAAGGCATTCCGATTTCAATGATATCGGCACCGCCTTCTTGCAAAGATTCTATGACAGTCATGGTATCTCCAAAATTTGGATAACCCGCTGTGGCATATATGTTCAAAATAGGCCCTTTCACCTCCGCAAATACTTTCGAAATACGATTCATCTCTTAAATTAAATTTAATCTTTTAGTATAAGTTGCTAAATCTTTATCGCCTCTTCCTGATAAATTAATCACAACTACTTGATTTTCTTTAGCCCCTAATTTGGCTAAAACGGCTAAAGCATGAGCCGACTCCAAGGCAGGTATAATTCCTTCGAGCATACTTAATTCCAATGCAGATTCAAGCGCCTCTTCATCGGTAATATCAAAAAATTGAGCCCTCCCCGTTTTGAACAAATGCGCATGCAATGGCCCAATTCCAGGATAATCCAATCCCGCAGAAATGGAATATGGTTCTACTACTTGCCCGTCTTCTGTTTGCATCAAAATACTTTTACTACCATGTAGAACTCCCGGCTTCCCCAAAAATGTGGTAGCCGCTGAATGTCCAGAGCTAACACCTTGTCCCGCAGCTTCCGCTGCAATCAAAGCCGTTCTTGGCTCATCCAAAAAATGATAAAAAGCACCTGCTGCATTCGATCCACCACCCACACAAGCAATCACATAATCCGCATAATCTCTGCCAATTTTCTCTTTCAATTGAACACGTATTTCTTCAGAAATCACCGATTGAAATTTGGCCACCATATCAGGATAAGGATGTGGCCCGACTACTGAACCTATGATATAATGGGTATCAACAGGGTTATTAATCCAATGCCTCATAGCCTCATTGGTGGCATCTTTTAAGGTTTTTGAACCTGATTCAGCCGCAACAACCTTAGCACCCAACATACGCATACGCGCCACATTGGGTGCTTGTCTTTCAATATCAATGGCACCCATGTAAACGATACACTCCAATCCCATCAATGCACAAACCGTTGCCGTGGCTACTCCATGTTGTCCTGCACCCGTTTCCGCAACAATTTTATTTTTGCCTAAACGTTTCGCCACTAAAATTTGACCAATGGTATTATTAACCTTGTGCGCACCCGTATGGCACAAATCTTCCCTTTTGAGATAAATTTGGGTGTTATATTTGGCAGATAAACGCTCGGCTTTAAAAAGTGGAGTAGGTCTACCCACATAATCGCGCAGTAAAGCATGAAATTCCGTTTGAAAACTCGGATCTTCCATGATTTTCAAATAATTTTCGCGCAATTCTTCCACATTGGGATATAGCATTTCGGGGATAAAAGCCCCTCCAAAATCACCATAATATCCACGTTCATCTACATGAAACGAAACTTCTGAGCTAGACATAATCTAATTTTTATCGTTCAAAATTTTTGCTACTTCTTTCACTTTTTCAATATCCTTCAAAGCTGGTTCCAGCTCCAATTTACTGTTAAAATCCAAGGCATGAATTGGATATTTTTGTGCCAAAATCAAGGCCTCCTCAATTCCCGATGCATCTAAACCGCCCGCCAAAAAAAACGGTACATCTACTTTATATTCGGATAAAATACTCCAATCAAATCGCTGGCCTGTCCCTCCTACTTCGCTTCCTTTTTTGGTATCCAATAAAAAATAATTCGGTAAAATATTGAAGTTCGACAATTCTGCTAAATCATCATTTTGGGCAACAGACAATGCTTTGATGACCACTAATCCATTTTTTTGTAAAAAATCAATCTCCTCTGAATCCTCATTCCCGTGTAATTGAACATGATCAAAACCAGCAGATTGAGCTAAATCCAAAATCTTGTACTTATTTTCATTCACAAAAACCCCTACTTTTTTGATGTTTTGGGGCAAAGAAGGAATGATAAAATTCTCTCCGACATACCTGGGCGATTTTTCCACAAAAATAAAACCCATATAATCAGGTTGTAAGTCAGCTACCTGCTCACAATTGATTCGATCCCGCATGCCGCAAATTTTCCACTTCATCTTTTATTGGACTAAAAAATCACTCAGCGCTTTACCAGGAGCATTTGTTTTCATAAAACTTTCCCCAATTAAAAATCCACGATAACCATAACCTTTCAATTCATGAATAATCGCTGCGCTCGAAATGCAACTTTCAGAAATCTTAATAAATGAATCGGGAATTTTATCAGACAAAAATTTGGAAGCCTCCACATTTTGCTCGGCAAAGTTTTTCAAATTTCTGTTGTTTACTCCAACTACACTAATATAATCTCCCAGACTGCGGGTCAACTCTTCTTCATCGTGTACCTCCAACAAGGTTTCCATTCCTAATGAACGTGCTAAAGTGCCTAATGTTTTGATTTCTTTTGGACTCAATGAGGCAGCAATCAACAACACTACATCCGCCCCCATCGATTTTGCTTCTACGATTTGGTATTCGTCAACCATAAAATCCTTTCGTAAAATAGGCGTATTTGGATTGGCCAATCTCGCTTCATTGAAATCTTGATACGTTCCTCCAAAAAAAGGCTCATCTGTTAAAACCGACAAACAAGCTGCACCAGCTTGAACATAGGCCTGCGTCACTTCCTTGACAGATAATTGATCATTGATGATTCCTTTGGAAGGCGACTTTCTTTTAAATTCCGCAATGATTCCTGTTGAAGCAGGTTGCGTCAAAGAAAGGGATAAAGAATGGCAATTTCTTGCAAAGAAACCTTGCATCTCAAGTTCTTTCACAGAAACTTGTGATTTTTTTAATGCCACTTCCTCTTTTTTTGAAGCAATAATCGTATCTAAAATACTCATAATTAATCCATGATAAATTTCTTAAACACTTGAAAGGCTCTCCCACTTTCTAAAGATTCTTGAGCCATCAAATATCCATCCAATATATTTCCCACTTTCCCTGCTACCATTAAAGCAGCTCCAGCATTGGCCAAAATAGCTTGTGTTTGAGGAATCGTACCTTCTCTTTGTAAAATTTTGTACATAATATCAGCCGATTGTTCCACGGTATTTCCTCCGGACAAATCAACAGGTTGGCAATAATCGCAATGAAGATCTGCTGGAGTATAAACCTTTAGACCTTCTTGCGTAGCTAATCTAAAATTGCTTGTCAAAGAAATTTCATCGTATCCATCTTCGCCAAACACAATTCCATATTGTTTTCCACTGTTTTTGAAAAAACCGTCAAACAATTCCAACACTTCTGTTGAATAAACGCCTGTTAATTGTTTGACCACTTTGGCAGGATTCAACAAAGGCCCCAATAAATTAAAGAAGGTCTTCATTCCCAATTCTTTTCGAATAGGGCCAATATAACGCATGGCTGGGTGAAACAAAGGAGCATGTAAAAAACAAATTCCTGCTGTTTCCATTTTACGCTTCAAAAATTTAGGGTCATTGCTAAATTTAACACCTAGAAATTCCAACACCGTAGATGAACCCACGGCAGAAGAAACGCCATGATTTCCATGTTTAGCTATTTTTTGACCTGCACCTACCACCACAAAGGCAGAAGTAGTACTCACATTGAACGTATCTTTTCCATCGCCTCCTGTTCCGCAAACATCCATGGCATCAAATTCGTCTAAATCAACATTCACTGCCAATTCCAGCATGGCTGCCACAAAACCTTTCAGTTCTCGCACCTGAATAGGGTGATACCAATAGGAACTTAAAAATGCTGCAATTTGACTTGGATTAGAACCCCCTTGACCAATTTGCAACAAGATATTTTTCGATTCTTCTTCTGATAATGACTCTCCTAAAACTCTTCTTTCTAAAATATTTTTCATTTGTTAATTGATCCAATTTTTAATCATTTGTAATCCGTGTTGGGTTAGATAAGCTTCCGGATGAAATTGTACCCCTCTTACATCAAATTTTTGATGTGCCTCCGCCATCACAAAACCTTTATCATCCACAGCGGTAATTTTTAAATCGCTAGGCATCGTATCTGGAACAACGGTCCATGAGTGGTAACGACACACTTCAAATCTACTCGGAATGCCTTTAAAAAGTCGTTCGTTAGGATCCGTCACCACACATTCTGTGGTTACACCATGTAAAACTTCTCCCATATTTTGCAATTGCGAACCAAAAGATTCTGCAATGGCCTGATGTCCCAAACAAACGCCTAAAATTCGTTTGCTAGGTGCATATTCTTTCAAAAGATCCAACATAATTCCTGCTTCAGAAGGAATGCCTGGACCTGGAGAAAGTAAGATATGGTCATATACCTTTACTTCTTCCAAATTTATTTTATCGTTTCTTCTTACATCCACCTCTGCCCCGATCTCTTTCAATAAATAGACCAAGTTGTATACAAAGGAATCGTAATTATCAATCACTAATACTTTCATCTTTCCTTAATCTAATGTTTGAGCAACCTCCAAAGCTTTACGCAATGCGGCTAATTTATTATGTATTTCTTGCATTTCACTTTCCACCACCGATTTGGCAACAACGCCCATTCCTGCCTGAAAAAACAAAGTATTCCCTTTGCTTAAAAAAGTACGAATCGCTATGGCATGATTGAAATTTCCTTTAAAATCCATGAAACCAATCGCACCGCCATAAATATGTCGATTGGTAGGTTCCAAGCGATTAATTATCGTCATCGCATTGTGCTTGGGTGCGCCACTTAAAGTGCCCGCTGGAAACGTATCCGCCACCATTTGCAAGGGATTTATTCCTTTTTGTAAAGTTCCTGTTACTTTGGAAACTAGGTGAATCACATGTGAAAAGAACTGTACTTCTTTAAACGTTTCTACCTTCACATTGGTTGCACTTCTGCTCAAATCATTTCTTGCGAGATCAACCAGCATAACATGTTCAGCAGATTCCTTAGGGTCTTCTATCAATGCTTTTGCCAATTCCGCATCCCTTTCATCATCCCCCGAACGGCGGAAAGTTCCAGCAATGGGATGAATTTCTGCCAAATCGCCTTCTATTTTGATTTGCTTTTCTGGAGAAGCACCAAAAATATGGTAATTCTCATAATCAAAATAGAATAAATAGGGAGAAGGATTGATGGATCTCAAAGAACGATATACCTGAAAATCATCTCCTTGGTATTTTTGACTAAATCGACGGGAAGGCACAATTTGAAACACATCCCCTCTCAAACAATGTTTGATACAGGTTTGCACGATTTCTCGAGTTTGTTCTTCTGTCAAATTAGTTTCTTCTTGTCCTACGGTTTGAAAAGCTTCCAAGGTATAATGAGGCATTTCTAATAGATAGTCGACCGTTTCCAAATTAGGCGCTTGCCCATCGTAACTATGCGCATAGGCCGTCATTTGATTGTTAAAATGATTGATAGCAATCACATAACTATACACAAAATAACGAATCGAAGGGATTTCGGTTTCTGCATTTTTAGGCTGAATTTGAATATCTTCAAAATAGCTGACAGCATCATAAGAGATGTGCCCAAATAAGCCATTCGCCATAGGTGAATCGCCCGGTTCAGCAATAAAATGAAAACGATCAGCAAAAGATTTCAATGCAGATACTGCCGCTTTGGGATTTTCTAAACGAAAAGACTCTGTATGGCCATCGGGAAAAGATTGCGTGACAACCTGGTCATTTAACACAAAGCTTGCAATCGGATCAAAGGCTATGTGAGAAAAACCATGCTCTTTGCCGTGATAATCAGCACTTTCCAGAATTACCGAATTTTTAAAATTCTTTCGAATTTTCAAAAATATACCGATAGGCGTCAATGTATCTGCCAGTGAACGCTTTCGGGCGGTTTGAATATTATATATCGTATTAGTTGACATGCTTCAGAATAATCAAAATAAATAAAAAGGCTTACTGGGAACAGCAAGCCTTGAGTAAAACATATCATGTACACACACAGCAAAACTGTTCAGGGAGTATTACCCTTGCCACCAGTTTTTGTTGTATGTTGCTTTGTTCATTTTTATATTATTTTGATGCAAATGTATATTTTTTGAGATAAAATCAAAAATAAAATAGTAAAATTCTTCTAATAATTGTTGCCCATTCAAAATTTTATTTAGTAAATTGCCCGTCAAACAACTTATGTTCTATGAAAAAAATTATCCTAAGTATTGGAATATTATCATCTATTCTGATATTAAATTCATGTTCTAATGAATTAGAAAACATTACAAAAGTTGATTCCTCCATCGAAAAATCAACCAATCAAATTTCAAATATTCAAACAAATTTAGTGCCCCCAGCTGCTCCAAAGCCAATTTTCGGCTCTTACATTATTGTATTTAAAGAATCATCTACGCTAGATGTAGATGGTGAAACTTCCAAAATCAACAAAGCATTTGGAGGAAATGTTGATCAAATTTACAAGTATGCATTAAAAGGATTTGCGGTTTCTAATTTGAATTCAAAAGCTATTGAAGGAATCAAAAAAAATCCAAAAGTGGCTTATGTTGAGCAAGATATGGAAGTATTTGCTGTTGGAACTCAGTCACCTACACCCTCTTGGGGACTAGATAGAGTGGACCAAACTTCTCTTCCATTGAATAACACCTACAATTATACATCCACAGGATCAGGTGTAAAAGCTTACATCATCGATACTGGAATAAAATTGGACCACGTTGATTTTACAGGTCGTGTGGTGAAAGGAATTGATGTCATAGACAAAACGTTCAAAGATGGCAATGGTCATGGGACTCACGTAGCTGGAACTGTTGGTGGAACGACATATGGAATTGCCAAAGGAGTAACGCTTGTGGCAGTTCGTGTATTAAACAATAATGGATCAGGAACTATTTCTGGTGTAATTGCTGGTATTGATTGGGTAACGAACAATCATACTCCTGGCCCAGCGGTTGCAAATATGTCTCTAGGTGGTGGAGTTTCCGCATCTTTGGATGCAGCAGTTAGAAATTCAATTGCCGATGGCGTTGTGTATTGCATCGCGGCAGGTAATTCTGGAGCAGATGCCTCAACCGCATCACCTGCTAGAGTAACAGAAGCTATCACGGTGGCTGCATCAGACGTGTATGATAACTTTGCTTATTATTCTAATTATGGTTCTATCGTGGATATTATAGCGCCTGGAACCAATATCACTTCAGATTGGAATACAAGTAAAACAGCAACAAAAACAATTTCTGGAACGTCCATGGCTACCCCACACGTAACGGGTGTTGCAGCACAATTGTTATCGGTTAATCCAACCTTGGCTCCAGCAGATGTTCAAAGCTTGATTAAATCGAGTGCAAGTTCAAACCAAATCTCAAATGTACCTAGTGGGACAGCCAATGCCTTATTAAATGCATCTGGTGGTACTTTGTAGATAATATCATCGATTTCCTTTTACCTTTATACCCAAGGCTAACACCTTGGGTATTTTTTTACTAATCCGATGTTTTTCAATTATTCCATTAAAAATCCGCTTACTTTTTTAAGCATTCAGCAAATGAATGTGGAAGAAATTCCACAATTATCTATCCTTTTTAGTACAATTGACAGTCAATTTGGCCCCCTCATCGTAGCATCGACCCTCAAGGGCATTTGCTATTTGGCCTACTTGGAGGAAACAGAATCGCCCACCGAATCATTAAAAAATCAATTCCCAAAAGCAGAGATACGTCCAGGAAAAGACAAATATCAAGAAAATGTCCAACGATTTTTTGATGGAAAAAATGATTTGGAAGAGCCTATTCAACTGCATTTAAAAGCAAGTGAATTTCAATGGAAAGTTTGGAACGCTCTTTTAGAAATTCCAATGGGAAAATTAAGCCACTATGGCAAAATTGCAAATCAGATTCAGCAAGAGAAAGCAGCAAGGGCTGTAGGAACAGCCATTGGCTCAAATCCTATCGCATTTTTAATACCCTGCCATCGAGTGATACAATCCAGTGGAAAATTAGGTGGTTACCGTTGGGGCCTAAAAAGAAAAGCCGCTATCATTGCTTGGGAGGCAAATGTTGCATTTTGAGAAGAGAGAAGAGAGAAGAGAGAATCCTATTACCTATTACCTCTTACCTTTTACCTCTTACCTCACATCCCGCTCTATCAAATCCCATAAATTCCCATATAAATCCGCAAAAACCAATACTTTTCCAAACTCCTCTACACTTGGCTCACGGATAATTTGAACTGCATGTTTTACCAGATTTTGATAATCACGATCTAGATTATCTGTATGCAAAAACAAAAAAACTCGGCCACCGGTTTGATTTCCAATTCTCGACACTTGTTCTTCGCCACTTGCTTTTGCCAGTAACAATTGAGCTCCGCCATTGCCTTTAGGTTGAACAACCACCCAACGCTTGCTAGGACTTAACTCCGTATCTTCGATTAATTCAAATCCCAATTTTTGGATATAGAAATCGATGGCTTCATCATAGTCTGCTACAACCAAAGCCATTTGAAAAAACTGTTGGTTCATATTAATTTTCGTCTCTACCGACAAAATTGAAAGGACTAATCAACATTAATTCCTTTTTGATATCATCAGAAACATTCAAACCTTGGATAAAATTTTGGAATACCGCTTGGTCGATTTTACCATTATGACGTGTCAAGTCTTTCAAAGCCTCATAAGGTTTTGGGAAAGCCTCTCTTCTTAAAACAGTTTGAATAGCCTCAGCTATAACTACCCAATTATCTTCTAAATCCTGTTGGATTTTCTTTTCATTTAATTCCAATTTCCCCAATCCTCTTTGAAGTGAATTCAAGGAAATTAAAATATGTGCCAAAGGACTTCCAATGTTTCTCAATACAGTAGAATCCGTTAAATCTCTTTGTAACCTAGAAATAGGCAATTTAGCAGATAAAAATTCACACAATGCATTTGCGATGGCCAGGTTCCCTTCTGCATTTTCAAAATCAATAGGATTAACCTTGTGAGGCATAGCGGAGGATCCAATTTCTCCAGCTTTGATTTTTTGCTTGAAATAACCCATTGAGATATAAGCCCAAATATCTCTGGACAAATCGATTAAAATGGTATTTAATCGCTTTAAACCATCAAAATAAGCAGCAATATTATCGTAGTGCTCAATTTGTGTCGTGTATTTACTTCGAGTAATACCTAAATCTGCATGTAATTTTCCTGCAAAAGCCGGCCAATTGATTTCAGGAAATGAAACGTGATGTGCGTTAAAATTACCAGTTGCTCCACCAAATTTTCCCGTAAAAGGAACTTGCGCTAACAAATCTAATTGGCGATTCATTCTTTCCACAAACACCATCACTTCTTTCCCTAAACGAGTTGGAGAAGCTGGTTGACCATGTGTGTGAGCCAATAAAGGAATGTGTTTCCATTCTTCTGCATATCCAGCCAGAACTTCTACCACCGATTGATAAGCAGGTAAAATCAAGGCTTGATGAGCTTCAGCCATCGATAATGGAATAGCAGTATTATTTATATCTTGAGAAGTTAATCCAAAATGTATGAATTCTAAATAGGGAGTCAAGTCGCCATATTGAGCAGACATAGCCATCATTCTATCTTTGATAAAATATTCCACAGCCTTCACATCGTGATTGGTCACTTTTTCAGTTTCTTTGATCCATAGGGCATCTGACTCAGAAAAATCCAAATACATTTTTCTCAAAGTAGGAATCGCAGCTGATGGAAAAGATGCCAATGGGGCTAAAGGAATTTCACAAAGCGCGATAAAATACTCAATTTCAACTCTGACACGATATTGAATTAATCCAAATTCAGAAAAATAAGGAGCTAACGATTGAGTCTGACGACGATATCTACCATCTACCGGAGTAATGGCTGTTAATAAATTTAAATCCATACATTATTTTCAAAGCGCAAAGGTACAAAAAATGTGGTAAAATAGGATTTTAGATTAATTTTGTAAAAACGATCGCAACAATGCCCCATCGATTTTAACAATTTGCTATGCTAAGTCCAAGATACCTATCGGTTATATTAGCTTTTTTCATTGCCAGTGTGGCTACAGCCTTTATTTCGTTTTTACCTCAATCAGATGCTTTCACTTTGTTTGTCAGCTTTATCAGCTGCTTTATCTTCGGTAGTATTTTGATCTTTTTTGCATTAGACTACCTCGTTTTTCAAGAGGTTAACCAGCTCTATGACAGCATTAAACAAATCAAACAAAAAAACTTTGAGGTAATACCTCGTAAACAATTACTTGCTAAACAAAATCCGATTGAATTGTTAAGAAGAGAATTGGACACCTATGTAAGTAGCAAAGAAGATGAAGTAAAAGAATTAAAAAAAGCGGCCAAATACCGACAAGAATTTTTAGCAGATGTGTCTCATGAATTAAAAACGCCCATTTTTGCTGCTCAAGGTTTTGTTCATACGCTTTTGGACAATCCTGAAGAAGAAGAGGAAATTCGAATCAAATTCTTAGAAAAGGCTGCTAAAAGTTTAGACGGCTTGGATGTGCTTGTCAAAGATTTATTAACGGTTTCCCAAATCGAAACAGGCGCTGTAAAAATTGAAAAAAAGACCATCAATATCAAAACGGTCATTGCAGAAATATTTGAACAACTTGAATACAAAGCGAAAAGCAGAAAAGTCACACTTGCCATTAAAGCAGTAGATGGCCCAATCATGGTAAGAGCTGATTATCAAAGAATTTCACAAGTATTAACCAATTTAATTGTCAACGGAATCAAATACGGCAATAGTCCCGGAATTGTGGCTGTGGAAATAGAAGAAAGAAAAAAAATGATTGCTATCGCGGTAAAAGACAATGGTCCAGGTATTCCAGAAGAACATTTACCTCGATTATTCGAAAGATTTTATCGAGTAGATAAAAGTCGAGCGAAACAAAGTGGAGGCTCCGGACTTGGACTATCCATCGTAAAACATATCGTACAAGCCCACGGAAGTAAAATCTCCGTTCAATCGAAAATCAATAAAGGAACCAGTTTTGAGTTTAAATTGGAGAAAGCCTGAAAGAGGTAAAAGGTAATAGGCAAAAGGTAATAGGTAATAGGTAATAGGATTAAATACTAATAACTAATAACTAATAACTAATAACTAATAACTTCAACTCCTCAGCCATCGGTCTTATAAATCAAAACTTTTACCTCTTACCTATTACCTTTTACCTATTACCTCTCAACTCGCTCCTTCCGTTAATCTTTCTGCATTTTCAGCAATTCTCAATTGCTCAATGAATTCACCAATTTCACCATCCATTACGACAGGCAAGTTATAGACCGTAAGACCTATACGGTGATCCGTTACGCGGCCTTGAGGATAATTATAGGTACGTATTTTATCAGAACGGTCGCCTGAACCGACCATCGACTTTCTATTTCCAGCAATTTCAGCATTTCTTTTTGCCAATTCTATTTCATATAATCTGGAACGCAAGACAGTCATAGCCTTATCAAAGTTCTTGATTTGCGAACGCTCATCCTGGCATTGAACAACCAATCCAGTAGGAATGTGTGTCACACGAACCGCCGAATAGGTGGTATTTACCGACTGCCCACCAGCGCCTGAAGAACAAAAAGTATCTTTTCGGATGTCATTCATATTGATTTGCACATCCACTTCATCTGCTTCTGGCAAAACCGCCACAGAAGCGGCAGAAGTATGAATACGTCCCTGAGATTCTGTTGCAGGAACTCGTTGAACACGGTGTACACCAGATTCAAACTTCAATTTAGCATATACATCTTCTCCTTGAACAGAGGCAATGATTTCTTTAAATCCGCCAGCGGAACCTTCCGTAAAATCCATGATTTGGAATGTCCAGCCCATCTTTTCAGCATATCTTTGGTACATTCTAAACAAGTCGCCCGCAAAAATAGATGCCTCATCTCCCCCTGTTCCACCACGAACCTCCAAAATACAATCTTTGGAATCATTCGGATCTTTGGGAATTAACATTTCTTTCAATAAATCTTCTAATTCCTTTTGTTGAGGCAACAATTCTTCTAATTCCGCCTTCGCCATATCACGAAAATCCTCATCCTTCTCTGTCGCAATAACTTCTTTCGCCTCTTCAATCGAACGAATGACATTTTGATAGGTGATATATTGATCTACAATCTTTTGCAAATCCTTGTATTCTTTACTTAAGGTCTTGAATTTCTTTAAATCGGAAACAACTTCCGGCATAGCAATTTGTTGCTCTACTTCTAAAAATCTTTCACGGATGGCCTCTAACTGCTCCAGCATAATCTATTTAATATTTAAAAAACTTTGCAAAGATAACAATTAAATTCATTGACCTTTCTGCTCTACTCGATTACCTTTGTAGAAATCCCATTTTATGAAAAAGACCATCTTACTATTATTCCTATTTTCAATCAGCATCCATTCTTGCGATTTTTCTAAAAGAATAGACACCACAGCGGCTGTCAAAGAAATGAGAGCAAGAGAAGTGAAGCGAATTTTACCCCAAGATATTGTCTTAGAAACAGAACGATTGGGACAAATCATTCAAGGTAAATTAGAGAGATCCATGGATTCTAGTGCCCAAATTGCCCAAAAATATCATATCAGCATTGTAAATGGTACAGCGAAAGAATTAATCATCAAAGCAAAAGACCCAAAAATCAAAGAAACCTTGGATGCCATTGACTATAGCTTTAACCAAAACCAGGAAATCCCAGCAAGCATTCAAAAAAACACCCAAGGCGACAGTCTATTTTACTTTTTCATAAACCCCAAAAAACAAGTAATTATGTTGGGTTTCGCAAAAAAAGAAGTAGTGATGGGGATGGGGAAGATGTAAAAGAAGAGAGAAAAGAGAAAAGAGAAGAGAGAAAACATATTACCTATTACCTATTACCTATTACCTAATTACCTCATCAATTTTCCTCCAACCGAAAACTAGCCAATGCTTGGGAGCTGTTGGAGGAGAAAATCAATATATTTTCATTCAATTTAATTTGGGCGGTTTTTTCCAATAATTGGATAAATTGATTTTCTACTTCCATATTGACACAATACATTTTTGTCGCGCCTACATTTGAAAATACAATTTTGGTATTTTCACCCAATTGAAATGACCCAAACAACGTATTACAACCCGCTTTAGCACTAAACAGATCCTCCTTCGCATCAAATTTAATATAATAGGAATTAGCATCTCCATCAATGGATTTTGCATTCAATTCTGTCAAATGCCATTTTTTACTTCGGATATCAGAATAAGATACCACCGTGGAGGTGATTAATAAATTAGCAGGATTACTTTCCTTTTGACAAGATGTCATCAAAAAAATCACACCGAAGAAAAGAAATAATTTATTCATTTTGAATCTAAAAAATTAAAAGAATATTTTGGAATTAAATTTGACTCAATTCTTGAATGGCTAACCACGCCATTAATCCTGGGCCATGTTCCAAAGCTTGCTCATCTATATTAAAATTGGGGGTATGCACTCCATTAACAATCCCTCGCTCTTCATTGCGCACTCCTAAGCGATAAAAACAAGCATCTACATGGTGCGTATAGAACGCAAAATCTTCCGCGGCCATCCAAATATCCAAATCAATGACATTTTCTTCACCCATGTATTCAATCGCTGCTGATTTCATCCTTCTGGTTAATTCAGGATTATTTTGCAAAAATGGATACCCTTTTAACACCGTAAATTCGCAAGATCCCCCCATCGCTTCTGCTATTCCTTCTGCCAATTTTTTCATTTTAGCCAAACCTTCGGCTCTCCATGTTTCATCCATCGCACGGAAAGTCCCTTCAATTTTAACCTCATCTGGAATTACGTTCGTTGCACCGTTCGCAATAAATTTACCAAAAGTTAAAACAGAAGGTAATTTGGGATTTTTATTTCTTGAAATTATTTGCTGCATTGCTACGATAATATGAGAAGCAATTACCACAGGATCTATGCAATTGTCTGGCATGGCACCATGACCACCCAAGCCATTGACTGTCAAATACAATTCATCAGCACTCGCCATATACATTCCTTCTCTAAAACCAATTTTACCCACGGGAATATTCGTAGCAACATGCTGGCCTAAAATTCCATTGGGACGAGGATTTTCCAAGGCACCTTCTTCAATCATGATGCTTGCACCACCTGGGGCTTTTTCTTCCGCTGGCTGAAATAAAAGTTTCACAGTACCCTCAAAATCTCCTTTTAAGCTCTGTAATATTTTGGCTGTTCCCAACAAAGATGAAGCGTGAACATCATGACCACAAGCATGCATCACACCCGGATTTTGGGACTTATAAGGCAAATCATTGGTTTCTAAAATGGGCAAGGCATCTATATCAGCACGCAAAGCAACCACCTTTTTTTGAGGATTTTTACCTTCAATCAATGCAATCAGCCCTGTATTAGCTATTTTTTCAGATTTTATCCCATAAGAAGTCAATAGAGCTTCAATGAATGCCTGGGTTTGAAATTCATGAAAAGATAATTCTGGATTTTGATGTATATGCTGACGATTGGCAATCGTTTCCTTGGAATTCTGAATGGCCAATTGTTTGATTTTTTCTAAAATGGAAGACATACAAGGGTATTTATTTTACAAAGCTAATAAATTGTCAATGGTTAATCGCCAATTTGGCCGTAAAAAAGGACGATTCTTCCTGAATCATTTCGCTTTAAATTTTAGCCAATTACCTATCTATCAAATACTTATTTTTCGTAACTTTAAAAACAGATGGTTTGATTAAGTATTTATTCCTTAAATTCTTTTGCCAATGAGTCGGAAAGTTTTAGTATTAAATCAAGATTATTCGGCGTTAACAATATGTTCAAGCCCCAAGGCTTTTTTATTGGTTTATTTGAATAAAGCAGAGTTAGTAGCCGAGTGCAGCACAGAAAAACTACATTCCATCTCACAAACATTCCCTTATCCTTCCGTAATTCGATTGTATAAATATGTATATTTCCCATACAAAGGGGTAATGCTTACAAGGCAAAACATCTTCAAAAGGGACGAAAATACTTGTCAATATTGTGGTTCAAAAGAGCATTTAACTTTGGACCATGTGATTCCAAAATCAAGGCAAGGACGGACAACCTGGGACAATTTAATTACAGCTTGTAAATATTGTAATTCAAAAAAAGGTCATTTTACTCCTGAAGAAGCGGGCATGCAATTATTGCGCCAACCATATAAACCATCTTTTATTATGTTTTTGCGGAATTTTTCAGGAATTTTGGATCAACAATGGCTCCCATTTGTTGGATCTAAAAAGGAACAAATCATACAATAATGAAAATTTCGTTTATCGGTGCTGGAAATGTCGCGTGGAATTTAGCCCCAGCCTTGGAAAATGCAGGCAATAGTGTTCAAGAAGTTTTTAGCAGAAATCCTGCCAAAGCCAAAGATTTGGTTTCCCTCCTGTACAATGCTCAGGTCCAAGAACATTTAGATTTCTCGGAGTCTAATGCGACGGTTTTCTTTGTTTGTATTCCTGAAACTGCCTATGCACTGGTTTTGCCCGAACTATTGCTTCCCAAATATGCCACTTTAATACTTGTTTCAACGAGTTTCCCTTTAACAGAAGCGGCTACTTTATATGATCCCAATCGAGAAAGCACGAATCAAATAGGGGTATTTTACCCTTTGCAATTTTTTCAAAAAGCAAAAAAAATCAATTTGACGAAAATGCCAATTTGCATAGAAAGCTATTCGGAAGAAACGCAAGGAATTTTAATTCAATTGGCCAAAGACATCACTGATCTTTTGTATTTAGTGAATTCCGAAGAAAGAAAGAGAATTCATCTGGCGAGCCTAATGGCTGGAATTTTCACTCGTCAATTATTGAACCAAGCCAGAGAATTATTGAATGAAATTGAGTTAGATGCTACCTTGATTCAACCCTTAGTCAGCCATCAAATTCAAGCTTATTTCTCTGGACAACATGCTGAAAAAGATGCTGAAATCTCTCAACTCCCTAATACCCGTCAGACCTTCGATCATTTAGATATGATCAAAAGTGATGAAATGCAGGAAGTTTACAAGAACCTTATTAATCGCATTAAAAGGAAATAAGTTAGGAAGAGAGAAAAGAGGAAAGAGAAGAGAGAAATTAAGAATTGAGAAAAACAGTCTTAATGACTCTTAACGGCTTAATGTTTAAAAAAGAAAAAATCTATTTGTATTAAAAATTGATTGGATTAGGTTCTAAAAATGAATACCCTAATGCTTGCATCAACTTTTCCGATGAAACAAGTTTAAAGGAAGAGCAAACTCCTGGATTCCATATGGCTTTTGGCATATTTCTTCTCTCGCAATCCGCATCACCCACTTCCTTTTTAGAGGGATGTTCGGGAGCAACTACATTATAAATTCCTGAATCAAGATCGACTACAGTTCTTTCCAAAATGGCCAATACATCTTTTTGATGCACATAATTAACAGGACACTCCCCACCATCCATGATTTTCCCAGAAAAATATTTGGCCACATAACGCTCTTCACCCATCAAGCCACCCCAGCGAAAAATAATGGAA
The DNA here is from genome assembly GCF_054558315.1 of Aquirufa sp. ROCK-SH2. NCBI lineage: Bacteria > Pseudomonadati > Bacteroidota > Cytophagia > Cytophagales > Flectobacillaceae > Aquirufa > Aquirufa sp. ROCK-SH2. The sequence continues at coordinate 40,388 of NZ_JBPXKB010000005.1, read as the reverse complement.
TTACATGGTGCTGATGCAATGATTTTCTCTGCCTGAAGCATCAAAGAAGTTTCATCCACCTCAGACTCTTCATATACCCAAGAATTGTTGTTTTGATAAACAGAAGTGGAAGATAAAAAAATGATTTTTTTGACCTTATTGGGATTTATCTGTTGAATCCAATCACGAATCACACCCAAATAAAATTCCTCCGAATTCACTTTCCTTCGGGGTGGAATGGTCCAAATATGCACCTCTGAATCGCACATCGGTTCCCAATATTCCGGTAATTGATTTATTTCTGCTTTCCAATCTAGCTCGCTCAGATTTTCATTCGTTTCTAATGTTCGAAAAGAAGATTTAGATACATTCACAGTATGACCTAATCGTGCCAAATTTTTCGCTAAAGGATTTCCTACCCAACCACCACCAAAAATAGAAATTTGCATATTAAATAATTTGGGAACAATTTTAAACAATTATTTGTTAGTAAAATTTATGTTAAAAAAAACATACATCTTACATCATAAATCACAACATATTAAGTTCTGATAAAATTAGTAAATATTGAATCGAAAACATGAACAAATTGATATTCATACCATTGATGTCGCTTTTCCTTTTAGGAATTGACACCTATGTTTGGCAAGCCATCAAATTAGCCTTCAATAATACCTCCAATGAGACTCAAAACATTGTCAAATTTGTGTATTGGGGATTCACGGCGCTGGTGTTTTTGGGAATATTTGCTTACAATTTTTTACCCTTACATTTTTGGAAAAACGAGTTGAGGATTACCTTCATGGCGTTTATCATGATTTCCGTATTTTCTAAAATTTTCATCATTTTGTTTTTATTGATTGAAGATTTAACCCGTCTCTTGCGTTGGGGATTTCAACAAACAAAAAATGCGATTCAACCATCTGAAAATGGCATAAACAATATTTCCAGAAGCGAATTTATTGCCAAAACAGCCTTAGCAGTAGGTACCATACCTGCAGCCACATTTACCTTTGGAATTATTTCTGGAGCCCATGATTACCGTATAGAAAATGTCAAATTAAAAATTCCCAATTTACCGAAAGCTTTCAACGGCTTACGCATAGCGCAAGTTTCAGACATCCATTCTGGGAGTTTTTTCAACAAAACAGCTGTGCAAGGTGGGGTTGATATGATGATGCGAGAAAAAGCTGATTTGGTATTTTTTACAGGAGATTTAGTCAATAACGAAGCGAAAGAAGTCGAAGATTATTTCAACATGTTTTCCAAGATCAAGGCTCCTTTAGGGGTTTATAGCACTTTAGGAAATCATGATTATGGCGATTATGTAAGATGGAGTAGCCCAGCTGCAAAGAAAGAAAATCTGAAAAATTTAATGAAAGCACATGAATTAATGGGCTGGAATTTAATGATGGATGAAAATAAAATCCTTGAAGAGTCGGGAGAAAAATTAGCATTGATTGGAGTTCAAAACATTGGTATTGGTCGATTCCCTTGGTATGGCAATTTAGAAAAAGCTTACAAAGGAACCGAGGAGGCAAGTACGAAATTATTGCTTTCGCACGACCCGACTCACTGGAATGCCGAGGTGACAAAGAAATACCAAGATATAGACGTAGCTTTTGCAGGTCATACACATGGCTCACAGTTTGGTGTAAGCATTGGAGGATTCAGATGGTCTCCTGCTCAATATATTTACAAACAATGGGCGGGTTTATACAAAGAAGGAAATCAGCAATTGTATGTCAACAGAGGATTTGGATATTTAGGATATCCAGGTAGAGTGGGAATGCCTCCTGAAATTTCGGTATTTACGTTGACGACGTAGAAGAGAGAAGAGAGAAGAGAGAAGAGAGAAAAGAGAAAATTGGTTAAAAAAGAGTGACAAAAAGAGAAGATTTATTAAAGAGTATATTTACTTTAAGCACAATATTTTCCAAAATCATTTGTTCAATTATTAAAAAAAGACTAATTTTGTGTCCCGATTAATGGGCTTTGTGGCCGAGTGGCTAGGCAGAGGTCTGCAAAACCTTGTACAGCGGTTCGAATCCGCTCGAAGCCTCCCTAAAACCTTCCAATGAATTTTGGAAGGTTTTTTTTGTTTCACGATTAGGGAAGAGAGGAAAGCGAAGAGAGGAAAGAGAAAAGAATTGAGGAAAACAGTCTTAATCATTCTTAATGCCTTAATGTTTAAAAAAAAAGAAGAGAGAAAAGAGGAAAGAGAAAAGAGGAAAGAGAAAAGAATTAAAGGAAATAGTCTTAATCATTCTTAATGCCTTAATGTTTTAAAAAAAAGAAAAGAGAAAAGAGAAGAGAGGAAAGAGAAATGTAGAATTAAGAATGTAAAATTATTTGGATAGTAATTGGGAATTTCTTCTTTTCTCTTTCCTCTCTTCGCTTTTCTCTCTTCTAAAATCCTATTATCCAAAAATGTATTGAAAAAATACAAAATCAAGAATCTCTTATTTTGAAAAATTCTAAATAAGTGCCCACTTCTTAAAAAAACCTGAAAATCAATGCGAAATTAATTGTTTCCTAAAAAATCGGATTGTAGTTTTGCGCACTGAATTAAAATGAGAATTCTAATATTATGTTTTGCAAAAAAATAAGTCTCGTTACCCTTTTATTTTCTTTCGTGTTGACGTTTGCATTATCAAATTCAACATTAGCCCAAGATGCTGCAGAAGGAGAATCTTTATTTAAAAACAACTGTGCGGCTTGTCACTCTACAACAGACGAAACCCTTGTAGGGCCTGGTCTTAAAGGTGTTGGTGAGCGTCGTCCAATTGAATGGATCGTGAAATGGGTACACAATCCACAAGCAGTTATCGCCTCAGGTGATAAATATGCAAACGACTTGTATAACAAATTCAATAAAGCGGCAATGACTCCTTATCCGAACTTCTCTGAAGCTCAAATCAAAGGAATTATCGCTTATATTGATGCATCCAATGCAGCTCCAGCAGCAGCGGCTGCCGGTGCAGCGCCAGCAGAAGGTGCAGCAGCAGCGCCAGCACAGAGTTCAGGAGGCATCATGGAAGTATTATTAGTTGCCCTTTTAGCAATTATGGTATTGGTGTTAATCGCTTTATTATCTATCGTTAATTCATTAAGTAAGTTATCTACAGCAAATGCAGATGCTGAAACTCCATTTTTTCAGAAATTAGCAGAAAATGCGAAGCAATTAGCAGCAAATTCATCTGTTAAAACGGGTGTTATTGTTTTAGTATTGTTATTAGGTGGTAAAGCAACCATCGATTCTGCTTACGGAGTAGGTATTCACCAAGGATACGCGCCAGAGCAACCGATTAAGTTTTCTCACAAATTACACGCAGGACAATATCAAATCAACTGTAACTACTGCCACACAGGAGTTTACGATGGAAAAGGTGCTAACGTGCCTTCGGCAAATATTTGTATGAATTGCCACAATGCCATCAAAAGAGAATCACCAGAGATTCAAAAAATCTATTCAGCTTTAGAAAAAAACGAGCCAATTCAATGGGTTCGTGTTCATAATTTACCCGACTTAGCTTATTTTAATCACTCTCAACATACAAATGTTGGAGGTTTAGAATGTAAGAATTGTCATGGTGATATTGAGAAAATGGAAGTTGTAGAGCAACGTTCTACTTTAACGATGGGATGGTGTATCGATTGTCACCGTGAAACAGATGTTAACTCAAAAGGTAATGCGTATTACGACAAATTGGTTGAAATCCACAATAAGGATAGCAAAACTCCATTAAAAGTTCAAAACATCGGTGGTTTAGAATGTTCTAAGTGCCATTATTAATAGTATTATAAAAGATTCAAAATTATTCTGAATAAGAAAGATTATATGGAAAATTCGAACAAAAGGTATTGGAAAGGAATTGAGGAGTTAACCAATGAGCCATCGTTTGTAAAAAATATCCACAATGAGTTTGGCAATATGCCCTCTGAGAATGATGCTAAAGGAGAATCTTTAGTAGACGGATCAGGTACTCATCGTCGTGATTTTTTAAAGATGTTAGGTTTTGGTGTAGCTGCGGTTTCATTGGCAGCTTGTGAAGCACCAGTTAAAAACACCATCCCTTATTTGAACAAACCGGAAGATGTTGAACCAACTATCGCCAACTGGTATGCTTCAACTTATGTTGATGGTGGTGAATACGCTTCCATTTTGGTAAAGACTCGCGAAGGTCGCCCAATTAAAATAGAAGGAAATAAACTTTCTTCTGTTTCTAAAGGTGCCTTATCTGCAAGAGCTCACGCTTCTGTTCTTAGCCTTTATGATAACGAGAAATTAAAAGGACCTCAAGCCGCTGGCAAATCAACGGATTGGGCTCAATTAGATAAAGAGTTTGTTGCTAAATTATCAGCAGTAGCTGCTAAAGGTGGTCAAATTAGAATTGTTTCTAATACCATTCTTTCTCCAACTACTAAAAAAGTAATTGGCGATTTTATCTCCAAATATCCAACGACTCAACATGTGGTTTATGATGCCAATCCAGCTTATGGTTTGACTCAAGCACATGGTGGAATTTTACCAAGCATTGATTTCAGTAAAGCAAAAACCATCGTTTCATTAGGAGCTGACTTCTTAGGAACTTGGGTGGCTCCTACTGAATTTGCTGCTCAATGGGCGATTACTCGTCGTGTAAGTTCTGAAAAAGGTGGTAAAAAAGACATGTCTCGTCATTATCAATTTGAGACAATCTTATCTAACACAGGAGCAAATGCAGATTATCGTTCTACTTACAAACCTTCTCAAGAAGGTTTAGTAGCAGTCGCTTTATATAATGCTGTAGCTAAGTTGACAGGTGCTTCGGCCATCGCTGGTTCAAGTGTTAAAATTGATCATTTAGAAAAAGCAGCGAAAGATTTAGTAGCATCTAAAGGTGCATCTATCGTTGTTGCTGGTTCAAATGACCCAGAAGTTCAAAAAATAGTTGTAGCAATCAACGCATTAGTTGGTGCTTACGGAACAACAATCAATACAGCTGCACCCGTTAATTACCGACAAGGTAATGATATGGCAATGGCTAATTTCATCAAAGAAGCAAGCGCAGGTTCAATCGCTGCAGTAATCTTCTATAATGCTAATCCAGTTTACAATCACCCAATGGGTGCTGCTTTAGCAAAAGCTTTGCCAAACATCGGTTTAAGTTTAGCGACCAACGAAAGAGCAGATGAAACAGCTTCATTATGCCAATTCAATGCTCCAGATTCGCATTATTTAGAATCTTGGAACGATGCAGAACCAAAAGCTGGATCTTATTCATTAACTCAACCAACCATCTCTACCATTTTCAAAACACGTCAAGCACAAGATAGTTTCTTGACTTGGGCTGGAATTGCAGGAGACTATGCAACTTATTTAGAGCGCAATTGGGAAGCAACTATCTTAAAAGGTGGTGCTGTTCAATGGAAAGCTGCATTGCATGATGGTGTATTCGGATCATCTGAAATTGTATCAAGTGCGAGCCCATCGGTAGATGTGAATGCTTCTGCTGCTGCAATCTCAAAAGCATACAAAGCAAATTCGTCTGATTTAGAAATTGCTGTTTACGAAAAAGTAGGTTTAGGTACAGGTTCTCAAGCCAATAACCCTTGGTTACAAGAATTCCCTGAGCCAGTTTCAAAAGCATGTTGGGACAATTATGCATCTATTTCGCAACCAACAGCAAGCAAATTAAAATTAAAGCAAGGAGACGTAGTTAAAGTTAGCGCGAAAGGTTACGAAGTAACTTTGCCAATTTTAGTTCAACCAGGTCAAGCTTCAGATACTATTGCCATCGCTATCGGATACGGTAGAACGAAAGCAGGTAAATCAGCCGACGGAGTTGGGGTAAATGCTTATCCTTTTATTTCTGAAATTAACGGTGCTTGTGTAGGAGTTTGTACACAAGGAGTTAGCTTGACACCAACAGGTGATGAAAAAGCAATCGCTCAAACACAAACTCACCATACAGTAATGGCTCGTCAAGCAGTTGTTCAAGAAACTGTTTTAGGAGCATTTGTTAAAAATCCATTATCAGGAAGATACAAACCAGAGATTAGTACTGCAGAAGGTAAAAAATCTGCGATGGACATTACGCTTTGGAATGGTCACAAGTATGAGAACCATGCTTGGGGAATGGTAATCGACTTAAATACATGTACAGGATGTTCAGCTTGTGTGGTTTCTTGCTCAGCTGAAAACAACGTACCAGTGGTAGGTCGTCAAGAGGTAATTAATCGTCGTGAAATGCACTGGATGCGTATCGACCGTTATTATTCTTCTGATGCAGAAGTTGAAGACATCCACGGATTAGAAATTGCTTCTGATAATCCAGAAGTAGTATTCCAACCAATGTTATGTCAACATTGTAATAATGCACCTTGTGAAACTGTTTGTCCAGTATTGGCAACCACACACTCTTCAGAAGGTTTGAATCAAATGACTTACAACCGTTGTATTGGTACTCGTTACTGTGCAAACAACTGTCCATACAAAGTTCGTCGTTTCAACTGGTTCCGTTATTTCCAAACAGATGATTTTGATTTCCATTTCAACAATGACTTAGGTCGTATGGTGATTAACCCAGATGTAACAGTTCGTTCTCGTGGGGTTATGGAAAAATGCTCTATGTGTGTTCAAAGAATCCAAGAGGGTAAATTAACAGCGAAGAAAGAAAAGAGAAGACCAGTAGATGGAGAAATCCAAGTAGCTTGTGCACAATCTTGTCCAACTAATGCAATTACCTTTGGAGATATGAATGATCCAGCATCTGAAATCTCAAAATTATTAGCGGTTGAAAGAGAAGGTAGAGCTTACGGTGTGATTGAAGAAATCAATGTTAAGCCGAACATTTCTTATTTGATGAAAGTAAGAAACAAAGAAGCTCATAAAGCATAATTGCAGAATTAAGAATTTTAAAACGTAATAAACTATAATAAATATATGTCGCACGTTGTATCACCCATAAGAGAGCACCTAGTAACAGGAGGCAAATCTTATTCAGATGTTACCCACGATATTTGCAAGCAGGTAGAGGGAGAACCAACCAAAGAATGGAAATGGGCTTTTGGTATTTCAAGCATTATCTTTGCCTATGGTGCTTATTGCCTATTTTATACTTGGTGGCAAGGAATTGGAGTATGGGGCTTAAATAAAACTGTCGGTTGGGCATGGGACATCACCAACTTCGTATGGTGGGTGGGTATCGGTCACGCGGGTACTTTGATCTCAGCTGTATTATTATTGTTCCGTCAAAAATGGAGAACATCCATTAACCGTTCTGCAGAAGCGATGACCATCTTTGCTGTACTTTGTGCTGCATCATTTATTTTGGCTCACATGGGTCGTCCTTGGTTAGCTCATTGGGCTTTACCATTACCAAATGCCTTTGGTTCATTATGGGTTAACTTCAACTCACCATTGGTTTGGGACGTATTTGCGATTTCAACTTATTTATCTGTTTCTTTATTGTTTTGGTACATGGGTCTAGTTCCTGATTTGGCAACTATCCGTGATAGAGCAACAACAAAAGGAAGAAAATTCTGGTATGGATTGTTCAGCTTAGGCTGGAATGGTTCTGCTAAAACTTGGGCTAGATATGAATACATGTCATTGATTTTGGCAGGTATCTCTACTCCCCTAGTACTTTCAGTACATACAATTGTATCAATGGACTTTGCAACATCTGTAATTCCAGGATGGCATACAACCATCTTCCCTCCATACTTCGTGGCGGGTGCGATCTTCTCTGGATTTGCCATGGTACAAACATTGTTGTTGATTACTCGTGTCGTATTTAAATTAGAAGATTATATCACAATTGAGCATATTGAAATGATGAACATCATCATCACCGTAACAGGTTCAATTGTTGGTATCGCTTATTTAACAGAGTTTTTCATCGCTTGGTATTCTGGAGTTGAATATGAAAGTTATGCTTTCATCAACCGTGCAACTGGTCCGTATTGGTGGGCATATTGGATGATGATGACATGTAATGTAATTTCTCCACAATTATTTTGGTCAAAAAGCATTCGTACGAACTTATTGGTAAGTTTCTTCTTATCTATCGTGGTAAACGTGGGTATGTGGTTTGAGCGTTTTGTAATCATTGTAACATCTTTACACCGTGATTACATCCCATCTTCTTGGGCAATGTTCTCTCCAACGATGTATGATATTGGTGACTACATCTTCTCTTTTGGTTTATTCTTTACTTTATTCTTCTTATTTGCTAAGTTTTTACCGGTAGTAAATATGGCTGAAGTTAAATCAGTAATGAAAGGAGTTTCAACCAACTTCCCAGCTAAAAAAGCAAAGAAGGAAAGTAAAAGCGCAGAATAAGAAAATTTGAAATCAGAAATTAACACATTATGAGTTCTACAAGTAATTACATTTTAGGAGTTTTTGATGATGAAGACGAAGTTTTACACGCTGTTAGCGAAGTAAAAGCCAAAGGCATCAAAATTGAAGAGGTATATACTCCTTTCCCTATTCACGGTTTAGATACTGCTATTGGACATGCACGTACAAGACTACCTATCGCGGCATTTATGTTCGGATTTTTAGGATTCGTTTGTGCTCAGGCATTAATCAATTATACCATGGTATTTGATTGGCCAATGATCATTGGTGGTAAAGATTTCTTTGCATTGCCAGACTGGATTCCAATTACTTTTGAAGGTACGGTATTATTTACAGCCTTTGGAATGGTAACTACATTCTGTATTTCAAATGGTCTATACCCAGGAAAGAAAATAGATGTATTAGATCTTCGTATTACAGATGATCGTTTTGTAATGGCCATCGACTTATCTAAAAACAAAGTAAGTCAAGAAGATATTACAAAAGCCTTGAAAAATTCAGGAGCTGTTGAAGTAAATGTTAAATAATTAATCAAGAACAAATTGTTCAAGAAGAAGAATAAAAAGATGTTTAATCAAAGCAACAAAGTCGTTATTTTAGCAGGATTGGTAATTGGATTACTAAGTTCATGCGGTAAAAATCCAAACGATACCGGTACAGAATTTGCACCCAATATGTATCATTCGGTCGCTTATGAACCGATGACGCAAACAGAAGGTGATACAAATACCATCAATCCATACGGAATGAATATGCGTCAACCCGTAAAAGGCACGATAGCAAGAAATAAATTCGTTGGTTCAGATAGCATTAAAAAAGCATTTTTGAGTCAAGATTTGATTTCAAAAACAATTCCAAATGATAGTATTTCCTATTCAGAAAAATTATTGAGCAACCCAATTGCGGCAACTCCAGAAAACATTGAAGCAGGAAAACTACAGTATGAAAGATTCTGTCAACATTGCCACGGTGAAGCAGGTAAAGGAGATGGTTTAGTTGCTAAACAATACAAAGGTGTTCCTGTATATTCAAGTGATGCCTTAAAAACAATGAACGACGGACATATCTATCACGTGATTACACATGGAAAAGGTAGAATGTGGCCACATGGTTCACAAATTTCTTCTGCAAATCGTTGGAAGATCGTACTTTATGTACATGAATTACAAAAACAATAGGATCAATTTTTAATTATTAAATAGAGATAAAGATGGCGGGACATTCACATTTTTCCCCAGCAAATGTAGAAGAGCATTTCGAATTCACTTCTGAAGGCAAAAAGAGAATCATTTATGCTTTCGTTGCGGGACTAGTTGCTTTAATTGTTGGAATTTACCTTTTATCCAAAGGCGAATCTGGTGGACATGAAGTTGCTAACGCAGGTCACGAAGCAGTAAAAGCTGGTCATGAAGCAGCAGCAGAACATTTATCTGGTGGAGCGGCATCACATCAAGCAAATTCACATTACGATTGGACCAATAGAATTTGGGCAAACGTGTGGTTGAATGGAGTATTCTTTACAGGAATTGCTGTCATAGGAATGTTTTTTGTTTCTATACAATATTTAGCAAAAGCAGGTTGGTCTTCAGTTGTAAAAAGAATTCCAGAAGCTTTCCCTAAGTTTTTATATGTTACTTTCCCTATTTTGTTATTGGTATTCATTTTCAAAGGGGATGTGATTTTCCACTGGATGCACCATGGTGTTACGGAAGTAGGAAGTGAAAACTACGATAAAATCATTGCTGGAAAATCAGGCTATTTGAATAAAACATTTTTCATTGCAAGATTAGTAGCTTTCTTCGTTTTATGGTTAGGTTTATGGACAACCATCCGTAAAAAATCATTGGAAGAAGATTTAAACGGTGGAACTGAAACATTTTATCAAATGGTGAAAATTGCAGTTGCATTCATCGTAGTAATGGGTATTTCTAGTTCAATGTCTGCTTGGGATTGGGTGATGTCAATTGACACACACTGGTTCTCAACCATGTTCGGCTGGTATATGTTCTCTTCTTGGCATGTAACAGGTTTAGCAGTTATTACGTTAACTATTTTATATCTGAAAGATAAAGGCTACATGCAATATGTAAATGATTCACATTTACATGACTTAGGTAAATTCATGTTTGCATTCTCTATCTTCTGGTCTTATGTTTGGTTCTCACAATTCTTATTGATTTACTATGCTAACTTCCCAGAGGAGACCATTTATTTCTTAGAAAGATGGGAAGGTCATAACAAAATTTATAAAGCTTCAGAAGTTTTAAACATTTTCTTTAACTTTTTAATGCCTTTCTTAGTTTTAATGACAAGAGATGCAAAAAGAACAAGAATCTTCTTAAAAATTGCGTGTTTCTTTATCATTGGAGGACACTACATCGATTTTTATCAAATGATAATGCCAGGTGTTTTAGGACCTCACGGAGGTTTTGGTTTAGTTGAATTTGGAATGGTAACAGTATTTGCTTCTGCATTTATCTATATCATCTCTGATGAATTAACAAAAGCATCTTTGGTGGCAAAGAATCACCCATTCTTACCAGAGTCATTACACCACGATATTTAATATTTTAAAAAGAACGATTCAAAAATAAAATCTTATGAATTACCTGATTGGTCTTTTATCCTTAGTATTCTTCACTTTAGCGATTGTTGTAATCAGCAAAAGCTTGAAGCTAAATAAAAATTTAAGTGGCGACGAAGCTGAAACAGCTTTGGATTCAAGCAACAACTCAAATGCGATCGGAATGTTACTATTCTGGTTATTGGGAACAATTGCAGGGGTTTGGTCATTCTTACATTCACAACCAGACTTTTTGCCAGTTGCGGCATCAGAACATGGAGTAGATACAGACAGAATGTTCTGGGTATCTATGAGCATTGTAACTTTTGCATTTTTCGCTACCAATACTTTGTTATTATTCTTTGCTTATAAGTACAGATATAACAAAAATAGAGTTGCTACTTTCTATCCAGTGAATCACAAATTAGAAGTAATCTGGACAATCATTCCAGCAATCGTCATGGCAATCTTAGTATTTACAGGTTGGAGAACATGGAGAGATATTACTTCTCAAGCACCAAGCAATTCTGAAGTCATTGAAATCACAGGTCACCAATTTGGATGGTATGTTAGATATGCGGGCAACGATGATAACACTCTTGGTAATTTTAATTTTAAATTAATTGATGATACGAATAGCATCGGTATCGATTTTACAGATAAGAATTCATTTGACGATTTTACAGCAACTGAATTACACCTTCCAAAAGGAAAGCCTGTATTATTGAAAATCAAAGCACAAGACGTATTACACTCGGTATATTTACCTTTCCAACGTGTAAAAATGGATGCGGTTCCAGGTATGCCGACAAAATTCTGGTTTACCCCGACCATTTCAACAGAAGAAATGCGTGCTAAACTAGGTAATAGTGAATTCAACTTTAAATTAAACTGTACAGAAATTTGTGGTAGAGGTCACTTTGGTATGGCCATCACTGTTTTTGTAGATGAGCCTGCTGATTATGCAAAATGGAAAGCAGAACAAAAGCCATTCCTAACTTTGAACCCTACTTATATGGACAAAGTACCAGCGAATTTAAAAGCGAAAGCACAGAAATATTTTGTACCTGCTGAACCAGCTTCAGTAGATAGTACAGCAACAGAAGTAACTGCAAAATAATTAAGAACAGAAGAAAGTAAAACGATATACTTATGTCAACTGCAACTACACACGCCGAAGAAGTTCACGCACATGCTCACGATCATGACCATGAGCACGAGCATCATGAATTAGGATTCATCAGAAAATACATCTTCTCAGAAGATCACAAAGTTATTGCTAGACAATACCTTATTTCTGGTATCTTATGGGCGTTCATTGGAGGATCATTATCCATCATTTTCCGTTTACAATTAGGTTTTCCAGATATGAACTTAGATTGGTTAAAGCCAATTTTAGGTACATGGATTGACGAAGGTGGAAAATTAGACAAAGAATTTTATTTAGCCTTAGTTACTATGCATGGTACCATCATGGTATTCTTTGTATTAACGGCTGGCTTATCGGGAACATTTTCTAACTTCCTAATCCCATTACAAATCGGTGCAAGAGATATGGCCTCTGGATTCATTAACATGTTATCCTATTGGTTCTTCTTTTTGTCATCGGTTATCATGTTCTGTTCTTTATTCTTAGAGACAGGTCCCGCATCAGGTGGTTGGGTAATTTATCCACCATTAAGTGCCTTGCCTCAAGCAATGCCAGGTTCTGGTTTAGGTATGACTTTATGGCTAACAAGTATGGCATTCTTCATTGTATCATCATTAATGGGTGGTATCAATTATATCTGTACAGTAATCAATTTACGTACAAGAGGTATGACTTTCACAAAAATGCCTTTAACAATCTGGGCATTTTTCTTTACTGCTGTTTTAGGTTTATTATCTTTCCCAGTATTATTATCAGCAGCGTTATTATTGATTTTTGATAGAAGTTTCGGTACTTCATTTTACCTTTCTGAAATCTATATTCAAGGACAAGCTTTACCAAATATGGGTGGTAGTCCAATCTTATACCAACACTTATTCTGGTTCCTTGGTCACCCAGAGGTATACATTGTATTACTTCCAGCATTAGGTATGACTTCAGAAATCATTGCTACCAATTCTAGAAAACCTATCTTCGGATATCGTGCTATGATTGGTTCTATGATGGGTATTACGGTATTAGCCTTCATCGTTTGGGCTCACCACATGTTTGTAACAGGTATGAATCCCTTCTTAGGATCTGTATTTATGTTCTTAACATTAATTATCGCTGTACCATCCGCTGTAAAAGCTTTCAATTATATCACTACGCTTTGGAAAGGTAATATCATCTTTACTCCAGCCATGTTATTTTCAATCGGTCTAGTATCCTTGTTTATTTCTGGTGGTGTTACAGGTATTATTTTAGGTAACTCAGCTTTAGATATCAACTTACATGATACGTATTTCGTAGTAGCTCACTTCCACTTAGTAATGGGTGCGGCATCTTTCTTCGGATTAATGGCAGGAGTTTACCACTGGTATCCAAAAATGTTTGGTAGAATGATGAATAAAACAGCAGGTTATATTCACTTCTGGTTTACTTTCATTGGAGTATATGCGGTATTCTTCCCAATGCACTACACAGGTATTGCAGGTTTCCCTAGAAGATATTATTCATTCACCGCTTTAGGAAATAATGCAGAAGCTGCATTTACAGATTTAAATGCTTTTATTTCTATCGCCGCAATTGTAACGTTTTCTGCACAAGCGATTTTCTTTATCAATTTCTTCTACTCTATGTTTAAGGGAAAGAAAGCAACTGAAAATCCATGGAACTCAAATACATTAGAGTGGACAACACCTGTAGAACCAGGACACGGAAACTGGCCAGGAGAAATTCCAGCTGTATATCGTTGGCCTTATGACTATAGCAAACCAGGTTCTGCAACAGACTTCATTCCTCAAAATGTACCATTCTCTGCAACTCCTGAATCAAATCTTCCAGAAGAAAATGAGGAAATTGCAAAAGAAAAGGATATTGAAGGTTTATTAGCAGCACAGAACGAGAGTTATAATCGTTAATAATAAACTATATCAAGGATGCATCGAAATGAATTCATTTGGATGCATCCTTTTTTTCTGCCAAAATGAAATTTAAAACCTTCGGCTTAATTTCTTTAACATTAGTATATCTTTTAATACTAGCTGGTGGTATCGTGAGAAGCACAGGCTCAGGTATGGGATGTCCAGATTGGCCGAAATGTTTTGGTAGATTCGTTCCACCCACAGAAGTTTCTCAACTTCCCTTCAATTACCAAGAAATTTATAAAGAAAAACTCCACGGAGAAGTATTATTCAATCCCACTAAAACGTGGATTGAATACATCAATCGCTTATTAGGAGCATTAACTGGATTATCCGTATTAATCAGTACTTTACTCGCATTAAAAGAAAAGCGCCAAATATTCATTTATTCTTTACTTGCATTGGTATTCGTACTAGCAAATGCAGTATTAGGAAAGTTTGTAGTCGATTCATTTTTAATGCCAGGTGTAGTAACAGCACACATGATCCTCACCATAGCCGTCATTTATTTCTTAATGAAAGCTATCTATTGGAATGAGGAAAAATGGATAACAAACAAAAAAACGAGAAATCTAGTTATTATAAATCTAATAGCAATTGCCATTCAAATTATTCTAGGCACGCAAGTGAGAGAAAACATGGACCATGTAATCAAAGAATTTGGCGAAAATAACAAACATCTTTGGATAGATAATTTAGATCTCATCTACATTATTCATAGAAGTTTTACATGGATAATCATGTTAGGAGCGCTATTCTTATTTAGATCCTTAAACAATCAATCAATTTTTGAAGTTACCTATAAAAGAACGATCATCCTCTTTTTAGCGATTTCAATCATAAGTGGAATATTGATGGCCTATTTTGCCCTACCTTTGGGTGCACAACCAGTTCATCTAACCTTATCACTGTTGATATTAGGAATACATATAAAAGCTTTGCTAGTTTTAAAAAATGCATAAAATTAAACCCTATATAGCCCTATTAAAAACCAGACTATCTATGACGGTAGCCTTTTCAGGGACATTTGGCTATATATTGGGTCAAAAAGAAGTTTCCTTTTTAAACATAGCCATCATCTCATTCGCAGGCTTTTTACTTACCGGGGCAGCTAATATTGTCAATCAATTAAAAGAAATTGAATTCGACAAATTAATGAAAAGAACAGCTAAACGTCCGCTACCAACAGAAAGCATTACTCCATCCAATGCAATATTATTTGGGGCAATTATGGCCGTTTTCGCGATAACCTTGTTAGCCTACTTTAATTGGAAAACGGCAGCAATTGGAGCTTTGTCTTATATTTTATACGGATTTGTTTATACTCCATTAAAGCGCGTTGGACCTATCTCGGTGTTTGTTGGCGCATTTCCAGGTGCCTTCCCTCCTATGATTGGTTATTTGGCAGCTACCAATGTTTTCAGCTGGGAACCAGGCATCTTATTCGCTATCCAATTTTTCTGGCAATTCCCTCACTTTTGGGCCATCGCATGGGTAGCAGACGAAGATTATAAAAGAGCTGGATTTAAAATGTTGCCCAACGATGGTAAGAAAAATTTAAAAACAGCATTTACCATCATGATTTATACGGTATTTTTAGTGCCTTTGGCATTTGTTCCGTATCTATTACACATGACAGGCATAAATTCAGCGATTGTAGCGGTAACAGCAAGTACCCTATTTTTATGCCAAACATTTTATTTAATGATGAAACCGACAGACAAATCCGCTAAATGGATGATGTTCGGGTCGTTTTTATATTTACCAATAGTACAAATTGCCTACTTATTTGATAAACTTTAATCAACATGAAAAAAGAAATAAATTCAATGGAACCGGCGCCTACAAGATCCGTAAATCCCAAAATATTTACCATGTGGTTATTCATCGTTTCGATCATAATGCTATTTGCAGCCTTCACTAGTGCCTATTTAGTGAGAAAAGCAGAAGGCAATTGGGTCGAGTTTAAATTACCCAATTTGTTCTGGATAAGCACAGGTATTTTGGCATTAAGCAGTATTTCTATGCAATTCGCATTATCCGCTGCAAAAAAAGACCAATTTAATGCGTTAAGAACAAGTATTTCTATTACTTTTGTGCTCGGATTAGTTTTTTTAATTCTACAATATTATGGTTGGATCCAATTAGTGGAAATGAATGTATATTTTGTAGGTAATCCATCAGGTTCTTTTGTATATGTTTTATCAGGTCTACATGGCCTACATTTAATCTCCGGATTAATCGTTTTATTAGTTGCACTAGTTGCAGCATTTAAACTGAAAATCAATGCAAAAGCCTTGACCCAAATTAAAATTTGCAGTACCTATTGGCATTTTTTGGATGCCTTGTGGATTTATTTATTTTTATTTTTAGTGTTTAACAATTAAGCTTTAACCTCATGTCAGTTGCACACGCTGCCCCTGCTGTACCAGAAAATTTAACTTGGACTGGTGGTTCTGAACCATTAAAAGCAAGTTACGGAAAACTAATGATGTGGTTTTTCCTCCTATCTGATACTTTCACATTCTCTGCATTATTGATCACTTACGGTATGATCCGTTTTAGTCAACCTGCTTGGGAAGGAACTCCACAAACTTTTTACTTCTCGACAAGCCATTGGCCAATTCCTGAAAAAGTATTCGAAGCAGTTCCATTCTTACACGGAATGTCATTGCCATTGGTATTCGTTGGAATCATGACTTTCATCTTGATTGCGTCTTCAGTTACCATGGTTTTAGCAGTAGAAGCTGGACACAGAGGAGATAGAAAAGATGTGGAAAAATGGATGTTATGGACAATCATAGGTGGATTCACTTTCTTAGGTTCTCAAGCTTGGGAATGGACACACTTTATCCATGGACCAGAGGATTTATCTTTGGCAGCAAAACAATTGGTAGATGGTGTCATGCAACCGATAGAAGGAGCTAACTTGGTTAGAAATCCATACGGCCCTCCTGCATTTGCCGACTTATTTTTCTTTATTACTGGATTCCACGGAACTCACGTATTTTCAGGAGTAATCTTAAACGTGTTGATCTTTTTCAATGCTGCTACGGGAGTTTATGAAAGAAGAGGTCATTATGAAATGGTAGAGAAAGTTGGTTTATATTGGCACTTTGTAGACTTAGTTTGGGTATTTGTATTTACCTTCTTTTATCTTGTTTAATATTTAATTGATATACATTATGGCATCGCACGTTACATCACACGATAGCTCTGAAAAAGAAATTCCAGCTCCACAAACTGGCGCTATTTGGAAAACATTTTGGATTTTATTAATTCTTACTGCAATTGAATTCGTAATTGCTTTTACCATGCCTGCTAACACCCTTCGTGTAGCTATATTCTGTGGAATGACCATCGTAAAAGCATTTTATATTGTTGGTGAATTCATGCACTTAAAACATGAAGTAAAAACTTTAATCTGGATGATTTTAATTCCAGTAGTATTTGTTGTTTGGTTATTAGTAGCATTAATCTACGAAGGCGGACACTTATATTAATTTATTTTGACAATCTACAATGAAAAAAGCAGGCATTTTATTACTCGTACTAATAGTGCCTGTTTTTATTTATTTAGGCCTTAGTACTTTTGGGGAAAATCACTTTACCCTTCCTCGATTTATTCCAGCCATAGATTCCACAACCGGTGAAATTTTGATGCGAGAAAGAGCGCATCCTAGATGGAATGAGTCCAAAATGGACACCGTTTTCCAGACAATTCCCCCATTTAGTTTAACAGACCAAAACGGGAACATTTTCTCCTCTAATCTGCTAAAAGACAACATTTACGTCGCGAATTTCTTTTTCACCCGATGTACTACCATTTGTCCGAAACTCAATTCACAAATCAATCGAGTGGCAGATGCATTTACCAATGATCCAAAGATCCAATTTATTTCCATTTCTGTTGACCCCAAATTTGATCAGCCTGAAATTTTAAAAGCTTACTCAACTAAATTTGATACCTCCAATAAAAATTGGCATTTCTTAACCGGTGAAAAGAAAGAAGTTTACCCATTAATTTTAAAAGGTTTTCACGTCCCTTTAGCTGATGCTTCAGAATATGATCAAGCAATAAAAAATCCAGACGAAACATTTATCCATTCTGAACGTTTAGTATTAATCGATAAAGAAGGAGTTATTCGTGGATTTTATGATGGAACTGATCGAAAAGAAGTAGATCGTCTCATTATGGAAATGAAGGTTCTTCAAAAAATATACCTAAGCGAAAAATAATATGAGTGCTTTTAAAATAGAAAAATCAAGCAAAAACGATCAAATCGTAAATATTTTGTCCATTGCGATACCGGTAGCGGTAGCCGTGTTAATCGGACTACAAATACAAGTGGCCTTAGGGGAATGGACTAAAATTATCCCTCATATTATTGCTATACTTAACTCAACAACAGCAATTTGTTTAGTCTTGGGCTTTATCTCCATCAAAAACAACAACATTAGCTTGCATAGAAAATACATGGGATTATCCTTTATCCAAGGAGCCTTCTTTTTAATTTTATACATTTTATACCATATTTCAAATCCATCTACTAAATATGGAGGCGAAGGAATTAGTAAATACATCTATTATTTTTTCTTAATTACTCACATATTATTATCCATTGGAGTAGTAAGATTAGTATTAAAAGCCATCTATTACGCGCTGACAGATGACATTCCTGCACATAAAAAGGCAGTAAAATGGGCATTCCCCATTTGGTTATACGTTTCAATCACTGGAGTAATTGTTTATTTGTTAATATCACCTTACTATGCTTAAGAAATTCACCTTCTTGCTATTAGTAATTGTCCTCTTCATTTCCATCGATTCTTTTGGACAATGCGCCATGTGTCGGACAACGATTGAAAGTTCTATCTCAAACGGTAGAAGTAATATTGCCACAGGATTAAATACAGGGATTTTATACTTATTAAGTGCCCCTTATCTTTTGGTGGCAGGGATTGCTTTTCTTTGGTTCAAACAAAGTAAAAAGGAACAAGAAGAAAAATTATTTAAATTGAAAATAAAGTCGCGAGTAGCCAACTTATTTGGACAAAAGCTTTAATCCCAAATGGGGTATTTGGTTAATTTAATCGCTTCGCCATAAAAAATTTGAGTAGCCTTCTCAAAAGATTCCGTAAAATCAGAAACAAAAAATTGCCGAGTTCCTACTTCCGCGGCTTCAGATAGCTGACCCTCCTTTTTCAATAAATCTTGAATATACTTTGCAACAATAATGGATGTGTCGATTACAGGAATACTGCCATTATAATAAGCTTCAATTTGAGCTTTGATCAAAGGATAATGTGTACAACCTAGAATTAATCCATCAATGGCAGAAAGTTCTTTATGGTCTAAATATTCTTTAATAATATGTTCCGAAATACGATTATTGAAAAATCCCTCTTCAATCATCGGTGCTAGTAATGGAGTCGCCAAGGATTGAACCTTGATATTTTTATGTAAACCTGTGGCTTTCTTTTCATAAATACCGCTATTGATTGTTTGTTTAGTTCCAATTAATCCAACGGTTTTATTTTCCCAATTTTCTCCCAAATATTCAATCACGGGATCAATCACATTCACTACCATGGCCTTTGAACCCACATAGGCTTTGACCAAATCATAAGCAGCAGCAGAGGCAGAATTACAAGCAATGAGAATTAACTTGCATTTTTTTTCCAGCAACAAATTGCAAATCTTCACAGAATAAGATTGAATGGCAGTCGCTGATTTATCTCCGTATGGCAAATGTGCAGTATCTCCAAAATAAATGATGGGTTCATTGGGCATCAAACTTGTAATAGCATGAGCATGGGTTAAACCACCAATACCACTATCAAAAATTCCAATTGGAGCTGAAT
Source organism: Aquirufa sp. ROCK-SH2 (assembly GCF_054558315.1). Classification (NCBI taxonomy): domain Bacteria; kingdom Pseudomonadati; phylum Bacteroidota; class Cytophagia; order Cytophagales; family Flectobacillaceae; genus Aquirufa; species Aquirufa sp. ROCK-SH2. The sequence continues at coordinate 20,577 of NZ_JBPXKB010000005.1, read as the reverse complement.
TCGACATAAAAATGAAATATAATCTTTGTAAAGAACGTAAATTTGAATTTCTTTTCAAATGCACGCAACCATTTATCAAGGAAATACATCTAAAAGATCTGTAGATTAAAAATTCATTGGCAAAACATTTACTTAAATATTCAAGCGAAACAAATCTGATTTTGGGATGTAAAAACCAAGAAAGAGATGCGCAATATGCTGTTTTTCAATTATATGCAGGAAAAATGCTAGCTGTTTGCAAAAGATATTTGGGAAATGGTCCAGAAGCAGAAGATACATTGATGGAAGGATTTATGAAGGTCTTTACTAAAATAGATGCTTTTCAAGAGCAAGGCAGTTTCGAAGGATGGATTCGAAGAATTTTCACCAATGAAGCTTTAATGAAAATCAGAAAAAATCATCGCTTCCAATGGATAGATATCGATGAAACCTGGGATCTCTCGAGTCCGGAAAATGGAATGATGAATTTACAAGTGGAAGAAATAGAAAGAATGATCGAAGACTTACCCATGGGATATCGAACAATTTTCAATTTATATGCCATTGAAGGATATTCCCACAAAGAAATTGCGGAAATGTTACAAATATCTGAGGGAACTTCAAAATCACAGCTTTCACGAGCAAGAATGATCTTACAAACAAAATTTAATAACTCACAAATATGAAAAATCAAAAAAATAATTCGTGGGAAAAATTAGAAGAAAATTGGAGAAATCAATTAAAAAATAGCTCTTCGCAACCTTCAGAAGAATTATGGTCAAAAATAGATCATCAATTATCCAAAGAGGATGAGCCTAAATTATTGATAGCTTCCAAAACTCCAATGAAAAAATATTGGACTTGGGCAGCCATTATCGCGCTGGCTATTGGTTTAAAATGGCTAAATGACATCAATCAAGTCACAGAATTACCAAAAACTACCCAATCCAATGGCAATTCAATATTGGTAGAAACACCTGAAAAAATCCATCATGAAAAGATTTTGGCAAAAGAAGATTCAAAAAAACGAGTTCAGACAACTATTCATAAACTGCTAATATCAAAAGAAGTCGCAGCAGTCAATGAAAAGAAGGTTGAAATTGAAAAAACAGACCTTAGTCAAAATTTGGCATCGACAACCCAAAATAATGAAAACTCGATTAGCCAACATGAGCCAGAAGGCACGGAGGAAGTTTGGGTAAAGGTTTCCATTGATCCAATTCCAACAACTGTTCAGTTGGAAAAAATAGCTGAGGCAAAACCCATTGAAAAAAAGAAAAAATCATTCCTGAAATTAATCAAACAATTAAAAAATATCATGAATGGTGAAAATAACCTGGAGGATGCCCCAGAAAATATCACAGGAAGTATTCACCAAGTAGCCAATACGTATTACCGCACAGAAGAAAAATTCAAACAAACATTTCAATAAATCATGAAAAATATCGCAATCATTCTACTCCTTTTAATAGGTCATCAGCTATCTGCCAAAAGCGGGCAAGATAGTTTATACCTAAAGATTGATCAAAGAGATCAAAAAATCATTGGTAGGCATTCAGATAATAAAATCTCCTTAAAAGAAGCTTTGGAGAAAGAATTCCAGAAAAAAGGCATCAGTTTAAGTGACAGCCTGTGGCAACAAATAAGAAAACTAATAAAGGAGGATACAAGCACCAATCCCTCCATTAAGGTTCAATTAGGTGGACAAAAGGTGGAAATAGCTTTGGTAAAAAACAATGATATCCCTGATAATTTGGAAGTATTTCCGGAAATCAAAGCTGAAAAAACCGAAAAACCGAAGGAACAAATCAAAGTTGGATTAAATGGAGTACATGTCGTAGAAGGAAAAGAAGAGGTGCATGTCGACTGGAATGGAGTGTTAGTCAAAGAGGCGGACGGAAGTGAAACAAAGGTAATATGGGGACAAGACACCACTAAAATACATCCCAAAGAGAAGAACTTGAATCTATATAACCGCAAAGGACTCAATTTGTATTTAGGTTTAAATGGGTTGTCCAAAGATATCTCTCCTATTCAAACCGCCATTTATCCGCCAACTATATTAGATACAGATGCCAATTTAAAACCTCTAAGTTCTAGGTATGTTTATTTGGAAATTGCTAGGACGGCGACCTTATCGAGATACAAAAAAAGTGCCTTAAAATTAGGCTATGGGATAGGAATTGAGTGGTATAGTTTCATTTTTGATCATAATAGAGTCCTTGAAAATAGAAATGGACAGACCATCTTTCAACCTCAAATAGATGCCAATTTAAATGAAATCAAATATGCGAAAAACAAATTAGGCATCAGTTATTTGAGTATTCCCATCATGCCTTATTGGTCATTCTCAAAAAATTCGAGCATTCAAATGATTGGTCTAGGAGGATATGTGGCTTACAGAATAGATAGTTGGACAAAAACGATTGAAGAAAAAAATGACAATTTGGTAAAGAATTCCAACAATTTTAACATAAATTCATTCAGATACGGAATAAAGGCAGAAATAGCGATCAAAAATTTCCCAGATTTCTTTTTCAATTATGATTTAAGCCCTGTATTTGACATAAAACATGGACCAAAAATGACAGGTTTTAGTTTTGGAATCAAATTATTATAAAATTTATTTAAAAATTTTGGCACAAGGCTTTGTAGAAATAAAAAATTGAGCTACTTTTGCGAACTATTTCAGCGAAAAGTTACGTTGAACTAAGAATTAGGGGATATACCAGAGCGGCCAAATGGGGCAGACTGTAAATCTGCTGGTGAATGCCTACGGTGGTTCGAATCCATCTGTCCCCACAATTCAAATAAAGGAAAATTAATTTTTTCTACCTACAAAGTTTAAGCGGGAGTAGCTCATTTGGTAGAGCGATAGCCTTCCAAGCTATAGGTGGCGGGTTCGAGCCCCGTCTCCCGCTCAACAAATAAACGCTAGAAGATTCTTCTTCTAGTATTTTTTTATTGAGAAAACTTAAATAATGTGAGTAGCCAAAAGGTAAAAGCCTTTGTAGCTCAGTGGTAGAGCACTTCCTTGGTAAGGAAGAGGTCGGCAGTTCAATCCTGCTCAAAGGCTCTAAATACTAGCGGAATTAATCAGTAAGTACATTTTGAAACTTTTTATAAATAATTAAGAACTAAATAATCATGGCAAAAGAAAATTTTGACCGAAGTAAACCCCACGTAAACATTGGTACTATTGGCCACGTTGACCACGGTAAAACTACATTGACTGCTGCTATCACAAAAGTTCTTTCTGAAAAAGGTCTAGCTGAGAAGAAAGATTTCTCTTCAATTGACTCAGCTCCAGAAGAGAAAGAGCGTGGTATCACTATCAACACTGCTCACGTTGAGTATTCAACAGCTAACCGTCACTATGCACACGTTGACTGTCCAGGTCACGCTGACTACGTGAAAAACATGGTAACTGGTGCTGCTCAAATGGACGGTGCTATCTTAGTAGTTGCTGCAACAGACGGACCAATGCCACAAACTCGTGAGCACATCCTTTTGGCTCGCCAAGTAGGTGTACCTCAATTAGTTGTATTCATGAATAAAGTGGATATGGTGGATGATCCAGAATTATTAGAATTAGTAGAAATGGAAATCCGTGAATTGCTTTCATTCTATGAGTTCGATGGTGATAACATTCCAGTAATCCAAGGATCTGCTTTAGGTGGATTGAACGGAGATGCTAAATGGGTAGCGACTATCGAAGCTTTGATGGATGCAGTAGATAGCTGGATTCCACTTCCTAAGCGTGATGTTGATAAGCCTTTCTTGATGCCTGTTGAAGACGTATTCTCGATCACTGGTCGTGGTACTGTAGCAACTGGTCGTATCGAAACTGGAGTTATTAACTCAGGTGAAGGTGTTGATATCTTAGGTATGGGAGCTGAAAACTTGAAATCTGTAGTAACTGGTGTTGAGATGTTCCGTAAGATCTTAGATCGTGGTGAAGCTGGTGATAACGTAGGTTTATTGTTACGTGGTATTGAGAAAACTGATATCCGTCGTGGTATGGTAATCTGTAAGCCAGGTTCAGTGAAGCCTCACACTAAATTCAAAGCTGAGGTTTATATCTTGTCTAAAGAAGAAGGTGGACGTCATACTCCATTCTTTAACAAATATCGTCCACAATTCTATTTCCGTACAACAGACGTAACAGGAGAAATCATGTTGCCTGCAGGAGTAGAAATGTGTATGCCAGGTGATAACTTAACTATCGAAGTTACTTTATTGAACCCTGTAGCTATGGACAAAGGTTTACGTTTCGCGATTCGTGAAGGTGGACGTACTGTAGGTGCTGGTCAGGTAACTGAAATCTTAGACTAAGTTTTATTACTTACCTATATTGAAAAGAGCGGTTTTACCGCTCTTTTTTTGTTTAAACAAAAAATCCAAAACTATGAAAAAATTCACATTAACATTCGTCTTGACTTGCTTGTCAATCATTTCTGTATTCAGCCAAGAGTATTACGAATTAAGAACCTATGAAATGAAATTCAGAGGAAATGTAGGTTTACTAGAAAATTACTTATCAAAAGCTTTGATCCCCGCATTGAATAAATACGGTGTATCAAAAGTTGGTGTATTTAAAGACTTAGGTAAGCCTGAGCCCGTTGTGCTTGTTGTCGCTATACCATTTGCAAATCTCACCTCGTATGAAGGTTATAAAGCAGCGTTGGAAAATGATGCTGTCTATCAAGCAGCAAGTAAAAATTATTTTGAGGCTGTTGGTTTAGAAAAACCTATGTTCGACAAGATGTCGACAACCTTAGCAAAAGCTTTCAAAGAAAGCCCTCAATTAATCATTCCGAAGAGTAATCCTGAGAGAATATATGAATGGAGAACTTACGAATCATACAATGAGGATGCCTTAAAGCGTAAAATAGCGATGTTTAATGAGGAAGAATTAAAGATTTTTGATCACGTAGGTTTACATAGAACTTTTTTCGGAGAAGTTTTAGCAGGCGAATTTGCTCCTAGTCTAACATATATGGTAGGCTTTTCAAATATGGAGGAAAGAGATGCAAATTGGGCCAAATTTTCCGCAGATGCTGATTGGAAAAGAATTTCAACTGATCCGAAATACAGTAATAGTCATTCCAAAACAATCAGAAGATTCTTAGTTCCTACCAATTATTCTCAATGGTAAGAAGATAAAAATGAATTGAGGTTTGCAAATTCTGAAAATTTACCTAAATTTGCAATCCTTTATACGGGCATAGTATAATGGTAGTATGCAGGTCTCCAAAACCTTTGGTCAGGGTTCGAATCCTTGTGCCCGTGCTTAGTAAATTTTAAAAACCGTCAAAAACGGTGAAAATATGAGCAATTTTACATCATTAATTAAAGAATCTTGGGTAGAAGTTACTGAAAACGTAACTTGGCCTAAATTCTCTGAACTTCAATCAAGTTCAGTTTTAGTATTGGTGGCATCTTTAATTTTTGCCTTATTGGTAGGACTTATCGACTTGGCCTTCAAATCAGGGTTGGATTTATTTTATAGTTCATTTTAATAATTGGCTTTAAGCCCCGATCCATAAAAGATCAAATTCCCATGGCAGAGACTAAATGGTATGTTTTGAGAGCAATTTCAGGACAAGAGAAAAAAGTAAAAACTTATATGGAGAACGAATTAACTCGCCAAGGTGTGTTAGATTCTGTTCCCCAAATATTGATTCCTACCGAAAAAATTTACGAAATCCGTAAAGGGAAAAAAGTCATTCGTGAAAAAAACTTGTTCCCTGGTTATATCATGGTAGAAGCGGATTTAGCTGGAGAGGTGAGTCATATTTTGACTTCGACACCAGGTGTAATCGGTTTTTTACAAACAACTAACGAAGAGCAAGAAGAAACTAAGATAGAAGGAGGTAAAACAAAAAAGGTAAAAGTAATGGTAAAAAAACCAATGCCTTTGAGTCAAGCTGAAGTAAATCGTATCTTAGGTAAAGTGGATGAATCAGCAGCGGTAGAAGAATTAGAATCAGTAACATTTGTAAAAGGTGAAATTGTTCGAGTAATCGACGGGCCTTTTGCTTCTTTTGAAGGAACAGTTGAAGAAATTCATGAAAACAGTAAGAAATTACATGTGATGGTGAAAATCTTTGGAAGAAATACACCTTTGGAATTAAATTATTCTCAAGTAGAGAAATAAAAGCAAATTCTAGAAAAATTAAAATCCTGTCAAAGCAATTGACAGGATTTTTTTTGCCCCAATATTTAATAATATAAAAACATTTGGTTTTTAAAATAATTACTTCTAATTTTGCAGTCCGTTTAAAAGCGGGATTCTGTGACACCCAAGTTGGGCTAATGGAATAGACTGAAAGGTTTGTTACGCTGGAAAGTCAAACGGAGCATATCAGATAAGGAAGCTTCCACCCTTATTGGCAGAGAAACTCCACCAATTCACTTAATAAACGATGTTTTAATATGGCAAAAGAAATAGCTGGTTACGTTAAGCTTCAATGCAAAGGTGGCCAAGCCAATCCTTCACCGCCCATCGGTCCTGCTTTAGGTTCGAAAGGATTAAATATCATGGAGTTCTGTAAGCAATTTAATGCTAGAACACAAGATAAACCTGGCGTAGTATTGCCAGTCCTAATTACTTATTTCGCGGATAAATCGTTTGAATTCGTTGTAAAAACTCCTCCAGCACCAATTTTGTTATTGGAAGCTGCGAAAGTTAAATCTGGTTCAGCTCAACCTAACTTGAAAAAAGTTGGTTCAGTATCTTGGGATCAAGTTCGAGTAATCGCTGAGACAAAGATGCCAGACTTAAATTGTTTTACAATTGAAGCAGCAATGAGTATGATTGCTGGAACGGCCCGATCAATGGGTATTACTGTTTCCGGTGAAAAACCGTTCTGATTTACAAAAAATCAGAAATTAACAATTTAATTTAAAGGTAATGGCAAAACTTACGAAGAAAAAAAAGGAAGCCCTTTCAAAATACGATGCAACGCAAGCGTATTCGCTTGACAAAGCGGCGGAGATTCTGAAGGAAATTTCCTATACTAAATTCGATTCTTCAGTGGACATCGATGTTCGCTTAGGAGTAGACCCCCGCAAAGCAGACCAAATGGTTCGTGGCGTGGTTGCCCTACCTCATGGAACCGGGAAAGACGTACGAGTTCTCGTATTATGTTCTCCCGATAAAGCAGAGGAAGCAAAAGCAGCCGGAGCTGATCACGTAGGATTAGATGATTACATTGCAAAAATCGAGAGCGGTTGGACCGATATCGACGTAATCATTACTATGCCAACTGTGATGGCTAAGTTAGGTCGCTTGGGACGTGTGTTAGGTCCACGTGGACTAATGCCTAATCCAAAGTCTGGTACAGTAACTTTGGAAGTAGGAAATGCAGTAAAAGAAGTAAAAGCTGGTAAAATCGACTTTAAAGTTGACAAAACTGGTATTATCCATACCTCAATTGGTAAGGTATCTTTTGATGCGAAGAAAATTGTTGAAAATGCGCAAGAAGTAATCAATACATTGATGAAATTAAAGCCTAGTTCAGCAAAAGGTACTTATGTTAAATCTATCAACATATCATCGACAATGTCTCCGGGCATCATCATTGATAAGTCGACTGTAAGCGGTTTGTAATATGACAAGAGAAGAAAAAAATCAAATTATTGATGAGTTGGGCGAAAAGTTTGCTGCAACTCCGTACTTCTACATCGCAAGTACAGCGGGTTTAACGGTAGCTGAGGCAACTCAATTTCGTAGAATGTGTTTCGCAAGAGGTTTAGAATTCCGTATTTTCAAAAATACGTTAATCGCTAAAGCTTTAGAGAAAACAGGAAACGATTATTCAGCATTTAATGCTGAAGTTTTGACAGGAATGTCTGGAATTATCTTCTCTCCAGAAGATGCTAAATCTCCAGCAAAATTGATCAAAGACTTCAAAAAAGAAGCTGGAAAAGACAAAATTACATTCAAAGGTGCTTCTATCGAAGGTGGCTTATACATTGGCGAAGGTCAATTAGTCGCTCTAGAAAACATCAAGTCGAAAAACGAGATGATTGGAGAAGTTATCGGATTGTTACAATCGCCCGCTAAAAATGTTGTTGCAGCTCTTAAGAGTGGTGAACACAAATTGGCTGGCCTTGTTAAAACATTATCTGAGCGCACAGAATAATTTTTACTCAAGTTTAAACGAGGTTTAATCCTCAACAAATAATTAATTCTTAACAATTAAATTTTCAAAAAATGGCAGATTTAAAAGCGTTCGCTGAACAATTAGTGAACTTAACTGTAAAAGAAGTAAATGAATTAGCTGCTATCCTTAAGGATGAGTACGGTATTGAGCCAGCTGCTGCTGGTGCTGTAATGGTTGCAGGTCCTGCAGCTGGTGGCGACGGTGGAGATGCTCCTGCAGAGAAAACATCTTTTGATGTTATCTTGAAGTCAGCTGGTCCTAACAAATTAGCGATCGTTAAATTAGTAAAAGACTTAACTGGTTTAGGTTTGAAAGAAGCTAAGGATGTAGTTGATGCTGCTCCAAAGGCTGTTAAAGAAGGTGTAAGCAAGGATGAGGCTGAAGGTTTGAAAAAATCTTTAGAGGAAGCTGGTGCTGAAGTTGAATTAAAATAATCAACTTACCGATTTTCGAAAAAAGGGGATGGCAACATTCCCTTTTTTTTGCTTTATTTGGTACTTAATTTAAAAATTACTCATTTATTCCATGCGTGATCTGATTCAACTCCTTCCTGATGCGATTGCCAACCAAATTGCGGCTGGAGAAGTAGTTCAAAGACCTGCTTCCGTAGTAAAAGAGTTGATGGAAAATTCCATCGATGCTGGAGCGACCTCTATTCAGCTCATCGTAAAGGACGCAGGGAAAAATACCATTCAAGTCATCGATAATGGCTCAGGAATGTCTGAAACAGATGCCAGAATGTGCTTCGAAAGACATGCCACTTCAAAAATTAAAAAAGCAGAAGATTTATTTAGCATAAAAACCATGGGATTTCGTGGTGAAGCAATGGCATCTATTGCTTCTGTTGCCCAAGTAGAGCTTAAAACTAAAAGAGAACATGATGAATTAGGTTCTTCACTCCGAATTGAAGCATCCGTAGTAAAAAGCCAAGAAAACATCTCTTGCCCACTAGGAACATCCATCACTGTAAAAAACTTATTTTATAATATACCTGCCCGAAGAAATTTCCTAAAGTCGAATCCCGTAGAAATGCGTCATATTTTAGATGAATTTCAACGAATCGCTTTGGCACACCCCGATATTAAATTTTCTTTGATCCAAAATGATCAAGAAACCTATTTACTTAACCCAGAAAAATTAGGCAAAAGAATTGTAGATCTTTTTGGTAAAACTTACCGTGAACAATTAGCTGCCTGTGAGGAAGAAACAAGCTATGTCAGCATCAAAGGGTATGTAGGAAAACCTGAACATGCTAAAAAAACACGTGGAGAACAATTTTTCTTCGTCAACAATCGGTTCATCAAAAGCACCTACCTCAATCATGCTGTGATGAGTGCCTATGAACGACTACTCCCAGATGGCGCCTTCCCTTTCTATGTTTTGTTTCTAAGCATCGATCCAAGTCATATTGACATAAATGTCCATCCAACGAAAACTGAGATCAAATTCGACGACGAAAGGGCTATTTACGCGATTGTTCAAGCGGCGATCAGAAAAACATTGAGCATCAACAATTTGATTCCTTCATTGGATTTTGATACTAACGTGAATTTTCACATACCAAAATTTCAAACAGATAAAACTAATTTCAATACAAGTTCTTCCCAATTTAAGCAATCAACAGATTTCCCAGCTAAAAAACATTCCATTCAAGACGCTTGGAAAAAGCTATATGAAGGATTGCAAGACAATATCAATGATTTTGAACGACAGTCCCCAGCCATTCAACAAGATCAATTATTTGAATCTCAATTGAACCAACATACAAGTGGGACAACCTTACAAAGCAAAGCCAATCTTTCAAGCCTTGATAATCAAACATCGAATAATTTTCAAGTCATACAAATTTTAAATCGCTATTTAGCCGTTACCATTTCAGAAGGGCTATTGTTAATCGATCAAAAAAGAGCCTACCAAAGAATTCTTTATGATCAATTCATTGAAAATCTGAAAAGGAAAAATGGAGTATCCCAACAATTACTTTTTCCTAAAATATTACATATTTCTCCATCAGATAAAAGTTTGTTAGAAGAGATAAAGGAAGATATTACTGATTTGGGATTTCAATTATCCTTGGACCAAGAAAATATGTATTGGGTACAAGGAGTACCAGCAGGACTCGCAGAAGAAGATGGACAAAATTTAATTGAGGGAATATTGGAACAAGTTAAAAATGAGTCTTCCGAATTCCATCAACACCGAATTGAAAAAATAGCACAAGCCATGGCCAATCGATCAGCCATCAAATTCCAACAAAAAAGACTAAATAATGAGGAATTAAGGTCATTGGTAGAACAATTGTTTTCTAGTACAAATCCGAACTTTTCACCGAATGGAGAAACGATTTCTAGGAAACTGGGCGAGGAAGAACTAAAAGATATCTTTTGATAGCTATTTAATTTACTATTTCGCTAACTCCACTGCTCTATCCCTGGCTGCGAAAATACCTTGTTGCAAACCTTCTGCTACGGCTTTTTCCGTGAATGTTTTTAACGCTGCTTCCGTAGTTCCGCCTTTAGAAGCGACATTTTGAATCAATTCATCCAAGGATTTATCGCTAGTTTGCATCAAATGATAAGACCCTAACATGGTTTGTTTAACTAATAAAGCCGACATCGCTGAATCAAATCCCATTTGAACCCCAGCATCAATCATGGCTTTAATCAAATAAAAGAAATAAGCCGGACCACTTCCACTCAAGCCTGTTACAGCATCCAGCAAACTTTCTTCTTCCAAAAATACAGCCCTACCAGTTGAATTAATCAAATTCTCTACTTTACGAATATCCGACAAACCCACTTCTGGAGCTGAAGCAAAAGCGGTCATACCCATTCCTAACAAGGCAGGCGTATTGGGCATCGCACGAATGATTAATGCATGATTCAATGATTGTTGGATCGTGGCAATAGGAATACCAGCCATGATAGATAAAACCAATTGTTTGGGCTGAATAACTTGCTTTAATTCATCCGCTACAACCGCATAATCCTGAGGCTTAACGGATAAAATGATTAAATCCACATGAGAGATCTTATCCGATATCGTATCGACAACTATCCCAGATTTTTGTTCTTGCAATACTTCTCCTCGCTCTTTATTTTTTTCAATCAACAAAAGGTTCTCTTTTTGTACCAAATTGTATTGAATAAATGAATTGGCAAAAGCCATACCCATATTTCCACAGCCTATGATTGCAATTTTCATCTGTAAATTATTTGTCTTTGAATATATTTGCTAAGTATTGTTCCAATGCCGGACCTCGTAATCCTTTTGCCACAATTTTACCAGTAGGATCCAATAAGAAGGTCATTGGAATAGAATTAACACCATAGGCTTGAGCACCTACTGAATTCCAGTATTGTAGATCAGAAACATGCTTCCAAACTAATTTATCGTTTTCAATCGCTCTTAACCACGCCGCTTTATCTTTGTCTAAACTAACACCAAAAATTTCAAATCCTTTGTCTTTGTATTTGGCATAAGTCTTAACTACATTGGGATTTTCTTGTCGACAAGGTCCACACCAGCTTGCCCAGAAATCAATCAACACATATTTTCCTTTCAAGGAAGATAAAGCTAATATTTCCCCAGTCGGTGTTGGTAGTGCAATCTCAGGAGCCTCCGAACCTTGATTCGCCCCTTTCAAGCGTTTCAAATTTTCTAAAAAAGGTTTTACTTGAGGGTGGTTGGGTCTACTTTGACGAAATCGATTTCCAATTTCTTCCAAAGTTGCCATTTCAGTATCTTGAGGCAAAAAATTAGTCGCCCATAATGCTACTAAATTACTTCCCATTTGTGGAACAAGGGATTTTATTTTTTGCAAAGTTGATTGCTGAGCTGTTGCAAATTCAGTTTGAATTCGAGAAGATGATGAAGGATTTTTTTTAATTTCTTCATTCCAAATTTTCACTTTCCCTTCCAATTCTTTCGATATTGCCATCAACTGAAGCATATATTTGATATTCTCCGATTTGGATTGAATACTAAAATTCCCTTGTTTTTCTGGAGTATTGATTCCGTCGGCGGTTACTTCCACCGTTTCGTTGCCTTCCAAAATCAATAGAACTTTTTGTGGATTAGGAACATCATAAAAATTCAATAAGTAAAATCCTCCTTGATCCACAATTTTACCAGTAAATAAAGCTGCATTCTGAGCATTAGGCAAAACTGAATCGATTTTTATGGCTTGACCTCGTGCATTAATTAATTCCAAATAAATTTTTTTGTTCGGAATTACTTGTCCTACTTTAACTTTAATCTGATAATTTTGAGCCGTCAACACAAAGGTTGAGAGGAGTAAAACAAATAATATACTTAGTGATTTTTTCATGTTATTTTAATTTTTCCAATGCCTCAATCATTAAGGCATTTACCTTTTTAGGGTCTGCGGTTCCTTTCGATTTTTTCATCACCTCCCCTATAAACAAGGCAATTAAGCCTTTTTTACCTTTATGATATTCCAAGACTTTCTCTGGATATGCAGCGATGCTTTCTTGAATAAATTGGGAAATCTGATCCTCTCCTTGTGATGCTGACCAACCTTGCTCATCAATAATTTGGCTAATAGATTTATTGGCATCCAATAAACAAATTGGGAATAATTGATGCACAGCCAAATTGTGGTTAATCACTCTTTCTTCCACCAAATTAATTATTTCCGCTAATCTCTCTGGTGTAATTTCAAACTCAATGATCGATAAATTTTTATCATTTAAGTGGGATTTAACAGGCCCCAACATCCAATTTGATAATTGTTTATAGTGCTTTGTGAAAGATGCTGCTTTTTGAAAATATTCCGCCATTTCTCTTGAATCAGCTAAAATATGAGCATCGTAATTAGGCAAATGATATTGATCAATTAATTGTTTTTCTTGTTCCCAAGGAAGCATTGGCATTTGACTCCTAATTTCCTCGATCCATTCTTTCGAAATAGTTAATGGAGATAAATCAGGCTCAGGAAAGTAACGATAATCATTCATCGTTTCTTTTACTCTCATGCTATGCGTGAGACCAGTATGGGCATCGAAAGTCCTTGTTTCTTGGATAATTTTTTCTCCTTTATCCAACAATTCTGCCTGTCGAACACATTCATGTTCGATGGCACGTTGAATATTTCGCAAAGAATTCATGTTTTTAATTTCAACTTTGGTACCAAGAGTTTGTGATCCTTTTTTTCTCAAAGAAACATTCACATCAGCTCGCAATGAGCCCTCTTCCATGTTTCCATCACAAATACCAATATAACGAACAAGTTTTCGAATCTCAAATACCAAAGCAAAAGCTTCTTCAGCAGAATGAATACTCGGCTCAGTAACCATTTCAATCAATGGTGTTCCAGCGCGATTATAATCAATAAAACTAAATGGATTATCCCCTTCATGTAAGGATTTCCCCGCATCTTCTTCCATGTGAATATGGTGAAACTCCAAATACTTAGATCCTTCCTTTAAATGGACATGAATACCTCCCCCGATACAAATAGGAGTTTTATCTTGTGTAATTTGATAGCCTTTTGGAAGATCAGGATAAAAATAATTTTTACGATCAAAGTATTGATTAGGAGCAATTTTTGATCCTAAAGCCAATCCCATTTTTATAGCAAATTCAACCGCACGCTTATTCAGTTTCGGCAAAGTACCTGGGTGACCTAAAGAAATCGCAGAAATAAGCGTATTGGCTTCCTGGCCAAATCGAACAGGATCGCTAGCAAAAATTTTTGAATCAGTTTGTAACTGAGCATGAATTTCAAGACCAATTACAGGCTCGTAGGAAGTAGATTGAAAATTACTCACAAAAAATGTTTAAGGATGATCATCTAATTTCGTAAAGATACAAAATTAAGAACTTATACTGTGAATTAAGACTTGATTTTACAAGTACATGTAGATTTATGTTGGTAATTCAACCAATAGGCAAATCCAATACTGACACCCAACAAGATACCAAAAATCCAATCCAAAGAGTTTATATTGACTAAATATTCAGCAGCTTTTATTAAAATCGCGATTAAAAGTAAAACAAGTGGTAAAGGTTTTTGATGTTTTTTAAAGTCAAAATACAGAAGAATAGCAGCTAAAAGAAAACTAGAAATTACAAGGCTCCATTCCATTGAATCAGAATAAGCAAAAGATGATAAAAACATGGGTGCAAAAATGAGTAAAAAGGGCATAGCCATACAATGTATAGCACATACGATAGAAAGAATTATGCCAATTCGTTCTATCGTCATCAATTTTACTATTTTTTTTCTTTTTGCCAAAGTCGTACTATTTAATCATTAAATCAAAGGATAGATCAATATCTGTACTTCCTAAATCCTCATCACCATTTTTAACAGGTTTCCCATTCACAGGAGGTTGGTGCTTTAATAATACCTGTAATTTTGCACCTTGCAATTTATTGGAAGGATTATTTTTGGTCGTTATTTTAGCTTTTCTTCCAAATGCAAGTCCATTTTTATCTTTATTCAAACTATGAAAATTGGCGATAGAAGCTGGGAGAACACGATAAACAAACAAATGCACATCACTTTCTTCTTCTATTCCCTCTGTTACGTCAACACGATTAGGTTTAGAATCGTCAAATACCGAAATCTCTAAATGATAGGTAGAATTACGATCTAAAACTATTGGTTGAATGTATTCAAAAACACCATCACCATCACGATCGAGCGCTTTAACAGTAAATTCATCATTGTCCTGTTCGTTTTCAAATTCGATTTCCACAGAAGTAATTAATTCATTATCATCCATGGGAGCCAAATCATCACCTACCTTCTTACAAGAGAAAGCAATCGTAATCAAGAAAAATAAAACCAAATATTTCATACCTTCGGTATAATTGCAATAGTGTTGCAAGTTAATAAATAAGACTAAAATTTGCAACAGTGTTGCAACAATAATTTAACGAGCACAAAAGTATAATAAAAGAGTGGAATGGTATAATAGAATAGATGAAAAGGAGAAATTGGTGTATGAAATGATGTAGGATGTACGATGTAAGAGGTAAAAGGTAAGAGGTAATAGGTTTTTCTCTTTTCCTCTTTCCTCTTTTCTCTCTACCAAACAAAAAAAGCCAACCCATTTCTGGATTGGCTTTGAGATAATAACTTGGAGCTTACTTACTTTCCCGGGTTTGATCCCAGTATCATCAGCGGTGCGGGGCTTAACTTCTCTGTTCGAGATGGGAAGAGGTGAACACCCGTCCTATCGGCTCCATAAATCTTGCAAGGCTTAGCCTTTTTCCATATTGTGAGTAAAAATAAATAGTCATAGCATTTCAATTATTTTAAAAATAGTAAGCTTTCGGGTAATTAGTACTACTCGACTTTGACATTACTGCCTTTACATCTGTAGCCTATCAACCGTGTCGTCTACACGGACCCTTCATGGAATACTCATCTTCAGGTCAGTTTCGCACTTAGATGCTTTCAGCGCTTATCTGGTCCCGACGTGGCTACTCAGCTATGCCCTTGGCAGAACAACTGATTTACCAGCGGTCAGTCCAACTCGGTCCTCTCGTACTAAAGTCAGAACCTGTCAATATTCCTACGCCCACAACAGATAGGGACCGAACTGTCTCACGACGTTCTGAACCCAGCTCGCGTGCCACTTTAATCGGCGAACAGCCGAACCCTTGGGACCTTCTCCAGCCCCAGGATGTGACGAGCCGACATCGAGGTGCCAAACCTCCCCGTCGATGTGAGCTCTTGGGGGAGATCAGCCTGTTATCCCCAGAGTACCTTTTATCCTTTGAGCGATGGCTGTTCCATACTAAACCACCGGATCACTATATCCTACTTTCGTACCTGATCGACTTGTCGGTCTCACAGTCAAGCTCCCTTTTGCTATTGCACTCTACGCACGGTTACCAAGCGTGCTGAGGGAACCTTTGAAAGCCTCCGTTACTCTTTTGGAGGCGACCACCCCAGTCAAACTACCCACCAAGCAATGTCTCCGTTTAACGGATTAGAATTCCAGTACAAGAAGGGTGGTATTTCAACGTTGGCTCCCCGATGCCTAGCGACACCGGCTCACAGCCTCCCACCTATCCTACACATCCAGTACCAAAACTCAATGCTAAGCTATAGTAAAGGTTCATGGGGTCTTTCCGTCCCGTTGCGGGTAAACGGCATCTTCACCGTTACTACAATTTCACCGAGCTCACGGCTGAGACAGTGCCCAGATCGTTACACCATTCGTGCAGGTCGGAACTTACCCGACAAGGAATTTCGCTACCTTAGGACCGTTATAGTTACGGCCGCCGTTTACTGGGGCTTCAGTTCAATGCTTCGCCTTGCAGCTAACATCCCCCCTTAACCTTCCAGCACCGGGCAGGTGTCAGGCCTTATACGTCATCTTTCGATTTTGCAAAGCCATGTGTTTTTGTTAAACAGTCGCCTGGGCCATTTCTCTGCGGCCACGATTGCTCGTGGCTCCCTTTATCCCGAAGTTACAGGGTTAATTTGCCGAGTTCCTTAGCCGTGATTCACTCGAGCGCCTTAGAATATTCTTCTCGACCACCTGTGTCGGTTTACGGTACGGGTTACTTAACAGTTATGCGCATAAACTTTTCTTGGAAGATTACTCGCTACACTCGTTTTGGCATTGCTGCCGCCTCTCAAAGGCACTATTCCGTCAGTACCTGGTAACCCATTCTCTCCGTCATCTAATTGCCCATTAAGTAAGTACAGGAATATTAACCTGTTGTGCATTAGGCTGTCGCTCTCGCTAGGCCCTTAGCCCCCGACTAACCCTCAGTTGATTAGCATAGCTGAGGAATCCTTAGTCTTTCGGCGTGAGGGTTTCTCGCCCTCATTATCGTTACTCATGCCTACATTTGCTTTTCTGAACGCTCCAGCAAAGCTTGTCGCTTCACCTTCTCCGCAGATCAGAATGCTCCCCTACCAGTATATAAATATAATCCAAAGCTTCGGTATTTTACTTGATGCCCGTTTATTATCGATGCCCGCCTCGCTCGACCAGTGAGCTGTTACGCACTCTTTAAATGAATAGCTGCTTCCAAGCTAACATCCTGGCTGTCACTGCAATCAGACTTCCTTAGTTCAACTTAGTAAAAATTTTGGGACCTTAGCTGTTGGTCTGGGTTCTTTCCCTCTCGGATTGGGACCTTAGCACCCCAACCCTCACTCCCGGGTATATTTTAAGCCATTCAGAGTTCGTCAGGATTTGGTAGGATTTGACTCCCCCTAGTCCTATCGGTAGCTTTACCTGCTTAAAACTTGACCCCGAGGCTGTTCCTAAAAACATTTCGGGGAGTACGAGCTATTTCTCAGTTTGATTGGCCTTTCACCCCTACCCACAAGTCATCCAAATACTTTTCAACGTAAACTGGTTCGGTCCTCCACTCCGTTTTACCGGAGCTTCAACCTGCTCATGGGTAGATCACAAAGTTTCGCGTCTACTCCCACTGACTAAGCGCCCTATTCAGACTCGCTTTCGCTCCGGCTGCTCACGTCTACGTGATTAACCTCGCCAGTGAAAGTAACTCGTAGGCTCATTATGCAAAAGGCACGCCGTCACCCCACGAAAGGGCTCCGACCGCTTGTAAGCGTATGGTTTCAGGGTCTTTTCACCCCCTTACTCAGGGTACTTTTCACCTTTCCTTCACAGTACTCGTTCACTATCGGTCTCTTGGTAGTATTTAGCCTTACCGGATGGTGCCGGCAGATTCAAAGGGGATTTCTCCAGTCCCCCCCTACTCAGGATACTCCTACAATTTAATAAACTTACCATTACAGGGCTCTCACCTCCTTCGGCCTGCCTTCCCAGACAGTTCATGTTCATTTATAAAATCGATATCGAAGTCCTACAACCCCAGTCTTGCCGCAACAACACTGGTTTGGGCTAATCCGCGTTCGCTCGCCACTACTTACGGAATCACTTTTGTTTTCTCTTCCTCTGCTTA
>NZ_JBPXKB010000028.1:0-207 GCF_054558315.1 Aquirufa sp. ROCK-SH2 | reverse complement strand
ATGCAAGTGGAGTAGTAACCTTTACGGTGACAAACACCATTGCAGAAACAGTTATTTACTCGGCAACAGGAGATAATGTAAGCATTACCGATACAGCTAGAGTAGCCTTTGTGGCAGGAGCAGTTAGTGCAACTACCTCAACAGTTACTTCAGCACCATCCATCAATGTAACAGCAGATGGCACAACGACTTCAACAGTAACAGTTA
>NZ_JBPXKB010000027.1:0-208 GCF_054558315.1 Aquirufa sp. ROCK-SH2 | reverse complement strand
ATGGCACAACGACTTCAACAGTAACAGTTACACTAAAAGATGCGAATAGCAATCCAGTTTCTGGTAAGACAGTTGTATTAACAGATGATAGCACAACATCAACGATCTCAGCAGCAAGTGGTAGTTCAGATGCAAGTGGAGTAGTAACCTTTACGGTGACAAACACCATTGCAGAAACAGTTATTTACTCGGCAACAGGAGATAATGT
>NZ_JBPXKB010000026.1:0-234 GCF_054558315.1 Aquirufa sp. ROCK-SH2 | reverse complement strand
TTACACTAAAAGATGCGAATAGCAATCCAGTTTCTGGTAAGACAGTTGTATTAACAGATGATAGCACAACATCAACGATCTCAGCAGCAAGTGGTAGTTCGAATGCTAGTGGAGTAGTAACCTTTACGGTGACAAACACCATTGCAGAAACAGTTATTTACTCGGCAACAGGAGATAATGTGAGCATTACCGATACAGCTAGAGTAGCCTTTGTGGCAGGAGCAGTTAGTGCAA
>NZ_JBPXKB010000025.1:0-250 GCF_054558315.1 Aquirufa sp. ROCK-SH2 | reverse complement strand
ACCTCAACAGTAACAGTTACACTAAAAGATGCGAATAGCAATCCAGTTTCTGGTAAGACAGTTGTATTAACAGATGATAGCACAACATCAACGATCTCAGCAGCAAGTGGTAGCTCAGATGCAAGTGGAGTAGTAACCTTTACAGTTACAAACACCATTGCAGAAACAGTTATTTACTCGGCAACAGGAGATAATGTGAGCATTACCGATACAGCTAGAGTAGCCTTTGTGGCAGGAGCAGTTAGTGCAA
>NZ_JBPXKB010000024.1:0-252 GCF_054558315.1 Aquirufa sp. ROCK-SH2 | reverse complement strand
CAACAGGAGATAATGTGAGCATTACCGATACAGCTAGAGTAGCCTTTGTGGCAGGAGCAGTTAGTGCAACTACCTCAACAGTTACTTCAGCACCATCCATCAATGTAACAGCAGATGGCACAACGACCTCAACAGTAACAGTTACACTAAAAGATGCGAATAGCAATCCAGTTTCTGGTAAGACAGTTGTATTAACAGATGATAGCACAACATCAACGATCTCAGCAGCAAGTGGTAGCTCAGATGCAAGTG
>NZ_JBPXKB010000023.1:0-255 GCF_054558315.1 Aquirufa sp. ROCK-SH2 | reverse complement strand
CGGCAACAGGAGATAATGTGAGCATTACCGATACAGCTAGAGTAGCCTTTGTGGCAGGAGCAGTTAGTGCAACTACCTCAACAGTTACTTCAGCACCATCCATCAATGTAACAGCAGATGGCACAACAACCTCAACAGTAACAGTTACACTAAAAGATGCGAATAGCAATCCAGTTTCTGGTAAGACAGTTGTATTAACAGATGATAGCACAACATCAACGATCTCAGCAGCAAGTGGTAGCTCAGATGCAAGTG
>NZ_JBPXKB010000022.1:0-255 GCF_054558315.1 Aquirufa sp. ROCK-SH2 | reverse complement strand
GAGAGGATATAATTGAAGAGGAAACAGGCGCAGGCTTGGTTGAATCGAGAAGTAGATTATGTATTATTGCGCAGAGTTCTTTGACGTGTTGATAAAAATAAACGAGAGTATATTAGATTTAAAGTTTAGTATACGAAAGAAGTAGCATTCAAGACAAGGATAATGACAATTCTTATTATATAGTAAGAGACAGTCAAACATCCAAAGAATATTTACAATGGAGAGTTTGATCCTGGCTCAGGATGAACGCTAGCG
>NZ_JBPXKB010000021.1:0-255 GCF_054558315.1 Aquirufa sp. ROCK-SH2 | reverse complement strand
CCAATATCGTATTTCCCGCACCTGTTGTATTATTTTTCCCAGAATTAAAGCCAATTGCTGTATTATTTCCTCCTGTGTTAAAATCCAATGAATAGGCTCCCACAGCCACATTATTCCCAGCTGTTGTGTTATCTGATAAAGACTCCATTCCAATTGCCACATTTTGACTACCTGTTGTAATGTTTAAGCCACTATTATGCCCAACTGCTGTATTTGCTGAAGAGTTAGATAAATTCTTAAGAGCAAAGGTACCTA
>NZ_JBPXKB010000004.1:0-231858 GCF_054558315.1 Aquirufa sp. ROCK-SH2 | reverse complement strand
CTGATTGATAATTCGTAGAATCAATGCTATAACTAAAATTAGTACCCAATGGGGCAGTAAATTTGATCGTGCCAGTCGAATCCGTACAACTCGGTTGAACTGTTACACTTGCTACTGGTGTGGATGGAATACCCGCATTTGCCACTACTGTCAAAGTACTCGTTGAGGTACTGACACAACCATCAGAATTCTTTACCCGAACCTTATATGTTCCTGAAACAACACCGCTAAAAGTTAATCCACTCTGATAATTCGTGCTATCAATGCTATACATTAATCCAGTTCCTGTTGGTGCTGAAACAACAATGGTCCCAGTCGCTAAGGAACATGTTGGTTGTTCTGTTACACTTGCGGTTGGTAAAAGAGGTGCGCCAGAATTAGATAAGATTTCCACATCATTTGAAGCCAAACTAACACATCCATCAGAATTTTTCACTTTTACTTGGTGTACTCCAACACCTACATTGGAGAATGTAGTGTTAGTTTGAAAACTACCTCCATCCATACTATAGGTAAATCCAGAACCTGTGGGTGAATTGACTTTAATGGAACCCGTCGATTGTGTACAATTAGTTTGAGAAAGCACACTAACGGTAGGAGCATTAGGCAATGCTAAAATTTCAATAGTAGAAATTTCACTCTTTTTAATACAACCATTATTATCGGTTACTTCGACTTGATAATTTCCATTCACATTTGCGGAATAATTAATGGTAGTATCAGCTAATAGACTTCCATCTTTTATCCATCTATATGCGTAATTGGTCGAACCTGAAGCCAAAGAAGTCAACAATACTGAGCTTCCTGAACAAGCTTTCAAATTACTCGGATTTCCTGAAATCGAAATACCAGGTAATGGATTCACTGTAATTAAAACTGGGCAAGAATTCGCAGAAACACTAGAACTGGTGCTAGATATTTGAACAAAATAGGTTCCAGGCTGAAATACTTTTAAAGTATCATTGGTCTCTCCTACTATTTCTAAATTATTTCTGAACCACTTGTAAACTGAATTAGGAATTCCACTGTTCACTGCACTAATTGTAACTGTATCTCCCGAACAAACCGCAGTAGAAGTTGTGTTTAATACGGGAGGGTTATAAATTCTTGTTAAAGTAGAAGATTTTGTACAACCGTTAGTCGTTACATTGACATAATAAAAGCCCGCTATAGTGGCACTGTGTGTTTGCGCTGTAGTTGATAAGGTAGAATCTGTACCTGAAAGTGATGATTTATAAAACCATTGATAACTTGTGGACCCAGAAATCAATTGATCCTTAGCCATTAAATTAATGGGAGTATTCGTACAATTGGAAAAAGCAAGTTCCATACCTTGTTCAATAATTGCTCGAGGTAATGGTTTAATTGTAATTTCAATTGAATCACTAAAAACACTTGTACAAGAACTTGAATTCGTCACTTTAAGTGAATAAATGCCTGAATCTGTAACTGAATAATCCTTGTTTGTAGCGCCTGAAATTAGATTACCATTTTTGTACCATTGATTTCCGTTTATTGAACTACTAGAAATTACGACTGTATTTCCCTCGCAGTAACTGGCAAGTGTATCACCAGAAATAGTAGGTTTGGAAGGCAATGCTACTAATGTAACATTTCTTGCATTACTCATTTCACTTTCGCATCCTAAATCAGAAGTCACCTTCACTTGGTAGGATCCTGAGGCAGTAACAATTAAGCTATCATTTGTTGCACCTATCAATGCAGATCCATCTTTAAACCACTGATTACCTGACGATTGCGAACTAACAAGAATTACGGTATGGTCTGCACAATAAGACCCCAATGTATCACCTGAAATTACAGGTTTATTAACGGGTAAAGCTTCATAAAATTGAAATGTGTCTTGATTACTGATGCAACCATTTGTATCCTTTACCTCCAATGAATATTCAGCCAATCCATAAGTACCTGCATTAGATGATGTTACCCAAGGCCTATCTCCTACTGCCAATGTTACATTGTGCAAATAGCTTTGGCTGTGTATAAGTGAATCTGCAACGCCTATAACACCTGTATTTGAAAGAAAACCACTGGTACTTGAACTTGCATGATTATCCTTCCAACGGTATTCTAATCCATTGGCAGATGAAATCGCCTTTATTACCACACTTTGCCCGGAACAGATATAATTCAAGGCAGTAACTTGAGTACTCGACAAAACAACATTAGGATTGGCAAAATTTTGAACTTTAATCGTATCTGAAAATGCAAAACAACCTGTTACTTTATTTGAAACCCTTAATCGATAAGTACCTATCGCATCTGTAGAAAGTGAGGGATTTGTCTCCAAAGAAATGGACGAATTATTTTTGTTCCATTGAAAATTAAAATCATCCGGATCTTGAACTAATGTTCCAATTTTAATTTCTGAATTAAAAACAACTTCCCCGGTTGTACCATCAGAATTAGTTGAACAAATAGTAATTAAATTACCAGGATTTGATACAGAGCTAATTGAAACGTTAGGGACCGAATTAACAATAACTTTTAATGAATCACTAAAGTCACTCATACATCCGTCTAAATTTGAAATCATTGATTTGTACACTCCAGCTGAATGAACGACCAAGGTATCATTATTGGCACCAGAAATAGCTACACCATTTTTATACCATTGATTTCCAATAGTTGTATTACTTACCAAAACCGTAGAATCACCTGTACAAAAAGTCAATGGACGTAAACTAGAAATAGTAGGATTAGAAGGTACCAGTAATGCTTTCGATATAGTTACTTGAGTGGTATCACTTAGACAACCTAATGCTGAACTTTTTGCACGTATGGAATAGGTAGATAAAGCTGTCAAAGTATTAAATTCGGTTGAAGCTTGATAAGGCGCACTGTCTAAACTATATGTATATTGAGTTCCAAGTGGTGCAGAAATGGTTATTTTACCTGTAGGCGTTCCACAAACTGGCTGTTCGACAGTGATGGTAGGTTTATCAACAGTTTCAATATTAACATTAATAGGAACACGGTTGCTTACATATTCAGGAGAAATTTTACGAATTCTATTTCCGTTTGATTCAGTAAAATACAAATTCCCTACCTTATCAAATGCCAGTTGATATGAAAACATAAATTTAGCTTCACTAGCCAAAGTATCTAAAAAACCAAAAGATTTCCCTGCAAAAGTAGTAACATCAGCACTTGGAGAGATTTTACGAATAAAATTATGCAAACCACCTGTATACAAATTATTGTTAGAATCAATTGCCAAGCCAGTCATATAGTCAAAAGTGGCGTTTGTGCCATTGCCATTTGTACTTCCTGAATTACCATTACCTGCAAATGTACTTACCATTCCACTTGGTGTTATTTTACGTATGCTAGAATTAAATAGATCTGCAACAAATAAATTACCATTAGTATCAAAAACAAGTCCCGCTGGTCGATTAAATTGTGCGATAGATCCTGATCCATTTTGAAATCCTGATACTCCTGCTCCTACGAAATCCGAAACTACTCCAGCGGGTGAAATTTTACGAATTTTATTATTTGAACCATCTGAAACAAACAATTCACCCAGCCCATTAAATGCTAAACCTATGGGGCCATAAAATTGCGCTTGCGTTCCCGCACCATTCGTTGTCCCAGCTATTCCTGTACCTGCAAATGTAGTTACAACTCCAGCTGGTGTTATTTTACGAATTTTATTATTTCCAGAATCAGTCACAAACAAATTTCCAGAAGAATCAAACGCCAAACTTTGAGGGAATTTAAATTGAGCAGCAGTGCCCACACCATTTGCTGAACCAGCTATCCCACTTCCAGCAAAAGTAGTTACTAATCCAGCCGGTGTTACTTTTCGGATTCTATTTCCGTCTGCCTCTGCCACAAACATATTTCCATTAGCATCAAAAGCTATACCTCGAGGATTATTCAATGTAGCAGCTGTACCTAGTCCATTTGTACCACCCGCTTCTCCATCAAGAGAACCAATAAAGGTAGTCATGTATTTAGGTAAAAATTGCTCTACGTAATATGTTCCGCTGGACAAAATATTTGATTCATTCAATGGGCTTGGACTTGAACTACTACTATAAACGAGCGACTGATAACCCACGCTTGGCGAAGTCAACAAATTAGCTACCGTTGAATTTGCACAAAGTGTTTGAGAATCATCGGAAATCCGATTAACTTTTACTGCCAAACGAGAACTTATACAACCATTAGCGGCCGTTTGACTCACATAGTAAGTCGTTTCATCCACTAAATTTGTGTTACTTGCCAATGCTGTTCCACCTGTTGAATTGGCAAACCATTGTAAAGACGTACCGGTAGCAGACAATGACGCAATTGTTTTGTTACCTGTATAAATTTGAACAGGAAGAGCAATCGGTTCCGCTGGTGTTATAGGTTGTGCTGAAATAACAATTCCTGAACTATCTGAAGTACACGAATAATTATTTTTAACAGTAATTGAATAAGTCCCTGGATTTAAACTTGTAAACGTTGGAGAATTTTGATAATTACCGCCATTTAAACGATAAGTATAATCAACTCCAATAGGATTGGTGATTTCAATGGTACCTGTGGCAATCGTACATGTTGGATTTGTTCTTGTAAATATAGGTTTTGATGGAAACACATTTTTAACTACAATCTCGGTAGTCAAATTCGAGTAGCAATCATTGCTTGGATCATACCAAGCCGCTCTGTAGGTTCCAACATTGGCAGCTGTAATAGCAGTACCTGATAATTTATTCAAATTTGTCGCAACAGAATCTGAATGGAAAGTCAATACGCAGTTACTACAATTGCTTGGCAAATTCGTTCCTACCAAAGTACTTAAATCGAACGTAGTTCCACAATTAATATTTTGAACCGTATTAGCAAAAGTCGGAGCCACTTCCCCTGCTCTACATCCCGTAGTCACCGTTAAATTACTGGTTGTAGATATACATCCATCTGCAGATATAGAAGCCACCTTCACAATTCCTCCATTTGTCCCTATGGTAACTGAAACGCTTGTACTATCTAAAACGCTAGTTGCAGTCCAACTTACAGGTATTGTCCATAAATAGGAAGATGCACTTGTAACAGGATTAATTGAATAAGTTTGATTGGTTCCTGGCAATACTGAATTAATCCCAGTTATTGTACCAGGAGCAGGCAATGTAATAGGTTGTGAAATAATAACATCAGAATTTGCCGTCTCAGCACACACACTTGTCGTTCTTTTAGCCGAGACAGTATGCGCTGCAGTATTTGCATTAACGGTAAATTGACTTGATGTTGAATATGCACCACCATCTATGCTAAATACATACCCTTCAGAAACTAAGGGTTCCGTTACAATTACCTTACCTGTATTAGTTGTACAAGTAGGCTGAATAGTAGTTAATGTTGGTACAACTGCAGTATCAGGTTGAGGCTGAATCGTTATATTTTTTTGATTGAAACATTGATTCACATTTTGTACGTGCACAGTATAATTTCCTGGATTCAAATTATTCACTGTATTTGTACTTGAATATGTTCCCGAATTTAAACTAAAGGTATATCCTGTTCCCGTTGGTGCTGAGACTGTATATCCTCCTGTTGAAACGATGCATGTAGGTTGAGTAATAGATACTGAAGGAACATCAGGTCCACCTTCAGAAGCAAGCATGATTGCTTTAAAACCATTCAATTTAAACACATCACAAATTACATTATCACAAGAAAGTAAAATGTTTTTCCCAACAAATAAAAATGCATTCAAAGTCGGATAGTTACTTAAACCCTCCACCGGTTTAAGCATGACATCCATTACAATTGAATCACCTTGAGCAACATTGGATGGAAGTGGCCAGGAAAGAGTATGAGTCCCATCGCCATTATCTTGATCATTGGGCTGCAGGGTTGATCCATTACGTACATTTCCCGCCGCCGTATACGCTCCGAATTGCACGGTTGAGGGTAAAACTAAACTAATTTCATTATCGCTTGGAGTTGAAGAGGGACCCACATTTTTCATACTAATATGAAAAGGAGAACCGGTGGTACAATTTTTAATCACATCACTTTTAGTTCTAGTAAAATCCATCGAATAGTTAAAACTAACTACATCCGAGAAAATGACTGGATTAGATTGTTTGACAATGCTTGGGAGGGCAATCCCGCAAGATTTATTGGCATTAAAAGTATGTTTAATCGATATTCCTTCATCTGCACTACAAAAAGTACGAACTTGATATTGAACAGTAACAATATTTTGAGAAACATTCGCCGTACCCGGAAGAACAGTTTGAGATATAATACCTGCTTCACCCAAGGTGGAAGTAGTTATAGTGAAATCTAACTGTTTGCCTGAATTCGTTATCGTTGGATTATAGTTTACTGATGTAAAAGTCCCAGAACTTGGATATTTCACTTTTACACTGTTAGGCACATATTCCAAGCCATTTGCCAAATTTACTTTGGCTAAAACATCGTATATATTTCCTAATGAAGAACTTGACACATCAAATTCCACAGTAAAAGGTGTACAAAAAGCATATGGAGCACCACCATTTAAAGGCTTAACCTGCGCATCAAAAGATGCTGCTGCTGGATTGATTTGAAAATCTAATTGTTTACTGCATGAAATTCCAGCAAAGGAAGTTGGAATT
This sequence comes from Aquirufa sp. ROCK-SH2, assembly GCF_054558315.1. Classification (NCBI taxonomy): domain Bacteria; kingdom Pseudomonadati; phylum Bacteroidota; class Cytophagia; order Cytophagales; family Flectobacillaceae; genus Aquirufa; species Aquirufa sp. ROCK-SH2. The sequence continues at coordinate 225,241 of NZ_JBPXKB010000004.1, read as the reverse complement.
AAAGATGCTGTACATTCATTTCCATAATACACCTTGATATTATCAGAGGTACAATTTCCAGCCAAAGAAATATCAAAAGTAACATCCACAAAAGTATTGGCCGCCAATGTTGAAATAACATAAAAACCATTGGCATTGGGACTTGAAGCAATTCCTCCGATTTTTACATTACTGTAATTCGCATTAGAACCTAATGGTTTTAAATAAAACCATAAATTGGAGATAGAACCAGTTGTGCTTGGATTTGTTAATTTGAAACCATAATTTCCTACGCCTGAGTTGGGAGTTTGTGAAATGGGTGTTATTGCTGTTCCATTAGCCAAAACATAGGTAAAATCATAAGAAACAGATCTATTGACCGTAGACTCAACCTGATCTGAAGGTGAATAATTAAAAATCCTACGATATTTAATTTCATTATCAATATTCAAATTTGCCTGTGTATCACATCGAGAACTTGGAATAGCTTTGATCGAAATCCAGGTTGCTTGATTTTCTAATGGATAATTCCGTAAATTATTGTTGGATGGAGTAGTCAATGAATTTCTAAATGCCTTTAAATCATAAGTAATTACATTTCCATTAATGGTCCGAAATGCATCCAAGGATGCAGCAGTATACCCCCCATAAATGGCTAAAAAAGATCCGTATGTAGCTTGATAGGTAAATCCAGGTTTTAATGTAAACTTCGCATAATCTAACTCTGCGTAATTTCTATATTCAAAGGGAAAACTAAATGTGGTGCCATCATAATTTAAAGTTGTTGGGAATTCAACAAAATTACAAATCGAGCTTGTGTTTTGATAAAAGGAATTGGTCCAAGGACGTAGGCTTGATACAAATCTAATTCCAGATTTTAACGAAAGACAGGATGTTTTTGATGGTCCTGTATAAGTCCAATTATTATCTGAAATTGTAGGTGCAGATGCAATATAGGTTGTTGAATTAAATGTTGCGGAAATATAAGAAACCTCATTACCAGAAGTATTATAAACTGTTTGTGTGTTGAACTTATAATCTTGACTTACCGTAATCTCATCATCCATCTGATACGTACCCCACGAACTTGGTATAACATCATCCCATTTAATGATAAAATCATTTTTAGTTGGGGACATCCTTACGATGGTTCCAGTAATTGTTGTTTCAATTCCACCACGACTTAATATAATTGTTGGATTACCAATTGCTGTTAAATTTAAATTTGAATTCTTCGCTAAAAGTGCCGCACTCATAGTAAATCTATGATCGGTTTGAATATAATTTGCGTTGGTATAAAGTTTATATTTAGTAGTTGAACGATATACATCATTCATTTTAACATAATTCAAATAAATTTTATTCATATTTAAAGCCCCAGTTGCATCTGGATAACCATCATTATTATTGTCTGGCAATCCCAATGTAATCCGTTTATTCTCAGCACTTATTGGCCCAATACTTGGGCAAGATACTGGACAAACAAATTCAATAGAGTCTCTTCTAATAGTACTGGATTTCAATGGATTAGCACAAGTATTATCCCATATAGCTATTGCTCGATAAGTAATCGGTAATTTACCACAGGCTACTATTCCATCTGATGTAAAAGATGCTCTAACTAAAGGGTATATGCTAAACCCATCCGTAAATCTTACAATTAATTTATTTCCCGTGAACTGCGGATACCCACTTGCAATTGTTCCTGAACTTACGGTCAGACTATTTGCATTATAAACTACCCCATTAGGTACATCAATTTCTGCTTGTAATACTCTTTGGGCTGTGCTTAAATTAGAAATGTTAGAAGCACCACCAAAAGGATTGCCAATTCCAACTGTCATATTAAAATTAGCTTCTAATTGAAATGTGCTAGCTCCAACTACTTGTGGGGGACTATCAGATGAACCTATGTAGGTAGATAACATATGATATCCATACATTGCCCCTGCATTTGCGGAACTATTGATAGATGTACCGCACTGATTAGTAAACCTAGCGGTGGCTCCAATATTTCCAGCAGCATAATAACTGCTTCCTATAAAAAATTGACCCAGATCAAGCGTAGTTCCTGTTGCTATACCATCTGTAACAGCTGAATTATCACATTGGGTTAAACCATAATCAATGGTGATTTTCTCTCCTGGTAAGATTACATAACCGGCAGCCCAAGTCATTATATAGGAAGTAGCTTTATTATAACTACAATGGCCAATATTTTGTGAATAACTATTCCTACCAAATACTGCAATATTTGTGGGCGCAAAACTTGTTCCTCCATTATTAGTAAACATAATACTGGATTCAACGATATTTTCAGTATATCCCGATATAGAAGTAGCATCTCCCGCAAAATCCATAAAACCAAAAATGATTTGACTCAACTTTATGGGACTAGTACCTTTATTTTCATAAACGGTTTTAATTTGCCGCGTAACAGCCCCCACGGAACTGATTAGCCCACATGAACCCGAAAAAGGAGTTTCTGTAGTAGTTATTTTCAATACTGGAGCTAACGTACTAATTGAATTTAAAGATGTTACAACATTACTCGTTGAACAAACAACATTTCCTGGACATCCATAAGTAACCGAAATATTCCTTGATGTAGTATTACAACTTATTACAGTGACAGTATACCGTAAACGTATTGTCTTATTTTGAAGCAATGAATTTGTCAAAACAATATCCACAATTTTACCATTGGATTGCAAAGTAGCAGTACCTGCAATGTTATCTAATTCATCAATGACAGAAAGATTAGTAAAAGTATTACTTGATGTTGCATTATGGTCGATGGTAACAGCCATATTTTTCACTTCTCCCAATCCCCCATTCACAATTGCTACATCTTGAACATAGGTATTCCCGACATTTAAATTAGATAGAGCAGAATTACTCACACTGGCGATCGATAAAACAGGACTCAATAAACTATAATTTGCAGTTGAAACAGCGTAGGTTTGAACACCTGTAACATTATTAGTCTTTGATAATTGATCAACTCCGTTCGATTTCAATAAATAGGTATTGGAGACAGAGGCGCTATTGGCAGCATTACAATTGGCAAACAAATCAAAAGTAATTTCAACAACCGCTAAATCAGGAATGGGATTAGTAACAGTAAATTTTGTTCCATCCCAACTTATTCCTCCACTAGTATAGGGTGAGCCTAATAAATTTAAATTAACTGAATTGGAATCTGTTTTATCTACAATCGTACCAGCAACAATTGAGACTCCACTTGGAAAAGTAGGCCAAATTGTGGCATTACTAATAGAAGCTCCTGTCCTGTTTTGAACTAAAACTTTGAATTTCTTTTGTTGAAAGCACTTAGATAAATTCGTAGATGTATTATCCCAATTCAAATAAATGCTTTCTGTTTGAGTGTATGCCGTTTGTGCATATCCCAACAAAATCACAAATAAAAGAAATATGAAGGAAAGCGATTTTTTTGATGATGTGTGTTTCTTAGTGGAGAACATTGAAATGTAGGCTATTAATGGTTAAGCAAAATTGTTTCTAGATTAGTGATTAATTTTTTATATTCCCATTTTGTAAGATATCTACAAAATTATAAAATATTCACAATAAATTTAGAAAAAAAGAAAAAAAAGAAATTAAATAGCCTTAAAATGCCGTTTAATCAATTTTCCATTGGTCTAATTTTTATGAAAATTACTAATTCATCGACTTAATTTTGGCAAAAACACTTAAAATAACACAGATAAAAGTTGCAAAATTGCAAGAAAAAGAGAAAAATCAAGTAGAGGTAAGAGGTAAGAGGTAAGAGGTAAGAGGTAATATTTTTGAATTATTAGTATAATTAGGACATAAAAAAAGAGAAAAGTGGAGATGTATAAATCAACACTTTCCTCTCTTCTCTTTTCTCTTTTCTCTTTTCTCTTTTCTCTTTTCTCTCTCCCTACACGCCCAAATTCCAACCTTCTCTGTACTGACGCTTCACAAATTGATTCGCGGCGTCAAAGTTGGTTACGCGCATATTCACGTTATCCCACAATAATTTGGTGTTAGAACCTGGATAATGTGTTCCATTGCCTGTTGGACGAGGGAATGGCATATCTGCTACTCGGATAGCTAAATTCGCCATCAAAATCGCTTCTGTTAAAGGACCTGCCAAATTAAACGGTGAACTCAATTGCTTTTTACCGTATCCAGCGATTGCACCTTCTACCCATTGCGCATAGTGACCTTCAGCACTACCTGGAACGCGCTCCAATTTTCTAGCTACTTTTACTTCTTCATTTCTGCTCAATGGCAACAATCTTGGATTGGCAGCATATTCACTGGCCATCATCTTGCCTTTTGTTCCAATAAACAAAATACCTGAATTACCATCTCCAAACATTTCATCTGGACCTAATTCTTCCGGACGCTCTGGTTTTATACCACCATCCATCCAATGCATCGTTACTGGACCTTGAGTACGATCTGTTTTAGGGAAAGTTAATGTTGCATGACTAGATGGAGGACAACTGTCTGGGAATACGCCTCTTTTACCAAAAGCAGTAAAGACACTACCCACACTCGCTTGTACATCGCTTGCATATTTCAAATTCAATACGCGGAAAGGTGCTTCCATTAAGTGACATCCTAAATCGCCCAATGCTCCAGTACCATAATCCCACCAACCTCTCCAACTACCTGGAATCAAATTATCCACATAATCTTTGTAAGGTGCCGTTCCTAACCACAAATCCCAATCCAAGCCCTGTGGAACAGCTGGTTTTTCTTTTGACCAAGGAATACCTTGTGGCCATATAGGACGATTCGTCCAAATTTGAACAGTATGCACATCACCAATGATTCCAGCATCATACCATTCAACCAATTGACGTACTCCATCTCCAGATGAACCTTGGTTACCCATTTGAGTAACTACTTTATATTTTTCAGCTGCCGCTGTCAACATTCTTGCTTCATAAATATCGTGTGTCATAGGTTTTTGCACATATACGTGCTTGCCTAATTGCATCGCCGCCATAGCTTGAATAGCATGGTTGTGATCGGGAGTAGAAACAGATACCGCATCAAAATTCTTTGATTCTTTTTCCATCATCTCTCGCCAATCTTTGTAATACTTAGCTTTTGGATATGCTGCAACAGAATCTTTTGCTTGACGATCATCTACATCGCATAAGTAAGCAATTTCTGCTTTACCGCTTTCGTAGAATTTTTTCAAATCCGACTTTCCTTTACCCCCAACCCCAATTCCTGCTACCAATAATTTATCACTGGGTGCAGTAAAACCTTTTCCTCCAATAACATGCCTAGGCACAATCATAAAACCTGCAGATGCCAAACTAGCTGATTTAATAAAATCACGCCTAGAATTAGATGCAATATTCTTTTTCATAGTTTTTATTGTATTAAATAGGTAAATAATCTTTAAAGCTATGAAAAAAAATTAATAATTAAAAATGTAAAATGCAGAATGAGGTAATAGGTAATAGGTAAGAGGTTAGAGGTTAGAGGTTAGAGGTTAGAGGTTAGAGGTTAGAGGTAAAAGACTTTTCTCTCTCCTCTTTTCTCTTTCCTCTTTCCCACAAACAAAAAAGCCCTAGCAAATTGCTAAGGCTTTCAGTGTGATCGCGTAGGGATTCGAACCCCAAACCTTCTCATCCGTAGTGAGATGCTCTATCCAATTGAGCTACGCAACCATTTTTACCCTTTCGGGACTGCAAAGGTACAAAAATTTATTAAAATCAAAAAAATATTTTCAAAGTTTATCGTTTAAAAGAAAGTAAATTCAGAGATTACAAGACTGAAACATCCCTATTTATGAACTTCGTTCTATATCACGTTTGATATCTTTTTCCTTGATATCTTCCCTTTTATCGAATGTCTTCTTGCCTTTGGCTAATGCAATATTCAATTTGGCATAACCTTTGTCTGAAATGAATAAGCGGGTTGGAATGATGGTTAAACCCACATTTTTCAATTCCTTAATCAGTTTTTTTAGTTCTCTTTTTGTCAACAATAATTTACGATCTTTCAAAGGTGCATGATTGTAATGCGTTCCTTCTTCATACGTAGAGATGTGCATATTTCGCACATATAATTCATCTTGAAAAAATAGACAATAAGCATCCGTTAAATTCGCCTTTCCTTGTCGAATCGATTTAATCTCTGTACCTGTCAAAACAAGTCCCGCCGTGAAAGTTTCTAAAAACTGGTATTCAAAAGAGGCTCGCCTATTTTGAATTTCCACTTTTTTTTGAATTTTCTCTTTTGCCATGAATCAATCAATAAAAAAAGCCACACAGCATTTACAACTGCGTGGCTTTTTAAAAAATTGGAAAATTATTTCGAACCTTTTGAAGAGGCGTATTCCTTATTTAAACCTTCAATCATTTTTTGGGTAACATCTACTGACTCATCAGCAAATAAAATACCACCACCGATTTTTGAATAACCCAAAACAAATTCATATTTGTTTGTCTTATTAACCTTAGCAATATAATTACGGATGTTGTTATAAAGCTCTTCGTTTTTCTTCGCTTGCTCTTGACCTAATTCCGCTTGCTTTTGTTGGCTGTATTGTTGCAACTCTGCTCCTTTTTTCTTCAAAGTCATATCAGCCGCTTGCAACTCCGCTTGAGTCATTGCGCCAGCTCTTTGTTGAATCGCTTGAAGCTCTCCTTGTAAAGTTCTTTCACGTTGACCTAAATCAACTTGAAGACGATATCCTTTGTTTTCAAATTCTTTTTGTGCGTCTTTGTAAAACTGATAATTATTCAACAATGAGTCAGAATTGACAAAAACAATTCTTTTTCCATCTGCGGTGCTTGCGCCCAAACCAGTTGAACTACTTCCATTTTGCTTAAAAAATAAAAATCCAACCACTAAGGTTAAAACGGCACACCAAATTAAAGGTAAATTTTTCACGTATATTAATGTTTAATTGAATTGCGGCAAATATAGTAGGAATGAATGAGTTGTCCTAAAAAAATTAGAATTAGAAACGTAATTTTGCTCCTAAATAGGACCAAATACCTCCCGTTAGCCCCCCAATAATCCCTGTTAAAAGCATAATAAACCCAACTTTTCCTCCTAATGGAAAAATTTGAGCCATTCGAGCAGGAAGTGTACTCGGATGCTGCAAATCGATCCAGAATGCAGAAAAACCCCATAAAATAAAGCCTGAAACAAGTCCTAACCAAAATGCTGTTTGACCTTTTAAAGCAAAAATATAGGATAAAATACCAAAGGATATACCCATTGAATACCAAGCAAAATAATTCTCTACCAATCCTCCTACTAATATCATTATTAGGATTAAGACTAATTTATTGGATGTATTTAATTGTTTTTTCATTTGACTATTTATCTAATATGATCTTTTTACGAATACGATTACTACGTTGATTGGCTGATTCCATGTACAAAAGTGGTTTCAATTCCCCCTTTGCCCAGGTATCAATCAAATCATCATAATGATCACTTCCTGGATTTCCAGATTGCCCACCTGGATAAACGCCATATCCTTTGGGACTACCCATTTTGGACAATTCAACGACCAATCTCCATGATGGACCTGTTTTCATCGTAGTTGCATTGACAATCGTTCCTCCTCCCCCAATCGGTATATTTAATCGACTCAAAGCATCCATTCCTGGTAATAAGTGACGGACACCCGTTTGTTTATGTTTGTACCAAGCCCATGCTTCTTGACTCATAGGTCCATGTTGCTTTTCTAAGGAATCGATATTGGCTTGTAAAGAAGCAGTTATGATGTCAGAAATAGTCTCTTTTCTATTTTTTGTTTTCACATTATCCCACCAAACTGCATTCGGCTCTTCAATGATTAATTTAAGCGTTCTATCCACACTCGGCTTATTCATCGGTGCTTTTTCATCTTGATCAAATTCATCATCCCAAAGTGCGGATTGTAAAGTCAATATCCAATTTTCAAAAATGGTAGGTGCAATCAAATGGGGCGCATTTTGCAAATTCCAATTTTTCAACTCTTGTATAACTTTCAATTGTTTGGCCGTAGGATTTTTAACTTGTGCCAAAAGCAAAGGCAACATTCTTCTTGCACGAATATTGTACACATCATTTTGAAGTCCTCTCAAAGAATCAACGGTTGCTTTCGTCATAACTTCCAAACGTTCATTGATTCTTCTACCTCGCTCCGAAGGTGCATATTGCCACCCTAGATAATAAGGATAAGAAGGATCCGTAGAAAATTGATTGGCGGAACTCACAAATTGTCTACTTGGATTTAATACATGCGGATTGTGCGCTTGAGAAATATAACCTTGCCAATCTGCTGCTGCATCCGTACCGTCCATGAGGTATTTACCTTGTAATTTCGATTTCAATGGGAATCGACCATTGACCCACAAAGCGATGTCACCTTCGTTACTCGCAAACACAAAATTTTGGGCTGGTGCTGCATAATACGTCAAAGCTTCTTTGTAATCGTTGTAATTTTTTGCTCGATTTAATCGATAAAAAGCTGATAGTTCTTGCGATTTCTCGTGCGCAATCCATTTCAACGCATGACCTACTGGAATATTTGATTTAAAGGGTTTTTCATGACTTAAATACACCACGGGACCATGGTGCGTAAAGAAAATCGTATCCACCATTTCTTTTTTGCCTCTAATTTGAAACTTCTCGATTCGAATCGTAGTTTTTTTCCAACGCCCATCGTGCCAATACTCTTTTTTAGAAGCATCCTTGAATTTAATTTGGTACCAATCTATGACATCAGATCCCACGTTGGTAACTCCCCAAGCGATTTTTTTATTAAATCCACCAATGACATTCGGTGCACCAGGCATCGTAGATCCATACACATTTACTCCAGGAGCAACTAATTGCATTTGGTACCAAATAGAAGGCAAAGACAATGTCAAATGGGGATCGTTTGCCAAAATTGGCATTCCAGAAATGGTTTTATTTCCTGAAACAGCCCAGTTGTTTGATCCTATATTAGGATCTTTTTCGGGAGTAGTCATCAAACTTCCCAATCCCATAAAATCTTTGGGTGCTGCTGGAGTTGGGACTGGTTTGAAATCAATGGGAGAACCAACAGGAATGATTGGGCTTTCCTCAAAAGGATAATTGGGAAACAAATTTTCTGCTACCTCTCTGCCATATTTCCGTAAAATATTGGTCATTTTTAAATCATCTGTACCAGACGCCAATACAAAGGACATATTTTTCAAAAATAAGGCACTTTTTATAGGTGCCCAAGGCTCCGGTTGGTAATTCAATAATTTATATTCCAAAGGCAAAGTCCTATCCGTCAAGGAATTGATGTAAGCATTCACTCCTTCTGTATAGGAATCTAAAGCTAAATTTGATTGAGGATCAGCCATCATACCTGCCAACGCTTTTTCTGCTCCATAGATTGAACCCATTCGGCGTTGGAATTGATCAGAAGCTAATCCCTTTTCACCGACAATTTCCGATATTCTTCCAGCAGCGAAATGTGTTTGAAATTCCATTTGCCACAAACGATCTTTAGCCGTTAAATAGCCTTGGGCCAAAAACAAATCGTGATCATCTGTTGCAAAAACATGGGGAATTGCCATTTCATCATAAAAGACTTGAACAGGCTGATGCAAACCTGGAATTTGCAAAGTTTCTTCACTTTGCTCCGAAGATTCAGGCCCCTCAGCATTTTGCCAAAAACCATGAAATGGACTAAATAATTTACCAATGGCTGGGACAGTTCCAAAATTGGAATTGAGTGCATAAGTCCACGCTACCGTGAGAATTATGGGGAAAATAACTTTTATTAGTTTCATAAATGATGAAAAAGTCTAAAATAAAGTAAAATTTCAAAGATTTTTTTTTACTTTAAAAAGACAATTTTACACATTTACACTTTAATCAACAAATAAACCATCGTAATCTAGTTGAATTTAATATGAAAAGAAGAACGTTTATCCAAACTGCAGGACTCCTAGGAGGCAGTTTATCAAGCCAAGCAAAGTCGAATTTTATTTCAGAACCGCTCATCATTGCTACTTGGAAAAACGAAAAAGCAACCCAAGCTGGATACGAAAAATTAATGCAGACAGGCAATGCCCTAGATGGCGTGGAAGCAGGGGCGAGAGTACCAGAGGCAGACCCTAAGGATACCTCCGTTGGGTATGGTGGATATCCAGATAGAGACGGACATGTTACTTTAGACGCATGTATCATGGATCACAAAGGAAATGCGGGATCTGTTACTTTTTTAGAGAATATCATGCATCCTATTTCAGTAGCAAGAGCCGTGATGGAAAAAACGCCACATGTAATGCTTTCTGGAAAAGGAGCTTATGAATTTGCTATTTCCCAAGGCTTTAAACCTGAAAATCTACTTACAGAAAAAGCAAAAAAAGCATGGGAAGAATGGAAAAAAGAATCCAAATATGAGCCAAAAATAAATATTGAAAGACATGACACTATCGGTCTATTGGGGATTGGAAAAAAAGGTGAAATAGCGGGTGCATGTTCTACGAGTGGTTTGGCATTTAAAATGCATGGCAGAGTTGGGGATTCACCGATCATTGGCGGGGCTGTTTTTTGTGATGATGAAGTAGGTGGAGCATGTGCAACAGGATTGGGAGAATTTGTCATGAAAACGTTGGGATCTTTTTTAATTGTAGAATTTATGCGCCAAGGAAGAACTCCACAACAAGCATGTGAAGAAGCAGTTATGAGAATTGTTAAAAGATATAAATACCAAGAATTTCAAGTGGGTTATCTCGCTATCAATAAAAAAGGAGAATATGGTGCATATTCTATCCAAAAAGGTTTTAATTTCACTATTACGAAAAATGGAGTCACCCAAGTGATTGAAAGTAATTCATACATGTCTTAAGTTAATTGTCCAATGATTAAAGAAAAAACGACAAAAAAAGCAGCCGAAAAAGGCAAATTTTTGATTGAAGTAGCCTGGGAAGCTTGTAATCAAGTGGGCGGAATTTATACTGTAATCAGAACCAAAGTACCCTCCATGGTTGAAAAATGGGGAGACGACTACTTGCTACTAGGCCCTTATTTCACTCAAACCGCTGCTGCCGAATTTGAACCCTTGGAAATCACAGATGCTAGTCCCATCGAAAGAGCCATCCAATGGATGAGGAAAGAAGGATATGAAGTGTATTATGGCAATTGGCTAATTACGGGTAAACCTAAAATTGTTCTTTTTGATATTAAGAGTATTTATGCTCAAGTAGATACCATCAAAGGACGCATCTGGCAAGATCATAAAATCTCTACGTTAGGCGCTGAGGATTTGGTTTCACAAACGGTAGCTTTAGGGGAATTGATTCGCATTTTTCTTACCCAATTTGCTATTGAAACAAATAACAAAAAAGACATCATTGTTCATTTTCACGAATGGATGGCTTCTACCTGTTTGCCTGATTTGAAGAAAAGCAAAGTGAAAATTTCAACTGTATTTACCACCCATGCAACGATGTTGGGTAGGTATTTGGCAGGAAATATTCCTAATTTTTATGATGTCATAGATAGTTTCGATTGGGCCAAAGAAGCCAAACATTATGGCATAGAAGCGCAGGCAACATTTGAGCGATTTGCTGCTCAAAAAGCGGATGTTTTAACAACGGTTTCAGACATTACTGCCAAAGAATGCCAGTATTTCTTAGGTAGAATCCCGGAAATCATTTTACCGAATGGATTAAATATTCAACGTTTTGCAGCTTTGCATGAACACCAAAATCTGCACTCAAAATACAAAGAAAGCATCTCTGACTTTGTCATGGGCCATTTCTTCCCGAATCAACCTTTTGACTTAGAACAAACCTTGTATTTCTTTACTTCTGGTAGATTTGAATATACGAACAAGGGATATGATTTAACCTTGGATGCACTGCAAATTTTGAATCGAAAAATGAAAGAAGCAGGTAGTAAGAAAACCATTATAATGTTTTTTATTACCAAACAGCCTTATCATTCCATTGATCCTGAAGTATTGCATTCTAGAGCTGTATTGGATGAAATTAGAGAAAATTGCCATTCTATTGAAAAGGAAGTGGGCGAAAAACTTTTCCAAGCCTCCGCCGCATCAAATGACATGCAATTACCTGATTTAAATAAATTTGTCGATGAATATTGGCGATTACGTTTACGCAGAACCGTTCAGACATGGAAATCGCAAAATAGACCAAAAGTGGTCACCCATCTCTTGAAACAAGAAGATGATATCATTCGAAATTTACAGCGAACACAATTGATGAACAACGCTGATGATAAGGTGAAAATCGTTTATCATCCTGATTTCATTGTATCTACCAATCCATTATTTGGATTAGATTATGGTCAATTTGTTAGAGGATGCCATTTAGGAGTTTTCCCTAGCTACTATGAGCCATGGGGTTATACTCCATTGGAATGTATGGCACGCGGTGTACCTACCGTAACTTCAGACCTTTCCGGTTTTGGTGATTACATGATGCAAATCATGCATGATTATGAACAATGGGGCGTGGGTGTTGTGAATAGAAAGACACAAACCTACCAAGAAGCAGCTGATCAGCTAGCTAATTTCTTGTTCAAATTTGTTCAACAATCACAAAGAGACCGTATCATGCAAAGAAACCGTGTAGAAAGCATTGCAGATACCTTCGATTGGTCAAATCTTAGAAGCTATTATGACACTGCCCATGAATTAGCGGTGCTGAAGAAGAGGAAATAGTTTATTAGGTAATAGGTAATAGGTAATGAGTAATAGGTAAGAGGTTTCTCTTTTCTCTTTTCTCTTTTCTCTTTTCTCTTTTACCTATTACCTATTACCTATTACCTCAATTCGGGTCCACATCTACCACAACAGTAACACCTTTAAAAATTTTGGAGGCTTTGATTTCGTCCAATTCATCTTGTAGCAAAGATTTGAATTTGGCTAAGGCAAGGCCTTTTTCAATTTTGATTAAAATTTCCATCACAAATTGATTTCTCACTCGCTCAATCAATGGCTTTTCTGGACCTAATACACGACCATGACCAAATTTTATCTTCAACGTTTGGCCCATTTCTCGAGCTGCCTGCTCGACCGTAGAGGACTCAACGTGTTTGATAATAAGCTTAATTAATCGGCTGTAGGGCGGATAATGATAGCCTTCGCGTTCAACAATTTCATCCGCATAAAGCGATTCAAAATCGTTATTTTGAATAAATTCAAAAATACGGTGATTAGGTTGACTGGTTTGGATCAAAACGAGTCCTTGTTCAGCCCTTCTCCCTGCCCTTCCTGCTACTTGTGTAATCAGTTGAAAGGCTCTTTCATGAGCCCGAAAATCAGGGAAATTGATGGATTTATCAGCGTCAAAAATAGCTACCGTCGATAAACCTTCAAAATCCAATCCTTTAGCTACCATTTGAGTCCCCACAATTACATCGATATTTCCTGATTGAATTTCAGAAATTAAGGCATTAAAAGCTGTTTTAGACCGAGTAGTATCTAAATCCATCCGACCTATTCTTGCATCAGGCAAATGCAATTGCAATTCTTCCTCAATCTTTTCTGTGCCATAACCCATGGTCTTTAATTGCGTACTTCCGCAGGCTGCACATCTTCTCAGCAAACCTTCTTTATATCCACAATAATGACAACGCAATTCCTGGTCTTTGGAATGATAAGTTAAACTCACATCACATTGTGTGCATGTAGCAATCCAATCGCAATCTTGACATTGCAAATAAGGGGAATACCCTCTCCTATTTTGGAACAATAAACTTTGTTTTCCTTTTGCAAAATTTTCTTTCAAAATTTCAATCAAATCCAAAGAAAAACCACCATTCATTTGTTTCATTTTTCCGGCAGCTTTGGTATCAATTAATTGAATTTGAGGCAATTGAGCTGCTCCGTACCGTTCCACTAAAGAAACAAGTCCGAATTTTCCTTCTTTGGCTTGATAATAGGTTTCCATCGAAGGAGTAGCTGAACCCAAAAGCACTTTTGCTCCATGATTTTTGGCCAAAACCATGGACACATCTCTGGCATGATACCTTGGTGCGGGATCTTGTTGCTTAAAAGATGCCTCATGTTCTTCATCGACAATGATTAGTCCCAAATTTGAAAAAGGTAAGAAAATCGAAGAACGAACACCCACCACAAAGGGATATTTTCCTTCGACAATGGATTTCCAAACTTCTACGCGTTCGTTATCTGAAAATTTGGAATGATAAATACCTACTTGTTCACCAAAAATACGTTTTAATCGAATGACTATTTGGGTTGTCAAGGCAATTTCTGGCAATAAATACAATACTTGATCCCCATTTGCCAAGGCTTCTTGAATCAATTTGATATAAATTTCCGTTTTGCCACTTCCCGTAATGCCATGTAAAAGCACCACATCTTTTTCTTGAAATTGCGTCAAAATGGATTGATAAGCGGATTGCTGAGGAGCATTTAATTCAATCGATTGCCCTTCAAAATCATCAGAATCTTGTCCAAATCGAGAAATAATGACTTCAAATGATTCAAATATTTCATTTTTGATCAAGGTTTTCAAGGAACTTTCCGATAAATCAGCATCTGAAAAACTGGACTTTTCCAATCCTTTTTGATTCAATTCCGGTTGACGAAGCACTGGGATAAATCGCAGATAATGCAATAAAATTGCGATTTGCTTGGGCTTGTCTTCTAATATTTTAATCAACTCTAATAACTTCTCATTCGATTCCCAAGTTTTGCATAAGCGGATTTTACGAAGCACTTTTGGAGTATATCGATCCTTTAATTCATCGTAAATCAAAATAGCGCCTTTGCCTACCATGGATTTTATGATGTGATACGGACTTTTCACATCTGCAATTTTGGCAATTTCATCATAAACCAACGCGCCTTTTTCTTGGAGAATTTGTTGAATCAAAACTTCCTTTTCATTCAGCAAATCAGGTTCATCAAACGACGGATTCAATTGAACTTTGGATTGACTCGAAATTTTCAATCCTGCTGGTAAGGCTACTTGAAAAACTTCTCCTGGATAACATAAATAATATTCCGCGACCCAATGAAACAATTTAATTTGATCCATGGTCACTAATGGACTATCATCCAAAACTTCAAGCAAGTATTTTGCTTGATAATTTTTGGGAGGATTGGTATGAATAGCTAAAATAAGCCCAGTCAAAACTTTAGAGGTACCAAAAGGCACAACCACTCGTATGCCCGTCTGCATATTTTCATTCCAAACCCTCGGAACTCGATAGGTAAAATGCCTAGGAATGGGCAGTGGCAAAAGCACATCGACAAATAAAGTTGACTCTTCAGAATCCAACAATGACATGGTATAAAATTGAATTTACAAAGAAAAGCAAAAATTTATGATTCAAAGAAGTTAAATAAAATTGTGGGTTGGAATAGCATTTGAAAGGTATATTTTTTACTTTCAATTTCGAAAAAAAACCAATTCATTTTTAGAGATAAAATGGCAAAATTAAATATCAATTTAAATAAAAGTAATCAATATGACGCCATCGTCATAGGCTCTGGAATGAGTGGAGGTTGGGCTGCCAAAGAACTTTGCGAAAAAGGATTAAAAACCTTGGTTTTGGAGAAAGGTCGAATGGTTAATCACATAGATGATTACCCTACCATGATGCAAGATGCTTGGGATATGGAGCACAGAGGTGCCATGACGGCGGAGGATAGAGCCAAGCATCACATTCAAATCAGAAGTGGATTTGTCGGAGAATCAACCAAGCATTTTTTTACCAATGATCTAGAAAATCCATACGAAGAAAAACAACGTTTCGATTGGATTCGTGGAAATCATGTGGGAGGTCGTTCTTTGACCTGGGGAAAACATGTTTACCGATGGTCCAATCATGATTTTGAAGCCAATGCAAGAGAAGGAATTGCAATCGATTGGCCGATTCGTTACCAAGATTTAGCTCCTTGGTATTCTTATGTAGAAAAATTTGTGGGTGTCAGTGGAGAAAAATTAGGTTTAGACCATTTACCAGATGGTGAATTTCTTCCCCCGATGGAATTGAATTGTTTGGAAAAACATTTCAAATCAAAAATGAAATCTGCTTACCAAAATAGGCATGTAACCATTGGTCGAGTTGCTCACCTAACAGAAGCCAAGCAATGGCATTTGGATCTCGGGCGTAGTCAATGCCAAAACAGAAATAGATGTAGCCGAGGATGCCCATACGGTGCTTATTTCAGTTCAAATTCTGCCACATTACCCGCAGCTAATCGGACAGGAAACTTTACTATTCGACCTAATTCAGTGGTCCATTCGATTATTTTAGATCCGAAATCCAATAAAGCCATCGGCGTAAAAATACTTGATGCGACTACGAATGAAGAAATTGATTTTTTTGCTAAAATCATCTTTTCTTGCGCTTCTACTTTGGCAAGTACTCAAATTTTATTGAATTCAACTTCCAATAGATTTCCCAATGGTTTAGGAAATGATAGCGGAGAATTAGGACATAATTTGATGGATCACCATTATCACGTAGGAGCCTTGGGAACCTTCGATGGCTTGGAAGATGAATTTTACAAAGGTCGCAGACCAACTGGCATTTTCATTCCGAAATACGTGAACATCGATCAACAAAGTAAGAATGACCAATTTCTAAGAGGCTACGATTATCAAGGAGCTAATTCAAATAGAGCAGATTGGGGCAGAGGAAATTCTGAAGTAGGTGTTGGAGCTGAATTCAAAGATGCATTAATGAAACCAGGAGGTTGGAGCATGGGTTTAATGGGATTTGGAGAAGTGTTACCTTACCATGAAAATCAAGTGAGTTTGAGTAAAGATAAGGTGGACAAATGGGGAATTCCACAATTGGTTTTTGACGCAGGATTGAAAAAAAATGAATGGGAAATGCGGAAGAAAATGAAAACTGACGCAGCTGAAATGTTGGAAAACGCAGGTTTTAAAAACATCCAAATGTTTGACAATGTGGGAGGACTAGGAAATGGCATTCATGAGATGGGCACAGCCAGAATGGGAAAAGATCCAAAAACATCTGTTCTAAATGGCTTTAACCAAATCCATTCTGTACCGAATGTTTTTGTCACAGATGGTGCATGTATGACTTCTGCCAATTGTGTTAACCCATCCATTACTTATATGGCCTTAACCGCAAGAGCAGTGGATCACGCCGTTAAAGAATTAAACCGTAAAAATTTATAACATGGATCGCAGAGAATATATCCGTCAGACTAGTTTATATTTAGGCTATAGCCTTTCAGCAGGAACCATTGCTAGCCTTTTAAGTTCATGCCAAAAAGATGCCAAATTAACTTGGGAACCTCAATTTTTAGACAATCACCAAGCAAATACCATCGCTGAAATTGCAGAAACTATTTGCCCAAAAACAAAAACTCCTGGTGCCAAAGAATTGGGTGTTCCACAATTCATTGACAAAATGGTGAAGGAAGTTATGAGCAAAGAGGATCAAAATGAATTCACAAAGGGAATTGAAGAGTTGGATGATCGATGTAAAAAAGAATTTGGAAAAAATTTCATCGAATGTGACAAAAGATCCAGGGAGCAAATTTTAACACAATGGGATAAAGAATCACCCCATTTCCCAGCAAATTTATGGGGAATCGTTTTGGAAGAAAAACCAGCACCCATTACCTTTTTTAGAAAGGTGAAGAGTTTGGTTTTGATGGGTTATTTTACCTCTGAAAAAATCGGTAAAGAAGTTTTAGTATATGATCCCGTACCGGGTAAATACTTAGCCTGTATACCTTACAAGGGTGAAAATAATTGGACAGAATAATTATAATTCATTTATTTTTTAAAAATTTTCCTTTCACCCAAAATCCATAAAGGTCTTTGCATTTCTCCTGCTGAGGCCTTTTTCTTTTCGGAGTGAGTTTGTATGTGATTAATCGCTTCCTCTACATCATCCGTAAATAAAATATGCTCATAATCATCAGGACCAACCGTTTTTTCATCTACCAATTTTTCTAAAAAATCCATCATTTTACTATGGTGCTCTAAACCCATGACCACCACAGGAAAATGTTGAATTTTACCCGTTTGAATTAAAGTAATAACTTCAAAAAACTCATCCAAAGTCCCCAAACCTCCAGGCATAACAACAAAGCCAGTTGAATATTTTCGTAACAACTCTTTTCTAACAAAGAAATACTTGATATCCACCATTTTATCTAAAAACGGATTGGGTTTTTGCTCAAAAGGCAATTCAATATTACAACCCAAAGATAATCCCCCGACATTTTTAGCACCTTTATTGGCAGCTTCCATGATTCCAGGGCCACCACCTGTCATAATTGCATAACCTAATTTTGCTAATCGAGCAGCAATTTCTTCCGTCAATTGGTAATATTCGTGACCGGGTTGGTACCTAGCTGAACCAAAAATAGTGATACATGGTCCAATAAAATGTAAATTTCGAAAGCCTTTGATGAATTGGAATAAAACCTCCAATGAAAAAGTAAATTCTTTCCAACGAGAACGAGGACCTTTCAGAAAATCAACATCACTATTTATAGCCATAACAAAAATTTTAATTTAATTTAAACAATAAATTCTAATTTGACATCAAAACTAAAGCTTTCCATGAAACCAATTCTATTATTTTTCATCAGCTTATTCACTTTTTATGATATTAGTGGCCAAAATTTAGACCCAACAAATGATTTTCTCATCCATCCAAACAAAGAACTTTCAAAAATTATCTCCTCGAAAAATGAAATCATTTTAGAGAATGGATTAGTTCGTCGAAAATTTCATTTAGGAGCGAATTTGGTTTGCGTAGATTATCAAAACCTAAGTAATCAACAACAATTATTAAGGGCCATTCAACCAGAAGCAAAAATAACGATTAATGGTATTTCATATCAAATTGGGGGATTGCATGGTCAAAAAGAAAGAGCCTATTTTTTACCTGAATGGACAAAGGATTTAACAAGTCAAAAATCTGATTTTCAATTCATTGGATTTGAATCCAAAGACAAAACACCTTTTATCAACTGGAAAAATACCACGTGGGCAAGCAATAAAAATCAAGCTACGGGAAAGCACCTTATTTTACATTTCACTTCCCAATTACCTGAGCTTAAAGGACTTATTGTCAACATTCATTATGAAATTATCGACCATTTGCCTTTGATCATTAAATGGGTGAGTATTGAAAATAAAAGTGATCAGAAATATGAAATAGATCGAGTGGTGAATGAAGTTCTAAGTTTAGTGGAAGAGGAAAGTGCGGTAGTTGGTAAACCTGAGGAAATGAAAAAACAACATGGAATTTATGTAGAAACGAACTATGCATTCAATAATGCGATGCGGTATGACATCAGTGACCAAACTACCCACTGGAAAACGGAACCCAATTATACATCACAAGTAAATTACAATTATGAAACTCCTTGTTTACTGGAAGTTTACCCTGAAAAAGCTCCTGGAATCACATTGGAGCCGGGTGAAAAATTTGAATCGCCAAGGACACATGAATTATTAATGGACTCTTATGACCGACAAAGACGCGGATTAACCATTCGCAAAATGTACCAAACCATCGCACCTTGGACAACGCAAAATCCAATTTTTATGCATTTGGTAAGTAAAAATGATGCCGAGGTAATCAGCGCAATTGACCAATGCAAAGAAACAGGATATGAAGCTTTAATTCTTAGTTTTGGTAGTCATTTAGAAATGGAAAATAATTCCCAAGAAAATTTAGCTCGTTGGAAAAAACTAGCGGATTATGCACATCAAAAAAACATCTTAATCGGCGGATATTCATTATTTAGTAGTCGAAAAATCAGCGAAGAAGATGATGTCATCAATCCAGCAACTGGAAAAACAGGAGGAGCATTTTTTGGCAACGCCCCTTGTTTTGGAAGTAAATGGGGATTGAACTATCGAGATAAAATTAAACAATTTTACACGTCAACAGGATTTGACATTTGGGAGAATGATGGACCTTATCCAGGAGATGTTTGCGCCTCCACAACGCATCCAGGACATAAAAGCTTAAAAGATTCACAATGGCGACAAATGGAGATTCAAAAAGAATTATACCATTGGTTAAACGAGAAAGGCGTGTACATCAACGCACCTGATTGGTATTTCTTAGATGGTACGCACAAAATTGCCATTGGTTACAGAGAAGTTAACTTCTCCTTGTCTAGAGACCAACAAAAAATATTGAATCGGCAAAACATACACGATGGAACCATCGAAAAAAATGCATCGATGAGTTGGGGTTTTGTTCCCTTGACCAAATATCAAGGCGGAGGCCCAGAAGCGGTTCTAGAACCTTTGAGCGAGCATTTGAAAGATTATGAACAATTGATGATTCAATATTATGGAGCAGGTGTTCAAGCCTGCTACCGCGGGCCAAGATTGTACGATACTGAAGAAACTAAACAATTAGTGATAAAAACCATCCAATGGTATAAAAAGCATCGGGATATTTTAAACTCGGAAATGATCCAATTACGAAGAGCAGATGGTCGCGATTGGGATGGGTTTATTCACGTAAATCCACGTTTGAAAGAAAAAGGATTTATCATGCTTTATAACCCTAAAAAAGAAGCTATTCAACGAAAAATAAAGGTTCCTTTGTATTACACAGGGATTCAAACTTCTGCTCAGTTAATCGACAAAGATGGAAAGAAATCAATTGTAAAATTGAATGAACAAAAAGATATTGAGTTGAATGTTCGAATAGATGCCAATTCATTTACTTACTTTGTAGTTCAATAAAATCAACAAAGTGAAAATAATCGTCATTGGAGGAGGAGCGGCTGGGTATTTTGCAGCGATAAAAGCGAAAGAAAGTAACCCTAAAGCAGAGGTTCAAATTTTTGAAAAAACCAGTAAAGTTTTATCAAAAGTTAAAGTTTCAGGTGGAGGACGCTGCAATGTAACAAATGCGACATTCAATAATCGATTACTTTCTGAAAAATATCCCAGAGGAGAAAAGTTCTTGCGGAAGGCATTTGAACAATTTAATGCAAAATCTACGGTAGATTGGTTTGAAGAACGAAAAGTTCCTTTAAAAACCTATCCAGATTTATGCATTTTCCCTTTGTCCAATGATTCTCAAACGATTGTTAGTTTATTCCAAACGGAGGCATATCACTTGGGAATCGATGTATTTTTATACCATGGTGTGGAGGAGATCGAAAAAGTAGAAAACGGTTTTGAATTGATATTAAAAGATTCCAAAGTTTTTGCACACAAGGTCATTGTAACGGTAGGTGGACAATCAAAACTTTCCCATTTAAATTGGATTGAAAAATTAGGTCATCCAATTGTATCACCCGTTCCTTCCCTATTTACTTTCAATATGCCCCATGAAAACATCAAAGAATTGATGGGAATTGTGGTGGAAAAAACCAAAGTTAGAATTGAAGGAAAAAAGCTATTGGGATCAGGGCCTTTGTTGGTAACACATTGGGGAATGAGTGGCCCAGCTATTTTACAATTATCTGCTTGGGGAGCCAGGATTTTGGAAGAAATGAATTATGAATTTTCCATTTTAGTCAATTGGTTAGACGAAATGAAAGAGCAAGATTTGCGTCAAAAACTGGAACAAACCATCAAAGAACACGGTGGAAAAATGTTGAGTAATTTCAATCCCTTCCCCTTCCCTAACCGATTATGGCTATATCTGTTGGCAAAAAATGAGATTATTCCAGCAACTCGTTGGTGTGACACGGGAGGAAAAAACATCAACAAATTGATAAATACGCTCTTAAACGACCGATATAAAGTTCAAGGAAAAACAACCTTCAAAGAAGAATTTGTTACCGCGGGTGGTGTCGATTTGGAAGGGATAAATGTTCAAACCATGGAAAGTAAACTTTGTCCAGGATTATATTTTGCTGGTGAAGTAATGGACATAGACGGCATTACGGGTGGTTTCAATTTTCAAGCTGCATGGACAACAGCTTGGATAGCGGGGAAAAATGCGGCGGGTGAGGTATGAGGTGGCTTCGAGAACCTCAGCCACCGAATTTCCTCTTTTCTCTCTCCTCTTTTCTCTTTTCTCTGTTCCTTCATCAAAAATCATTTATTTTGAGTAAATTTAAAGAATACAATAACTAATCAAACATTTTGACATTCAAAGAATTAGGACTAGAAGATAGTTTACTAGCAGGAATCGAATCAATGGGGTACAAAACGGCAACGCCAGTGCAATCCCAAGTCATTCAACCCATTTTAGCAGGAAAAGACATAATTGCTTCGGCACAGACAGGGACTGGAAAAACGGCAGCGTTTTTACTACCCATCGTCAATAAATTAATTACAGAACCACATTCTGAAAGCCATATCAATGCATTGATCATAGTACCAACGCGTGAATTAGCAATACAAATAGCTGATAATATGGAAGGAATTGGTTATTTCACCAATGTTGGTTGTATTGCAGTTTATGGAGGGGGTGATGGTAATTCATTTACCAACGAAAAAAACGCTTTGACCAGTGGAATTGAAATTGTCGTATGTACTCCAGGGCGTATGATTGCACATATTAACATGGGATATGTCAATTTAAAAGAAGTCAAATATTTGGTACTTGATGAAGCTGACCGAATGCTGGATATGGGTTTTCAAGATGAGTTGATGAAAATCATTTCGCATCTTTCACCCAACCGTCAAAATCTTTTATTTTCCGCCACCATGCCACATAAAATGCGGGAATTGGCAAGAAAAATTTTGAAAGAACCCGTTGAAATTAACATTGCTGTATCGAAGCCACCTGAACAAATCATTCAACATGCATTTGTCATTTTTGATAATCAAAAAGCACCTTTGATTAAATATTTATTAAAATTAAAGGAATATACCCGTGTCATCATTTTTTGTTCAAGAAAGCAAAATGTCAAGCAATTAACGAGTGAATTAAAGCGTGCCAAATTTAGCGTGGAAGAAATTCATTCTGATTTAGCGCAAGAACAAAGAGAAAAGGTATTGCAAGATTTCAGAAATAAAAAACTTAATATTTTGGTGGCTACTGATATTTTGAGTCGGGGAATCGATATCGATGAAATAGAATTGGTGATTAACTACGATGTACCCAATGACGGAGAAGACTACATACATCGAATCGGCAGAACAGCTAGAGCTGCAAGTGAGGGAACTGCCTACACCTTGATTGGCCCTTCAGAGCAAAGAAAATTTGCTACAATCGAACATCTTTTAGAAAAATCTGTCGAAAAAATGGCTATCCCAGAAGAATTTGGAGAAACTCCAGCATACAATCCGGGAACATTTAATTCAGAAAACAAAGCCAGAAAATTTTCATCGGGCGCGAAAAAAGGTGGAAAGAAATTCTGGAAAAAGAAGAAATAATATTTTTTGAAACTATCTTTACAATAATCAAAAACCTATTTATGAAAAAAACATACCAAAAGATCCTTGGGATTTCTCTCTTATTTTCGATGGCAACGAACTTGATGGCCATGAAAAACGATACTCCAAAAGTAGATGAATCCATCAAATTACCAGCTAGATTCAAAGCTGAAATTCTTGCTACCGAATTAGGAGCAACAAGACATTTAACTATTGCAAAGAACGGCGATATCTATTTAAAATTATCCAAATTGAAAGATGGTAAAGGTATTTATCGTTTAAGAGATACGAATAAAGATGGGGTAATTGATGAAAAATTATTGTTTGGCAATTATACTGGAACAGGAATTTTATTAAAAAACGGATATTTATACGCCTCTTCCAATAAAGGGCTTTACCGTTATCTTTTGAATGAAAAAGAGGAAGTTATTGACACAGAAAAGCCAGAAAATATCGTAGATGGTTTAATGGATCACGGTAGAGACAATGCTAAAACTTTTTCAATCGATAATAAATCCAATGTATATATTACCATTGGTTCAGACAATGACGCTTGTCGAGTAAAAGGAACGGGGAAAGGCATGGTTCCTTGTACCTTGTTGGATTCTGCGGGTGGAATTTGGCGCTTCAATGTCAATAAATTAAACCAAACATTTAAAGATGGTCACCGTTATGTAACTGGTTTAAAAAATGCTGTAGGACAAACTTGGAACTTCAAAACGAACAGTTTATTTGCTACGGCACATGGAAGAGGTGTTTTTCATGATTTTTATCCTCAATATTATACACCGGAACAAAGTCAATTGATTCCTGCAGAAACAGTGTATGAATTCAAAGATGGCGATGATGCGGGTTGGCCTCAAATTTACTATGATCATTTTCAAAAAAAGAAAATTTTGGCACCTGAATATGGTGGTGATGGTAAAAAAACAGCTGGAGAAAATGCAGTAAATCCATCCGTTGCTTTCCCCGCACATTTAGGACCTAATGACATCATGTTTTATACGGGAAATATGTTTCCGGCTAAATACAAAAACGGTGCATTTGTTGCATTCCATGGTCAATCGACTGAATTAAAAAAAGGCTATTTTGTTGCATTTATTCCATTTGTTAACGGTAAACTTTCTGAAAAATGGGAAATATTTGCAGATAATTTTTCAGGAGTAGATTTAGCAAAACCTACCGGCCCTATTCAACATCGCCCTTGCGGATTAGCACAAGGTCCAGATGGCGCATTATATGTTTGTGATGATTTAGGTGGAACGGTTTATAAAATCAGTTATAAATAGAGGAATTGAGAATGTAGAATGAAGAATGTAGAATGTAGAATTAAAAATTACAAACATACATCATACGTCATACATCATACATCATTCTCAATTCTACATTCTTCATTCTACATTCTCAATTAACCCTAAAACTATACGTAATGGTTGGGGTGTTCGATTGACCATCACTAGTTTTAATAGACCAATAATAAATTTTTCCTGAAATGACAGTCGTAGATATAGTCGAACTAGTTGTTTTTAAAGCAGCCGTTTCTCTTTTATCCACCTTGGATTGTAGTGTATCTAAATAGACTTCATAACTTAAATTAGGACTATCTGGATCAGAACCTGTCCATTGTAAATTAATTTTACCAAGCGTGGCTGAAACCGTAGCTCCAGATGCTGGAAATACAATACTAGCCGGAAAAGGTGCATATTGAGTGATACCGTTGCCTGACAAATAGAAATTCCATGCAGTGCTAGTTGAAACCAATTTCGTTCGAGAAGATTTGGAAACAACTTGCCAAGAATAAGGCACTCCTCTAAATAAATTAATAGTCGCCTTATCCCCTTTTACATTACTTTGTACCGTTGTGACATTATTGGTCAAATTTTTCACTTCTACATCATAGCTTTCAGCATCTACGGAAGGTTGCCAAGAAAAAACCACATCGCTACTAAATGAGCTTTGTACATCACCCGTTAAACAAACGCTACTGTTCTCTGGCTTCAATAAACTTACGGCAGTTGGGGCTTTTAGGTCAACGGGGGCGGGTGCTGGTTGCTCACTAGATTTACTGCAAGCAAACAGCAACAAGGATAAATATATGATAGCTATTATTTTTCTCATAACTTAATCACTTTACTAATTTGATTAACTGTGTTTGATTTAATTTGAACCAAGTAAAGTCCCGATGGCATATTACCTAAATCAAAATCAAAATAACGTTCTATATTCACTTCTTTTTCTTCTTGTAAAAGACTTTGTCCAGAGGCGTTGAAAAGTCTTAATTCGACATTTGAGTCTTTCCCTTCGACAAAAACCCTCATTGGCCCAGAAGTTGGATTAGGGTAACAGGTCACATTTTCAGAAACAAATATTTCTTTTTTGTAAACACCTTGACAAGACTGATTCGTACTTACCTGAAGCACATTTAAACCACTTTGTAATTTAAGGCTCCAATCGCTGCCTATGATTTCCATTTTTTGGCCATTCAAATCCACTAGGTAATTATTTGCCCCTGCCAAATTCAAACTTAAGGTTTTCTGTTGAGCATCTACCACAGATTGTACTTTTATGGCATCTGGCTCTATTACTTTAACTTCAAAGGTTTGTTGGTAATTAGCTACATTTTCAATTTTAAATTGAATGGCATAATTTCCAGCTGATAAAGCGCTTAAAATAATTTCTTTGGATCCTTTAGGTAAAACAATATCCTTCACAAATTGATTAGGCCCAGTTACATGAATCAAATATTGATAGGATTTATCATTGACACTCATTTTAATCGCTCCGTTTGTGGAACCAATGCAACTTAATGAAGTCAATTCTATGGTGTAATTATTGGCAGGCAACGTAAAAATGGCACAACCAGTCACATCTACAACGGTTCCTTCAGGAGTATCAGGACATTTATCATAAATATCCGCTACACCATCATTATCTGTATCAATAAAGGCAGGTTTTATCAAGGCTAATGGGGCAAATTCCTGATACATGACTTGTTTAGTATTCTCTTTGCTTGAACCAATCCATTGATTCAAAATAGACGAATAAGCCTGCCTATAATCAAATTGCAAAGGCAAATCATAATTGTATTTATAATCACTTGGAATCACGGGATTCGTTCCAATGACACCCGATTTAACAGCATTTCCAAAAACAAACATGGGAGCCACAGTTCCGTGGTCGGTTCCATAACTTCCATTGGCATGCACTGTTCTACCGAATTCAGACATCGTTATTCCCACCACTCGATCTCCCAAATTTTCTGCATCCAAATTTTTCATCAAAGTGACAACAGCGTCATTGATTTGTTTTAATAAGGAAGCGTGTTGCCCTTTGGTTTTATCTGCTGTGTCAATTTGTTGATTATGCGTGTCAAATCCACCCATTCGAACCATGTAAACACGAGTATTCAATCCTCCAGAAATTAATTTTTGGACGATTTTCATTTGATTACCCAACTCATTATTTTGAAATTCAAAAGCCGTTTTTCCTTTGGCAAAAACATCTTTGACTACTTGACCATATAATTGCGATTGCTTTCCAATCAATTGTAAATAAGCCAATTTGGAACCCTGTAAAGTAGCTGGATACGTGTTTTTAAAAGGATTCATTAATTTATAAAACTGTTCAGGGTTGTTATAAATTAAACTCGTGAAAGAATTTAAGCCTTGGAATAACAAGGTAGATTGCCAACCAATTTCGATGGATAAAGGATGTGGAAATTGATTGTTTGGATAAGCTTGCGGATAATTCGGATGCTGGGATTCAATGTATCTTGCCATCCAACCACTGGTTAAATTTTGATCCGCATCTGAACCTGTCATCCAAATATCGGATGACCTAAAGTGAGAATAATTGGGCTTTTGATATCCTACCGATTGAATCACAGCCAATCGATCTTCATTGATTAAGGAATTAAAACCATCCAATGCAGGGTGCAAGCCCGTTTTTCCAAATTTTATGGGAATGATTTTCTTTTCTTCCATCAAAATTTTTGACCGGACTTTATACAAGTTTTCATATTGATCCAATGGAAACACCGTATTTAGTCCGTCATTTCCACCATCCAAACGAATGATAATCAAAATTTTATTTTTGTCAATTGTATTTGCCAAAACTGAATTTTGATCGAATAATTGCTCTAGACCCCAATTGGGTAAAATACTTGGCAAGGCAGCCAAATGAGCCATATTATGCAAAAAATCTCTTCTTTTCATCTCTCCCATCTCTAATACATTTGTGTTTCACCCAATTGAAAAATATAACCAAATGCACCAGAAAGTCGATTTTGAATGACTTGTCGGTTTTCATTGCTCGCATTACCATTGAAGGCATCCCAAGTACTTCTCCAATAACTAACATTGGGATTTCCTTGCAGAATTTTATCCCTAATTTGTTGTTTATCTGCATCACTGATCGGCACTCCAACCAAACGCTCTACTAACTCATTAATTAATACATCTACATCACCTGGTTTAGAAAATTTAGAGATGTAATCTGCGCTATCCACGCGAATTTGCAATCCAGTTTTAGTGCTATTGTTATAATAAACCCAATTACCCCAATTGAATAATGCATCTGTATAATTATCCCGTTTAATGATGGTTTCAGAATTGATCCAAAAAAGATCAAAGGCGGGCGCTTGATAAAATGCTGGCCAACCAGATACATTGGGAGGGTCTCCCAAATTCATCCCTAAATTGCTCGCAACACCATGAAAATGACTGAATTTTCTATACTGCATATAAATATCCGTCTCTGTATTCGGCAATTTTACTTTGTTATTGTCAAGCAATGGCAAATCGAATTCTTTGGCGATTCCCACAATAAAATCCAAAGGAGATTTGATCAAAGCATTGTAATAAATAGGATCATAAAAATGTTCACTACTCAACAATGCCCTTAATACAGGGGCTATTTGAAAATTATTTTCCTTAAATATTTTAGATAAAGGCAAAATAATAGTCGTTTCCACTTGCTCATCAATCATCGGATTGACAAAAAATCCATAAATTCTTCGACAAATATATTTGGCACATTCATCCGTAGCGAAAATCATTTCTATGGCTTCATTGAGCTCTCTCAAAGCTCCATCAGGTGTAGCAGAACCAAGAATTTTTCGATTTCCATAAAATTCAGAAAATTGCTTATCCCCTGTATCATGATTCCACATCGCCATTTCTGAGACTATTTCACCATCATTTTTTAAGGCATAATCATAATTAAAATACCAACCTGTCAGCAGTTTAGCCATTTCAGAAACATCGCTTTCTGTATATTTAGAATTAGGACCTTTTCCTACAGTAAATAATTCCTGCAATTCTCGGCCATAATTTTCATCTGGATTAAATTTATTATTTTGATTCCCATTCAAATAAATCAACATTTCAGGATCTAAAGTGATTTTTAAAATCAAATCTTTATAGTCACCAAATGCTCCATTATACAAAGTAGCGATGTACTGATAAGCGGCTTTTGCAACACCTCCGTTTTGAATAGAGGTAACCAGTAAATTATGAAACATGACAACCAATTTCCAATGAATGGATGTTTTTTGATTCACAAATTGTTTCATCATCCAAGCCTTCAAGGAATTGATTCGATATTGTGATAGTTGATTCCCATCAGGTGCCCATTCTTTTGCAGTAACCCAAGGTTTTCCTTTGGGTACATCCCTTGCAGTTAAATCTGTATTATCTGAAAAGTCATCATAATAATCATTAATAGGTAAGTCATAATTCCCTTGAGGCTTTAGAATCAAATCAATCGTTTGATCAAAGCTTAAATTCTCAATTTCTTTGTATGACTTATAACTAAAACCTATCAATGCTCGATTGAGCAAGTGAAATTTTTGAGCCTTTCCAAAAGTTCCTGAGTATTTTCCCAAACCTTTTGGGGAACTTAATACACTTCCAGAACTTAGACCAATTTGTTGAAAATCTACTTTTTCTTTTGCAAACAATTCAACCAAATTGGGACTCTTTTGAGACCTAGGTAATTCTGTTTTATTCAACATTCAATTTATAATCTTTATATTTAGCGTTAATTCGTGTTATAACATATTATGGATCGTCGAAATTTCATTCAAACAGCTTGCCCATTTTTAGTGGCTACTGAGTTGGCTATTTTAAGTTCAAGTTGCTCTAAAGACAACAATAATCCTGCCAATCCTACTCCTATCCCAACAGACGAAGAAAAAGAATTTACAAGAGTATCAGGCTTGATGAATGCTGATGGCTATTTTTCAGAAAACAAGTTGATTTATATCGATCTTTCCAATAAAAATTATACTAATTTAAATAAGTTATTAGATTTTTCCAATTTACTAGATTTAGGTATTTTACTAATTCGCGTAGATTCCACTACCATCAAAGCTTATGATAACTGTTGCCCTCACCAAGGTGCAAAGGGGTCTTGGACTTTTGAAAACAGCAGATTCAAATGCAATAACCACAACAATTCGTTTAACATCACAGAAACCAATGTTGTTTCTTGCAATTCAGGTAGCCTATCTGGAGGCTTATATAGGTATCCAACAAAAATTATTAAAAACATCCTGAAAATTGAAAAAAGCTAAGATTGAGGTAGGGTTTTTTTAAACATTAAGGAATTAAGCTTAATGCCTTAATGTTTAAAAAAAGGATTTGATAGAATGAAAATTGAGACTAATAATATCATAAAAGTCTTAAATTATTTCCCAGCCCCACAACTATTGAACATGATCCTTAACCATTTAATTATTGATGAAATCTCAGTTTTAAAAAACATCGAAAAAGCTTTGATTAAAAGAATTGGAAACCAGTGTAAAGAATCTTTTTAGATCCAATCAATTTATCAATTAACTGAACTAAATACCTCGTAAATTGCAGGGGGTAAGGGGACGCATTACCCCTTAAAAAAAGAAAATCAAAATCACTAACAGAAAACTTATATTTTAAATCAGATAACTTTGGAATTTAGCTTGTATCATTCAAAATTAACGAATGATCCAAAATTCAAACCCTTGATACAGGTAAATAATGCGAATTAAGAGTCAAAATATCTGATTTTCATTTCTCTAATTACCGCTTTTGGCTTCGGTGCTTCGACAGGCTCAACAACCATGCTTCAAAAGGCTCAGCAACCATGCTTCGAAAGGCACAGCCAACGCTATTTCTTCTTATTTCAAACTCATCAATGAACTTTTGGTTAATCCCAACGAAAGATTTGAACGGAGCGGTAGGCGAAGCTTTGACAATGCGCAAGGGCGATGTGCGTCAGGGTCAAAGAAAATAGCCGAGAGCGAAGTGAAAATCGGTCAGCCCATTGGCTGATTCGTCTTGGATTAACTTGCGACAAATAAGTTTTTTTGTTTCTTTTTTTTCAAAAAAAGAAATACCATGGAAAATGAATTAGCCAGAAAATTGCATTTTTGGCCGGAAAAAGATGATTAAATTTAATTTGGCCACAATTATTGGAAAAGATCCAGAACTTCATTTTTTAACCCTTAATTCGTATTAATAGCTAATCAATCCAACATAGATCGAATTGATTTGACTAAATGTGCAGGCTCCTCTACCTTCATTTCTTTGGAATATCGAAATAAATAAGTGATCAATTCTTGATTTATCTCTAGATTCAGTTCAAAAACTAAATGACCATTCTTTTTTTCAAGCAATTTTTGTGATTCATGCAAAGGATATTTTTGAAGATAGGATACAATCCAACTTTCGGAACTAACCCTAAATACTATACGTTCAACGGGATTGATTTCTTGATGAAATATATTCCGATATATTCCAATGATATTTTTAAAATAGTCAGCTGGATTAAAATTTTCAGGAATTCGAATCTTGGCAGCATTAGGAATTATTCTAATTTCTTCAATTCGATCAAGAGCAAACAATAAACAACGATTTAAATCCACACGAATTAGGGAATTTAGCGACTCCACAGGAAAAAACAGTAAATACCAGCCGGTGTACCAGCCGTTGTTGTATTCTTTGATCAATAAAGGTAAACCCAATATTTTTTTCAATTTGGAATCAATGGACAATCCCCGGTGAGTCATTTCGATAATTTGTGAAGAATAAATGCATTCAATCAATTGATTCAATTTTTCAGAACCTTGCCTATCCCCATCTTTTATCAATTGAATAGCAGACCATGGAAGAACTTGATGAAACTTGGATAAATTATTTTCCAAGCTAATCGCACGTAATTTATTAACAATCCCCGCGCCTTGCCCATCGGTAAACAAATGTTTGTTAAAATCGATGATAGATGCAATTTGACTCAATTCTTTTTCCGAAAAAGTAGGAAATGCACTGATATCTTTTCGAATATATTCATAATAATTTCCAGCCCTACGATAACGCAACAACTCACCGTGACTTTCTTCCAAAGTCGGATAACGCTCTTTTAATCGATATTTCAAATCCCTCAAATCACGGCTAAAACTACGCTCACTGTAATCAACAATATCATAATTATTAGCCAAATAGGCACAAAATGAGTCATAATTAACCTTAAACGTAGATCTAAGAAATAAATCATTCAATTCCCGTACACGTTCAAATGCATTCATATTTTTTTTCTTCAAGTTAAGAAAAATTATTAATCGCCACAATTTGGCGATATACAAATCTAGTTTTGGGTATTCAAAAAGGAAATAAGAATCAAACACAATAGGAACATGACACAGAAAAATTTAAAATCTTGGATTAACTCGAATTTAGTAGTCGCACTTTATTTGTATGCTGCAGAAGGAATTAGTCAATTGTTGAAAATGGGAGAAAGCTTTGAAGAAACCACCGCATGGAAATATTTTTTAATTCATATCCTTAGCCTAACAAGTTTATTTATTTTGCTAACCCCATACAAACTAATCGGCATCGAAAACGCAGATAGTTTTTACGGTTTTTTAGGATTTATTCACTTTGGTTTTATTACGCTTGGGTGTGCGTATCAGTTAAGCAGAGAGGATGTATGATGTATGATGTAAGATGTATGAAGTCTGAAGTCTGAAGTATGTGTCGAGACCGATGGCTGAGGCTCTCGAAGCCAAAAGTGAAATTTTACATTTTACATATTACGTCCTACATCATACATCATACATCTTACATCATACATCTTACATCTTTCGCATTCCTAAAACTTCGGACAAGAAAGATTTCTTTTGAATTTTTGGTAAGTATTTCGAATGGTGGCATTATTTAAATCGAATAAATAAGCCAAGGATATTTCATGTGAACCCCCAGAAGGCATTCCTAATTTAGATATAGTTAGGTCATACGAATAACCCACAGAGAAATTATCTTTTCGATAGCCTACTAAGGCCACAACGGACTCCCGAGTACCAGAGGTTCCATCAGCTGATTTTTGAATGGGTACACCTCTATACCAAGCACCTAACACCATTGGCGAGAGTGTTAAATAGGCTCCTAAATCCAATTGATCAAATACGCCTTGCTTTTTAAAATGTAAAACTGGACTAAAACTTTTTTCATTGTTTCGGCTTCCATTGGAATTCACTTCATAATAAGAATCCTCTAACATAATTTTCGTGCCCACTTGTACACTGAAATTCATTGCCAATAAATCTTCCGTTCCGTGTACTAAGGACTTATTAGGAGTGTTCAAATGTGCCACAGATAATCCCACCCAGGTATTTCCTCTATTGAACAAAAGTCCAGCTGTTAAATCCAAATAAGATTTATTCGGTAAAAGTGTAGTATTGACAGGATCTAGGGTGCTTCCAATCGCTCCCGCACTTAGATAAGTATTTAATTGGTCACCAAAGACAAGATTAGAATTGCTTAAACCACGTGTGACATATGAACCTTGCAGTCCAAAAGACAAGGATTGATCTTCTGCCAAATTTAAATGATAGGCGTATTGCAAGGCTACATGGGTGGTTTTTAAATTAGAAAATTGCACATCATTACTGATAACTAAACCAATTCCAGTATTGTATTTATTTAAGCTAAAATCCGCAGAAATGGCAGAAAACTGATAATTGGCGCTTAAATTGGGCCACTGGTTTCTGTGGTTAAAATTCACTTTGGAAGTTCCATTAATACCTGCAAAGGCAGGAGAAATCAATAAGGGAGCTGCGTAAAATTGCGATAATTGAGGATCCTGCCCAAATACAGAAAATTGAATTTGAGAAATAAGTAAAACCAACCAAAATGTGATTACTCGTTTCATATTTGAAGGCAAAGCCAAGCAATTTACGCGCTAAGTTTACAAAAACCAATATTTTGTGTTATTTTGTAATCATTAATCTAAAATCTACCTAGGTGAAACGGATTGTTGTATCATGTATTTTATGCATTTTCTTTGCAATTCGAGCGAATGGACAAAGTATCCATTATAGAAATAATTGTATCAATTCATGTTCTGAACAAACCAATACCATTTTTGAGTTAGACAATGCAAATACCTACCCTGCTGGAACAAAATTCAGATGGGTTAACGGATCTGTCAGTACTCCTTTCTCAACTGACCCGACAGTCAAATTTTCTTTTGCATCACCTGGTTCTTACCCCATACAAGTAATAATTGACCAAGCTGGAACAATTAGTACAGTAAATACAGTGGCAATCATTGGCAAAGTTCCTGCTTTTTACATCGCTACCGACAAAGGAACTACTCAAAAAGATACAACCGTCGAGTTTTGTTCAGGTGGTGGTGTTGTTTTAAGCCCATCTAGCCCCCAAACGGATTTACTTTGGTTTCCCAATGGTGAAAAAACGAATAGCATCAATGTGACAAAAGAAGGTTGTTACTCCGTAAAATCATTCAGTTCGGATGGTTCAGGTTGTTATTATGAGGCAAAAATGGATGTAAAAATCTGTGGCAGCTACCCCAACAAACCAGATCCTTCCACGGTGCCACCAGGTAGTTCCAATCCTTCAAGCTGCGTCAATTGCCCACAATGGACTGTTGGAAATAATGTAAGAGTCATATTTCCCAATGATGGACGTGTCCCCTATACGGAAAATGGACCTTATTCTGTTCCTGCTGGAGTCGCCTATTATCCCATTCAAAACAAAGGGGCCAATTATCAATTCGGTGGAATTTCTTCCAATGGAGAACAAATTTTTGACAATCAAAACCGACAAATCGGAAGTAATTTAAACGGTGATAAATCCATTGACCAAGGGGTAGCCATTATTCCCAAAAATTCTTGTAAGGCCTGTAATTCGGAATATTATGTGATAACCACCAATAGCGCTCATCAACTTTTTTATAGCGTAGTGGATGTTTCATACAATGGAGGAAAGGGAGATTTAAGCAAAAAAAATCAACTTTTAAGCCCTATCCCAACATCTGACAAAATCATTGCAACCAAAACCTCCGATGGCTATTTGTTGGTCACCTATGACGCAGATGGAAAAAATATCCGAACATTCTCCATAACAAGCAAAGGAATCTCAGAACCCCAATTGATCCCTATAAACCCAGCGAATTCACCAGCCAGCAACAGAGGAACTGTTAAGTTCTCTAGCGATAATTCCAAATTAGCTTTAGCTTTACCTCCCGACAAAGTCGAAATTTACGATTACACAAAAAACCCTGCCAATAAAATTGCCACCATCACCACTCCTGCAGATGTATATGGTGTAGGTTTCGCACCGAACAATAATTTGTTGTACGTAACCGTTAATGGAAGCAGTGGCAGCAATCAATTATTGCAATATAAAATAGACAACACGAATATCAATGCCTCTATGTGGGTGGTTGGCACATTTTCAGAGCAATTGGGTGCTATTGAATTAGATCCTGTAAACAAAGCCAAATTATACATTGCTAAAGCAGGAAATACATATGCCACCATCAGCAAACCGAATCAGCGAATAACCGGAAATCAATCTTTGATAGATGCCAAATTTGATCCTAATGGTTTTACCTCAACAACTGGGCCTATTGGTTTAGGAATTCCAACTTCCATCAGTGAAAATGACCCAAGTAGCCCTCCATCCATTTCAGTGGAATGTAAAGGTTTGAAATTTACTTTCAAATTGGACAAAGATTTATGTGAGAAAAATAAAAATACCAATGTCAAATGGGAGATATATCAGGTTGGAGCATTAAAAGAACCTTTAAGTCCTTTCCTTAATAATAATGGGGTAAAGGTACCTAATCCACTTTTGTTAACTTCAGGAACTACCAATCCAATTTTCCAAAAATCAACACCTGGAGAAAATTCCGTCGATTTCAATTTCCCCGACCCCTTAAAAAGTGGTTATTATGTCGTTGTAGCTACAATAAGTAATGGTTGTGTAACGGATTATGTGTTGGATGCACAGGTATTTTACATCAGTTTATTGAAACCATTTGTCTTAAAAAAGCAAATTGATAAAATATTCAATGACAATATTGCCTATGGACCAACGGGCAGTAATTGCAATTTCCCCAACTATGTAATTGCTCCCATCCCTAGAGATTTACCTTTAAGTCCTGCGCCCTTGCCTAGTGAAGATTTAATTGTTCCCAAAGAAATCAGTGTTTTAGAATTTAGGTGGACCCAAGCAGGCAATGAAATATCCAAATTGGGTAAAGTAAATATTCCATTTTTTTCTGGTGAAGGAAAAGTATTTCAATTGGACATTCTTGATACCGAATCAGGTTGTACAGATAAACGAGAAACGAAAATAACTTTTGTAACTAAAGACGATTTGATTCCAAAGTTCAATACCTATCTCTGTTTGGATGAACCAGATCCCAAATTGACACTTTCCGTTTTACCTTTGGCCAATGCGCTAACTTATGATTGGAAGAAAAATATAGGTTCTCCAAGCGGATTTATCCTAGGTACTCCCCCTTTTGATCAAAATAAGATTCAAATTAATCGAATCGGAAAATATGACTTACAAGTAAAAGATGCGTATGGATGCGAGTTGAATCAAACTTATACCATTGACGATAAATGTAAACCTAAAATCATCGCACCCAATGTATTTACACCTAATGGCGATAATAATAATGATCTATTTTTACCCACATGGAATTGGGTGGGAGGATCTTCTGAACCAGCAAGAAATGTATTACACACGGCAATTCCCGGGGCCATTTTAAATCCAGGTGAGAGCGCGAGAAACTATGACAAAAATAGGACCATCGTTAAATCTGTGAAAATTTTTAATCGCTGGGGAGAATTAATTTTCCAAAAAGACATCGACCCGAATGATTTAAAAATAGGTGACATAAAACAAGAAAAATATGGTTGGGACGGCACCTACAATGGCCAAAAAGTACCTCAAGACACTTATGCGTGGATGATTGAATATGAATCCATCGACTTCCCTCATTTAGGCCTTCTTGCTGAAAGAGGGGCTGTTGTGGTTGTTTATTGATTGAAGAGAGAAAAGAGAAAAGAGAAGAGAGAAAAGAGAAAAATAAGCCACCTTTTACCTCTTACCTTTTACCTCATTCTCAAATGATAAGCTTTCGGCTTCGTAAATGCGCGAAGGCCCATGTGTGATAAAGTAGAACCAAATCCAGAATGCCCTCGACCACTCCAAGGTAAGGCTGCGCTTACACGATCACAACAATTCCAATAGGCTGTACCAGAATTAATTTGTTTCAAAATTTCTGTAGCCCTTTTTTCTGAAGAAGAATATACACCAGCCGTTAAACCATAATTACTATCGTTCATTAATCGAATGGCTTCAGCATCATTGGCCACTTTCATAATTCCAATGATTGGCCCAAAACTTTCCTCTTTCATCACACTCATATCATGGTTAACATGGGTCAAGACAGTAGGTTGAAAATAATATCCAATACCTTCCAAAGCTTCTCCGCCTGTTTCAATCTTAGCTCCTTTCTGAACGGCATCTGCCACTTGAGATTGTAAAAAATCAATTTGAGCAGAACGACTCAGCACAGAAATGTATACGCCTTCTTCCAAGGGAGAACCTATTTTCCAGGATTTTACTTCTTGAATGAAAGCTGCTAAAAATGCATCATAAATCTTTTCATGTACATAAATACGCTCTACCGAACAGCAACTTTGCCCATTATTATAAAAAGCACCATCTGCAATGCCTATAGCTGCAGATGCTACATCAGCCACATCATCGCAGACATACACCGGATCTTTCCCGCCTAATTCCAATTGGCAAGGAACCATTTTTTCCGCCACTTTTTCATAAATATAATTCCCCGTTTTATGAGAACCTGTGAAAAAATATCCATCAAAAGGTAATTCCAACAAAAATTTACCTACTTCTCCTTGGCCTACAGCAACTTGAAATACCCCATCTGGCAGGCCAGCTTTTTTCAAATATTTTTCTATCTCCAAACCTGTGAGTGTCGCATATTCAGAGGGTTTATACATCACTGCATTTCCTGCCAACAATGCTGGCACAAATACATTCACACCCACATTATAAGGATAATTCCATGCTGAAATATTACAGATCACCCCCAAAGGTTCGTAACTTATCTTTTCCTGCATTTGATCGGAAATAGACATAATTTCTTCCGAAAGGTATTTAACTGCATTATCTGCTAACCAAGCTGCTTTTCCACTTGCACCATTGATTTCATTTCTACTTTGTTGCAAAGGTTTCCCCATTTCCGAGGTCAAAATCAAAGCCAATGATTCGATATTTTCCTTCAATAAATCAATAAACCGATGGATAATTTGAACTCGACTCTCAATCGTTGTGTTAGCCCAATTTGGTTGCGCTTTTTGTAAAACTTCCAATTTATACAATAAATCACGCTCAGAATCGACCGTGATTTCTTGTATAATTTCTTCCGTAGCTGGATTAATAATTTTCATGATTTTTTATTTTTTTGAGCTGCTTCCAAAAATTTTTGACGAATATTTTCAGAAAATGCTTGCTTAGACGTTTCTATTTTTAACCGTTCCGGGTGCCACTGCACGCCTAAAAAAAATGGATGAGTAGTCCAATTATTGTATTCAATCGCCTCCGCGACTCCATCATTTGACCAAGCGCTTATTCTTAAATCTGATGCCAACTTTCCGATTCCTTGATGATGCGCTGAATTAACCAAGCCTTCGCTTGTTTTTGCAATGTCAAATAACAAACTATCAGATTCCACTTTTATGCCATGTTCACCATCTACTCCTGCCATTTTACGGTGATTTTCCTTTTCAATTTCTTGTAAATCTTGAATTAAATCACCACCCAAAGCTACATTTACCAACTGAAAGCCCCTACAAATGGCCAAAATAGGTATTTTCATTTCACGACAAATTTGAAACACATGGATTTCAAAATCATCTCTTTTCTCGTTAAACTCTGTAGAAAATGGATAATCTTCTCGTGCATTTTGGTAAAATCTTGGATGCATATCTACCCCACCCGTCAATACAACTGCATCGCATTTTAAAATATCCACTAAATTTTCTTCTTGATATGATAAATCAATTACCTCAACCCCCTCACCTTTTATCCAAGTTGGGTAGTTTTGAAAATTGGTATCAGAAGTTGTGATTCCTACAACAATCATCGTTAAAATGCTTCTCTATATAAGGCTTTAAAATCGTTCAAAGAAACAGGTTTGGGATTATTGGGATGCGCAAAATCCTCCAAAGCGAGTTGAGCTAAGGTATCCAAATGTTCTTCTTTTACGTAAATGTCCCTCAAACGGTGAGGAATACCTACTTGGCTATTTAAGTCAAACAAATACTTCACAACGGCATCGCCAGAATGTTCTTTGAGAGATAAACTCTGCGCCATTCGGGCAAATCGATCTTCGAAGCCTGCTATATTAAATTTCATCCCATAAGGTATATTCACTGCATTCGCCAAGCCATGGTGCGTATCCAACAAGGAACTAAGTGGATGAGCCATTGAATGAACCACTCCTAAGCCTTTTTGAAAGGCAATAGCACCCATCATGGAAGCTAAAAGCATTTTGGAACGAGATTCAATAGAGGGTGATTTAACCGCATCTACCAAAGATTCCGATACCAAACGTATTCCTTCCAAGGCAATTCCATCGCACATGGGATGAAAATTTTTAGCCAAATAAGCTTCCATGTTATGCGTCAAAGCATCCATTCCCGTGGCCGCGGTGACAAAAGCTGGCAAATCCATGGTTAACAAAGGATCTGCAAAAACTATTTTAGCCAATAATTTAGGCGAAAATAAAATCTTTTTTTGGTGCGTCTCATCATCTGCAATAATCGCAGAACGACCTACTTCGCTTCCCGTTCCAGAAGTGGTAGGAATGGTGATAAAATGCGGAACATCATTGGTAACATAGACATCTCCACCTATTAAATCATCGTATTTGAATAAATCTTCCCGATGATTCACCTGCAAAACAATCGCTCTAGCTACATCTAAGGCTGCGCCTCCACCAATTCCAATGATACAATCACGATCAGTTTGATCCCAAATTTGAGTACCTGCATACACATCCGACTTTACTGGATTTTTATGAATAGCAGAAAACACCTCGACGGACAATTGATTCCCTAATAAATCATTTTTGATACTTTGGAAAAAACCCAATTCTGCAATGACAGGATCAGTTACGATCAAAGGTTTTGATAATCCATTTTGTTTTAAATAAGGCCCTAGTTCCTTCACAGCCCCCGCCCCAAATCGAATGATTGTAGGGAAATTAAATTGTCTAATTTGATTAAAATCCATCTTATATAATTTCAAAATATCTTTTCTTTTCCCAATCACTTACTACTCGGCTATATTGTTTCCATTCCCATTCTCTACTTGCTACAAAATGTTCTACAAAAGTGGCTCCAAATAATTCTTTGGCAACTTCCGACTCTTTCATGGCTTGCGTAGCACTTTGTAAATTACCTGGCAATTTACCGTGAGAAAGATCCTCATAGCCGTTTCCTACACTTGCGTCTTGTAATGTCAATTGATGCTTGATACCATATAATCCACTAGCTAAACAAGCAGCCATCGCCAAATAAGGATTCACATCTGACCCAACTACTCGAGTTTCTAAGCGGCTTGCTTTTTTACTACCAGGCAATGCTCTTAATGCAACAGTCCGATTATCAACAGCCCAAGTTAACGTTGTCGGTGCCCAAGCACCTTCCACCAAACGTTTAAATGAATTAACTGTAGGGGCAATCATCGGTAAAATATGTGGCAAACAATACAACTGACCTGCCATATAATGTTTAAATGTTTCACTCATTCCTTGCGGATCTTTGGCATCATAAAATAAATTATTTTCAACTGACTTATCCCAAAGACTTTGATGAACATGCCCGCTACAACCCGGTAAATTCTCATCCCATTTGGCCATAAAAGTAGCCATAATGCCATGTTTATAAGCAATTTCTTTCACTGAAGATTTAAACAATACTGCTCTATCGGCAGCTTCCAAAATACTTGAATAGGCAATTGCCGCTTCATAAACTCCCGGTCCCGTTTCTGTGTGTAATCCTTCAATGGGAATTTTAAAATCACTCAATTGACCAAATAAGGCTTGAAAAAAATCATTTCTCAGCGTACTCCTCAAAATAGAATAACCAAACATTCCCGGACTCAAAGACTTCAACCCATGAAAATTTTTATCGTTAACGGATTGTGGTGTTTCTTCAAAATTAAACCACTCAAATTCTTGACTAAAAAACGCTTGAAAACCAGCATTTTCAGCCTCTGAAATAATGGTTTTCAAAAGATTTCGGGGACAAACTTGAGCTGTATTTTCTTTTGAATCAATTAACTCACACAGAAAAAAAGGCACATTATTTTCCCAAGGAATGGTCCGAAAAGTAGATAAATCGATACGAACGGGAGCATCTGGATATCCAGAATGCCAACCTGTGTAAGTAGAATTTTCATACGCTACATCGGCCATATCCCAGCCAAAAACCACATTACAAAAACCCAAATTGGATTGAATAGAAGAAAAGAATTTTTCCGTGCTAATGTATTTTCCACGAAGTACTCCATCGATATCTGTTAGTGCCAATTTTACCCTTTTATCAGGATGACAAGCGACAAAATCAAGTATTTCATTTTCAGTCATATCGGTTTATGATTTTTGGAAGAACAATTTAAAAAGAAGAAAACAAATTATATGAATCCCTAAGTAAATAAAAAACAAACTAGCATTATTGAAGGCAATAAATCCCAAAGACACCGAAGCCAAAACCAAGGCAATGATGGGCGTAATTGGATACCCAGGAGCTTTGAATGGGCGATCCAACTGAGGATCCATCTTTCTCAAGCGTATCATCGAAAGCATCGCTAAAATATATAAAGTCAAGGCTCCCATGACAGAAATGGTGATTATTTCAGCCGTTTTATTGGTAAACAAAGCAATGATTCCAAAACCCATGTTGACAATTAATGCATTGGCTGGAGTTTTAAATTTTGAATGGATTTGACCCAAAAATGCAGGAGCAAAACCAACCTTACCAAATTCAAAGGTGGAACGGCCAGAAGCTAAAATAAGACCATGAAAAGAAGCGATTAATCCAAAGAGTCCTACCGTTAACAACAAATGAAACAAAAGACTATTCGCCCCCACAATTTGACCCATCGCTAAAGGCAAAGGTGAATCAGAGGTTTCTCCTGATAAGCCATTTTTAAAAACAATCGCTTCCCAACCTCCTACGCCAATCGCTGCAATAAAAACAATCACGCAAAGAAAAACCAAAGTGATTAATGCAGAACTGAATCCTTTTTGAATGTCTTTTTGGGGATTTTGAGCTTCTTCTGCCACATTAGCCAAACCTTCTATACCTAAGAAAAACCAAATAGCAAAAGGGAGGGCCGCAAACACACCCATCCAGCCGTTTGGAAAGGCATTTTTTGACAAATTGGCCAATTGAAAATGGGGTAAAGTAACTCCCGCGAAAATCAAAATTTCAATGACAGCGATTATCGTGATGACCAATTCAAAAGTAGCCGCTGCTTTTACACCGTAAATATTCAAAGCAGTAAATAATACATAAGCGATGATGGCGATACCCAGAATGGGAAGTTCTGGCAAAAAAAGATTAAAATAGGCTCCGATTCCAAATGCAATGGCTGGTGGAGCAAAAACAAACTCGATAATTTGAGCAATTCCTGCCACAAAACCCCATTGATTTCCAAAGGCTTTTTTGGTGTAATCAAATACGCCACCGGCTCTTGGTATCGAACATGCTAATTCAGCATAGGATAAACTAAAACAGGTATACAACACAATGATAATTCCTGTTGCGATGGCCAAACCCAAGGTACCTCCCTCTTTCAAGCCTAAATTCCAACCAAAATACATGCCTGAAATTACATAACCCACTCCCAGCCCCCACAACATGAAAGGACTTAATACCTTTTTTAAATGTTCTGACATCCTTGGCTTTTTTAAACTATTTACCCAACATTGGAAATACTCGCTTGATATCTTCTATTGATGCAGGAGACCCATATTCACAAATTTCAAAGGCCTCCGCATATTTAATTTGGTCAGCCTTTTCTTTTCCATACCATTTCTCTAAGGCTTTTCGCACTTCAGGATTAGGTCTCTGAACTCTTTTACTCAGCAAATATTCTTTGTGTTTAGCAGGGTCACTCGGAACCTCCTCTTCATAGTTCCCAATCCAAGGCAACCACTCATAAAATTGCGATTGATGCGCATCTAATCCAGCTAATTTTTTATCTATTACTTGGGTAATATCCACAGCTATATCAGCTTGAAAAGGATTAGGCTTTTTGAAATTATCTTGAAAATAAAGAAATATGGGATTTTTTCTCAAAGGTTCCACATCAGGGGCAACATTGGGCACACCGACCATGAAGGCAGCGTCTTGAACCAAAACCCCAGTATATCGATGATCAGGATGATAATCATTGGTTCTTGGTGCAATAACCACATCAGCCTTCCACTCCCTGATTTTCCGAATTATTTCCATTCGGATGGGCAATGTTGGCAACAATTCACCATCATGATTATCCAACACATCATAAGATACTCCTAGCCGCTTAGCAACCTCTTTTGTTTCGGCAATGCGCCGCTTGGCCAACATTCCTCCACCTTGCGTTTGATGCCCAGCATCTCCGTTGGTAACAGATAAAAACTTCACATGATGTCCCATGGCAACAAATAATGCCGCAGTTCCGCCTGCTTTGATATCGCAATCATCAGGATGAGCACCAATCATGATGATTTGCAAAGGTCTATCTTGTGCCGCAACACAAAAAGTCATTAAGAAAATCGAAAGTATCAATATTTTTTTCATAGTTTATTGTAAAAATAAAGTCGGATGTTTTTCATCCCAAGAGGTTAATCTTTGATAATAATTCGCGAAAGCTAAAATAGTAGCCTCATCGTATAAATTGCCTAGAAAACTGATGCTGGTCGGTGTATTTGATCCTTGACTAAATCCAGATGGAACACAAACCACTGGATGTCCAGTTAAATTGGTAATGGGCAGCTGATTGGACCTACTTGGCGCTATAACTATGTCATATTGTTGA
The DNA here is from genome assembly GCF_054558315.1 of Aquirufa sp. ROCK-SH2. NCBI lineage: Bacteria > Pseudomonadati > Bacteroidota > Cytophagia > Cytophagales > Flectobacillaceae > Aquirufa > Aquirufa sp. ROCK-SH2. Next base: position 181,548 of record NZ_JBPXKB010000004.1, on the reverse strand, counting down.
AAAAATGTATCTACTTTTTGCATCAAAAGATATCGATGCCTTTGTGCATTGATGTACTCCACAGCTGGAATGAATCGGGCAGTTCTAAATTGATTCGGCCAATCATTTTTTCCTTGTCGAGTTAACTCATCATCTATATTAAAACGGGTCAATTCATCAAATTGAGCTGCACATTCAGCTCCAATGATTAAATCCATCATAGGGTAAGGATAAGCTTCATCAGGGAAATCCACTGGAATAAGTTCTATTCCAGCTTTCTTCAAAACTCGTAAAACCTCCCATTCGGAGGCAGTGGTATCTTTAATTTTGTCAAAATAATTTTTAGCAAATGCGACTTTCAAATTTTTAACATTCGACTTTGAAACAAAATTAAAAGGCATATTCACAGAACTCAGATCTTTACTATCCGTTCCTCGTATGTATTCAAAAACCACTGCTGCATCTTCTGCAGAACGACAAATTGGACCAATTTTATCCAAACTATAACTTAATGCCATGGCACCTGTTCGAGCAATTCGACCAAAGGTTGGTCGTAGACCTGTTGCACCACAAACCGTGGAGGGAGAAACAATGCTCCCATAAGTTTCAGTACCGATGGCGAAAGGAACTAATCCGGCTACCGTTGCTGAAGCAGATCCAGCCGAAGAACCAGAAGAGCCTGCTTTTAAATTCCATGGATTTTTGGTTCTACCTCCAAACCAATAATCACCCATAGCCAGCGCCCCTAAAGTAAATTTAGCAACCAAGACAGCACCTGCTTGTTGCAATTTTTGGTAAACAAAAGCATCTTCATCAATGACCTGATCTTTATAGGGTGCAGCACCCCAGGTCGTTTTGGTATTTTTGACTGCAAATAAATCTTTGAGTCCATAAGGTATACCATGTAGAATTCCATGATAAACCCCTTTTTTCAAATCTTCATCCGCTTTTTTTGCTTGCTGATAAGCTATATCTTCTGTCAAACTGATGACACATTGTAAGGTATCTTGAAATTTTTTAATTCGATTGATATAAAATTGGGTTAATTCCAGAGAAGATATTTTCTTATTTTTTATCAACCATGCCAATTGATGCAACGAATAAAAAGCCAATTCACTTTTATTTTTGGGTAATTCGACTTGATCTACTTTTTGCCAACTGATTTTATTTTGAATTTTACTAACCTTTAAAGCTGCAATTTTAGGATTTTGCCAAAGACTTAAGGGAACGGAATTCGCTAATTTTTGCTGATGCTGCTGTTGAATAACCGATAAATTATCTTGCACATCAGAAAGTAATGTGTCCATTTCAGCGGGACTCAATGAAAGATCAAAAATCTTACTTGCCGATTGAATATCGCTCTTAGATATTTTTTTTTCTTGCGCAAAAAGTGGCTGGACGAATATCCAAAGAATAACACTAAAAAGGATTTTTTTCAAAATTACCATATCACTAAAAAGTCATTTCGTTTAACTTCTCGGTTGGATTCATCATATAGGTCAAAAATGTCCCATCATTCAATAATTCCCCCACACGAAATCCTCTGTAATTCGTTCCCCAATTACCTCCAATGTGTGCATCAAATAAAAATGGTATTTTTTCAAACATTTTAACCCCATCTTGGTCATGTTCGTGGCCATGAAAAACGGCTTTGATTTTAGGATATTTACTGATTAAATCAAAAAAGGGTTGATTCTGAATGGCATTTTTTGTCCAATCTTTTTGAGGAATATGCAAGAATAACAAAATTGGCTTTGAATCTACATGTTGATCCAATACTGTCTTCAACCAAACTAAGTCTGGAGAAAGATATTCCCCTTTTTCATTGGAAGTATCCCCTAAAATAAGCGTAGCATGTTTGGTTTCTACGACTTGATTCAAAGTACTGTTGAAGACTTCTTGCCAAAATTCCGGTGTAACCATATCATGATTTCCTCGAGTCACATAATAAGGCATCTGAAAAGCATCCAATTCTTTTTTTGCTATCGGGAGCCATTTTTTATCATTGTGAATGATATCTCCATTAACTACACAAAAATCCAATTTACTGTTTTGATGAAATTGATTAATCTGCTGTATTGATCGTTGCATATATTCTTCAAATGGCGTTTTATCTTGACCATAATGCGAATCCGAAGCCACTACAAAACGTAGTTTTACTTTTTTCTTGAGATTAATAAAATCAGTTGCCGATAAAGCTTTCACTTCACCGCTCATCAAAACCAAAGATGCAAAAGAAATTTGTTGAAGAAAGGCTCTTCTTGAAGTTGAATATTTTTTCATGAATAAATATAAAAATATGTAGAAATTAAAAAATTAAGCTTAATAAACAAAAAAAGTGGTCGCATTTCTGAGACCACTTTTAAATTTTAATTCATCCAAAATTAATAACCAGGATTTTGTTTCATATAACCTGTTAAGTTAGACGCTCCATCAATCGCAGTTTGTGGGATAGGAAATATACGCTTGTTCTTGTCAGTATTCGACTTTTCAGTCCAAGCATCTTCATATTTATCAAAACGAATCAAATCCGTTCTGCGTTGTAATTCCCAATAGAATTCAAATCCACGCTCACGTAGCAATAAATCTAAATTGATGGTCGATAAAGAACTAGCTGGAGAATTTGAAGTACGTGATAAACGCACTTTATTCACATCTGCAAGTGCACCTGCTACATCATTTGATTTTCTCAATTTAGCCTCCGCACGCATCAAATAAACATCTGCTAAACGAACAATTACTAAATCAGCCTCACCGTAGTTACGACCTGATTGTGACTTTTGGCTAAACTCGTATTTCTCCACACGGTATCCAGTACTGTAATCACTACCAGCGATTGAGAAATCAACTTTCTCTGTATGAATTACTGGAGGGAAAGGAGCCTTACCTCTCGTATTATAGATTTTACCTACCTTATTTTTACCGTCTGCACACTTAACAAATGCACCACCTGAATAAACAAGACCATATTGTTGTCCTCTCAAAATTCCACGGTCAATTCTATACGTTGCAGGATCTACACATTCGATATCTGGATTTACATTTTGTTTGTAAAAACGAGGGTCAGCAATAGCAGGATCTACAGAACCATAAGCAGAAACCCATGATTGGTAGAAATCTGAAGTAATCGCAGGTCCATCCGTACCATTGGCTGCTGGATAAGCTGGCAATGGACGTTGATCATTCGCCAAAGAGAAATAAGACATACGGTTATGGCCATTCAAATCAAATCGTTGATCAACAGCAAAAACTAATTCTTTGTTTCCATGATTGTTGCTAGAGAAAACATCCCAATAATCCGATGATAATGCATAGTTTCCTGAATTGATAATTTTATCCGTATACTCAATCACCTTATCCATATCTTCAGATTTGAACGTATGCTTAGCTGCATAAATATCTCTCCAAACACTCGCATTTAGATGTAACTTAGCTAACAAACCCCAAGCTCCAGCCTTTGTTAAACGACCAGGTCCTGAAGTAGTTTCTAAAATTGGCTCTACATCTAACAATTCTTTTTTGATATACTCAATGGCTTGATCACCACGAAGAATCGCTGAAACATCTCCCAAATCTTCTTTTGACAAAGAAATGCCAAACAAATCCAACATCAACATATTGTAATAAGCACGCATTCCACGAGCCTCCGCTAAATACAATTTAGAAGAAGCATCTTTGTTCAATTTCAATGAATTGATTGCTGTAACACTGCGAGAAATACCTGCAACAATGGCATTCCACGTATTTCTTACGTTCGGGTCTGTACTTGTTGTTTCATGCTTATGCAATGAAAGGTAAATTCCATTATCACCCCAATCCGTTCCACCACGATAAGGTAAGATTGCTTCATCCGTGGATATTTCTTGTAAAGCAAACAAGGTTGTATGTTGAAAAATGGTAGGTAAAACTGCATAAACAGGAGCAATCATACCATCTGCAGCTTGCTTATCTGTAAGACCTGCTGCATTATATTCGTCGAGGATAGTTTCTTCTAAATTAGTACATCCTGCAAGCGCAAAGACAGCTAAAGTTAAAGTTGCTATTTTTTTAAAGTTTTTCATTTTTATAAAAAAATTAGAATGTTAGATTCAAACCAATAATGAAAGATTTTGCTTTTGGATAACTTAAATAGTCAATTCCATAAGATAATACTCCATTGATAGAGTTGTCTTTGTTCACTTCCGGATCAAAGCCATCGTAATTTGTCATTACCCAAAGGTTTTGACCCGTTACTGATAAGCGAGCTTTAGAAATGAACTTACTGATACCTAACTTTTCGGTATTAAATTGATAACCCAAAGACAAGTTATTCAAACGTAAGAATGAACCATCTTTCAAATAACGCGTCGATACTGGCGCAGCATTGTTAATGGATTCTTTTGCGTCTGCAAATGCTGAAGGAATCACGTTCGTATTCTTTGCGATTTTCAACTTGTAAAAAGTTGAGTTGGCTGTGTTATCATAAATTTTATTTCCTGAAACACCGTTGAATTGCAAGGATACATCAAAACCTTTATAAGCAGCATTTAAGAAGAAGTTGTATTGGGTAGTTGGCAATGCCGTTCCCGCTGCAATTCTATCTTTATCCGTTACAATACCATCTTTATCCGTATCAGCATAAGTACTTACACCATTAGCATCAAATCCTGTAAATTCTTTCAAGAAGAATGTACCAATCGGCTGACCGTTGATGTAACCATTGATTGTCGCAGAAGTCAAACCAGAACCAGAAGCTGAACCCGAAGGAATTACCGTGTAAGGAGAACCCGTTACTTCATTTTTGATCAAAGCTAAGTTACCGCCTACATTGAATTTCATGCCTGATTGAGTTTGGAACTTATAATCCAAATCAAATTCCAAACCGCTATTGATAATTTCCATGTTATTTACGTTCGTCCAAACCGATGTAGCTGGCTGAACTGGATCTGCAGGAATAACTTCTAACAAAATATTATTGGAAACTTTTCTGAAATAATCAACCGATCCATTCAAGGCACCGTTGAACAATCCGAAATCTAAACCGATATTCGATTGAACAGATACTTCCCATTGAATATCTGGATTAGCCAAACGTGAATACGTGATACCAGCAGGGTACGTAGAAGAAATATCCAAAGGATAAGAAGTAGATCCACTCACAGAAGCGGTGAACAAAGGTTGAGTGATTTTTGGTGGAATCTCTTGATTTCCTGTTTTACCCCAACCTCCACGTAATTTTAAATTGCTGATAGCTGTAGAATTTTTCAAGAAATCTTCTTCAGAAATTCTCCATCCTAAAGAGAATGAAGGGAAAATACCATATTTGTTATTGGCACCAAACTTAGAAGAACCATCCGCACGAACTGTACCTGTTACCAAATATTTCTCTTTGTAATTATAATTCAAACGACCATAAAATGATTGCAACTCGTTGATAAACGCAGAACCACCTGGTTTGTTTGTCGCTAACGTTAACTCTTGTCCAATACCTGGATTGTAAATCGGCTCAGTAGGAACAATTGGAAATTTATTGATGCTCCAAGTTCTCCACTGATATTGAATCTTTTGATAAGAATGACCAATCAAAGCAGTAAATGCATGATCTCCAATTGTATTGTCATACGTCAAATAATTCTCAATCAATTCATTCTTATTGCTTGTATTATAGGTATCCAAACGACCATCTTGCTTTGGAACTAAACTAGCCAAAGATTGAACATCTCTTACAGATGTCGAATTGTCATAACCATAATTCAAACGATACACCAAACCTTTTGCTAATTTCAAAGATGGAGAAATGTTCGCGATGAAGCGATTAGTTGTGTTCACATCTTTAAATAATTGCAAAGTCAATAATGGATTACTCGCATTTAAAAATTTGGCTGGAGTTTTACCATCTGCCTCATAAGCTGGTAAAGTTGGGTTATTAGACAAAGCCGTTCCCAATAAACCTTCAATGGCTGGTCTTTCATTGACCGTATTCGAGTAGTTCAAATTAGCATCAATAACCAAACGGTCATCCCAGAATTTTTGATTCAAATTCATACGACCTGTTAAACGATCCAATTGATTATTTTTCAAAATACCTTGTTGCATTTGAGCGCCAAAAGCAGCGAAATAAGTTAATTTATTCGCTCCACCACTCAAATTCAAATTATGATTTTTTGTCAAAGCCGAACGAGTAATTTGACTTTGCCAATCAGTGCTTGCACCGAAATCTTCCAAAGTTCCTCCGTTCGCAGGTACTTGCTTACGGAATTCTGCTGCAGATAATACTGGAAGAGGATTAGCAATGGTAGAAAAACCATAACTGGTTGAGAAGTCCATTGTAGAAACTCCAGCCTTACCTTTCTTCGTTGTAATCAAAACCACACCATTTGCTCCTCTTGCTCCATAAATAGCCGTTGCTGATGCATCTTTTAATACGTCTATCGTCTCAATATCTTGTGGATTCAAGAAGTTCATTGGATTTCCACCACCTGTACTTGAATTATCTAAGGCTAAACCGTCAATAACAAACAATGGCGTACTTCCTGTTCGTAAACCTCCGGGACCACGAATCGTAATTCCTTGATTACCGCCTGGCTCACCAGTAGAAGATGTCACATTCACACCCGCTACTTTACCTTGCAATAATTGCTCTGGCGAGTTGATGATTCCTTTGTTGAATGCTTCGCTTTTTACTGATTTCACAGAACCCGTCACATCTCTTTGTTTCTGAGTTCCATAACCCATCACAACTACTTGCGCAAGGTCAGAAGCTGTAGAAACCAAAGCCACATCGATAGCGGTCTTATTTCCTACTTCAATTTCAGTTGAATTATATCCAACATAACGAAATACCAAAACAGCTTTATTGTTAGGCACTGAGATTGAATACTTACCATTGGCATCCGTACTTGCTCCTTTTGTTGAGCCTTTGATGACTACACTACCTCCTATTAAAGGCTCGTTCGTCTTAGAATCGTACAATCTACCTGAAATAGAAACTGATGCATTTTGTGCAAAGGAATTTTGTGCAAAAATTCCTAAAATCACGAATAATAACATCCGTAATTGCGTCAGACAACTGGCATTTTTAGAAAATCGCCAATGCTGATTTTGTAACTTTTTTTTCATAATAAAAGTTTTGTGAGTTAATTGATTGAATTTTTTTCATTTATAATGGTGTAATGAAACCCTAAAAAATAGGTTACATCATTAGAAATTTAAGCAACTTAATGCCTAATTCAAAGGTAATTCCTAAAATATTACTAAATATTAAGGCAATGTTAACTATATATGAAAAAAATAATTCTTTAAAAAGTACAATTATTAATTCTACATTCTTAATTCTACTTTTCACTTACCTGAATATACGGGAATCCGCTTTTGAAGAAATGCCATGACTCCCTCCGAGAAATCTGATGTTTGTCCGGCTATCGATTGACACTCAGCCTCTAATTCTAGGGCTTTTTCTAAATTTAATGTACCCACCTTTTGAAAAGCAGCTTTCATTAAAGCTAAGGCTCTTGTAGGCTTATTGGCATAATCTTGGGCAATCTGCTTCACTCGCTCCTCCCAATCCACATCTTGAATAACTTCCATGACCCAGCCCAATTGTTTCGCCTCTTCTGCAGAAATTTTTCTACCACTCGATGCGATTTCGAATGCTTTATGATAACCCACAGTTTGCATCAAAAATGCGGTACTACCTGCATCTAAAGTCAATCCAATTTGCACAAATAATTCTGAAAAATAGGCCGACTCTTTCGCAATGATTACATCACATGCCAAAGCTAGGCTACAACCTGCTCCAGCGGCGGGACCATTAACAGCGGCAATGATTGGCTTTTCTAAATTTCTCAATGCCAATATCATTGGGTTATAGGTTTCCCTTAATACATTGCCCAAATCTGGATCCACCAAACCCGCCTTTAAATCAGCGCCAGAACAAAATGCTTTACCAATTCCTGTAATCACTAATACACGCATTTCATCAGAAATTTGAGCTTTTTCAGCCACGTCTCTGATTTCATGAATCAATCCTGCGTTCAATGCATTAAAAACTTCTTCCCTTTTCAACTTCAAGGTCCAAATATTTGCATGTTTCTCTAGCGTCAAAAATTGATAGCCCATGGAATTATGGTTTAGGATGATTGATCATTTCAAATTTATATAACCAAGTTAACGCAATATTTTTAGCTTTCAACTTTGCCTCTTCCGTTTTGGGACCTTCGAACAAGGCGTCTAAATTGTTGTTAAATAGTTCAATCCAATGTTCAAAATGTGCTGGAGTTAAGGGTTCCATTTGATTCACTTTCAAATGTGGTTGCATCGGTGCACCTCGGTAACTAGATCCATCCAACAAGAGCATTTCCCAAAAATCGTACATTTTAGGCAGATGATGAGACCAATCTACTTTGGCAACATCGATAAACACATGCCCAACCAAATCATCCGAAGACATATTTTTGTAGAAAGAATCTACGAAAACTTTGATATCCTCTTTGGTTTCAATGTCTCTTTTCATTTTCTTGTTTTCACATTTGCAAGCACATAATTTCCAACTAATTTACCTTGCTTAATTCCTTCATCCAAAGCAGGTCTAAAATGAATTCCACCATATAATCGTGAAATAGAAGCCTCATCAGCGGCTTGTAAAAAAGAAGTGAATTTACGAGGAGGCAAACCATAAGGTATTTCTGTCGAATCTGAAAATGCAATATTATCCCCTAAAACCTTTGTCAAAACAGTAGAAGCAGATCCCGAAATCGTACTATGGCCAGAAGTATATTCTGGAAAAGGAGGTGTTTGTAAAACAGGCAACCAGGCTTTATCAATGCTTGCATTAATCACAGTTTCAGGTCTGATTCGTATAGAACGATATTTTTCATCCCAACAAGTAATGAAACCATCAAAAATAGCGATGGAAGTCATCACTAATGCTTCAGCAGTTTCCATGTGTGACTTTTTCAATTGACGTGCAACTTGCCCAACAATTCCTAACCAGTGACCACCTGGCGACATTTTCTTTGTGGCAAACATGGCATGTCCAGAAATATTCATTTTGAAAGGATTGCAATCCCAAAAATTGGCAATATCTCTTTGCTCATTTGTCAAATGATTGACAACTTCATAAACATCCATTACTTCTTTATAATAAGGACTGCCTTTCGTTAAATCAAATTTTGAAGGCTTAGGTGCTTTGTATTGACCCGATGAATCCAAAACCGCTGGACGGATTTTAGTCCAATATGGCTCTACAGCATCAATATAAGCTGGTGGAGTGGGCGTCCAAGTTCCTGGTAAATTAGTCACGGTATATCGAAAACCTCTTGTTTGTTTGTAATTATCTTTTGCAGCATATTTCATGATTGATTCTGCGACTGAATCTCCAAATGCAATGGATCGATCATAAACATCCGAAGGAATGCCTGTTTTCAGGTAATCTTCCTCCATTTTTTTATCAAATTCATCATATAATTCTTGAGCAAATGTTAGGTTTTTACCAACCTTCAAAAAAGCCCTTACCGAAGCCAATGGATAACAATATTCTTGACCTGGCTCAGGTTTTGCTACTTTTTCAAAACCATTTAATTGGCCTACCAAAGACTGGTATCCTTTTTCTCCAGGCAGTGCTGCCTCATAGGCTGCGATACTAGCATACATATATATTCTCGAAGAAACAGGAGGTGCAAAAATATCATGAATGATACTTTGCGTTAACATAACTTCAGAACGAATTAAAAATTCTGGATTGGCAGCTGCTTTTTGATAATCTGAACTTTTTGTTTGGCAGGAAACAATAGTCAGTGTAAACAAGCTTAAAAGAATTAAACTTTTCATTGTACTTAAGGGATTAATTATTTTGCAATTTACAAAATAATGAGATTAGAATTCTCAATCCCTTACATATTTATCATGAACCCAAAACTATTGAAAAGCAGATTGCAAAGAAGGAAAACCAGCATAATCTCCCAACAAAGTTATATTTCGATCGGCAGCAGCTTTCTTCAATGATTCAAATTGGCCTACTCGAGGTAATGCATGAGGAATAAAATAAGACTTTAAAAATTTCAAACCTTTCAATTGACCGGTATATAATTCCAATTCTTTGGCAATTTCTTGGGAAGAAATTCCATGGGACAAACTTGTTACCGATATCAACTTTTTACCTTTGGGGGCATAGGATGCTTGAATATTACTCAAACAAGAAAAATGCAGGATAGCTCCAGAATTTTTAGGCAGTAAATGAATCAAAGGAGCATCATTCGGAAATTCATCCGCAGAAAAATAATACGTAGTGCATGCATTAAAAGAATCTGCATCCAACTCCACTCCCAATAATTGAGCAGCGCCTTTTGCGTCACAAGCCAATTTTAAGTTTGAAAAAGTAATTTTCTTTCCTGAAGCAAGTTGTACTTCATTTGTATCTATTTTGACAATTAGGGTATTGAGCAAAACTGAATCAGGATTCAATCTATGCAACAATTGCTCTGCCAAAGCTTTTATCCCATTTTCTGGCAAGGCAGCTTGTCCTTCCAAAAATTGCTTCAAATAAAAATCAAAAAGCGAAGCTGGTTGTTGAAAATTAGGATCTAAAAATACACCAGCGAAAAAAGGGAAAATGAATCGTTCGTAAAAATTTTTTGAAAAATTTAATTGTTGGATATATTGATTCACATCTAATTTAGCGGCCCCGATTGGCTTTATGTCACCTTGAATTTTTAACCAAAGTCGAGCTAATTTAATTGAATCTGATATGGTAAGCACTCCTTCTTTCAAGGCCTTAATAAAATCGAAGGGTCTTTTTAAAGGATTTAAAAACGGAACGAACTGATCGCCAATCCAAACATGTGCACCAGACTCAAAAAATCTCAGCTTCAAAGCAGTTAAATAAAAATTCCTTTGAACTCCCAAATAAGAGGTTTGCAATACTTGAAATCCATGATCAAGTAAATAACCATCCAATAGGTCAGTTTGAATTCGTCCACCTACTTTATCCGATTGCTCGATCAATAGATAGGGAATAGATTGTTGTTCTAACTGAAAAGCAGCTTGCAATCCTGCAATTCCTGCACCTATAATAATGACAGGCTGAGTCACTTCGCTATTTGGCATGAGTTTGAAATTCAAAAAAACAAAATAATAACATTTTGTAAACATTTATTGCCCAACTTTGTTTAAAATTTGAACAAACCGCGAATACTTACAAAAGTTTAACGTCTTTTTTATTACTTTGCAGATTAAATGGATTCCTTAGAATGAATTACACAATTAAGGCTGAGAAAGAGTACAAATTTATCGATGAGGGTGATGGCGAAATTTTATTGCTACTTCATGGTTTATTTGGTGCCTTAAGCAATTGGGAAGGCGTTATTGAACATTTCAAAAAGCAATATCGTGTCATTATTCCCTTAATGCCAATTCATGAAATGCCTATTAAAGAGGCAGGTTGCGAAGGTTTAACGGTATTTATTGAAGGCTTCGTATCGCACATGAATTTAGAAAAATTCAGTATCATTGGAAATTCATTGGGCGGTCATGTCGCTTTAATTTACACATTGAAGCATCAAGAAAAAGTACAAAGATTGATTTTAACGGGTTCGTCTGGATTATTCGAAAATTCGATGGGTGGCTCTTATCCTAAAAGAGGAAATTACGAATACATCAAAGAAAGAGTAGAATATACGTTCTATGACCCAAAAACAGCCAGTAAAGACTTAGTAGACGAAGTTTTTGAAATCACGAATAGCATTCCAAAAGTTTTAAGAATCATCGCCATCGCAAAATCGGCACAAAGGAACAATATGGCAAAAGACATTGTTCGTATTACAAGGCCTACTTTGTTAATTTGGGGATTGAACGATACTATAACTCCACCACAAGTTGGACATGAATTTAATTCTTTGATTAAAGGCTCGGAATTACACTTCATTGATAAATGTTGTCATGCACCAATGATGGAAAGACCCCTAGAATTTAATGCAATATTAGACAAGTGGCTAGAAAATAATCCGGTATAACCATGATGATTTTATCCTACCTTTCTTTTGATTTCCCAACACTGAATCTTCAAGATACTGTTCAAAAAGCATTAAATACCTTAAATAAATCTAAAAAAACAGCATTAGCTGTTGTCGATAACAAAATTTTCATCGGAAATATTGATCAGTCTATTTTGTTACAATCGGGTTCACCTGAAATCAGGTTAAAAGATATTCAGTCAACATTTTCCAGCTGGAAAATGGAAACAGAAGAAGATTTATTGGCTAGTATTCCCGTTTTCGATAAAAGTGGATATGATTTGCTTGCTGTGACAGACGAAAAAAATCAATGGCAAGGTTATTTAACTTGGGATACACTCCAAAAAGAATTGTTTGCTACAGGATTTAATTCAGATCAAGGAGGAGTTATTCGACTACCATTTCATATTCAAAGAGATTCGTTTAGTCAAATTGCCCGAATCATTGAAGAAGAAAAAGGGCTGATAGTTCGTTCCTATTTAAAAACGAAAGAGCAATCAATCCCTGAAATGGTTATTCAAGTCCAATGCAATCAATTTGCTACTTTAATCCAAAGTTTAGAAAGACATGGTTTTATGGTAGAAAAAGCATTTATGTTTGGAAGACAAACGCAAGAAGTGGAAGCACAGCGTTTTGATTTATTAATGAAATATTTAAATCCATAATTTTGAGTTTAAAATTAGCCATACATGGTAAGAAATTCGCAGCGGACACATTGCCTCTGATGGAAAAACTGTGGAAGGATATCTTGGATAAAAATTGTCAAATTACTTTATCGGAAAGCTTTAAAAAGCATTTACTAGAACATGATTTCCAAGTAGGTGACATGCCTATTTACCAAGAAACCCAAGGCCCTGATCAGGTAGATATGATATGGAGCATTGGTGGAGATGGTACGCTTTTGGAAACATTAACTCATACAGGATCAAAACAAACACCTATTTTAGGTATCAATACAGGTAGATTAGGATTCTTAGCAACCTTATCTCCACCCGACGTAAGTGCTGCATTAGATAATTGCTTACATGGAAACTACAGAATTGAAGATAGATCCTTAGTAAGCGTTAAATCTGAATTAGATTTGTTCAAAAACACCTCATTCGGCTTGAATGAAGTAGGTATCATGAAAACGGATACTTCATCTATGATTGTTATTAAAGCATTCGTGGATGGTAATTATTTAAATACGTATTGGGCAGATGGATTAATTGTATCTACAGCAACCGGCTCAACAGGTTATTCGCTTTCCGTTGGAGGCCCCTTGGTTATGCCTTCGTCTGAAAATTTCATCATCGCTCCGATGAGTCCACATAATTTAAATGTACGCCCATTAGTCGTTTCCAACGAATCAAAGTTACGCTTCGAAGTAAGTAGTCGCAGCCAAAATTTCCTTGTTTCACTCGACTCAAGATCCAAAGTGGTGGACAGTCAATATGCCATCGAAGTTCAAAAAGAAGCATTTCCAGCCAAATTAGTGAAAATCCCAGGAGATGATTTCCTCAAAACCCTTCGGAATAAATTAAATTGGGGATTGGATGTTAGGAATTGATTTTTTCTTAACAATTTCATTATACAAATATAATATTGAACGTTTCTAATACAAATTGGTACTTCTTTGGTACTTTTTTGGTACCAAACACGCTATCTTTTTTCAAAAAAGAAGTGAAACTTTACATCATCAGTTGCAACGATAGGTAAAACCTAAATCCTTTAAAATAGGTACTTTATTCTAAAACCATTACTAAGATGAAAAAGTTGAAAATTACTCTAGGAATTTTATTTACATTACAAATGCTTGCTTTTGGAACTTTCGCCGCTAACAAATCTGAAAAAATTGAAAGTAAAAAATTAGTCAATAATACTTCAGACGCTTGCTGTTTGTATTGGGGAGGAACAAATTATTTAGGGGTGATTATGTGTGGCTATGGAGACATGAACTGCACGTATGCTGCCATCGCGCATGATTTTTTAATGAAAGGAAAAATTATGATTCTAACGAGAAGAAAAAAATAAATACCATTTATCTCATATTACCAAGGGGGCTTATGCCCCCTTTTTAGCTATTCTACTTTGATGAAAAAATACCACTACCTCCTTTTCTTCTATTTTATTGGCCAAGGAGCATTTGCACAAAAAACCGTTAAAATCACTTATTCATACCTAGATGATGTTGGATTTCAAAGTCCAAGTTTTTTATTTATCCACGAAAATGAAGCTAGCTTTCGAATAGTTGACCCAAGACCCAATGGCCTGTTTCAGCCTGAAAATACCCCAAATGAATTCATCAATCATTCAACACAAGAGGCCCCCAAACAAGCCTATTATGTAGATAATGATTCTATTTCTACTTTTTTCTTCTCTAATCAACATAAATCAATTGCGCGTTTCCCCTTTGAAGATGGGAAGGAGTTACTTTATGAGCAAGAAAATAAAATGGGCGGATGGAAATTAATTAATGAATCAAAAATCATCCAAAATTATCCTTGTAAAAAAGCTCTTATTGAAAAAAACGGCCGAAAATTCACTGTGTGGTACACCACAAAAATACCCATTTCGTTTGGCCCTTTGAAATTAAATGGACTACCTGGATTAATCCTAGAAGTGCAAGAAGCTGAAAAATATTGCAAAATAATATTTAAGTCCATGGAACTTGAAACCACAGATACCAGCCATCAATCCATAAAAAAATACTTATCAAACAAAAAAATACAAAGTTATACGGAGTATGAAAAAATGATGCTCAAGCGTATTGTAGGCAAAAAAGTTTTCATGGCCAATGAAATCGCAAAATTCAAAGTAGATCAAGGCATCGATTCTTCTGGAGAGCTAAAATTTATATTGGCAAATAACGAATTTTATGGTGCCATATTGGATCTCCCAATAAATATCGCTTCTGCCCTAGAGTCCATTAAACTTTGATGTATTGAAGGCCATCTACCTATTTTTTTGTCTCTGTACTTTCCATTTCAGTCTTTATTCTCAACGAATTCAAGGCACCATCCATTCTTTGAATGGAAAAGCTATTTCTAATGCAACTATTTTGATAAAATCACAGAAGAACAATGTTGATTTTGAGGAATTTTTCATTGGAAAAGATACGGGAGAATTTTCTTTCGAATTAGCGAATACATATAAAGAGGCTCTCTATTTGGAATTTACAGCCTTCAATTATTCGATTCAATTGGACAGTATTTTACAACCTCAAAAAAACAAAATCTACGAATTCAAGATCCTATTAGATGAAAAAAATCAAATTCTAAATGAAGTTATAGTATCTGAAAACAAACGATTTGAACAAAGGGGAGACACCACCGTTTATTCCGTCAAAGCTTTTAGAGATGGTACGGAAAGGAATGTAGAAGATGTTTTAAGAAAATTACCTGGTGTAGAAGTAAATGAGGATGACGGGAGCTTGAAATACCTTGGAAAGCGTGTGGAGGCAGTTCAATTGGATGGTGATGACCTCTTTGGTTATCGATATTCGACAGCGACCAAAAATATTTCTGCCGATATGATCGAAAAAATAGAGGCCATCGACAATTTCCATGCGAATCCATTATTTAAGGGCATGGAGGATTCAAAAACCACTGCCCTCAATTTAAAACTTAAAAAAGGAAAATGGGATTTATCTAAAAATGAATATGTGGGAATTGGTGGAGGAAATAAGTTAGCATTAGATTTGGGATTGAATCTAATTGCGGTTTCACCAAAATCTAAAACTTTCGCAACTTTCTCCTATAACAATATAGGGATGAACTCATCCGCATTTAACTTTTTTAATACTACACCGAATCAAATCAATGAAGAAAACTCCGCTTCAGCACCAAAATTGATCAACAATAAATTTCAAAATAGTAGCTTATCAGAAAGAAGAAGTAACATTAACGATCAAAAAAATAGCAACATCAATACCATTTATAAATTTAATGACCGATGGAGTTTAAGGGCAAATATGTTTATCTTAAAGGATCAACTTTGGAATGAAGAATTTTCAACGCAACAATATACCGTCCAACAGCAAATCACAGAATACAAAGACAAAACTACAAGTTCAAAAAGCCCTTTACATCAAGAATTTGAACTAAAGTTGATTCATAACCTAGGAACCAAACGACACTTTGAATGGTATATGAACCTTGGAGATGAAGAAGTATTTAACGATATCGACTTCTCAAAAAATGGACTCAACCCTTTAAAAACGTCATTACTCAGTAGGGATTTTTTATGGAACCAAAAAATAGATTATAGCCAAAAATACAAACAAAATTTGTTTCAATTCATTGCTCAATGGTCTAACAATTCTTCCCCTCAAATTTTCCAACCCATTCAGAATTTTTCATTTTCAAATTCTCAAAATACATTTAGCAATTATCAATCGAGCCATTTCAATAAAAATAGCAGCTTATATAAATTCAATTGGATTAAAAAACTGGCAAATTTCAACTTGAATTACGTTATCAAATACCAAACTGATGGCTTACGATTTCGTTCTTATTTATCAGAAAACGATATACAAGTACCTAATTTTCTAAATGATAATCATTATGAAAAATCTAAATTTACCCAACAAGCCATTTTGAATTACGATCGAAAAAAATGGAAAATTATTTTTGATCTAAGTGCTAACAAATGGATACAACATTTCAAAGAATATGTAAGCACAGAAAATATACAGAGTGAGTCTGATTTTTTAGGTGTTCATTTGGATGTGTTCAATGATTTTTCAAATGACACAAAATTGATGCTCTCATGGAAATTAGACAAATCAACCATCCCTGAAAACTACTTATTCATCAACCAAGTCGTGAATCAAAATAGAAGTACCATTCAAAACAAAGTAGCTTTGGATTTAGTGGCGAACAATCACATTTCAATTGGATATAGGAAAGATAATTTATCGAAGGGCATTAACCAAAGCTTTATTTTTTCCTATTTGAACAGTAAAAACTCTTTCATCTCAAATATTTCCATCAATGACAACTTTACAAAAATGATCTATTTCCAGTCTCCAAAAAGTAATCAATTCATGAATGGGAATTACACTTTTGATAAATACTTGTATGAACTAAAATGGAATATTAGCCATAGCTCAAATATCGGCTGGGGAAATAATTTCAATGAAATAAATTCAACGGGATTGAGAGAAAATAAGCAATTTTCTTACCTGGGCACTTTTGGAATTCGAACCATGCGAAAGCACTTGTTCGACATAGATAATAAATTTATCTATCAATTTTTTGAATACGAGAATCAAGATAATGAAAACATAAATACCTCATTGAATAATTCTTTCAAGCTCATTATTCATCCGTATAAAGCTTATTCGGCATGGTTAGTTTGGGAATATTATCGACCCAACTTATCAGATTCAAGTTCCTTCTCTTTTCTTGATTTCAAAATTGAACATAAAATCAAGTCTACTAAAGCCATAAAAGTAGCACTGTTAGGTAAAAACATTTTAAACCAAACGCATTTTACACAAATTAGCAATACAAGTTACTCTACACAGATTTTTCAAAGTAGTTTGTTACCCGGATATTGGATGCTAACAGCGAATTTGGAGTTTTGAAGAAGAGAGGAGAAAGAAGAGAGGAAAGAGGAAAGAGAAAAGAGAAGAGAGAAAAAACCTTTTACCTCTTACCTCTTACCTCTTACCTCATACCTCTTACCTCTTACCTCACTTAACTCTCTCTATCGTATAACTCAACAAATCACCTAAAGATTGTCGGTAGATTGACTCCGGGAAATTAGCCAAGATGAGTCTGGCTTCGTTGGCGATTTCATTCATTTTCTGAGTGGCATAAGATAAGCCGCCCGTAGATTTCACAAAATCGATTACTTCTTTTACCTTTTGGGGATTTTCAGATTCATTCTTGATGATCGAAATAATGTTTTTTCGCGTTTTTCGATCGGTATTTTGCAAGGCATAAATCAAGGGAAGCGTCATTTTCTTTTCTTTGATATCTATACCAAGTGGCTTACCAATTTCATCTTCACCATAATCAAATAAATCATCTTTGATTTGAAAAGCCAATCCTACTTTTTCTCCAAAAGTTCTTGCTTGATGGATCAATTCTTCGGTTGCTAATGTTGATTGGGCTCCCACTGCACAGCATGAGGCAATCAATGTAGCCGTTTTTTTACGAATAATTTCAAAATAAATATCTTCTGTGATATCTAATTTTCTTGCCTTTTCCATCTGCAATAATTCACCCTCTGACATTTCTCTGACTGCAGTAGAAACTGAACTTAATAATTCAAAATCCTTATTTTCAATAGAAAGTAAAAGTCCTTTGGACAATAAATAATCACCCACTAAAACAGCAATTTTATTTTTCCAAATAGCATTGACCGAGAAAAATCCTCTTCGGTAATTGGAGTCGTCTACTACGTCATCATGGACTAGGGTTGCCGTGTGCAAAAGTTCAATTAATGCAGCACCTCGATAGGTCTTTTCATTTATTTCACCAAAGCATGCCGCTGAAAGAAATACAAACATCGGACGCATCTGCTTGCCTTTTCTTTGAACGATGTAATTCATGATGGTATCCAAAAGCATTACTTTGGTTTTCATGAATTGTCTGAATTTCCCTTCAAATGCTTTCATCGGCTCTGCGATGGGGGCTTGAATTTTAGAAAGGGAAAGTGACATAATTGATTTTTTAGTAAATTTCCGCCTTAGGCAGGCTTGAATATTCGGTAAATTTAATCACATTTATGTGATATTTGTTATTTTAAACTCAAATATTCGATTTTTATGAGTAACATTTTAGTGCTAGCTGGAGGTTCGGTAAAAGGCGCATTTCAAGCAGGGGTGATCAAAGCATTGTTTGAAAAAGGATATCAACCAGATGCGATTTATGGGGTTTCGGCTGGGAGTTTAAATGCTTCCTTTCTAGTTAATCAATTTGGTTTACAACAAATTTCTGGAGAGCCAATAAATGCCGCACAAGCGGGTTTGGACTTATGGGATTTTTGGGAGACAAGAATCACTCGACCAGATTGTCTTTCTAAACCTTTGGGACTTTTTGAGTTAGGATGGACAGCTTTGACGAAAAAATTCAGAGGATTGGTTAGTACCAAACCTTTAAGAAATTTAGTAGAAGATATGCTCAGCATGCGAAATCTGCATGCGAGCCCCATTGGCTTAAAAATTGGTGCCGTGAACATTATAGATGGAGGAATACATTATGTAGATCCTTCTTTTGAGCATTTCTATGATTACCTAATGGCTTCATCAGCGGTCCCTATTTTAATGCCCGTCGTAAAAATTAATCGAGAAAATCGACTAAGTTTTTTAGATGGTGGTTTGAGAGATGTTGCCCCCTTACAACGTGCACTTTTAGATGGAGGAACAAATATTGTTTGCATCTGTTGCCATACAGAAGGCATAGAAGGTGGATTTTTTGATACAGGTGATTTATTAGCTTTGGTAGACCGAGTGATGGATATTGCAGTTAATGAAATTTTAAACGCGGATATTAAAGAATCTGTTTTAATCAACGATTCCTTACCAAAAGACGGCTCTGAAGCCTTGTCTGGGCCTCACAAAGGAAAAAAAAGGGTAAAGATTAGCGTAGTTAGACCTAAGCACCCGATTAATATTGATATTCAAACGTTTAACAAATTTGATATTCGTAGGTTATTGGAAGTAGGTTATGCCATGGGCAAAGAAATTCCGTTGGAATAATTAGCGAAAGGCGCGATTGATTTTTCAATTATTTCCAAAGCAGTATTTATTTCATCTTGCGTAATGCAAAGTGGAGGTGCTAATCGAATTTTATTTCCGTGTGTTGGTTTTGCCAAAAGGCCATTTTTCATTAATTCAATACAAATTTCCCATGCCATAGTGCTTTCTTCATCGGTGTTGATCTCTATCGCACAAAGCAGCCCCTTGCCTCTAATTGATTGAATAATAGGATATTTATCTTGAATTTCCTTTAAACCTTTTGTGAGTTGTTCACCACGTAGTCGTGCATTTTCTGCTAATTTTTCATCCTCTAGGATGTCTAATGCTTCTGATGCGACAGCGCATGCCAATGGATTTCCCCCGAAAGTGGATCCATGTTCGCCTGGCTTGATGGTTAACATGATTTCATTATTAGCCAAAACGGCGGATACGGGCATAAAACCTCCAGAAAGAGCTTTACCCAACAATAGGATATCAGGCTGTACCTGTTCGTGGTGGCAAGCTAGCCAAGCACCAGTCCTTCCTAAGCCAGTTTGGATTTCATCGGCAATAAATAAGACATTGGCTTTTTTACACAAATCATTCGCTTGAGATAAATAACCTTTGTCAGAAATGATAACTCCTGCTTCTCCTTGAATGGGCTCAATCATGAATCCAGCGACAAATGGGTCTTTCAGGGCTTCCTCCAAAGAAGGCAAATCATTGTATGGTATTTTGATGTATCCTTCTAAAAAGGGACCAAAATTATGAAAACTACTTGGGTCGGTAGAGGCTGAAATGGCTGCAATGGTTCTTCCCCAAAAATTCCCCTCGGCTACAATTATTTTTGCCTGATTAGGTGGAATTCCTTTTACTTCATAAGCCCATTTTCTGCAAAGTTTCAAAGCTGTTTCGCCAGCTTCTACACCAGTATTCATCATCAAGACTTTGTCATAACCGAATTTTTTGGCTAATTTTTTCTCTATTAATCCCAATTGGTCGTTGTAAAAAGCCCGAGAACTTAATGTCAAACGTTGAATTTGACGAGTCATTGCATCGATCAGTCGAGGATGACAATGTCCTTGGTTAACAGCACTATAGGCAGACAAAAAGTCTAAGTATTTATTTTCTTCAACGTCCCAAACAAAAACCCCCAACCCTTTGGATAAAACAAGGGGAAGGGGGTGATAATTATGAGCTCCAAAATTTAATTCTAAATCAATAAAATCTTGGCTACGCATGTGATTATTTTACTTCAAATGATCCTGTACCAATTTTAAAACCTTCTGAATACAGCTCAACACTGTATTTTCCAGGTTTGTAAGCTACACCACCACGGTTAAAAAGAATATCAACATTTTGATTATCGTTTGAATAAGTGATGTTTTGCTTGTTGGTGAAAACCATTTCTTTACCATCTAAAGTGAATTTTCCAGAACCAGCTGCTTCATCAGAAATGATAGCACCTTCTCCATCCAATACTCTTAGAAAAATAGTTTTTGTCTCCAATTTTGTAATTGGATTTTGTGCCAAGCTAAAACTGATTTTTAATTTCTCAATCTTTTTGCCATTGAATTTAGATCTTTCCAATTCCTTACCATTCGCTTTAACGGTAGTTACTTTTAGACCTTGAGCTTTCAATGCAGCACCAATACTAACTTTTCTTGCTAATTCTTTATTTCGTGCAGCAACTGAACTTATTGTGTCATTCAAAGTTTGATTTTGAGTTTTCAAACCTGTGTTTTCACTGTTCAATGTTTCATTTTTCGTTACTAAAACTTTATTATCTTCTGTTAAGATTCCATTTTGTCTTTTCAATTCAACAATTTCAGCATCTTTTTGACTTAAAACCAAATCATATTCTTTGATTTTAGCGGTATAAGATTCAATTGTTGCATGATTAGATTTTTTCAAAGAAGCTTTATCTTGCTCCAATTGCACTTTCAATGCCTCTAAGTCTTCTACTTGACCACCTAAAGACTTGATTTCAGCGATTTTGCTTTCTAATTGAGTCGAAATAGAATCCAATTTAGAACGAGTATTAGCTAATTCTGTTGCTTTTTCCTCGATGGTAGTAGCTTGAGATTTGGCTAAATCATTAGAACGGTAATATAATACACCTAGGACGGCAGTCAAAACAGCCAATACAATAAGGGCTATTTTTGACGTGTTGTTTGAGTTTTCCATTTGGAATAAATTGATTTTTAAGGGTTTAATTTTTGAAATTCTTTTTCGAAATTACAATTAAATATTAATAATTCCATTAAATTGACCTTTTTGGTTACTTTTGTTGAATTTTTATGCTTATGCCTACATATGATTTTTTAGTAATTGGTTCTGGAATAGCAGGCTTATCTTATGCTGCAAAATTGGCCGATCATTTTGAAAAACGAAATCAAGATGTGAAAATTGCTATTATTACTAAAACAATTGCTGAAGAAACAAATACCAAATATGCACAAGGTGGTATTGCAGCTGTTTGGGATTCAGCAGATTCTTTTGAAAAACACATCGATGACACCATGGTAGCTGGAGATTTCTTGAGTAATCGAGAAATTGTGGAAATTGTGGTAAAAGAGGCTCCCGATCGCTTAAAGGAATTGATTGAATATGGAACCGATTTTGATAAAAAAATAGATGGGAGTTTTGATTTAGTGAAAGAAGGAGGGCATTCGGATAAACGAATTTTACATTACAAAGATTCGACTGGAAATGAAATTGAACGTGCCCTTTTAGCAAAAATCAAATCATATCCTTCTGTTGATTTTTTTACGCATTATTTTGCGGTTGATTTGATTACCCAACATCATTTAGGTGAAAAAGTTACCAAAGACACTCCCAATAAAAAATGTTTTGGAGTGTACGTTTTGAATGAGAAAAGTCAAAAAGTAGAAACTTTTTTAGCAAAAACAACCTTATTAGCTACGGGTGGAATTGGACAAGTATATCAGTCCACAACCAATCCGACCATCGCAACAGGTGATGGAATCGCGATGGCCTATCGGGCGAAAGCATTTGTAGAAGGAATGGAATTTATTCAATTTCATCCGACAGCCTTGTATCATCCTGGGAAAAAACCTTCATTTTTAATATCTGAGGCTGTGCGGGGGCATGGAGGAATTTTGAAGAACGTAAATGGGGAAACTTTTATGGAAAAGTATGACGCCCGACTTTCTTTGGCACCTCGTGATATTGTTGCTCGGGCTATCGATTCAGAAATGAAGAAAAATGGCACTGACCATGTGTATTTAGACACTCGGCATATTCCCAAGCAGGAAATTTTAGAACATTTCCCTATGATTTATAATCATTGTTTGAAAAATTTGGGATTAGATATGTCAGAGGAAATGATTCCCGTAGTTCCTGCTCAACATTATTTATGTGGGGGAATTATTGTCAACGAATTTGGGCAAAGTAATATTGAAAATTTATACGCCGCTGGTGAATGCTCGTTCACAGGTTTACATGGTGCCAATCGTTTAGCTTCTAATTCTTTGCTGGAGGCCATTGTTTTTGCTCATCGGGCCTTTTTAAAATCTTTGGAAGATTTTGGAACGCAAATTTTACCTACAACGATACCTAATTGGAATGATGATGGCACTAGGCATCCAGAAGAAATGGTTTTAGTGACTGAAATGACCCGTGAATTAGAATCCATCATGAGTAATTATGTGGGAATTGTTCGCACGGACAGACGTCTGAAAAGAGCCTATGATCGCTTGGAACTAATTTATTTAGAACACGAAGAATTGTATCGTCAATCGAAAATCACTGTCCCATTGTGTGAACTTCGTAACATGATTAATGTAGCCTATTTAATTATCAAACACGCCAGGGCTAGAAAAGAAAACAAGGGTTTACATTATAATTTGGATTTGATTCAGAAACCGATGTTTTGATGTATGACGTATGATGTATGATGTATGATGTATGATGTAGATTTGACACTATCCTTTAAACCGTGTCATATTAAAAAGATAGTATAATGTATCCCGCTAATCCACATATCATATCCAACTAATTGATAATTTAATCCAATTATCAGTTAATTATTTCTAAGATTTAATATACCTAGTAATTTGCATTGCCTTTTCGAAATCTCGATTCGAATTGCAAACAAGTGGTTTATTTACTAAAAAAGGTGGTTACAAATTGTTTCCACCTTTTTATTGAATTTTGGTTTCGAGAACCACCTCCCCTATTTCTCTCTTCTCTCGTCTCTCTTCTCTCTTCTTAAATTATTTCACTTCAATCACCTTACCCCTCTCACCAATTCCATTTTCATTGAAAGCTTCTATTTGAAAATAATAGGTACGCCCTTTGTCCATTGATTTAAAATAATATTCATTGGTTCCAAAAACCTGAACAGAGGTATATAATTTGTCTGGTGCTATCCCAGCATAAATAACATATCCGGTTGCTTTTGGATCTACTCCCCATTTTAACCAAGCACTTCGAGAATCATGTTCTCCCCTTAAAACAGCCAAATTTTTGATGATTCCAGGTTTTTCACCATGGCCTTTTCCGAAAACACGTAATCCACTGATAGCAAATTTACCGGCAGCCATGTGAATATTAATCATCTTTACAAAACGTGCTTCAACCGGTTTGGCAAGTTCTACATAATCATGTGGAACATCCGTTTTATTTTTCGATTTATCAATGATCAAATCCCACTTTTTACCATCTTTCGATGCCAAAACTTGGTATTGATGGTAGATTCCATTCATTTTACCCAGAAAACTAGAATCTACATCTTGATCAGCATAATTTAATTGGATTGCATTGATAGTAGAAACTTCCCCTAAATCCGACATAATCCATTCGCCTTTTTTATTACTTTGGGCTGACCAATAGGTTTTCAATTGTTCGTCGACGGCAAAATTAGGAGAATAAGCTTTCATGCTTGAAGATACTGCGACGGGTTTGTTATAATTCAGTAGCATCCAACCAGTGAATAAATCGCGTGGTTTTTCAAATTTCTTGGTAGGTAAATAATATGGATAATCGCCATAGGCCGTTTCTGTATATAAAATACCATCTTTGTCGAAAGTAGTTGGCCAAAGACCTAATCTTCTTTCAAAACTATTTTTCACGGCAATCGTAATGGTAGAAACATGCCAATAATTTCCGAATCTACCTTCAAAAGTGGCGCCATGCCCTGCCCCTCTGGTAAAACCACCGGGTTTAAAAGAAAATGGATTATGTGCTTGATAAGTAAAAGGCCCCATGGGTTTATCTGAAGTATAAACTCCATCCCCATAAGCCGAAAATTCAGTTCCTGGTGCCCCGTATTGCAAATAATATTTCCCTTTGTATTTATTCATCCAAGCGCCCTCCATAAATGGCTTCAAAAATGTATTGTCTTGATATTCGCCAAATCTCTCCCAGCCATGAATTTCATCGTCTAAATGGATCAAATCCTTTCGTTCACCAATAGGCTGTAAAGTTTTTCGATCAATTTCTTGTCCATACATTGGATAAAAATTACTTGACCCATGGTATAAATACAAACGATTATCATCATCTAAAAAAAAGGCAGGATCCCAAGCTCCCGCTGTAAAAGCGTGGACTGCTTCTTTCCAAGTATCTTTTTGTGGACTTTGACTGTACCAAAGGGTAAAATCTTTGGCATAAGTGGAACCAATCACCAACAAACTATCACCCAATGTTACAGTTGCTGGTGCACATAATTCATCATACACTTTATGATAGGGTTGTAAAAATCGTCTTGGCACAAAATTCCATTTTGCCATATTATCACTCCACCAATATCCCCATTGATTCGTTGAAAACAAATAATATTTATCCTTGAAATAAGAAATTACAGGATCAGCAGTAGCCCGATGCCTCCCTTGCTCAGAAAAATTTGGAATAGGAGTAAATCCATAATCCAAGTTCATTGGATTACAATAAGTTTCTTGGGCTTTTAATGATTGGGAAGAAAGAACGAAACAAATGAAGCATGTAATTGAACTTAATAGAACAAATTTCATATTTTTGAGGTTAAGTAAAAGATTGCCAAAAATAATAAATAAATCGAATTTTTTAAATTGACTCAGATGCAATTCATGACTAAAAATCTAGGAATTTTTATTGCTTTGCTCATTATTACGAGTTGGTTTTTTCATTTGGCATTTTGGATAAATCAAGAAATCGATTTTAAAAATCCATGGATTTATTTAGCAATTTTAATTCAAACACATTTATATACAGGACTTTTCATTAGTTCTCATGATTCAATTCACGGAGTTGTTTCAACACAATACCCTACCATCAATCGAATCATTGGTCGAATTTGCACCGTTCTTTTTGCTTTTAATAATTACAGCCTTTTAAGTAGAAAACATCACTTGCATCATGCGCATGTAAATACAGAAAAGGACCCTGATGTACATCAAGGCAATTTCTTTCTATGGTGGTTCAAATTCATCCTGCAATATGTTCATTGGTCCCAAATATTAGCGATGGCCATCGCCTATAATGTCTTAAAAATCTGGTTTCCAATGGAAAATTTGATTCTATTTTGGGAGTTACCTGCTATATTGAGCACTTTGCAACTTTTCTACTTTGGTACCTATTTACCACACAGAGGAGCACATTCTATGGATAATATACATCAATCCAGAAGTCAGAAAAAAAATGATTTATGGGCATTTATTTCTTGTTATTTTTTTGGTTACCATTATGAACATCATGCATTTCCCTATTTACCATGGTGGAAATTAGCCTCAAGTAAAAAAGATTAGGCCATCCGTGCAGCCAAAAATTGACAAATACAGGTCAAACTTCCCCTTTGGTACATAACAAATACACAAATATTTTTTCTAAATTTGCAGCAACAAATCCGTATACATTACACTCCCAATGAAAGAACCAAAATATAAGCGTATACTTCTAAAATTATCAGGAGAATCATTATCAACACAATCTGAAGTGATAGACCCTTACATATTAGATCAATATGCTGCTGAGATTAAAAAAATACATGATTTAGGCGTGGAAGTAGCCATTGTAATTGGTGGTGGAAATATTTTCAGGGGAGCTGCAGCTGCAAAAGCAGGCATAGATCGAGTTCAGGGTGATTATATGGGTATGTTAGCAACCGTTATCAACGGAATGGCGGTACAAGCATCTTTGGAAAAACATGGTTTGTACACTAGAATGATGACTGCCCTGAAAATGGAATCCGTATGTGAGCCATTTATTAGAAGAAGAGCCATGCGCCATTTGGAAAAAGGCAGGATTGTCATTTTTGGTGCAGGCACAGGTAATCCATATTTCACAACAGATTCTACGGCCTCTCTAAGAGCTATTGAAATTGAAGCGGACGTTGTTTTAAAAGGGACACGAGTGGATGGTGTTTATACTGCCGACCCAGAAAAAGACCCTAATGCCACAAAATACACCCATTTAAGTTTTAGTGAAGCTATTCAAAAAGGCTTAAAAATCATGGATACAACGGCATTTACCTTATGCCAAGAAAATAAAGTACCGATTATTGTATTCGATATGAACAAAATTGGAAATTTAGCAGCTGTTGTTGCTGGAGAAGACGTAGGTACATTAATTAGTTAATTGAAATTTTAAAAAATGGAAGAATTAGAATTTTACATAGAGGCGGGTCAAGAGACCATGGATGGTGCGATCAAACACTTGAACATTGAATTGTCTAAAATCAGAGCGGGCAAAGCAAGCACAAGTATGTTAGATGGATTAATGATAGATTACTATGGAATGATGACTCCCATTACAGGAGCGGCATCCATTACTACCCCAGATGCAAGAACCATTGCGATCAAGCCTTTTGAAAAAGGAATTTTTGGAGAAATTGAAAAAGCTATTCGTAATTCTAGTCTTGGCTTAAATCCAATGAACGATGGAGATATGATTCGTTTGAACATTCCACCTTTGACAGAAGAAAGAAGAAGGGATTTGGTTAAACGCGTCAAGCAAGAAATTGAAACGGCAAAAATCAATATCCGAAATGCTCGTCAAGATGCCAATAACAACATCAAAAAATTAAAAGGAGAAGGTGTTTCTGAAGACGCTATTAAAATGAGTGAGGAGAAAATCCAAAAAATAACAGATGCATTTATCCAAAAAATCGATCAAATATTTACTGATAAGGAAAAGGATATTATGTCCGTTTAATTTAGGTAAGAGGTAAAAGGTAAAAGGTAAAAGAAGTAATAAGAGGTAAAAGGTATAGTAAATTAAAACTATTACCTTTTACCTCTTACCTTTTACCTCAACTATCGGTTCATCGAAACCAAAAACTCCTCATTACTACGAGTACCTTTCATTTGCTGTTGCAAGAATTCCATTGCTTCTACCGAGTTCATATCTGACATGTGCTTACGCAATATCCAAACACGTTGTAACACAGCAGGATCCATCAATAAGTCTTCTCTTCTTGTACCCGAAGCAGTCACATCGATCGATGGGTAAATTCTTCTGTTGGCCAATTTACGATCCAATTGAAGCTCCATATTACCTGTTCCTTTGAATTCCTCAAAGATTACCTCATCCATTTTAGAACCTGTTTCAATCAAGGCTGTAGCAATGATCGTCAATGATCCCCCATTTTCTACATTTCTAGCTGCTCCAAAGAAACGTTTTGGCTTATGTAAAGCATTGGCATCCACACCACCTGATAAAATCTTACCTGATGATGGAACAACTGTATTATAGGCTCTAGCTAAACGTGTGATTGAATCCAATAAGATTACCACATCATGCCCGCATTCTACCATTCTTTTTGCCTTTTCCAACACAATACTTGCCACTTTCACGTGACGTTCAGCTTGCTCATCAAAAGTAGATGAAATCACCTCTGCACGAACACTTCTTTGCATGTCTGTCACCTCTTCCGGTCTTTCATCGATCAATAAAATAATCAAATAAACCTCTGGATGATTACGAGAAATTGCGTTGGCAATGTCTTTCAACAAAACCGTTTTACCTGTCTTCGGTTGAGCCACAATCATTCCACGTTGTCCTTTACCAATTGGTGCAAACAAATCTAGGATACGTGTTGAATAATTATCCGCATTGGTAGACAAATTCAATTTCTCCTCTGGAAACAAAGGAGTCAAATACTCAAAATTAATACGATCACGAATTTCATCTGTTGTTTTACCATTCACTGATTCAATTTTCAGTAAGGCAAAATACTTTTCACCTTCTTTTGGCGGACGTATCGTTCCTTTAATGGTATCACCTGTTTTCAAACCAAACATTTTGATCTGAGACGGAGATACATAAATATCATCTGGAGATGCTAAGTAATTATAATCTGACGAACG
This sequence comes from Aquirufa sp. ROCK-SH2, assembly GCF_054558315.1. Classification (NCBI taxonomy): domain Bacteria; kingdom Pseudomonadati; phylum Bacteroidota; class Cytophagia; order Cytophagales; family Flectobacillaceae; genus Aquirufa; species Aquirufa sp. ROCK-SH2. The sequence goes on along the minus strand of NZ_JBPXKB010000004.1, from coordinate 152,605 downwards.
CATGAAACCATATCCACCATCTTGCATAATTTCTAAAACACCATCATTTTCAATTAAACCATCCAATTCTTTGATGATGTGATTGTAATTATTGCGTTTGAAACTATTTGCTGGTGGAGCACTTACAACATCATCCTTTGGTAATTTACTAACATCAACGGCCTGATTGGAGTGATCCTCTCCCGTAATAAAGGAAGTATCTACGATGAAATCATCTGGAGGAACAATGGCATCGTATTCGATGGGTTCTTCTTCGATAGGATTATTTACAACAATTTCATCAGCAACGTTTTCTGAAATCGCAGGTGTGTTAACCTCCAATTCCGATTTAGGTTGTGATAATTCATCTTCTGAATTTCTTTTTATTCTTTGACGTTTAGGTCTTTCTACTGAGGGTGTATCTTCTTGTACTTTTTTTACTCTCCGAATCGGTTTATCTTCCATAAAATGGGGAAATGATGAATCAAAAATTGAAAAAATTAGCGTTTTCCTTGGTCTAGGGAATTCTTAAAAATTAAGAAATTATGCGATAAAACAACCTAAATAAGACTTTTTGGAAACTGTAATCTTGATTGAAACGTTTGCGAGTTTGAAACGTAATGCAATAGTACATTAGAAACTTTAGATTGTCAAGTAATTTTTGAAAAAGAAATTATGAAGTAAGAGGTAATAGGTAATAGGTAAGAGGTAAAAGGTAAGAGGTAAGAGGTAAGAGGTAAGAGGTAAGAGGTAAGAGGTAATAAGTAATAGGTAAGATTAGAGCTAAGTCAAAAAACTTTTACCTATTACCTCTTACCTTTTACCTAAAATACTATTTTTGTATTCACAATGAAAAGTTCCAAAGAAAAATTAGCTGATATTCTAAAAATCCGACGGGAGGCTGGCTTGCTTAGGACTTTGCAAATCATTGAAGATAAAATCGATTTTTGCTCCAATGATTATTTAGGTTTGGCTCGTGATAAAGATCTAAGTCAATTAATTAGCCACGATTTCGAAACTTTTCAGAATTCCAATCAAAATTTACCCATCAACGGAGCCACAGGATCTCGCTTAATTTCTGGGAATTCCCATTTAATTGAACAGTTTGAAAAAGAGTGTGCTGAATTTCATCAAGCAGAAGCCGCATTGCTATTCGGCTCTGGATTCGATGCAAATTTGGGTATCATTTCATGTATTCCTCAAGAGGGCGACGTTATTTTTTGTGATAAATTAATTCATGCTAGTTTAATTGATGGATTAAAACTGAACAAAATTGAAAAACGAATTTTCAAACACAATAATTTAGCAGACTTGCAACACCTATTGGAGCAATATCCGATGGAAACACCCAAGTGGATTATTGTGGAATCTATTTACTCGATGGATGGCGATGAAGCTCCTTTGCACGAACTCATTTCTTTAAAAAGTAAATACAATGCAGAAATCATTGTTGACGAAGCTCATTCAGGTGGAATATACGGACCTCAAGGTGAAGGGAAATGTGTTGAATTAGGAATTCAACATGAAATATTTGCTCGAATTGTGACCTTTGGTAAGGCTTGGGGAAATGCTGGAGCTGTTGTTCTAGGGTCTCAAATTTTAAAAGAATTTTTAATCAATTTTGCTAGAACCTTCATTTATTCCACAGCTCCTAATCCATTACATATCAATAGTTTAAGCACTACATTAAAACATTTAAAAAGTTTGGATGTAGCTAGAAAACAATTATTTGACAATATTTCATTTTTTAGAAATAATAAAACAAGTCCCGATTGGGGCGAAAGCCAATCTGCCATTCAAACTTTTTTTGTAAAGGGAAATCTAGAAGTTAGAAACAAAGCTAAAATTGCTCAAGAAATGGGTTTTGCAATCAAACCAATTGTCTATCCTACAGTAGCAAAAGGAAAAGAAAGAATTAGAATTACATTGAGTGCATTATCCCAAAAAAAGGATATGCTAAATTTGATAGAAATATTGGAAAATAATGAATAGAGAAAATCAATTGGTCATTGCTGGAATTGGTACAGAAATTGGTAAAACAGTCGTTTCTGCTATTTTAACGAAGGCATTAAAAGCTCATTATTGGAAACCAATTCAATCAGGAAATATAGAAGATGGTGATTCTTTTCAAGTCAAAAAATGGGTAAATGAAGAAAATTTACACATTTTTCCAAGTACTTACGAATTAACTCAACCCTTATCCCCACATACTGCGGCTGAAATAGACGGCGTAGAAATTGATTTAGAAAAATTCCATCTTCCACAATCTGAAGATCCGCTGATTGTTGAATTAGCAGGGGGCATCATGGTTCCACTCAATTCCAAACACACGAATTTAGATTTATTGAAAAAATTAGGTTTGCCAGTTGTGCTCGTTTCTAAAAACTATTTGGGAAGTATCAATCACACCTTGTTAACTTTTGAACAATTAAAAGCCAAGCAAATACCCATCAAAGGAATAATTTTTAATGGACCCGCAAATCCTTCTGGAGAAACATTTATTGAAAATTATACTCAATTACCCGTGCTATTAAGAATTCAGCAAGAGCCCTTTATCAACGAAGAAATCATCGAAAAATATGCCAAACAATTCCAACTTTAGTCTTTCTGAAAGAGATGCTAAAATAATTTGGCATCCCTTTACACAACACCAAATAGAACCCACTAGCATACCGATTGTATCTGGAAAAGGAGTGGAATTATTTGATGAAAACGGGAAAGTATATATAGATGCAATTTCATCTTGGTGGGTGAATATTCATGGGCACGCACATCCCTATTTGGCAGAAAAAATCTACCAACAAGCACTAAAATTAGAACAGGTCATTTTTGCAGGTTTTACCCATGAGCCTGCCGTTCAATTGGCAGAACGATTATTATCTCACCTTCCCAGCAATTTTGAAAAAGTATTCTTTTCTGATAATGGAAGCACTGCTGTAGAGGTTGCTGTCAAAATGGCTTTGCAATATTTTCACAACTTAGGACAAACTTTCAAAAGAAAAATACTCGCATTCGAAGGTGCTTATCATGGCGATACATTTGGTGCAATGAGTTTAGGGGCCCCTAGCCTATTCAATGCTCCTTTTCAAGATATGTTATTTGAAGTGGAATTTTTGCCAAATCCTATTGAATCGAAAATTTGTATCGATGAATTAAAAAACAAAATGCAACAGGCAGATGAATATGCTGCTTTTATTTTTGAACCCTTGATTCAAGGTGCAGGAGGCATGAATATGTATAGCGCCGAAACATTAAATGAATTAATTCAGATTGCACAAGAAAACAATGTTTTATGTATTGCAGATGAAATCATGACGGGTTTTGGAAGAACAGGTAAATGGTTTGCCATGGATTATTTGGATCAAAAACCTGATATCGCTTGCTTTTCAAAAGGATTAACTGGGGGTATGATGGCTTTGGGCGCAACCTGCTGTTCAGAAAATTTATACATGGCATTTTTATCCAATGACCGCAAAAAAACATTGTTTCATTCGCATTCTTTCACCGCAAACCCTTTAGCTTGTGCTGCTGCCAATGCAAGTATGGATTTGATGGAGGAAGAAAGTATTTGGAAAAACATTGAAAGAGTACAGCAATCTCACAAAGATTGGGGAGCAAAGCTCAAAAATCATAGTGTTATCAAAAATTGCAGACAATTAGGTACCATTATTGCCTTTGAAATTGAAACTGGAGAAAGTAAAAGTTATACCCATTCCATTAGAGACATAGCCTATCAATATTTCATTGAAAATGGTATTTTGATGCGCCCATTGGGCAATACTTTGTATATATTAGCTCCTTATTGCATAAAAAATCAAGAACTTGATTTTATTTACCAAACAATTGAAAATTTTGTACAAACAATCAAAGGTCAATGAATTCACCCAACTTCGTTTTCGGTTCTGCTTTAGCGGTCATCAGCTTAGGTTATTTACTAAAGTCTTGGGGATTTATCCGTTTAAGTGATGCTAAATCGATCTCTAGGTTATTGATGTATTCCACCTTTCCAGCATTGGTCTTCACCACAATGATCAAAGTTGAGATAAGTGCAGAATTATTGTGGATGCCATTTATTTGCATTGTATTTGGAAGTATTTGTTCTCTTTTGGGTTTTCAATTGTTTAAAAATGAGGAGAATCCAGAAGATCGAGGCATATTAACCATGGGTTGCGCAGGATATAATTTAGGTTTATTTGCTTTTCCATTGATTGAAGGAATTTGGGGTTGGAAAGGTTTACTTTATGCAGCGATGTTTGATTTAGGTAATTCCTTCATCAATTTCATTGTAACTTATGGTGTTGGAAATTATTTGTCGAGCCACCCGAAAAAAGGAAACATTTACAAGCATATTTTCAAAAAAGTATTTTCACTCCCACCCTTTCAAGCCATGTTAATTGGCTTAGGAATTAATTTATTAAACATCCCCGTTCCAGAATTTTTATCTGAAATCATCGGTGTCGTAGCGAAAGGCAATAAACCTTTGGTATTATTATTAATGGGAATTTATTTCAGTGTTAGATTACCTAAATCCATCTATTTCAAGGTATTCAAAGTTTTGGGCTTTAGGTATCTATTGGGTTTATTGGTGGGATTTGCACTTTTCTATACAGTACCATTCGATATTCATTACAGAAATATGTTGTTAATATGTATCATTCTACCTGCTGGAATGACTTTGATTACCTATTCAGATGAATTAGAGTTCAACACAAGTATTGCAGCGGCATTGGTCAATTTTTCCATGTTAATCAGCTTTGCGCTCATGTGGATTTTGGTAAATGCCTTTCAGATGGCCACCTAATACCAAATTAATTTGGTAATTTTGCAAACAAAATTCACCTTCTATCGTTTGTTTAGATAGAAAAACAATAATCTATGGTAGTCCCTTACAAAGACCAGTCGAAAGGCAAAAAAGAACAAGTTGCTGACATGTTCGATTCAATCTCGCCCAAATATGATTTCTTAAATCATTTATTAAGTGGTGGAATTGATATTATCTGGCGAAAAAAGGCTATCCAATTATTACAAAATAAAGGCATTAAATCGGTATTGGATATTGCAACTGGTACAGGTGATTTTGCCATAGAAACCTTAAAAATTAAACCTGAGAAAATAGTTGGCGTTGATATTTCTGAAGGCATGTTATCATTTGGCAAAGAAAAAATCAAGAAACTTGGCTTAGAGGATAAAATCAGTTTACAAGTTGGCGACTCAGAAAATCTTCCTTTTGAAGACAATAGTTTTGACGCAATTACCGTTAGTTTTGGAGTAAGAAATTATGAAAATCTTGAAAAAGGACTGACAGATATGTTAAGAGTGTTAAAACCAGGAGGATATTGCTTGATTCTTGAATTTTCGAATCCAAAGAACTTTCCCATGAAGCAATTATATGCCTTTTACTCTAAATACATATTACCATTTTTGGGAAAAATGATTTCAAAAGATTCTGCAGCTTACACTTATTTACCTGAATCAGTTCAAGCATTTCCAGATGGAAAAGCATTTTTAGAAATTTATCAGAAAGTTGGATATACCCAAACACAATGGATTCCGATGACAGGTGGCATTTGTTCCATATATTTAGGTAGAAAATAGTATTGCTTTGAAAAAAATCACCCTCCTTTTACTACTAATATTTTCTGTAAGCTCAGTATTTGCTCAAAAAAGTAAATATAAACGTGTCTATCATGAATATTATGATGCAAGACCCTTACATTTTGGCTTTCTATTTGGATTAGCTGGTTCAAGCTATAATTATGTCGCTTTAAATAGCGGATCAGATGTCATTTTATCACCTAAGCATTTTGGATTTCAAATAGGTGGAGTAGCAAACTATGCATTTAACAGACATATTGAATTAAAAACAGGAATCAACGTAGCCTTGTTTGAACGGCATTTGGATTATTATTTAAGCACCAATATTCCTATCAAATCAGGATTACAAACAGACAATTTAAATTATCTGCGTGAGTCCACTTGGTTAGAAATTCCTGTTTCCATCAAATTTCGATCGATAAGACGAAAGAATCACCGCTTTTTCGTGTTGGCAGGAGCAAAATTTGGAATAGAGGCCAACACAAGAGACAAAGACTTTTCGAGTTTATCTAGTGATTACAACCACACGATTTATGCAAAAAAATCAGATTTGGCCCTAGAATACGGATTTGGTTTTGAGCAATTTTTTCAATTTTTCAAATTTGCACCAGAGATTAGATTCTCACATGGGATTTTCAATATTTATCAGGCCCCGTCAACATCTGATCCTGTCGCAAAACGCCTAAATGAGATCACTCACCTCAATACACATACGGTGAGTTTGATTCTGAATTTTGAATAAAGAAGAGAGAAGAGAGAAAAGAGAAAACCTATTACCTTTTACCTATATTACCTCTTACCTCTTACCTCTTACCTATTACCTCTTACCTATTACCTATTTCAAATTCGTTCTCGCTTTTTTCGGATCCACCACGGTTTCTAAAGTAGTTACAGCTGAAACACCGAACCAACCTGCTCCTTGCATTTTAGAGCTTGGATTTGCATTAACGATATTAGTTGGTATGTTGGCAGCGGGTCTAGAAAAAAGTCCAGCATTATTAAGTTCTAATCGTGCTTGCGACCAAAAATTAAATTGATCTTCAGAGATAGAATATAACTCCACCTTTATCTTATCATTTTCCAAATATAATTCAGGAGAAATAGCTCTTCGAACTGGAAGAATAAATAACAATCCATCTGCTTGAGAACCTTTTTGAAAATTAGAATCGTACAAAAGTGTCAAATTATTTGTTCCATTAAAAAGCACTCCATTTTTGTAAAATTTTACGCGATAGCAATCTCCCACTCCAATGGGATCTCTTGCGAAAAATTGTGCATCATAACCCTTTTTAGGTTTATCTGTTCCTGATTGTCTTCCTGATGCATCGGTATATTGATATAGAATAGAATCGACAGGTGGAACGCGATACATTTTTGAAGTGGCCGAATATGACTCGCCAGACCATTTAACTGACAATTGATAGGTTCTACCTACCTTACCAAAAACCTCGGATTCAGAGGATGGGGTCCAAACATAATTACCTTTATTGCTTGGATTTTCTGTAAATCGATATTTATTCCCTACATTATCTGTCACTTCAACATTGGCACCAGAAATAACGACTGGGGCAGTATTATCAAAATAATTTTGAGATTTAGACAGGAAAATTTGCTGAGGCCCTTTTTGATCCGTTAAAGTAGATTGAACAACAAAATAATTGTCAAAATTAGGGGAATCCAATGTCACAATTTCTTCACAAGAAGTCAACAGGAAGAAAGAAATAAATCCAATGATATAGACGGTTAAATATCGCATATTAAAAAGAGAAATTATAAGTAACTGCAGGAACAAATGAACCAATAATCGAAAGTTGAACAGCCTCTGTTTTTAAAGCATTGCCATCACTTGGACGTGTATAAATTGAAAAAGGATTTTTACGATTATATAAATTATACACTGAAAAAACCCACTCGGAGCTACCTTTTTTAAACAATCCTTTTTTGTTCTTTTTAGTAGCTGAAACATCCATTCTATGATAATCAGGAACACGAATATTTCCTCTTGTGCCTTCCAAAGTTAGTGGGTAAGCAATTCCTTCGTAACTATATTTTTGAACAGGAATTGAATAAGGAACACCCGTAACATAAGCAAAATTGACACCGAATGACCATTTAGAAGAAACTTGATACTGACCGATTATATTTAGAGTATGGGTTCTATCATATCGATTTGCATACCAATCATTACTATTTAGCCCTTCAATCTTTCGTTCTGTCCTCGCTAAAGTATAAGATAGCCAGCCGGTTAATTTCCCTGTATTCTTTTTCAAAAACCATTCAATTCCATACGCTCTACCTTTGCCAAATAATAAATCTTTTTCAAAATATGGATTCAAAAACAAATTAGCTCGATCGGCGTAATCTATTTGATTTTGCATATCCTTGTAATAGACTTCAACGGATGCCTCGTAATTGTTTAGATCTGGGCCAAAATTTTTGAAATAACCTAAGGCTACTTGATCTGATATTTGAGGCTTGATATTGTTGGTTGATGATGTCCAAACATCTAAAGGAGTCGAAGCTGCCGTATTTGACATCAAATGTACATATTGAGACAAACGATTGTAGCTAGCTTTGATAGATGAACTTTCTGTTAAATTTAGATTAACAGCGAATCTTGGCTCCCAGTTTCCATAAGATGCCACAGTAGTTGAAGGATCTACATTGATTGTTTTCAAAAAATACCCTGACGGATTTTCGATGGAGGGTGTTATACTGATTCGCTCATAATACTCTCCATTCAAACTTTTATAATCATAATTGGAATATCGAATACCATATTGCAAACCAATTTTAGGTGTCAATTTCCATTCATGGCCTATATACAAAGATGTTTCAATTCCCTTTTTATTAGCTTGACCAAATTCCCTTTTCTCCCCACCTGAAGAAGCAACTGCTTGACCAGGTTTAAATTCATACGAAATGATTTGACCTCCAAATGTCAATGTATTATCTGGTCGTATGTAATAAGTAAAATCTGGCTTGAAACTTAAATTAACGATATTGGAAGTCCAACGAAAATTATCATTGGGTTTTTTATTTTCTAAATCAGAATCCAACAAATAATCATAATTACTATAAAAGGTCGTCGCATTTAAAAACAATTTATTGGAAAAAACATGGTTCCATCTTGCCGATAGCGTTGAATTACCCCAATTAAATCCAAAACCTGTTCCAAAAACATCCCGTCCAAAATACCCAGACAAAAACACCGTATTTTTGGTATTAATCGTATAATTCACTTTTGCCGTTAAATCGTAGAAATTAAATTGAGCATTGGCATTGCTCCCAGTCAAAAAGGGTTTGGCTAAAATATCGATGTAAGATCTACGCGCTGCCAAAATGAAAGATGCTTTATCCTTAACAATTGGGGCTTCTAAAGATAATCGAGAAAAAATCACTCCAATACCACCATTCACCTCCAATTTTTTCGCATTTCCTTCCTTCATCTTTACATCCAAAATGGAAGAAACTCGGCCACCATACAAAGAAGGAATACCACCTTTGTATAATTTTACGTCTTTTACCGCATCTGGATTGAAAACGGAGAAGAAACCAAATAAATGGGAAGAATTGTACACAGGTGCATCATCCAAAAGGACTAAATTTTGATCCACACCTCCGCCTCGCACATTAAACCCGGAAGCCCCCTCGCCAACCGTGGACACACCAGGTAGAAGCTGGATAGCACGAACTAAATCAACTTCACCTAGCAAGGCAGGAATTTTTCGAATGGTTTTAATATCTATTTTGTTAACAGACATTTCGATACTTTTAACATTTTCATCAAATGCTTTTGCAGTCACCTTCACTTCAGCTAATTCAGAAATTTCCGACTCCAATTCCAAATTCAATTCTTTAGCTTCACCTGAAAACTGAATGACTTTTTCCACTTTCTTATAAGAAGTAGATGAAAAAACCAATGTATAAGTGCCCGGAGCCAATGTTATACTGTAAAAGCCATAAGTATTGGAAGATGTACCTGTTTTAAGTTCTTTAACATATATGTTAGCTGCAATAATGCCCTCACCATTACTCTTGTCTTTGATATAACCGCTCAAAGTAGATTTTTGAGCTAATAGAGAAATGGATATAATGGTTAGTAAAAGGGTAAGAATAGTCTTCGTTATTTTCATAAAATGTGAATGAATTACAAATCTAAACTGATTAAACGAAAAATTGTTCAATTTATTGATGAATGGTAATTCACTGAAAAATAAAAAACATAAAAATCAAAATATTGATAATTATTTTAAATAAAAAGCAATATATTACCGATAATATTTTATTTTAATATTTTCCTTTACATTTGTGAAAGCAAAATATGCATATATAACCAATGGATTTAAAAATATTTGGCAAAATAATTCGAGAAAAAAGAAATTCTCTCAACCTCAAACAAGAAGACCTCAGCGAAAAAAGTGGTGTGGCTATCAAAACCATTCACTCCATTGAACTTGGAAAAGGAAACCCTGCAATTAAAACCATCCTTAGAATATTTGAAATCTTAGAACTAGATTTCATTGTTGTATCCCCTAAAAACAACCAATAATTATTATGGAACAAGCCATTAGTTTTGAACGTATCCCTGCAATCATCTACGCCGATTCAGAAAAAGCATCAAAAGCAGTTGCACAAGAAATTGCTAATTTAATTCGCAACAGAGCAAAAGAAAACAAACCAGCGGTTCTTGGCTTAGCCACAGGCTCGTCTCCTAAAAAAGTGTATCAAGAACTGATCAGAATGCACAAGGAAGAAGGACTTAGCTTCAAGAATGTTATCACCTTCAACTTGGACGAATACTACCCGATGGAGCCCGATGCAATACAAAGCTATGTGCGTTTCATGAAAGAGCAACTTTTCGATCAAGTTGACATACCGGTAACAAATTACCATATTCCAGATGGAACCTTGCCAATTGAGAAAGTTCCTGAGTTCTGTAAAGACTACGAAGATAAAATGGACAAACTAGGTGGCCTAGATTTTCAATTATTAGGAATTGGAAGAAATGGACACATCGGCTTTAATGAACCTGGTTCACTCATTAATTCAAAAACACGATTAATGACTTTGGATATTAGTACGAAAATTGATGCATCTTTCGATTTTGGTGGACTAGCCAAAGTACCCAAAAAGGCCATTACAACAGGTATAGAAAAAGTAATGCAAGCCAAAAGAATCGTTCTTTTAGCATGGGGAGAACATAAAGCAGAAAGCGTTGCCAAAGCGGTTGAAGGCCCTGTAACTTCTGAAATCCCAGCTTCTTATCTTCAACAGCATTCCAACGCAAGTTTCATCTTGGATGAAACAGCTGCTGCGCTATTAACCAGAATCAAAACTCCTTGGTTGGTTGACTCAGTTAATTGGGATAGAACTATGATTAAAAAAGCCGTAACACACCTTTCCTTAACCATAAACAAGCCTGTTCTTAAGCTAACAAACAAAGATTACAATGAAAATGGATTATCTGATTTATTAGCCTTGTATGGACAAGCCTACGATATCAATATTGAGGTTTTCAATTATTTGCAACATACCATTACAGGTTGGCCAGGTGGTAAACCCAATGCCGATGACACACATCGCCCAGAAAGAGCATTTCCTGCGAAGAAAAAAGTCATTATTTTTAGTCCACACCCAGATGATGACATTATTTCCATGGGAGGAACTTTCCAACGTCTTCATGATCAAGGCCATGACGTTCACGTAGCCTACCAAACCACGGGAAATATTGCTGTTGCAGACGACGAAGCTTTACGCTTTGCTGAATTTGTCATTGATTTCAACGAAAAATTTGACAGCCCAAATCCAAAGGCAAATAAAATCTACAAAGAAGCTGTAAAGTTCCTAAAAAACAAAAAAGACTCTGAAATCGATATTCCTGCTGTTAGAGAAATAAAAGGAATCATCCGAAAAGGAGAAGCAAAAAACACTTGCCGTTTTGTGGGAATCAAAAAAGAAAATGCACATTTCTTGGAAATGCCTTTTTATGAAACTGGCACCATTCGTAAAAAACCGATTGGGGAAGTGGATGTACAAATTATCATGGATTTAATCGAAGAAATCCAGCCGCACCAAATTTATGCAGCAGGAGATCTTGCTGACCCACATGGAACACATAAAGTTTGTTTAGACGCCATTTTTGAAGCAATCACCCGTTTGAAACACAGAGAATACATGAAAAACTGTTGGGTATGGCTTTACAAAGGTGCTTGGGCAGAATGGGATATTGATCAAATTGAAATGGCAGTTCCTATGTCGCCAGACCAAGTTTTCAGAAAAAGAATGGGTATTTTCAAACATCAATCTCAAAAAGATGGGGTTGTATTCCAAGGCGATGACTCTAGAGAATTCTGGCAAAGAGCTGAAGAACGAAACAGAGGAACAGCCCAAATCTATAACGATTTAGGCTTGGCAGAATACGAAGCCATGGAAGCCTTTGTAAGATGGCGTTTTTAGACTAATGCTTCAAATAAAATCTCGGCGGTATGCTTCGCTTTACGTTGCGTACCGTCGTGAATTTGATGACGGCAACTTGTGCCTGATGCCACAATTTCTACCTCAGCACTTTGAGCCCTAATTGTAGGAAATAAAACCAATTCACCAATCTGCATCGACAAATCATAATGTTCTTTTTCGTAACCAAAAGAACCAGCCATTCCACAACATCCAGAAGGAATTAATTGTACTTCATAATTAGCAGGCAAAGTCAATGCCTTTTTTGCAAATACCAAAGAACTCATTGATTTTTGTTGACAATGCCCATGCAACTTCAACAATTTCTTTTCTGTTGTAAAAGCAGATGATTGAATACGTTTCGCATCTAACTCTTTCGCAATAAACTCTTCCAATAAAAACACATTGCTAGCAAGATTCTTAGCACGTTCTACCCATTCGTCAGAAACCAAATCTGGATATTCATCTCTAAATGTTAATAAGGCAGAAGGCTCGATACCGACCAAAGGAATTTCAGCACTAACAATAGAGGACCACAATTCCACATTTCTTTGAGCAATAGCCTTGGCTTCATCCAACATTCCTTTAGATAAATAAGCTCTTCCTGAGATAGGATGAGATATTGTTCGAATTGAATAGCCCAATGCTTCCAATAATAGAATGGCCTTTTGACCAACTTCTACATCATTGTAATTGGTAAATTCATCCACAAATAGATAAATGGATTTATCGGATTGAATTGTTTTACGTTGTTTAATCCAAGATTGCAAACTTTGTTTGGCCATCAAAGGCATCGTCCTTTCAGGGTGAAAACCGACCAATTGATTGGCCATTTTACGTAAGAAAGTTGTCCCCATCACCACATTATACAAAAATGGAATTTTGGACGTAATACTAGAAATTTTGGCAAAATTACCTACCAACCAGCTACGCAAAGGCAAACCCTTTTCTTTTTGATATTGGTACAAAAACTCCATTTTCAATTTCGCTACATCCACATTGGACGGACATTCCGACTTGCAACCCTTACATGCTAAACACAAATCCATCACTTCCTTTATTTCATCATGTGCAAAGCGATTGGGTTGAGTAGAACGAGTCAAAAATTCCCTTAAAATATTGGCTCTAGCTCTGGTAGTTTCTTTTTCATTGCGAGTTGCCATAAAAGAAGGACACATCGTCCCTCCGGAAATGGGGGTTTTACGACAATCTCCTGAACCATTGCATTGTTCTGCATGTTGCAAAACATCTTGATCATGAAAACGAAATGCGGTCTTAAATTCTGGTGTTTGTTGACCTGCCTCATAACGCAAAAAAGTATCCATTGGAGGGGTATCCACAATTTTATTGGGATTAAATATTCCTTTCGGATCCCACCAAGATTTTAACTCTCGCATCAATTGATAATTCTTCTCTCCAACCATCCAAGGAATGAACTCACCACGCAAGCGACCATCTCCATGTTCGCCAGATAATGAACCATTGTATTTCTTCACCAAACGGGCAATTTCTTCAGCGATGGTTCTGAAAAGTTGATGCCCCTCTTTAGTTTTCAAATTAATGATAGGTCTCAAATGTAATTCTCCTGAACCAGCATGCGCATAATGCACACAATACAAATTATTTTCAGATAAAATTTCATTGAATTCGGCAATAAACGCAGGTAAATCATTCACATCCACCGCTGTATCTTCAATCACTGCCACTGCCTTTTCATCTCCAGGCAAGTTCGACAACAAACCTAAACCAGCTTTACGCAAATCCCACACTTTCTTCACATTAGCTCCTTCCACATAAGGGAAATGATATCCCAAATCAGCCGCTAACATTGCCTTTTCAACCGCTTTAGCCCGCTGAATCAATTCTTCAGGATCATCTGAACGCAATTCCACTACCAATATAGCACCAGGATCTCCTTCCACAAAAAAGCGATTTTGCCTTTGCTCCGGATTTGCTTTGGTACATTCTAAAATATAATGATCCATTAATTCAGAAGCAGAAGGATTAAATTGCAAAGCAATTAAATTCGCACGAAGAGCTTCATCAATGGTATTAAAATGAGCACAAACCAAGCCAATATGTGCAGGAGGAATAGGATCAACATGTAATTTTATGCGTGTAACAAAAAACAAAGTGCCCTCAGATCCTGATAATAAAGAACAAAAATTAAAATGGGCATCATTTTTCCCAAAAGCTTTGGTATTCAAAAGCATATCCAATGCATATCCCGTATTTCTACGATGAATACTTGGCTTAGGAAATTCCTTAACAATATTTTCTTGAACTTCTAAATCCGATAAAGCATCCAAAGTTTGACGATAAATTTGGTGCAAACGAGAACCTACTTTTAATTTCTTAACTGTTTCAAATGGATTTTCAGCACCGAAAGTAACAAATGTACCATCGGATAAAAAACCCTCAACTTCTAAAACATGATCACGGGTAGAACCATAAACCACTGAATTGGAACCACATGAATTATTCCCCAACATCCCTCCTATCATCGCTCGATTTGCCGTAGATGTTTCTGGACCAAAAAACAGACCCTGTTTTTTCAATTCAACATTCAATACATCTCTCACCACTCCTGGCTCAACCCAAGCATAAGATTCTTCTTTATTGACTTCAAGAATGCGATTAAAATATTTGGAAACGTCTACCACCAAACCCGCTCCCACTACCTGACCCGCCAAAGAAGTTCCTGCTGTTCTTGGAATCAAAGGAAGCTGATGCTGATCGGCAAAAACAATGATTTTTTGTATATCCTCTACTGTTTCGGGAATCACAACAGCCAAGGGCATTTCACGATACGCAGAAGCATCGGTTGCATAAAGCGTACGCATTACTTGATCCGTATGCAAAGTACCTTGAATATTTTCAGCTAATTGTGAAAGAACTTGAGAAGATATAACAGTAGCAGACATGCTTTAATTTTATTTTTTATGAACAGATACAAAAGTAACTAAACCCTTGATTAGTAGCAATTGAGAAATAATATATGTCGACATCACTATGAATGAATTCCCTGGAAATGAATAATAAAACTTCCCAAAAGCCAATAAACTATCAGAAACAACAAACAAAAATGCACCCATTGCTATTTGCCAATAATTATTAGAAGTGGAAATTTGAATTCTTTGAAGAGCAAAATACAACATACTACCTAAAGCAAAAGCATAAATAATTACAGGAATTCGCAAGCCCTCAACGATGTTAGGAAGCAGAAAGTTCAATAATAATGCGACATAGACTAAAATAGGTAAAAGGGACAGAATTCGATGTTGGATGGAAATTTGGTCTAGAGGTATTATTTGCTTGAGAAAAATAGTAATGTACGTAATTTGCATCAACAAAAATGCAGCCAATCCTAATTGAAAAAACAAAGGATTACTCCCTGGAATCATTAAAAAAACATCCCCCAACCATGCAAAAAATAAGGCAAGCAAGATTGTTTTTTTTCTATTTAAACCTTCTTGATTAAAAACATAAAAAGATAGTAAAATCATCAACAGCGGTTTAGTAAGAAACCGTATGGAATGAATGGTTGGAAATAAGAATGGCGCTAGAAGTTCAAGGCAAGCATCAAGTCCAAAAAAATATAAAATCCAATTAGTGCTTTTCATCTACCTTCGTCAAATACTCACCTTCACAAATTTCTTGATCAATGATAAAATTAGGTCTTGATTTGGACTGAAAAAATATTCTCAAAATATATTCTCCCAATATCCCAATGGCCATCAACTGAATACCACCAAATAAAATAATCACAAATAACAAAGAAGTAAAACCTTCTATGATATGTCCAATGAATACTTTTTTAAGAATGATAATAAGGAAATATATAATAGAAAGTGAAATCACCGCAAATCCTGCCGTACTAATAAATTTAACTGGAAATTCACTAAAATTGAAAATACCATTTAAAGCTAATTGCAAAAGTTTAGAAAAAGTATATTTCGAATCTCCTGAAGCTCTTTCTTGTCGATCATAGGAAATTCCAATTTGTTTAAAGCCAATCCAAGTTCGCATTCCTCGGATAAACCGACTTTCTTCTGGCATTTTATTCAAAATATCCACCACCTTTCTACCCATAAATGAAAAATCACCTGAGTCAAGTGGAATATCAACATTAGAAATTTTCTTTAAAATTCGATAAAACAAGAAGTAGGCCATTTTTTTATACCAAGGCTCTTTTCTTTTCTCGCGAACGGCATAAACAACTTCATATCCTTCTTTGAATTTGGCATAAAAATCATGAATTAATTCGGGAGGATCTTGAAGGTCGCCATCCAATACAAACACGCCTTCAGTGCCTCTTGCCTTGGATAACCCAGAAGTTAAAGCTAATTGATGCCCATGGTTTCTAGAAAGCAAAATCACATGAAAACGCTTATCTGTCAGTGCCAACTGTTGGAGCATTTCCCTTGAACGATCCTTACTTCCATCATCCACAAGGACAGCTTCCAAACGAATATCAGAACTATCCATTATTTTTTGAAGACGTTCAACTAAACTTGGAAGATTACTTTCTTCATTAAATACAGGAATTACAAAAGAAACTTGTGGTAATAAATTGTCCATCATTAATATCGATATCTACCGTTTTTAAAATCAAAAATAAGCAATCTTCTACCATTTTTACCTCGAATCAATACAGAATCTTTATTCGTGGTATCTATTTTTTGAATAAACTTTTCATCTGGCCTTAAATATAAATTCACTAATTGAGCATCTGCGACGTCCACATTTAATTTCGCTAACTCTGTTGATGCAAGGAAATTATTGAATCGAGACGGGTAAAAAACCGTATCTCCTGATTGATACACCGATTGAATTTTTTTTGCGATAACAGGATAAGGATTTTCTTCTCTACCGATTGAAAAAGTATATTTCTGTTTTTGATCTTTATAAAGTGGTTGAATTAATTTAACCAAAGTGTATGCTTGAGTCACTAAAAATATACCTGCCAAAATTTGTATCCAAATATGCTGATTCAAAAGGTATCTCAAAAATCCAATAGAAATAAAAATACCAAATGGCAATCCAAAACTGGCATACCTTAGAAAGAATCCTGTGGTGGTTTGAGCATTTATCGCTGAAAGAAATAACACCAAAACAGGTAATGTAATTTGCAATATCCCAAACAAATAAAATTTACGTTCATCTTTGGGCAATGTTTGTATCCAATTTCGCGATACAATCCCAAACATTAAAAGCAAAATGGCACCAATTTTAAAGCCATAACTCATGTACAAATCGTTGGTCCAAATAAATTGATCAGACAGAATAGATACAGTTCTTTTAAATAAATGAATGGGCGTAGATGCCTCAATCCAGCCTGCAATTTCACCATGATTTTGTATATAATCACGATATTGCTGTGCAGCATCTGCCTGATAAATCAAAAAATATTGCCCTGGCCCAAGGGTCATCCATAATCCGAATGGTACGAGGATAAAAATGGATGCGATGAAAAAACGTTTGATGGTTTCTGTATTGGGCCGATGAAAAAATAGAAATATCAATTGTCCTATTAAAACCAAAGCAGTTAAATAAGTACTAAACAATGCACCTAAACTAGCAATTGCCCAATTGGAAAAATAAGATTTTTTTGAAGAAGAGCCCTCTTTTTGATTTATAATCAACCAATAATAATAATTACTTAATGTGGTAAAAAATAGGCTGCAAGTATAATTTCTTGCTTGTTGACTAAAAATAACAAAGAATGGTTCAATGGTCGCAATGGCCAAAACTGCCAATGCCCAATTCAAGTTCCATTTAAGCCTTTTTGCCCAAATATATAAAACCAATAAAGTTAATAAGTTAAAAAAAACAGATACACCTCTGAATACAGCATCCGCTTTTCCGAACAAAAAAGAGGACACTTTTAATGCCATATCATGTAACAAACTATTTCCACTCACATCTCCACTTGCATCTGCTTTTAACCAAGCTTGTATGCCACGAGGAGCCCAGAAGTCGCTAGGTGTAAATGTGGTGTCGGGTCTCATCAAATTAACCATTCCTCCAATATTGGTATTTCCAACAGCCAATAAAACGCTTTGTTTTTCATCCCCGAATAACCCAAATTTCCCAATATGGTATACACGTAAAACAAAAGCCAATGCGAATAAGCAAATAAAAACAACAAATTGGAGATACTTTTTATTCATGGTTAAAGGCGATTTGCTTAAAATCAAAAATCACTTGATTATAAAACCAAGTGATTTTTCGACAATAATAATCAATAAATTTCAATATTACGATCCACAAGCCTCGCACGCTTCTGGATTATCCAATGAACAAGCCATATCTGATCTATTTTGATCATCGCTTGCATCAAATGAAGCTGCTGCTTTGGCCGCATGTGCCGCATATTGCAATTCCGACTCTTGAACTGAATTCGTTTGTTCTATCGCAGGCTCTGCTTGTTTTTCAACAGTAAACTTAATCGCATCTGCGGCAGCTTTGGTACGTAAATAATACATACCTGTTTTCAAACCTAATTTCCAAGCATGGAAGTGCATAGAGGTTAATTTACCGAAGTTCACATCCTGAATATGAATATTCAAACTTTGTGATTGACAGATATACGCTCCACGATCAGCAGCCATCTCTAAGATAGTTTTTTGCTTAATTTCCCAAACTGTCTTGTACAAATCCTTCAAATTTTGAGGAATCTCAGGAATATTCTGAACTGACCCATTCGCTGAAATCAATTTATTCTTCATGCTGTCATTCCAAAGATTCAACTTAATCAAATCTTTCAACAAGTGCTTATTCACAATCGCAAATTCACCTGACAATACACGACGAGCGTAGATATTAGATGTGTATGGTTCAAAACATTCGTTATTACCTAAAATCTGGCTTGTAGAAGCTGTTGGCATAGGTGCAACTAACAAGGAGTTACGAACCCCATTCTCCACAACTAAGCGGCGAAGATTTTCCCAATCCCAACGACCTGAACTTGGCGTTACATTCCACATATCAAATTGGAAAATACCCTTAGAAATAGGTGAACCTTCCCAAGTAGAATAAGGACCTTCTACTTTCGCTAATTCCATAGATGCTTCCATGGACGCAAAATAGATGGTCTCAAAAATATCTTTATTCAATTGACGAGCCTCCTCTGATTCAAATGGCATTCTTAACATGATGAAAACATCCGCTAAACCTTGAACACCTAAACCAATAGGACGATGACGTAAATTAGAATTTTTCGCCTCAGGAACTGGATAATAATTTACATCGATAATTTTATTCAAATTACGAGTAGCTGTTTTTGTTACATCATATAATTTTTGATGGTCAAATTCAAAAACACCAGCATCATTCGTTTTTACATATTTTGGCAAGGCCAAAGAAGCTAAATTACATACAGCCACTTCGTCTTTTGAGGTGTACTCCATAATTTCAGTACACAAATTCGAAGATTTGATGGTACCTAAATTCTTTTGATTCGACTTATTATTCGCGTGATCTTTGTACAACATATATGGAGTACCCGTTTCTGTTTGCGACTCTAAAATCTTGAACCAAAGTTCTTGAGCTTTAACAACAGTTCTAGCTTTTCCAGCTAATTCATATTTTTGGTACAATGCCTCAAATTCATCTCCGTAAGTATCAGATAAACCTGGACACTCGTGTGGGCAGAACAATGACCACTCTTCATTGCTTTCAACACGCTTCATGAATAAATCTGGAATCCACAAAGCATAGAACAAATCACGCGCGCGCATTTCCTCTTTACCGTGGTTCTTTTTCAATTCCAAAAAGTCAAACACATCAGCATGCCAAGGCTCTAAATAAATAGCAAATGAACCTTTACGCTTTCCTCCCCCTTGATCTACATATCTAGCAGTATCATTGAATACTCTCAACATTGGAATGATACCATTTGAAGTTCCATTCGTTCCTTTGATGTATGAACCTGTTGCACGAATATTATGAATACTCAAGCCAATTCCTCCAGCTGATTGCGAAATCTTCGCAGTTTGCTTTAAGGTATCGTAAATTCCTTCAATCGAGTCATCTTGTGTTGTCAATAAGAAACACGAAGACATTTGTGGCTTTGGAGTTCCAGCATTAAATAAGGTTGGAGTAGCATGCGTAAACCAACGCTCAGACAACAAATTGTATGTATCAATCGCCGCTGCAATATCTGCACCGTGAATACCCACTGCCACACGCATCAACATGTGTTGAGGACGTTCTGCTATTTGACCATCCAATTTCAATAGATAAGATTTCTCTAAAGTCTTAAAACCAAAATAGTCATAACCAAAATCACGGTCATAGATTATCGCTTCATCTAATTCTACCGCATTGTTTTTGATAATGTCATACACTTCTTTGGATAAAAGTGCTGCATTTTGACCTGTTTTTGGATCAATGTAAGTAAAAAGTCGTTTCATCGTAGCAGAAAACGACTTCAAAGTATTTTTATGAAGATTTGATATCGCAATACGAGCAGCCAAAATTGCATAATCTGGATGCTTGGTGGTCAAAGATGCCGCCGTTTCAGCCGCTAAATTATCCAACTCCGTGGTTTTAACACCATCGTACAAGCCAGCAATCACCTTGCGAGCTACTTCCAAGGGCTGTACAAAATAGGGATCCAAGCTATAGCATAGCTTTTCAATCCTAGCTGTAATTTTGTCAAATTTTACTGATTCTCGACGACCGTCTCTTTTAATTACGTACATGTTTGCGATAGATATATAAATTTTAAAACTTCTTTAATCAATGCTATAATTTTAAAACACTTCCAATTTAAATAATCAATTCAAATTTCACTGTTCCCAAAACAACAAAAAGCATCTGCTTTTAAGAGAAAAACCTTCTTAAAAAATCCCTAATCGCTAAAGCCATTAAAGGGGATGATGTTTTGTTAAATTTGGCAAATCTTGGTTCAAAAACTGACACGTCTTTGACTACTTGGGCACATGGTAAAATTAGAAAAAATTAACCCTTCTTGCAAACATTTTTTCTTGCACTTTTCAAGGATAATTTAGTGTATATTTGAAATACACAAGGTAAGTACCCGCTACTCAAATCATTATAAGCGATGCATCTTTGAAAAGTACCAGAAAAAAAAATTGATAAAATTTATTATTTTTTTTTAGCCTAAAAAACTTGCAAAATGACAGCAAAAATGTTATCAAATAATTTTGGATTTTGTTAAAATATTTTTAATTTTGCAACCCGATTAATGAAGTCTATATCCCTATGACTTTCTGTAAAATAAAATTAGACGGCAGGGAATCGTCCTTATAAAATACAAACATGAAAAAAGACATTCACCCAGAGTACAAAGAAGTTGTATTCCACGATTTATCAGCTGATTACAAATTTTTGACTCGCTCTTGCGTTGCAACAACGGAAACAACTGAATTTGAAGGTGCAACTTATCCAGTTTTCAAATTGGAGGTTTCTTCTCAATCACACCCTTTTTACACAGGTAAAAACGTATTATTAGATACTACAGGACGTGTTGATAAATTCAACAAACGTTACGCTGCGAAAAAATAATTTCTTCGCAATTTATAAAAGAGAGCCTCTTCATATTTATGGAGAGGCTTTTTTTATGAACATCGCAAAGGACCCTTGCAGCTTTTCTTTTATTTCAACAACTTTACAAAAACAAAATAAAAAATGATGTGGGAAAATATTTGTCTATTTAACGATGAAAAGATCTTACAACAGCTTCGCCCGATTACGGACCACCGAAATTGTTGGGATTTATTAATAGGCACCTCTACTCTCATCGAAAAATGGCAAAAATATTCTGCCCAGCCAATTTATACAATTCACACATTATTCACAGATAATATACCCCATTCGAGCATATTTCTTTTAGGGTCAGCCTTACCCAACAAGGAATTAATAGCCCTACTGGAGCAACTTCCTGAAGAATCAGCACTTTTTGCACAAAACCAATTAATTGGTTTTAAAACAACCAAACCCAATCAAGACACAAAAGACCTTCAAAAGGTCACAACAGACCTCACAAATCTTTACATCAATCAACTTGAAGATGCATTGAACCACAACGCTCAATTTTTAAAAAAGGAAATCCAATCCAATGCATTTAAACTTGATGAACTACAAAAAAAAGGAAACATCCTTTTATCTCCTGAAAATATTTTCATTGACTCGTCAGCAGACATCAAAGGTAGTATCTTAGATGCCTCATCTGGCCCTATATTTATTGGGAAAAATGTACGCTTGAGTATCGGGACACTCGTCCAAGGTCCTGCTTGTTTTCTAGAAGACTCATCAACCAACCTTGGAGCAAAAATTCGACCCAATTGTACCATAGGACAAGGGTGCAAAATTGGTGGAGAAATCAATCATTCCATCTTCTACCCTTTTAGTAACAAATCCCATGAGGGATACATTGGGAGTTCCATGATAGGATCCTTTTCCAATTTAGGTGCCTTAACCTCTTGTTCCAACCTAAGAAACGATTTACAAGCCATTGAACTATACGATGAATCACAAAAAGGATTCAGAAAGACAAATGAAAAAAACATAGGTATTATGATGGGCGACTATGTGACGACAGGCGTTGGGACGCTATTCAACACTGCTACATGGATTGGCAGTCATTGCAATATTAGTTCCATTGGCTTCCCTCCCAAACACATTCCATCCTTCACTTGGGGAGAATTTCCAAAGACATCCAATTATCGTTTCGAGAAAGCATTGGAAGTAGCAAAAGCTTGGACGAAATTGAAAGGGCAAAATATCCATCAAAATCTTGAGCAAAGGATGGAAGAAATTTGGAAAGAGCAGGCAACTTTCCGAACTTAGCTTTTTATCTTTTTGTTTATATAAGCATGCGATTTCAGGATATTCCCGGATTAGAGACCATTAAAGGACAATTAACAAAAGCGGTTCAAAATCAGCACATCGCTCATGCGCAATTGTTTCATGGACCTCAAGGTGGTGCTCAGCTAGGAATGGCATTGGCTTTTATTAGTTATTTATTTTGCACCAACCGATCCGCAACCGATGCCTGTGGAACATGCCCCAGTTGCCATAAACTAGCCAAAGGAGTACATCCTGATGTGGTCTATATGTTTCCTAGTATTACTACCAAAAAAGTAACCAAAGAAGCAGAATCGGACCTTTTTTTACCTGAATGGAGAAAATTTTTCATTGAATCGCCTTTCAGAACTTTACCAGAATGGCTGGGATTTTTAGGTGCAGAAGGCAATAAACAAGGAAATATCCCCGTTGAAGAAACCCGTAAATTAAATGCCAAAATAAGCTTAAAACCATTTGAGGCTCCATTCAAGGTCGTTTTGCTTTGGAATCCTGAATCACTCAATTCTTCTTCAGGAAATGCATTGCTTAAAACCTTAGAAGAACCCCCTCCATCAACTTTATTCATTTTGGTTTGTTCTGATCCTAGCAAGCTTTTAATAACCATTTTATCCAGAACGCAACGCATCAATATACCTGCTGTAGAAGAAAGCGCCTTAGCCAAATACCTGGAAAAACAATTGGATATTGATGAAGAAAAAGCACTCAACATTGCATTAAGCGTAGAAGGCAATATTTCCTTAGCTATCGAAAAATCAAAATCAGAAAATCTAGTCATTTCCACCTGGTTTTCTGACTGGATGCGTGCTGTCTATTCAAAAAATTTGAATAAGCTGGTTCAATTAGCCGATAAATTTGATGCAATAGCTAAGGAGGACCAAAAAGCCTTATTAGAATATGGTTTACACATTTTCAGACAGTGCCTTTATCAGATTTCGAATGCGCCAGAATTAATCAAGTCGCTCGAAAAAGAAAAAGCATTTATAACTAACTTTGCCAAGACGTTAGATCCCAATATTATTGGAACGATGGCGGAGAAAATTTCAGACGCCCATTATCACTTGGAAAGAAATGGAAGAGCAAAAATTCTTCATCTAGACTTATCGCTTAACTTGATTAAAATATTCAGTGCAAACAAAAAATAACATTTTACAAAGGAATGCAAAAAGTAAAAATAGGTACAAGAAATTCAGCTTTAGCGCTTTGGCAAGCCCATTACATTGGACATTTGCTGGAGCAAGAAGGTTTAAGCTATGAACTTGTCGCTATTAGTACCAAAGGAGACCAAATTCTCGACAGATCATTATCGAAAATTGGATCAAAAGGGGTATTCACAGAAGAGTTAGAAGAAATGCTTCGAATTGGTGAAATAGACATTGCGCAGCATTCTGCCAAAGACCTTTCCTCCACACTACCAGAGGATTTAACTTTAATTGCATTTACAGAAAGAGAAAAAGCGCATGATGTTGTTTTGGGTATCAACCCTCAACTAAACCTGAATAATTCAGAATCATTGGTCATCGGCACATCTTCCACCCGAAGAAGAGCCCTTTTACAAAATTTATACCCCCAACACTCCTTGGTAGAAATGCGAGGAAATCTACAAACAAGACTAGAAAAATTAAAAAATAATACCTGTGACTTGATGCTATTGGCCTTTGCCGGCGTGCATCGCATGGGAATGGAGGAATATGTAGTAGAGCATCTTGAAATCAACAACTTTGTACCGGCAGTTGGACAAGGTTCTGTTGCCATTCAATGTTCAAAAAACTTAGATAAAACTTTACAATCCAAGATTAGAGCTGCTTGCAATCATGTAGAAACAGAAAAATGTTTGGTAGCTGAACGTTTTTTATTGAGTCGATTAGACGGAGGCTGTAGCGTACCCGTTTACGGTCATGCTCAAATCAAAAATGATCTTATCCATTTACAAGCAGGTGTGCTATCATTAGACGGGAAAATTCATCTAATGGCAGAAAGTACGGGTGTGGACCCACAGTTATTAGGAGAAGAAATTGCCCAACTACTCATTGCCCAAGGGGCGCAAGAGTTGTTGAAAGAAATCAGAATTCAACTTAGCAAATAAGGAAATGGTGAAAAAGAAAATATTGATTACTGGTTCAAATGGCCTTTTAGGTCAAAAATTAGTTCAATTACTAATTGAAAAAGAGAACATTGAATTAATTGCAACCGCAGTTGGTGAAAATCGCCTGAAAAACAAAGAGAATAGTTACATCTATGAGTCAATGGATGTCACCAATGAAACTGAAGTTTTGAAAGTTTTCAACAAACATCAACCTCATGTATTGATTCATACAGCAGCAATGACGAATGTCGACACCTGTGAATCAGATGTAGCGGGATGCCAAAAGCTGAATGTTGATGCCGTTCAATATTTAATCAATGCTTGCCGAGAGCATCAAACCTTCTTTTGCCATCTATCGACGGATTTTATTTTTGATGGAGCTAATGGCCCCTATACGGAAGAAGCAACACCTAATCCAATTTCAGTTTACGGGGAAAGCAAATTAAAAGCAGAGGAATTATTAATACAATCAGACATTCGATGGGCCATTGCAAGAACCGTTTTAGTGTTTGGAATTGTATCGGATATGAGTCGAAGTAATATTATTCTTTGGGTCAAAAAATCCTTGGAAGAAGAAAAAAGCATTAAAGTAGTAACCGATCAATTCCGTACACCAACGCTTGCTGAGGATTTAGCAATCGGTTGTTGGTTGATTGCTGATAAAGAAATAGAAGGGATTTTTAATATTTCAGGGGAAGATTTTTTAACACCTTATGAAATGGCTATAAAGACAGCCGATTTTTTCCACTTGCCTAAAAATTTGATCGAAAAAGCAGACTCGTCCACTTTTCAACAGGCTGCTAAGCGACCTCCAAGAACAGGTTTTATTTTAGATAAAGCAAAAAAGCTTCTTGGTTATCAACCAAGAAGCTTTGATGAAGGAATTGCTTTGGTTGCTAAGCAAGTGGAAGATCTTCAGTAGATTCTTCTGAAACATCTAATTTAGGTGTTTCTAAAGGCTTATCTAAATATTTATTTTCTTCTTGAAGTACTTTCCAAAGAACATCTTTTAACTCTTGAATTCCTTGTTGCATCACAGCAGAGATGAAAACCAAAGGAATATCTGAGGGTAAACTAGCTCTAATTTCATCTTCCATTTCAGGAATGGATAAATCCATTTTAGAAATCACCAAAATTTTACGTTTGGAAACTAATTCAGGGTTGAATTTTGCTAATTCACCTTCTAAAATTTTATATTCTTCGCCCCAATCTTTTGCGTCGGCTGGAATCAAGAAACACAAAATGGAATTTCTTTCAATATGTCTCAAAAAACGTAATCCTAAACCTTTTCCTTCTGAAGCACCTTCAATGATACCTGGAATATCTGCAACGACAAAAGATTTATAATCTCTGTATTCTACTACTCCCAAATGAGGCACCAAAGTTGTAAAAGGATAATTGGCAATTTCAGGTTTTGCCGCAGATAAGACGGATAATAAAGTTGACTTTCCAGCATTTGGAAAACCTACTAAACCAACATCTGCTAATACTTTTAATTCCATGATCACCCAACGATCCAAACCAGCTTCACCGGGTTGAGCATGTCTTGGCGATTGATTGGTAGAAGATTTAAAATTATGATTTCCTAATCCACCTCTACCCCCTGGAAGCAAAAGTACTTTTTGTCCATTTTCGGTTACCTCGGCCAAAAATTCATTGGTTTCTGCATCTTTAACAATTGTACCCAAAGGCACTTCTACATAAATATCTTCTCCTTCAGAACCAGATCTTCTACCTCCTTCTCCACTTTTTCCACTATCGGCAATAATATGTTTTTGGTATTTCAAATGAATCAAAGTCCAAAGTTGAGCATTCCCTATCAAATAGATATGCCCCCCTCTACCTCCATCGCCTCCATCAGGACCACCCTTGGGCACGTGTTTTTCTCTTCTAAAATGTGAAGATCCACTACCACCACGACCTGAGCGTAGATTAATTTTGACGTAATCTATAAAATTTGATGTCATTTTGCTTGATTAAAACAATGAATTAAGCTTCAATTATTTGAGTAATCTGGTCAAAGATTTCTTCAATACCACCAATTCCATTGATGCCCTTGAATTTACCTTGTGATTCATAATAATTAGCCACTGGGGCTGTTTTATCTGTATATTCTTGTACTCTTTTACGTATTAAATCTTCATTTTGATCATCTGGACGACCTGAAGTTTTACCTCGCTCTAATAGTCTTTGAGTTAATTCTTCTTGATTCACTTCCAAAGAAATCATGTCTTTAATAGACAAACCATGCCCCTTCAATAATTGGTCTAAAGCTTCTGCTTGAGCAACTGTTCTAGGGAAACCATCAAAAATAAAACCAGCAGCTGTTTTATTTTCATTCAATTTATTTTCAATCATTCCAATTACGACAGAGTCGGGAACTAAGATACCTTGATCCATCAATTTTTTGGCTTCTAAACCTAGGCTAGTGCCAGCTGAAATTTCAGCCCTTAATAGATCACCTGTAGACAAATGAATAAGACCATACTTCTCGATTAGTTTCGCAGATTGCGTTCCTTTCCCCGCACCTGGAGGGCCGAATAAGACAAGATTTAACATAAAATGGAGTGTGATTAAAACAAATTAAATTAAAAAAACGAATAACAAATGTAGTCATTTTCAGAGGATAAAACTAAAAAAAATCACTGTAAACGTTTACATTCTTGGAATTGTACATTTTTCATAAATTCTATGAAAAAAAAATAATTTTATCCGAAAAACAGTATGGCATTGGGATTATTTTTTGTTATTTTTGGATAAATATTGCCAATAAAAAAGGTTTTTATTGGAGTTAATCAAACATATTTTTTTATGAAAAAACAATTTTACCTTAGCCGAGTGGTCTTCCTTGTGGCTTTGATGCTTTCCTTGTCATGGATAGCATTTGGTCAGGACCGAAAAGTGAGTGGAACGGTTTCTGACGCCAAAGGTCAGGGCATTCCAGGTGTATCTGTTTTAGTGAAAGGTACTACAACTGGTACATCAACAGATGTTAATGGAGGATTTTCTATTAACATAAAAAGTAACAATGCTGAATTACAAATTTCTTCAGTAGGTTATTTACCAAAAACAGTAAGTGTTGGAAATAAATCTAGCATCGCTGTATCTTTGGATGAAGATGTAAGCCAATTAAACGAGGTTATCGTTACAGGTTATGCATCTCAACGTAAAAAGGATATTACTGGTGCCGTTGCGGTTGTTGGAGCAAAAGAATTAACTGCTGTTCCTTCGGCTTCTGTAACTCAAATGTTACAAGGACGTGCTGCTGGTGTTACGGTTGGTAATGATAACTCACCAGGTGGAGGAACAATGGTTCGTGTACGTGGTTTTGGATCCATTAACAACAATAGCCCTTTATACGTAATTGATGGTGTACCTACTCAAGGTACTTTGAATCAAATCAACCCGAATGACATTGAGTCGATGCAAGTATTGAAAGATGCTTCTGCAGCTTCTATCTATGGTGCTCGTGCAGCGAATGGTGTTGTTATCATCACAACAAAGCGTGGTGGCGAAGGTGAGCCTAAAATCAACTTTGATATGTATACAGGTACACAAGATGTTGGTAAAACGCTTGACTTGTTGAATACAAAAGAATTAGGTCAATATTATTATGAGTCGGAAATTGGTGCAGGAAAAACTCCAGGTACTTCTCCTTCTGTTCAATATAAATTTGCACCAGATGGCTCGCAAACCATAGCTGACTACATCTATCCAAACGTGTATGGTACACTTCCAGCGAATTATACCTACACAAATGACATCACAGATCCTGCTTTAGGAAAAACAGCCTTTAACATTACAAAAGCTAACAAAGAGGGTACAGATTGGCAACATGTTATTTTTGGACCAGCTAAGATCTCTAACTATCAATTAGGAGCTACAGGTGGATCTAAAAATGGAAAATATGCTATCTCAGGTAGTTATTTCCAACAAGATGGTATTTTGAAATACACTAATTACCAACGTTATTCCGTTCGTGCAAATACAGAATTCAAGAAAGGAAACCTAACTTTTGGAGAAAACGTAACGATTTCATACGATGAAAGAGTAGGTGTTCCATCTGGAAACAATAATGAATCAAATCCTATCATGTTTGCAATTCGTGTTCAACCAATTATTCCAGTTTATGATATCACTGGTGGTCCAATTGCATTAGGAGGAACGAATACATCTGATTTAAATGGTTTTGCTGGTTCTAGAGGATCTAACTTAGGTAATGCACCGAATCCATTTGCTAGACAATGGAGAGAAAAAGACAACATTACTAAAGCGACACACATTTTTGGTAATACTTTCTTAGAATACGAAATCATCAAAGATTTAAAAGCTCGTACTAGTTTTGGATTTGAATACAATAACTACAATAACTCATCTTATTTCAACAGAGATATTGAGGCTGCAGAACCACGTGGTTCAAACAGCTTAACGGTTACAAACAGTTTTGATAGAGCGATTACTTGGTATAATACATTGAATTATACTAAAAAATTGGGAGATCACAATATCAATGTTTTAGTGGGTACTGAATCTGTATCTACTTATTCATTTGGTTTTAATGCTGCAAGATCTAACTTTGCTTTTGACGATATGTCATATCGTTATTTAAGTAATGGTGCGGCTGCTGGTCTTGCTAACTCTGGAAGTGGTGCAACTATCACATCATTATTTTCTCAATTTGGAAAAGTTAATTATTCTTACAAAGAATTGTTATTAGCTGACTTCACTTTACGTCGTGACGGATCATCTCGTTTCTCTCCTTCTTATCGTTATGGAGTTTTCCCTGCATTCTCAGTGGGTGCTCGTTTAACCGAATTAGATTTCATGAAAGATTTAACCTTCATCAACGATTTAAAAGTACGTGGAGGTTGGGGTAAAACAGGTAATCAGTTGATTCCTAACGTTTATAATGCTTATACATTGTTTACACCTGATCCAAATAATAATGCGTATGATATTTCTGGAACAGGAAATTCAATTGCGTCTGGTTTTGACATTGCTCAATTTGGTAATACAAATGGTCGCTGGGAAACAAATACATCAACCAACATCGGTTTTGATGCAAGTTTCTTAAACAACAAAATTGACGTTGCATTTGACTGGTACACTCGTACTACTTCTGATATGTTAACACAAGTACCTATTCCTAAAACTGCAGGAACTGCAACTATCCCATACGTAAATATTGGAGAGGTTAATAATACAGGTATTGACATTAATGTAACTTATCGTGATCAAGTTGGAGACTTCAGATATTCCATCTCTGGACAATATAGCCAATACAAAAACAATGTGGTTAAATTGAATGAAGATCCGAATGCAACTATTTTTGGATTCTCTACTCGTCTTCCGGCTATATCAGTAACAAAAGCAGGTTTACCAATTGCTAGTTACTATGGATATATCGTTGATGGTGTAATCAAAGATGCCGCTGAAGCTGCTTCTGCGGTTCAAATTCCAGGTTATACTCGTCCAGGTGTATTTAAATTTAGAGACGTAAATGGTGATGGTAAAATTTCTGCTGCTGATAAAACAATCATCGGAAATCCTCATCCTGACTTTACTTATGGTTTAAATGTTAATTTAGGTTATAAAAATTGGGATTTAACAGTATTTGCTCAAGGTGTTCAAGGAAATGAAATTTTCAATTACTTGAAATACTGGACAGACTTCAATACATTCCAAGGAAACCGTTCTAAGGATATGTTATATAACTCATGGAAAAAAGAAGGAGATGTGGCACAATTACCACGTTTAAATTCAAACGATACATTTAGTCAGCAAATCTCAAATTACTTTGTTGAAGATGGTTCTTACATGCGTTTGAAAAATATCCAATTGACATACAACGTACCTTCTTCAATTTTGAAAAAAATCAGATTGAGTTCAGCACAAATCTATGTTCAAGGACAAAATCTATTTACTTTCACTAAATACAAAGGTTTAGATCCAGATATCAACTTGAGAACATCAGGTAATGATAACCAAGATATCCACATGGGTATTGATGAAGGTGCTTTCCCAGTTGCTAAATCATACAACATTGGTTTAAGAGTAGGATTTTAATTGAAGTATCATTTAAAATAAATTTAAATAAAAATGAAAAAGTTAATCATATTCGCATTAATAGCGACAGTCGGAATGAACTTTTCTTGTTCAGATAGTTTCTTCGACATACAGCCCCAGGGTGCGGCATCCTTAACCTCTCTTTCTAATAAAAATGGAGTAAATGCCCTATTGATTGGTGCATACTCACTATTAGATGGTGTTGGAGCAGGAAATACAGGCCGTCAATCGACCATTTCAAATTATGTATTTGGTGGTATTACATCAGGAGATGCCGTAAAAGGAACGGATGCTGGTGATCAGCCAGAGCAAAGTTACATTGAACAGTATAACTGGTTATCAGACAATACCTATTTCTTAGGTAAATGGCAACATACATATGATGGAGTTGCTCGTGCAAATGAAGCAATTTTATTAGCGAAAAGTGCAGATGTAAAAGACATGACTGAAGCAGAAAAAACACAAGTTGTTGCTGAAGCACGTTTTTTACGTGGTCACTATCACTTTGAAGGTAAGAAAATGTGGAACATGATTCCTTACATTGACGAAACCATTTACAAGCGTGATGATCCAAATTCAACTAAAGTTGCCAATGATCAAAACATTTGGTCAAAAATTGAAGATGATTTCAAATTTGCAGCTGCTAATTTACCAGCAACTCAATCTCAAAAAGGTAGAGCAACTAAATGGGCTGCGATGACATATTTAGCGAAAGCTTATATGTTTCAAAGAAAATTTGACTTAGCTAAAACTTTGTTATTGGATGTTTTACAAAATTCCGGTAAAAAATTAGCTCCAAATTATCATGATAACTATAGAAACATCACCAACAACAACATTGAGTCAATATTTGAGGTTGAATTCTCTGTAAATGATGGATCTACTGGTAACAATGGTAACGCAGGAGATAACTTAAATTGGCCATATCTTGGAACTGCTCCAGGTGGTGGATGTTGTGGATTCTATCTTCCATCTCAAAACTTAGTAAATGCATTCAAAACTACTTCTGACGGTTTACCTATGATTGGAAGTAACAAAGCTGGTTTAGAAGACACTTACAATAACGTTGATTTACCAAACGATCAAGGGATTAAAACTAGTGATGCATCTTGGAGTTTAGATAAAACTGTTCCTGTTGATCCACGTTTAGATTGGACAGTAGGACGTCGTGGTGTTAACTTCTTAGATTGGGGTCCAATGCCAGGTCAAACTTGGATTCGTGACCAAAACTATTCAGGTCCTTATACAGGTAAAAAATGGATGTATTACAAAGCTGATGAAGGAAGTTCAACTCACTCTACATCAAAACGTGCAGTGAATAACAACTATCGTTTATTGAAACTTTCTCATGTAATTCTTTGGTTAGCAGAAATTGAAGCAGAAGCTGGAAATTTAGACAAAGCAGAAGAATATGTTAACATGATTCGTGTTCGTGCCCAAAAAGGTTCTGTTCAAGATGCATCAGTTAACTATGTTGTTAACCCTTATCCAACTGGAACATTTGCATCTAAAGGAAAAGATTACGCTTTAAATGCAGTTTACATGGAAAACCGTCTAGAATTCGCTATGGAAGGTCACCGTTTCTTCGACTTAGTACGATGGGGAATTGCTTCCGATTTCTTGAATAAAATGTATATTCCAAAGGAATCAACGAATGGTACAGACATGACAGGAAGAACTTATACTAAAAGAGGTTATATGACAGGAAAGTCATTTACATCTAAAAATAATTACTTCCCACTTCCAAATGATGAGATCTTAAACTCTCAAAAAGATGGAAAACCAACTTTGAAACAAAATGATGGATATTAATTCATCTTTGTTTTAAAATTAGAAAAAGGTCAGAACTCACATTCTGGCCTTTTTTTTGTAGAAAAGAGAAAAGCGAAGAGAGAAGTGAGAAAAGTATAAAACCTCTTACCACTTCTTACCTATTACCTATTACCTATTACCTATTACCTTTTACCTCTTACCTCTTACCTATCATATTTTTCTCTATCTTTGAAATAAAAAAACATGCTTTCAGAATCCTTTGACCAAATAGTTAATCGTAGAAGATCCAATAGAAGATTTGACCCTAATCATGTCGTTTCGGATGATATCATAGAAAGAAGTTTACAAAGAGCTATCCTATCCCCCAATAGCAGTAATATGCAATTATGGGAATTCCATTGGATAAAGAGTCCAGCAGCAAAACAACGCTTCCATGAGTTATGTTTGAGTCAATCTGCCGCCAAAGACCCTAGTCATTTAATTGTATTTGTTACGAGACAAGACCTGTGGTCGCAAAGAGCTAATTGGAATCTAAATAAAATCAAAGAATCCATTCAAGGTGAACCCAATAAAATGGAAAAGCGCGGATTACAATATTATGGTAAACTCATGCCAATGATTTATAGAAGTGATTTTTTTGGCATAAATACCTTGATTAGAAAGAGCATTTGTTTTTGGATGGGATTACGAAAACCTTTCATGCGTTTTGGTGGAAAAGCTGATCAAAGAGTCATGGTGCATAAATCTTGTGCTTTAGCAGCTCAAACTTTTATGCTATCCATTGCAGCGGAAGGCTTAGAATCATGCCCCATGGAAGGATTCGATGCTAAGCGAGTTATGAAAGAATTAAACTTGCCAAACGGCGCAGAAATCAATATGATTATTGCTGTCGGAAAAGGAACAGAAGAGGGTGTTTGGGGCAAAAGATTTAGGGTTCCTTTTGAGGAGGTAGTGGTGAAACATTAGTAAGTTATTAGTTATTAGTGTTTAGTTATAACTGATAACTAAACACTAATAACTAAGATTATCTTACATCACTAAATGATCTTTCCATATAAATCAAACTCCTCTGCCTTCTCAATTTTTACTTGTACAAAATCACCTAAGCGAGCATATTGTTCTGCAGAGATTAAAACTTCATTATCCACCTCTGGTGAATCGAATTCAGTTCTGCCGATGAAGTAGCCACTTTCTTTTCTATCAACCATAACTTTGTAGGTGTTGCCGACTTTTGCTTGGTTCAATTCCTCTGAAATACCTTGTTGCAATGCCATGATATCATCCGAACGTTCTTGCTTCGCTTCTTCAGGAACGTCATCTTCTACCAAATAGGCATGCGTATTTTCTTCGTGTGAATAGTTGAAAATTCCCAATCGATCAAAGCGCATTCTTTCTACAAAGGAATATGTTTCTTCAAAATCTTCTTCTGTTTCTCCAGGGTAACCGGAAATCAAGGTAGTTCTTAAGGCAATGCCAGGAACGGATTCTCTGATTTGATGAACAAGTTCTTCGGTTTTTTGACGAGTAATTCCACGACGCATTCTTTTTAAAACTGCATCAGATCCACTTTGTAATGGCATATCTAAATACTTGCAAATATTTTCTCTCTCTGCCATGGTAGAAAGAATTTCTGTAGGAAATCCAGCCGGATATGCATATTGCAATCTAATCCATTCAATCCCGTTAACATCCGATAGACGCTCCAATAACTCTTTTAATTGACGACCACTGCTTCCACCGCTTTGTTTGAAATCGAGGCCATAAAAAGTTAAATCTTGTGCAATTAATATTAATTCTTTGGTACCTTTTTTTGCTAAAGAGCCTGCTTCTTTTACCAATTCATCCATGGGTCTTGAAACGTGTTTTCCACGCATCAATGGAATGGCACAAAAGCTACATGGACGATCGCAGCCCTCTGCAATCTTCAAATACGCATAATGCGCCGGAGTTGTCAATAATCGCTCTCCAACTAACTCGTGCTTATAGTCAGCTTTTAGTGCTTTTAATAAACGAGGTAATTCATTGGTGCCAAAAAAAGAATCAACCAATGGAATTTCTCTTTCCAAATCATCTTTGTATCGATGGGAAAGGCAACCTGTTACATATAATTTATCGATTTTACCTGCTTCTTTGGCATCTGCATAACGCAAAATAGTATCGATGGATTCTTGTTTGGCATTATCAATGAAACCGCAAGTGTTAATTACCACGATATTGGCTTTGTCTTTTTTTGCTTCGTGCGTAACATCTAAACCATTACCTTTCAATTGAGTAAAAAGCACTTCGGAGTCCACAAGATTTTTGGAACATCCTAAGGTGATAATATTGATAGACGGCTTTGGTGCGACTTTGGTTTTCATACGAAAAATTAAATGAGATGCAATTTACGATTTTTAATTCAAATAGCTTTGTATCTCTTTTTACATTCGTACAGGATGATTGGTGTTATTGATTTTTTTGGTATTCGTGATAGATAAAATGAATACTTTTAGTAGTATTGTATAATTATAAACGAAAAAAATTCTATGAAAAAATTTATTCTAACAAGTGCCATTGTTGCCATGGCTTTTAGTTCATTTTCTCAATCTATTAATAGTTTAAGTAAGCAAGAGAAAAAGGATGGTTATCAATTATTATTTGACGGTAAAACATTTTCAGGTTGGCATACTTATGGCAAACCTGGTAAAATAGGTGCTTCTTGGTCGGTTGAAAATGGCGCTTTTGCCTTTGATGTAATGAAAAAGGAAGGTGGCGATTTGGTTACAGACGAATCATTCGAAAATTATGATTTTTCAGTCGATTGGAAAATTTCTCCGAATGGAAACTCAGGAATTATTTTTAATGTGACAGAAGATCCAGTTAAATACCATAGTACGTATAATACAGGCCCAGAAATGCAAGTTTTGGACGATGCTGGTCACCCAGATGGAAAAATCAATAAGCACAATTCTGGCGACTTATATGATTTGATTAAGTCATCTGAAAGAACTGTTAAACCCGTTGGCGAATGGAATACTGCACGTATTGTAAACAACAGAGGTTTATTGCAGTTGTATTTAAATGGCGTAAAAGTGGTTGAAACTAGATATGATGATGAAAATTGGAAAACAATGATTGCCAATTCAAAATTCAAAACTATGCCTGGCTTTGGTGTAAATATGAAAGGTCATATCGCACTTCAGGATCACGGAAATCCTGTTTGGTATAGAAATATTAAGATTAAGAAATTGTAAGATGTATGATGATGTAAGAGGTAAGAGGTAAGAGGTAAGAGGTAATAGGTAATAGGTAAGAGGTAAGAGGTAAGAGATAATAGGTTAAATGTACAAATTTTTCGACCTTTGACTTCGACTCCGATCAGCAATCCGTCTTTTACCTTTTACCTCTTACCTATTACCTCTTACATCTAATACCTTCCCACCGACTCATCCACCTCTCTAGCCCAGGCATCAATGCCTCCTGTGACATTGTAGAGGTTTTCAAATTGATATTCTTGTTGTAAAAAACGGATAACACTCGCAGAACGCATTCCATGGTGGCACATGACAGCTATTGTAGATTCTTTGGGAATCAAGGAGACACTCTGAGGTATTTTTCCCATTGGGATGTGTAAAGCTCCTTCCAGCTTAGCAAGTTCTAGTTCATCATCCTCCCGGACATCCAAAACAAAAGTAATCGATTGATTGATTAATTTTTCATTCAACTCCTCTACTGATATTTCACGAATTTCGTCTTTCTGAAATTTCTTGGGGAAAATGCTATTTTCTGCATTTTTTGAACGTTGTACTTTAAAAAAATGGAATGTCATATCTCTTGCATCCCAGCGCATCAAAGCCCCATTGCATTTTGATTCCATTCCAGCTAAATAAAATATTACCTCCTTCGCTTGAAACAATCCCATCATACCGGGCAAAAAGCCCATCACCCCTACTTCGTCGCAAGTGGGAATTTCCATTTTTCCAGGTTCTTCCGGAAATAAACACCGATAAGTTGGACCTAAATCTCCATTGGATTTTTTGGCATTACAGACACTCAACAAGCCCTCCCAAGAATGAATGGCTGCATATACAAAGGGTTTATTGAGGGAAACACAGGCATCATTGATTAAATACCTCGCATCAAAACTATCCGTGCAATCGACAACTAAATCGTAGTCTGAAATCAATGTCAAAGCATTTTCGGCATGTAAATATTCCGTCTGCCCTGTCACTACAATAGAAGGATTTTGGATACTTAATCGATGAACAGCAACTTCTACTTTGAACTTTCCGATATCATTCTGAGTAAACAAAACTTGGCGCGCCAAATTAGACAATTCCACTTGGTCAGCATCTAAGATATGGATATGACCGATGCCAGATGCGGCAAGATACATCAAAGCTGAACTAGCTAAACCTCCCGCACCAACTACCAAAATTTTCGAATTTTTGAGCACTAATTGCTTCTCTAATCCCCATTCTGGCAATTTAAGCTGCTTTTGGTAGCGAATATTTTCTTCGGAATTCAACATAATTGTAAACAAAAAAAGCCTCTTTGGATTTCAAAGAGGCTAATTTCGTAAAAAATTTAAAATCTAAACAGATAAAGTACCTTTACGAGCTGCTTGGATCAAAGTTTTTTCAAAACCATTTTTGTTGATCGTACGGATTGCCTTAGCAGAAACCTTCATACGAACCCAAACACCTTCAGACTCTAAGAAAAATTTCTTTGTCTGCAAGTTTGGATAAAACTTACGTTTTGTTTTGTTATTAGCGTGAGAAACATTGTTTCCTACTTGTGTCTTTCTTCCTGTTAATTGACAAACCTTTGCCATAATATCTAAAGTTAATTGGCGTTAAGCCTTTGAATTATATTTGTTACAAAATCGGATTGCAAAAGTAGCGTTTTTATAGGAAAGATGCAAGAAGATTTTAAAAATGAAATGAAAAAATCGAGAATATCCTTTGTATGAGAAATCTCATTCGACGAATCAACATTATTTTTAGTAAAAATATTATCTTTGAAAATGGCAAAAAAGAATTCTGAAAAATCCATCGTTAAAAAAGTTATATCATCACTCATTTGGCTCGGAACTTTGCCTTTGTGCTTGTATACGCTTTTAACATATTTACTAAGTTATTCTTTAATCATAGACCATTGGGTGGCGGGATTCATTATGATGTCTATGCCCTACGCGCAAATCCTGTGTTTTATTTCTCTTATCTATTGGATATTTCAAAAAGCAAAAAGAGCACTTTTGCCTTTGATTGTTCTCGTTTTAGGATACAGTTTTATTCAAAGAAGCATTGCATTTAATACGCCAAAAGCTAATTTGGAGGCATCTATCAAAGTATTAAATTACAATGTATATGGAATGTATTCAAACGATTATGAAGACAATAAAGAAAAGTTAGATGAATTAAAAAAGTTTATTCGGGATTACAATGCCGACATAAAATGTTTTCAAGAATTCTATTCAAACTCCGACAGAAAGGCTTTTAGAACAATAGACTATTTAAAAACTGAATATCCACATTACGCTTTTATCCCTTTAAAAGAAGAGAATTTTGATCGAAATGAAAAAATGGGAATTGCTATTTTCTCAAAATATCCGATCATTCATAAAGAAGGCAAACAATTCAATAATACTTCGAATGGTTACTTAATGACAGATATTGCTTTGGAAAAAGACACGATAAGAGTCATTAATTTACAATTATGGTCCATGGGTATCCGTGTAGGTAAAGTAACTGGAAAAATACGCGACCAAGATTATGAGGATGCAAAAAAAGAAGGCAGAGGAATTTTAGCCTCCTTGAAAAAAGGGTTCATCCATCACAAAAAAGAAATGGATCAAATCAATCGATTGATTCAACAAAGTCCTTATCCAATCATTGTAGTAGGCGATTTAAATGAAACTCCTTACGGCTGGGCTTACGGTACCATACGCGAGCGACTTAAAAATGCTTTTGAAGAAGCAGGAAATGGGTTTGGATTTACGCTCAATCGCAGTCCATATGCAGTTAGAATTGATAATCAATTTTTTTCTAACGAATGGGAAGTTTTGAATTTTCAGACTTTATCAAACATCAAATATTCTGACCACTTTCCAGTTGTTGCAGATTATCTATTAAAAAAATAAGCTAATCATTAAAATCTACCATGGATTCAAAACAAAAAAATCCCCTTTGGAAAGTCCTTGGTATGGGTTTTGGAATCGCTGTCACCTTAGGTGGAACTGTCGGAACAGGAATATTAAGAAAACCGGGACCTATTGCTGACCAATTACAAAATCCATTACT
Organism: Aquirufa sp. ROCK-SH2; assembly: GCF_054558315.1. NCBI lineage: Bacteria > Pseudomonadati > Bacteroidota > Cytophagia > Cytophagales > Flectobacillaceae > Aquirufa > Aquirufa sp. ROCK-SH2. Next base: position 113,536 of record NZ_JBPXKB010000004.1, on the reverse strand, counting down.
GATTTCATCACTTTGGGTCTTTGTAGGAATCTATGCTTTGTTAGGTGTCAGTTGTGTTTTGGAACTTAGTCTTTCCCTTCCAAAAGCGGGAGCTTGGTATGTGTATGCGGAAAGAGCATTTGGCAAATACATCGGATTTTTAGTTGGCATCAGTTCTTGGTTAGGAACTGTAAGCGCATTGGGTTTTGGGGCCTATACTTTCAGTGAATATGTAGGAATTTTCTTCCCATGGGTCGCTAACCATTTAAGTTTTTCCGCTATTGCCATCCTATTTTCATTATGGCTTTTTCATCAATTGGGAGTCGTTTTAGCTGGCAAATCACAGGAATGGTTAAGTGGCATCAAGGCCCTTGCACTGATTATTTTCATCATGATTTGCGCAACCAAAGGTTCGGGAGGAGTTTGGAATGAACATCCAGCAAGTCCAACAGGTTTACCCTTGTGGTCTGGAATTATGACAGCATTATTATCCATTTTCTATGCATTTGACGGTTGGCACACTGCCGCCTATTTTACCGAGGAAAATAAAGACCCAGTTAAAACAATGCCTAAATCGATGTTTATTGGGGTAATAACCGTAAGTGTCATTTATCTTTTGATCAATGTATTCATCATGTACAGCCTTTCTTTGGAGGATTTAAGGCATAGCAAATTAGCTGCTGCAGATGCGATCACTCACCTTCTGGGAGCTGATTTTGGAAGATGGATTACTATTTTTTTAATGCTTAGTATCTTTGGAATTCTCAATACTCAAACAATGTTTGCTCCTCGTGTTATTTATTCGATGAGTAGAGATGGATTATTTTTTCAAAAAGCAGGCCAAGTTAACAAAATGGGTAGTCTCTATTTTGCTACACATTTAACCATCGGATTGGCTTGTTTATTGCTATTAGCTGGAAAAGAAATCAATGAAAAACTTTCCGATATCGCTACATTTTTCTTTGTAGCTAGTTACTTATCTGGCTTTGCCGCTTTGATTCAATTAAGACGCAAAGAACCTGAATTACCTCGGCCTTATAAAGTATGGGCCTACCCTTTCGTACCCATCTTGTTATTTATTATTTCCCTCGCATTCCTAATCGGCACTATTTTACAGAACCTTGAAAGTGGTGTTTATGTGGGAGTTTTTGTTTTAGTGAGTTATGGGCTTTTTAGAGGGAAGAGGTAAGAGGTAAGAGGTAAGAGGTAAGAGGTAAGAGGTAAGAGGTAAGAGGTAAGAGGTAAGAGGCTTTTCTCTTTTCTCTTTTATCTTTTACCTCTTACCTTTTACCTTATTTCCAGCATTTTTTCTAAAAAAGCAATGACTGATTTTTTGCTTTTGCTGACTGGCTGATTGGAGAGATTAGTTAATATACTGAAAACAAAAGTTCGGCCTTTTTGATTTTGGTAGAATCCTGACAAATTGTAAGTATTTGAAAAAGAACCTGATTTAGCCCAAATTTTAGCTTTAGGATGCATTAATTGGACATTTTTCAATGTTCCACTTTTACCTGATTCAGGAAGTAAGACTTGTAAATGATCCATTCCCACTTCTTGGTGCAAGGCTTTTAGAACATGAATCAAATCTTGCGGTCGAAATAAATTATACCTAGATAAACCTGAGCCATCTACCCATTTGACAGATTGTAAAAAATCCTCCGAATACTCTTTTTTTAATTGTGCAATAATTTTATCCGTGGGCCCCTGCCAATTTTTTTGAGCTGCAATCACATAAAGTAATTGCTCTGCAATGTGATTATCGCTTTCATAAAGCATTGGAATCAAGAGACTATCTAAATGATTCGAATAAATCAGATGAGATTTTGAATCAAAATCTTTCGGCTGATAAACCACCTTCCTATGTAAGGTGTCTTGTAATAATTGAGCTGTTAATTTGGTAGAGGTTAAAAATGGAACCCATTGCTTAGCTCCTATTTTTGCTTCACCAGGCAGTTCTAATCGATTTACATTTCGATCTCTCACGACTCCTTTTCGAAGCAAAGTTGTTGCACTTCCTTCTGTGAAAATATTGGGACTTATCATCCATGCATTATTCCCTTTTTTAACGGTCATCAAATTTCCATAGATCGGTAAAGTATTTATCTCTGCAGAATAATAATCATTATAATCATCCCATGACCATCCTTCACCCAAAGGTTTGGACCAATTAGCCTGATCTGAATAAACCAAAACTTGATTTTTTTGTGCCAAATAGCTTAATAAAGTAGAATTTTTAAATCCATCTCTTAAAAGTGTAGGCTCTCCTGTACCCCAAAAAAACAAGGAATCTTTGGTTTCTTGAACTCGGACAAAAGGAATGGAGTCGGACAAAATACGTTTTGCCATCAAAAAAGTTAACAATTTCGCATTAGAAGCTGGCATGAAATATTGATTGGAATTCAAATCAACTACTTTTTGACCGGTCTTTATATCCTCAATCAAAATTCCCATATAGGCATTTGAAAGTCCAACCTCTGTCAAGGTTTTAGACATTTTTTGCTGAGCACAAGATCCCAAAAATAGTAATGAGCAAAATAAAATCAATAATCGAAATGGAGTCATTTTTAGAATTAGCCTTTTAAACCATAAAGGTAAAATTTAATTGGAATTTATGTATTTTCGGAATCAATTTTATCCCTATGCTGGTCGCTTTTGTTGTCTTATACCTTTTTTCCAATCTCGCAGTAGGTTGGTGGGCGAGTCGAAAAGTTCATTCTACGCAAGATTTTGTGCTAGCTGGAAGAACTTTACCGATGAGTTTGGCTATCATGGTGACATTTGCTACATGGTTTGGATCGGAAACGATGCTGGGTGCTCCTATGGAATTTGTCAAACATGGTGTCTTAGGAGTGATTGAAGAGCCATTCGGGGCAGCATTGAGTTTAATTCTTGTAGGAACCTTTTACGCCAAAAAATTATATCCCTTAGAAGTTCTGACCTTTTCCGATTTTTTCAGACAACGATTTGGCGTATTTTCAGAGCGACTGTCTGCGCTAATTATGGTTCCCTCCTATTTTGGTTGGATTGCCGCACAATTGGTAGCTCTTGGTTTGACATTGCATTTATTATTACCGATTTCGAAAGAAATAGGTATCGTTATTGGTGCCTTGATTGTTATGACTTATACCCTATTAGGAGGTATGTGGTCCGTCACTGTCACCGATTTTTTTCATAATATTTTATTGATTTTAGGCTTAGTCTTTTTGTTTTATTTATTGAGTAGGCAAATTCCAGATTGGCAATTATTTATTGATCAACAACCCAAAGATTTTTTCCGTTTTACCCCAAAAACGAATCATTGGACCCATTGGCTCAACTATTTAGGTGCATGGATGACGATTGGATTAGGTTCTATTCCTGGACAAGATATTTTCCAAAGAGTCATGGCTGCCAAAAATGTAAGAATTGCCAAAAGAGCGAGTATTTACGCAGGAATCATGTATTTAACCATTGCAATGTTACCACTTATGATCAGCTTGATGGCAGTTCGATTGTATCCAAGTTTATTACAAAGTGATAGTTTATTGATTCCCAATTTGGTTATGCAATTCACCCCTTATGCCATGCAAGTCCTGTTTTTAGGAGCCTTGCTTTCAGCTCTGCTAAGTACTACCAGTGGCGCCATTTTAGCCCCTTCGAGTGTCTTGGGGGAAAACATCATCAAACCATTATTGAAAAATGCAAATGATAAAGCTGTGTTACGCATCATTCGACTTTCGGTCGTTTTGGTTACCGTAGCTTGCGTCTTTTTAGCGATTTCTCGACAAAATATTTTTGAATTAGTTGGTGAAGCCTCCGCCTTCAGCTTGGTTTCACTTTTTATCCCATTGAATGCAGGCTTATTTTGGAAAAAATCCAAACCATTAGGCAGTCATTTGAGTATGACTTTTGGCCTAATCGTTTGGATTTATTTTCATTTTTTTGAAACCATTGAAATTCCAGCTGTATGTTTGGGACTTTTAGCTGGAGTAATAGGCTTATGGATAGGAAATTTAATTTCTTCCCAAAAATAAGGGTTTAGCCCATGTTATGATACACATTTTGAACGTCATCATCTTCTTCCAAACGTTCAATCAATTTTTCAACATCAGACACTTGTTCGTCGCTTAATTCTTTGGTTTCATTTGGAATACGTTCAAAATCTGCACCCATTAATTCAAATCCTTTTTCTTCCAAAAATTTCTGAATTCCACCGAAAGCAGTAAATTCTCCGTAAATATTGATTTGATTCGTTTCTTCATCCAAAAACACCTCATCTACTCCTAAATCGATTAATTCAAATTCCAACTCTTCTAAATCGATTTCTGGTTTGGCAGCAATTTTAAATACCGATTTACGGGTAAAAATAAAATCCAGCATCCCTTGTGTACCCAAGCTACCACCACATTTATTAAAAGCAAGGCGTATATTAGCCACCGTTCTATTGATATTATCGGTTGTAGTTTCTACCAAAATAGCGATACCATGTTGTGCGTATCCTTCGTAAACAATTTCTTTGTAGTCTTCCTGATCCTTAGAAACAGCTCTTTTAATGGCTCTTTCTACGTTTTCTTTCGGCATATTAACAGCCTTAGCATTCTGAATAATGGCACGTAAGCGAGAATTACCTACAGGATCCGAACCACCAGCTTTCACCGCAATAACGATATCTTTTCCAATTTTAGTAAATGTCTTCGCCATTTGGCCCCAACGCTTAAACTTTCTTGCTTTTCTAAATTCAAATGCTCTTCCCATAATTTAATTCGATAAAATTTCTAGAATGCAAAAATAAAACAAGCAAATGACATTTCTAAAAAAATGTTTTTTGATGTATGATGTATAGAGGTAAGAGGTAAGAGTTAAGAGGTAAAAGATAAGAGGTAAAAGGTAAGAGGTAAAAGGTAAGAGGTAAGAGGTAAGAGATAAGAGGTAAGAGGTAAGAGGTAAGAGGTAAGAGGTAAGAGATAAGAGGTAAGAGATAAGAGGTAAGAGGTAAGAGGTAAGAGGTAAGAGGTAAAAGGTAAGAGGTAAAAGGTAAGAGGTAAGAGGGTTATATATTTTCAAAAAAGCTAATATATTAACTAAATACAATAATATTTCGTATATTTGTTTAATATATTAGCTAATTATGAGGTCTTTTTCTATTGAAAAAACATTTAAAGATGTTTTATTAGAGACTGCAGGCAAAGTTAAAAGCCTTCGCAAACAAGCGCATTACACGCAAAAGGAATTTGCAGAACGTAGTGGGGTTTCATTGGGCAGTTTAAAGCGTTTTGAAAATACGGGTCAAATTTCATTTGAATCACTTTTGAGGTTAGTCAATGTACTTCACAGATTAGAGGATTTTGATAGGCTCTTAAAAGTAGATCAGGATATTCAAAGGTTAGAAAAACTATTTAGCAAATGATTTCATCCATCGAAAAATTACTAGTATCCATCGATTTCGGATCTAAATTTTTAGATCTCGGGGAATTGATTTTGGACAGAAAAAAAGTTTATTTCAAATATCTAGACCAATTTTTAGACGAGAAACTTAACATTTCTCCCTTTAAATTACAACTAAATAATTCTATACAAAGCTGTGAAACAACTATTTTTGATGGACTCCATGGAGTCTTTGGCGATTCATTACCAGATGGTTGGGGCCGACTTTTAGTTGATAGAAAATTACAAAAATCAAGAGTTAATCCCTACGATGTAAATCCTTTGAACCGACTAGCAATAGTTGGAAAAAATGGCCCAGGTGCATTGATTTATCAACCGATAATCGAAAACGAAATAGTATTAAATCCGAACCAAATTTCTGGATTAGATGAAATTTCAGATGAAATTCAATATTTACTGAAGGATGAATCGACAAGAATTTTGGATCAATTATTTATATTAGGAGGTAGCAGTGGGGGGGCAAGACCCAAAGTAAACTTATTTTACAATCCTAAAAGTGACAAATTTTCCTTTTCAGATTCAGGAATTTCACAAACTAATTTCGAACATTGGATAGTCAAATTCCCTTCAAGCTTCGACCCAAAGGATATAGCTAATATTGAATACGCGTACTATTTAATGGCAATTGATGCTGGCTTAAAGATGAATGATTCTAAATTATTTCAAACACCTGCTGGAAATTATTATTTCGGAACAAAACGTTTTGATCGAAATAAAAACGAACGACACCATCTACATTCTGCTGCAGGAATACTCCATGACAATTTCCGATTGAGCAATATTGATTATGGGCACTTAATGGATTGTGCTTTTAAATTAGAAAGCAACGTTTCCGCTTATGAAAACATTCTCAAATTAGCTGCTTTTAATGTTTTTTCTCATAATAGAGATGATCACAGTAAGAACGTTTCTTTTTTGATGAATGCAGAGGGAAATTGGACCTTAGCTCCCACTTATGATTTAACTTTTTCTACATCATCTCACGGATATCATAGTACCTCCATAGCTGGTGAAGCTCAAAATCCTGAAAAGAGTCATTTGCTAAAATTGGCACAAACCTTTGGCATAAAACATGCCAATCATCTTTTAGACCAAGTCCAATCTTCCATCCAAAAATGGAATCAATTTGCTGACGAGGCAAAAGTATCTAAAATGAGTAAACAAAGAATAGCTAAAATTATTGTTAAATAAAAAACCTATTACCTTTTACCTCTTACCTTTTACCTCTTACCTCCCCCCTGTCCTGCTTCAATAATGGCAATAAAGTATAAGAATCACTTTTTTCTTTTCTATTTTTGTATTCAAATGATACAATATGATTAGAAACCTATTTATACTCCTTTTTTCTCTTTTGACTTTCAGTCTACATTCTCAAGTCCAAAAAAAGAATGAGAACTTCAAAATGAACATCAAAAAATTGAATGGCGCAATCAAAATCGATGGTTTATTGACTGAAGATGCTTGGAAAGAAGCGGCGCAAGTGAGCGATTTTGCGATGTGTACTCCTTTTGACACCTTATGTTCTCCTTTGCGAACGGATGTCAGAATGACATATGACGACAAATACATCTACATTTTTGCAGAATGTTTTATACAAGCCCAAAAAAGCTTTGTGGTGGAATCCTTAAAACGTGATTTCAATTTTGGGAATAATGACAATTTCTTGGTCTTCATTGATACGTTTGACGATAAAACAACGGGATTTTCTTTTGGAGCCAATGCAGCAGGTGCGCAATGGGATGGTCAAATGTCGGAAGGGGCCAAAATGAATTTAAATTGGGACAATAAATGGGAATCGGCAACTACCTATAACAAAACATCTTGGACCTTTGAAGCTGCCATTCCTTTTAAGTCGATCCGATATAAAAGCAATTCAACTCGCTGGGGAATTAATTTTAGTCGCCTAGATACGCGAGCTAAAGAAAAATCAGCTTGGGCACCCGTGCCGCGACAATTTCCAACTGCCTCTTTGGCTTATGCGGGAGTATTACAATGGGACGCTCCGCCGCCAACACCTAAAACCAATGTTTCGATTATTCCTTACTTATTATCTGGTGTTTCAAGTAATTACGAAAATACTTCGCCAGTTGGATATCAAAATAGAATTGGTGGCGACATCAAAGTGGCCGTAAGTTCTAGTTTGAATTTGGACATGACAATCAATCCAGATTTTTCACAAGTAGATGTGGATCGCCAACAAACGAATTTAGATCGATTTGAGTTGTTTTACCCAGAAAAACGCCAATTTTTCATAGAAAACTCCGATTTATTTGATGGTTTTGGAATGGAAAACTTACGACCTTTTTTCTCACGCAGAATTGGTTTAGCCTTGAACACCAAAACAGGAATTTATGAACAAACTCCTATTACTTATGGGGCACGTTTGAGTGGCAAACTGACCAATGATTGGAGAATAGGCGTATTAAATGTACAATCTGACCGCATTGATGCCAAAGGAGTTCCTACTCAGAATTATTCCATGATGGCCTTGCAAAGAAAATTATTCGCTAGATCCAATTTAGGGATTTTCATGATTAATAAGCAATCTTTCATTGATACAGATTTACAAAAACAAAATGGTTTTTTAGATTACAATCGAAATATTGGAATTGAATACAATTTAGCTTCGGCAAATAATTTCTGGACGGGTAAGATATTTTATTACAATGGTTTTGGGCCAGCAGACAAAAGCAAAGACTTTGCCCATGCTGCTGCCTTGGCGTATCGCGACAATAATTGGATCTTGAGTTGGAAACACCAATGGGTAGGAGAAAATTACAATCCAGAGGTAGGTTATGTTCCTCGAATGAATTATTTCCAAGCGAATCCTGAATTGGGTAAAATATTCTATCCTAAAAATAAATTAACCAATTTGTTCTATACGCAAGTGCGCTTGAACAGCTTAAATTATTGGAACAATAGTGGAGGAAGAACAGACAATACAACCTATTTAGCTTTTGAGGGATACATGAAAGATCGCTCGAGTTTTTCTGCCTTTTTGGCCTATGATTATGTCAAATTATTATATGATTTTGATGCAACAAGGATGGGAAATACTCCTTTGAAAAAAGGATCTGAACATTCTTGGAATTCATTGAATGTGTTGTACCAATCATCCCCTATCAAACTTTTCACTTATACAGGTTCAGCTCGTTTTGGTGGTTATTATGGAAATGGTAGTCGATTTGGCTTTACCGGTGAATTTGGATACCGCTTTCAACCTATTGTAAGTATGTCGGTTGCTTTGGATTATAATGACATTCGGGATGTTCAGGTGCCTATCGTTCAATCTGACAATACCATCAAAAATACCATCGCACAAGCTCAGTTTTGGATCATTCGTCCAAAGATCGACTTTACGTTTACCAATAAATTATTTTTCACCACATTTTTTCAAATTAATCAACAAACCAAAAACATTAACTTAAATTCTAGGTTACAGTGGAGATACAAGCCTGCTTCGGATTTATTTATTGTTTATACGGATAACTATTTCCCTGAAAATTTTCAAATAAGAAACCGGGCCATAGTGTTGAAATTAAATTATTGGCTTAATTTGTAAACTAAATTTAAAAATACATACCATGAAAAAGTTATTATTCCTTCTTACAACATTATTAAGTTTCTCTGTTTTGGCTCAACAAAAGCCAGTAGCTTCTCCTCCTGCCGTTGTTAAACAAAAAGTAGGTGATGTAGAAGTGATGATTAAATACGCTCAGCCCTCAGTAAAAGGCCGTTTGGTATTTGGTACAAAAGAGCAAAAAGCCCTAGTTCCCTATGGCGAAGTTTGGAGAACAGGTGCTAACGAAGCTACTACCATCGAATTTTCGAAAGACGTCACTATTCAAGGAAAAACCTTGGCAAAAGGTGTTTACTCTCTTTTAACAATTCCTGGAGAAAGCGACTGGACCATCATTTTCAATAACGATTCAAAAATGTGGGGAGCTTACACGTATTCTGCTGCAAAAGATGCTTTGCGAGTAAGTGCAAAAGCTAGTTCAGAATCAGCCTCGACAGAAATGATGACAATTAGTGTTTCACCTTCTGGACAAGTAAAAATTGCTTGGGACAAAACTTCTACTTCTTTTTATGTAAAATAAATCGAAAAACTTTCCTAAAAGCGGTGCCGAAAGGTGCCGCTTTTTTTTATTGTCAAAAATTCGTTTGAAATACTGAATGCTTTGGCTATTTTTACTTCGTTTTGCAAAAAACCCAAAGGTTAAATCTCAAATTTTAGGTATATGAAAAAAGTATTAATCGCAGAGGATAGTTCAGTTATTCAAAATTTAGCTAAGAAAATTTTAGAATTTCAAAATTTTGAAATTCATGCAGTTAAAAATGGTCAACAAGTCTTGGATGAATTAGCTAAGGCTGATTTTGATATTATTTTATTAGACATAAATATGCCTGTGATGGATGGCATGGAATGTGCAAGAGCCGTAAGAGCATTATCTGATGCCAAAAAAGCTAAAATTCCGATGATTGCAATCACAGGTAACGCAAGAAATTACACAATGGAAGATTTCAAAGCAGCAGGATTTGATGATTTTTTAGCAAAGCCTTTGAATTTTGACGCCTTAGTTACGCAAGTAAAAGCTTTAACAGAATAATTATATGCATCCGATGAAAGTCACCTTTCTCGGAACTGGAACCTCGCAAGGGATTCCGATGATTGCTTGTGAATGTGAAGTTTGCCAATCGACAGATTCTCGTGATAAGCGCCTACGTGTTTCTATGCATATCGAAACAAACGGCAAAAGTTTTATCATCGATACTGGACCTGATTTTAGACAACAAGTTTTAAGAGCAGGCATCAAACGGCTAGATGCCATCATTTATACGCACGAACACAAAGACCATACCGCTGGAATGGATGATGTAAGAGGCTTTAATTATGCACAAAAATCTTCCATTCCATTATACGCCCAAAAAAATGTCATTGAGCAATTAAAGCGTGAATTTGCTTATGCTTTTGACGAAAATAAATATCCGGGTGTACCCGAGATTGAGGTAACTGAAATTGAAAACCAGGCGTTTGAAATAAATGGAATTCCATTTTTACCCATTCTTGTAAAGCATTTTTTCTTGGATGTTTTTGGTTATCGAATCAACGACTTTACTTATATCACAGATGCCAATGCTATTTCCGATCCAGAATTAGAAAAAATAAAAGGATCCAAAGTTCTGGTCATTAATGCCTTAAGAAAAACAAGCCATGTGAGCCATTTTACTTTGGAAGAGGCCTTGGAAATCATTCAGAAAATCAAACCTGAGCAGGCATATATTACACACATTAGTCATCAAATGGGACTTCAATCGGAAGTTCAAAAGGAATTACCGGCCAACGTTTATTTAGCATACGATGGTTTAGAAATTAATTTATAATGAATGATTTAAAAGCAATTTTGTTTGACATGGATGGTGTCATTGTAGATAATCTACCTTATCACGTCGATGCATGGCTATTGTTTTGTGAAAGAAAAGGTATTCCTTTGACACGTGATTTATTCTACAAGGAATTAAACGGGATGAACTCGAAAGACACGTTTGAATATTTTTATAAGCGAGAAATGGCTGGAGAGGAATTATACCTTTTGGAAGAAGAAAAAGAAAAGATTTACCGAGATTTTTACAAAGACTTTCGCAAAGCAGCAGATGGACTTATCACTTTTTTAGATCAATTAAAATCGGAACATATTTTATGCGCTTTAGCGACTTCTGCTGGACAAGGAAATATTGATTTTATTGTAGATGGATTGGGAATCAGAGATTATTTTCAAGTAATTGTGGGAGGTGGAGAAGTAAAAAAAGGCAAGCCAGATCCTGAAATTTATTTAAAAGCTGCTGATAAATTAGGGGTTAAATATAGCGAATGCTGGGTCATTGAAGATTCTCTTCAAGGCATAAAATCAGGTCAATCGGCAGGTATGAATGTGGTTGGTATCACGACTTCACATACACAAGAGGAACTTGCTCATACCCAAATTCAGGCACCTAATTTCATTGGCTTATTCGAAAAAATACAAGCCTATTTAAACCGTTCATAAATTGATATGAAATCTTTATCGATTATTTTCTTTGTATTCTTATTTGCTCCCACCCTTTTCGCACAGAAAAAGGCCAAAATGGATATGATACCAGGGAAAATGATTGTGGATTATGCTCCTAGTTTTTACGAAGGTGAAGAAAGGAAAATCCCTGAAGGATACCAATCGAAAATCATCGCTGAATGGAACGAAGTATCAAAAAAAGCCATATTTTCGACCCAACAAAGCGAAGCTAAGGCACAAATCATACTTACTTTTCAAACAACACCTCCAAGTAATGTCAAAGCTATTTTTGAAAAAGCGGCAGAAACTTGGTCTAATTTAATAAGTTCTGATGTACCCATTCATGTATTGGTGCAATGGGCTTCTTTGGGAAAAAACATCTTGGGTAGAGCTGGAGCTACCGCACATGTGAGAAATTTTATTGGTGCGACTCGTTTAAATACCTATTACCCTATCGCATTGGCAGAAAAAATGGCTCATACTAATTTAAATGGAGACTCGCCAGATATCGTTGCTACGTTTAGTCAGGATTATCCCTCTTGGTACATAGGTACAGGTTTGCCGAAATTACCCTCAAAACCAAGCTCCACAGATGGTGAAATAGATTTGTATTCTGTCGTTTTACATGAAATGGGTCATGGGCTTGGATTCATCGGGCAAATTGATGTAGATGCAGCAGGAACAAGTGCGGAGTATAGTGCGGCTGAAATATTTGATCAATTCATTACGAATACCAAAGGTACTTCATTGACCGACACGACAGTGTACAAAAATCCATCCACAGCTTTAAAAACACAAATTACTACCTCTCAAAATTTAATACTAAGTTCTCCGACAATTAATAAAAACGTTCCAAAAAAAGCCTATTTATATTCTCCAACTACTTTCAATGCAGGATCAAGCATCTACCATGTGGACCAATACACTTATCCTGTTGGAGATCCTAATGCCTTGATGACACCCTTTATTGCACAGGGCGAAATTACAAGGTCTATTGGCCCCATTGTTTCATCTGCCTTTGCGGATTTCGGTTGGAAATCGACCAATATCATTACTCAACAATACAAGGATACGGAAGAAATAGGCAAGGATTTTATTTTTGAAGCTAAGGTTTTTTCTGATACATTGATTGACGAATCAAGTTTCAAATTGATGATAGCTGTTAATTCATCTATTACAAGCGCTGTCGCCTACACTCCAAAGAAAATAGCTACTAATACATATCAAGTCACTTTACCTAAAACAAGTACATCTAAAACCGTTTCTTATTATTGGACCATCAATGATGTCGCAGGTAAAAAATATACGACTCCCGCAGAAGCTCCAATTATAGCAGGAACAAAATGGGGCAGTTTTTATGATGTCAATATTGTAGAAAAAGATACAGCAAAGCCCACGGTTGTTTACGCAAATCCAGTGAAATACATATTTCCCATTGAATTGGACGTCCCTTTGCCAACCTTATATGCAGATGACAATATTGGAGTAGATACTGTTTACATGGAATATTCCATCAATAATGGTTCTGTTATTCGTCAAGGTTTAAAAAAATCATTGTCAGAGGAATTTGCTTATACCAATGCATTTAAATTCAGTCAAGGACAACTGAAAGCGGGAGATATCATTAAATATCGAATTGTCGTCAAAGACAAAGCCAAAATCCCCAATTATGTGTACAGTCCAAGCACTGGCAATTACGACATCAGTGTCATCAATTTGCAAAGTGCAGTAAAAGAATATAGTACGACCTTCAACAATGGCCCCTTTTCTGATTTTTATTTGAAGGGATTTAGCATTTCTCAGGCTTCGGGATTAAACTCATTGAGTTTAAACTCAGCCCACCCCTATGCAGATGGTGCGGAAGATTTTGAAAATGGCACTGCTGGAGAGGATAAGTTTACCAACAACGATGCGGTCCTTTTAAAACCCATCACTGTTAGATCAGATACTTCCAAAATTTATTTCAAAGAAATTGCCTTGGTTGAACCTGGTGACACTGGTGAAAACTTTTTAAATTCAGATGGGACGATTAATCGCAGCTTTTTTGATTATGTCATTGTACAAGGTTCAAGGGATTTTGGTAAAACATGGGTGAATTTAAGCGATGGTTGGGATGCTCGAAAAGAATCCATTTGGTTAAGTACTTGGAATAAGTCATTTGATAAATTGGGCAATTCAACAGCCAAGGCAACGCCCGATTTATATAAATCGCATGAAATAGACATCCTTGAAAGTGGTTATTTCAAAGCAGGTGACCAGGTAATTCTTAGATTCCGTTTACATGCAGATGTTGGTGCCAATGGTTGGGGTTGGAGCGTTGAAGATTTAAACATTCAGGGGCCTAAAAAAACGATAAATGATATCATTTTAGCAAAAGCTGAAGAGCCCAAAGAAATAGGCATCAACCTTTTTCCCAATCCGAATGCTGGTGAATATCGATTAGAACTAGAATTCAAAGATGTTACATCCAAAAATGCACTCATATTTGTGAGGGACATACAAGGAAGAGAGTTGAGTATAGATCAGGTTGAAATTAATAATGCTTATTTTGAGAAAAATTACTCCTTCCAACATTTAAGCAATGGTATTTATTTTATCGAAGTACAAGTAAATGGACAAAGTTATGTCCGAAGAATGTTTATTGTCAAATAAAGAGATTGCATTTAGTATTTTTGAAGCAATTGATTTTACTTATCTTTGTAACCCGTTCTTTTTAAAAGGGAAAAACTATACGATTATGTCTTGGTACACAAGAAAAGATAAAGGGATTCAAACCCCTACTGAATTTAAAAGAGAGGCTCCAGATGGACTTTGGTATCAATGTCCCTCTTGTAAAAAAGCATTACACACCAGAGAGCATCGATTGTTTGCTTATACATGTTCAAATTGTAATTATCACGAGAAAATTGGTTCTCAAGAATATTTTGAATTATTATTTGACCAAACAAAGTACACAGAGATTGACCCAATGATGGGTTCAGGTGATCCACTTGAATTTACTGATACAAAAAAATACACAGACAGAATCAAGGCTACTGAATTAAAAACAGGGCTGAAAGATGCCGTTCGTTCAGCACATGGTGAAATGAATGGACATCCGATTACGATTGCAGCCATGGATTTTTCATTCATTGGTGGATCAATGGGTTCTGTGGTTGGAGAAAAAATTTCAAGAGCGATTGACTATTCTTTGGAACATAAGCAACCCTTTTTAATGATTTCTCGTTCTGGAGGTGCACGTATGATGGAAGCAGGATTTTCCTTGATGCAAATGGCAAAAACTTCTGCTCGTTTAGCCTTGTTAGCAGAAGCTAAAATACCTTACATTTCATTATTGACGGATCCAACCACTGGAGGTGTAACAGCTTCTTTTGCGATGTTAGGCGATTTCAACATTGCTGAGCCTGGTGCTTTAATCGGTTTTGCTGGACCACGCGTTATTCGTGAAACCATTGGTAAAGATCTTCCCAAAGGATTCCAAAGTGCAGATTTCGTTTTAGAACATGGATTCCTTGATTTTATTGTAGACAGAAAAGATTTAAAAGATAAATTAACTTCCTTGATAGGGATGTTGAAATGAGGTAAGAGGTAAGAGGTAAAAGGTAAGAGGTAAGAGGTAAAAGGTAAAAGGTAAAAGGTAATAAATTCTACATTCTACATTCTAAATTCTACATTCTAAATTTTTAATTCTACATTTTTTAATTAAATAAAAAAGGCTAATCTTTCGATCAGCCTTTTTTATTTCGATAAACTTTAGATTACTCTGCGCTTGGAGCAGCAGCAGCAAGAGCAGCTGCAGCAGCGGCTAAAGAAGCCTTTGTTACACGAGTCTTTTTCTCTTTTTCTGGAGGAGGAATAACATCTTCTACACCAGCGAAAATACGACCACAATGCTCGCAAACTAATAATTTTTTCTTGTCCTTGATATCTGTTTGGCGTTGAGGAGGTACTGAACTAAAACAGCCACCACAAGCTCCACGCTTCACCATTACTACAGCAAGACCATTTCTAGCATTACCGCGTAATTTATCATAAGATTTCAATAATCTTGCATCAACAGATTTCAAAGCCTTTTCTCTATCTTTCAAAGACTTTTGCTCATCTTCTTCGCTTTCTGCAATAATTACTTCTAATTCTTTTTTCTTTAATTCTAAATCTTTAGAACGCTCAAATAAATTAGATTCAACTCCAGCGATTTCATCATTCTTATTCAAGATTTTGAAATCAATTTCCTTGATTCTCTTATCAGCAATTTCCATTTCAAGACCTTGAAGCTCTATTTCTTTAGAAATTGCTTCAAACTCACGGTTATTGCGAACATTCATTTGTTGTTCCTTATACTTCGCGATTAATTTCTCAGAATCTTTCTTAGAATTACGATAGTTGGAAATTTGTGTTTCAAAATTATCAACTTCAGACTGGAATTTCGCCAAACGAGTTTGTAAACCCGCAATCTCATCTTCCAAATCGCGTACCTCTTCAGGTAAATCTCCTCGTACTTTTTTGATATTATCTAAGGCTGAATCTATTGTTTGAAGCTTTAATAATGCTTCTAACTTTTGGGCAATCGTAGTTTCGGTAGCTGTAGCCATTATTATTGTTACGTTTTGAAAGTGTTTAACCTCTCTTTTTCTTAAGCATAACCGACTGGATTAGTCAGGGTTTTGCTTTTCAGAACTGCAAAAGTACTAAAAATATTTGATAAATATTCATGAATCGCTTCCTTTATCATAACTTCTGATTCATAATGTCCGATATCACAAATTAAACATTCATTTTCTGCATCAAAAAACTCGTGATATTTGATATCCGCAGAAATATATGCATCCGCTTTTTGTCTTTTTGCCTCTGAAATTAAAAAACTTCCTGCTCCCCCACATACGGCAACGGTTTCTATTAAATCCTTCTTCGTAGCAGTAAATCGAACCATGGGTAATTCTAAATGTTCTTTCAAATATTGAAGAAAATCCGAAGTAGGCAATGCCTTTGGCAAGCTACCAATATATCCTGATCCAACTTCTTTCCACGTATTATCTAAACCTATGATGGAATATGCAATTTCCTCATAAGGATGAGCTTGATGTAACGCTTGTAAAATACTCGCTTCCAAATGTTGAGGGAATATCATTTCAACCTTTAATTCCTCCACCTGTTCTTCTTGATTAGCTTTCCCCAATGTTGGATTTGCTGAATCCGAAGGGGTAAATCGACCCAAGCCTGCACTTTGAAAACTACAAGAAGAATATTCTCCGATATTACCTGCACCCGCCTGATGTAAAGCAGTTCTTACGACCTCTTCGTGACTTTTGGGAACATAATAGATTAAATTTTTCAAAGCTCCTTGAAAAGGCTTGAGTATGCGACCATTTTGAATACCCAATTTTTGGGCTAAATGATAACTAACTCCTTTTGGGGCATGATCTAAATTTGTATGTGAAGCATAAATAGCCACATTATTTTGAATGGCTTTGATGACCGTTCTCTCGACATAATTTTTGCCTGTAAAACTCTTCAAACCCTTAAATACGATTGGATGATGCGCGATAATCAAATTACAACCCGCCTGAATTGCCTCTTCCACTACTTCTTCAGTACAATCCAAACTAATCAACACCCCATTTACTTTTTCCGATTTATTACCTACAAGTAAACCAGCATTATCGTAAGACTCTTGCCATTGCAAAGGAGCCCACTTTTCCATGCTGTCACATACATCTTTGATCGTCATATCTATAAAATTTTGACACAAAGGTAAAATTCTTTCAAATGGAACTGAAATAATTGTATATTTAAATGTATCATCTTCCATTTTGATTAAAAATAAATTTTCGATTGAATTAATTTACAAATATGCGTTGTAGACCAGCACTTGTTATAATAGAAAACGACCACCTTTTACTCATGAAATATGTGTATGGATCCCAAGAAATTTACAATTTACCTGGCGGGAATCCAGACGAAGGCGAATTATTTCCGGAAACAATTGTTAGAGAATGCCAAGAAGAATTAGCGATTGAAGTAGAAGTTGGTGCCTTATTATTGATGGGGGAAATGCCCGCCTCTAAAAATAGAGCCGCCTCTTTGCACATCATCTTTCAAGGTAAAATCATTTCAGGAATTCCTATTTTACAAGAAAAAGAAACCACTGCCAAAGAAATCATTTGGATGCCAATTGCTGAAATATCAAAAAATCTTTTGTACCCCAATGTTGGAGAAGAACTACAAGATTTAATTTTTCTTCAAAAATCGGGAAAATACATTGGTAAAATTCAGCAACCTTGGATAGAGTGAGAGGTAAGAGGTAAGAGGTAAGAGGTAAGAGGTAAGAGGTAATAGGTAAGAGGAATTAAAAATGTAGAATTAAAAATTAATAACACTTACCTATTACCTATTACCTCTTACCTCTTACTTCTATTTCAACCGATACAAATAGGGTGCTTTGTGTGCTCCACCGGTAAATTTCTTTTCAATCCGATCTAAAATATCTAAACTCAAAATCTTTCTTTGGAAATTGGTACGAACCAGTTTTTTATCCAAAATAGTTTCATAAACGACCTGAAGATCAGACATCGTAAATGTTTCTGGAAGTAAATTGAAGGCCAATAACTGAGCGTCAAGATTTGTCCGTAGTCGATCCAAAGCTTTTTGAACGATTAAATTATGATCCAAAAACAATGGAGGGATTTCATGAATATCAAACCACTTTGCTTGATCAGACATTTCTCCAGGAGTCACTTTCACTTTATTAATATCTACCAAAGCAAAATAACCTACTGTTAAATAGCGCTTTGACAAAAAAGCCATGTCAACTTCGCTACGTCCGAGGGCTTGATTAATATGTTGGTGTTCCTCTTGTGCACCGACATTCCTTTTTACATCCCCAAATACATAAAACTGCTCTAAATAGAGGTCATTTAAACCTGTGCGCTCCTTTAAAATACGTTGAGCAGCTTTGTCCAAATCTTCTTCTAAACCCACAAAACCTCCAGATAGACTCCAAACGTTGGTATTTTGAAATTTCAACAAAAGAACTTTCAATTGATTTTGTTGAAAACCAAAAATAACTCCATCTACCGAAATAGAGGGCAAATATACAGCGTTTAATGAATTGGTATTCGGCATGTTTCTATCGAATCTTCGTTTCAATAAAAGTTCTTATTTGGGAAGCAAAAATAGCATAGCCCTTTTCATTCAAATGAAGCTTATCGGAGACAAAAATATCTTGCATCAAACTACCATCCGATAAATAGAAAGGAGAATGCATATCCAAATAGAATAAATTCTTTTTCCCTTTTACCCAATTTTCAATCCGGGCATTCAAATCCTTTTGTTTTGCAACCATTTCTTGACGAGCAATACTTGGTCGAGCGGCAACGAAAACAATTTTGGTTTTGGGCATTTGTTTTTTTACTCGATCAGAAAATTCAACAAATTCTTTCTCGATAAATTCGGGACTTTGCCCTTTGGCTAAATCGTTGTCTCCTTCGTATAAGAAGATCCAAGAAGGTTGGTATTTAACCACCATTCTGTCAAAATAATACAAAGCATCTTCTAAGGTAGAACCTCCAAATCCTCTATTGAAAACGGGTAATCCTTTCAAATCTTGATCAAAGGTTTTCCAAAGACGAAAACTTGAACTACCTAAAAACAGAATTTGATTTTTTTTAGGCATCGAAATGGAATCTTGCTTTTCATAGCTGTTGATTTCCTTTTCAAATGCATGCTGCCCAAATGCACTTTGGGCAATGAATAAAAACAATAAAATGACAATATTTTTCATGCGTATAGGTTTTTATTCGTTTGGATAAATCAATCCAATTTGTCTTCGTATTTCATCCAGCAATCCCATCATTTCTAAACTATATTGATGAGAAATCCAGTCGTTTTGTAATTTTCCAGCTCTTAAATCGGCTTGTACGGCCTCCGCTTCATAACTATAACCCCAGCCTAACCTTTCAGTTTCCATCACTACAGGTTCCTGACCATATACTTCTAAAGTCAAACCTTTCGTTTCGTGGAAGCGAGAATGCATGAAGATTTTACCTAATGTACCATAAATAGTACAAGTCGTATCCGTTTGCGCTGCGAAAGTAGAAAACAAACTAGAAGTTGCACCAGAAGCATATTTGGCAGAAATAGAGCAATTCATATCTACGCCTGTTGGTGCAAACGTACCTGTTGCTTTCAGCTCTTGAGGTAGACCTAAAATCAATTTGGAAATAAATAAGGGATAAATTCCTATATCTAGCAGTGAACCTCCGGTCAAAGCTGGATTAAACCATCTTGCTTCAGGAATATAATCTGCCTTAAAGCCAAAATCAGCTACTAAATGAACAACTTCTCCAATGGCTCCACTTTTCAAAATTTCCAACACTTTTGCGATCGAAGGATGAAATCTTGTCCACAAAGCTTCCATTAAATAGATTTTTTTGGCTTGCGCCATTTCCACCATTTCACGAACCTGCTTTGAATTAATCGCAAAAGCCTTTTCACACAAAACGGGAATACCGGCTTCTAAACACAATAAAGTATGTTCATGATGTAAACCGTGAGGAGAAGCGATGTATACGACATCAATTTCACCACTAGCCAACATTTCTTCGTATGAACCATAGGCCTTCACGTTTTCTCCATAATGCGAAGCAAATTCTTTGGCACGACCTAAATCTCGTGAAGAAACTGCGGCTAAATATCCGTCTTTAACAAAGCTTAAATCATCTGCAAATTTGCGGGCAATTCCACCGCACGCCAAAATACCCCAACGAATGGGTGATGTAATTTCCATGTTTTATAATAATTAAATAGTGTTTAACGTCTCAATCAATTGCTGAACTTGCTCCAAATTTACCGCAGGAAAATTCGCAATTCTAATTTGCGTTTCTTTCATTTTTCCATATCCTGAACCAACAATCATTCCTGATTTTTCTTTTACTTTTTGGATCACAGAACTAGCAGATTCTTTGCAATTCAACACCACCACGGTAGCAGAGCGGTGCGACTCATTTTCAACAAAAATATCATATTGAGCAGATTTTTGAGCAAAATCATACAATGCTTTTGCCTTTTTATCCGTCTCTTTTCTCATTACATCCACTCCTATTTTATTGAAATCTTCTGCAACTTTTCCAAGTACATAAATTCCCATCACATTAGGTGTTTCTGGAGTTTCAAAATTCTTGTAATTCTCCCAAAGGCTAGGCAATGAATGATAAGTTCCAATAACTCCCTCATGCTTTTTCATTCTTACCGATTTCTCCAAAATTGCTTCGTTGGCAATCCAAACGCCTAAACCTGCAGGCATCCCGAACGCTTTTTGAACAGAGAAAAAAGCAGAATCTACTAAATTAAAATCCAAGTTGGTATAAGGTGCAGAAGAAACCATATCTACCACAACAAACTTATCTTTATTGGCTTTTTTCACTTTGTGAATTTCCTTTGCCGTCATTTGAACACCTGAACTCGTTTCGTTAGTTGTGCAACAAATTAATTCAGCATATTCTGGAACTTCAATTTCTGATGCATCAAAACCTTCACCAAATGGTTTTTTCAAGCAATGGGCAAATTTGTGAAGTTCTTGAGCAAAATTGTAAAATTTCGTTGAAAATGAACCATTCACTAAATGAAAACTCTCATGTTCAACGGTATTCATGATGACTCTTTCCCACACTTCTGTCGCAGAACCTGTAAATAAAATCGCGTTTTCTTTAGGCAATTGAAACAACTGGCGTAACTGCTCATCCGTATGCTGATAGATTTTTCTAAAAGCTGCAGAACGGTGAGAAATGGAACCTAAATTCTGACGAAATGCTTCTTCATAATGTCCTTGAACTGTTGGAAACAATGCTGCTGGACCTGGTGTAAAGAAAACGGGATTTTGTGTATTCATTTTAATATAACATTCTAAACTTGATTGTGTTTTCAATCAATTTTAATTCATTGACAATTTCTTCCGAATATTCCTTAGCAACATCCGTAATCACGTATCCCGTTTTTTCCGTTGTTTTCAAATATTGACCGATAATATTGACATGATATTTTGCAAAAACGTTATTGATTTTTGCCAAAATACCTGGCATATTATGATGGATATGCAATAATCGGTGAGCATCTTCCAAAGGAGGCAATTGTAATTCAGGGAAATTCACGGAACCATACGTGCTTCCATTGTTCATGAATTGCAACAATTTGGACGGAACAAATTCCCCAATATTAGCTTGAGCTTCTTCCGTAGAACCTCCAATGTGCGGAGTTAAAATCACATTGCGCAATCCTCTCAATTCATTGATAAATTCCTCATCATTTGTTTTAGGCTCATAAGGGAATACGTCAACTGCAGCACCCCAAACCTTACCTGATTTTAAGGCCTCCACCAAAGCAGGAATTTCTACGACATGTCCTCTCGATAAATTCAAGAAAATCACATTGTCTTTCATCCAAGAAAATTGCTCTTTACCTATGATATTCGTATTGGATTTTCTACCATCTACGTGCAAACTCACAAAGTCAGCCAAAGACAATAACTCTTTCATAGTATTGCATTTCTTGGCATTACCCAAAGCCAATTTGTCGACAGTATCATAAAAATAAACCTCCATTCCTAGAGCTTCTGCAATGACAGAAATTTGAGTCCCGATATTTCCATATCCCACTAAACCCAATTTTTTACCTCTGATCTCAAAAGAATTCGTAGCAGATTTATCCCAAACACCAGCATGCATTTTATTTGATTTCTCAAAAATATCACGCGTCAACATCACCATTAATCCGATAGAAAGTTCTACCACACTTCGGGTATTAGAATAAGGAGCATTAAAGACAGCGATACCACGCTTTTCACACTCGGCTAAATCAACTTGATTGGTTCCAATACAAAATGCCCCTACACACATCAATCTAGCTGCATTCGGGTGCTCCAATACCTTTTTTGTCAAATTGGTTTTTGAACGCAATCCTAAAATGGAAACATCTTTGATTTTCTCAATCAATTCTGCTTCATCCAAAGCTCCTTTCAATAATTCAACTTGAAAGCCTTCTTTTTTAAATGCATTCACCGCATTCGGATGAACATTTTCTAACAATAAAACCTTGATTCTTGATTTAGGATATGATTGAGCTCGACTCAATCCATTGATATATAAAAATTCATCCAAAGAAGGTACGATAAAATCCGCTTTGTCAGTCACAGCTTTTCTTGATACGTTTTCCGTAAAAGCAAAAAACTTATTTGCCAAGCCAGCTTCTCTTAATTCATAATCCGTATAGCCATCACCGATCACAAAAATTTCACCTTCCAAAGAAAGCGATTGCAACAAACTCACCTTTCCTTTATCTTGAGATAATAGGTTATGGTGATCATAGCCGGTGATATTTCCTTCGCCGTCGTAAGTAAACGTATTGGCAAAAACGTTTTCCTCTGCAATACCTAATTCACTAACAACAGGTACAATAAAATCTTTGAAACCACTAGAAACAATTAAAATTCGATCGGCATATTCTGCAATAAACTCTTTATTTCTGTTAAAAGAATCTGAAATTTTACCTTTCAAAAATGCAACCAACTCTTCGACATGACCTTTATTTGCCGACAAAAGCGCCACTCTTTCACGCAATGAATCTGCAAAAGAAATAGAACCTGTCATTCCTTTTTCAGTAATATCATGTATTTTCCCTACAATTTCAGCTTGTTTCGGACTTCCATGTAATGCGATACGAGCTAATTCGTCTAAACCCTCTACTTTCGTGAAGGTACTGTCAAAATCAATGACAATATTCAAAGTTTCTGTCTGTTTATTAGGCATAATTTTATATTCAATACTTACATCAACCAATTTTGAGCACGCTTTTCAGACCACAATTGTCCTTGGTAAGAACTTGGATAAAATCCACAATGTCCGCCTTCTTCTGGAATTTCTAGAAATACATGTTCTAACTGAGCAACAAGCTCTTTGGGGAAACATGCTGGCGACAAAAATGGGTCGTTTTTTGCGTTTACTATAAGGGTTGGCACATGGATCTTATCTAAAAAATACAATGAACTGGATTGCTGATAATAATCTTCTGCATCTTTAAACCCGTGTAAAGGACCTGTGATCACGTTATCAAAATCAAACAAACTTCGAATGTTGGAAAGCATAGCAGGCGTGATATCTTGAGGGTATCTCGCAGACTTTTCTTTAACTTTTTCTAAGAGTGTTTGTAAAAAACGTGAAGTGTAAATCCCATTATCCCAGCGAGCCAACGTTCGACTACTGCTAGAAAGATGCAAAGGTACGGAAAATGCTACAGCTTTTCGAATAGAAGCAGGAGGATTTTGTCCTTTTTCTCCCAGCCATTTTAATGTCAGGTTCCCACCCAAACTAAAACCTGCCAAATATATTTGATTGGCGCCTTTTTGAATAGCATGCTGAATAACAAGCTCTAAATCATCTGTGGCACCAGAATGATAAAAACGCAATGATTTATTGGGCTCACCTGAACAACTTCGATAGTTCCACGCCAAAGCTTGATAACCTTGTGCAATAAAAGTCTTTACTAAACCTGTCACATATTGACGTTTACTATTTCCCTCCAAGCCATGAGAAACAATCAACAGCGGTCGATCACCAATGGGCACTTTTTCGGTGTACCAATCAAGATCCAAAAAATCTCCATCTGGTAAAACCAAGCGTTCTTCCAAAGGATTCATCAAATCGACTTTTCGAAAAAGTGCGGGATAAATACTTTGGGCATGTGCGCCTTTTAACCAAAATGGCGAGCGAAAAGTATCTGAATTTGCAATATTTGGCACGAATATTAAATAAAAAAGTCGGGAATCAATTCTTCATCTTTAGTCTGTGGATTCATCTTATATTGATCAAAATCCGTATATCCTTTTTGACGCAAAATATCTTCATCTATAAAATAATGACCCGTTACCTCTCGGTGATTTTCCGACAAAATTTCAAATGTAGCATCCGCCATAATACGCGCATTTCTAGCTTGGTTGAAAATTTCAGCACTACCAATGGCAAATTCAATCGCAGAAGTAGCGATGATTGTTTTTGGCCAAAGTGAATTGAATGCTACTTTTCCTTTAAATTCTGCCGACATTCCTAAGGTACATAATGACATACCAAATTTAGCGATGGAATATGCCGTGTGGTTTTTAAACCATCTTGCTTCAAAATTCAAAGGTGGCGAAAGTGTTAATACATGCGGATTATCAGCCTTCAACAAATAGGGCAAACAAGCCTGCGAACATAAATAAGTTCCACGCACATTGACCTGATTCATCAAATCATATTTTTTCATGGAAGTTTCTAAAGTGCCCGTCAATTGAATTGCTGAAGCATTATTGATCAAAATATCTATTCCTCCAAATTTCTCCACAGCCATTTGAACCGCATTTTTAACCTGCTCTTCATCTCGAATATCCACCACACAAGCCAATGCCTTTCCACCCAATGCTTCTATCTCAGCAGCAGCAGTAAAAACGGTACCTGGTAATTTAGGATGAGGTTCTGCGGTTTTTGCAGCGATGACAATATTAGCCCCTTGACTAGCTAGTTTTTTTGCGATTTCCAACCCAATTCCTCGGGATCCACCACTGATAAATATTGTTTTATTTTGAAACTGCATAACTATTCAATTTAAACTTGGTCTAAATTACGATTTTCTTTTCAAGACAGTGTAAAAATAAAGAATTGCGTAGTACTTTTGTGCATTATTTTCTGTCGAAAAAAAAAGAATGAGTATTCCGTTAAAGTCTGTTAGTATTTCACATCGAACTGCCCCTCTCACGATTCGTGAGCAAGTAGCTTTGAATGAAGAAGAAAGCAAAAACTTCGCGTTAAAATGTAAAGAGCAATTCGGCTTAAACGAATTACTCATTATATCTACGTGCAACCGAACGGAAATGTACTACACTTCGAACGAAAATGTTTCAAGTGATTTAGTCAAACAATTGTTAGCAGAAAAAGGGCTTTCAGATCAAACTGAGTATTCCAATCATTTCCATTTGGCAAATGAAACCAATGAATCATTGCAGCATTTATTTGAAGTAGCCACTGGTTTACAGTCGAAAGTGGTTGGAGATTTGCAAATCCCTAATCAAATTAAAAAGGCTTATCAACAATCTGCCGATTTAAATTTAGCTGGGCCGTATTTACATCGTTTGATGCATACCATTTTTTATGCCAACAAACGTGTTGCACAAGAAACCTCCTTTAGGGATGGCGCAGCATCTGTATCTTATGCGACAGTGGCATTGGCAGAAGAATTATCTCAATCCATCGCTGCACCAAAAATTTTAATTTTGGGTTTGGGAGAAATTGGTCTTGATGTTTGCAAAAACATGGAGGAAGACAAAGATTTCGCTGAAATTACGATCATGAATCGGACTTTGGAGAAAGCAGAAAAAGTGGCTCAGGGCAAATCGTTTCGTGTAGCCAAATATGAAAATCTTTGGGAAGAAATTGCGAAAGCGGACATCATCATTTCTTCTGTTCGAACCAACGAGCCGATTATTACGCAAGAAGAATTAAAGAAAATACAATTGCTTTCTTTCAAATATTTCATCGATTTATCGGTTCCTAGAAGTATTGACGAAGGAATTGAAAAAATCAGTGGAGTTTTATTGTATAACATTGATACCTTAAAAGAAAGAGCAGATCAGGCTTTACAAACTCGTTTAGCTTCTGTTCCGCAAGTACATCAAATCATTGAAGAAAGCATTTATAGTTTCAATGATTGGTCCAAGGAAATGGAAGTTTCTCCAACCATTCATAAATTAAAAAATGCATTGGAACAAATCCGAAAAGAGGAAATCAACCGCCATCTTAAAGGATTATCTCAGGAGGAAATCGACAAGCTAGAAAAAATCACAGCTAGTTTGGTACAAAAAATCATCAAGCAACCCATCATTCACCTAAAAGCAGCTTGTAAAAGAGGTGAATCGGATTCAATGGTAGATGCCTTGAATGATTTATTCAATTTAGAGCAATACGCTGAAATAGAAGATTCAGGCAAAGCTTAACATCCCATGAATAGCGAATTCTTAAACATCCTGGCTCGGTATTGTGCCTATCAGGAACGTTGTGTTCAGGAATTAAATCAAAAAATGAAAAGTTTGGGGATTGAAGATCATCAATACGTCAATTACCTAGTTTGGTTAGAAGAAAATAACTATTTGAATGAAGAGCGTTTTGCAGAAATTTATGCGCGTTCCAAATTCAACCAAAAGAAATGGGGTCGGAATAAAATCCGATTTGAATTGAAGCAAAGAAAAATCCAACCTATTTTTATCCAAAAAGCTTTGGAACAAATAGATGATGAAGCTTATTTATCTACATTAAAGGAAGTAATCAACCAAAAATCCAAAAAGCTTACTTCCAAAGATCCTTGGATCAACCAACAAAAGTGCTATCAATTTGCTTTAAGCAAAGGTTTTGAAAGTGATTTGATTGGGGAGGTTTTGAAGGGGTAATATTTTGAAAATTAAAGCTCTTTGTGTTCTTTGTGTTAATTAATAATAACACAAAGACACAGAAAAGAAAAAAATCCCTATATTTGAGCCATGAATTTAAACACAAACACTTATTACGCACCATATTACTACACTGGATATTATCCAGGGGCTTAATCGGTTAGTATAGGTTTTGTATTTTTAACTTATTTTTAACCGGCCTTATGTCGGTTTTTTTGTTTTATGAGTCTATCGATCAAAGCAGCTTCCAGAATGAACACTGTAGAAGAATATTATTTTTCTTCCAAACTGAAGCAAATTGCCCAAATGAAAAATGAAGGCATTCCCGTGATTAATCTAGGTATTGGAAGTCCCGACTTGGCTCCTTCTGATGCGACTATTTTGGCTTTGGCACAAAGTGCCACCAACCCAAATAATCACGCTTACCAAAGTTATCAAGGCATCCCTGCCTTCCGTAAAGCTTTCGCCGACTTTTACCAAAGAGAATATGGTGTTTTGATCGACCCTAATTCAGAGGTGCTTCCTTTGATTGGCTCCAAAGAAGGAATCATGCACATTGCGATGGCCTATTTGGAAGCGGGCGATGAAACATTAATTCCCAATCCGGGCTACCCTACTTATTCTGCTGCATGTAAACTAGCGGGTGCAACTGTGGTGGAATATCTATTGGACGAAAAAAACCATTGGCTACCCAATTTGGAGGAAATTGAAAAAAGAGATTTGTCCAAAGTTAAAATCATGTGGGTCAATTATCCTCACATGCCAACGGGTGCTAAAGCCAATAAAGAGCTATTTATACAATTGAGAGATTTTGCAAAAAAACATAATATCCTTATTGTAAATGATAATCCATATAGTTTCATTTTGAACAATGAGCCTATGAGTATGTTGGCCATTGATGGAATGAAAGAGGTTGCAATCGAATTAAATTCACTCTCCAAGTCGCACAATATGGCGGGCTGGAGAATTGGTGCCCTTTTTGGGAAATCATCCTTTTTAGAACCCGTTTTGAAATTTAAATCAAACATGGATTCAGGTATGTTCCTGCCTTTGCAAGAAGCGGCTATGGAAGCATTGAAAGCGGATTCAACATGGTTTGAAAAACAAAATCAAATTTATTTATCCAGACAAAAAAAGGTATTTGAATTATTGGATCTATTTCATTGTGTGTATGATTCAAAGCAAAGTGGAATGTTTGTTTGGGCCAAAATACCGAGTGAATTTTCCAGCGGATATGTACTTTCCGACAAGATTTTGAACGAAAATGCAGTATTCATTACTCCTGGAGGTATTTTCGGGAGTCAAGGCGATAATTACATCCGTGTATCTTTATGTGCCAAAGAAGAAATATTTCAAGAAGCAATTGACCGAATTAAGCAGAAATCAAATGGAATCTAATCAAGTGGTAGGAATTTTAGGCATCGGATTAATTGGAGGATCCATGGCATTGGATTTGAAAAATTCCCAATGGGCCAAAAAATGTATTGGAATTGACACAGGTAGAAAAAACCAAAAAAGAGCATTAGAATTAGGATTAATCGACGAATTACTTCCTTTGGAAGAAGCATTAAAAGAAATAAGCTTGTTAATTCTAGCAGTTCCTGTGGATAATTTAGTTGCTGAATTACCTTCCATTTTGGACAAATTAAATGAGAATCAAGTTGTGATTGAAGTAGGTTCTACCAAAACACCCGTTTTTGAGTCGATCAAAAATCATCCCAAAAGAGACTTTTTTGTCAGCACCCACCCAATGGCAGGAACGGAATTTTCAGGACCTGAGGCGGCGATAGAAAAGCTATTTCAAAATAAACGTGCAGTTATTTGCGACCGAGAATTAAGTAATCCAAAGGCCATTCAATTGGTGGAAAATATGTACCAAAATGGATTAGGAATGAATCTAATTTACATGGATTCCATCTCACATGATGTGCATACAGCCTATATTTCTCATATTTCACACATCTGTTCATTTGCCCTAGCGAGCACGGTTTTGGAAAAAGAAAAAGATGAGAAACGCATCTTTGAATTAGCTTCCACAGGTTTTGAGTCGACGGTTCGATTAGCCAAATCTTCCCCAGAAACTTGGATTCAAATTTTTCACCAAAACCAAGAGAATTTATTGGATGTGTTGGACGAGTACATCAATACTTTATTGAAATACAAAGGCCTTCTTTTAGCAGGGAGTTATGATAAATTAAAAGAAGAATTGGAGAAGGCGAATGAAATTAAGCGGGTTCTTAATCCTAAATAATTACTTTAACCAATTTTTAACCAAATATTCCCCCAACAATTTTCCTTGTTGTTGCCCTGCGGTGATGCCATCCATAAAATGAATTCCGCCATATAATCTTGAAATGGCAGCTTCTTCTGCCGCTAATTTAAACGATTTAAAAGGACGTTCATCGATTCCATAACGCATTTCAACCGTATCAACATAGGCAAAATTCTCTCCAAAAAAATGGCTTAGAATAATGGCAGCCGTGGTTGAAATGGTTGAATGTCCGCTTGGGTACTCAGGAAATGGAGGGGTTTGTAAAAAAGGTTTCCATGTAGGGTCAATTAATTGACGAATTGCTGTTTCAGGTCTAATTCGATTGGTTTCATATTTACGCTTCCAACAAATCCAAAACGCATCCATCAAACTCACCGATAAAGCAGTTCTGACCAATAGACTTTTCCCAAAAGGCATTTTTTTCATTTTACAAGCAATTCCTGCAATCCCCATCCAATGAGCACCTGGAGATATTTTCTTCATAGCAATCAAAAGATGTCCGTTTTCAGACAAAGCAAAAGGATTACAATCCCAAAATGCAGCAATTTTTTGCTGACTTTCCGATTTACCACTTTCCAAAACCTCTTTGGTCATTTGGTAAAATTGAGATGATTTATCATCGCTATATTTTACAGGTTCAATTTGACAAAGGGATTGTACCAAACTAGAATCCTTTAAATGAAAGCTACGAATTCGAGAAAAATAGGGTTCTACTGCAGGAAAATACCCCGGTGGAGTGGGGTACCAGAATCCAGGTTTTTTCTCCGGAGAATATCTCAGAAAGCGACTAATTTGATTGTATTTGTCAGCTTTGGCATATTTCAATATTTGAGAAGAATAATGATTAGCCAGTTCTTGCGATGCCTCCAACACATGAGAACTAAAACCTGAGCGACCACAAGAATCGATGTAATTTTTCTTCCAATCCTTCATTTTCAGTCCAGAGGGCTGCATGGCAGCAGAAACATCCATCATCGCCATCAAGGCCGCTAAGGATATATTAGCATCTTTAGGATCAGGTTTAATAATCTTGGGAAAATCCGATAAACGATCTTGAATTCGAGGTAAAGTAGAGTCAAAGTCAGATTGTAAATCGTAGGCCGCTAAACTTGCATAAGAAAAAAAACGCATGGCCAATGGAGGATTAGAAACATCGTGAATCATCATCTCCGTCATTTGCAAAACAACTTTATCGATTTCCGTGCCAGCTATTTCTAGGTCTCTCCCCTCCTTTTGGTTACAAGAGATTAGAGTAAAGAACAGAAAAATAAACGCTATAATTTTCTTCATTTTATTTCAATTCAAATTGAAGCACCTCTGATTTATTCCGCCCAATCAACCAATTTTTTCCAACATTCAAGACGGACCGAACATCCCCTTTCAACCACAAACCAGCCTTGGCTTGAGGGACAACTTTAAAATTTAATTTTCCATCACCCTCTAGCAATAAACCGTAATTCGCATCCATTTTACCCACTCTTAATTTGGCATGATTGATATTTCCACACAACAAAATATCCACGTGACCATCATGATTAAAATCCAAGGTATTAATCGTAAAAATAGCTGAATTTTGGACTTTAACTGGCAACGTCACTTTTTCAAATTTTCCTGATTTATTTTGAGTCAGCATTACAGTTTCTAACTCATTAACCTCTAAAATCTTTGCTTCTTTTAATTCCTCTTCGGTAAAAACATCATTCAATTTTGCCTCCGCAAAACTTTGGTAATCTGTAAAACGATTTCGCATCATACTGACCTGATCCAATAGCTCATCTCTCGTTAAAAAAGGAACTTTTTCGTGTTTCACATAGGATGTCAAGATAGGATCAATGATCCCATTGTTATCAAAATCTTTCACATACATTTCCATGGATTCCTCTTTGGTGACTTTCCATGGCACATTTTTACCTAAATTACCAATGATGATTTCCTGTTTACCATCTTTATTTAAATCTTGAATGAGGATTTTATTCCAAAATCCTTTCAAAGGTGAATCGAAAAATTGTTGAGATACATTTTCCGCTTTCCCGGTTTTGAATTGAAATACTTGAACAGCTGAAAAATCTCCAACTAAAATTAATTTAGCCATTTTATCGCCATTGATGTCTTGAAAAGCGGCATCACTAACCATTCCTATTCCGGAGATTTCAGGATATTGAGCGGAAACATCTTTGAATTTACCTCCACCCATATTTTGAAGTATGTAATTTTTGGGACTCAAAGGATAAGATCCAGGTATAAAGCGACTTCCAACGAATAAATCAGGTAATTTATCTTGATTTAAATCAATTTGTTTGACACAAGATTTACTACCAGCTATAGAAGGCAAAGATAAACTTACTGAAAAATTCCCTTTCCCATCATTCAAATAGAGTTGATCCAATAACTTAGGATCGTTGGGTTCTAACAAATCGTATCCACCCGAAGCCAAATAAAGATCTACATCATGATCATTATCTACATCGATGAAGAGTGAAGAAGTAATTTCACGATTTGTTTCTGGAAATTTAGAAGGCACAAAAGAAGCTTGCTTGTTTTGTAATAACAATCTTGAACTTGAGAAAGAAGTTCCTCCAATAAATACATCTTCTAATCCATCCTGGTTGACATCCGCTTTCGACATGCTTGGTCCGTAGTAAGATTCTGGATGAATTAATTGAGTTTGGCGTTTAAAATCGTTGTATATGACAGGATTATCAACCTTCATTAAATCAGCTTGAGCCTTAAAATAAGCCTCAGATTGACTATTTACGGAAGCTTGAGTCAATTTCGCATCGGATTCTTTGACTTTCAATAAAGTATTGACTCGAACATTTTTGATTATTTGAGATTTTCCTGAATTCCAAATGATTTGAACCGAGTCGACTTTTTTAGATTGTCCCAAACCTACATGTAATTTAGGAGAAATACTTGATTGAAAACCTCGATACATATTTTGTTCAAAGTATTGATTTCCAGCATTTTGATAAACTTTCACTTTTGCCCCCAAGCCATTGCAATTCCCTTTTTCACCTTCAAATTGGATTTGCAAAAATGCATTTTTCTTGATTTTTTCACTTTGATTTTCAAAGATGAACGCAGCTCGATTGATATTATTGACCACTAAATCTAAGTCACCATCATTGTCTAAATCGGCATAAGTGGAACCATTGCTATTGGAATGAAAATCGAGACCCCAGTCTTTGGTAACGTTGGAAAATTGTGCATTTTGTTGATTACGAAAAATGTAGTTGGTCAAATTGGAAGAAGGCATTTTCTGCACCAATTCCAATACATTTTCACGTTGTATAGCAGATTGATTATTTTGAACATAATCACTCATGTATTTTAAAAAATCTTGATTGGTGTAATCTCTCAAATATCCATTACTCACAAATAAATCCTTCCAGCCATCATTGTCATAATCGGCAAATAAAGCACTCCAACTCCAGTCGGTATTTGAAATTCCCGCGAGTTGCCCAGATTCAGCAAAATGTACTTCGCCGTTTTTAGCTTCAACACCCTCGTTCAATTGAAGCATATTTCTCATGTATTGATGCCCCCAACCCACTTTTAGATTAAAGTCAAATTTCTCAAAATTATCAGGAGCCATCAATAATTTTTGACGCAAATTATCCTCTGGCAACATATCTAAGGTAAAAATATCAGGAAGCAAGTCATTATTCACATCGGCAATATCATTTCCCATGGAAAAATGAGAAAAATGCCCAATACTGCTTGAAATAGTATTTTTAAAAGATTTTCCTTTTTGATTGATGTACAAATAATCAGGTATAGTATAATCATTTGACACATAAAAATCCAACCAACCATCCTGGTTAACATCTGATATACCCACAGCTAATCCATAAGATAGCGCAGAAGATTGAATACCAAGAGCCTTCGTTTGATTGGTGAATTTTTTATTTACGCCTTCGTTTTGAAAAAACTGAATACCACTGTTCAAATCCTCTTTTGAAATCATGTTTGCGGTACTAGATTCATCCAAAACAGGTAATGATTTGGGATTATGATTGACCAAAATCATATCCAAATCTTGGTCTTTATCGTAATCAAAAAATACCGCATGTGTACTATTCGCTGGACTATCCAAACCTAATTCAGCTGCTTGATCTTTGAAGATAGGAATGCCATTGGAGTCGTTTCCTTGATTAATAAAAAATTGATTTCTTTTTTTATCAGGGGGCAAATTGCCTGAATAACAAAGATAAATATCTAGTTTATGGTCAGCATTGATGTCAACAAAACTCACACCTGTTTTCCAAGGTCCTTGTCTTCCTGTAACGCCAGCAATTGCAGCTACTTCTTTAAATTTCATTCCACCTGAATTCAAATAAAGGTGGTTATTTTCCATATTACTCGTAAAATACAAATCATCTTTTCCATCACCGTTTAAATCGCCTGCAGCAACACCTCCACCATTGTAGAAATACTCATACATCAAAACGTTGGTATTTAATCCTTCTTGGATGTTGTTTTGAAATAAAACCTGGGTTTTAGATGAATCCAACAAGGAGAAAATTTTATCTTCTTTGGATGTAGCATCAGAAGAAGTGAATAGTTGACAACTACTTAATAAGGCGATAAAAAAGAGAACAAAAAGATTTTTCACGAATAATTATTTACTAAAATAAAAAAAAGGAAATAGTAGAGTTTGAAAGCTCTACTATTTCCTTAAAGATAATCAAAGGATTAATATCCTGGATTCTGAACTAGGTTTTTATTTCTGTTCATTTCATCGCGGTGGATTGGTAAGAAATACATCTTATCAGCCCAAGAGCGATTCTCTTTTCCTGGATCCATGTCAATTACCTTGTATGTATAGTCATAATTAGACGTGTCATACTTATAAAGTGAAACGGATTTTCCAGCTTTTAAGCTACCATATACGTTGATAATTTTCACTTTATTACCTAAGGTAGTTGGTGCAATCATCCAACGACGAGCATCATGGTATCTTTGTTCTTCAAATGCCATTTCAACTCTTCTTTCATTGCGGTATCTATCTCTTAGAGCAGTACCACTTTCAGTGATGGCAGGCATACCTGAACGGAAACGAATTTTGTTCAACCATGTTTTAGCTTCAGCTTCCTCACCCAACTCGATACAAGCCTCAACGTAATTTAATACGGCTTCAGTGTATCTAAAGAAAGGCCAAGGAATTTGTTGCCAAGTATTTTGATCTACGATAGCAGGATTTGGATCAGTAAATTTACGGAAGTAATATCCTGTGTAAGAACCATTCCAATCCTCTACTGTACTTTTTCTTGTATCTAAACCAAAATAAGGCACTTTAGCTCCTCCTGAAGTTACTTCGTATTGACCTGTTTGAATTTGATTTGCAGGATCTTTAGAAGCTACGTCAGCAGTACGTGGTTTCCAACCAGCACCATCATACAATAATGTAGCATAGAAACGAGGGTCACGATTCTCATACGGTTTTGTAGAATGATCAGGATTTGTCCAAGAGAACTTAGAACCATCCATCATTTCATAATCATCCACTAAATTTTGAATCGGAGCATTTCCAGCCCAGTTATGGTAACCATTAGGTCCGTTGAATAAACCAATTCTTCCACCATTTTCTTGCTTAGCATTGATGAAATAACGAGCGAAAATTAATTCTTTTTCACCGCCATTTTTTGCTAATGAATTATTCATATAGTTAGCAATTCCATCGTCTTTAGAAGCTGGCTCTGATAAGTTTAATTTGTTACCATATCCACTTAAATCTAAAACCGCTTTAGCAGCATCTTTTGCTGCCTTCCATCTAGATGCACGATCTCCATCAGTGTAAGCTAAAATTTCTGGAGTAGCCATAGCACCCATTGCTGTAGATTTAGCCTTTGCAGTAGTTGCATCATATAAATCAGAAGCTGCATACAATAAAATTCTAGATTTTAAAGCCAATGCTGCTGCTTTAGATGCACGACCAGCAGCTAAAGATTTACCATTCAATAAAGTTGCTGCATCATCACAATCTTTTACGATAAATGCGATACTTTCTTTCATCGTATTTCTCTTTGAAAGGAAATCAGTATCAGATAAAGAAAAAGATTTATCGATAAGCGGCACACCACCATAGTAGCGAACCAATTGGTGATAGTAATAAGCACGCATAAATTTAGCTTCACCATTCAATCTCTCTACCAATGCAGCATTGAAAGAAGTGGCAGCTTTTAACTTTTCTAAAGCTATATTACAAGCACGAATACGTGTGTACATATTCTGCCAGCTCAAGGTTCCATTTACCCAACCGATATCAGCAGGATTGGATCTTGATTCTGTGATGGTAGTAATACCTCTACCTGGGTGAGTAAATGATGCTTCATCTGTTAAAGAGGCTAACATTTGTTCATCAAATCCACCATTACCTAAGCCACCGTACAATTCGGTTACAAAGGCTTCCGCTAAGTTAGGATCAGACCAAACTACCGATTCCGATAATTGATCCAGTGGCACTGTGTTGACAAAATTATCATTACAGCTAGTCAAGACAGAGCCAACACCTGATAACGCAATGATTAAATATATTTTTTTCATTGTTTTTTCTTTTATTGTTTAAAATGTTGCTGTTAATCCTACATTGACAATCCTAGATTGAGGATAGTACTGACCCGTAGAGTTTACTGTCTCTGGATCATATACTTTCAAAGCATCCCAAGTAATTAAGTTCAAACCATTGACGTATAAACGACAATTTTTCAAACCAATTTTAGATAAAACAGTAGATGGTACGTTATAACCAACTTCCAAGTTTTTCAATCTAATGTAATCAGAGCTTCTTAACCAATATGTGTTATTAGATGAGAAATATTGATCACTTCTGTTTGCAATTCGTGGATGAACACTGCTTGGATTTTCAACAGTCCAACGATTTTGGTAGATATCTAACAAATAGTTACCAATATTTCCTGACTCACCTGCACTCACATATTGTTGAGCACCTGCAGCGCCTTGGAATAAAACGGTTAAATCAAAGTTCTTGTATTGAGCACCCATTGTTACACCACCTTGGAATAAAGGAAGTTGAGTAAAATCATTACGAACTTGATCATCTGGAGTAATTTTTCCATCACCATTGTAATCTTTGTACTTCATATCACCTGGACGTAATGTATTAACTACAGCCTTGTAATTGATTGTGTTGGCATCAATTTCAGCTTGGTCTTTGAATACACCATCATAGATGTATGCTTGGTAAGTGTACATTGGTTTTCCAGTAGAACGTTGCCACTCAGGAGCACCTGGAGCTTCATCCCAGAAGATAATCTTATTCTTAGCATAACCTCCGTTAACTCCGAAGTTGTACTTCAACTCACCAATTTCACTTCTATAGTTCACTGATAAATCATATCCACTGTTTTCTACAATACCAATATTTTGTGCTGGTAAAGTTAAACCTGTAGATTGAGGAACAGAAGCGTTTTTGTTCCATAAGATATCTGTACGCTTGTTATAGAAATAATCAAACTCAAAAGATAATTTGTTGTTGAACAAAGTTCCTTCTAAACCGATATCTGAGTTGGTTGCAACCTCCCACTTAATGTCTTTATTTGGGATTTTTGTTTCAAATAATGTCTTTGTTTCAACATTACCGATGATATAAGATCTAAATCCATAAGTTGACAAATACTGGTAAGTTGCGATTTGGTCGTTACCCATTTGTCCCCAAGATCCTCTCAATTTCAAATAATTGATCGCAGGAATTTGATCTTTGATAAAACTTTCTTCAGACATAACCCAACCTAACATACCGCCTGGGAAAAATCCATAACGAGTGGCAGTAGGGAAAATATCTGAACCGTCATAACGCCATAAGAACTCCGCCAAATATTTTTCTTTGAAGTTGTAAGCCACACGACCAAAATAATTCAAACGAGCTCTTTCATAAGCACCACCACCATTATTTTTCTCTAAATCACCTCCTGCAAATAACTGATCCAATGCTGGAGAAATGAAATATCTACGAAAAGCATTGAAGTTATCTCCAGTAATTGTCTCACGGTTAGAACCTGCTAAAACCAATAAATTGTGATTGTTGAATTTCTTCTCATAAGTCACAACTCCTCCTAATAAAATGTTCAACTGATTCTCATCACCTAACGTCAAACGAGGCTCAGCAGGTCCACGCTTAGATGGACTCAAAATTGGAGTGGTACCGTTTGCTTCAAAACCAACACCTCTTTCATATAAAGTCCAAGGCGTCTCCCATCTTTTTTGAGCTCTAAAACGCTTATCAATTGCAGCTGTAGCTGTAAATTTCAAACCTGGAATGTATGGAATTTTAATATCCAATTGTCCATTTGTTTGGAAATAACTTTGCTTGTCATTGTCATAACCTGTTTGGTTAGTAGTGATAACCACTGGGTTTTCTCCATTTTCAATATCTGGACCTGGACGACCATCTGGCCAAAATGCTGGCTGATTTGGTTTTCCACGCATTTGCATACGGAAAATTGCACTCGCAGGTTTTGTAGGATAACGACGGAATTCCTCACGTCCTAACACTCCAATACTCAAATTAATATTCTCATTAATTTTAGCATCTAAGTTTAAACGTAAATCATATTGCTCATAACCTGTAGCTGAATTCTTATAGAATGCATCTTGATTTTGATATCCTAAGGAAGCCAAATACTTGATATTCTCACTACCTCCGCTCATTTGAACGTTATGCTTTGATTGTGGTGACCAATTTTTCAACGTCGCACCATACCAATCTGTATTCGGGTGTAACCAAGGATCCGTTCCATCTTGATATAATTTAATATCAGTTGGAGAATAAGGAGCCTTTCTACCGTTATAAACACCTGCTGATTTGTAAGCAGCAGTTGCAGCAGCCCACTCATTCGCTGGTAATTGATAAATATCCAAGTCATTTAACATGCTTGTATATTGTGCGGCATTTGCCAATTGAGGAACAACAGTCGGTTGAGAATATCCTTGATTGAATGAATAAGATAATTCAGGTTTTCCTGATTTTCCTTTCTTCGTTGTAATCAAAATTACACCATTCGCAGCACGAGCACCATAAATAGCTGCTGATGCATCCTTTAACACTGAAATAGTTTCAATGTCTTGAGGATTGATACGATCTAAACCTCCAGCTCTGTTTGGAATTCCGTCAATTACGATTAATGCATCATTGTTATTCAAGGTATTTGCACCACGAATACGAATAGATGAACCATCATAACCAGGCTCTCCAGAACGGTTAACTGCAACCACACCAGCCATACGACCAGCAATCGAGTTACTTAAGTTAACTGTTGGTGATTTTTGCAAATCTGCTCCTTTCACTGAAACAACAGATCCAGAAACAGTTGCTTTTTTCTGAACACCGTAACCCACTACGATTACTTCGTTTAAATTTTGAGCATCAGGTACCAAAGAAACATTAATCACACTTTGATTTCCTACAGCAACTTCTTTTTTCTGATAACCCACAAATGAATACACTAATTTTGCGGCACTACCTGATACAGGAATACTGTATTTACCATCAATGTTGGTATTGGTTCCTTTGGTGGTTTCCTTTACCATAACAGTCACACCGATCAAGGCCTCGCCCTTTTCATCTGTAACCTTACCGGAAACGACCTGATTTTGGCCGAATGATACCCATGATACGGATAGCAAAAAGGCCAGCAAGTACAATTTGCATTGGTACAATTTTGTTTTCATAATTAAATTTTATTTAGATTTCATCGCTCGAATAACCGCATTCGTCGACGTTCGGAAACTAAGATAAAAAACAAATTGAATAATCCTATACTTAGATAGGTGGGATAGTGCAATTTTTTAATGA
The DNA here is from genome assembly GCF_054558315.1 of Aquirufa sp. ROCK-SH2. Taxonomy (NCBI): domain Bacteria; kingdom Pseudomonadati; phylum Bacteroidota; class Cytophagia; order Cytophagales; family Flectobacillaceae; genus Aquirufa; species Aquirufa sp. ROCK-SH2. The sequence goes on along the minus strand of NZ_JBPXKB010000004.1, from coordinate 74,534 downwards.
ATTAATTACAAATTGATTTCTATCGCACTTTAAATGCACAAAAAGAGGTTTTCTATGAATGTTTTTTTTTGAAAATCTTAAATCATCATTTCAAACAAAAAAGCTACAAAAATTGCATTATTATAAGAAAACAGAATAGCACAGCGGGTGAGGTAAGAGGTAAGAGGTAAGAGGTAAGAGGTAAGAGGTAAGAGGTAAGAGGTAAGAGGTAAGAGGTAAGAGGTAAGAGGTAAGAGGTAAGAGGTAAGAGGTAAGAGGTAAGAGGTAAGAAGTAAAAGATAAGAGGAATATTATATTCTAAATTCTCAAAATTATTTTATACCTAAAAAATTTTATCAAATAACTGAACTCTTAAACCCGTAAATTGCAGGGGGTAAGGGGACGCATTACCCCATAAAAAAAGAAAATCAGATTAAATGACCAGAAACTTATATTTCCAATCAATAATCTGATTTTCTTTTGTGTTTTTCAGAAATGATATTTTTATAGAGTTGAAATCCTGTACTCTATTTTTACCAATAAAATTATTACTTGAACTAAAAGTTCAATTAACAGTACACACTTACCACAGCCAAGATAAAACTCTTACCTCTTACCTCTTACCTTTTACCTTTTACCTCTTACCTCATACATCAATTCCCCTTCGGTGCACGGAAGCTCATAGGTTTCCAGGTATTGTTTTTGGAATTAATATCCGGAAAAACATGGTCAGGATCTATAACAACCGATTTGATAGGCAAATTGGTGTCAACTCTAAACTCCCAAGTAGCACCACGCTGCCAAATTTCTACAGGTAATTCTACTTTTTGTTTTGTACCGCCTGCCAACTCAATTTCGACAATGGCTGGCATTGCCATTTTTTCTAAATTTTCAATCGTGATAATCGCACCTTTGGTTGGGTCTTGATCAATGTATTGAACATCTTTTACTGATTGATCTAATTTCCAAAGTTCATAAAACCAAGATCTCCAGAACCAACCTAAATCCTCACCAGCACCATCTTCCATGGCCTTAAAGAAATCTAAAGGTGTTGGATGCTTGAAAGCCCATTTTTGAATATAATTTTTAAAGGCATAATCAAATCGATCTTTTCCTAAAATCTGTTCACGTAAAATCTTCAACCCCATTCCTGGTTTATTATATGCTTCCCAACCTAAATTTCTTGCTTGAATAACATCTGGTATCGACATGATTGGATCCGCATTTTCTCTAAAAAGAGATTTGGAAATTTGGTGCATATCAAATTTTCGGTTTTTGTATTCTCCCTTATTGAATGCATCTGTCGAATAAAAATTAATAAATGTATTAAATCCTTCATCCATCCAAGCAAATTTACGCTCGTTGTTTCCAACAATCATTGGGAACCAATTGTGACCAAATTCATGATCTGTCACTCCCCATAAACTAGCCGTTTGATCCTCAAATCCACAAAAAATAATTCCCGGATATTCCATACCAGAAACTACTCCCGCTACATTGGTAGCTACCGGATAGGTATATTCATACAACCAATTGGAATAATATTCAATCGACGCTTTAACGTATTCAGTGGATCTTGCCCAAGCATTTGTCCCATCTGATTCCACAGGATAAGCTGAAACAGCCATAGCCTTTTTACCACTCGGTAAATTGATTTTAGCTGCGTCCAAAATGAAAGCCTTTGAACTTGAAAAAGCCACATCGCGAGCATTTTGGCATTTGAATTTCCAAGTTAAACGCTCTTTTGCGGGTCTTGAATTGGGATTTGTTACTTCCTCTGCACCACGAATAATCACTGTTTTATCAGATGCCGCTGCCGAATTCCATCTCTTCATTTGCTCCGCGGTATAAACCTCTGCTGGATTCACTAATTCACCTGAACCAACCACAATATGACTCGCTGGGGCGTTGATGGAATATTCAAAATTTCCATATTCTAAATAAAACTCGCCAGCGCCTAAATATGGCAATACATTCCAACCTTCTATATCATCATACACACACATTCTGGGAAACCATTGAGCCATTTGATAAATAGCTCCATTTTTGGTTTCTTGAATTCCTGTTCTATCCGAACCATTTTTAGGCGAAGTATAAGAATACACAATTTTAATTTTAGCTACACCCAACTTTTCTGGCAAAGCAGTAGCTAATCGAATTTGTAAACGAGTATCCTCTACGATATAATTGGCTGGTTTTCCGTCAATTGAAATGCTTTCAATTTGATAACCACCGTCAAATCCAATATTCCCAAATCGACCACCTGAAGGAGGAGTTGTTTTGCTGCCTCTTGAATTGGTATTAAATGAATTTTGGTCTAATTGTAACCATAAAAATGACAATTTATCTGGAGAATTATTCTTGTAAGTAATCTCCACTTCTCCTGAAACCTTACTTTTAGTTTCATCCAAAGAAACATTGATTTTGTAGTCCGCGGAATTTTGCCAATAAGCAGCTCCTGGAATACCTGCACCAGAACGAAAAGGGGAATTCGACTGATAATTCCATAATGGATGGAATAAATCATAGGCATTATAAATGGATTTTTGCTGAGCGAAAGTCGTTAAACTCAGTAAAAACAAGGCCACACATGAGATAATTTTTTTCATAGAAATAATGTTGATGAATTAATCTTCAAAGATGGTTAAAATCTCTGAATCGAGCAATCTTTGGCTCAAACCTAAAGCTTTGGGTACTTCATAATGATAGAAAAATTTCATTGTATGAAGTTTATCCTCATAAAATGCTAAATCTGCAGCAGAAAGCCCCCCAGCATTTATTTTGGCCGCTGCAATTGTCCCTTGCTTCAACCATTGCCAAGCCACAATTACCAAGCCAAACAACTCCATGTACAAGGTGGAATCTGCCAAAAATTCATCAGTTTTTCCTTGAGCTGCAATGCTTAATTTGTGTAAGGTAATTTTACCTAAATTATCCAATTCTTTTTGAAGAATTCCAGCGTATTTGGTTAATAGATTCAATCCTGATGCTTTATTGACATCTTCCAAAATTATTTTTGACAATATTTTCAAAGCTTTACCTTGGTGACTAGGAATTTCACGACCCAACAAGGTTAATCCATGAATACCCGTTGTTCCTTCATAAATGGACATAATTCTGCAATCTCTGGCCATTTGTTCCAAAGGAAAATCCTCTGTATAGCCATAACCACCTAAGACCTGAAGACCTTGATTAACCGCCAACAAACCCATTTCAGCTGGGTAGGTTTTGGCAACGGGGGTCATTAGATTTAACAATAATTCATAATTTTCTTTTTCCTCCCCTTCAGAGCATTTTGACAAATCATCCCAAATGAAACATTGGAATAAAAGTCCCATTGCTCCCTCAAAAATAGCTTTTTGAAAATAAAGCATTCGTTGAACATCAGGATGGTTTTTAATTAAAGTCGGAGGTGTTTCAGGATCTTTGTTCTTCAACATACGTCCTTGCGCTCTTTCATTGGCATATTGTTTGGAAAAATGATAGGCAGCAGAGGCAATATAAGCCCCTCCCATTCCAACACCCAAACGAGCCTCATTCATCATTTGAAACATATAGGACAATCCTTTATTCGGCTCACCCACCAAATAACCAATAGAATCACCTTTATCGCCAAAAGACAAGTGCAAAGCAGGAGTTGCCTTTTGACCCATTTTGTGATATAAACCCATGGAAAGAACCTGGTTATTCACCCATTGACCTTCTTTTTGAATATTTTTTGGAACAACAAATAAGGAAATACCTTTGGTACCTTTGGGTGCACCCTCCAATCGAGCTAAAACCAAATGAATAATATTTTCAGAAAAATGATTGTCCCCTCCTGAAATGAATATTTTTTGACCTTTGATGGAATATGTCCCATTACCTAAATCCTTCGCTTGCGTGGAAACATCGTTCAATGAACTACCTGCTTGAGGTTCTGTTAAACACATGGTTCCAGTCCATCTGCCAGAAAGCATATTGGGTACAAATTGCTCTTGTAATTCCTTAGAACCAAAACTGGCGATCAAATGAGCGGCTCCATTGCTCAAACCCGTAAACATTACAATGGAATTATTGGCGGCACCGCGGATAAATTCATGTGCTCCGCCAACAATTGAAGGCAATTGCTGCCCCCCTTTTTCATAACTAAATGTAGCACCAATCATGCCAGATTCGCCCATTTCCTTCACATAAGCCTCCACCGATGGATGGACATGCACTGTTCCATCAATTAATTCAGCTTGCTTTCGATCTGCATCTACAAAATTTGGGCGGAGGTGTTTGTCAGCAATTGACTCAGCTGAATCCAACACCATATCGAACATATCAAGCGTATAATCAGCGTAATAAGAATGATTACAAAGTTGTCCAAAATCCAACACTTCTTTTAAAATAAAATCGAGATTTCTGCGGTCATATTCTTTTGCCATAGCTATAAATTTAGTCGAAGCAAATTTGCAGAAAAAAAAAGTGTTATGCAAGCATACCTTTTATTTGAATGTAAAGGAAATTTAAAATTTTATTGGGGCCAGGTTAATACTTGCACCGACTCATTGTTTTTTGCGAAAATATAAGCCGTTTTATCCTTGATGTGAATGGGAGAAATATGACGAATTTGGCCAGAAATATTCAACATACTTTGTGTTTTGATCTCAAATCTACCTTTTCCTTTGTTAATCATGATTGTCCCATAATCGGCATCATATCTTCCCATTTGTATATTGCAGGGATAAAAATTTCCACCCAAAATAAAATCAGGGAGTGAATCATGGTTGAGATCTATTTCTTGAATAGCCAGAATGGGACTTAATTGTGCGAGCACAGGTAATGGATGAGATTCAAATTTTCCATGCCCATCATTGATCAATATTTTACTTGAAAAATCTGTTGCTTCAAGCACTTTACCTGATAAAAATTTACCACCCATGAAGTCCTTAATACGCGCTTTAGCAAAATCCCTGGCATAGATAAACTCTTTTTTAATGATTGGAAACTGCTTTTCCATTTCCATTTTATTGGCAAAAGGTATTTCTTCGCCACCCAAATAATAGGAAAGTACCTGGTCCATTTTTTGATTTGCATCAAAATCGCCTATGTATAAACGAACGGGGAATTCTGCATTGGGCTTTAAACGCGCATTTTGACCTAAATTTCCAGCAATGATATCCAAATCACCATCCAAATCTACGTCGATAGTCTTCGTTGCAGTCCACCATCCTTTTTCCGTTCCAATTTCCTTCTTTTTGAATTTGCCGGATTTATTTTCAAAGCACAAAATACCTTCCCATTCAACTGCTGCAATGATATCTAAATCATGATCCTTATCGATATCGACGAGTTCAAGATTTCTTACCATACCTACATTTTTAAATTCAGGTGCCATGGAGAAAGTAACATCGGTAAAATTCCCTTTCCCATCATTTTTCAAGAAATAAGAACGAGGGGCATTTCCATATTCAAAGGGGATTGCTCGACCACCAATTACAATATCTAAAAATCCATCTTTATTGAAATCAAAAGCCAAGGCCTTTGAACCATTTACAAAAATCCCTGGAAAAGCATGGGTATTTTTTTGTAATCCAGCCACTTGATTAAGGTACAATCGAGGCGAAAGCATAGCCGAATTACCACTAAATTCATTTCCACCAGACAAAACAAATAAATCATTTCGATGATCCCCCGTAAAATCTGCGATGATTGCATCAACATCCTCCATCGATTGATCGTTTTCAATGGCTGCAGATTTATTTTTAACAAACTTTGCAGATTTATTTTGCAAGAAAACTCCTGCCATTTGATCACGCGCTCCTCCTAAAAACACATCCTCAAGACCATCAGCATTTAAATCACCCACTGCCAAAGCAGGACCCTCTGCGGAAGCTAAATGTGGAATCAATGCCTCCCGATCAAATTCATTGTAATTATTTTCTTGGTGAACAAAATCCAAACCTACCTCTTGAGTAATTTCCTTTAAAGAAGGGGAAGAAGAGTTGACCGACTTTAAATACTGCTTGTAATTGAACGTGGGAAGATTTTTACAGTAAACAATCTTTAGATTTCGTAAATCAGATTTAGGATTAATTTTTTGAAATGTATTATCTGGCCAAACCAAAACGATGGAATCAATTTTCGCAGCATTGCCCAAACCCATGTGCATTGGAATTTCCATACTTGATTGAAAACCCCGCACTGGAAACTTTTGTTGGACATTCAGACCATCTTTGGAAAACACCCAAACTTTGGCACCAATGGCATTCAAATTACCTTGAGGCCCCTTTAAACTAATACGTAAATAATCAGATTTACCAGGGACAAATGGGCTCAAATTTTCATACACAAAAGATTTTTGGTTGATATTATTAGTAACCACATCCAAGTCTCCGTCATTATCTAAATCGGCATAAATCGCGCCATTTGAAAATGAATTTTCATTTCCTTCAATTTGTTCAACTGCATCTTCAAATTTCAAATCACCTTGATTGGTAAAAAAACGATTGGGTAATTTTATTTCTGGGAGCAAATCAGACAAACTAAGATCATTTTCATCTATTTTCTTCTGCTCAATCTTTTTTTGAACTTCTTCATTGGAGACAAATTGAATGTAATCGATGTCATTCATTCTCTTGGGGATTCCATTACTAATGAATAAATCTCTTAAACCATCATTTTGAAAATCAAAAAACAAAGGTGACCATGACCAATCCGTTGCATAAACGCCTGACATTAAGCCTATTTCAGAAAACTTTCCACTACTACCTCGGTTGAATTGTAAATTATTTCGAGCAAATTGATGGTTGTAACCTTGGCGTATTTTGTATTGAAAAATATTGTAAGAATCCTCCCCCTCTGAACGCTTTAAAATTTCTCGGTCATTGGGTAACATGTCCAAGGAAATAATCTCTGGATAGGCATCTGAGTTAATATCTGCAATATCAATACCCATAGAAAACTGGGACGTATGCATCATGGATTTCTCTAAATTTTCAGAGAATCCACCTTTTTGGTTATTGATGTACAAATAATCATTTTCATGAAAATCGTTTCCGATATACATATCTGGATAACCATCTAAATTGATGTCCGAAACCGCAAGACCCAATCCATAACCTAAAACATCACTAATAATTCCTGATTCAGCCGTTTTATCTACGTATTTTCCTCCTTTATTCTCCAAATATCGATCACCAGCCAATGGATGGAATTTACCTTGAAAATTAGATCTAAAACCGAATGTTCCATTTTGATGAACAGAGTGATTCAATAAAAAACAATCTAAATCTCCATCCAAATCCTGATCAAAAAAAGCTGCCTGCGTCCCAAGGGCTGCCACATCTAAACCAAATTCCTGCGATTTTTCTGAGTAAATTGGAACACCGTCCTTGGTGATTTCTTGACACACATATAGTAAATTATGCCCTTTCAAAAAATCAAATCCAGCCGCTTGTGAAACATAAATATCCAATAAACCATCCTGATTAATATCAACAATGGAAACTCCGTTGGACCAAGTTTTATTTTGATTGAAATTACTTTGCTTTGAAACGTCTTTGAACTTTAACTTCCCTTTATTGATGAATAATTTATTTTCTCCCAAATTGGAAGTGTAACACACATCAATTAAACCATCATTGTTTAAATCTCCGGCACCAATTCCACCTCCATTGTAAAAATACATGTAGGTGAAAATGTTTTTTTGATTGTTGGGAATCAAATCATTGGAGAAATCCAAACCTGTTTGATCGGAATTCAATAAACGAAAAAGCGGTAATGATTCCTTTTTGTTGGAACAAGCAACTATGAAAAAGTAGAGCAAAAATCCAGCAAGCAGTTTCCTCATCATAGTCAATTAATTGATAGAAAAAATAACAGGTTTCGAATGATTAATCAATGAAATGATACAATCCTTTTGATTCATTTGAATCGGCAAAAATTGTTTTACTTCCCCTTTTAAATACATACCCGATTGTGCATTTGGAAAGAATTTCATTTGACCTTTGCCTTGATTTAGGAATAGAGCACTTTTATTCGCATCCAAACGGCCAAACATCGGAATAAAATGTGTTGAATTACCAGCAGTCAAAATATCTATCTGTCCATCTTTGTTAAAATCACGACAATAAAGTGCTTGAACACTTGAAAATTGAGCCTCGGCTGGTAAATCAATGATCTCAAATTGCCCATTACCTTTGGATAAAGCAATGATGGATTGGTTAAAATCTACTTGAACTTTCTTAGCCAAATCGATGATTCCTTTAGGAAACAAATCACTCAAGATTCTTTTTGCATAATCACCATGCGATAGATTTTCTTTTTTCAAGGCTGGAAATTGCTCTGCAATTTCTCTCTTCAAAAAGTAGGGAACATCTTCTTTATTAATGGATTTGGTCAAAATTTTATCATTTGTCCCGTTGTTATCAAAATCATAATTCCAAACTTTCACCGGCAATAGATTGGCAGCAAAACAAGACGAATTTTGACCAATATTTCCAAGAACTAAATCGGCTTGACCATCTTGATTTAAATCAGCAGTAGCTATGGCAGACCACATTCCATTTAGCTTATCCAAAGAATTAGCTTTTTTAATCAATTTACCACCTTCTATGTAAAAAGTTGCAGGAGCCATCCACTCACCAATGATGACAATTTCATTTTTTTTGTCTTTGTTTAAATCAATGAAACAGGCATCTTTGACCATTCCTAGTTGTTTCAGGTCTGGCGCTAATTTGCTAGTTTCATCGCTGAATTTGCCTGCACCATTATTGATCCATAAATAGGAATCAGCTGGTAAACCAAACTGTTTGGGTACACTTCTACTCCCTACTAACAAATCTAAGTCGCCATCGTTATCGATATCGAAAGGCTTCGCAAAAGCACAATTGGTATTTTTAAATGGTAGGTTACCAGATGCAATTGAAAAATTCCCTTTTCCATCATTCAACAACAATTGATCAACATAATCTCGGGAATTGGCATCTGCTTCATTTCCACCTACTCCATAATACAAGTCTAAATCGCCATCCTTATCCGCATCAAAAAAAGTAGAATAGGTGTTTTCAAAATAAGCCAAATTCTTAAAAACTTGTTGAGGTTTAGACGTAAATCCGGTACTTGTACCAAGGTATAATTGACTCGCTTGATTTTTGGCACCACCTATAAACACATCTGTTTTACCATCCTTATTGACATCGCCTGCACAAGCTCTTGGACCTTCCGCGGAGATCATGTATGGGATATTTCTCTCGTTATAAAAATCTTCGTAAGGATTTTCAATGTGTGAATCCAAGGTATTTTGAACCATTGAAAAAATGGATTTTCCAGTTTGCTCTTTGACTTTCGCATTAGGATTTTGAGCAGATGAAATGTCAATTTTATGGAGCTTATCTGTTTTTGGAGAATGAATCACAGTCATTGAGCCATTGGGCCAAACAACTTGGATAGAATCAATTTTAGAATGATTCCCTAAGCCAATGGTTTGCTTGTATTCAGTACTTGATTGGAAACCTCTAGAAGGAGCTATATACCTTGAAAAAATTTGCTTATTCGCGAAAATTTGAATTTGAGAACCAATAGCAAATTGATTTGATTTATCTCCTTTTAGCACAATTTGAACAAAATGATGATCCACTTTCTTTTTTTCAGAATGATTTTGATAAACAAAACAAGGTTGATTAACATTATTCACTAAAAGGTCAAGATCACCATCATTATCTAAATCGGCATAAGCGGATCCATTGGAAAATGAAGGCGTATCAAATCCAAATTCAGAACCGGATTCAGAGAAAGTTAGATTTTTATTATTGTGAAAGAAATTATTGGCAATTGGATTGGATGGCATTTTGTTAATAATATCGTCCATTTTGGTTTTATTTTTAGACATCACCATCTTTTGGGCTAAATCATTGGCAAAAAAGTCAATAAAATCCTGATTGATCACATCGTGATAAATCCCATTGGATACATAAATATCATTGTATCCATCATTGTCTGCATCAAACATCAAAGCACCCCAAGACCAGTCACTGGCATTGACGCCTGCATAGTTGGCTATTTCACTAAAGGAACCGTCACCATTGTTGTATTGAAGGCAATTTTGTTGTAGTTGATGATAAAAACCTAGGTCTTTTTTTAATCTAGCCACATAATGATTCTCAAATGAAGTGGTTGTTTTTAAGCGTTCTTCCGCCCTTGGTAACATTTCTGTAGTAAAAATTTCCTGTTTACCATCATTGTTAATGTCTGCCATATCCGCACCCATCGAAGCGATACTTAAATGATCCATTCGATCCTCGATCTCCTCTTTAAATTTTCCATTTTTTTGATTGATATATAAATAATCCTTTTCAAAAAAATCATTGGAAACATAAATATCAGGATAATTGTCATTGTTCACATCCCCAACCAAAACTCCCAAACCAAAGCCGATTAAGGAAGAATAAATTCCAGCATCTTTGGTCACATCCACGAATTTTCCAGCATCATTTCTTAACAATCTATCTCCTCCACCTTTCAAGAAATCTTTGACTGGCCAATCTTCCGCACGTAATTCGCGCTTATTGGAATAATTGAGGGTATTAACAGGAATGAAACTATTGTTTAATATGTAGCAATCAAGATCACCATCTTTGTCATAATCTAAAAAAGCAGCGTGAGTTGTGTATCCAGGATCATCTAAACCATATTTTTTTGCAGATTCGACAAATTTCAAATTCCCTTGATTGATGTACAAGTCATTCCCTTGTGGAATCCCTTTTTGATACCCCGCATTACACACATAAATATCCAATAATCCATCTTGATTGATGTCGACCATCACGACTCCTGTACCCCATTTACCTTTGCCACTTATTCCCGCTTGAGTAGTTATATCTTCAAACTTCCAATTTCCTTTGTTGATGTATAATTTGTTTGAGCCCATGTTGGAGGTAAAAAACACATCCACAAGGCCATCATTGTTGAGGTCTCCAACACCTACACCACCACCATTGTAAAAATTACGGTAATTAAAGATATTGAAGTCTTCTCTATTTTTAACTTGATTTTGAAAATCAATACCCGTATCGCTCCCATCCATTAATTCGAACAAGGCATCCCCTTTAGGTCCATTGCACGAAAGGGTAAAAAATAAAACGACTGAAAGTCCAAAAATCAGGTTAAGTAATTTCATTCCAAGTAATTATTTTAAGGAAAAATTTCAGTTTCTGTCAATTCCATCAACTGATAATCTGGTTTTTTTATAATGATTAGGCCTTGTATTTTTTGCCATTTATTTTGATCTGACATCGACATATATTCGGCTGTCAAACCTTCAAATTTAGCCACTAATTGTTCTTTATTAAAGCTGATAATTTCGCATTCCCCATTAACAAACAAATAGCCTAAACCTTTGTTTTTAAGTGCATCGGTTATTTTCCCTACTAATACATTAACACTAGTAGTTTCACCATTTTTAACTTGAAATACTTTCTTCTTTTTCCGAAACCAATCGTTTTCCATGACAGAAAAAATCACATTACTTCTTTTGGAGTCATACAGATTTGCACGAATGGAAGATGAGCGCAATTGAACACTACCTGTAAAAATAGTTGTATCGGAATAAAATTTTTGACCATCTATTTTGACTATAACTTTAGCTTGATGATCTTTCATTTGCTTTAATTCCTTTTCAACATTTGACAAATCCATTTCATTGGATTGACATGCAAAGAAAAAAACAGAAAGAGAAAAGCATAAAAAAATGCAAAGAATAGCCTTTGATTTCATTTTTAACATGAAGCAAAATTACAATGAATACAATTGGTAAAAAAAGGAAATGCCCGAATATTCGAGCATTTCCCACATTCATAAAATGAATATTTATTAATATCCTGGATTTTGTTTCAAATTAGGATTCGAAACAACTGCAGAAGCAGGGATTGGGTACAATAAAGTATTCACGTCAGATTTTTTGCTATCCAAAACACCAGTTCCAGAAGTAAATTTACCATGACGAACTTCAACTGTACGCTTCATACCTTCCCAGTACATTTCGTTACCCCACTCTTTGAAGATACCATCAACAGTGATAGAACCTAAAGCAGTTGCACCGTGAGAAGCACGCATTGCATTAACTAAAGTTAAAGCATCAGCAGCTTTTCCAGAACGAACTAAAGCTTCTGCTTTCATCAAAGCAGCTTCAGAATAACGGAATAAAATCATTTTTCCAGCATCAGTTGGGTGCCATTTGATAACACGAATACCTTCGTGAGTCAAAGCTCCAGCTAATTTAACATCAGCAGAGAAATCCAATTGTTTCTTAGAACGTTCATCGATCAATGGAGTACCATTAGCATTGAATTGTGGTCCTTTTAAGAATCCCCAACCGATACCTGCATACTTAGTTCCATCTAATTTTGGAGCTTTTCCACGACGTGCATCAGAAGCATCAAATGTATTGTAAAAATCACCTAAAGTTGCAAAACCATTCCAACCAGAAGGATCTTGACCATAGTGTAAAGTCATGTAATAACGAGTTGAAGCATCTCCTTCATCTACCTTCAAGATGATCTCAGATTGAGAATTCTTAGAGAAGATGTTGAAATAATCTGAATCAAATGTAAAACCATCAGCAGTGATAGCATCTACATAAGATACAACTTTCGCCATATCTGCGTTATCAAACGTATAAGACAATGCTGGTGCACCTTTGTAAACCGCTTTGTTCAAATACAATTTAGCTAACAAGAAATTAGCAGCTGCTTTAGATGCTTTTCCAGTTGTTCCAGCAGGACCGAAACTTGGCAAAGCAGGTAATGCTTCTGTCAAATCTTTCACAATAAAATCAAAAGCCTCAGAACGAGTTAATACTTTTGGATTATCATTTACACCTTCAGTTACTTGTCTGAATGGAACTTGTCCCCAGAAATCCATTGCATAGTACATAAATAATGCACGAATGAATTTAGCTTCAGCAGCTTGTAATGTAGATGGACTAGCTGCTAAGATTTCATTACACTTAAATACGTTTGAGTGTAAACCATTCCAAGCATTTTGGTTCCATGAGTGAGTGGCATCCCAAGTATGTTGATCCAAGGTTCTCCAAACTCCATTATCACCCCAATCCACACCACGTGTAGGAGGAATCATTTCAGCAGTAGTATGTTGACCTAATGCATAAATATTATCTTGTCCGTTGAATGTAGACAAAGATTTATATGCCGACTCTAACAATTGAGTAGCATTACCTGGTGTATAACCTGAACCAGTTGAAACACGCTTTATTGAATCAATTTCTTTTACTTCTAAATCAGTACAAGACGTAACTGAAGCTAAAGAAAGTCCCGCGAAAACACTTAATAAAATATATCTTTTCATTTTTTTTTGATTAATAAATTAGAATGAAAAATTAGCACCAACTGTCCAAGTAGTTGCACGAGGGTAAGCCTGATAATCGATACCTGCAGATGAGATACCATTGATCGACTTGTTTGTGCTAACCTCAGGATCTTGACCTGAGTAGTTTGTGAAAGTCAATACGTTTTGACCAGACACATACACGCGAAGACCTGACAATACTTTACCTTTTGTAGGAACTTTGTATCCTAAAGTTAAGTTTTGAAGACGAACGAAATCACCTTTCTCGATGAAACGAGTTGATACTTCTGGAGCATTGTAAGCACCTTCCGTTAAACCAACTACATTACGAGTAACGTTACGTCCGTTGTTCAAAGCTCCCTTAGTGAAGTAAGCATTAGCAGTGTTTGAATAAATATAATTTCCAAATACTCCGTTGAAGAATAAACTTAAATCAAAGTTTTTGTATTTGAAGTTATTTGTCAAACCTCCTGTTAAAGTTGGCAATGCAGACATTCCAACGAATTTTTGGAAGTCACCTGATGGGTAAATTGAGTTACCAGTTGCATCAAATCCACCAAACTCACGTAAGAAGAAAGAGAACAATGGTTGACCAGCAGCAATACGTTGAGCAAAAGCACCTGTCAAACCTTGACCTGAAATTTCACCTGTATCGTAAACACCACCTAAGTTTTTAACCATGTTTGAGTTTTGAGCAACGTTTAATAATGCTTCCCAAGTAAAGTTAGCGTTATCAACGATGATACCAGTTAAGTTAACCTCAACCCCTTTGTTCTCAATATCAGTATCCAAGTTTTTCCAAGCAAATGGAGTTGGAGCTGGTTGAGCAGAGATTACTTGGAATAACAAATCTTTTGTATTCTTCTGGTAGTACTCAATTGAACCGCTTAAACGGTTTTTCAAGATAGCAAAATCAATACCAAAGTTGGTAGATGCTGTAGTTTCCCATTTCAAGTTAGGGTTAGAGAAAGTTACTGGGTTTAAACCACCACCTGTAATTTCTTGAGCATCGTTGTTAGTTCCCCAATCAGAATAACGATCACGTTGATCATATAAGTTGTGAGGAATATTTTGGTTACCAGTTACACCATAACCAACACGTAAAGCTAAATCATCAAAGATATCTTTCGGCATGAAATCTTCTTTCAATAATTTCCATTTAGCAGCAAATGATGGGAAATAACCATATTTGTTTGAACCACCAAATTTAGAAGAACCATCCACACGTAAAGTAGCAGTCAATAAATACTTGTCGTTGATTGATACGTTAGCACGTCCGAAATAAGATTGTAATTCGTCTTTTGTTCCAAATGAATTAGAAACGAAAGCACCTACTTTACCTGAACCGAATTGAGTAGAAGCCATGTTGTTTAACATGATGTCCAAATCATTCGTTCTGAAGTTCGTTGCTTGAATGTTCTTTCCTTCGTAAGCAAATGATTGGTAAGAATAACCCGCCATTGCATTTAAAGTAATTCCTGAGAAATCTTTGTCATAAGTGAAATAGTTCTCCCATAATTGATTGTTTGTATAAATATCTGCGATAGAAGCACGGCCTTTATCTTTGATACCTGAAACAACTAAGTCTTTAGAGAAAGCTGCTTTACGAGTAGACATAGATTGATCAAAACCAACAACCGTTTTGAATTTCAAACCTTTAGCAATTTGTAATTCAGCGTTGAAGTTACCCAAAGCACGTAAAGTGTAAGTGTTATCTTTTGATAAGTTCAATAAAGCAATTGGGTTTAATTCAGCAGTTGAATATTGATAGAAAGTTCCATCACCATTTCTTACTGGCATAGTTGGGTTTGATTTCAAAACACCACCTAATAAATCACCTTCAAAACCTGAGTTTTGACCATTTGGCAAACCTGAATCTTCTGAACTTGAAACAGTTAAGTTAGAATTCAAATTCAAACGATCTCCGAAGAATTTCTTTCCACCTGAAAAAGACAAGTTATTTCTTTTTACGGAAGAACGCTTGATGATACCCTCTTGATCTAAGATACCATAAGAAACACGGTAGTTACCAGTTGCATCACCACCACCATAAGATAAATTATGTTGTTTAGTGATAGCTGTTCTGAATAACTCATTTTGCCAATCTGTTTTAGATCCTAAGTTTTGAGCAGGTAAAGCAACTTTTGCATACTCCTCAGCACTTAACAAATCGTATTTCTTCGTGATAGTAGAAATACCGAAAGATACATCATAGTTCAAAGATCCTTTTCCTGTTCCTTTTTTAGTTGTTACAATCACAACACCATTCGCACCACGAGAACCATAAATAGCCGTTGCAGAAGCATCTTTTAAGATGTCAATGCTTTGGATATCATTAGGATTCAAGAAGTTTAAAGGGTTTTTTGGAGGTTGAGAACCTAAAGATGTACCAGATACACCACCTGCAGTTGCATCAGATGAAAGAGGTACTCCGTCGATTACGAATAAAGGTTGGTTACCACCATAAACAGAAGATGTACCACGAATACGTACGTTGATTCCTCCACCTGGCTCACCACTTGATTGTGTAATCTGAACACCAGCTACACGACCTTGTAATAATTGCTCTGGAGAAGTAACGATACCTTTTTGGAAATCCTTTGTACCGATTGTTGTAACAGCACCAGTCAAATCCTTTTTCTTAACAGTACCATAACCTACCACAACAACTTCTTCCAAAGCTTTGTTATCAGCAGATAATGACACGTTAATAGTTGAAGAACCAACTACTACTTCTTTTTTAACATAACCAACAAAACTAAATACCAAAGTAGCACCTTTAGCAGCGTTTACTTTGTAAGTTCCGTTAACGTCAGTTTGAGTACCTTTAGTAGTACCTTTAACCGCAATTGAAACACCAGGAATTCCTGAGCCGTCAGCAGCATCAGTAACCTTTCCTGTAACCACATCTTGAGCAAATGCACCCAAGGAAATTAAAAGCGCAATAGCAAGACTGAATACTTTAGAAAAGCTCAGCTTACTTGCACCCGATCGCACAAGGCGATCCACTCTTTCGTAAGAATGAATCATAAGTGAAAAATTAAGGGTTTAAATGAATGAATAAATACTTCATGGTTTTGTGTAGAGGGCAAGCTTTGTTTCATAATTTACTTTGTATTGAGTACATCCGTAGAAAACTGTTCAAAAGACATAACAGTCTACTTCAAAACCGTTGCAAAAAAAAACAAGAAAATTCATATAAAAAAATGCTCCCACGTTACAGAAAGTAAATTTGTCGACTAAAAATTGTACGAAAAATAGAATTGTAAGAAAATTAGCACAGTGTAGTACTGATTATTAGAAAAATTTAAAAACTATAAATATTCAATTTTAAATGGCTTTTTTTACCAAAAAAAATCAAAATCAACGAATAAACAGAATCAAGATATTGTATTTTTTCAATACAAAATATTTTTTTATTTTTTTACATTTTTTTTCTGCAATATATTTCCGAATTAAACATATTTAATAAAAATGCTTATTAAAATAATCCAATTTTAAAAATTTACCAACTGTGCTACTCTGTTACACCTTAGAAAAGAGAGGAGAGAAAAGAGAAGAGAGGAATAGGATGTAAGAGGTAAGAGGTAAGAGGTAAGAGGTAAGAGGTAAGAGGTAAGAGGTAAGAGGTAAGAGGTAAGAAAACACTTTTACCTATTACCTCTTACCTTTTACCTATTTTTCTCTCTTCTCTCAAGGTACCGGATCATGGCCGCTTCTTCCCCAAGGGTGGCAAGAGAAAATTCTTTTGATAGCTAATTGTAGGCCTTTTAATAAACCATATTTCATTAATGCCTGTTTCGTATATTCCGAACAGGTTGGCTGGTATCTGCAGGCGTTTGGCAAAAAAGGAGAAATCATTCCTTGATAAACCTTCAAAAGAATCAATAAAATTTGAACCAACAATTGCTTCATTCAATCTATATGATAAATAAGCTCCAAATGTAAGGATAAAAAATAAACTAATTTTCCTTTCAATTAACTTGTTAAAAAAAGGCTTTTAAAGTATCTTGCTTTGTCTAGTTCAATTTTATTCCAGTGAAAACATTTACTCATTCGATATTCCTTTTTTCCTTTTGTATCATTATAGGCTTAGTGGCGTGCTCTCATCAGCCTGGCCACTTGTTCGAATTTTCGAGTCAAGCTGAAAGAAAAAACGATAGCCTTGCAGCATTGTACAATCCAAGTGTAGCTCAACAAAAAGCCATCAAGCTGGATACATTTTTTCAAAAATTACATAAAACCTCTGGCTTTAATGGTGCAGTTTTAATTTCTCAATACGGAAAAGTTATTTACCAAAAGACTTTCGGATACGCAAATTATTTCACCAAAGACCCCATAAAGCCACATACGCATTTTCAATTAGCTTCTGTTTCAAAACAGTTTACGGCAGTAGCCATCATGCAATTAAAAGAGAAAAATCTTTTAAATTATGACGATCCTGTTTATCGACATATCCCTAATTTTCCTTATGATAGCTCTATTACGATAAGAAGTTTATTGACTCATAAATCTGGCTTACCTAATTACGCCTATTGTTTAGATAAATATTACGACAAAAAGATCCCTTTAACTAATAGCAAAGTGGTTGAATTAATGATTCGCTTTAAACCTAGAATCGATTATCGACCAAATGCTAAATTCAGCTATAACAACACAAATTACCTTTTATTGGCATACATCGTTGAAAAATTAAGTGGGCAAAATTTCAGAGCCTATCTCAAGCAAAATATTTTCGACCCTTCAGATATGCACGAAACCTTTGTGTATGACCCCATGCATCCTGAAATGTTAAAAAATGCAGCCACTGGTTATTCTCCTAGAAGAGGAGGCCCCGCAGTAGTAGCTTTTGATCACTTGGATGGTGTCGTTGGCGACAAAGGAATTTATTCCACCGTAGAAGACATGCACCATTGGGATATGGCCTTGAATGAGGAAAAACTAGTTAAATTAACGACATTGGCTGAAGCATTTACTCCGCAACACATCAGCCCAAAAATGTTACCCAAAAATTATGGTTTTGGTTGGAGATTAACTCAACTAGAGAATGGAGAATGGCTAACTTACCATACTGGCTGGTGGCATGGTTTCAAAAATTACTATTTGCACAATGCAAAAGACAATTCTGCTATCATCATCTTGGGTAACATGGCCAATCATTCCTTGGGAAAAATCAACATAGCACAATCCATTTTATACCCGGAAAAAGCTGCTTTCTTTATGAAAGGAGAACCTTTACCCCTTGAATTTACGAATGGAGGAAATTAACATTACAAACACTAAATAAGATGAAAACATTTATGAAAGGGATATTACTAACATTATTGGTCTTTTGTTTACCACAATTATTGAGCGCTCAATCGGAAGATGAGTTGATCAAAAATACGGTTTACAATTATTTAGATGGTATTACCAAAGGTGACACAGCCTTGCTCAACAAAGCATTTCACCCTGCTGCCGTCCTTCGGACAGTCAATAATTCAACTGGAAAAATTCAGGATTTCCCTGTCAAAACATTTATTTCCAAAACACCTACAGGTGGTGTAAAAGCGACAAGCAAATTAATAAGCTATTCTTATGCTGGAATTTCAGCTCAAGCTAGTACCGAATTGAGTTTTGATGATTTTAAATATATCGATCTTTTAAGTCTATTGAAAGTAAACGATGAATGGAAAATTATTTGTCGCGTATTTAGTCGAGTAGATTTAACTACCAATCTGAAAGGAAATACAACGAATACAACTACTTCAAAAGCTAATTCCCCTAAAGCTAATTCAAGCAATGATTGGACTAGCCCTAAAAAGACGTCAGCTCCAGCTCCTAAATCGAAAAAAGATGATGGATGGTAGGCCTTTTAAAACTTATATATTTTTTTTAATTTAGTCGCTTGATAAAATCAAAACTATGGAATCAACAGTAGCGAAAGAAAAAGCTGAATTTAGAAATTACGAGCAGGGTGACATCACTGCAGCTGTCAAAGAGCATTATCGCAAGATGCGTTCTCGTCAGACATTCGATTATGTTCAGCGCATGAAAAAGAAATATTTGACCTTTGATCATCCGATGGATTTATGGGATATGATGGAGCGTTTAAATGTGTTGGTAGATGTAAGTGATCCTGATTTAAATTTGCCGAATATTATACATTTACTACAATCAGCAGAAGGAATTCGTGCGGCAGGTCGTCCTGATTGGATGCAACTAGTAGGTTTAATTCACGATTTAGGAAAGGCCATGTATCTTTTCGGATCAGATGAGGATGGAACAAGTCAAGCTGAACAATGGGGATTAGTGGGTGATATTTTTGTAGTAGGTGCCAAATTACCTGACACTTGTGTTTATCCTGAATTCAATGCTTTGAATCCAGATATGCAAGATCCTCGATACAACACTGATTTAGGGGTTTATTCAGAAGGATGTGGACTAGATAATTTGCAAATAGCTTGGGGACATGATGAATATTTGTACCAAGTCTTGAAAAATCATAAAGACAACAAAATTCCAGAAGAAGGTATGGTAATGGTTCGTTACCATTCGTTTTATCCTTGGCATACTGGTGGATCTTACAAACAGTTCATGACTAAAAAAGATGAACAATATTTGGATTGGATCAACGATTTTAATCAATATGATTTATATACCAAATCTCCAGTAGTCCCTAACTATGAGGAGTTGAAATCTTATTACATGCCAATTGCTGAAAAGTATTTAGGCAAAGGACCGATTTATTGGTAGTTGTTGATGTAAGATGTAAGGGAATTTATAATTTAAAATTAAGAATGTAGAATGAGAATTTTACAGGACTAAAACTCATACATCTTACATCTTACTTCATTTATCTTTTTTTAAACATTAAGGTATTAAGAATCCATTAAGATTTTTCTCTTACATCTTTTCTCTCATCTCTTTTCTCTCTTCTCTTTTCTCTCTTCTCTTTTATATAACAACCAAAAGCACCAAAGCGCTAATCATCATCAAAATTCCAAGAATGAAGAAAATTGTTGGACTCAAGACTGGAACATTGTTTTCACTCAAAGCGACTTCCATGGGATTTTGGGCCAAATATCGGACTTCAATTTCTTGACCTATGAAGCAATCTTGCCCTAAGCCCTTGTCTGCTTCTCTTCTAAATTCATGACCATTCACTTGATAGGAAACGATAGGAAAATAGATTGGGAAGCGGCCAGAATGATCATCTCTGGCATACCTTTTTGAAATTTCCACAATTTTTCCATAGGTCATTTTAGAATGAGCCAACCATTCTTTTCTTTTACGAAACAATAATATACCCACTCCGATGAGTGTACATGCAATGATTGTGAAAATCGTGAGGAACAATGTGGTAGAACCTTGAAAATTACCTGAAGGACGACCTGAAATTAGATAAATACTGATTAAAAACATTGCTTGTATAAATTGCTTGACTAATTTTATTCAAACTAAATAGAAAAATACTTGAATATCAAATACTTAGACAGCTCCAAAACATTTCAATCAGCATTCAAAATGAAATAAAAATGAAGGAAATTATGCAATTCTTTATTTATTAGGTTATAAAATATGGAATACAATCTTATTTTTTTGATTTTAATAAAAAAACAGCTTAAAAAAGGATAGCATTTCATCCAAAATAAAATATTTATAAAATGATAAATTTATTTGTAATTTGTACTTTTGAGCTTTAACAACACCATTTTATATGAAAAACACTACCAAATTTCAATTAATGACCATGATGTTTCTAATGTTCTTCTCTTGGGGAGCTTGGTATGGTCAGATGAGTAAATACCTTTTAACAACTTTACATGCAACTGGCGATCAAGTGGGTATGGCCTATACAACTTTCTCTATTGCCTCTATTGCAGCTCCATTTTTTGTCGGTCTGATTGCAGATCGATTTTTTTCTGCCCAAAAAGTGATGGGCGTTTTGAATTTATTGGGTGGAGTTATTCTATATTTCCTTTGTCAAAATACAGATGCAGCGAATTTTTTCTGGTATATTTTAGCTTATACACTTTGTTTTGCTCCCAATTTGGCATTGTCTAGTTCCATTGCGATGAATCAAATGCAAAACCCAGAGAAGGAATTCCCAAGCATACGTGTAACAGGAACAGTTGCATGGATTGTGGTAACAAATATCATCGGATTTATGGCATTAGGTGATCAAGTAACTATTTTCCAAATTGCAATGCTAAGTTCTTTTGCCTTAGGAATTTATGCCTTCTTTTTACCTGATACACCTCCAAAAGCAGATGCCAATTCATCTATTTCACAAATCATTGGATTGGATGCGCTACAACTTTTCAAAGATCGATCTTTCTTGATTTTCTTTATTTCATCGATATTGATTTGCATCCCACTTTCCTTTTATTATGCCATGGCTAATCCATCTTTAACGGATTCTCACATGAGCAATGTAGAGAATAAAATGTCGCTTGGGCAAGCATCAGAAGTGATTTTCATGCTTTTGATCCCCATTGCATTCATGAAATTAGGCGTTAAAAAGATGCTAATTGTCGGATTAATTGCCTGGATCGTTCGTTTTATCTGTTTTGGTTACGGAGATGGAATTTCAAGCGAATGGATTTTATACATTGGTATCATTTTACATGGTGTTTGCTATGATTTCTTCTTTGTTACAGGGCAAATTTATACCGATCAAAAAGCTGGTGTTAAAATTAAAAATGCAGCACAAGGATTAATTACTTTGGCAACTTATGGAATAGGAATGGGTATTGGTTCGAAAATATCCGGAATAGTATTGGATATGTACACGAAAGATGGCGTACATGATTGGAAATCGGTTTGGATGGTTCCAGCAGGTATTGCAGTTTTAGTACTTGCATTATTTGTTTTATTCTTTCAAGAAAACAAGAAGACAGAATTTAAAGAGGTCTAAAACCTATACAACGCGAGGTTGAAACTCATGAAATTTAAAGATAAAATAGTTTGGGTAACAGGAGCCTCTTCAGGAATTGGAGAGGCTTTATCCATTCAAATGGCACGAGAAGGTGCAAAAATCATCTTGTCTGCCAGAAGAGAATTAGAGTTAAAGAGAGTAGCAGAGAAATGTCAAAAATTAGGCTCGGAGACAATGGTGCTTCCCTTTGACATGACTGATTTATCATTGCATCAACAAAAGGTCAAAGTAGTAATTGCGCAATTTGGCAGAATAGATATCATTATTCTGAATGCGGGTGTAAGCCAAAGATCTTTCGTTGTAGATACGAAATTTGAGGTGTATCGAAAACTTTTTGAAATCAATTTCTTTTCTATCGTATCCTTAACACAACATATTTTACCCATTTTTCAAACACAAAAATCGGGTATTTTTGTCCCCATTGCCTCTGTAGCTGGCAAAATTAGCACACCAAGAAGAGCAGCGTACGGAGCTAGCAAACATGCCTTGATTGGCTTTTTTGATTCTGTAAGAGCAGAAGTATATCATGATGGAATTCAAGTAACGACCATCTTACCTGGGTATATCAAAACCGATATTTCTTTAAATGCCATGAATGAAAATGGAGAGAAATATGCCAAAATGGACCCGAATCAAGCCAAAGGTCTCGATCCTCAATTAACTGCAGAAAAAATTGTTTCCGCCATTTCAGCTGGTAAATTAGAATTTTTTGTGGGAGGTAAATTAGAAGCCTTGGGACTTTTTGTGAAACGCTTTTTTCCGAGGTTACTGTTTTATATGATAAGGAAGATTAAAAACACGTGAAGAAGAGAGAAAAGAGAGGAGAGAAAAATTTAGATATTAGTGATTAGTTATCAGTTATTAGACTTTTCTTTTCTCTTTTTTCTTTTTTCTTTTTTCTTTTCTCTTTTCTCTTTTCTCTTTTCTCTTTTCTCTTTTCTCTTTTCTCTTTTCTCTCTTCCTAAACCGCTTCCAGCTCCCTAAAGAACTCGGCCATTGGGTTCACTTCTAATCGGATTAATTTTTGCCAAAGTCGAATTGCTTTGGTCATTAAACCACTTTCAATTAAAAATCCATCGTGGCCGTAGAGAGAATCAATTACTTGAAAAGAAGCTCCAGGGATATGTTTTGCTAAAAATTCTTGTTCAACGATGGGGAACAATGCATCTGATTTTATACCAATCACCAATGTTTTAGCTTGAATTGACTTTAATGCAGCAACTACACCTCCCCTATTTCGACCTACGTCCTGAGAATCCATCATTTTGGACAACAAATAATATGAGTAGGCATTAAAACGACTTGCTAATTTTTCTCCTTGATATCTTTGATAAGTAATGGCACGCAATGTATCACCAATGGCATTTTCTGTTCTTGACTGTGTGATTTGATAAGTTTCATAATTTCGATAAGAAATTAGTGCAGTCGCGCGCGCCACTTTCATACCATTTATACCAGCTAAAGGATTGGCATCCTTCCAAGTTGGGTCCACTTCAATCGCCATCCTTTGGGATTCATTGAAAGCTATTCCCCAAGGAGAATGCACAGCGTTAGTAGCTACAAGTATTAAGTTTTCAATCAATGTTGGATTGATAATTGCCCATTCCACGGCTTGTTGCCCCCCTAAAGAACCACCAATGCAGGTTTTAATTTTATCAATTTTCAGTTCTTTTCTTAAAATTTCAAAAGAATTGACGACATCACGAATGGTTATTTCAGGAAAATCATGGAAATAAGGTTTTTTTGTTTGTTCATTGATGGATAGTGGGCCTGAACTACCATAATGTGAGCCCAAAATATTGGCGCAAACAATGAAATTATTTTCTGGATTGAACAATTTACCCGTACCAACTAATCCTTGCCACCAATCGGCCACATCGTGCGAACCGGTAAAAGCATGACATATCCAAATAACATTATCCTTTTGAGCATTTAATGTCCCAATTGTTTGATAGGCGATATCCAAACATGGTAATTCACCCCCTAATTCAAGGGAAAATGCTTTTGAAGAATGAAAAGAATGAAACGCTACTTGCATACGGACAAATTGGTTTATATTTCCCAAAGAAATTATTTTCTTTAGGTAGGAATTAGCACCGGGATCGATCTTTTCGATGGGTTGCCAGAAGTTCACAGAGCCTATTCTCTCCCTTCTTCTTTATAAATCAATGACAAAAGCGTGATTGACTTGGGATGCAAAAGTAGTAAAGAATTATTAAAACGCAAAAAGAGGTAAGAGGTAAGAGGTAAGAGGTAAGAGGTAAGAGGTAAGAGGTAAGAGGTAAGAGGTAAGAGGTAAGAGGTAAGAGGTAAGAGGAAAGAAGACTATGATTTGTTTAATTAATTACTGCTAGAAAAATTAAAAATTATGAATTAAAATTTTTACATCATTCAACTTCTTACATCATACATCTTACATCATACATCATTTTAAATTCCTATAAAAATCCTGATATTTGCAGTATGATAAAATTAATTGTCTTTTATATTATTTTGGCGGGGGTACTTTGGGGACTTCATTTTACTGCATTGGCAGAATGGATGCATGCAGATTTAAAATTCATTTGGGCATTTTTCTTTTTCCAGGCTTATTTAAGTCAGTTATTGCACCAAATGGGCTCAAATAATAATCGAGAAAATTTTGTTCAATTTCACATGGCTTCTCAGGCAGTTAGATTCATTACCAGCTTAATCTTCATTGGAGTATTTGCTTATTTCAAAACACCTAACATCTACTTATTCGTTGGTAATTTTTTTGTACTCTATTTATGTAGTACAAATTTTGAAATAATTAGTTTGATTCGTAACTTGCGACGTTTTTAGGAAAACCTTCAGCATTTTGTTGTTGAATTTCTTTTTAAAAATCAGTTAATCAACGAATTAACTAAAATCACGAATACCCAATAGATAAAGCAATAATAAAGAGATGTCTGCAAAGAACGCTAGTCAAAAAATGTATTTTTCAAATATAATCCTTGGATTATTATTTAGTTTATTCAGTTTTACAACTTTCGCTAATGAAGAAGCAGCGGCTCCAGCAGCTGAACATGCAACTTCTGCAGCAGCTCCACAAGAAGAAGAAGAAAAATTCGATGCAGGTAAATTAATTTTACATCACGTAGCGGATGAACACGAATGGCATTTCTTTACCATTGGCCATTTTCATGCCACTTTACCCCTTCCTTGCCTTGTTTATCGCGAGTCTACTGGCTTACAAGTTTTTATGTCTTCAGCGTTCAAAAACGAGCATCATGAAGAAGTGCCCTACCAAGGTTTAAAATTGGAACATGGTAAAATTCACGCTGAAAATGGCGAAAAAGTGATTGATATCTCGATTACCAAAAACGTAGCTTCTTTATTTATTTCTGCGATTTTATTATTATCCATTTTCATCGGAATTGGTAATTCATACAAGGCGAATCCACACAAAGCACCTAAAGGTATTCAATCATTATTTGAGCCCATTATTATTTTTGTGAGAGACGAAATTGCAATTAATAACATCGGAGAGAAGCATTACAGAAGGTTTATGCCTTATTTGTTGACTGTTTTCTTTTTCATTTGGTTCAATAATATGTTGGGTTTAATTCCAGGTGGAGCCAATTTGACAGGTAATATCGCTATCACAGCGGTTCTTGCTGTTATCGCATTTTTCATTACGAATTTAAATGGGAAGTCGAATTATTGGTTACATATTTTTGCCATGCCAGGTGTTCCAAAATGGATGTTGGTCATTTTAACACCTGTGGAAATTGTTGGAATTTTCATGAAGCCATTTTCATTGATGGTTCGTTTGTTCGCTAACATTACAGCTGGACACATCATTTTATTGAGTTTATTATCATTGATATTTATATTCAAAAACGTTGCCTTGGGATTAGCCGTTGTGCCATTCTCTTTATTTATGAACGTAATTGAATTGATTGTTGCTTTCATTCAGGCCTTTATTTTCACGATGTTGGTTTCTACTTACATTGGAGCGGCTGTTGAGGAGCATCATCATTAAGATTGTATTTTATTTTTTTATTTATAAACCCAAATAGTATGTCACTTTTATCAATTTTATTGGAAGTTTCTGTAGGTACTGGTCTTGCAGGTATTGGAGCAGGTTTAGCAGCAATCGGTGCTGGTGCTGGTATCGGTAACATCGGTAGCTCAGCTATGGAAGGTATTGCTCGTCAACCTGAAGCTTCTGGAAAAATCCAAGGTGCGATGTTGATCGTTGCAGCTTTCGTTGAGGCGGTTGCTCTTTTCGCAGCAGTTATTTGTTTGTTGGTTACTTTAAAGTAATTCAACAAGCGAGTCAACTAAAAGATTAGCTTTTAGAAATTGACTCAAACATTTGAAACGCAATTTGGAAGCGATAGGCTCCAAATTGCGTTTTTAAAAGAAAAATACACAAACAAATTATATAATCATGGAGTTAATCACCCCTGAATTTGGTCTTATTTTTTGGCAAATTATTGTATTCGGAATTTTATTTTTCCTTTTATCAAAATTTGCTTGGAAACCCATTGTTCAATCTTTACACGAACGCGAAGCATCCATCGATGAAGCCATCAAGTTGTCAGAAACAACTAGAAAAGAAATGGCTGAATTAAAAGCTGGTAATGAGCAATTGTTACAATCTGCTCGTAATGAGCGTGATGCTGTTTTAAAACAAGCAAAAGAAGCTGCTGAAGCAATGATTCAGCAAGCAAAATTAGATGCTCAAGCAGCAGCTAATGCAGAAATCGATAAAGCAAGAGTATCTTTTGAACAAGAAAAAAATGCTGCAGTTGCCTCTTTACGTAAAGAAGCAGCAGTATTATCTTTAGACTTGGCTGAAAAAGTATTAAAATCTCAGTTGAAGGATAAAGCTGCTCAAGAAAAATTAGTTTCCGAGTGGATTTCAGAAGTTACATTAAAATAAGCATACACCCATAAATTTCAAATAATGTCGGAGTTAATCGTTGCCCATCGTTATGCTAAATCATTGATTGATCTAGCCATTGAAAGAAAAGTGGTAGATGCAGTATATAAAGACATGTGTACTTTTCAAGAGACTTGCGAAAACAGCTATGATCTTGTTTTGGCATTCAAGAGTCCTATCGTAAAGCACGATGTTAAATTGGCTATTTTGTCCAAATTATTCAAAAGTACTTTCCACGAAGTTTCTTTCTCCATTTTTGAAATCATTACAAAGAAAAATAGAGAAAAGTTTCTTCCTGCTATTGCCAAACAATTTATTAGTCTTTATACGGATTATAAAGGAATACAAAAAGCAGAAGTTACTAGTGCATCACCTTTAACAGCAGAGCAAAAAACTCAAGTTACTAAAATCATCAAAGAATACACGGGCAAAGAAGTAGAATTGACCGAGCATATTGATGAGTCACTAATTGGTGGTTTTGTTTTGCGAGTTGGAGATAAGCAAATTGATGATTCGATTCGTCGAAAACTCAATGACTTAAAAGTTGCTTTAGCATCTTAACAACATTGAAAGCCTTGAAATTCAAGGCTTTTTTTATTCATATCAATATGACGAACAAAAATATTTTCTGGGGTACTGTTATTTGTGCCATAGCTGTAGCATTAGGAGCTTTTGGCGCTCATGCTTGGAAAGACTATCTTATTTCCATCAATCGTTTAGATACGTTTGAAACTGCCACTAAATATCAAATGTATGGTGGTTTTGCTTTATTGATTTTGGGAATTTTACAAAATCAACTATCCAATAAAATTTTAAAAATCGCGGGTAATTTATTCATAACAGCTTGTATCATTTTCCCGGGTTCGCTTTATCTAATTTGCCTCACTCAACAAAAATTCTGGGGTGCCATTGCTCCGATTGGTGGCTTAGCCTTTATTGCGGGATTTTTGTTGATTGCAAGTCAGGTAAGAGGTAAGAGGTAATAGGTTTTAAATTCCTAATTCAATTTTTGGGGTATAGACGCACTATGTTTTTATAAAAAAAAAGACGCACGGCCGTGCGTCTCTACATCATACATCAAACGACATACATCTTACATCATACATCATACGTCACTTCTTCCCTCCATGTTTCATTACTAAATCCAAACTATTCCAGACAATTTCACCCATGGTTTTGCAATCTAAAAAACGCTTGTCCTTGTAATGCCTGGCTAAATCAACTTTCAAAGATTCAACATTTTCGGATGGTGCGATATCATCTTTTGACAATACATCCATTAAATCATATACTCGCTGACTTTCTGATTTTAATCGACTAGCAATCATAGAACGTTCCTCGATCTGATATTGCCAAACAGATTCTGGCGTCATATATTTCATACCCAACTCTACCAATGGGTTATTTTGCTTGAAATATTGAGGTAAATACACAGACTTCTTCCCTTCATAACATTGCTGATCAAAATCGATGGGACGAATACGATAATAAATTTCTTCAAAATCGGGAGTGGTAATAACTACGTAATTCGCGCTATGCATATCGCCCAATAATTGGACCAAACAACGCTCATTAAACTTAACAAACTCCTTGGCTAAACGAATGGGAGCCTCAATATCATTTTCTAAATCTTGTTTCAAAAAAACATCTCCTGGAACTCCAGAGATATGTTCCTCCACTAAAGTATTATCATACGTCACGTAATTGATTCGATTCGGAGATAAAATATGTTCTAATTCCAAACCATACACGCGTGAAGCATCAGCAATTTTGATATAGAAATAATCAAAATTATCATTGACACGATTAACAATTCTTACTCGAAATGGATGTGTGTTACCATACGTACAGTAATCCACACGATCAATTACTAAGTGTTTAATCACTTCATCATCTCCATCTGTCTTCAAATCGGCATAAATTTGCTTCAAAGATTCATGTACTTCCTCTTGATCCATGGGGCTGTAAAATACAGTTTCCCACAAAGTATCATTACCATTTTTATCATATAAGGTAATCGCATTGTCATATCGAAGCAAATCCACATAACTAATGTTCATAGGATGTTCTCGATTGTATTTATGTAAATACTTCCGGAGTTGATTATTAATGCGATAAAGGATTTTTTTCTTAGAAATTAATGCCATTTATTCTGTAAAATTCAACGATTTACCAAATGACTCTTTCAATTGTGAAATGGACCACAATGCCAATGCGAAGCAAATGACTCCAACGACAAAAGCCGCATTTAATAATCCAAGTGATGGAATTAAATATTTGAAAAGTAAACTGATTGGAATTAAGGCTCCTCTGACAAAATTCGGCACAGTTGTAGTTACTGTAGCACGTAAATTTGTACCAAATTGTTCGGAAGAACTAGTTACAAATACAGCCCAATAACCACCAAAGAAACCCAATAAGCTGATTAATAATTTACCTTGAAACAATGAAATATTTTGCAATGCAAATAAATAAACGACCATTAAAACTACAGCAACTAAAATAAACGTAACAATCACTTTTTTCCTGCTCTTCCAAAATTGGCTCAAATACCCACTTGCAAAATCGCCAATACTCAGACCTAAATAACAATACATGATGGCATCACCTCCTGTAATCGTTCCATCAATACCGATTGTTTTGGTGATTTCTGGACTAGAAAAAACCAATATTCCAATGACATACCAAATAGGTAAACCCATTAATATACAATACAGATAGCGCAGGAAAATGCCTTTTTCTTTAAACAATTGGAAAAAATTACCCTTTTCAATTTTGTCATCTAATTCCGAATATAAATCAGATTCAAAAGTTCCTAAACGAAGTAATAACAAAGCCAAGCCCATTCCTCCGCCAATAAAATAGCAAGTTCTCCACCATTCAGGATCTGGACTAAATCCTGCAACAATGGGAGCAAATACGGCACCTGCAGCACCAACTCCGGCAATGATTAAAGTTCCGATTCCTCGCTTTGAAGCGGGTAAGCTTTCATTCACTAAAGTAACTCCTGCTCCTAATTCACCTGCCAAACCAACTCCCGCGATAAATCTTAGCACATAATACATATTCAAATCTTGCACCAAACCATTCAAGGCATTGGCCAAAGAGTACATCAAGATAGATCCAAACAAAACGGATTTCCTCCCCTTTTTGTCGCCATAAATCCCCCATAGAATCCCCCCAATGAGCATTCCCGCCATTTGAACATTCATAAGATCTAAGCCCTTATTTAATAATTCATCACCCACCAATCCCAAACTTTTTAAGCTAGGATTCCTAACCACTGAAAATAGAATTAAATCATATACATCCACAAAATAACCTAATGCAGCTACGGCAATAAGCATTTTACCTTTTTGAGAAATTTTTTCGTTTTCCATTCAATTAACGTGATAACATATCCGACCGATGCGAATCTAATTTCAGAAATATAAATAATAAAATTGTAAATGACCACAAAGAGGAACCGCCATAACTAAAAAATGGAAGTGGAATACCCATTATGGGCATTAATCCTATGGTCATTCCTATATTCACTAAAAAGTGAAAGAAGATAATTCCAACAACCCCATATCCATACGCTCTAGCAAATCGAGTTCTCTGTTGATCTGCCAAATACATCAAGCGCCACAAAAAAGCAATGAACAATGCTATCACGACTGTTACGCCTAAAAACCCATGCTCCTCCCCGATCGTGCAAAAAATAAAATCCGTACTTTGTTCAGGAACAAAATCAAATTTCGTTTGTGTCCCTTGTAAATATCCCTTTCCCCAAAATCCACCCGAACCAATGGCAATTTTTGATTGTGTCACTTGATAGCCTAAACCTCTTTTATCAAAATTAGGATCTAATAAAACCTTAATCCTATTTCTTTGATGCTCTTTTAAAACATTGTTCACCAAAAAGTCAACCACTAAAACCATCGACATGATGATTCCTATTCCGACCAAAATTTTAACATAGGTTTGATAGGCTCTTTGTAAATAAATGGGAAGAAATATAATGATGATTAAGGCTAAAATAAGCAAAATAATTAAGATACTTAATGGTGAAATCAACAAAGCCAAAATAAAAATGGTGATGGTAGAAATAAATAGAGCTGGGTATTCTCCTGGTAACCCTTCTCGATAAAGTAAAATTAAAAATGATCCGAAAACAAGCGCAGACCCTGTTTCATTGGAAGCAATAATCAATAACATTGGAAGACCAATGATCAATGCAACATTCTTCTGATCTTTCCATTTAGTCAAATTCACTTGGGAATTATCCAAATATTTAGCCAAAAGTAAAGCTGTTGCTGTTTTAGCAAATTCAGCAGGTTGTATGGTAATACTCCCAAATTTAAACCATGAATGAGAACCATTCACTGTTACACCCAAAAAAGGCACTAATATCAATAAAACAATTAATGCTCCATAAATAAAAGGTGCAAATGACTCAAAAAACCGAAAATCAATGGCAAAAATAAATATCATAAGGACTAAACTTGTCCCTAACCAAATCAATTGCTTACCTGCATTGCTATCATAAAATGATGCATCAAAAATCCAAAGAGGAGCCTCAGGATTGTAAACCGCTGAATAAATATTGGACCAACCCATTAATACAAATAGGAAATAAAGTCCAACACTTATCCAATCTAGCCGACTTACAATCTGATGATTTTCGTTCATTTTTTTGTTGAATCTACGTGAACTTTAGGAACCGGTTTTCCCATGACTGAGAGTACATTTCCCATGTAATTCATATTTAAAAATTTGGTTTCCACATCTTTTCGATCCACTTTTCCTTTCAAATATTTTTCAATAATTAAAGACGCAATCGGCGCAGCAGCAAAACCGCCAAATCCAGCATTTTCGACAAATACCGCAATAGCGATTTTGGGATTATTTTTGGGTGCAAAGGCAATAAAAATAGAATGGTCTTTTCCTTTTTTATTTTGAGAAGTTCCCGTTTTTCCACACATCTCAATATCAGGAATACGTCCATCACCTCCAACAGTTCCATGTAAAACAGCATCCTTCATCCCTTCTATCACGACACCAAAATGCTTAGCATCTACCCCTACCGGAATTTTGGTACGATAAAAAGGATCTAAGGTTTTTTTATCGCCGAGCCCTTTTACAATATGTGGAGGAATATACCAACCTCTGTTGGCAATGATTGCCGCTACATTGGCCATTTTTAATGGACTAACCACTAATTCACCTTCACCAATACTCAATGAATAAATATTAGAAAATTTCCAAGTATTTTCACCTTTGTAAATTTTATTATAATATTCCACATTGGGCAAATTGCCTTTCTTTTCATTACTTAAATCAATGCCCAATTTACGTCCAATTCCAAAATTGGCCACTAATTCAGACCAACGTTGTAATCCTTGGGCTGAACGTTGAAAAGTATTTCCTTCTGTTTTATCGTACAAAATTTTCCGAAAAGCATGATAAAAATAAGGGTTGCAAGACCATTGAATGGCATTGTGTAAATCATTGTGGGAGGTATTGTGCGAGTGACATTTAACTGGCGCACCAGCATGAGTAAAAACTGACCCCGGTGTCAATGCTCCTAATTGCAATCCGACTAAAGCTTGAATTAATTTAAACGTAGAGCCTGGACGATAATACGCCGAAGGTGGTCTGTTTAACAAGGGTTTCATTGGATCCAAGGCCAATTGACTATAATATTTGGAAAAATTTCGACCTGCCAATAAACTAGGGTCATAAGACGGTGCAGAAACCATTGTCAAAATCTCCCCAGTAGAAGGCTCAATCGCGACCACACTTCCAACCTTGTTTTGCATTAAACTATCGGCATATTGTTGAATTTTTATATCAATGCTTGTATATAAATTACTTCCAGCGATAGGCGTAATATCCAATTTACCATTCTTGAAATCGCCCTTTTCAACCCCATTGCTATTTACCATTCGGTATTTAATGCCTCTTTGCCCCCTGAGCGACTCTTCATAAAATGATTCAAGCCCCGAAACTCCCACAAAATCACCTTGATGATAATAATCATCCGTTTGCTCTAAAAGTGCATCCGGATTGATTTCTGCCACATAACCTAAGGCATTGGATAAAGCTTTGTATTGATAGGTTCTGAAAGCATTGGTGGTAAAAGAAAACCCAGGATAGTCCACCATCGCATCTTGAGCACGAGCAAAATCCTCTTTGGACAAATGTTTTAAAAACAAATAGGGTTTCACTTTCGAATAGGCCTTTGCACGTCGCATGGTTGTGTCAAAATATCCTTTTGTAATACCAAAAAGCTGACAAAAACGTAGTGTATCTTTCACTAAAGCTTTCCGAGGCGTTACGTATAAATCATAAATAGGCGTATTATACACAATTAATTTCTGATTCCTGTCGTACACTTCTCCCCGAAAAGGGACTTGAATAATTTTACGGATTGCATTATTATCCGCCGCCTTCATATAGGTTTCGTCAAATACTTGTAAGTATAACAACTTAGCCAAAAATGCCAAGGCAACGATTACAAAGAACAAGAAGATGATGTGCTTACGACCCTCAAACACGGAAAAAAGAATTTAAATACTAAATTAGTTATTAGTTTTTAGTTATTAGGTATTAGAGGTCTATTTTACGAAAAAGAGACTCAAAGTTTTTGACATTTTTTTTAATCACAAAAAAAACGAAAATTGTATAAAAAATCGACTAAGGCATTTTGACAAAAGACCACTAACATTTTTTTAACAACAATAATGATCCCGATTCTCAAAATTAAATTTATTTGCATTTTATTTCTATTTACATGCACAGCTAGTCAAGTGCTTGGTCAGAAGAAACGTAGTATTTGTTTAATTCCATTCGTAGAACATGTTGAAAAAAAAGCCATCTCTACTTATGCCTATTTTAGCGATATAAACAAGAAAGGTAAGCAACACTCCTATTATGATTTGAACAGCGATTTAGCCAAAAATGTACCTATTCCTAATGATGTTGAATGTCGCTTTGACGTAGAATTTTTCCTTTTTCGAATCAATAAATTGAATGTCTGGAGAGTAGAGGAAATCTATTAGATACGGTACGAAATCAAATCATCAAAAATATTTATGCGACTGAAGGTCATTGGTTTATTCCTAAAAATACGAAAGAGAAATTTCATTGGTTTGTTTATCCATTTTTTTCTGATGGAATGCATTTAGACAAAAAATGTTCCACAGGTAAGACATTTGAAGAAGCGCAAAATTTCAGAATGTATTTGTACGATATCAAAAGTATGCTGTTCTCGATTTTTCCAAATTTAGAGAACATTGAAATCTTAGGTGGTGGCTCACACTATGAGGAAATGATCAAATTAAAAATGATACAACCTCAGACACCCATACATGTATTGTGAAATTAACTCAGGTTCAACAATCTTTTTAACACAAGGTTCACCAAGTTCGAAACACCAACACAGAGTTTTGTCTATGTTATCTGTTCTCTATCTCAATTCAGAACTAAAAGTTCTATTTATAGTACACACTCAGCACAGCTGAGCGCGTGTTGTTTTACCTCTTACCTTTTACCTATTACCTCTTACCTCACCCCTCATTCTTTCGGCAAACTCTTAATCAAAGCAAACATAGCCAATGCAATGGAAGTCAAAGAAAGCGCAATGGTAAACCACGGTTTTTCTGTCAAAAAATAACCATCCAAATAGGTTCCTAACCAAACACCCAATAAAATGGTGACTAACATTTGAAATGCCGCACCGACAAATCGTTGGTATTGATTCATGGATATATTATTTTTGAATTGTATGCTAAATTTATCCAATTTTCGTTAAGATAAATTGTAAATTTGCTAAATTTTGAAATTCATTAAATGATTCGTTTCCTAGCCTTATTGTTCATTGTATGTTTAACATGGTCTTGCTCGCAATACAGCACAAAACCATTTTCCATAGCGTTCCATAACATCAATGCAAAATACAATGCTATTTGGCAGGCAGAAAGATTACAAAAGTCGGTCCAAACTAAACTTGCAGAAGAAAGCACCGAAAATTACAACAAAACCTTACCCATCATCGCAGAAATTGATACCATTCAGGGAAAAAAATATGCGGCCGAAATAGAAAAAATCATTAAAAAAGCCTCCATTGTTATTGATAGACATCAAAACTCGCGATTCATTGACAATGCCTATGTACTGATTGGAAATGGTAGAGTCTTGCAAAATGATTTTAAAAATGCCATTGAAACATATAAATACGTTAACTCAATCGACCATGATGAATCCTCTCAAATAGCTTCATTGATGGCTTTGTACCAAATATATATTTTCCAAAATGATTTCACTTCCGCCGAAAAAGTGGCTGAATTCATTCAAGAACAAGACCTCAATAAATCTCAAAAAAAGAATTTTTACCTATCAAAAGCCTATTTTCATCAAAAAAGAGGTGAAAATCTTGTAGCCATCGCCTTGATAGAAGAGGCTTTACCTTTGATGAAATCGGGAAATGAAAAAGCAAGGTTGTATTATATCTTGGGACAACTTTTCCAAGAAGAAAAAAAATATACCTTAGCAAGTGATTATTTCAAAAAAGTAGACTCCAATAAACCGAGTTATGAACTACAATTTCATTCTAAGCTAAGTAGTAATCAACTTTCTGGCTCATTGGAAAAATTACTTTCCATGCTAAAAGAACCCAAAAACGAAGGCAATAAAGCCATGATTTACATGGCCATTGGGCAAATTTATTACGAGAAAAACGATTTTGAAAAAGCCAAAGAATATTGGGAGAAAGGTGCTGAAAATAATCCTGATAAAGGAATTTTATATCTACAGTTAGGAAATTTATTTGCAAAAAAAATAAGAAATTTTGAACTCGCTAGTCAATATTACGATAGTGCTGCCACCTACGTAACTAGCTCTCATCCAGAATTCGCCTCCATTCAAAAATTGAAAAAGACTTGGAAAGAATACACTGTTTTAAACAAAAAAATCCTAGATACGGACTCCTTAATAAGCCTATCTAAAAAAAGTGAAGCAGAACTGAAATCGATTTACCAGCAAATGAAACAGAAAGAATCGATCAAAAAAGATAGCGTTCAAACAAAGACAGTCACCCCCATTGTTGCGATTAATCAAGTTGTTTTTACAAGAAGACCAAGCTCACCAGAGCAACAGAGTTTTTATTTTTACAATGATATGATCCGCATTCAAGGAAAGCAAGAATTTTTAAATAAGTGGCCTAATCGGACTTTGGAGGACTTTTGGAACAGAAAAAACAAAAACCAATCCTCCAATAATTTAGAAAATTCAGAAACCACTACTTCACAAATTCCTTTAAAGAATAACACTTCTGAAAAAAATACTTTGGCGTCAAACATTGAAAAGGGTGATTCCTTACAGATTTGGTTAGCTAGTATTCCTAAATCAGAAGTTGAAAAATCAGTGGTTCAAAAAACGTTAGAAAAATCTATTTTTGAACTTGGAAAATTTAGTAAAATTGAAATTGGAGATAATGATCTAACGCAAACGACTTTAGGTAGATTATTGAAAGAGTTTCCATCCACTACCTATGAGGCAGAGACACTTTATTTACTTTATTTATCCAATTCCAATCAATCAAAAATTCAAAAAGAATTTAGAAAACAACTATTTGAAAAATATCCAGAATCACATTTTAAATCCTTGATTTTAAAAATTGAAAATGGAACCTTGAGCGAAGGAAAAGAAATAGAGGCTCAAAAAGCTTATGAAAAAGCATATACAAACTATAAAGCGCGGAATTTTCAAGAGTCATTCAATCAATGTTTGAGTATTGAGCAACAATTCCCTGGAAGTAATTTAGAAGACAAAGTGCTCTTTTTAAAAGCATTGAACAAAGGTGAATTAAAAGATCTTTCTTCCTACGAGGAAATTCTTAAAATTTTCATTCAAACTTTTCCAAAAAGTACATTGAAAACTGATGCTCAAGAATTATTACAAGCGTTAAATAAAAATAAACGGTAATTATGATCGAATTTGAACAAGGTCAATATCAAAAATTTATTCGTTTTGCCTATCGATTTTTTATAGGTTCAACGCTAGCGGCTATTTTGTTTATCGTAGCTGTCAATTTCAACTTTTTATGGCTATTTGGAGGGATGCCCAGTTTGCAAGAATTGGAAAATCCAACCAGTCAAGAAGCCTCCCTTATTATCTCTGAAGATGGCCAAGAAATTGGCAAATATTTTAGAGAGAATAGAAATCCTGTTGATTTCGAATCACTTCCATTAACCGTTGTGAACACCTTAATGGCGACGGAAGATGCTAGGTTTACAACACACTCTGGCATTGATTTCCGTTCAATGATTCGCGTTATTGCGACTTTGGGAACATCCGGTGGAGGTAGTACTATATCTCAACAATTAGCAAAAAACCTATTCAACACAAGGAATATTGAATTTGGTGAAGAAGATCCCGTTTACTTGGGTATTTTGATGAAAATTGGTGGATTAAAAACGGTGATTGCCAAAGTGAAAGAATGGATTTTGGCCATCAAATTAGAAAGAAGATACACCAAACAGGAAATAATGGCCATGTATTTGAATGAAGTAAGTTTTGGAAACAATGCTTATGGAATTCAAGTGGCGGGAAAAACCTATTTCCAAAAAGAATTAAAAGACATCAATATTGTAGAAGCAGCAACATTAATCGGTTTACTTCAAAATCCTTCCCTTTATGACCCACGCATCCGACCAGATCGTACCTTAGAAAGAAGAAATGTGGTATTAAGTCAATTAGCCAAATACGATTACATTACGGAAGAAGATGCAGAAAAATTCAAAGCCAATGAACTGAATTTGAAGTTCAAAGTTGAAAATCAAAATACAGGTGCCGCACCCTATTTCAGAGAATCCATCCGTAAGCAAGTATTGGCTGTGATTAAAGAAATCAATGAAGATCGTCCTGAAGACCAGCAAATCAATTTGTATACGAGTGGATTAAGAATTCATACTTCTATCGATTCTCGGATGCAAAAATATGCTGAGGAATCTGTGCAAGAACATATGAAAACGGAGCAATCTTTGTTCAACAGTCACTGGAAAGGTAGAAATCCTTGGGTGAATGAAGAGATGAAAGAAATCAAAGGATTCATTAAAGATGCGATGAAAAGAACGCAAAGGTATAGAGACCTGATGAATGCTTATAACAATGATGAATACAAAGTGTGGGAGGAGTTGAATCGCCCAATCAAAATGAGCATTTTTTCTTACCAAGGAGATATCGACACAACGATGAGCCCAATGGATTCTTTGAAATACTACAAAAGAATTTTAAACTGTGGCTTCATGGCTATGGATCCTACCAATGGTCACGTTAAAGCTTATATTGGAGGAATCAATTACAAATACTTTAAATTTGATCATATTTCTCAAAGCAAAAGACAACCAGGCTCCACTTTCAAGCCTTTTGTGTATGGTGCCGCCATTGAAAATGAAATTGCAACGCCATGCGATGAACTCATTGATGAACCAGTAACTTTTGGTGAAGAAGATGGATTAACAGGAGGTACTTGGACACCGCAAAATTCAGATGGAAAATATAGCTATGAAAAACTAAAATTGAGAAGAGCAATGGCATTGTCTATTAATACCATCTCAGCCAAATTAATGAAAACCTTAGGTGCTCAAAAAATTGCTGAATTTGCCCACAAAGCTGGTATTACAAGTCCACTTTACGAAGGTCCGTCTTTGTGCTTAGGCGCCTCTGAAGTTTCTGTATATGAACAAGTATCCGCTTACAGTACCTTGGCAAATGGAGGGGAAAAAATAGAACCTATCCTGATATTAAAAATCACAGATAAAGTAGGTAATGTACTAAAAGAATTTTCACCTACTGCAAAGGCGGCTATTAAGCCAGAAACCGCCTACTTAATGACCTATATGTTACAAGGTGCTATTCAAGAACCATTGGGTACAGCGGAAGGACTAAAAAGAACACCGATTGTAGAAGGTAATGAAATTGGTGCCAAAACGGGTACTACGTCCAACTTTTCGGATGGCTGGTTCATGGGAGTGACACAGAAATTAGTTGCGGGCGTTTGGGTTGGTGGAGATGACAGAAGTATCCACTTTAGAACTTTGGCACTTGGACAAGGTGCAAAAATGGCAATGCCTGTTTATGCGAAATTCATGACGAAAGTCTATGCCGACACAGAATTAGGTACAGAAGGGTATCGAAAAATGCCATTCACAAAACCAGAAAATTTCCATTTTGATTTCACCTGTAGCGGAATTGCTCCTGGAGATTCAACAGTAGTGGAATGAGGTGAGAGATAAAAGGTAATAGGTAAAAGGTTGTAGGTAAAAGGTAGGAGGTCTTTTCTCTCTTCTCTCTTCTCTCTTCTCATTTCTCTCTCCTCTCTTCTAATTCGGCAAACTTTCCACATTCAACATTGAATTGGTGACTCTTCTGAGCGAATAGGTGGAGAAATCCTGTGCGGCGTCTAAACCAACACCATTAAAGACTTCAGTATTTGTTCGTATTTGAACTGGCTTTTCTGTAAAAATTCTCTTTTCGTCAGGTACCCAAGTAAATTCGTCCGTGGTTAAAGTTTCAGATTTTTTGATATTGAAAATTTTCACATGCCCCATTAGTTTATAATGGTTTTTTTGTCGAAAAAAACGTGCACTATCTCCGCGTATTTGGGTGCTTACATTGCCTAATTTATCAAAAAACCAAAGCTTCATCTCCTTAGGATAAACCCGATCTTCTGAATAAAGTGTGATTTGTTTTTCTGTAACCATTCTTACGACAGATTTCGCAGAATCAGAAAAAACCATGTCTATTCCTGTTAATTCAGATTTTGGTCCGACATAGACCAAATTGCTTGATTTTTTTTCTTCCTGACAAGAAAAAAAGAAGAGGATCGAAACGAATAATAAAAGGAATTTCCTAAGATCACTCATTTGAAATATTAATTAATTTTTTGCTTAACAAACCACAAATCACTCAAGGTTAATCCCAATGAAATTCGATGATATTGTTCTTCTAAACCATTTTGACTTAAAGTCCCTCTTTTACCAAATTGGTATGAAACATTTAAATAAGAAAGATTTCTCAAGGGTAAAGCAGCACCAACGCTAAAATTCATATCCACAGCATAAGGACTAGATTCAGACATGGCATAAGGAGTGGTTTGGTAACTAAACCCAGCACGATAAGTGGTACGTTTTAAATAATTAGAAACTGACTCGAAATCTGGGGTAAATTCACCACCTACTATCCATTTATTACTTACAGGCAAAGCTCTAGCTTGGCCTAAATTGTTTTCTACCTTTGTCCAGTCGGTACTGATAAAATCAACTCCTACCATCCATCTTGCAATTTTCTCCAAACTTACTCCGAACTTCCTTGATACGGGTAAATTTTGCGTATAAGGAGTCTTTTGACTTAATGTATCAGCGTTTAAAGTATTAATTCCTGTATAATCTAAAATGGCAAATCGCTTAATTTGACTTGCTTTCATTGTAGAATTTAAATCGATAGTCGCACCTAAATTCAAATACAAATCTTTCTTAATCGCATGGCGATAAGCCAACCCAGCTTTGAAACTAAAATCTGAATAATCATTTCTATTTTCAAGCTGAACTTTATAATATTGCCCATCTGACAAATTTTGAGTTGAAACATTTCGCACAATATTTCCAAACAAATAGTCCATTTCTAGGCCCAAATAAACCTCTTTACTGATTCGAACTCCATTAGAAAAAGATAATTTATTGATATTTCCTACACCCGAAAAACTGTAAATCAAACTATCTACACCGAGTAAATTCAATCTACGATAAGATTTCGTATCATATTGAACCGAAGAATAGGGTCTAATACCAATTGCAAATGTCCAACGAGCCGAAGCCGGTATTGTTAAATTCAATGACTGATAATTACCTCCAAATACACTTTGCTTTTGGCGATAATCTTGTAAGGTTTTATATTCGGTATTGACACCCGCTTCAAAACCAGTGTATCTATTTCTAGCTAATAAAGCTGGATTTATTACGCTTGAATATATTCCATTCGAATTAGAAACTCCCAATCCACTCATCATGATATTACTTGTTGAATGACCAGCATCTAACTCCCCCATACCAATGTAAGAATAAGGAGAATTCAATATGCTTTGAGCTTTTAGCTCTGAATGAATAGAAGCCAAGGTAATTATCAAAAACAATACTATTTTGGCAAGAACCTTATCAAAAAAACTTGAAACTCTTTGATTATAAATCATATAAAAAATACTTCTCGGAATACTATTAAGTTTGCAAAGGTCGCAATTTTATTTCACATTCAACTAAGATATTAAGTATATTTGGAAGTAAAATCCTCAATTATGTTCAAAGATAGCTTGTCCAATTTATATCTTTTAGAAAATTCAGCGTTAGATATTTTACTTTTCTTCGCCATTATTTTAGTTGGTTTTGCTTTTAGAAGATTTTTTTCTAATTCATTTTCCAAAATCATCTATCGTTTTCTGCCTGATCAAATCATTCAAATTCAGGATTGTATTCAATTAATTAGAAAACCTTTCGAACTATTACTTTTTTGGATTTTCCTGTATGTAGCTTCTCTGAATCTTCATGTTCCTTTACAATGGCACTTTAGCTCTGTTAAAGATTTTGGTCTTTTATTTCTTGTCAAAAAAGCCTTTGAGGCTGCTTTAATTCTCACAATTACTTGGCTAATTATCCGGATAATGAAGGTTATCATTTTGGTAGCTCAAGAAAAATGGCAAGGATTAGAACAAAAATCCAAACAACAATTTATTCCTTTTCTTAACGACTTGGCTTTGGTTTTTATTATTACGGGCTCGGGATTTGTTTTATTGGGAAGAATATTTGAAGTGGATGTCGTTGCTTTGATAACCGGTTTAGGACTTGGTGGTTTAGCCTTGGCTTTGGCAGCTCGAGAAACCTTAGAAAATCTCTTCGCCTCTTTTACCATCTTTCTTGATCTTCCCTTTGTGGTTGGTGACAGCATTCAGGTTGGGACAATCACTGGTGATATTGAAAAAATCGGATTCAGAAGCACTCGAATTCGAGCATTGGATGGCAATTTAATTTTGATACCTAATCGACTTTTAACCTCTCAATCTTTGGAAAATCTCAGTGAAAGAAATTACAGAAGAGCCAAATACAATTTAACATTCGCGTTAAACACAAAAGCGGAGCAAATTGAAAAATTAATTCCTTCCATTGAGAATTTGATCAATCAAGAGCCATTGAGCAAGAAAAAAGCAGCTAAAATAATATTTGAAGGTTTTGGGACTTACTCTCTCGATTTGTCCATCACCTATTTTGTACAAACAACAGATTTCGCTAAATATCAAATCACCAAACAACAAATCAATTTAGGAATTCTGAAATTGATCGAAGAAAACAAAATGAGTTTAGCTAGTAGCGCTACAGCGGTAAATGGATAGAAGAGGTAAGAGGAAAGAGGTAAGAGGTAAGAGGTAAAAGGTAATAGGTAAGAGGTAATGGGTAAGGCGAATGCTACATTCTGCATTCTTAAAATTATGTTATATCCAGAAAATTTTATCAAACAACTGAACTCTTAAACCCGTAAATTGCAGGGGGTAAGGGGACGCATTACCCCATAAAAAAAGAAAATCAGATTTAATGACCAGAAACTTATATTTCCAATCAATAATCTGATTTTCTTCAAGGAATAATTGAACTAAAAGTTCAAATCATAGTACACACTCAGCACAGCTGAGCGCGTATTAATGGCTTAATGTTTTAAATCTTTGTGTTAACACAAAGGCTCGGTGTTACACTCAACACAGCAGAGCGAGTTTTCTCTCTTCTTCTTTTCTCTCCTCTCTTTTCTCTCTCTTTTCTCTCTCTTTTCTCTCTTCTCTTTTCTAACTCACCCAACCAATTCTTTCAAATCTTCATCGTGAATCATTTTGCGCTCATCTGCCATAATTAAGAAACGCGTATACAAACGATCCAAATCAGGTTTTTCAAATTCAAAACCCAATAAATTCAATCGATGTCTTAAAGCAGCACGTCCAGATCTTGATGTTAAAACAATCGCGGAAGAAGAAACACCCACGTCTTCTGGATTCATGATTTC
Organism: Aquirufa sp. ROCK-SH2; assembly: GCF_054558315.1. Lineage (NCBI taxonomy): Bacteria > Pseudomonadati > Bacteroidota > Cytophagia > Cytophagales > Flectobacillaceae > Aquirufa > Aquirufa sp. ROCK-SH2. The sequence continues at coordinate 31,308 of NZ_JBPXKB010000004.1, read as the reverse complement.
ATAATTTTGAGCATGCTTCAAAAATCCATCTTGATGTATTCCTGATGAGTGAGCAAAAGCATTTGCACCCACAACCGCTTTATTGGCTTGCACAGGCATACCCATTAAATTAGATACCAAAACGCTGGTTGGATATAAAAATTTAGGATTAATGCCTGTTGAAAAACCCAAATCCTTATGGACATTTAATATCATAGCAATTTCTTCCAAGGAAGTATTACCAGCTCTTTCACCAATTCCATTGATCGTAACCTCAACTTGTCGAGCACCTGCCTGAATACCTGCAATTGTATTGGCAGTAGCTAAACCCAAATCATTGTGATTATGCATTGAAATGGTCGCTTGGTGAATATTATCTACATTCTCATATAAGTAAGAAATACGGTCATACATCTGATTAGGCAACAAATAACCCGTAGTATCAGGTAAATTCACAACCGTTGCTCCAGCTGAAATCACCGCTTTTGTCAATTGAGCTAAAAATGGCAAATCGGCACGACCCGCATCTTCTGCAAAAAACTCTACATCTTCTACATACGATTTAGCATATTGAACTGCCCAAATCGCTTGCTCAATAATTTTCTCCCTAGTAGAGTTAAATTTATGTTTAATATGAACGTCAGATGCACCTATCCCTGTATGAATTCTCGGATGACGTGCAGGCTTTAAAGCTTCTGCCGCCGCATCAATATCTTCTTTTTTAGCACGTGTCAAAGCACAAACTGTTGGCTCTGTAACTGCTTCGCAAATCGCTTTTACAGAAGCAAAATCGCCTGGAGATGAGATTGGAAAACCTGCCTCAATGATATCAACACCTAACTTTTCTAGTTCTTTGGCAACTTCTACTTTCTCTTCACGATTCAACTGACAGCCTGGAACTTGTTCCCCATCTCTTAATGTGGTATCAAAAATTTTAATGCGATTACTCATGATTTTGTTTTCTATTTTTCTTTGCAAATCTACTTTTTATTACATTACTATGCAACCAAAAAACAAAATGGGATTTAACTCAATTAGATTAATAATCCATAAACACGAATATTAATGGACTAATTTAGATTAACAAACTAATAATTAATAAATAATAAGAACAATAATCTTAAATTAAGAAATATGAAAGAAAAAATATTTCATCAAATAAATACTATTTTATTCTCCGCTAGCTATTTTTTTAATCTCAGGAAACCGTTTTGAATCAAAATTACCACCTGAAACGACACAAACCACCGTTTTTCCACGGAGGCTAGAGGCCAATTGTTCTAAACATGCTATACTTAAAGCTCCTGCTGGCTCTGCTAAAATTGACTCATTGTCATATAAATCTAGCATCGTTTGGCAAAGTTTTTGCTTTTCTACCCGAAGGATGATGTCCATGTATTTTTGACAAATCGAAAATGTTAATTCACCCATTTTTCTAACCGAAGCTCCATCGACGAAAGGATCCATTTTTTCTAATTCTGTTACTTTGCCTTTGGCTAAACTCAATGTCAAGGAAGCTGCGTCGGAAGGCTCAACACCCACTAAAATAGTTTGATTCAAACAATACTCTTTTACCAATGCCGCACCCGAAGCTAATCCTCCTCCTCCTACAGGAACAATTAAATAGTCAATGGGCTTTGGCGCTTGATCAACGATTTCAAGAACTAGCGTAGCCTGACCCGCAATGATATCATAATCATCAAAAGGGGGAATATACACAGCACCCGTTGACTCACAATACCCTTTCGACGCACGAAAGGCTTCATCATAAGTATCTCCAATCAATTTAATTCGAACAAAATCTTTGCCAAAAAAACGCACTGCCTCTACTTTTTGCAAAGGAGTAGATTGGGGCATAAAAATTGTCGCATGGATTTTAAGAGAAGCACAGGCATAAGCAACTCCTTGAGCGTGGTTACCCGCAGAAGCAGCTACAACGCCTTTCTGACGAAGCTCTTGGGGTAAATTCGATATTTTGTGGAAAGCGCCACGTATTTTATACGAACGAACCAATTGAAGATCCTCCCGTTTCAAATAAATGTTCGCTCCAAATCTTTCGGAAAGTGAATGGGAAAACTGCAAAGGTGTCTGATAAACAACCCCTTTCAACTGTTCTGCCACTTGTTTAATTTGATGAAGATTTGGAATTTCAGTAAATGTATTGAATTCCATACATCAAAATAACAAAAAAAAAGGCAGTTGCTTATATGCAACTGCCCTTCAATTTCAAGAAATTACAATTAGCTTCTTTCTGGACGAAGGCTACGTACTGCAGCACCTGCTCTCCACATTTCCGACTCGCGTAATTCTGTCAATTCAGCTTCTAATTTCACACGGTAATCAGCTTGTGAGTTCAAATCGATTGAACGAGCTGCTTCTGCTTGAGTTTTCACTGAATTATATAATTTTTCAAATACTGGCTTAGTAGCATCTTTGAAAGGTCTCCACCAATCCAAAGCACCACGTTGAGCTGTAGTTGAACAGTTTGCATACATCCAATCCATTCCGTTTTCAGCAACTAAAGGCATTAACGATTGAGTTAATTCCTCTACTGTTTCGTTGAAAGCTTCTGAAGGAGAGTGACCATTTTCACGCAATACTTCATATTGAGCAGCGAAAATACCTTGGATAGCACCCATTAAAGTACCACGCTCACCTGTTAAATCAGAAGTAACTTCTTTGTAGAAATCTGTTTCAAATAAATAACCAGAACCTACTCCAATAGCCATCGCGATACATTTTTCACGTGCTTTTCCAGTAGCATCTTGGTAAACAGCGAAAGAAGAATTCAATCCTTTTCCTTCAACAAATAAACGACGAAGAGAAGTACCTGAACCTTTTGGTGCTGCTAAGAAAACATCTACATCAGCTGGAGGAACAATTCCAGTTTTTTCTTTATAAGTAATTCCAAATCCGTGAGAAAAATACAATGACTTTCCTGCAGTCAAATATTTCTTAACAGTTGGCCACATTTCGATTTGAGCAGCATCAGATAACAAATAGCAAATAATTGTTCCTTTTTCTAGAGCCTCCTCGATTTCAAACAAGTTAACACCTGGAACCCAACCATCAGCGATAGCTTTGTCAAAAGTTTTACCTTTACGTTGTCCAACAATTACATTCAATCCATTGTCTTTCATGTTTAAAGCTTGACCTGGACCTTGAACACCATAACCAATTACAGCAATCGTTTGATCTGCTAATACTTGTCTTGCTTTCTCTAATGGAAACTCTTCGCGGGTTACAACATCTTCAACAACCCCACCGAAATTAATCTTTGCCATATTCTGTTTTTGTTTAATTTATTATTCTTATTCTTTATTTTTTGTATTATACGTTTAAACGATCTCCCAATTACCTTCTGGTAAATACTCCACCAAACCTTTTTCCGTTTTACCAACTGCCACTCTACCTGATTTGATGTATTCCAAAATATCCCACTTTTTCAAATATTGATAAAATTCTGAAATTTCGGCTTCTGTTCCATTTTTCTCTAAAACAACATAATCCAATCCCCAATGCACAATTTTTGCATTCCAATCTAAATTAATCGTTTTAACATCCAAAGGACTACCTCCTAAAGGTGTTGAAATTTTGAACAAAGCTATTTCATTAAATACGATTTCGTCATCCAAATAACCAAAAACAGCCAATACGTCCGTTATTTTTCTGATTTGACGAACCAATTTTTCAACGAATTCACGGTTTTCATTCTTAATTACCACCGTAAATCGAGAAACACCTTTACGTTCAGTTTCAGACACAGTCAGGCACTCAATATTTAACCTTCTTCGAGTAAATATGATGGTAATACGATTCAATAAACCTACCGTGTTGGTAGTAAAAATGGATATAGTGTAATTTGTCAACATATATATATTTTACTCAAGCCTCACTTTTGTTACACAAGCACCTGCTGGAACCATTGGGAAAACATTTTCTTCTTTTTCACAAATAATTTCCAATAAATAAGGCTCCTTCGAATCTAATAAAGTATCCAAAGAGCTACTTAATTCCGCACGATCTTTGACTGTATGTCCTTTTATACCAAAACCTTTTGCAATGGTAATGAAATCTGGATTTTGCAATTCTACAAAGGAGTAGCGATTATCAAAGAACAATTGTTGCCACTGGCGTACCATTCCTAAGAAATTATTGTTCAAAATAATGATCTTAACAGGTAATTTACTCTGTGCAATAGTTCCTAATTCTTGTAAAGTCATTTGAAACCCTCCATCACCAATCACAGCAACTACTTCTCTTTCAGGAACGGCTACTTTTGCTCCAAATGCAGCAGGTAAAGCAAAACCCATGGTTCCTGCTCCTCCACTGGTTACAATGGAATTATTCTTTTTGAAACGATAATAACGATTAGTAATCATCTGATGTTGACCTACGTCAGTTACGACCACAGCCTCCCCTTTCGTTTTATCAGACATCATCGCCACAGCCTCTCCCATTTTGATGAAGGAACCTTCGTGAAACAAATCTCTCTTATTTATTTTCTCAAATTCTTCGTCATCGTATTTTCTGAACTCATTTCTCCATTCGGAATGATCTGCTTGATTGATTAATGGCAAAAGCGCCTTTAAGGCTAATTTTGCATCACCCACCACAGGAGCATCCGCTTTTACGTTTTTGTCAATTTCACTTGGATCTACTTCAATATGTACCACTTTTGCTTGTTTTGCATAAGTAGCTAAATCGCCAGTAATACGATCATCGAAGCGCATACCAATAGCAATTAAAACATCGCAAGAATTGGTTAATACATTCGCTCCATAATTTCCATGCATACCTGGCCAGCCCACAAACATCGGGTGATCAGCATCCATGGAAGACATTCCTAATAAAGTAGTTGCCACAGGAATTCCTGCTTTATCTACTAACTCGTTTAACTCTTTTTCCGCATTGGAAATGATTACACCATGTCCTGCTAAAATATAAGGTCGTTTGGCTCCATTAATCAATTTAGCTGCGGCCTCTAAATGTTCTTTTTTCGGTTCTAACCTTGGTTTGTAAGAAATGATTGAAGTACATTTTTGATACGAAAACGGAATCGTCATAAAATCCGTTTGCGCAGTTCGAGTAATATCTATCAATACTGGACCAGGTCTTCCTGTTTCAGCAATATAAAATGCTTTCGCTAAAATTTCTGGAATTTCATTGGCATCTACTACCTGATAATTCCATTTCGTTACGGGCATCGACATCCCGATTACATCACACTCTTGGAAAGCATCGGTACCTAAAAGATTACCTTTCACTTGTCCAACAATACATACCAAAGGGGTAGAATCCAACATGGCATCAGCAATTGGAGTAATCAAATTGGTAGCTCCAGGACCTGAAGTTACCATGCAAACTCCTGCTTTATTTAACATACGAGCATATCCTTGAGCAGCATGACCAGCACCTTGTTCATGACGAACAAGGATGTGCTTCAAACGATCTTGATAGTCGTATAAAGCATCATAAGTAGGCATAATTGCACCACCCGGATATCCGAAAATCGTACTTACACCTTGTGCAACCAGAGATTCCATGATTGCTTGAGCACCCGACAAAAACAATTGTTTTTCGGTTTGTACAGATTCAGATGAGGTGGTTTGGGTCTGTCCCATATAAAATCAAAATTTTTGTTTCAAACTTTAATAAAAGGCTAATTTAAGGTATCCTAATGTAGAAAAAAATCTAAATCTTATTTTTTTACAAATCTGTTACACATCCTAAATTTGCCGGCCCTACATTTTTGATGTATTTTCTCAATACACCCGAAGTATGCGGAGAAGGAATTGGCTTCCAATTTTTACGTCTTTCTGCTAATTCTTCATCTGATACATGCAAAATCAATTTATTTTCAACGGCATCAATCGTGATTTTATCCCCGTCTTTCACTAATCCAATAGGCCCACCCTCTTGAGCCTCTGGCGTAACGTGGCCTACCACAAAACCGTGAGAACCTCCTGAAAAACGTCCATCTGTTATCATCGCAACTTTATCTCCTAAACCTGCTCCCATGACTGCAGAAGTTGGCTTCAACATTTCTGGCATACCTGGACCACCTTTCGGACCTTCATTACGAATAACAATCACATGACCGGGCTTTATTTCACCTTTGGCAATAAAATCAATCACATCTTCTTCGCGCTCACAAATTTTGGCAGTTCCTTCAAAACGCTCACCTTCTTTCCCCGTGATTTTCGCCACAGCGCCGTCTGGAGCTAAATTACCATAAAGCATTTGCAAGTGACCCGTTGCTTTGATTGGATTGGAAAGTGGATGAATGATATTTTGTGTTTCAAAATTCAAATCTGGAGTTCCTTCCAAATTCTCAGCCAAGGTTTTACCAGTAACTGTCATGCAATCGCCATGCATATAACCTTCCTGCAACAAATACTTCATCACAGCTTGAATACCTCCAATAGCTAACACATCTTCCATGTAATATTTACCTGAAGGTTTCAAATCAGCCAATAAAGGAGTTCTATCCGAAATATCTTGAATATCTTTCATGGTGAATTCCACACCAGCAGAATGAGCAATCGCTAAATAATGTAAAACTGCATTAGTTGATCCTCCTAAAGCCATTACGATTGTCATTGCATTTTCAAATGCTTTTCTTGTCATAATGTCTCTAGGACAAATATTTTTCTCCAAAAGAACTTTCATCGCTGCACCAATGGCTAAACACTCGGCTTTTTTGCCCTCGTGAGTAGCTGGATAAGAAGATGAATTGGGTAAAATTAAACCCATTGCCTCCATCGAAGAAGCCATGGTATTGGCAGTGTACATTCCACCACAAGCACCTGGCCCAGGAATGGAATTTTGAATGACACCATCATAATCTTCATCTGAGATTGTACCTGCAAATTTTTGACCTAATGCCTCAAATGCAGAAACAATATCTAATTTTTTACCTTTATATTCTCCACTGCGAATCGTTCCTCCATACACTAACATCCCCGGTCTATTCAAACGAGCCAATGCCATCATGGCACCTGGCATATTTTTATCACAACCTACCACAGCAATTACCCCATCATACCATTGCGCACCTACTACATTTTCGATGGAATCAGCAATAATGTCTCTAGAAGGCAAAGAATAACTCATTCCATCATTTCCATTGGTCATACCGTCTGAAACACCAATCGTATGAAAAATCAAACCAATCATTCCATTGTCCTGAATACCTTTTTTCACATGAACAGATAAGCCATTCAAGTGCATATTACAAGGATTTCCCTCGTAACCAGTACTTGCAATACCGATTTGAGGTTTTTGCATATCCTCCGTCGTTAAGCCAATGCCATAAAGCATCGCTTTAGCAGCTGGATTGGTGATTTCTTGTGTTAAGGTTCTAGAAAACTTATTTAAAGCCATAATAAAAAGGTAGAAATTTTTTCAAACAACAAATATACATAATACTCTTTGTTCAATACAAAGAATAACCCAATAATCTATGGAAAATCAAGGATTTACAAAATAAAATCCAAGTTTACCCAACAAGTCTTTTAAGCGTTCTCGCCAACTTGCTGCCTCCACATAGCATAATACAATCCTTTCATTTCCAAAAGATGTTCGTGCGACCCCTTTTCTACAATTTTCCCTTTTTCAAGTACATAAATTCGGGTGGCATGCATGATAGTAGATAAGCGATGTGCAATCAAAATGGAAATATGATCTGATTCATGTGAAATAGCGCGAATAGTTTCAGAAATTTCCTCTTCTGTCAATGAATCTAAAGCAGATGTTGCCTCGTCAAACACCAATAAATTGGGATTTCTCAAAAGAGCTCTTGCAATGCTCAAACGTTGTTTTTCTCCACCCGACACCTTCACTCCACCTTCTCCAATCAATGAATCCAAACCTTTATCCGCTCTAGCCAATAAAGTTTGACAAGCTGCCTTCTCTAATACATCCATGCATTCCGCGTCAGTTGCTTGCGGATTCACAAACAATAAATTTTCTCGAATGGAGCCTGAAAATAATTGCGTATCCTGGGTAACAAATCCTATTTTCTTTCTCAACTGATCAAAATCAATTTGATCACCCGCCTCTCCGTTGTAAAAAACTTGCCCTTGTTTAGGTCGGTATAAACCTACAAGCAATTTTACAAGTGTCGACTTACCTGCGCCAGAAGGCCCAACGAATGCAATGGTTTCTCCACCATTCACCTCGAAACTAATATCATTCAATGCATTTAAATTCGCCGATTGATGTTTAAAGGAAACATGATCAAATTTCAATTCTTGAATGTGCGGAATTGAAATCGGATTTTCGGGTTTCTTCTCTGTTGGAATTTGCAAGATTTGTTCAAAATTTTGCAAAGAAACCTCTGCCTCTCTGTACGTATTTACCACATTACCAATTTCTTGCAAAGGGTTAAATAGGAAGAAAGAATAAATATTCAGGGAATAAAATTGACCAATGGTAATTTTGCCTTCATAGATTAAATAAATCAAAACGACCACCATCAACATCCTCAAAAGATTCACACAAGTACCTTGTACAAAAGCCATCGATCGGACATAGCGCACTTTTTTCAACTCCAGCAACAAAATCTTTTCAGTCGTTGCATTCAATTGACTTATTTCTTGTTCAGCCAATCCCAAAGATTTCACCAATTCAATATTTCGTAAACTTTCTGTTGTAGATCCTGCTAAACCTGTTGATTCTTTTACAATTTCAATTTGAATCACCTTGATCTTTTTACTTAACACAGAAGAAACATAAGCGATCAAAGGACCTGTCAATAAAAACAAAGGCATCACCATCCAATGCACAGAAAAGGCATATACTGAGATAAACACTAATGCGATGATCGACTGAAAAAGAATGTTGATTCCAATGGTAATCAGCTTTTCAACATCCGTTCTAACTTTTTGAAGTTTACCCAAAGTTTCGCCTGAACGTTGATCTTCAAACGTTTCATAAGGCAATTCCAGTGAATGGCGAATTCCATCTGAATACAGGTTGGCACCTACTTTTTGAGTAACTGTATTAATCACGTAATCTTGGAAATTTTTAGCAACTCGACTCACAAAAGCGACTCCAACGGAAGCCAAAGCCAAAGGCCAAATAGCATTAAAAAACTGATCAAAAGTATGCGTACCTGCATGGTAAACTCCAGCAACATCATCAATGATTTCCCTAAAAATATAAGGATCCATCAAAGAAAATATTTGGTTGGTAGCTGCTAAAGCTAAAGCACCAATGACACGCCAACGATAATGTTTTAGGTACTTAAAGAGTATGTTCAATTGAATTATGAGTTATGAATTATAAAGGATGTGTTTATGATTAACTGAATCTAGTTAATGCCATTTCTGAAACTGTTTTACCAATGGATAAAGAGGATGTTGCAGCTGGACTTGGTGCATTCAGTATATTGATAATTTTTGCATCTTCTATGATCGAAAAATCATCCAATAAACCACCATTTCGATCGCATGCTTGGGCACGGACGCCAGCACCACCTTCCACTAAATCAGATTCTTGAATTTCAGGGATCAATTCTTGTAAAGCTTTGGTAAAGGCTTCCTTGGAAAAACTACGATACATTTCACCTAAACCTGTTTCCCAATATTTGGCAGCGACTTTTTGAAACCCTGGCCAAGTTAAAGTGTTCCAAAGTTCTTTAAAATCAATAGACATTTTTTTGTATCCTTCTTTCCGGAAGGCCAAAACGGCGTTTGGACCTGCCTCCACCCCACCTCGCATCATGCGGGTAAAATGAACTCCCAAAAATGGGAAATTAGGATCTGGAACTGGATAAATTAAGTTTTTAACTAAATATTCTTTATCAGCTCTCAATTTGAAATATTCTCCTCTAAAAGGGACAATGCGAACATCCAAAGGCTCTTTTTGCGACATTTGAGCGATTTTATCAGAATAAAGACCAGCGCAATTAATAACTAATTTCGTTTCGTAAACCCCTTTGTTTGTTTCAACAATGGAATAGGTTAAACCCTTGGTAATATTGATTACTTGTTCTCCCAAATGCAGTTGGCAACCCTTTGCTTCAATACCAACAGCTAATTTTGCTGCTACCACTCGATAATCTACTATACCTGTTTGAGGCACCCACATCCCCTCTACCCCCGTCACATGTGGCTCATGTTCTTTCATTTCTGCAACAGACAATTTTTTCAAGCCCTCTAAACCATTCTGTTGTCCTCTTTGGTATAAATTTTCTAATTGAACGCGTTGTTCTTGGTTAATGGCAACGACTATTTTACCTGTCAATTCAAAAGGAATATTTTGTTCTTGGCAATATTGGATCAATTGATGATACCCCTCAATGCAATTTTTAGCCTTCAAAGAACCCGGCTTATAATATAAACCCGAGTGGATAACTCCTGAATTATTTCCTGTTTGATGCATGGAAACCATGTGCTCCTTTTCGAACAAAGCAATTTTTAAATCAGGTCTGGATTCCAAAAGTCGATGTGCAGTTGCCAATCCTACAATCCCTCCACCAACAATAATTATATCTAAAGCCATATATTTGAATATATTAAGATGACAAATATACTTGGAAAATAAGAATTAAAGAAGAGGTAAGAGGTAAGAGGTAAGAGGTAAGAGGTAAGAGGTAAGAGGTAAGAGGTAAGAGGTAAGAGGTAAGAGGTAAGAGGTAAGAGGTAAGAGGTAAGAGGTAAGAGGTAAGAGGTAAGAGGTAAAAGGTAAAAGGGGGCTTCGAGAACCTCGGCCACTGAGAATCGAATTTTCTCTTTGTCTTACCTCTTAACTATTACCTATTACCTCTCACATCACCTTTGTATTCTTTGCAAATTCCGACAATAGCGGGTCATGAGGATTTAATTCAGTGATGAGATAAGTGATATCGGCGATATTACAAACACGAATACGTTGTTTGGAACCTAATTTTTCAGAGATGGTTACCACGGCTATTGCATCTGCTGCACGAATCATAGCCTTTTTTACTTGAACCGACTCGTAATCTGAATCTGTTAATCCAAATTCTACATCAATGGCATTCGTTCCTAAAATGCATAAATCTGCGCGGATTTCTGACAAGCGATTGATGGTATCACCTCCAAAACAAAATCGTGTGGTATCGGATATTCTACCTCCAATAAATATTATTTCACAATTGGGATAATTCAATAATTCTGAGGCAGCCGAAAGGCTAACCGTAATAAATGTCAAACGAATATCTTGAGGCAAATTTCGTATAATGGTCGTCAAGGTGGTACCTCCTCCAACTAAAATAAACATACCATCTTTAATCAAAGAAATTGCTTTTTCGGCTATTTGCAGTTTTGCGGGATAAGCGAAAATATCCACTGATTTGTCGTCGCCGTACAAGGTTTTTGAAACAGCACCACCGTGCACCTTCAATATTTTGTTCGCGTCTGCTAATTCGGCCAGATCTCTTCGAATGGTATCTTCTGATACATTTAATTGCTCACTTAGGTCTGTCGACAATACACGATTGTGCAGATTTATCTGTTTTAAGATATAATTTAGACGCTCAACTTTCAACATTTTATTAAATAGATTTTAGGCAAAAATATCATTTTTAATGAGAAATTATTTCTTTGGGAAAATATAAATAAGAAAAAACAAAGAAAATTTTTAAATATTCAGTATAATTGTTGCAGAAAAAAGCAAAATAATTGAGTTTTTTTGCAATAATTTATTTTTTAACCATAATTTTTAAAAAAATGAAATCAAAATTTTACCACTTACTGAGCTATTGCAGTAAAATGGTATGCTTAATTGCGCTATTAAGTATATCCTTTTATGCAAACGCTCAGAAACAGAGTTTTCTAATTTCAGGAAAAATTAGCGATTCGAACGGAGGAATTCCAGGTGCTTCTCTTCGAATTGATGGAACAACACTTGGAACAAGTTCAGATGCTGAAGGTAATTATTCTTTCAGAGCTGATTTAAACTCTGGCTCCATTACTTTGATTGCTGCTTCAGTTGGTTATTCCAGCCAAAGAAAAACGGTACTGATTGGCAAGCAATCGGAAATCGCACAAAATTTCACTTTGAAAGAAGATGTAATGAACTTAGACGAGGTCATCGTTACCGGTTCTACCGTTAAATCGAGTCGAAGAGAATTAGGAAATGCGATTAACACTGTATCGTCGGATCAATTAAAAAAATCGGGGACAAACAATTTATTCGGTGCATTGCAAGGTAAAGTTCCTGGTGCTCAAATTACTCAAAATTCAGGAGATCCTTCTGGAGGTATGACTATTCGTTTGAGGGGTGTGAAATCGATTCAAGGAAATTCCGATCCCTTATATGTTATAGACGGAGTTATCGTAAGTAATTCTTCCACCAACGTATCTCAAACTGCTGTAGGAAATCAAATTGGAGGTACCTCGCCAGGAACAAATAGAATGGCTGACATTAACCCAGCAGATATCGAATCCATAAACATCATCAATGGCGCTGCTGCAGCCGCTCAATATGGCTCTAGGGCTTCCAATGGTGTTGTTTTGATTACAACAAAGCGCGGTAAAACAGGCACACCAAAAGTTTCATTCACAACAAGTTTCAATGTAAATGAACTGAGAAAAAAGGTGTACATCAGTACGTATGGAAAACAATATGGATGGACAGGCCTTCGCTTGCACACTATTGGAGCAGTTACTCCTGCTAGCATTGCAGCGAATAATCCAGCAGCTACTTTTACTCCAATTATCCGCGAAGGTGTAGCGACCAATTTGGCTACCAATTTGGTAGATGTTAATCGTTATGATTACCAAGACGACATATTTCAAACAGGAACAGGAACAGACAATGCGCTTTCTGTAAGTGGTGGAACTGAGAAAACACAGTATTTCACTTCTATTTCTTACATGAAAAATGCAGGTATTGTAAAAGGGACAGATTTCAACCGCTATGGACTAAGAGCAAGGGTTGATCAACGTTTGGCCAATTGGGCAAAAATGACGGTTGGATTGAGTTATACGAATTCATTTGCCAATGAAAAAGCAAATGGTAACGTGTTTTATAGCCCAATTAACTCGATTAACATTACAAATAATATTTATGATATTAAATCAAGAGATTTATCTGGATTTTTACAAGCTGTGGAACCAACTCGGGTAAACCCATTATCTACTATTGAGGACATGTCATTTACCCAAGAGGTAAATCGTGTCATCAATGATTTCCAATTAAACTTAACTCCTTTCAAAGGATTATCAATAGATTGGATCGTTGGAGTTGATTCATATAGTCAATTGGGTAAAAACTTAATTAAGCCTTATCCATACCAAGCAGCTGCTGGCTTACCAAATGAACGCTATCCATTAGGATTTGCATCCAATGTTAACAATTCTGTTTTGCTATTAAACAGTGATTTAAACATTAGTTATGAACGTCAATTGAGTGAAAAGTTCAAATTGAATTTAATCACCGGAACAAACTATCAATACCAAAGAGCTGATTTTTCTCGTGCAAGTGGAGAAAGTTTAGCACCATTCATTGAAACGGTAAGTGGGGCATCGAGTACAACGGTAAGTGCAGGTTACGGCTTAGATCAATACTATTTGAGTGGAATGTTTGCTCAAGCAACTTTGGGTTATAAGAACATTGCTTATTTAACAGGTGCGATCAGAAAAGACGTTTCTTCGAAATTTTCACCGAATGAAAAAAACAATTACTACCCTAAATTTAGTGCAAGTTTTGTTCCTTCCGATTTAGATTTTTGGAAAGACAATGAATTCAATGAAATCATCAATGGATTCAAAGCGCGTTTTTCTTATGGTCAAGCAGGTAACTTATCCGGAATAGGATCTTATGACCGTTTTTGGCAATTTTCATCCGTACCGTACCTAGGAAAAAACACGATTATCTCAAGTTCGACGTTGGCTAATCCAAATGTCCGACCTGAAAGAATGACTGAGATAGAATCAGGCGTGGACATTTCGTTCTTGAATAATAAAATCAATTTGGGCATTACCTCTTATGCGCAAAAAATAACCGATTTAGTGGTTAATCGAGTGTTAGCCTCTACTACAGGAGGAACAGGAATTGTAAACAATGTGGGCGAAATGGAAAATTCCGGTATGGAAATCATGTTGAATTATGCACCGATTAAAACCAAAGATTTTGCTTGGGACATGACGTTCATTTATAATAGAAATAGAAATATCATTACAAAGCTAGGTTCACCGACAGTAGCATTAACTACTGTATCAGGAGCACCGGCTTACTTGGTAGAAGGACAACCAGCATCTGTATTTTTAGGAAATCCATATGCAAAAAATGCTGATGGAAGTTATTTATTAACTCCACAAGGTTTACCTCAAAGAGAGCGAGGAGTTCAAAATACGATCTCTACCTTCACGCCATCAAGGGATGCTAATGGACAACCTACTGGAGCTTACGTACGTTCGGTGATTGGAAATCCAAATCCTAATTGGACAGGTTCATTCGTCAATACGATCACATACAAAAAAATGGGATTACGTTTTATGTTAGACGCAGTTCAAGGTGTAGATGTATTTAATGCAGACAAAAGAACAAGAAACAATGTTGGTATTGGTCTAGAAGCTGAAAAAGAAATGAAAGGTGAATATCCAAGAGGATACGTTTTCGCCCTTGTTCCTATTGAAGAATTTAGAGTAGAAGATGGTTCATTTGTAAAACTTAGAGAAGTGAGTTTCAATTATGAATTACCAAAGTTCATCAAAGGAATCAGCCAGTTGAATTTATCTATCACAGGTAGAAATTTAATTTCATGGGATAAATACACCGGCTTTGACCCAGAAACCAACTCAGGTGGAAACAATGACTTGATCAGAGGAATTGATTTCGGTAACGTACCGATTCCAAGAAGTTATCAAATTCAATTAACAGCTACCTTCTAATTTTAGATTTCAACCATTAAAATTCAAAAAAAATGAAAAATAAATTAATATACCTTTTTTCGTTTGCATTGATTTGTTCTCTTAGCTCTTGTGAACAAGAGTATTTGAATCCTAGTGCGGCTAGTGAACAACAAGTAGTCAATGATGTTAACGGATTAATCACCCTTTGCAACGGTTTGCAATATCGGTACACCATTTCTCGCGTTTCACCAATCTACACCTCTTTGACAGCCAATGGACTAATGTCTAAAGAGTTAACTGTACTGAATGCAGGAAATACAGATGAGGAATATTTACGTTTAGGCGGAGCAAATGTGCAAGGCGTGAATACAGTTGTGACTCAATTATGGGCACAGAACCACATAATTAAGGCAAATGCTGACTTAATTTTAAAAAATATTGATAAAGCGGCGGATCCAGGTATTAAAGCTGGAATCATTTCAGCAGCTTCAATCTTTAGAGCATTGGCTTTAGGTAACTTGGCTACCTATTGGGAAAAAGCACCCATCCAAGTAGGAACAAATGCAAGTTTTAATACTAGAGAAGAATTATTGAAAGAAGCAATCAAACAACTTGAATTGGCAGCGGGTTCTGCAGGAAATATTAGTGCCGCTTTTGTTGCAAAAGTCCCTTCAGGTATCGACTACCCCAATACGATTCAAGCATTAATTGCAAGATACAATTTGATGTTGGGTAATTATGATCAAGCAATTTCAGCAGCTGACAAAGTTAATCTGACTAAAAAGTCGGTCTTTATCTTTGATGATTTAAGTAGAAATCCGATGTTTGATGCCACATTTAGCAACCGAAATGTAACGGAACCCTTCAACAATAGTTTTGGTTTACCGAATGAATTAAAACCAGACGCTAGTGATAAAAGAATCGCTTTTTTCTTTAATTCAACAGCGGGTCAAAACTTAGGAAGAGCGAGTTTCTTCACGGCAAATACAGCTCAATTACCGATCTATCGCCCTAGTGAAATGACTTTAATTCGAGCGGAAGCTTTGGCAAGAAAAAATTCTTTGAGCGCCGCAGTTACTGAGATCAATAAAATTTTGACAAAGAAAACGGATGTGTTAAATATCAATGCCGACATGGCAGAATATGCCGGTGGACAAACTCAGACCGAAATTTTGCAAGAAATTTACAAGCAAAGATGTATTGAATTATTCTTAAGTGGATTAAAAGTAGAGGATAGCCGTAGATTTGGTCGCCCGAGTTCTGAAAGAACTAGATCATTCTTGCCTTACCCTCAAAACGAAAGAGATAATAATACAAGTACTCCGAGCGATCCTAGTTTTTAAAATGTAGAGGTAAGAGGTAATAGGTAAGAGGTAAAAGGTAAGAGGTAAAAGGTATGAGGTAAAAGGTATGAGGTAAGAGACTAGTGGCTGAGTGGAAGCCAAGGTTGAAGAACTTTTACCTTTTACCTCTTACCTTTTACCTCTTACCTCCTCTTACCTCTTTCTTAATTCGTCAAAGAAAATAACTCCTTATCCATCTGTGGCTTAACAATACAAGTATTATCTAAATGCATGGTTGCTGTATTTGTAGAATTATACGTTGGCCAAGTGGGTAAACCTTTGTGATTTGGATTCCCCAATCGAGCGAAATTAATCCAAGCCTGACTCATTTTATCAGCCAAAACATAAGCTTCCTTATCGCCACCTGTCATCTCTTCACAACGCGCGATATTATTAAAACAGAAGGGTAATTCCACACAATGAACCGCTTTGAATTTTCCATTCATAACTGGCGACTGCCAAGTAAACAAGTACATAAAAACCGGTGCTGCGTTCAAAGCAGATTTCAAATTAGCCTGAACCACTGCTCCTGGGCGAAAACGAGTATCCACATCTATTAAATCACTTGGTTTGGTGTCATTCGGATAAGCTTTTCTTACAGCCGCTTTAAATGCCTCCGCTTTATCACCGTAATTTTTCTTGATATAAGCCTCAACCTCTTCAGAAGTAACATTAGACAATCCGCCAAACAAAGAAGGCATAAACTCATTTTTCACAGTCCCGATCATTAATGGCACTTCTTTCGACAATTGAAATGCTTCATCAGAAAACAATTGATAAGGCAATAAATCGCCATCTACGCTCGGACCCCAACTAAGTCCAAAACCAATCACTGGTTTACCAGATTCTTTCAACTGAGCTGCAACGGTAACTAAAGCTTTTCTACCCGCTGCGGCCAATTTTTCAAAAGGCACTTTTTGTAGGCTATCTATCTGATTGGCAGAAAATTTTAACTCTTTCATTACTTCAGCTGTGATACTTTGAGTAGTGGCTTTGTCTAACATATTCGATCTAAAAGCGCCACTTTGATTAATTGCTTTGTGAAATAACCCTTTGGCAGAAGGCATCGCCATCAAGGTATTCACTTTGGCTCCACCACCCGATTGACCAAAAATGGTCACATTGGAAGGATCACCGCCAAATTGTGCAATATTTTTTTGCACCCATTCTAGTGCAGCTTTCATGTCCATGACAGAATTATTGGCTGAATATTTGAATTTTTCTCCGTAAGCGGATAAATCTAAATATCCTAAAATATTCAAACGATGGTTAATAGAAACAACTACTACATCTCCTTTTTTAGCTAAATTTTCACCGTCATAAGAGGGTAATTCTTGAGAAGAACCAGAAGTAAATCCACCACCATGTATCCAAAACATAACAGGGCGTTTTTTTCCATCATTGATACCCGGGGTCCAAACATTTACGCGCATGCAATCCTCATTGGGATAACCCCAAGAATGATTGAAGACAAATTCCGACTCATCTTGAACTTGTGTAATTGGGTCCAACAAATGAGCCACCGGACCATATGACAAAGAACTTCTGACATCTTTCCACGGTTTAGGTGCATGAGGTGCTTCAAAACGAGCCGCTTCAGCATAGGGAATCCCCTTGTAGGTATAAACTCCGCCATGAATATAGCCTCTAACTTGTCCTGATTGTGTAGAAACAACGGCGGTAGTAGAACCCGTTGTTATTTGTGCTTGAGAAATTTGCGAAACAAAGGCGAGTGCGCAAACCAAAAATAATTTTTTCATTTGTTAAATTTAATATTTAGTTATTGTATAATTTTTATACAATAATAAATTTTTCTTATGAAGTGTCATAACAATTTCGGAAATTCGTAAAAATAAAAATACCTAAAACGATCCATTCAATATATCCTATCTACTTATGAAAATTCGATTACTCATATTTCTAATTTGTATTTCATGCACCCATTTATTCGCAAAAGAGGAACATATTCCGAGGACCATCGTTACCACCGACGGAGAAATAGATGATGTGGACACCTTCATTCGAATGTTGCTTTATTCAAATGAATATAAAGTAGAAGGATTAGTCTATTCAAGTTCCATGTGGCATTATAAAGGAGATGATAAAGGAACTCTGTTTACTTCTGAAATGGAGATGACCAAAAAAATGTACGGCGCCAAAACTTCTTTACGTTGGCCTGGCACCCATTGGATTCAAGATTTATTGCAAGCTTACACACAGGTATATCCCAATTTAATTTTACATCAGAAAAACTTCCCAACTCCTGAATATTTAAAAAGTCTTGTTAAAGTAGGAAATATCGATTTTGAAGGAGAAATGAGCAAAGTCACGGAAGGCTCAGAGTGGATAAAAAACAAATTACTAGACAATAATCCTACTCCCATCTATTTACAAGCATGGGGTGGCACAAATACCATAGCCAGAGCATTGAAATCCATAGAGGAGAAGTATTCTGGGCAACCTAATTGGGAAGAAATACAACAAAAAATCTCAAAAAAGGCCATTATTTACACGGTCATGGACCAAGATGCGACCTATAAAAATTACATCGGAATCCATTGGCCCAACATTAAAGTTTTTTACAATGCGAACCAATTTGCCAGTTTTGCATATCCTTGGAAAAGAATCATGCCCAAAGAAGCACAAGCCTATTTTGAAGGAAAATACATGGGTGACAATATTATTTTAGGCCATGGACCTTTATTAAAAATGTACTATTCTTATGGAGACGGTCAAAAGCAAGAAGGGGACGAAGAGCATATTCATGGAGATCCACAAAAATTAAAAAATGCCCAATGGGGAGATTTTTCCACTTATGATTTTATCTCGGAAGGAGATTCTCCTGCATTTTTGCATTTGGTAGATGTTGGATTAAACAACTTAAACAACCCTTCATTTGGTGGATGGGGTGGCCGATTTGTCGCTTCCAAAGAAAATCCCTATCGTTTTGAAGACAATCAAAACTCGGCAGATTTCAATCCTGAATTAGGTAAAATGGACATTAATTACTCACAAACCCGCTGGTTAATTGCCTTACAAAAAGATTTTGCGGCAAGGGCAAATTGGTGCATCCAGCCTTTTGAAAAAGCCAACCATGCCCCTCAAATGACTGTTTTGGAAGGAATGTATGTTTCAGCCAAAGCTGGGCAAAAAATCACTTTACATGGCTCGGTAAAAGACCCCGACAAAAATGATGTTCAGTTCAAAGCTTGGGCTTATCCAGAACCTGGAAATGGGAAAGCTGATGTTGAATTGATGGGTCAAAATATGCTTGTAACTCTACCTATGAATGCCAAAAAAGGAGAAAAATTTCATGTAATTTTGGAGGGTACTGATAATGGGTCACCAGCATTAACGCGATACAGAAGAGTTGTTATTACCATTTTTTAAAATTAATTTACTAGTATGAATCCCCAAATAGAAAAGCTGTATCAGGTTGCCCAAAAAGAATCGAAAATCATTCTTGGATTAATGTCGGGTACTTCATTAGATGGCCTAGATTTGGCTTTGTGTGAGTTTTCAGGTTATGGCACGAATACTCGATACCAAATTTTACAACATACCACCGTAGATTTCCCTTCCTCGATCAAAGAAAGTATTCGTGAGATATTTGCCAAAGAGACCATTCATTTTCCCACATTGAGTACATTGAATGCACAGATTGGCAGATTACATGCAAAAATCATTCTTGAAACATTAGCATCTTGGGGTGTAGAGCCTGAGTTGGTGGATGCCATTGCCTCTCATGGCCAAACAGTGATGCACTGCCCAATGAGGGACAGAATTTTACCTCATTCGACCCTACAAATTGGCGATGCGGATCACATCGCTCATTTAACAGGTATAATGTGTATTTCAGATTTCCGTCAAAAACATGTGGCAGCAGGCGGTGAAGGAGCGCCATTGGCGGTTTTTGGAGATTACTTTTTGTTCTCAAAAAAAGATCAGGACCGAATCTTGTTGAATATTGGAGGTATAGGAAATTACACCTATTTGCCAGGAAATTTAAATCCGAATGAAATACGTGTAACGGATACTGGACCAGGAAATACATTGATAGATGCTGCCGTACGAAAGCATTTCTCTGGATTTTATTTTGACAAAGACGCAAATTTAGCCAAACAAGGCGTGCTTCATCAAGAATTACTGAATGATCTTTTAGCTCTTTCATTTTTCGAAGAATCCTTTCCTAAAAGTACAGGTCCAGAGTATTTTAATTTAGAAATGGTTGAAGCTATCATTGAAGAAAAAAAATATTCATTAACGCCTGTTGATTTAATAAGAACCTTAACAGAATTTTCTGCCAAAAGCATTGCATCTGCCATAAGAAGCTATTTACCGATTGAATTATCTGAAAATATCGAACTCATAGTGAGCGGTGGAGGAAGCAAAAACCCTTACCTTATACAGAGATTATCTGAACAAGTAAGTCCTGTTAAAGTCATGGAAAGCGACGTTTTAGGAATTCCATCCTCCGCCAAAGAGGCCTTGTTATTTGCTATTTTAGCCAATGAGACATTGAGCGATGAGGCAGTTGCAAAGGATAGAAAATTAGGCGATACTCCATGGCTTACTTTAGGAAAGATTAGCTTTTCCAATTAAATTTGAGGCATGAAATGGAAAATTCAGGATCATATCCTATTTGAAGATGACGATTTTTTTGTCATCAATAAGCCTTCTGGCATTTCAACCTTGGATGAAAGAAAAGATGAATTTGCGAGCAGTATTTTACGCATGGCAAAGGAATATTCAAGCGATGCGCAGGTAGGTCACCGACTAGACAAGGAGACGACTGGCGCATTGGTAATTGCCAAGAATCCAGAAGCTTACAGACACATTTCCATGCAATTCGAGCATAGAGAAACGGCCAAAAGATACCATGCAGTAGTGGAAGGTATGTTTGATTGGGATGGCATTTTGGTCAATCTACCCATTCTACCACTAAAAGACGGTAAGGTAATTATTGATCGTGCGGGAGGAAAGCATGCGGAAACATGGTTTAGGACTTTACAAGTTTACAAGAATTATACTCTAGTAGAATGCGTTCCGATTACGGGAAGAATGCATCAAATCAGAATACATTTGTGTTGTTTAAAAGCACCGATTGTCGCAGATGAAATGTATGGTGCCAAAGATTTATATTTATCCGATTTAAAAAAGAATTTTCATCTCAAAAAAGACACAGAAGAACAACCATTGATCAAACGAGTGGCTTTACATGCACACAGTTTAACATTTAATTTAATGAATGGTAATCCTATCACCGTTGAAGCTCCTTACCCGAAGGATTTCAATGTTTTGGTCAAACAGTTGGAAAAATATTCGTAATTTTAATTTCTGGCCCCATAGTTCAATGGATAGAATGTAGGTTTCCGGTACCTAAGATTCAGGTTCGATTCCTGATGGGGCTACTTTAGAAATGATGAAGTATGTCTAATTTGAAAAATTCATACTTCATTTTCGTTTGCCTTCACGGCAATTCCCATTTTTAATTTACTAAAAAAGGCGTCGAATTTTTGAAAAAATTCAAATCTAGGGCAGTATCCCATTTTTTGGCGGCTCCCTCCAAACCTGTATAATTCAAATGAATTCCATCCCAACGATATTGATCTCCTTGCAAATCGTTCACAAAACCACCCCAACTGGTGTAGGGAATTTCATTGACTATTCTAGTTTGAGAATTTAATACCTTTTGATACCATGAAAAAACACTCGCATTGCCACAGCGACAAATAGAGAATTGTAATTTAGCATAATCCAATTTTTTTCGAGTAAAATTGATGTATCGTTGAGCATTTAAAACATTCTCATCTTCTGTATTATCCCTGTCATTTTCACCATGCATCACTAAAATAGCTCGAACACCACTTTTAGGAATATATTTAAAGAAACTTTCCTCAAAAATAGAATATGGATATCTTTTCTTCCAATCATAAAATGCATGTTCAAACGGTAATCCTTCACTGGATAAGCCCCATTGAACAGTGGTTGACCCACCTAAACCTGTATTATAAATGAGAACAGGAACATTTAATTTACTCGCCAACAATTCACCTAATCGTCCCCAAAAACTAACATTCGTACTCCAAGGCCAAGTAACAACTGTACTCTTCGTTTTATCATAATTTTTCAAATCATAAGGATCTTGTCCCTCTGCTAGTGAATTTCCAATCACTCCAAAAATCTCACCTACTTTAAATGCATCGACTAACAGTGTGTCTAAAACAACTGCATTACCGCGAACAAGAACCAAATTCGCGGTATAGGCTCCTCCATTCAATGTTACTTTTCCTCCAAACCTTGTCGAATCAGTTTTTGACAAAGACATCCAACTAGTTTCTTTGCCTCCAAATAAAGGTTTGAATTTAATTTTGGCTGCATCAAAACTAACATCTGATTTAAAATAAATTGGCAACACACCAAGATCTAAATTGTTTCTTTGAACAAACGGAACACTCTTTGCCGTATCCACTTCAATTTTTACCTTTTTATAAAAAGTTAAATTCAAAGTGTAAGGCTTATCCATTGGCACAGTAATTGACTTATCATTGGAACTCAAATCTCCAGACCAACTATCAAAAACCGAATAAGTATCAGGAACTGCTTCTAAAAGTATTTTATTAGCCTGGATAGATCGATATAATGACTTCTTGTAAGTGCCTTTCCCTATTACATTCACTTTTAGGTCAAATGGACTATGGATAAAATTGGCAACTAATTGTTTGGGGGTTCTGACCATTAATTGAATTGAATTTTCAATTGTGATGGTATCGCCAGACCAATTGAAGAAATACCAATTCTCGGCGGGGTTTGCAGTCAATTTGACTAAAGTACCTGATGGATATATGGAATTACTACTAATATTGACAACCTCCTCTTTGACTACCCCTTCACCATTTATAGTTACATTTAAGGGATATAGTTTTTTCTCAAAATTTCCTATTACTTTTTTATCACCATCCATGGTAAATTTAATAGGGTTTTGAGTCCCACTTAATGCACCACTCCAGTTTTTAAATAGATAATCGGAATTGGGAATTGCAATTAGTTCAATGGATTGCCCTTGCTCAATTAGATTTAATTCAGGAGTAAATTTTCCCGCATTCAACGGATTAGAAACTAGTTCTAATCTATTTTGAATGATTTCTTTTTGACAAGCAATTAAAAATAGAACATGTAATAATAAAAATAAATTGCGCTTCATTGCGTTGAAATTTCAAACAAAAATACACAATTAAGATATAAATTTACCCTTTGCTTGTATCACAAGGCTAGAAAATTGTAAAATTGGAAACATTGTTTCCAATCAACGAATTGAAACAAAATAAATTAGAATTTATAAGTTGGTATAATTCCTACATAATTCATGTAAAAATTGGGTGTATTGGCACTTTTGTAACCAAATCCTAAACCAGCATTAAAGATTTTTGAATTAATATTAAAACCAGCTAATATAGGCAGAATAGAAGATCCAGATACGCCAATATCCTTTGCTCCAGCAAAGCCACCATAACCTAGTGAACCGTAAAGACTAAAGCGATCAGACAGTGATTTATTAGCTTGTAATTCCAAGACTCCCCCTGTGTTTTGCACTAGCGACCAGTCCCGATTAGAAATGACTAAAGATCCTCTTAAAGAAAATTTCAAACTTGGGGATTACGCGAAAATGGATGCGGATCCTAATAATAATCCAGCAATAAGGGTTGCTTTTTTATTTTTTATACATAGTGATGTAAATTAGGGTGCAAATAATAATCTTTCCAACTAGATAAAAACAACTTTTGGAATCAAAAAAAGGAAAAATACCTATTAAAATTTACAAAGGTCCGCTCGTGGATATACGTAGTACGATTGATAGTTCTTCGCTTTGGGATTCATGCAACCTTCTAAATTCAAGACTTGAATATCTTTAAATTCTACAGGATGACTTTCACTTTGCAAAGAAAAATAACCTTTCTTAATTAACTCCCCAGATTGACCAAAAATCTTATCCTGACCGCTCACATTACCGCCACCGATTTGAGGCTTTTGGTAAGAAATAACCATTTGTCCATTCACAAAATGTTGAATCAGTGAATCACCTAAAACCACGACTTCAGCCTGTACCCATTGGTCTCCATGATAGGTCTCCGAATTCGAATTAATGCAATGTGGGGTAAACAATTTACCATTCATTTCCACATTTGTCCCAGGTGTACATAGATTACAAGTTGTACGTTTATCCTTACCATTTCCACCCAATAATTGCACTTCAATGGACACTGGGAAGTCCTGCTTCAATCCCATCGATTCAGGCGATTGGCCATGCACCATGATGCCACTATTTCTTAGCGCCCAACCTGGACCGTTGGTAGCTTGCTCCCCAACAAATCGATAATTCAATCTTATTTTATAATAAGAATATGGAGTTTTATAAAACAAATGACCAAAACGCTCATCAAATGATTCATAGGCCTCATACCCCACGGTAATTTTTCCGTCTTTTACTCGAAAAGTATTTCCAAAATTTTCACCAGCAGGATAATTCCGAATTTTAGGTATCCAACCTTCCAAATTCTTTCCGTTAAAAATCGTTTCCCATTTTTCTTGATTCGCTTTCTGAGCAAAAGTAGGTAAAGCTAAAACAAGCCCACACAAAATCATTTTAATCATTCTCATATCATTAGGTTTAGTTTATTAATTCTAGAATTAATGCTGTTTTAGCGCCAATGGCTAAGGTTTCTCCCAAGGTAAACGTATGATCATTCAGGATATCCTTAACTTTCGAACTTTTCGGCAAAATCTCCTCAAAACGTTTTAAATCAATGGAGGCCGTTTTAGCATTTTTATTCATCACAACCATGACTTTTGCCTTGTCTGAATGCCTAAAATAGGTATAAACCCCATTTTCTGGTGCAAAATGCAATAATTTACCATGATG
This sequence comes from Aquirufa sp. ROCK-SH2, assembly GCF_054558315.1. Classification (NCBI taxonomy): domain Bacteria; kingdom Pseudomonadati; phylum Bacteroidota; class Cytophagia; order Cytophagales; family Flectobacillaceae; genus Aquirufa; species Aquirufa sp. ROCK-SH2. The sequence goes on along the minus strand of NZ_JBPXKB010000004.1, from coordinate 6,241 downwards.
AATGGCATCATTTGATTTACGCCAATTCAATAGCTTACGCATAAAATCTTGGGCATTTTTTTCATCGGAAGTCAAATTTTTACCCGAAACAGCATCTTTAACATCCCCTTTCCAGCCTCCATAAAAATCGGCTCGAATTTCTCCATGTTCGGTACTTTTGGGATTAGAAAACAATAATTCTGTCCCATAATAAATTTGAGGAATTCCACGTGTTGTCAATACAAAGCTCATACCCATTTTAAATAAATCGATATCATTTCCAACTTGGGTAAAAAACCGACTCATATCGTGATTATCTCCAAAAACGACTAAATTATAAGGATCTGGATAAACCAAATCATTGGATAAAACAGTGTATAATTTCATCAATCCTTTCCCCCATTCTTGGTCATTTTCCTTCAAAGATTCCGCCAAAACGGTTTGAAGCGGAAAATCCATCAAAGAAGGCAAAGTAGAAACAAAACCATTGGCGTTGATCTTTCCTTTTTGCCAATAGGACGTTATTATTGGATTACTTGACCATTCCTCTCCAACCATATTTAGATTGGGATACTCATTTAATAAAGAGGTTGACCATTGATTCGCAAACTCTTTCAGAGAATATGGATAAGTATCTATTCTCAATCCACCCAAATGCGCATATTCAACCCACCAAATGGAATTTTGAATCAAATAAGTTGCAAGAAATGGATTTTTTTGGTTCAAATCTGGCATTGTCGGAACAAACCAACCCTCTACTTGTAATTTCACATCTGCTTTAGAAGCATGTGGATCCTGCTGAACTTCCCTATGATGTGTGGTAGAAACGAATTTACCTCCATAATTAATCCAATCTTTAAATGGCAAATCCTTCATCCAATAATGACCGTCTCCAATATGATTCAAAACAATATCAACAATCATTTTTATTCCGCGATCTTTTGCTTGTTGAGATAAGGCACGAAATTGTTCATTTGTTCCAAAACGAGGGTCAATTTGATAATGGTTTGTAATGGAATATCCATGATAACTTTCACGTTTTTCATCGTTTTCTAACAAAGGCATACTCCAAATTGCCGTAAAACCCATGTTTTTAATGTAATCCAAACGATCTTGAATTCCTTTGATATCTCCACCATGACGCCCATACATCTCGGATCGATTGGGTTTAGATTCCAGCAAACTAGGTGCGGCATCATTGTTTTCATCACCATTGGCAAAACGATCGGGAGTAATTAAATAAATAACATCTTTAGGACTAAAACTAGCACGCTGAGCAGATCCATTTTCTCTGGCTTCTAAACGGTAATTCACTGTATGAATGACATTGCCACCTTTTTTTATGATCAATGGATAATTCCCTGCTTTTGCAGAAGGAGCGACGATGCAATCAACAAATAAATAATTGGGACTATCTGCAAAATGAACTTTTACAATTTTTAATCCAGAATTACTAGAAACAAGTTCCGACCCCTTTAAATCTTTGCCTTGAATCAGAATCTGTAATTTAGGATTTTTCATTCCTACCCACCAATTCAAAGGTTCTACTCGCAATGATTGCGAAAAAGAAGGTATGAAGGAGGAGAATATAAAAATGAACAAGAATAAATAATGCTTCATAAATTTTTTCGATTTGAATTAAAATTACACAAATTTATAAATATGTCATTGCTTAGGCTTCAACTCTGGAATATTTATTCACTAGAATTCAATCCAACTATTTATGGAAAGCACAACTAAAAGGAGATGGTCAATGATTGAATGAAGTTATACAAAAAACCGTTGGAGTTTTTAACTTTGCATATGATATTTATACAACATTTTATTTTAATAGTGTATGATGTAAGGCCCTAATAAGAATCTCGAAATGAAAACCGACAAAAACTTATCTACTCAAAAACAAAATTTATTCCTTTTACTTCTTTCAATTTTTTCCATTAGTTATTTTTCACCCTATACCTATGCTTCCATAGGAATAGACCCATCCTGGATCGAATCTTTAGTAATGGTTCAAAATCAACATTTAACTATAGGCAAAGATTTTATTTTCACCTATGGCCCGCTAGGTTCAATCAACACTCGACTTTTCCCTGAAAATTTCAATATTTATTGGATTACCTTCATCGATTTCTTTTACCTTTTTAACATTATTTTTCTGATCAAATTTGCGTTTAAAAAGGCAGGAAATAATTGGATTATGGTGGCACTATTAAGCCTTTATATTTTTTTACCTTGGGGTATTTTTGGAGATACAAGTTTTACTTATTTATATTTTTCTATTTTCTGGATTCTGCATGCGCAAAATACCAGATCCGTTTGGAGTTTATGGATTAGTATAGCGATAGGTATTATTTCTTTTTTCATTAAAGTTAATGTAGGGATTGTCGGGATTTTGATAATAGAATTTGGCCTAATTACTCTATTATGCAAAAAGTTGATTTCATGGAAATTAATGGCAACACACAATTTTGTTATATTAATTTCAATTGTATTATTGAGCAAATTCCTTCATTTGAATCTATTGGAGTATGTTAAAAATAGTTTATACATAATTGATGGATACCAAGATAATATGGCCTGTGTTATATTGAAGAAAAATGAATTTAATGTATTATTGTTCATCGAGATAATTAGTGCAATTTTATTCATCATTATCTTTTATTTATCGAGAAAGGCCATAAAAAAAACTTTTTTATTATGGATATTTTTTGCGAGTATCTACTTTCTCATTTTCAAACAATCACACACTGCGATTTCATCGTTAAATTTATATGGATTCTTTTTATTAATCCCACTCTTAGCGGTATTGATCTACTTATTCACACCTAATGAATTTAGCGCTTCTATATCTAAATACATCATAATAATCATCCTGACACAATCTATTGCCATTCATTTTCTTAGATTGATGGATGCACAATACAACTTCCCAAATTATTTAAATTCTCTAAAAAATATAAAATATAATCCAAAACAATACTTTCAAAAGCTATCAGAATATGATTATGAAAACAACTTTAAAAACACTAAACTTTCATTACCAAATCGAGTTAAACAATTAATTGGTAACGAAACGGTAGATATTTTAAACAGCAGAATAGATTACATCTATTTTAATAAATTAAATTATAACCCTAGACCAATAATTCAAAGCTATTCTGCCTATACACCAGAACTTATTCATTTGAATGGCGAAAAATACAGATCAACTAATGCTCCAACATATGTACTCTATCATTTAGACAATTTCAGAGAACAATACCCATTCTGGTCAGATAGCGAAGTAAATGTAGAACTCCTGAAAAGATATAATTTGATTGATAATTTTACTGCAGAATCGGACTCTTTTCTTTTATTCAAAAAATCAAATGAAATAAAAAATTTAAACATTCAAACCATGAATTTTCAAATTCAATTAAATCGCAAAATTAATATACCTAAAGGGCAAATAATTCGATTTTATGGACACATTGAATATTCTTTTTGGGGCAAATTAGCCAGACTAATCTTTCAACCACCATATTTATTTTGCAAGATTGGCTATGAAGACGGAACTTATCAATCTTTTCGCGTTGTGAATCAAATATTGGAAGCTGGAGTATTAGTCAACAAAAAAGTTACCACGTTTAATGAATTACATCAATATTATTCTTCAATAGGTGAAAAAAATAAAAATGTTAGCAGTTTAGAATTTTACAGTAAATTAGACTGGGGCTTTAAAAAATGATTTTTTTATACAACTTAAAATGCATTTTAACCGGGAAACACTTTCAAATTTAGAAAAAGCCATCGAACAAATCGAATAATTTTAGGGGGCTCGACCAATCATTTTAAATTAAACGAGATTGGCAAGAACTAAAGAGTCCATGCCTTGGGGGCCGAATCATTTGTTCATGAAAATCAAGAATAATTATTGCTTCATAAAGTTTTTGATTTGAATTAAAATTACACAAATTTATAAATATGTTATCGCTGACTTTTCAACTCTATCAATCCTTCTCTTCTTACCTTATTGAACATAAATTAAAAAAGTACAATAAAATACAAGTATAATATCAGTAATATATTGCCTATTTATTTGGTATAAAATCATAAATTAAAGATATTTGCATTAATTACAGATTAGGAATTTCCAACTCTCATTATTCAAAAAGTTCAAATTAAAATATTTTCATATGTGTGGAATTGTCGCTTATATAGGATCTCAAACAGCGTACCCAATCATTCTTAAGGGATTAAAAAGATTGGAATACAGAGGATACGATAGCTCTGGTATTGCACTTTATGGAAAAAACATCATTTCCTATAAAAAGAAAGGTCGAGTAAGCGAATTAGAAACATGGAAAGAAGATGTAGTTCAAACCTCAACCATAGGAATTGGACATACGAGATGGGCAACACACGGTGAGCCATCTGATGTAAATGCGCACCCACACAAATCGAATAGCGGAAAACTAACCTTGGTTCATAATGGAATCATCGAAAATTATGCTTCCCTAAAACAAGAGTTATTACAAAAAGGCTATCAGTTTGAAAGTCAAACAGACACTGAAGTTTTAGTAAATTTCATTGAAGACATCCAAATAAATAATCATTCTACCCTAGAAGAAGCCATGCGAATTGCTCTAAAAAGGGTGAGTGGCGCTTATGTTATTATCGTAATGGAGGAAGGCTTCCCTGATCGATTAATTGCGGCTAGAAAAGGAAGTCCATTGGTAATTGGCGTAGGTGAAGGAGAGCATTTTTTGGCATCAGATGCTTCACCCATTATTGAATATACCAAACGAGTTATATATGTCAATGATTATGAATTAGCCATCATTTCTAAGGATGAAATCCAATTGAAAAATCTTGGAAATGAGCCCATAACGCCCTATATACAACAATTAGATTTAGAATTGGCTCAAATCGAAAAAGGAGGATTTGACCACTTTATGTTAAAAGAAATTTTTGATCAACCTGAAAGTTTAAAAGATTGTTTGAGAGGCAGATTAGATGCCACAAACAAAACCTTGACTTTAGCAGGAATAGAGCAACATCTTTCAGCTTTTTCACAAGCAAAACGCATCGTCATTGTGGCTTGCGGTACCAGTTGGCATGCTGGCTTGGTGGCAGAATACATGATAGAAACCCTTTGCCGCATCCCTGTGGAAGTAGAGTATGCTTCTGAGTTCAGGTACAGAAATCCTGTCATCGGGCCAGGAGATGTCATAATTGCCATTTCTCAAAGTGGGGAAACAGCTGATACTTTAGTAGCAATTGAAAAAGCCAAGGAACAAGGAGCCTTTATTTTTGGAGTTGTAAATGCCGTAGGTTCTTCTATTGCTCGTATTTCTCATGCAGGTGCTTACACGCATGCTGGACCAGAAATTGGGGTAGCAAGTACAAAAGCATTCACTGCACAATTGACGGTTTTGGCCATGATGGCGATTAAAATTGGTTGGGAGAAAAAAACAATCACTGAAAAAGAATACGAAAATTATTTATTGGAATTAGCACAGATTCCAGACAAAGTTAAACAAGCGCTTTCGACGCATGAATCCATCAAAAAAGTAGCAGATCATTATTCAGATGCGCGAGATTTCCTATTTCTAGGAAGAGGTTACAATTTCCCTGTTGCCTTAGAAGGAGCATTAAAATTAAAAGAGATTTCCTACATTCACGCGGAAGGATATCCTGCAGCTGAAATGAAACATGGCCCAATAGCCTTGGTAGATGAACATTTACCAGTTTTATTCATTGCAACCAAAGACGCTTATTATGAAAAAATTGTAAGTAATATTCAAGAAATTAAAGCGCGTAAAGGAAAAGTAATTGCCGTGATTAATCCATCTGACACAATCATCAGAACTATGGCAGACCATATCATGGAAGTTCCAGAAACAGATGAATTACTAGCACCTTTGGTGAGTGTTATCCCAACTCAATTAATTTCTTATTATATTGGAGTTCTGAGAGGACTTGATGTTGATAAACCTAGAAATTTAGCTAAGTCGGTGACCGTGGAATAGAGTGAACGGGAGTGAATTAAATCACCATTAACCTTCAATGAGTTAGTAGTATAAATTATCGGTGAGTCTTTCGACTCACCTTTTTTATTTCTCGTCAAGACGAGTGGTACTCGAAGGTGTAAATCAAGGTGGTGAATTAGGGACTTCGAATCATGACTTAAAATAATCTTATCCAATACTAAGTCCAACACTGACCTCATGGTTTTAGTCGTCCAATCAGTAGTCGACTTAAAAGTGGATGAAATCATTCC
>NZ_JBPXKB010000020.1:0-263 GCF_054558315.1 Aquirufa sp. ROCK-SH2 | reverse complement strand
CTGATTGATAATTCGTAGAATCAATGCTATAACTAAAATTAGTACCCAATGGGGCAGTAAATTTGATCGTGCCAGTCGAATCCGTACAACTCGGTTGAACTGTTACACTTGCTACTGGTGTGGATGGCAAAGCATTAACAATCACCGTAAAAGTAGTTCTCGCACTTTCCATATTTTGTAAGGTCTGACTCACATAATAATGGAAGGTTCCTGAACTATCCGTTGATGGTGTTGGTGCTGTCATACTCGAAGTCCCTCCCGTT
>NZ_JBPXKB010000003.1:615000-617452 GCF_054558315.1 Aquirufa sp. ROCK-SH2 | reverse complement strand
AAAAAAGCCAACCCATTTCTGGATTGGCTTTGAGATAATAACTTGGAGCTTACTTACTTTCCCGGGTTTGATCCCAGTATCATCAGCGGTGCGGGGCTTAACTTCTCTGTTCGAGATGGGAAGAGGTGAACACCCGTCCTATCGGCTCCATAAATCTTGCAAGGCTTAGCCTTTTTCCATATTGTGAGTAAAAATAAATAGTCATAGCATTTCAATTATTTTAAAAATAGTAAGCTTTCGGGTAATTAGTACTACTCGACTTTGACATTACTGCCTTTACATCTGTAGCCTATCAACCGTGTCGTCTACACGGACCCTTCATGGAATACTCATCTTCAGGTCAGTTTCGCACTTAGATGCTTTCAGCGCTTATCTGGTCCCGACGTGGCTACTCAGCTATGCCCTTGGCAGAACAACTGATTTACCAGCGGTCAGTCCAACTCGGTCCTCTCGTACTAAAGTCAGAACCTGTCAATATTCCTACGCCCACAACAGATAGGGACCGAACTGTCTCACGACGTTCTGAACCCAGCTCGCGTGCCACTTTAATCGGCGAACAGCCGAACCCTTGGGACCTTCTCCAGCCCCAGGATGTGACGAGCCGACATCGAGGTGCCAAACCTCCCCGTCGATGTGAGCTCTTGGGGGAGATCAGCCTGTTATCCCCAGAGTACCTTTTATCCTTTGAGCGATGGCTGTTCCATACTAAACCACCGGATCACTATATCCTACTTTCGTACCTGATCGACTTGTCGGTCTCACAGTCAAGCTCCCTTTTGCTATTGCACTCTACGCACGGTTACCAAGCGTGCTGAGGGAACCTTTGAAAGCCTCCGTTACTCTTTTGGAGGCGACCACCCCAGTCAAACTACCCACCAAGCAATGTCTCCGTTTAACGGATTAGAATTCCAGTACAAGAAGGGTGGTATTTCAACGTTGGCTCCCCGATGCCTAGCGACACCGGCTCACAGCCTCCCACCTATCCTACACATCCAGTACCAAAACTCAATGCTAAGCTATAGTAAAGGTTCATGGGGTCTTTCCGTCCCGTTGCGGGTAAACGGCATCTTCACCGTTACTACAATTTCACCGAGCTCACGGCTGAGACAGTGCCCAGATCGTTACACCATTCGTGCAGGTCGGAACTTACCCGACAAGGAATTTCGCTACCTTAGGACCGTTATAGTTACGGCCGCCGTTTACTGGGGCTTCAGTTCAATGCTTCGCCTTGCAGCTAACATCCCCCCTTAACCTTCCAGCACCGGGCAGGTGTCAGGCCTTATACGTCATCTTTCGATTTTGCAAAGCCATGTGTTTTTGTTAAACAGTCGCCTGGGCCATTTCTCTGCGGCCACGATTGCTCGTGGCTCCCTTTATCCCGAAGTTACAGGGTTAATTTGCCGAGTTCCTTAGCCGTGATTCACTCGAGCGCCTTAGAATATTCTTCTCGACCACCTGTGTCGGTTTACGGTACGGGTTACTTAACAGTTATGCGCATAAACTTTTCTTGGAAGATTACTCGCTACACTCGTTTTGGCATTGCTGCCGCCTCTCAAAGGCACTATTCCGTCAGTACCTGGTAACCCATTCTCTCCGTCATCTAATTGCCCATTAAGTAAGTACAGGAATATTAACCTGTTGTGCATTAGGCTGTCGCTCTCGCTAGGCCCTTAGCCCCCGACTAACCCTCAGTTGATTAGCATAGCTGAGGAATCCTTAGTCTTTCGGCGTGAGGGTTTCTCGCCCTCATTATCGTTACTCATGCCTACATTTGCTTTTCTGAACGCTCCAGCAAAGCTTGTCGCTTCACCTTCTCCGCAGATCAGAATGCTCCCCTACCAGTATATAAATATAATCCAAAGCTTCGGTATTTTACTTGATGCCCGTTTATTATCGATGCCCGCCTCGCTCGACCAGTGAGCTGTTACGCACTCTTTAAATGAATAGCTGCTTCCAAGCTAACATCCTGGCTGTCACTGCAATCAGACTTCCTTAGTTCAACTTAGTAAAAATTTTGGGACCTTAGCTGTTGGTCTGGGTTCTTTCCCTCTCGGATTGGGACCTTAGCACCCCAACCCTCACTCCCGGGTATATTTTAAGCCATTCAGAGTTCGTCAGGATTTGGTAGGATTTGACTCCCCCTAGTCCTATCGGTAGCTTTACCTGCTTAAAACTTGACCCCGAGGCTGTTCCTAAAAACATTTCGGGGAGTACGAGCTATTTCTCAGTTTGATTGGCCTTTCACCCCTACCCACAAGTCATCCAAATACTTTTCAACGTAAACTGGTTCGGTCCTCCACTCCGTTTTACCGGAGCTTCAACCTGCTCATGGGTAGATCACAAAGTTTCGCGTCTACTCCCACTGACTAAGCGCCCTATTCAGACTCGCTTTCGCTCCGGCTGCTCACGTCTACGTGATTAACCTCGCCAGTGAAAGTAACTCGTAGGCTCA
>NZ_JBPXKB010000003.1:0-610000 GCF_054558315.1 Aquirufa sp. ROCK-SH2 | reverse complement strand
TACTCGCTCAACTTTCACGGGCAAAAAAGTACCTGCTCCGACATGCAAGGTTAAAAAATCCGTTTTTATCCTCTTTTCCTCAAGGTTTTGTAAAATCTCATCTGAAAAATGCAAACTTGCTGTTGGCGCCGCTACCGCACCTAATTCTTTCGAAAAGACTGTTTGATATCTTTCTTTATCAAGTTCTAAACTTGATCTATCGATATAAGGTGGCAATGGAATATTCCCCAAAGCATTTAAAATTTCTGCAAAAGAAGCTTTTTGATCCCATGAAATTTGAACGATATTCTTTTCTCTATCTACCCAATTAAATATTATTTGAATAGTCAAACCTCCAAGACTAATGGTTTCTACCAAAGATTCCGTCTCTTTCCATCTCTTTTTATTTCCTACCAAACATTCCCATTGAATTTCACTTTGTGACAGTAAAATTTGTTCTGTTAGCTCAGTAGCATGTATGGGTCTAAGTAAAAATAATTCAATGCTTGTACCCGTGGATTTTTTCAAAAAAATACGAGCTGGAATAACTTTGGTATTATTAAAAATCAAAAAACTGTTTTCGGGTAAAACGGCACTTAATTGTTTAAAAACAAAATGCGATATTTGGCCATTTTGAAAAACCAACAATTTCGACAAATCTCGTTTTTCCGTTGGATGGATCGCAATTTTATCGTCGCTTATTGAATAGTTGTAATCGTCAATGAAAATTTGAGGAATATCAAATGGCATTATTCTTCTTTATGAATGGGTAGAGAAAATAAACGAATAGGTAAATACAAAAACCAAAGAAGTATTAAAACAATGCCTAAATAACCTAAATAAGTATAATCGTTGGCATAACTTCTAGAATCGTTTAACATCAAAAGTACTCGAAGGGCTAAAATAACAAATGTATTGACAATAGCTGGAAAAAAATGTAACCAATGAATGAAGATGGTTTGAACTGCTGTTTCCCCTTTGATAGCAAAGGCACGTAAAACACCACTCGCAAAAAGACTCGCAGGGATCTTTTTCACACTATTAATTAACATCAACATTAGCACGTTCAAAACAGTAATCACCCCTGCCGTCAAATAGAAGATTTCCTCTTTGGGTAGAAATCCATCCCCTCTACCCGATTCTCCAAAATGCACTGCAGTTGGATCAGGAAGTCCTCGGTAGATAAAAAGCAATGTAATACCAAAACCAATGATGGACAAAACTCTCCAAACCCTTGATAAAAAATGATCTATCGACATAGTTACAAATTAATTTGCTGCAAAATTAGGTTTGAAAACCTTACTGACCTAATCTTTATTTTCTTTAATTATCAAAACGGATATTTACGCATCTTCCTTGCTATTAATTCACTAAAAAAGTAGCTTTGTAAAGATAAAATTCAAAGATATGTCGATTTACACAAAAAATGGCGATAAGGGTTTTACACGTTTGGCAGATGGCAAAGGTGTTTCAAAATCTGAGGTAAGAATGGACGCTATCGGAGACATTGATGAATTGAATAGCCATTTGGGGCTATTAATTTGCAAGGTTTCTGAAGATTTATCAACTAATTTACTACAAATACAATCCAGTTTATTTGTTTTGGGAGCCCATGTGGCAAGCGACAACAAGGAGTATTTGGGTAATATGAAGTTAATTTCATTGCATGACATAGTTTTTCTAGAAGAAATGATTGATGCAATGGATGAGCAACTTCAACCTATGAGATTTTTTATTTTACCAGGTGGTGCAGAAAGTATTGCCATTGGTCAAATTTGTAGATCTGTCTGTAGAAGAGCTGAACGAAGTTTAATTAGATGGGTTCAAAGTGAAAAAAATGAAAATTATGCAACTGCTGTTGCGTTTTTAAATAGATTATCCGATTATTTATTTATGGTATGCCGCTATTTACATCATTCCTTAGCTATCCCTGAGATACCTTGGAATTCTGGCAAGTAGTAAAACTTAAAATTTATGCAAACGATTATTAACCCTATTTCAAAATCGAGAATCAATGAAATTGATTTTGACAATTTAACATTCGGAAGAAGTTTTGCAGACCATATGTTGGTCGCTGAATATGCAAATGGTGCTTGGGAGTCTGTCACAATACAACCTTACGGTGCGCTTTCTTACCAACCAGCAATGATGTCATTGCATTATGGACAAGCTATATTTGAGGGAATGAAAGCCTATCGCTCAAAAAACGATGAAATATTAGTTTTTAGACCTGAAGAAAATTTCAAACGCTTCAACAAATCTGCACTTAGAATGTGTATGCCTGAAGTGCCTGAAGAAATATTTTTAGGTGGTTTAAAACAATTATTGCAATTAGATAAAGCTTGGGTTCCTGCCAAAGAAGGTTGCTCTCTGTACATTCGTCCATTTATGTTTGCAACGGATGAATATGTGGGCGTTTCACCTTCTACAACTTATAAATTTATCATTTTCAATTGTCCAGTAGGTTCGTATTATGCAAAGCCTTTGCGTGTAAGGGTCGAAACTCGATATATTCGTGCTGCTAAAGGCGGGGTTGGTTTTTCGAAAAATGCAGGAAATTATGGTGGTTCTTTATATCCAACACAATTAGCTAACAAAGATGGATATGATCAAATCATTTGGACTGATGCAGCTACACATGAATTTGTTGAAGAAGCTGGAACGATGAATCTAATGTTTGTGATCAATGGCGCTCTAGTAACTGCACCTACAGGTGACACAATATTAGATGGAGTAACTAGAAAATCTGTTTTACAAATTGCTAAGGATTGGGGAATGAAGGTAGAGGAAAGACAATTATCTGTCAAAGAATTGGTTGAAGGTATCAAAGATGGTTCTGTTACAGAAGCATTTGGTGCTGGAACAGCTGCAGTAATTGCACCAATTTGTACGATTGGTTTTGATGGAAAAGATTATGATTTACCAGAAAGAAAAGAAAATGATTTCTCTGCAAAAGTATACAAAGAAATCAATCAAATCCGTTTAGGAGAAATAGAAGATACCAGAAATTGGATTTTCAAGGTTTAATCAACCTTTTTAAAAATAACTTTAATACCCGGATCTTTGGAAGTGCTTACATCTTCTAAATCAATTCGGGTATTTTTGTAATTACTCCAAATTACTTTAGAACCTGACCGATTCGACTCTCCAAATTTCAAATTGAAATAATCTTTCAAATCGGTTATCAATTGCGTAACTTCTTTTTTATCCTCTAAAAAAATATCTAAAGTAATTTCGTGAATTAATTGCTTATCATTTTGCAAATAAGTAATATCTACAAAGTTTAAATCTGAGTCGTCTAAATATTGAGTAAATGATTTACCCTGACTAGGTTGAACTTCAGAGAGCTCAACTGTTTCCTTTAAATTAGTCAAACTTTGCCCCCAAGAAACGCCTCTAATCAATCCTTTGGAAGAATGTGTGATATTTTTTACTAAATTGGAACTCGATTCCCAAGCTTGTTGTTCTTTTATTCGTGTTAATTCCTCTGGACTCAATACTTTGTCAGCCTTTTTATCAGATTGACTACAAGCATTAATCATAAAAAAAGCTATTAAAAAAAATTGAAATTTATTAATACTACTTATTGCGGATTTTATTGACATACATTTGAATTTAGTTGAATCAACAATTTCCATAAAATTAAAAATTTTTTATACTTGAATGTTCGAATTTCAATTTTTATTTATTAATTTTGTATCAGAAATAAATGCTAGTGCAAACTAGATTAAAAATATTAAAGATTATTAGTGGTTAGGTATTTTAAAAATGAGCCGGTTTCTGACTGGCTTTTTTTTGTGCTTTATATTATCTTTCCTATCTCAATCACAAAATCATGATGCTCTTCCTTTACGTAATTCTAAGTGCTTTTTCAAGTGGCTTATTGGTTTATATTTTTACTTCGATCAAAGCTAAAATAAGTATTGAAAGAATTAAGTATTTGGAATCCGAACTTTCCAAAAAAGAGCAATTAGAAGCAGAAAACAAAGAACTCTTTGGCGACCTTGCTTTTTTCAAAGGTCAAAATCAATCGCTTCTTGAAAGAATAGAACACTTGAGTCATGATGAAGATAAATTGAGAAAAATCTTAACGGATATTAGCCATGAAACAATTCTAAAACAAGGAAAAACACTTAACGAGCAACAAGAAATCAAATTAAAGGATGTTTTAAATCCTTTGAAAGAGAAATTAAAAGAGTTTGAAAACCGCGTACATGAAAATCAAAAATCAAGTACAGAACAAAGCTCCGTTCTGTTGGAACAAATTAAAAATCTAACCTTATTGAATCAAACTGTTACTGAAAAAACAGAAAACTTAACGAATGCATTAAAAGGATCGAATAAAACCCAAGGAAATTGGGGAGAAATGATTTTAGAGCGCGTATTAGAAAGCTCTGGATTAATCAAAGGCCGTGAGTATGAAACACAATTTGTGACCAAAAACCAATCAAGTGAGACCATTAAACCGGATGCTGTCATTTTTTTACCTGATAATAAAAACTTAATAATCGACAGTAAAGTGTCATTGGTTTCGTTTGACAGATATACAAGTGCGGAAGATGGAACATTGGAAAAAGAAAATGCCTTAAAGGCGCATATAGAATCCTTAAAAAATCACATCAAAGAATTATCTGCTAAAGATTATCATACGGGAATTGGCTTAAGTAGTCCTGATTTCACACTTCTTTTTATTCCCATTGAATCAGGTTTTGTGGCAACCATTAGTCAAGACACTTCCTTGTTCAATTTTGCATGGGAAAGAAAAATCGTTTTGGTTTCTCCAAGTACATTATTGGCCACTTTACGAACCATTGCATCAGTTTGGAAAACAGAAAATCAAACCAAAAATGCTTTAGAAATTGCTAAAAAAGCAGGTGAACTGTACGATAAATTCGTGGCCTTTACATACGATGTTCAAGACATAGGCAAACACATTCAAAAAGCAGAGGAAGCGCATTCAGCCGCGTTAAACAAATTGAGTTCAGGAAGAGGTAATTTAATTACCAGAGCTCAAAATTTAAGAAAAATGGGAATCAATGCCACAAAAAAGATTCACCCTGAATTGCTCAATGATGAATCTGATCTGGAGGATATCGATGAAGAAAAGAATTAAACCTTTTTCAAAAAACAAGTTTTTAATACCATCATCGTTTTTTCAACTTTCCCTTCAATCTCATCTTCATCGTCTGTTAAACGAATATTTCGAACAGTAGTTCCTCTTTTAATCACACCTGAAGAACCTTTTACTTTTAAGTCTTTAATAACTGTAACTGAATCTCCTTCATTCAATAAATTTCCATTGCTATCCTTTACTTCCATTTTAATTTAATTTAGCTCATATGAGCGATTTATGATTGTTTATATGATTGATTTTTATTTCTGAATCCCAATAATTTTTGTGCCAAATCAGGTCTTTTTAATTGTGTCAAACGATTTCTGATCCAATCCTTAAATTCGGCTTTATACCAAAAGAAATACTTATTTTGATTTTGTTTTTCTTCTTTTGTTTTAGCTGTTTTTATCGGCTGCAAAGTATATGGATGCACACCTGAATAATAAATTACTTCAGCAACGGTCATTGGTGTTGGAGTAAAATCTTGAACTTGTTCTAGGTGAAAACCCAAATCTTTAGTTTCTGCTGCCAAATTAGCCATATCTACCTCTTCGCAACCTGGATGAGAGGAAATGAAATAAGGAATTAAAGGTTGTCTTAAATTGTGCTTGGCAGATATTTCATCATACTTTTCTTTAAACTTCCTGAAATATTTAAAAGAAGGCTTTCGCATGACACGCAAGGTTGCGTCGGATGTATGCTCTGGGGCAACTTTTAATCGACCGGACACATGCCTAGTGATTAATTGCTCCATGTATTCATCATGGTTTCCATCTTGATTATTTTTATTGAAATCATCTACCAATAAATCATAACGAACACCTGAGCCCACAAAGGCCTTTTTAACTCCTTTGTGTGCATCTACTTTTCTATAAATATCTGTCAAAGGTTTATGTGAGGTATCTAAATTTGAACAAATTACAGGGTGTATACAACTTGGGCTTGAACATCTTGCACAAATGGATTCGTCTTTTCCTTTCATGCGATACATATTAGCTGAAGGACCACCTAAATCGGAAATATATCCTTTAAAATCTGGCTGTTGCACAATCGTGTCAACCTCTTTCATAATGGATTTTTCACTTCTTGAAGCAATAAACTTACCTTGATGTGCCGAAATCGTACAAAAACTACATCCTCCAAAACATCCTCTATGCATGTTGATAGAGAACTTAATCATTTCAAAGGCAGGAATTGGACCTCGTTTCTTGTATTTAGGATGTGGTAAACGCGTATAAGGTAAATCGAAAGATTTATCCATTTCTACCTCTTCCATTGTTTTGAAAGGTGGATTAATGACTAAAATCTGCTCTCCTACTTGTTGAATGATTCGATTAGCTTGCCATTTGTTGGATTCCACTTCCACAATTTTAAAATTGGAAGCATATTTAATTTTATCAGCCAAACATTCCTCGTGGCTATTTAAAGATACGGTCTCAACCGCTTCTAAATGCACAACAGGTTCATTTTTGTCCTGCAAATAGGCTACCTGATTGATGGAAGTCAGATCTTTCAAAGAATGTCCTTCCTTCACTCCACGAATGATATCTCGCAATGGCTGCTCTCCCATGCCATACACTAACATATCAGCACCGGAATCAACCAAAATAGATGGGAATAATTTGTCTGCCCAATAATCGTAGTGAGTAACTCTGCGTAAAGACGCTTCAATCCCTCCAATTAAAACAGGAACATCAGGATAAATTTCTTTTAAAATTTTGGTGTAAACGGTGGTCGCGTAATCAGGTCTGAATCCGGCTTCTCCACCAGGCGTATAAGAATCATTGGATCTAAGGCGCTTATTAGCTGTATAATGATTCACCATTGAATCCATACAACCCGCAGTTACACCAAAAAAATATTTTGGACGACCCAATTTCTTAAAGTCCCTTAAATCATCTTGCCAATTGGGTTGTGCTACAATACCAACTTTCAAACCTTCGCTTTCCATGATTCTACCAATCACAGCGGTTCCAAAAGCGGGATGATCTACATAGGCATCTCCTGAAATCAGAATAACATCTAATTCATCCCATCCACGTTTTTCAACCTCCTTTTTAGTTAAAGGTAACCAATCAGTAATAGGTCTTTCTCTTACATCCATTTGACAAAATTAAAAGAAAAAGACTGCGAAACCTATTTCAATAAACGTACCTTGAAAAAATCAGCTGTTGCTTCAAAAACCTTGATAACATTTTCAAACTTCATCCAATGATGAGTATCATCCACAATCACCATACTCTCTACATCTACTTTTTTCTTTTTAAGACGATTAAATAAATCCACGCTTTGTTCAAATCGGACATTTCGATCATCATCAGCATGAATCAATAAGACTGGCGATGTCCAAGTTGAAATACTTGAAATAGGAGAAGATCGATACACCAAAGAAGCTGCCCATTCTGCATCAGGAACGCGTTTATTCCCTAAGGTATATAATTGATCTTGAATATTAGAAGACCAATCATGTACTCCATGTATATCTACTCCTGCTGCAAATAGTTTAGAATCTCGACCTAAAGCAAGTGCTGTAAGATATCCCCCATAGGACCCACCATAAATTCCAATTTTCTTAGGATTCACATTGGATTGATGGGCTAAATATTCTCCAGCAGCTTTGATGTCATAATATTCTGTTGCAGCTAAAGGACTTGCAGGATTTTGAAAATCATATCCATAGCCAATTCCTAAACGATAATTTACCGAAAGCACAACAAATCCCATATTAGCTAAATATTGATTTAGCGCATAAGCATTGGCATAATAATCTGAATAATGCCAACCAAGAAGCATTTGACGAGCTGGACCACCATGAACGAACAAAATGGCTGGTTTATTCGATTTCCCATCACCATTATCAAATATTTGTCCATGAATCAGTTGTCCATCAAGTGACTTAAAGATGACTTGATTAGGAACAACTAAATTCTTTTCTGGATAATTCGGAACTTGTAATTTTGCTGAAATTGAAATTGGATCAACTTGTTGGGAGCTTTTCACCAAAACTTCTGGGACTTTTTGTGCATTTGAGCCAATAAAAGCAAATCCTTTTGAATTATTGATCGAAACGGATGCCCATTCATTTCCTTTACCTTGAGTCACATTTTTCATATCTGGTTTATCAACCGAAACCATTAATATATGCCTTCTATCAATATCAGTAGGATCTGATCCAAAATTGGCACTAAATAGAATATGACTTTTGTCAGTATTTAAAGACAAATGTTCCACCATAAATTCACCTGGTGTCAATAACAAGGCTTTCCCTCCTTTGGTTGAAATGCTATAAATATGTGGCCAATTGTCATGTGAAGAAGTAAACGTAATTAACTCATTTTGAGGAAACATCAAATTTGCCCCTCCTTGTGTTCGTGGAAATGAGCCTCTAAAAGATTTTGGGGCCTCCCAAACTAATTGAGATTGTGTAAAATCACCATCAGCAACCCGAATAGACCAAGAATTTTGCTTTCGCACCGATAATGAGTCCACTGAACCTCCAATAGCATTCATGCGTACAAATGCAATCTTATTCCCATCAGGTGACCATCTTGGAGAAGCATCTCTGGCAAAGGAAGGTTGAAGCCATTGAATATTGTCTTTTCCTAATTCAACGATGGCAAGTAGAGAATGTGTATCGCGATCTACTTTAAAAGCCAATTTTTTCCCATTAGGAGACCATTGTAAATCGCTCACTTTTCCCTTAGTATTGACCAATTGGCGGGGTATATCAAAAAAATCTTCTCCAGCAACTGTATCTAATTTACATATCCAAGGTTGATGATTTTTAATAAAAACAACTTGGTCACTTTTCGGAGATAATTTTGGAAAATCTCCATCACCAATAATTCTTTGAGCCCCTCCTTCAAAAAGAATTTGAATTACTTTCACATTTTGAGGTTCCAAACTGGAATTTGTATTTATTGGAAGATCACCGTTAAAATTAGCACCATGATCACCACCTCTAACAAAAACCAACCATTTCCCATCATCGGTAATAGAAATTGAAGTTAATTCTTGCCCCTCATCTTTGCTATAATTCGTTAATTTTCTTGGTTCAAAATTTGGTGCAGATGCTACATAAATATTCCTAACTCCTTGTTCATCCATCGCCCAAGCAATTTTTTCTCCATTTTTCGAACTGACCAATTCACTTGGAAAAGCATAAGAGCGAAATGATTTATAAGTCAAATTAACGTTTTGAGCATCGATTGTGGTGTAAATCAATACGTTAAAAATGAAAATTAAAAAGCTAAAGGATGATTTTACAAATGAATTCATGGGAAATAGTGATTAAGATATAAGATGATAATTGTAAACAGAAGTCAAAATTAATTGGAATTTAAATGAGAAAAAAATTCTGGAAAAAAGTCGAACGAAATACTTAGAAAAAAATGATAAAAATCAATACCACATAAACACGACAAGTTTTCAACGAATTATTATTAAATTCGTTATTATTACCATTTAATTGAAATTAAGCTTTGAAACCTATTCAAGAACTATTCGAAATTATTCAAACAAAAGCTAGTGCTTCTGAGCTTGCTTGGATGGATACTAAATCCAAATTGGATGCGAAAGGTATATCTTATGCTTTTGTAGCCTGCCCTCGTTTCATTTCTAAACAAAGTTTTTCTTTGGATTTACAACACATCGTTATTGGTTGGAAATTTGAAGAGATTACACTGGATCAATTAGTAAGAATATATTTCATCGCTTTGTTAGCTACAAAAATTGAAACAGAAGAAGCCTATATTCGACAAATCAATTTGCTTTTCGATACAGCAGAAATGAATGAATCTGTGGCATTATATGCGGCATTTCCAATTATATCCTTTCCTGAAAAATGGCTTTTAAGAGCCACTGATGCAGTTAGGTCTAATATAGGATCGATTTTCGATTCTATAGCTTTTGGAAATCCATACCCTTCCATGTATTTTTCGGAACTTGCTTGGAATCAAATTGTCTTAAAATGCATTTTTAATGACAAATCTATCCACCGAATTTATGGACTAAATGAACGTGCAAATCAACATTTAGCCGATACTTTATCTGATTTTGCACATGAAAGATGGGCCGCTGGTAGAAGGGTGCCTTCTCAAGTTTGGCGATTGGTTAGCCAATTTATTACGCCTCATTTAGTGAAAGACCTTGAACGTTTATTAGCATCTAACAACGAAAGAGATATCATTGCAGGTAAAATTGTATTACTTGAATCTGATTCAACTTTATTGAAAGCCCTTAAGGAAAAGTATATTACATCATCTGATTCCGACTTAAATTGGTCAATATTAGAAGTTCCAGAACCCATTTACACAGCCTAAGATTATGTGCCAAAATAACCAACAAAACCCCTCTCACTTCCAAGGAAGCCCAGAAGAACAAGAATTTGCCCAAACTGTTGATGTTGGCTTTCAAGCCTACACTCAAGGAATGAAATTCTTTGATCCGCATGTTCACATGACTTCAAGGACGACAGATGATTATCAAGCCTTGGCTGATGCGGGAGTCGTAGCATTGATTGAACCTGCTTTTTGGTTGGGACAACCTAGAACAGGACTTTCTTCCTTTAAAGACTATTTTGCAAGTTTAGTGGGTTGGGAACGATTCCGATCTTCTCAATTTGGCATCAAACATTATTGCACCATCGGTTTAAATTCACGAGAAGCCAATAATGAAGCACTCGCAGAAGAAGTAATGGAGATTTTACCATTGTATTTACAAAAAGAAGGTGTGGTTGGTGTTGGAGAAATTGGTTTTGACGACCAAACGGCTCTGGAAGAAAAATACTACAGGGCTCAATTAGAATTAGCAAAAGAGTTTCATTTACCTGTTCAAGTTCATACTCCACACCGTGATAAAAAACAAGGTACGGAAAGAAGTATGGCCATCGCTTTGGAACATGGAATCGACCCGAAAATGGTCATCATTGATCATAACAATGAGGAAACGGTAAAATCTGTCCTAGATCAAGGTTTTTATGCGGCCTTTACTATTTATCCGTTTACCAAAATGGGAAATGAGCGAATGGTAGAAATCGTCAAGCAATATGGCCCAGAAAGAATCATGGTAAATTCTGCTGCCGATTGGGGAATATCTGATCCCTTAGCTATTCCTAAAACGGCTGCATTAATGAAAATAAGAGGTATTTCTGATAAAGATATTCAATTGGTTACCTATCAAAATGCCTTGGATGCTTTTGCACAAAGTGGCCAAATCGTTGAATCTGATTTCATTGAAGGTCTTACAATTGATCAAACTCAAAAATTCAATGGCAATACCATTTTAAGAGGTGGACAACAACCTAGAGTCAACAAAGATTCTTTAATTATTCGATAATGGGTAAAATTAGAGCCTTTTTGGAATTAACTAGACCTGCCAATGTGATTACAGCACTGACGGATATTTTGGCAGGTATGGCCATTGTTGGATTCACTTTTGGATGGAAAAATTATCAAATTTCGTCAATCAGTTATTTATGCCTTTCTAGTATGTGCCTATATGCGGGTGGCGTAGTATTCAATGACATTTTTGATCGAAAACTAGATGCCATAGAAAGACCTGAAAGAGCCTTGCCAAGTGGAAGAATTAGATTATCAGAAGCCATTTCTGGAGGAATTGCTTTGCTTGCTGCAGGTGTTATACTCGCTTTTTTACAAAGTCGACTTTCTGGTATTATCGCTAGTTTCATTGTAATCTTAGTTTTACTTTACGATTGGAAATCAAAACACAATGGATTTTTTGGTCCCTTCAACATGGGATTATGCAGAGCCTTTAATTTATTATTAGGAATGAGTGTCTATGAGTTAGGCGTTTTGGAATATGGAGAATTGATGATTGTTCCTTTGGTATATATTTTTGCTATAACCTTGGTAAGTCGTGGAGAAGTACATGGAAGTAAACCTTGGCCCTTATGGATTGCCGCACTCTTGTTTATTTTTGTGCACGTAGGACAGTTGCACTTTGCATACAAGGCTCATTCATTCGTTCACGCTATTCCATTTGTGTGTTTACATATTTATTTGATTTTCAAACCTCTTTCTGTAGCAATACAAAATCCTATCGGACCAAACATTGGTAAAACAGTAAAAGCCGGAGTTTTATCACTTATTGTCATGAATGCGGCATGGATTAGTACTTCTGATCAATGGTATTTAGCAATTTTAGTAGTAGCTTTATTACCATTATCCATCCGAATTGGAAAATATTTTGCCGTTACTTAGAATCATATGCAGTCATTAAAACAAAGTTTTCAAGTACCTTTTCAATACGAAGTGTTTTTCACAATAGGACTCTTCCAAAACAACAATCCCCTTTTTAAAGATTTTATCTCCAATTTTGGACGGGCAGACTTTAGAAAAAGAATATTATTTGTTGTTGATAAGGGAGTAGCGGATGCACATGATGGATTGACAGCTGAAATTGTATCTTATTTTAAAACATACCCAATTGCTGATCTAGTCCCAGAAATCTTAGTTTTACCAGGCGGAGAAATTTGCAAAAATGACCCTCGTTATTATGAAGAGGTAGTTCGAGCAATTGATGAACATCGTATTGATAGGCATTCTTTTGTGGCTTGTATTGGTGGTGGTGCTTTTTTGGACATGAGCGGTTATGCAGCAGCCATTTCTCATAGAGGTGTCAAATTTATACGTATACCAAGTACGGTTCTTTCTCAAAATGATTCTGGAGTTGGAGTCAAAAATGGTGTAAATTATTTAGGGAAAAAGAATTTCTTAGGAACTTTTGCGCCAGCTGTGGCAGTATTTAATGATTCAAACTTATTAAAAACGCTTGATGAAAGAGACTGGCGTTCTGGGATTGCGGAAGCGATTAAAGTTGCACTAATCAAGGATTTGGACTTTTTTGAATGGTTGGAAAATCACGCCCAAGATATGTGTGAACATGAGGAAGAAGTGATGACCGAACAGATCTACCGTTGTGCTGATTTGCACATGAAACATATTTCAAGTGGGGATCCATTTGAATTAGGTTCAGCTAGGCCTTTGGATTTTGGACATTGGGCAGCACATAAATTAGAATATTTGAGTAATTTTCAAATTAGACATGGAGAAGCTGTAGCTATCGGAATCGCATTAGATACGGTTTATTCGCAAAAGAAAGGTTTGCTTTCTGAAAATGAATGCCACCGAGTGTTAGATTTAATTAAAAAACTGGGATTTGAAATTTCGCATCCGGCTTTAGCGGAAAATGACAAAATCAATCTCTTCAAAGGACTTCAAGAATTCCAAGAACATTTAGGAGGTGAATTAACCATTACGATTTTAGAAAAGTTAGGAAAAGGAAAAGAAGTGCATGAAATGGATTTTCAACTTATCAAAGATTCAGTTGACTACCTTGCAAACTATTGATTCATTATGGAAACAAAATATGGCACATTAGGTTATTGCAGCAATATTCATCCTGGAGAAATCTGGGCAGAACATTTTCAGCATTTAAAAACAAATATTCCTTTGGTGAAAGCCAAGGTTTCACCCCATCACCCAATGGGATTGGGATTAAGAATTGCGGATTTAGCCAGTAAAGATTTACAAGATCAAGTGCAATTCAATGAACTAAAAAATTGGTTAGAAAAAGAACAATTATACATTTATACATTGAATGGATTTCCTTTTGGAGGTTTTCATGATACAATCGTAAAAGATCATGTACATACTCCCGATTGGACACATGAGAGTCGGAAAGAATATACACTTCGATTAGCACATTTACTTTCCAATTTATTACCTGAGAGAATTAAAGAAGCAGGAATTTCGACCTCGCCACTCTCCTACCGATTTTGGTGGAAAAATACAGATGAAATAAATAAAGCGATTGAAAAATCGACATTGGCTTTGATTGAAGTGGTGGAGGAATTAGATAAAATTCACCAAAAAACGGGCAAGATTATCCATATAGATATTGAACCTGAACCTGATGGGATTTTAGAAAATCACCAAGAATTTTTGGATTGGTACTTGAAAAATTTATTGCCTTTGGCGCAAAAATATTTTGCTCAAAAAGGTTTAAAGGAGAAAAATATTGAAGACTTGATAAAAAGTCATATTCAAATCTGTTTTGATATTTGTCATTTTGGCGTAAGTTTTGACCAACCGAAGAATTGCATTGAAGAATTAAATCAACATGGAATTAAGGTAGGGAAAATCCAAATTAGCTCTGCTTTAAAAGTGGATTTAAGAGACAATGCTGAAGAAAAATTAGCCAAATTGAAGCAATATCAAGAACCTGTTTATTTACATCAAGTAAAGGCAAAACTAAAAAAAGGTGGATATGTGCAATTTCGCGATTTAGACGAAGCATTTGATAATTACCAGGAAGGCATCTTTGAAGAATGGCGCATTCACTTTCATGTACCTTTGTTTTTAGAAAACTATGGACTTCTAGGATCTACGCAAAAAGAGATCATTGATACCTTAGAAATTCAAAAAAACACACCATTTAGTCAACAAATGGAAATAGAAACGTATACTTGGGGTGTCTTACCAAGTGAATTTCAAGTTCCCATTCATGAATCAATCATTCGAGAAATTGATTGGGTAAAATCAGTGTTAAATCAATAAAAATGAAAAAAACGGTTGTCATCGATGTGGTTGGATTAAGTGAAAGTGTATTGTGCGAGCATACACCTTTTATCAATTCCTTTATTGCTTCTCGAAAGAAAAACCTCATTCAACCTCCACTACCTGCAGTTACAACAACTTCACAATCATGCTTCATCACTGGTAAAAATGCCAATGAACATGGAATTGTTGGGAATGGTTGGTATGATAGAATAGATTCAGAAGTAAAATTCTGGAAACAGTCTAATCCATTAGTTTTAGGTGAAAAAATTTGGGACAAAGCAAAAAAAGAAAACCCCAATTTTACTTGTGCTAAAATGTTTTGGTGGTATAACATGTATTCAACTGCAGAGTATTCAGTTACACCAAGGCCACAATATCATGCAGATGGCGTAAAAGCACCAGATTGTTATAGTCAGCCAGCGGAATTGAGAGATGAACTACAAGAAGCTTTGGGAACGTTTCCTTTATTCAATTTTTGGGGACCAAATGCGAACATAAAATCGACCCAGTGGATTGCTGATGCTAGTATTTGGGTGGATCAAAAATATGACCCAACCTTGAACTTGATTTATCTTCCTCATTTGGATTATTGTCTACAAAAATTTGGCCCAGATATTCCAAAAATTTCGAAAGATTTGCAAGAAATTGACCAGGTGGTAAAGCAATTGGTGGAGCATTTTGAATCCAAGAACGCAAACATCATCCTGCTATCAGAATATGGCATCAATGAAGTAAATCAAGCGATTCATATCAATCGTTTTTTACGCAAAAAAGGACATATTTCCATTAGAGAAGAACGTGGATTAGAATTGTTAGACGCAGGTGCATCTAAGGCATTTTCGAGTTCAGACCATCAAATTGCGCACATATATGTGAAAGACAAACAAGATATTGCGTTTATCAAAAAGCAATTGAGTGAATTGGAAGGGATTGAAAAGCTTTTATCAGGTAAAGAATTAAATGAATATCACATTAACCACGAACGTTGTGGAGATATAGTTGCCATTGCTAAATCAAATGCATGGTTTACCTATTATTATTGGTTAGATGACAATAAAGCACCTGATTTTGCTCGTTTAGTAGATATACATCGTAAACCGGGATATGATCCTGTTGAAATGTTTATGAATCCCAAAAACCCATTTATCAAATTAAGAGCTGCCTATAAATTGGCTCGAAAATTGTTGGGATTTAGATATTTGATGGATGTGATTCCTTTGGATGCATCTTTGGTGAAAGGATCACATGGGAGTCCATTTTGTGAGAAAAAATATTACCCTTTACTCATTTCAGATAAAGATCTGGGAGATGAAATACCAGCAAAAGATGTTTATGATGTAATTTGGAACAGCATTTTTAATTAATTTTTATACTTTACCTTTAAACAATTCAAGCAATGAAAAAACTAATTTCAACTTTGTCAATTGTGCTATTTTTTGCCTTGACATCTCAAGTAAAAGCGCAGGATTTTAATCCACAAATGATGGCTCAACGTCAATTAGATCGTTTAACAACTGAACTAAGTTTGAGCAAAGAACAAGTAAAAAAAATGGAACCCCTTTTGGTTTCTCGCGTTGAGAAAATGATGGAATTTCGTCAAGCTGGTATGGAAAGAGAAGAAATGATGGCTGAAATGAAAAAATTAAATGACGGCCAAATGGACTCAATTAAAGCCATTTTGACACCTGAACAATTTGAAAAATACAAAACTGTTCAAAGTCAAATGCGCCAAGGAGGTCCTCCAAGAAACTAGTTTACCTAAAACCTATTTAACATGAAAAAGCTCCAATTATTCATTGGCTTACTTTTGTGTGCCCCAATTTTATTAATGGGTCAAAAGATCAAAGTAGGAATCGCCGGTATGACTCACGGACATGTCGGCCAAGCCTATTCAGCTGCCAAGAACTCAAAAGACGTTATTATTGTCGGATTTGCTGAGCCCAACAAAGCCTTAGCTTTGAGATTATTGAAAGAACAAAACTTGCCTGATTCTTTGTGGTTTCCAGATCTAGAATCCTTGATTGCTAAGACTAAACCAGCAGCAGTTTGCGCATTTAATAGCATCTATGAACATTTAGAGGTTGTTCAAAAATGTGCTCCCAAGGGGATTCATGTGATGGTAGAAAAACCTTTGGCGGTTAATATGGAACATCTGAAAAAGATGCAAGAAATAGTTGCCAAATACCCTATTCAGTTACTTACAAATTTTGAAACAACTTGGTATCCTTCCCATGCCAAAGCTTGGGAAATGGTGAAAGAGTCTAAAACCTTAGGAGATATACGAAAGGTGGTCATTATGGATGGGCACAGGGGCCCTCAAGAAATTGATTGTGCACCTGAATTTCTACATTGGCTCACTGATCCCAAAATGAATGGCGGAGGAGCTATCATTGATTTTGGTTGTTATGGTGCTGATATTATGACTTGGCTAATGGATGGGGAAAAACCCTTGTCTGTTACAGCTGTTACGCAGCAATTGAAACCCCATATTTATCCCAAAGTAGATGATGAGGCTAGTATTATTTTAACTTATCCAACATGTCAAGCAATTATTCAAGCTTCCTGGAATTGGCCATTTGACAGAAAAGATACCGAAATTTATGGAACCAAAGGCATCATTATCGCCAATAAAAACACCCCGATGAAATATATCTCAGGTGATCGATTTGGAAAAGAATCAATGATTGATCTAAAGCCATTAGATCATGATCAATCGGATGTATTTCCATATTTGGCAGCTGTGGTAAAAGGGAAAATTCAACCCAAAAAAGATCTTTCATCTTTGGCCATTAACTCCGTAGTGGTAGAAATTTTATCGGCTGCGGTAGAATCGGCGAAGACGAAAAAGACGGTTTATTTGGAGAGGTAAGAGGTAAGAGGTAAGAGGTAAGAGGTAAGAGGTAAGAGATAAGAGGTAAGAGGTAAGAGGTAAGAGGTAAGAGGTAAGAGGTAAGAGGTAATAGGTGGCTGAGGTTCTCGAAGCCAGAGGGCATAAAAAATAATAGGTGGCTTCGAGAACCTCGGCCACCTATTACATTTTAATTAACAAAATTCATCAAATGCTGCTTCTAAATGCTGAGCTATCATTTCAGCAGAACGACCTTCAATGTGATGACGCTCAACAAAATGAACCAATTCACCATCTTTGAACAATGCAATAGAAGGAGATGAAGGAGGATAAGGTAGAGTAAATTCTCTTGCTTTTTGAGTTGCTTCTTGATCTACTCCAGCAAAAACCGTGAATAAATTTGTTGGTTTTTTAGCAGAAGCAGCTACTGCATCTTTCACTCCAGGACGAGCTGTTCTTGCAGAACAACCGCATACGGAATTAATAAACAACAAAGTAGTGCCTTCTTTGGCCATTGCTTGCTCCACTTCTGATGCTTGCTTCAATTCTTGAAAACCACCTTCTAAAATATCCATCCTCATGGGATGTACTAAATGTTCTGGATACATATTTTTATTTTTTTATAATACAGTGAATAAATATTAAAACAGAATTACATAAAGCCAAGTTCCAATTTGGCAACCTCTGACATCATATCTTGTGAATAAGGAGGGTCAAAGGTCAATTCAACCGAAACTTCTGCTACTCCTTCAATTTCTCTAATAGCCTTTTCAATGTCGACAGGTATGCTTTCAGCAGAAGGACAAGAAGGTGAAGTTAAAGTCATCAAGACATATACGTTATTGACTGGAAAAACTTTGATTTCATAAATCAAACCAAGCTCATATACGTCAACAGGTATTTCAGGGTCATATACCGTTTTAATTGCTTTGACCACTTTTTCCTTCAAATCAGCTTCTGTCATCTGAGATGTCGCTACTTTTTCTTCCATAATTTTAAACTTTCGCAGAAAATGCCAAGGCATAATTTTTTATTTGTTTTACCATGGATAATAAACCATTGGAGCGTGTTTGTGCCAAATGCTGACTCATTCCGATTTGATCTATAAAATATAAATCTGCTTTTAGAATATCTTCGGCCTTCTGATGAGAAAGTACACGAATCAACATACTAATTAATCCTTTGACAATAACTGCTTCAGAATCTGCTTCAAAAATCAAAAGATCATCCTTCATATAGGCATGCAACCAAACTCTACTTTGGCATCCTTTAATGACGTTTTCATCGGTCTTAAATTCCTCCGACAAGGGTGCTAATTTCTTACCTAAATCGATCAAATACTCATATTTATCTGCCCAATCATCGAACAGAGAAAACTCTTCAATCAATTCATCCTGAATTTCGTTAATGCTTTTACCCATTTTATTGTAACATAGTTATTGCCCTTTTCAGCGATTTCACAAATTGATCTACTTCTTCCAAAGTGTTATAAAACGCAAAGGAAGCACGACAAGTTCCGACTAAATTAAATCTTTGCATCAATGGCTGTGTACAATGATGGCCTGTTCGAATGGCTACCCCAAATTTGTCGAGTAAAACACCTATATCTTGCGGGTGAATACCCTCAATCACAAAACTGATTACAGCAATTTTTTCGGGTGCTTGACCTACAATTTGTAAACCTTCAATTTGTTGCAATTGTTTTGTTGCGTAAGTCAAAAGGTCATTTTCCTGTTGAAAAATATCCTTTTTAGATAAGCTTTTCAAATAATCCAAAGATGCTCCAAATGCAATAACATCTGCAATATTAGGCGTCCCAGCTTCAAATTTATAAGGTAATTCGTTATAGGTAGTTCCGGAAAAACTCACTTCTTTGATCATCTCTCCTCCGCCTTGATAAGGGGGCATTTCCTCAAGCAATTCACGCTTTCCATACAAAACTCCAACACCCGTAGGTCCTAATAATTTATGTGCAGAAAACACAAAGAAATCCATATCAAATTCTTGTACATCAATGTCAAAATGGGCAACGGATTGTGCACCATCAATAAGCACTTTGGCTCCGACTTGATGCGCCATTTGAATAATTTGACGAATCGGATTAATGGTGCCAATCGCATTGGAAACATGATTTACTGCTACTAATTTAACCGAAGAATCGAGTAAATTTTCTAAAGCATTCAAATCTAAGATCCCTTCGTCACTTACTGGAATCACTAAAATTTCAGCTCCTTTTTCTTCAGCAATCATTTGCCAAGGTACAATATTAGAATGATGCTCTAAATTGGAAATAATGATTTTATCTCCTTTTGAAAACGTCATTCTACCAAAAGTTTGAGCCACTAAATTTATCCCAGCAGTGGTTCCAGAAGTAAAAATGATTTGATCCGAACTTGGAGCATTTAAGAAGGATTGTATTTTTTTACGAGTCAACTCATAAGCACTCGTCGCTCTTTCAGCCAAAGCATGAATTCCACGATGAATATTAGCGTTATCCTTTTGGTAATACTGGTTAATGGCATCAATCACCTGTTTAGGTTTTTGAGTTGTTGCAGCATTATCAAAATACACCAAGGGTGATCCATTCACCTCTTGATGTAAGATGGGAAAATCTTCTCTAATCTTTACAATGTCTAAAGCCATATTAAGCAAGCGTTATATCCAAAGATTTTTGAATCTTTGAAACGATTTTTTGAGAAATCACTACTCGAATTGCTTCATTTTCTACACGATCAATTACTTCTTGCACGAAAGCTAATAACAATAATGTTTTAGCTACTTGTTCCGAAATTCCTCTAGAACGCATATAAAACAATGCTTCATCGCTTAATTGACCCGTAGTAGTTCCATGCGAACATTTCACATCATCTGCCCAAATTTCCAATTGAGGTTTGGTGTTCATTGTTGCTTTCGTTGAAGCCAACACATTTTTGCAACTTTGAAAAGCATTTGTTTTTTGAGCATCTGGACGAACAAAAATCTTTCCATTAAATACCCCAGTAGAACTTCCTAAAAGGACACCTTTGTATAATTCGTTCGATTCAGAATTGGGCATTCGATGATCTACAACTGAATGTGTATCCATCAATTGATGATCACCCGGTACGTACAAACCATTCAAATTTGAAATGATCTGAGAACCATTGCTGTAAAAATGTAAATTATTGCGAATCAAGCCTCCATTGATAGAAAAAGTAAAGGTATCTACTTGACTATCATCTGATTGATAAATATACGTATGGTCAATGTGGTTGACACTATTTTGGAAATCCTGTTCTTTGATATAAGTAAATTTAGCCGACTTTGAAACCCAAATTTCTTGCACATAATTGGACAATTGTACCTGTTCATTTACTGATGAGCTCAAACGCTCCATCAATGAAAATTCAGCCCCTTCTTCCAAATAAATAATCAATTTCGACTGAATAGCAGTTGATTTGTTTAAATTATTTAAACAAAATTGATGTAAAGCAATTTGAGATAATTTAGTATCTTTTTTTATCCAAAGGACTGAATGTTGATTAACTAACGCTGCATTTAAATCAAAAAGTGCATTTTCCTCTAAAATAGGATCCTTAGCATTCCATGTAGATAAAAACGTTGGACACTTTTGAATAAAATCATCAAAAGCTAAAAACTCGACACCTTCAATCGCTTGATTTGATTGGAAGCTTGTATGTCCATTGCAGGTTTGCATGGTAAATAATGGATTCCAATCGACTGGAGATGCATTTGAGCAAGCATTGGATTGACTAGCCCATTCCCAAGCAACTTCATTCATCGATTTCAAAGAAGTATATTTCCATTCCTCTAACTTGGAAGTCGGAAATCCAGCCTCTATAAATTTTTGCAATGCAATCTTCTGATTTGAATCTATATTCAAATGATTGGCAGTTGCTTGCAAATTATCTACTAATTCTTGATTTAACATATTATTGATCTACTTCAGATTTAATCCAATCATAACCTCTTTCTTCTAGCTCTAAAGCCAATTCTTTACCGCCCGACTTAACAATTCGACCTTTGTAAAGAACGTGTACAAAATCAGGAACAATGTAATCCAATAGACGTTGGTAGTGAGTTACTACGATAGTTGCATTGTCAGGACTTTTCAATTTATTCACACCTTCGGCTACAATTCGCAGGGCGTCTATGTCTAATCCCGAATCAGTTTCATCTAAAATGGCTAATTTAGGATCCAAAACAGCCATTTGGAAAATTTCATTTCTTTTTTTCTCTCCACCTGAAAAACCTTCGTTTAGTGCTCTTGATAACAATGATTGATCAATATTCACATAAGCCATTTTTTCTTTGAACATTTTCAAAAATTGAACAGCATCCATCGGTTCCTCACCTCTGTATTTACGAATTTCATTCACAGCCGATTTTAAAAAATTGGTTGTAGAAACACCTGGAATTTCGACAGGATATTGAAAAGCCAAGAAAACACCTTCTGCTGCACGTTCCTCTGGTGCCAATTCTAACAAATCTTTACCCAAAAAATCAACCGAGCCATCTGTCACCTCATAATCTTCTCTACCAGCCAAAACTGAAGCTAATGTTGATTTTCCTGAACCATTGGGTCCCATGATTGCATGAACCTCCCCAGCTTTTATATCAAGGTTAATTCCTTTTAATATTTCCTTCTCCCCTATTCGAGCATGTAAATTTTTAATGGAAAGCATATTCTATTGATTTGAATCTTAAAAATGTTCACAAAATTAATTCGATTAAATCTTAAAAACCATAGTTTATTTAGAATCAATATAAATAACTTGATTTTATATGAATTATTTTTTTACATTTGTAGTGAAATTGAAGATAAACTCAGAATAGAAATGGTAACAGTTAGTGATTTAGCAGCAGACAGAATCAAGGAATTAAGAGACAAGGAAGGCTTAAACGATCAGTATCATATTCGTGTTGCCGTAGAAGGTGGCGGTTGTTCTGGATTAATGTATAATTTGGATTTTTCTTCAGAAGCCAAAGAAACGGACATGATTTTTGAAGACAAAGGAATTAAAATTATGGTCGACAAAAAATCCATCCTATATCTTGCTGGAACAGAGCTTGATTTCTCAGATGGTTTGAATGGCAAAGGGTTTCAATTTAAAAACCCCAATGCTTCAAGAACTTGTGGATGTGGGGAAAGCTTCTCTATTTGAGGTAAAAGGTAATAGGTAATAGGTAAAAGTTTTTAGTTATCAGATAACTCCCACCTCTTACCTATTACCTCTTACCTATATTACCTATTACCTAAAACTACAATTCCAACACTCCTTGCTTGGATTCCAAAATATAAGGCAATAAAAATTGATACACTTTAAAAATGGGTAATCCCATGACAGTGTAATAGGACCCGACGATTTGTTCAATGCCAACCATTCCAATAAAATCTTGTACGCCATAAGCACCCGCTTTATCCAAACCAGAGCCTCCACGGACATAAAAATCAATTTCCCAATCTGCCAAGGATTTAAAAGTAACCAAGGCTTCATCAGATGCACTTTGAATTCCATTCGGACCTGCTAAGGCAAATCCTGTGATCACCTGATGTGTACGCCCAGATAAATCGACAAGCATTTGACGCGCTTCGGATTTATTGAGGGGTTTATTCAAAATCTTTCCATCTACAATCACAACCGTATCTGCTGCCAATATTAATTGTCCGGCACAAGATTCATTCAATGCCTTCGCTTTTTTTTCCGCCAGCATGGTAGGAACATCGCGTGCCAACATACTGTCTGGAAACGACTCATCGATATCTGAAGGTAAAATTGTAAAATCAAATCCTGCTTGACTTAAAATCTCTTTTCTCCTGGGTGAATTAGAAGCAAGAATCAATGGGAACTGTAAATTGAGATTATTTTGCATGCCTAAAAATAAGTAAAATTTGTAAAATGAGCGGCAATTTCCCCTATTTGAAAAAATAATTATTAAAAACATTTGTATTTAATGTAAATACATTTAATTTTGTAACATCAATTTTTCAAAAATGGGAATAGACCAAGATATCAAGCAAGAAAATTTCACTTCAGAAGAGCAAAAAGCCCTTTTGAACGTCATTTTTACGGGTAATTGGGTTGCTCAACAACAACATGACCTTTTGAAACCCTTTGGCTTAACGATGCAACAATACAACGTGCTTAGAATTTTAAGGGGACAAAATGGAAAACCGATGACGGTCTTAGCCATTATTGAGAGAATGTTGGACCGAACATCCAATGCTTCTCGCTTGGTTGATAAACTTTTAGAAAAAAAATTAGTGATCAGAAGAGAATGTCCAAACGACAGAAGAGCCGTTGACATTTTAATTTTACCTGCTGGATTAGAGTTACTTAGCCAAATTGATTTGATTCAGAAAAAATGGAATCAACGTTTTTCAAAACTTGGAGCTATTAATTTAAAGCAATTGAATGAACTTCTAGATCAATTCCGCAGTTAGTATTTTAACAATTAAATTTTATAAAAATGAAAAAAGTACAAATTTTATTATCAGCCTTAGTAGTTGGATTTACCACATTAACTAGTGTAAATGCAGCACCAAAACCAGTAAATGTTTCAACATCAGCTAGTAAAGTTGTTTGGTTAGCAAAAAAAGTAACTGGTGAGCACAATGGAACAGTCAACATCTCTAAAGGATCTTTAGCTGTAGATGGCAACAAATTAGTAGGAGGAAACTTTACCATTGATTTAAAATCAATTGTTTGTAAAGATTTAACTGATCCAGGTTACAATCAAAAATTCATTAGCCACATTACTTCTGGAGATTTCTTTGAAGTAGAAAAATTCCCAACAGCTAATTTTGTTATCACTAAAGTAGCAGGTAACCAAGTTTCTGGTAATATGACAATCAAAGGAATTACAAAAGCTATTACATTTCCAGCTCAAATTTCAGTTGCTGGTGGTAAAGTAGCTGCTTCTGCAACCATTACTTTGGACAGAACAGATTATAACATTAAATACGGCTCTAAGAAATTTTTCGAATCAATCGGGGACAAAGCTATCTACGATGATTTCGCATTAACAGTTTCTTTAGTAAGCGAATAATCATTTTTAGGGGCTATTTAGCCCCTATTTTTACATTTTCACATTTTAAATCCACAAACATGTCGATTATTGACTCATTGAAATGGCGTTATGCCACCAAGAGAATGAACTCACAAACAGTTCCTTCTGAAAAGATTGATACGCTATTAGAAGCAATTCAATTATCTGCTTCTGGATTTGGTTTACAACCTTACAAAGTTTTTGTGATTGATAGTCCAGAGTTAAAAGCACAAATTCAACCGATAGCTTATGGTCAACCACAAATTACTGAAGCATCTCATGTTTTGGTATTTGCTGCTTGGAATGATATCACGCAAGAAAAAATTGATGCTTTTATTCAATTAGTGGCAGAGACAAGAAATGCACCTTTGGAAGCTCTTACAGATTACAAAAATGCCATTGTAGGTTCAATGTTAAACTTGCCAAAAGAAATTCAAGCAAATTGGGCGGATCGTCAAGTATATTTAGCGATGGGGACAGCATTAGCTGCCGCTGCTGAATTGAAAATTGACACTACTCCAATGGAAGGATTTGTTCCGGCTAAGATTGATGAACTATTAGGCTTACAAGCTCAAGGTTTACACTCTGTTTTATTGTTAACAGTTGGATACAGAGATGAATCTGCTGATTATATGACAGGCGCAGCTAAGGTTCGTTACCCAATGAATGAATTGGTAGTGAAATTATAATATCTGTTGTTCAAAATTATATCATTAAAAAGCCTAAGATTAATTTCTTAGGCTTTTTTTTAG
Source organism: Aquirufa sp. ROCK-SH2 (assembly GCF_054558315.1). Classification (NCBI taxonomy): domain Bacteria; kingdom Pseudomonadati; phylum Bacteroidota; class Cytophagia; order Cytophagales; family Flectobacillaceae; genus Aquirufa; species Aquirufa sp. ROCK-SH2. The sequence goes on along the minus strand of NZ_JBPXKB010000003.1, from coordinate 584,677 downwards.
GCAAAATCACTGCTATTTTTCACCGCTTTCAAACCCAACTTCTCCCCTTCTTGAATCATGAATTCCCAGGCTGACTCAAAGTCATTCCTGACTAAACCTTCCAATATAGCTTCTCTAATAGCTAATTTAATAATTCCAATTTCTTTACTAGGTCCTAAATCAAAGGTGTCCATGATAATTTCACCAGTAATCACTGGTTGAAAATTACGCAATTGATCTTTTTCTTCTACCTCTTTTAATTTTTCTTCAACCAGATCAAAGTTTCGCAAATATCGCTTCACCTTATCACCGTTCTTGGAAGTAATATCCGCTCTACAAAGCGTCATCAAAGCCTCCAATTCATCCCCAGCTTCAAAAAGAAGTCGACGCAAGGCAGCATCGGTGATTTCTTCTTTCGAAAGTGCAATGGGCCTTAGATGTAATCGAACCAGCTTTTGAACCAATTTCATTTTCTCGTTCAATGGCAATTTAAAGCGTTTGAAAATGGAAGGTACTTGCCTCGCACCCATTTCTTCATGCCCATGAAATGTCCAGCCTTTTTTGGTATCAAATCGTTTAGTTGCTGGTTTTGCAATATCATGTAAAATGGCTGCCCAGCGCCACCAAAGGTCATTGGTGTGTAAAGCTATGTTGTCCAATACTTGTAAAGTATGATAAAAATTATCTTTATGTCCTTTTCCTTCTTCCGTATCTACTCCCTTCAATTTCATGAATTCAGGAAAAATAATCGGTAAAATTTGGCAGGCATCCAGCAACAAAAAGCCGTAAGACGGTTTTTTCGTTAATATGATTTTATTCAACTCTTCTGATATGCGCTCCATAGAAATGATTGCTAATCGCTCTCTTTCATCAATTAAAGCATCAAAAGTGGTTGGGAAAATATCAAATCCTAACTGAGCCGCAAAGCGAACAGCACGCATCATCCTTAGTGGATCATCAGAAAAAGTAATTTTGGGTTCTAAAGGAGTTCGGATGATTTTTTTCTGCAAATCACTCATACCATCAAAGGGGTCCAAAAAAGTCCCAAAAGACGCTTGATTCAATTGTACAGCCATTGCGTTGATGGTAAAATCTCTTCGGTTTTGATCATCTTCCAAAGTACCTTCTTCAACGATTGGCTTACGAGAATCACGGTTATAAGATTCCTTTCTCGCTCCAACAAATTCCAAATCCCAATCGTCTACCATTAACATGGCTGTACCAAAATTTTTAAAAATAGAAACAGCATGTTCCGGTAAATTAAACTCTTTGGCCACTTCCTCTGCCAGTTCGATTCCAGATCCGATACAAACAACATCGATATCTTTACAAGGTCGATTTAAAATACTATCTCTCACATAACCTCCAATGACATAAGCATCCAAACCTAAACGGTCTGCTGCTAAACCAATTTTGGCAAAAATGGGATGTTCTATAATTTCTTTTCCTGTTTTCATTTATTTACGAATCATAGAATAATCACCATTTAAACCTAATTTCACAATTTTGGAAGGCTTTATCTCTTTATTTTCTCCTTTGGGATTTTGTAAAATGCAATCCACTTGATTTTTGATGGATTCATGAATGGAAATGAAATTTTTCGGAGATTCTTCTCCTGATAAATTAGCGGATGTTGAAACGATGGCTCTTTGATATCGATAAACTAAACCTTTACAGAATTCATCTTTGACCAAACGAATTGCAATACTACCGTCAGGAGCTAATACATGTTGACTAACATTTTTACCTTTGGGATAAATCACTGTTAATGGATCTTCCGCAAATTCAACCAAATCCCAAGCGATGTCTGGAACTTGTTCCACATACTCGCTCAATTGCTCTATTTTAGAAATCAACAAGATCAAACCCTTGTCGATGGGTCTATTTTTAATTTGAAATAATTTCTCAATCGCCGCGTCCATTCTAGCATCACACCCTAAACCCCAAATGGTATCAGAAGGATATAAAATTACTCCACCTGATTTCAATGATTGAACCGCTTCTGTATAAATATTTGGCATCATAGGCACAAAGGTAAAGATAATTTCCTCTTTTGTGAAGGTCTTAAAGGATTGTTTAATTTGAAATGGCTACCTTTGCAGATTGAAAACATGCCATACATAAATCTAGCTGAGCAAACATGTCAAGTATTGAATCCATTTTAATAGATAGTTTAAAAAACGGTTTAAAATCATTGTTTCAAATAGAAGTTGACGAAATTTCGCTTCAAGAAACTAAAAAAGAATTCGAAGGAAGTTACACGCTGGTCGTTTTTCCATTTACTAAGCAAGCTGGAATGGCTCCGCAACAAATTGCACAGAAACTGGGTGAATTTGTTTTAGCCAATTGCCAAGAGGTAAAAGCATTTCAAGTGGTTCAAGGTTTTTTAAACATCTCTTTGCACGATTCTGTTTGGGTTAACTCTTTACAACTTTTAGCGCAACAAGAAAGCTTGGATTTAGCTCCAAAAACGGAGAAAGTACTGATAGAATATTCTTCACCCAATACCAACAAACCTTTACATCTAGGCCATTTACGTAATAATTTCTTGGGATATTCAGTCGCAGAAATTTTAAAAGCTGGAGGTTATGAAGTGATTAAAACAAATTTGGTGAACGACAGAGGAATCCATATTTGTAAATCCATGTTGGCCTACCAATTATTTGGCAACAATGAAACACCAGAAAGTAGCGGTCTAAAAGGAGATCATTTGGTAGGTAAATATTATGTAGCTTTTGACAAGGCTTACAAACAAGAGATTGAAGATTTAATTGCGAAAGGAATAGAACCTGACAAAGCGAAAGTAGAAGCGCCCATTTTAATTCAAGCGCAAGAGATGCTTTTAAAATGGGAGCAAAACGATTCTGAAGTTATTGCCCTTTGGAAAAAAATGAACACTTGGGTATTTGAAGGTTTTGCGCAAAGTTATCAAACGATGGGCGTTACTTTTGATAAAATTTACAGAGAATCCAACACCTATTTATTAGGCAAACAATTAGTTGAAGAAGGTATTCAACAAGGTGTATTTTTCAAAAGAGAAGATGGTTCAGTTTGGATTGACCTGAGCAATGAAGGTTTAGATGAAAAATTGGTTTTGAGAAAAGATGGCACCTCTGTTTATATCACACAAGATATGGGTACGGCCCAATTAAAGTATCAAGATTTTGGTGCCAATAGATCAGTATATGTGGTTGGTAATGAACAAGATTACCACTTTGAAGTGTTGTTTCACATATTAAAGAAATTAAACAAGCCATTTTCCCAAGGAAATTATCATTTATCTTATGGCATGGTAGATTTGCCAAGCGGAAAAATGAAATCGCGAGAAGGAACCGTCGTGGATGCGGATGATTTAATGGCGGAAATGATTCAAACGGCGAAGGACAGAACTCTTGAGCTAGGGAAAATTGAAGGTTTTTCAGAGGATGAGTCGACGCAATTATTTCAGCATTTGGGATTAGGAGCTTTGAAATATTTCTTATTAAAAGTGGACCCTAAAAAGCGCATGTTATTTAATCCTGAAGAATCCATTGACTTCCAAGGAAACACGGGACCTTTCATTCAATATACCCATTCAAGAATTCGATCGATTGAACGAAAAGCGAATAATATGAATGATATAGATCTAAATGATTCAGTAGAATTAGCTGAATGCGAGCAAGAGTTAATCTATTTATTGGGTCAATATGCTCAGAAAATTGAAGAAGCTTGTGATCAATATTCTCCTTCAATCATTGCTCAATATATTTATGATGTAGCGAAGCAATTCAATAAATTATACAATGAGCTTAGTATTTTAAATGAAGAAAATGTTGATAAAAAGAATTTAAGATTAACTTTGACACGTCTTACTGGCAAAACAATTAAACACGGTTGTAGTTTATTAGGTATTGTTTCACCTGAACGAATGTAACATGAAACGTGTTATCTTTTTTTTCACCTTATTAACTTTGATACTTATGATAACGAACATGATGAAAATTGGATCAATTTTGACGGCTTTAGCCCTCCCATTTACGCAAAAAAAAGTGTTAAACAGACCATCCGAAATGAGTACAAATGTAGCCCCTTCAACCATTTATCAATTCAAAATGAAAGGAATTGATGGAAAAGAGATTGATTTAAGCCAATTCAAAGGCAAAAAAGTGGTTATTTTAAATACCGCTTCTAAATGTGGATATACGCCACAATATGCGGATTGGGAAAAATTCCACAAAGAAAACAAGGATGTTGTTGTATTGGGATTCCCTGCCAATGAATTTGGTGGACAAGAACCTGGAACAAACACAGAAATTGCCAGTTTTTGTCAGAAAAACTACGGTGTTTCATTTCAAATGATGGAAAAAGTGGTTGTTAAAGGAGAAGGGAAATGCAGTTTATACCAATGGTTGACCGACAAATCTAAAAATGGTTGGAATGACAAAGAACCAAGCTGGAATTTCTGCAAATATGTCATTAATGAAAAAGGTGAGTTAACCAACTTTTTTGCATCAGGAATTAAACCATCAAGCCCTGAATTTTTAGAAGCTTTGAAAAAATAAATATGAATCGTTGGGTTGAAGCTTCAAGACCAAGAACTCTTCCATTGGCATTAGCAAGTATATTATTAGGTAATATATTAGCTTATTCCAGTGGAAGTTTTTCTTTTTTAATTGCCTTATTAGCAATCATTACTACTGTATTTCTTCAAATTCTTTCCAATTACGCCAACGATTTCGGCGACACTAAAAACGGCATAGATACCAAAGACCGAAAGGTAGCTTTGAGAACCGTTCAAACAGGAAAAATTAGTAGCAAAGAAATGAAAAATGCCATCATCGCATTATCGGTCATTTCGTTTATTTCGGGAATCGTTTTATTGTATTTTAGTTTAAAAGATTCGAGCCCAGAAGCTTGGTTATTTTTCCTAGGCTTAGGACTATTATGCATATTAGCAGCCATCACTTATACCATTGGTAAAAGACCTTATGGGTACATGGGGCTAGGTGACATTTCCGTTTTTATTTTCTTTGGATGGGTAGGTACATTTGGAACTTATTTTCTACAAACAAAAAATATTGATTGGAATGTACTTCTTCCTGCCTCTGCTTGTGGATTTCTCTCTGTGGCAGTTTTAAACCTGAATAATCTTCGAGACATCGAAAATGATATCAAAAATGGAAAAAACTCTATTCCTGTTCGCATTGGCAAGAAAAATGGTTTTTTCTACCAACAAGCTTTGTTTATTGCAGCCATCTTGGGCTTTGGATTATATCCAATCATAACTGGACAAGAATTTTCAAACGTACAAAATTTTGCTTTGTTGGTGGGTTATTATCCGCTTATAAAAATCAGTAGATCACTTAAACCTACTATGAGCCCGAAGGAAATTGACCCATTTTTAAAGAAAACATCTTTGAGTACCCTGTGGTTAATTTTAATTTTTGGTGTCGTTAAAATTTTTCTTAGCCATTGATTTCTTAATTTTACAAAAAAACCTTTCATGAAATTTAAAATATCACTTTTAGCACTTCTATTATCTGTTTGTACTAAGCTTGTTTTCGCACAAGATGCAAGTAATTATTTAGAACAAGGATTGACACAAAACAAAACGGGAAATTATTCCGAGGCTTTGCGTTTTTTCAGTTTAGAAATTGAAAAAAACTCAGCGAACCCAGATCCGATCGCATTTTACAACAGAGGATTTGCTAAATATAATCTCAAAGATTTCCAAGGTGCAATTTTTGATTTTGATAAAGCCATTGAATTAAAGCCTACTTATTTTGAAGCTTTTATTGCTCGCGGACAAAGTTATAGCAAAAAAGATAACCATAAGGTTGCCATTCAAGACTACAACGAAGCCATCCGTTTAAATCCATTGGAGCCTTCCGCTTATTACAGCAGAGGATTATCGAAAGGTAAATTAGAAAACTATCGCGGCGCATTATCAGATTTTAACAAATCGCTAGAATTAGCCCCTGATTATGCTCCCTGTTTAGCAGCCAGAGGCGATTGTAAAATCAAATTGGGTGATTTTAAAAATAGTATTGAAGATTTTAACAAAGCGATTGAAATTAGTCCAAAAAGAGCAGGATATTTTTCTGGAAGGGCATATGCTAAAATGAAATTAAGTGATTTCCAAGCAGCCATAAAAGATTACAATGAGGCAATTAAAATCAGTCCAGATGATGCTGATGATTGGTTCAATTTAGGTTTTTGCAAAACTCAATTAGAAAATTATCGAGGAGAAAATGGAGAGAAAGGTGCATTAGAAGATTTTAACAAATCGTTGGAATTGGATCCAAATAAAATGGCTGCATTGTATGGTAGAGCATTTGTAAAATCGAAATTAGGCGATCCAAGAGGAGCTATTGAAGATTACTCAAAAGCGGCTGACCAAGGAAATTTAGAAGGTCAAAAAATTCTTTACACAGCTAAAATGGGCAAGATCCAATTGGATGAATTAAGAAATGGTGTACAAGACAAAATCAAAATGGCTGAATTTTCAAGTGAAAAATCAGAAGTTTATTTCAATAGAGGGGTAGCGAAAGCTAAATCAGGCGACCCTAAACAAGCCATGGAAGATTATAACAAAGCGATTTCATTGAATCCAATATACTCGGAGGCCTATTTTATGCGTGCCATGGCGAAATCCATTTTAGGCGACCAAAGAAGTGCGATTCAAGATTGTTCGAATGCCATCAAATTGAATCCCAAATATGCTGAATCTTATTTTGTGAGAGGCTTGATTAAATTAGCCTTGAATGATGCTTCTGGCTGTTTGGATTTAAGTAAATCTGGAGAATTAGGCTATAACCAAGCCTATCAAGTCATTCGCGATTATTGTAATTAAATATTTTTAATAGCAGCTTTTTGAAAAGATCAAAAGGCTGCAATTAATTAACGACTATTCAAATCTCAAGTGCTTCACTGATTCTCCTGAATTAGCTAATTCTTCTAACGAATCTATTCCAATTTGAAGGTGAGTTTCTACAAAATTGGAAGTCACTTTTTTATCACTGGCTTCTGTCTTTACGCCATCGGGAGTCATTGGGTTATCTGATACTAACAACAAAGCACCGTGTGGAATTTTATTTACAAATCCGACAGTAAAAATTGTAGCAGTTTCCATATCAATTCCCATAGCGCGAATTTCCGTCAAATAAGATTTGAATTTTTCATCATGCTCCCAAACTCTTCGATTGGTGGTGTAAACCAAGCCAGTCCAATAATCTAATTCATGTTTTTTAATCATGGAAGAAACGGCTCTTTGCAAACGAAATGAAGGTAAGGCTGGAATTTCTTTTGGCATATATTCATCTGAAGTTCCTTCTCCTCTCACCGCTGCAATGGGAAGAATTAAATCGCCCAAACTCAAATTTTTCTTAAGACCTCCACACTTACCTAAAAACAATACTGCTTTTGGAGTGATGGCAGAAAGAATATCCATCACTGTGGCTGCCATTGGCGAACCCATGCCAAAATTGATGATGGTAATATTATTTGCTGTGGCTGTTTGCATAGGTTTATCTAAACCTAAAATTGGCACATCATATTTAGCAGCAAACATATCCACATAATTTCGAAAATTCGTTAATAAGATATATTGACCGAAATCATTGATGGAGGTACCTGTATATCTAGGTAGCCAATTTTGCACTATTTCTTCCTTCGTCTTCATGTATATTTTTATAAGTGTGATGAAATTAAGATTAAAAAAGATTAATTTAGATGTTGATTCAAATTAGCCTAAATGGAGCTCAATCCTAATCTAACATTACTTTTTCCATCCTTTGAATACAAATTAAAACAAAAGGAAGGGAAACTTTATATTTTCGATGAAATTGCCAAAAAATTCAGGTTTTTAAGTCCAGAGGAATGGGTACGACAACACTGTTTAAATTACCTTACCAAGCATTTGAAATATCCTGCAGGAATGATTCAGATAGAAGGTGGAATGAAAGTCAATCAATTAAACAGAAGAACAGACATTCGAGTATATCAACCCAATGGCAGTATTTATTTATTAATCGAGTGTAAAGCACCACATATAGCAATTTCTGATGTAACTTTGGCACAAATTAGCCAATACCAAAAAAACCATCAGGCACAATACATTTCAATGACCAATGGTTTAGAGATTCAAACATTTAACATGAATAATAACAGTATAGATTCAACTTCCAACAATCAATTTCCAACCTATTTATGAAAAAGTTTTTTATCATTTTTTTATGTAGTTTCATCAGCTTCTCACAATTTTCGTTTGCTCAAAGCAAAGCTAAAACACTTCCTAAAAGACCGGCATTGGTAGTAGGAATTGTTGTGGATCAAATGAGATATGATTATTTAAACAAATACAACAATCGATATTCTGATGGAGGATTTAAGCGTTTAATGAGAGAAGGTTTAAATTGCCAAGACAATCATTATAATTATGCTCCAACGGTTACTGCTGCAGGTCATGCCAGTGTTTACACAGGAACTGTACCAGCGGTCCATGGCATTGTAGGCAATGAATGGACAGATGTAAAATCGGGCAAAAAGGTATATTGTACGGAAGATTCAACCGTAAAAACAGTTGGAACAACAGGAAATACAGGTCTTATGTCGCCAAAGAATTTATGGACAAGTACCATTACAGATCAATTAAAAATTTCTCAAAACTTTCGCTCTAAAACAATTGCAGTTGCATTAAAAGACAGAGGTGCGATTTTACCGGGTGGTCATTTGGCAGATGGGTCTTATTGGTATGATTCCAAAGAAGGTAGATTCATTAGTTCTTCTTTTTATTTCAACGAATTACCGAAATGGGTTCAAGATTTCAATGCTCAAGAATTGGCCAAAAAATACGTTGCACAAGGTTGGAATACACTTTACCCGATTGCTACCTATACGCAAAGTTATGTAGATGATAATCCATTTGAAACAAAATTACCTGGTGAAAAAACACCTACTTTCCCACATGATTTGAAAGGAGGAAATCCATTGGAGGTACTTAGAAGTACACCTTATGGCAATACCATTACCAAAGATTTTGCCTTGAAAGCAATAGAAGCGGAAAAATTAGGCCAAAATGGAACAACCGATTTTTTAGCCATTAGTTTTTCCTCTCCGGATTATATTGGCCATGCATTTGGACCACAATCCATTGAATTGGAAGACAATTATTTAAGATTAGATCGTGAGATTGAGGAAATTTTAAGCACTTTGGATAAGAAATTTGGCAAAGATAATGTACTTGTTTTTTTAACTGCAGACCATGCTGTGGCGGAGGTTCCTGGATTTTTAACTAGTAAAAAAATGCCCGGTGGAATATATGATAAAAATAAGGCAACAGAGGAAGTCAAAAAAGCCATTACATCAGAGTTTGGAGATGTGAATTTAATTTTAGCTGAAGATAATTCTCAAATTTATTTAAATCATACCTTGATGAATAAAATGGGCATTGACAGACATAAATTAGAAACAGTTTTAAGAAAGGCTTATCAAAAAACGGAAGGGTTTTCTGAGTTAGTTGATATGCAGAAAATTTACGCAAGTAGCTTAATTTCCAATTACAAAACCTTGGCAGAAAATGGATACAATCCTGCAAGAAGCGGTGATTTCATGATCTTATTGAAACCACAATGGTTTATGGGTTATAAAACAGGTACTACTCACAGTACTTTATACGCTTATGACACGCATGTCCCTTTGTTGTTTTATGGATGGAAAGTGCAAGCCAATGAGTACACCAAGCGCACTAGCATTTCAGATATTTCTACTACTTTAGCTAATTGGCTCAAATGTATGGAGCCGAGCGGAAGCATTGGAAGCGTGATTCCATTTAAGTTATAACGAAAGCCTTTTTGAAAATAAGATTTTTTAAAGAAAATGCCTTACTTTTGTGCTAAATTTTTGAACATATTAAAGAATAATTTATGAAAATTGCTGTTGTTGGAACAGGTTATGTTGGATTAGTTACGGGTACATGTTTTGCAGAAACGGGTAATTATGTAACATGTGTTGACATTAATGAAGAAAAAATCAAATTGATGCAATCAGGCAAAATACCTATTTATGAGCCTGGTTTAGAAGATTTATTTTTACGAAATACAGCAGAAGGAAGATTAACTTTCACCACTAATTTATCAGAAGGCATTAAAAATGCTAAGGTCATTTTTTTAGCTCTACCAACCCCTCCAGGAGAAGATGGATCTGCAGATTTGAAATATATCTTACAAGTTGCCGATGATTTAGGCCCTTTGTTAGAATCGTATACTGTCATCATTGACAAAAGTACAGTTCCTGTTGGAACGTCTGAATTGGTAAAAAATGCCATTTCAAAAAAGGCAAAAGTAGAATTTGATGTAGTTTCTAATCCCGAATTTTTAAGAGAGGGTGTGGCTGTTGAAGATTTTATGAAACCAGACCGAGTGGTTATTGGAACAGAGTCAGACAAGGCAAAAGAATTAATGTCAAAATTATATGCACCATTGGTACGTCAAGGGAATCCAATCATTTTTATGGATGAACGCTCGGCAGAAATGACCAAGTATGCAGCGAATGCGTTTCTTGCCACTAAGATTACTTTTATGAATGAAATCGCTAATTTATGCGAGTTAGTGGGTGCGAATGTGGATGACATCAGAAGAGGTATTGGTACAGATTCTCGCATTGGAAAAAGATTTTTATTTGCAGGAATCGGATACGGCGGAAGTTGTTTCCCAAAAGACGTTCAAGCATTAGCAAAAACATCAGAAGAAAACAATTACCAATTCCATATTTTGGATAGTGTAATGAAAGTGAACGAGTCGCAAAAAACGAAATTATTGCCTCAAATCGTTACACATTTCAACAATGATTTGAAAGGTAAAAAAATCGCTATCTGGGGTTTAGCTTTTAAACCATATACAGATGATATTCGTGAGGCTCCAGCGCTTTATAATATTGATGCTTTATTGGAATTGGGTTGCGAGGTGCATGTATATGACCCTGAAGCTATGCCAAATGTGGAGGCAATTTTAGGCGATAAAGTTACTTTTTGTAAAAGCCCCTATGATACTATTTCCGATGCAGATGCCTTATTAATTGTTACTGAATGGCCTCAATTTAGGACTCCAGATTTTGATAAAATGGAAGCCTTATTGAAAAACAAAGTCATTTTTGATGGTAGAAATTTATACGAATTACCACAAATGAAAGAATTAGGTTATACGTATTATTCTATCGGAAGAGGGGTAGTGAGGTAAGAGGTAAGAGGTAAGAGGTAAGAGGTAAAAGATAAGAGGTTTTACATCATTTAAATTTGATAAAATTTACAAGATATAAATTTATGAAAAGAGTATTAATAACAGGTGGTGCAGGTTTTTTAGGTTCACATCTTTGTGACAGATTCATCAAAGAAGGTTATCATGTCATTGCCATGGATAATTTAATTACAGGTGATTTAAAAAACATTGAGCATCTTTTTAAACTCCCTAATTTTGAATTTTATCATCACGATGTTTCGAAATTTATCCATGTACCGGGTGAATTAGATTATATCTTGCATTTTGCATCGCCAGCCTCTCCTATCGATTATTTAAAAATCCCTATCCAAACATTAAAAGTGGGTTCTTTAGGTATTCATAATTGCCTGGGTTTGGCTCGTGTTAAAAATGCTCGAGTATTGATTGCTTCAACATCTGAAGTTTATGGAGACCCATTGGTTCATCCACAAACAGAAGAATATTGGGGAAATGTAAATCCAGTAGGCCCAAGAGGAGTATATGATGAAGCTAAACGTTTCCAAGAGGCCATGACCATGGCTTATCACACATTTCATGGTCTAGAAACAAGAATCGTTCGAATTTTTAATACCTATGGTCCAAGAATGCGATTGAATGATGGTCGTGTTTTGCCTGCATTCATCGGTCAAGCCCTAAGAGGTGAAGATTTAACCATGTTCGGTGATGGATCTCAAACAAGAGCATTTTGCTATGTAGATGATTTAGTGGAAGGAATTTATCGTTTACTTTTGAGTGACTATGCCCAACCAGTGAATATTGGAAATCCAGATGAAATTACCATCAAAGAATTTGGAGAAGAAATCATCAAATTAACAGGAACCTCCCAAAAACTGATTTCACTTCCATTACCAACGGATGATCCAAAGCAACGTAAACCTGATATTACAAAAGCTAAGGAATTATTAGGATGGGAGCCCAAAGTTTCTCGCGCGGAAGGTTTGAAAATTACTTATGAATATTTCAAATCTTTGAGTCCAGAAGATTTACACAGAATGGCTGAACATAAATCTTTTTAATTCAGCACTCTTATTTCAATTTATTCAGCGGGTGAAAGTCTTGAACGATTTGACTCAAATAAGCCCGATCCAAATGGGTATATATTTCTGTGGTCAAAATAGATTCATGCCCTAACATTTCTTGAACAACTCTTAAATCGGCACCTCCTTCAATCAAATGTGTAGCGAAGGAGTGCCGAAAAGTGTGTGGACTAATAGACTTGTCAATTTTAGCTTTTTGTGCTAAATCTTTACAAATCAAAAAGACCATTACTCTGCTTAATGCCCCCCCTCTTCTATTCAAAAAAACAATGTTTAATGCTTCTTTTTTGACGGAAATAGTAGATCGAACAGATTCAATGTATAATTTCAAATAATAAAATGCATCTTTCCCTGCAGGAACGAGTCGTTCTTTATCTCCTTTACCTCTGACTTTCAAAAAACCAATATCTTCATAAATATCTGTCAATTTCAAATTGATCAATTCTGAAACACGTAATCCAGCCCCATAAAGCATTTCTAACATGGCTCGATTACGTACACCTTCATTGTTTGTTAAGTCATTTTGTTCCAAAATGGCCACAATTTCATCATAAGAAAGAGTATCAGGAAGTTTTCTAGCCTTTTGTGGGCTTTTTAAATGGACTGTAGGATCCATTTTTAAGACATCATCAAAAACCAAATATTGAAAAAAACTGCGAATTCCAGATAAACACCTTGCTTGCGAACTAGGCTCAATCCCCAAACCATGCAAATCGTTTAAAAATGCCATCAGATGAAATTCTTCCACCTGTTCTACCGTCAATTCAGAAAATCCTGTTTGAAACAAATAATTACCCAATTTTTGAATATCACGTAAATAAGCCTCTAAAGAATGATTAGATAGACCTCTTTCAATTTTCAAATAATTACCAAAAGCTTGGATTTCTTTATCCCACATGCATTTTTCAAAAACAAACATGTAAATTTAGAGGAATTACGTATTTTTACATCCTTTGGTAGAAGATAAGTGCTGATCTAAAATGAATAATCATGAGTAAGAAGAAAATTTTAATCCTGAATGGCCCTAATTTAAACTTATTAGGAACAAGAGAACCAGAAATTTATGGCCACCAAACTTTTGAACAATATTTGGAAATACTACAAGATAAATTCGCAAAAGAATTAGACATTACTTATTTCCAATCCAATGAAGAAGGTCAACTCATCAACAAATTACATGAAGTGGGCTTCAGTTATGATGGTATATTAGTTAATGCAGGGGCATATACGCATACTTCTATTGCCATTGCAGATGCTATTTCGGCCATTAAAACACCTGTGATTGAAATACATATTTCCAATGTACATGCGAGAGAAAGTTATAGATCGCATAGTTATTTAAGTGCCAAATGCAAAGGTATTATCATTGGTTTTGGATTAAGAGGATACGAATTAGGCCTGAATTCATTTATCTAAAAAATGTTATCATTTTACCCCGGACCTTCAAAAGTTTACCCTCAAAGCTTGCAATTCATTCAAGAAGCCTATGAGAATGGTATTGTGAGCATTAATCATAGAAGCGAACGTTTTGAAGTTTTGCTCAGAGAAACCTTAGAGTCACTTCATCAAAAATGGAATATTCCAGAGGATTACACCATTTATTTCATTTCTTCTGCAACAGAAGCATGGGAAATTGTTGCCCAATCTTTAATCATTAAAAATTCTTTACACTTGCACAATGGGGCATTTGGCAAAAAATGGGCCCATTATACCAAAGAAATTGTTCCGAATGCCAAAGATTTGACTTTTGAAAAAGAAGAAAGTTTATCAGATTTTTTAAAACAATCTCCCGATAATCTTTTAGAAAATATTGACACCATTTGTGTAGTACAAAGTGAAACCTCCAACGGCACTGGCCAAAAAATAGATAGAAGCGATTTTGGTTCTCAAGATGATCTGATTATTGCTGTAGATGCAACTTCTTCCATGGCTGGCATTGAATTGGATTGGCAACAAGCAGATGTTTGGTTAGCCTCTGTTCAAAAATGCATGGGAATTCCAGCGGGATTAGGTGTATTAATTTGCTCTCCCAAGGCTCTTAGAAGAGCAGAATCTTTGGGAAGAAAAGATCATTACAACTCCATTCTTTTGATGGAAGAAAACAGAAAATTATATCAAACTCACTATACACCCAATGTGTTGGGTATTTATTTACTAAACAGATTGAGTCAGACTTTACCAAATATCAAAGAAATTGACCAACAAACGAAAGTCAAAATGAAAATTTGGGAAGATTTTTGGATGAAAAAAAACAGGTTTGAATTATCCTTTTTAATTAAAAACCAAAGCTTAAGGCTACCAACTGTTCTTGCCTTAGAAGGAAAGCCAGATCAAGTAAAAAAGATTCAACAATTGTGTCAAATGAACAATATTGAATTAGGTAAAGGTTACGGTGAATGGAAAGAAAGCACCATTCGTATTGCGAATTTCCCGAGCCATACTTTGGAAGACATTGAAACACTCATTCACTTATTAAAATAATAGCCATGAACTTCAATATTAAAGAAATTGTATCTTCATCATTGATTCTATTCTCTGTCATTGATATTTTAGGATCGATTCCTATTATTATCGATTTAAGAAAAAAGAATGGAGATATTCATCCAGAGCAAGCCACATTGGTTTCAGGATTAATCATGTTGGGCTTCTTTTTTGCAGGAAAATTCATCTTGCGTTTATTGGGTGTTGACACGAATTCATTTGCTGTAGCAGGTGCATTAATTTTATTCTTAATAGGTCTGGAAATGACACTCGGAAGAAACATTTTCAAACCAGAAGAAATAGCAGATGGTTCGCATTCGATTGTGCCATTAGCCTTCCCAATCATTGCTGGGGCAGGAACCATGACCACCTTAATTTCCCTTAAATCACAATTTGAAGAAGAAAATATCATCATAAGTATTTTCATCAACTTAATCTTCATCTACATTGTATTGAAGTCAAGCACCTGGATTGAGAAAAAACTAGGTAATGTAGGTACACAAATTTTGAGAAAAGTATTTGGAGTTATTTTGATTGCCATTGCTATTAAAATATTCAAAACGAGATTGTTTTAATATGGCGAAAAAACAAAAATATTATGTGATTTGGGCTGGCCATCAAACAGGTGTTTTTGATTCTTGGAAAGAAGCGGAAAAACTAATCAAGGGTTTTCAAAGTGCTCAATACAAATCATTTGATACGCTCAAAGACGCAGAAGAGGCGTTTAAGAAAAATTATTGGGCGAGTATACAACCTAAGCAAGTAAAATTAAAAAGTAGCAGCCATTCCAAACCGATTGTCCCAAGTATTTCGGTGGATGCGGCTTGCTCCGGAAATCCTGGAGTTTTGGAATACCAAGGCGTTAATACCGAAACAAAAGATGTTTTATTTGCTCAAGGCCCTTTCCCACAAGGAACAGTCAATTTAGGCGAATTTTTAGCTTTAGTGCATGGATTGGCCTATTTGAAAAAACAAAACTATAGCATACCCATTTATTCTGATTCCAGAACAGCCATTGCTTGGGTAAAAAAGAAAGCGATTAAAACGACACTTGAAAGAAATGCCAAAAATGCGGATTTATTTCAACGAGTGGATAAAGCCTTGGAGTGGTTACACAACAATACCTATGAAACGCCCATTTTAAAATGGGAAACAGAAGATTGGGGAGAAAATCCAGCTGATTATGGCAGAAAATAGATCCATCTTTACTTTCAAAAAATTTCAATTAGCACACGGTGATCCTGGATTAAAAATAAGCACAGAGGCCTGTTTATTAGGCGCCATTGCCAGTAATTTTGCCAAAGGAAATATACTTGATATTGGAACAGGTTCTGGACTTTTAGCCTGCATGATGGCCCAAAAATGTCCTGAATCAAACATCACTGGAATAGAAATAAATACGGAAGTTGCGCAATTAGCTCAAGAAAATTTCAACAAATTTCCGCTTTCAAATAAATTAACAGTCATCAATATTGATTTAAATGACTTCAAGTCGAAGGAATTATTCGATTTCATTGTATGCAATCCTCCATTTTTCAGTAACCATTTAGCAAACCAAAATCAAAGCAAACATATTGCCATTCATAGCGATTTGTTGGATCCAAATGATTTATCAAATGCCATTAGTCAATTATTAAATACCCATGGACAAGCTCTTGTTTTGTATCCAGCATTAAATATGCAAATATTTGAAAAATCACTTTTTGATAAGAATCTATATATCAATCAATTAATTGAAATTTACCCTAATCCATCATTGCCATTACTCCGTCAAATAGCGCTCATTTCTCATTCAAAAACCGATAAAAAAACTTCAAAATTGACCATTAAAAATGCATCAAATGAATATTCCGATGTATTTAAAAATCTACTTCAACCCTACTATTTAATTTTCCCATAAAAAATAACCGTAGTATTTTGTATTTTTGCAAGCTTGACAAGATAAATCGATGTTACAAATCTCAATTATTGTTCCTCTTTACAACGAGGCAGAATCTCTTCCAGAGCTTTGTGCTTGGATAGATAGAGTTATGCAAGAAAATCAATTTTCTTATGAAATGATTTTCATCAATGATGGATCAAAAGATGATTCTTGGGAAGTTCTGCAGGAATTAAAAAAAGAATATAGCACCATCAAAGCGATTTCTTTTGCCAGGAATTATGGAAAATCCGCTGCTTTACATGAAGGCTTTTTATTGGCACAAGGTTCGGTAGTCATTACCATGGATGCTGATTTACAAGATTCTCCGGATGAAATTCCAGGATTATATAAAATGATTACAGAGGAGGGTTATGATTTAGTGTCTGGTTGGAAGCAAAAAAGATTTGATCCCATTTCTAAAACCATTCCTACCAAATTATATAACGCAGCTACACGTAAAATATCAGGAGTTTATTTACACGATTTCAATTGTGGTTTAAAAGCTTATAAATTAAAAGTGGTAAAAACTTTAAAATTATACGGAGAAATGCACCGCTACATTCCTGTTCAAGCCAAATGGAATGGTTTTACCAAGATTGGAGAAAAAGTTGTTCAGCATCAATCGAGAAAATATGGTGTAACTAAATTTGGTTTGGAAAGATTTTTGTATGGATTTTTAGATCTATTATCCATCACCTTTGTACAAACATTTGGAAAAAGACCCATGCACCTGTTTGGTAGCTTAGGAATATTATCCTTTTTTACGGGAACCATCATTACTTGTTGGTTAATCGGTGAAAAATTATACAATATTTCACAAAACCTAAAATATCGAAATGTTACAGACCATCCACTATTTTATCTGGCATTGGTCGCAATCATTTTAGGGGTTCAATTATTTTTAGCTGGATTTATTGGTGAATTGCTTGTAACCAATTCTGACAAAACAACCCAGTATCAAATCAAGGAAGAAATATCCTAGTTATGCAAAAAAAAGATCTTAAATGGTTAAGCCGTTCAGAGTTATTAATTGGAACTGAAGGGATAGAAACATTACAAAATGCACACGTTTTAGTGGTTGGATTAGGTGGAGTAGGTTCATTTGCGGCTGAATTTATCGCTCGTTCTGGAGTAGGTAAAATGACAATTGTGGATGGTGATGTTGTAGATCCCACCAATCGAAATAGACAATTACCTGCATTAGCGACAAATCATGGAGTTGCCAAAGTAAAAATCATGGCTGAGCGATTATTGGCCATCAATCCCGATTTGGAATTAATTGCACATGAAACTTTTTTAAGTCCAGAAGCTGCCAAAGAAATTTTAGAAGGGACTAAATATGATTATGTTATGGATTGCATTGATTCCGTAACTCCTAAGTTAACCTTATTAAAAACAGCATTTGATTTAAATTTAAAGATTGTTAGTTCCATGGGTGCTGGAGGAAAATTAGATCCCACCAAAATTAGAACGGCCGATTTGTTTGATACCAGAGAGTGTTATTTAGCCTCTTTGGTTAGAAAAAGAATTCGAAAATTAGGCGTCAAAAAAGGCATTAAAGCCGTATTTTCCTTAGAAAAAGTAAAAGATGAATCATTGATTTTAACAGATGGTTCAAATTTTAAAAAATCCGCCTACGGAACCATTTCCTATTTACCAGCTGCATTTGGAGGTGCCTGTACATCAATAGTCATCCGAGATTTACTCAACGAACCCATTCCGATGGAAAAAAGACCAAAAGCCTTTTTGAAAATGGAAAAAAGAAATCCCAATAAATAATGATACAAATCGGTGTAATTAATATTTCAGATAGAGCTAGTGCTGGAATTTATGAAGATATTCCTGGCAAAGCTGTGGTAGAAATATTGAAAGAATATTTAATAAGCGATTTTGAAGTTATTTATGCAGTTGTTCCAGATGAACAAGATCAAATTGAGGATGCATTGTGCAAAATGGCAGACTTGGATAATTGTTGTTTAATTGTGACAACTGGAGGAACTGGACCAGCACCAAGAGATGTTACACCTGAGGCAACTGAGGCTGTTTGTGCAAAAATGATGCCCGGATTTGGAGAATTGATGCGCCAAGTAAGTCTACAATATGTACCCACGGCAATTTTGAGTCGCCAAACAGCAGGAATTAGAGGTCGATCTCTAATCATCAATTTACCAGGCAAACCGAGTGCCATCCGTCAATGCTTAGAAGCAGTTTTCCCTGCTGTCCCCTATTGCATAGATCTCATCGGCGGAGCATTTTTAGTTTGTAATGAAGAAAACATCAAGGTTTTTAGACCGAAGAGTTGAGAGAGAAGAGAGAAGAGAGAAGAGAGAAGAGAGAAAAGTGAAAAAACTATTACCTATTACCTATTACCTATTACCTATTACCTCTTACCTACTTACAAGGCTTATAAATAGCACCTGTAGCGAAATCTACCACCGCAAATGGCCAAAAAATCACAATATCTGCAATTAGTGCTACAGGGCGTACAGCTCGTGTAGGTCTACCTGGTGCAGGTTTTGTCCGCTGGCATGAACTAATTGGCCCTCCCAAAACGGTAGCACATGAGCTAAGGGTTATTGAACCCAACAAAAGAAAAACTGAATAAACAATGATTTTTTTCATGATAATTTAATTTAGAACTTCTTACCTTTTACCTCTTACCTATTACCTATTACCTATTACCTCATATCAACACTATATCATCCGCATGTGCAAGCTCCCCACTCGAATGTAAAATTTCTTCTTTAGAACAACGAGAACGAGCGATCGCTATTGTGTTGCGATCAAAATCTAATAATTCGATGACTTCACCTTTTTCAAAATCGCCGATATATTCTTTTACCCCAACGGACAATAAACTTTTTCTAGAACGAACTGCTTTTTCTGCACCTTTGTCCAAAACTACTTTGCCCGAAATCAAACTTCCAGCTGCCAGCCATTTTTGTCTAGAAGACAAACTCGCTTCTTGCGCGTCAAAAAAAGTCCCTATTTCTTCTTTAAAAGCAGATACGATTCCATCAGCATGATCTAAACCGAAAATGACCACTTTAATGCCTAATCGAGTGGCTAAACGAGTAAAAGTCAACTTAGAAATCATTCCTCCCAAGCCTGTACTTGATTTTTCAGAACTGACAACAGATAATACGGAAGCATCTATATGAGGCACGGAACGAATAATTTCTCCATTTTCATTCAATAAACCGCCTACAGATGTACTGATCAATAATTTACTAGCACCAAATCCTGTGGCTATTAATGTCGCTAATTCATCATTATCAGAAAATTTCAATTCCACATTACTCACCACATCATTCTCATTTGCAATGGGAATAACACCGCTTTTCCATAATTCCTGATACGTTTCTTTTAATTGCAAAAATTGTTCTCTTTGTGAAAAATGATGTCTTTCACACAGACTTTGTGCAATAGCAATACCATATTTCTGAAAATAATGATTGTATTTCGCAATTAAAATAGGGTTTCCAATGGCTGCCGCCGCCTTTCGTTCAGATAAGGTTCCTTTGTATTTTTTCAAAAATGATTTACCTGCAGCCACAGCTCCGCTGGAAACCAAAACAATGTGAAAGTCCTTGTGTAAAGTAGCCACTTGAGAAGCAATTTTCTCCAAGGTTTGTTCATTCACCTCGCCATTACTGTGTGTGATTGAAGAAGAACCAAATTTAATAACTAGGATAGGCTTTGCCATGAACGAAATCTCAAAACTTAATAAAGAGCCCTAAGTTAGCCCAAAACAACGAAATTAAGGCAATTTAAACGGGCATTTTTTCACTAAAGCTAAATTCAATTGTTGCAAATATGCATTTCTTGAAATTTCTATCGCACCATATCTTTTCACATTATCATTCATGAATTGAGTATCTAATAAAGTAAATCCATTCGTTTTGAGAATTTGAATCAAATAATGAAAAGCCACTTTGGAGGAATTTGGAACCAAAGAAAACATTGATTCTCCCATAAATGCAGCTCCAAAACTGACACCGTACAAACCTCCTACTAATTTATGATTCAAATATGCTTCTACCGAATGAGCAAATCCAGCTTGATGTAATTTCGTATATAATTGAATGATGTCTTCACTAATCCAGGTTTCTGGATCATTCTGACGTGGAGCAGCGCAATAACGCATCACTTGCTCGAAATTTTGATCGATTCGTATTTCAAAATAGGATTTATTAAGAACAGGCTTCAAAGATTTAGATGGCTTATAAGTTTCAATTGGGATAATGGCTCTAGGATCTGGATTGTACCATGAAATATCACCACTTTCGTCTGCCATGGGAAAAAATCCCGCTTGATAAGCTTGAGCTAGCATTTCAATTGTGATAATATTTTCAACTTCCATAAAATTAATTGTTGGTTTATTGGCATTTTAGCTTTGAATTATTGAAATTGCAAGCTAATTCCGACAAACTTATGGTGAAAAGCCATTGTTTACAAAAAGAATGTTGATAAAATTATCTTACATACGATTAATTTCTCCGATCCGACGAAGGCGACGATACATATTTAGGGTATGATACTATCCCCTATTTATCTGTAATTAATTTATCATTTTTATTTGTCGTCATTGAATGAATTCATATACTGTTCAAGTTGCTAGTCAAGTACATTTTGACCTAGCAGAGTCAATTTGCCACGAAATGGCAGAGTCTGCCAAAGCCCGTGGGACTGGGATCGCTAAGCGTACACCCGAATATTTGAAAGAAAAAATGTCAGAAGGTAAAGCAATTATTGCCACCGATGATGTAACTGGAGAATTTGTAGGCTTTTGTTATGTGGAAACTTGGCAACACGGAAAATTCGTTGCCAATTCAGGTTTAATTGTTAAGCCTGATTATCGAAAATATGGAGTAGCAAAAGCAGTTAAACAAAAAGCTTTTGAACTTTCTAGAACAAGATATCCTGAAGCAAAAATCATAGGCATTACTACCTCTTTGGCAGTAATGAAAATCAATTCAGATTTGGGATACGAGCCAACAACCTTCTCAGAGTTACCAGTAGATGACAATTTCTGGAAAGGTTGTGAATCATGCGTGAATTATGATATCCTTACTAGAACAGAACGTAAAATATGTTTATGTACAGGAATGATTTATGACCCGAATCAAACCGAAAAGAAAACGAACGAAGAATTGGATGAAAAATGGTTATTCCTTAAAAACATTTCCGTTTTCAATACTTTAAAAAAATTCAAAGAAAAATTATTAATGCCCTTTCACAAAAAAGGAAAATCAAAATAATATGAGCAAGCCGAAAGTAATATTAGCATTTAGTGGTGGTTTAGATACATCTTTTTGTGTCAAATATTTAACTGAAGAACGTGGAATGGAAGTGCATTCTGCTTTGGTAGATACAGGTGGATTTTCTCCTGAAGAATTGAAAACCATAGAAGAAAAAGCCTACTCATTGGGCGTAAGTTCACACGTAACTTTGGATGTAGTTCAAGAATATTACCACGATTGCTTGCGATATCTCGTTTATGGTAATGTCTTAAAAAACAATACATATCCTTTATCTGTATCTGCGGAAAGAGTTTTTCAAGCGACAGCTGTTGCTAAATACGCTCAAAAATTAGGAGCAAAAGCCATTGCGCATGGAAGTACAGGTGCAGGAAATGACCAAGTACGTTTTGATGTTGTTTTTAGAATATTAATTCCAGAATGTGAAGTAATTACTCCTATTCGCGATTTACAATTATCTAGAGAAGCTGAAATTGAATTTTTAAAATCGAAGGGGGTTGTTCAAGAATGGCATAAAGCCGCTTACTCTATTAATAAAGGACTTTGGGGAACATCTGTGGGAGGAAAAGAAACCTTGACTTCCAATGGATATTTGCCGGAAGAAGCTTGGCCAACACAGTTGACCAATCACCAGCCACAAAAAATAACCTTAGAATTTGAAAGTGGAGAATTAGTTGGATTAAATGGCAAAAAATCGAGTTCTTCCGTTGCAGCAATTCGCGAATTAACTGAAATCGCAGGTGCTTATGCGATTGGAAGAGACATACACGTAGGAGACACCATTATTGGAATCAAAGGACGTGTAGGATTTGAAGCTCCAGCTCCTTTGATCATCATTAAAGCGCATCATACCCTAGAAAAACATATTTTAACCAAACATCAATTGTATTGGAAACAAAATTTGGGAGATATGTATGGAACATTGCTACATGAAGGTCAATTTTTAGAGCCCGTGATGCGAAATTTTGAAACGTTTTTGGAAAATACCCAATCAAATGTAACGGGAACGGTTCATGTTCAATTAGCACCTTACCAATTCCATATTTTGGGAATTGAATCTAAATATGACTTAATGTCATCTGCTTTTGGTGCCTATGGAGAAATGAATAAAGCTTGGTCAGGTGATGATGTAAGAGGATTCTCGAAAATTGTATCGAATCAAACGATGATTCATAGAAAAGTTAATGAGTAGTTGATGTAAGAGGTAAGAGGTAAGAGGTAAGAGGTAAAAGGTAAGAGGTAAGAGGTAAGAGGTAAGAGGTAAGAGGTAAGAGTTTTCTCTTTTCTCTTTTCTCTTTTCTCTTTCCTCTCTTCTCTCTTCTCTACACTTAAAACTAAAAAAAATGAATGCAAGAATAGGAATTATTGGTGGTGCTGGATATACTGGAGGAGAATTATTACGAATTCTAATCAATCATCCCTTGGTTGATGTGGCATTTGTGCATTCAAATTCACAAGCCGGGAAACCTGTTTATCATACGCATACGGATTTGCTAGGATCCACTAATTTACATTTTACGAAAGAAATTTTTCCTGTAGATGTATTGTTTTTATGTTCTGGCCATGGCGAATCGAAAAAGTTTTTAGAGGCGAATGAGATTGCTTGGCATACTAAAATCATTGATTTAAGTACTGATTTTAGAGATGAATCCAATGGATTTGTTTATGGCTTGGCTGAATTTCAAAAAGAAAAAATTCAATCTGCAACTAAAATTGCCAACCCTGGTTGCTTCGCTACTTCCATTGAATTAGCCATGTTACCTCTAGCAATGAATGGATTGATTTCATCAGACATCCATGTTTCAGCAGTTACCGGTTCTACTGGAGCTGGTCAAGCATTGTCGAACTCAACTCATTTCTCTTGGAGAAACAATAACGCAAGTATATATAAAGCTTTTACCCACCAACATATCACTGAAATTGGGCAAACTTTAAGTTATCAAAGCACATTACCTTTGATTCATTTCATTCCCTACCGAGGGAATTTTTCAAGGGGAATCATGGCGAATGTTTATACCCAATATGCTGGTACCTTGGAAGAAGCAAAGGAACTTTTTGAACAATTTTATCAAAATTCTCCCTTTGTCTTTGTCAGTGATAGTCCAGTAGATGTAAAGCAAGTCGTGAATACCAATAAATGTTTTTTACATTTAGAAGTTCACAATGGGCAATTATTGGTTAGCTCTGTGATTGACAATTTATTAAAAGGTGCCTCAGGTCAAGCGGTTCAAAACATGAACTTAATGATGGGATGGCCAGAAGATTCAGGACTAAAATTAAAAGCAATTGGTTTTTAATTACGTTTAAAAGACAAAATATCAAAATGAAATTATTTGACGTATATCCACTATATCCCATTGAATTGGTCAAAGCACAGGGTTCAACAGTGTGGGATAAGCAAGGAAATGAATATTTAGACCTTTATGGAGGTCATGCAGTTATTTCGATTGGTCATTCTCATCCCTATTATGTGGAAAAAATGACCCATCAATTACAAAACATCGGTTTTTATTCCAATTCAATCGTCATTTCAGGACAAGAAGAATTAGCTGAAAAATTAGGTCGAATTTCTGGTTATACAGACTACAACCTGTTTTTAACTAATTCTGGAGCAGAATCGAATGAGAATGCTCTAAAATTAGCTTCCTTTCATACGGGAAGAAAAAAGGTAGTTGCTTTTAGTCATGCATTTCATGGCAGAACAGCAGGTGCTGTTGCAGTAACAGATAATCCAAGCATTGTTGCACCCATCAATGATACTTCACATGTAACATTCTTGCCATTTAATCAATTAGATGGATTAGAAAATAACATTACCGAAGAGACTTGTGCGGTCATTGTAGAAGGAATTCAAGGGGTTGGTGGGATTCAAGTGGCAAGTGATGAATTCTTAAAAGCACTTAGAAAGCGTTGCACAGAAACGGGAACCATGTTAATTCTGGATTCAGTACAGTGCGGATATGGAAGATCAGGTAAATTCTTTTCACATCAATTTGCAGGCATTCATCCGGATATGATGACTACTGCCAAAGGAATGGGGAATGGTTTTCCGATGGGTGGAGTTTTAATTTCCCCTGAAATAAAAGCAAGTTATGGCCTGTTAGGAACAACTTTTGGAGGAAACCATTTAGCTTGTACCGCAGCTAATGCAGTTTTGGATATCATCGAAAATGAGTCTCTTATTGAAAATGCAGAAAAAATAGGCGATTATTTGATGCATGAATTGAAAGGAATTTCAGGAATTAAAGAGCTTAGAGGAAAAGGTTTGATGATTGGAATTGAATTAGAACAAGCAGTTGGCCCAATCAGAGATGCCTTATTATTCAAGGAAAATATTTTCTGTGGATATGCAGGAAAGCATACTTTACGTCTACTTCCAAGTTTGGGAATAGACCAACAGATAGCCGATCGATTCTTAACAAGTTTGAAGGCTGTACTAAATTAATTGATAATTTAAGGGTAGATTAAAATAAAGGCTTGCTTTTTCAGCAGAAATGTAATTATTTTGCGTTTCTTTTGACTAGGATTTAGTCTTAAATAAAGAAGAACTAATAAAGTATATAATAAATTTTCAATGGCATTAATTACAAAAATTAGAGAGAAGTCGGGTATTGCTGCTGCAGCAATTGCGATCAGTTTAGTATTGTTTCTTGTAGGTAGTGATATTTTTCAAGGCAAATCGTCTTTATTCGGAGGTAATTCTCAGGAAATAGGCAAAATAGCTGGAGAAAGCATCATGATTACTGATTTTCAAAAGAAAGTAGAGGAGGCGACAGCTAATTACACCGCGCAAACAGGAAAAGGTCCTGGAGAGCAAGAGCAAGCAATGATTCGTGACCAAGTTTGGAATCAATATATTTTAGAAATCGCTTACAAAAAAGAATTTGATGCTTTGGGTATCAAAGTTTCGGATGAGGAGTTAATTGATATGGTTCAAGGAAACAATATTCATCCTTCTGTTCGTCAACAATTTACTAACCCACAAACGGGTCAATTTGACAAAACGTTTGTGATTCAGTTTTTGAAAAATTTAAAAACCATGCCTGTTCAACAACAACAAGCTTGGGCTAATTTTGAAAAATCAATTTCACAAGATCGTATTCGTTCAAAATATGAGAACTTAATTCGCCAGTCGACTTACGTGACTCAAGCAGAGGCTCAAAAAGAGTATCAAACTCAAACAGCTAAGTTTAACGCTCGTTTCCTTTATGTTCCTTTCTTCTCTATTCCTGACACAACTGTTAAAGTGACAGATACTCAGTTAGAAGAATATTTAGCAAAACACAAGGACCAATACAAAGGAGCGAATACACGTTCTATTCAATATGTAACGTTCCCTGTTATTCCTACGAAGCAAGATACTGTTGAGTTTTATACATCAATTAAGAAGTTAGCGAAAGACTTAGCGGTTGCACCGAATGATTCAGCATTTGCTATGTTAAATTCAGATGTTCGTACTCCATACTTAGTTTCTTATTCTGAAATTCCTGAGCAAGTAAGAGCTCAATTAGGTACTTTCCAAGTAGGAGGAATCTATGGTCCATTTAAAAATGGCTTAACTTATTCCATTTACAAATATGGTGGAGTAAAGAAAGATACTTTGTTCACTGTTCGTGCTAGCCATATTCTAATTGCTCCTGCGAATAAATCAGATTCAGCTAAAGCTCAAGCGAAAGTTCGTGCAGAGTCTATTTTAACTCAAATCAAAGGTGGCGCAAACTTCGAGACATTGGCTCAAATGAATGGAATGGACGGTACTGCTCAAAATGGAGGAGATTTAGGTTATTTCAAAAACAATGGTTCAATGGTTAAGTCTTTTGAAAATGCTATTTTCGGATTTAATGGTACAGGTTTATTACCTGGTGTAGTTGAAACAGATTTTGGATATCATATCGTTAAGGTAACAGATCCTAAATCAAACACTAGCTATAAATTAGCTGCTATCAATAAAACCATTGCTCCTTCGCAATCAACACTTGATAGAGTTTACACTCAAGCTGATGCCTTTGCAAATGCAAATGGAACATTAGCTGCGTTTGAGGTAGCTTTGAAAAAAGACAAGAACTTAATTATGATGCGTGCCAATCGTTTGGCAGAAAA
Organism: Aquirufa sp. ROCK-SH2; assembly: GCF_054558315.1. Taxonomy (NCBI): domain Bacteria; kingdom Pseudomonadati; phylum Bacteroidota; class Cytophagia; order Cytophagales; family Flectobacillaceae; genus Aquirufa; species Aquirufa sp. ROCK-SH2. Next base: position 557,646 of record NZ_JBPXKB010000003.1, on the reverse strand, counting down.
TGCAACAAGCATCAATAACTTAAGCAATGCACGTGAAATAGTACGTTGGGCATTTGATGAAAAAACAAATGTAGGCGATGGTTCTCAAAAAGTATTTGAGCAAGATAATCAATACATCATTGCTTATTTAAGTTCAAAAACAGAAAAAGACAATGTTAAAGTTGATGACTACCGTGAAGAATTAACTGCTCGAGTTAGAAATGATTTGAAAGGAGAAAAAATTGCAAGTAAATTAGCTGCAATCAATGGTTCTTTGGAGCAAATCGCTCAAAAATATGGAGCTGGTGCTTTAGTGGAAAATGTAGCTGATATTACGTTGGCATCTGGTATGTTAAACACTGCTGGTCCTGATCCAATCGCTTTAGGTAGAATTGCTGGTTTGAAAAACGGAAAGCGTAGTAAAGTGTTTGTAGGTGAAAATGGAGTTTACATTGCAGAAAAAACTTCAAGTGTAGCTGCTCCTGCTTTAGCTGATTATTCTAATTATAAAAATCAAATTCAAATGATGGGTGTTCAAAGAGCATCTTTTTACATCAATGAAGCAATCAAAGAAAATGCAAATATTGTAGATAAGCGTTATAAATTCTATTAATATTTCTTAATATTCAACAAGAAAAAGCATTCTGTAAAGGATGCTTTTCTTGTTTATAGTACATTTGTAAAATGAATTTCAAATTGAAAAATTTCTCTTGGCTTTTATATTTGATCATAGGTTTTCTTTTGATCGGAATAAGCCCTTTGATCAAACTCAGATTTGACTTAAGTGAAGAGAAAAAATTCACGATCAGTGAATCCAGCATAAAGGTTTTAAATCAATTAGATGGACCAATAAAAGTCAAGATTTATTTAGGTGGCGACAATCTTCCTGGTGGTTTTAAACGATTGCATCACTCTTTAGTAGAATTACTGGAAGATTTCAAAAAGCATAGTAGTCAAGATATTATCATCGAACAAATTGATTTATACAAAGACTATCCCAATGAAAAGGAAAGACAAGCGCTAATTTTTGAATTAGATTCATTAGGTATCCCTCCAACCAATATCGTTAATAAAGAGCAAGGAAAAGCTGTTTCACTTTTGGTAGTCCCTGGAATTACCATCGAAAAATCTGACCGAGTAATAGGTGCTTTATTGCTAAAAGGAAATCAGTTAAATTCCCCACAAGAAATCCTCAATCAAAGCATTGAAAATTTAGAATATGAAATTATCCAAGTAGTCCATAGCCTTGAAAATAAAGAGAGAAAAAAAATCGGATTTTTTCTAGATTACAGTGGTGTACCTGCAATTAAACAATTAGATTTAATCGCAAGCCTAAGAAAACAATATGACTTATACCCTGTCGATTTAGGCCAATCCCCTACCTTGGTTGGTTTAGATGCCTTCTGCATCATTCAACCCAATAAAAAATTCAATCGCTTAGATCAATTTAAAATCGACCAATTCCTTGTCAAAGGAGGAAAAGGTATCTTATTTTTAGATGGCACAAGAGTAGATACGGTCCAAAATCAAGGATTGGTATTTTCAAGAATTGAAAATGGCTTGGAAGAAATGCTTTTTCATTATGGCCTTCGAGTGAATGCCAACTTAGTGAAGGATGCTCAGCTATGTGGAGCCATTCCACTTGAAGTGGGTAATTTTGGAAATAAGCCCTCCTTGCAATTAATGCCTTGGCCTGCATTTCCATTATTGATGGCTAATCCAAATTCGGTTATTACCAAAAATTTGGATGCTATTTATGCCAAATATCCATCGAGTATTGATACCATATCTGGAAGTAATTTAAAAAAATCAATCTTACTAAGCACAAGTGCTTTCACGCAGACTCAAAATGCCCCAGCAACGCTGCCATTCTCTGCTTCTGGAAAAGACTTTGACCCAGAAAAATACAAGAGTGGTCAGAAGGCGATTGCCTATCTTCTAGAAGGACAATTTAAATCCATGTTTAAAAACCGAATTGCGCCAGACGATACACTTTCTAACTATTTTGTAGAAAATAGTAAACAAAACGGAGCTTTAATTGTGGTTGGAGATGGAGACGTACCTTTAAACTCCATCGATCCAAATACAAAGGGACCAATGGCCTTAGGATTTGATCCATTTTCTAAACATACTTTTGCGAATAAAGATTTTATTTTAAACGCGTTTAACTATTTGTTGGACGACAACAAAAGTTTGTTGGCGAGAAATAAAAATATCCAATTAAGACCCTTGGATAAATCAAAAATAGAGAATGAAAAAAGCTTTTGGCAAGGATTAAACATCATTGTCCCTATACTTTTTGCAGCAATACTAAGTTTACTGATAATCCTTTATAGAAAGTATCAATTCAGTAAATAAAACCTTTGGTATAATACCTAAAATATTTTAACTTCAAGGTTTAATTGCAAAAATTACTCAAACTAAAGAATCAAATTTAATTCTTCCATACTAATGAAATTCAAAGTAGCCTCAAACGTATTGCTTAAGCAAATTTCCGCCATCGGTGGTGTTGTAGCTAGTAATCCTATTATTCCCATTCTAGAAAACATATTAGTAGAATTAGAGGGCAACCAACTAATTTTAACAGCCTCTGATTTACAGACTGTTATGACTACAAGAGTAGAGGTTGATGGATCAGAAAATGGCTCAATTGCTTTACCAGCAAGATTATTATTGGAAACATTAAGAAGTCTTCCTGAACAACCAGTTACTATTTCTGCAGACCAAGGAACATTTGGTGCAGAAATTGCTACAGCAAACGGACGTTTTAAATTAAGTGGAGAAAACCCAATCGATTTCCCTAGAATCCCTGAGGTTAGTAAAAATCAATCCATTTCATTGTCAGCAATGACTTTAGGCGAAGCAATTGCCAATACCTTATTAGCAGTTTCAAATGATGATATGCGCCCTGCCATGACGGGTGTTTTAATTCAAATGACAGGAGATCATACTAATTTTGTTGCTACTGATGGTCACAGATTAGTGAGATACAGAAGAAATGATATCAAAACAGAGGGTCAAAGTTCATTGATCTTACCTAAAAAAGCCCTGGCTCTATTAAAATCTACTTTGCCTTCCGATGATACAGAAGTGAAAGTAGAATTTAGCCAATCGAATGCATTTTTTAGTTTCCAAAGTTTTCAATTGATTTGTCGTATTATCGATGAGCGTTTCCCAGAATACGAAAACGCTATTCCAAAGCAAAACAATAACATTGTTACCATCAATCGTTTGGAATTCCTTAGCTCTGTTAAGCGTATTTCAATATATTCAAATAAAACGACTCATCAAATTCGATTGAAGCTAACTGCGAACAAATTAACCCTGTCTGCAGAAGATTTAGATTACTCGAACGAAGCCAACGAAGCCCTTTCTTGTGAATTTTCAGGAACTGACATGGAAATCGGTTTCAATGCCAAATTAGTCTCTGAATTATTGAGTAATTTAAGTGCTAAATTTGTCGATATTAAATTAAGCGAGCCAAACAAAGCAGGATTAATCATTCCATCGGATCAAGATGAAAATGAAGATATCTTATTGTTGGTAATGCCAGTGATGTTAAATTCTTACAACTAATATCAAATATGAAAACTTCCATTTTATCTTTGATTTTTGGCTTGATGATCACTTTTTCATCCATTGGCCAAGATGCTCCTAAAGGAGTAGAGTTTTTTCATGGCAGTTTTCGCCAAGCCTTAGCAAAAGCAAAAAAGGAAAATAAAATGATCATGTTTGATGCCTACACAACTTGGTGTGGACCTTGCAAAATATTGAAATCAAAAGTTTTCCCAGATAGTGAATTAGGAAATTATATCAATAGTAAATTTATTTCGATTGGTGTTGATATGGAAGCTGGAGAAGGACCTGCATTGGCTAATATGTATCCTTTGGAAGGTTATCCTACTATTTTCTTTTTAGACGCTAACGGAAAGGTGAAAAAAAAAGTATTGGGTCTACCTCAAGGGGGAGCCAAAGAATTATTAGCCATCGCTAAAGCAATCAAATAATTCTAATTTGCCCATCTCATTCTTATCCTTTGTGATTCTTCGCAAAGGATATTTTTTTATCAAAAAATTACTAAATTGTTGAAATAAATATTCATCAATGATTTATCTTTCCCTACTTTCTTTCTTCAAAGACGAACTAATTTCCTTCTTTGGTCTGTATTCCATTTTAGAAATCATACAATCAGGCGACTATTCTAGCTTAAGTACTTGGGACGGACTAAAAGCCTTGATTTCTCCCATTTTACCCTTCCTACTCCTCTTAGAAATCCTTCGTGCTATTATTTACAAGAGATTTAAAATAGATCATTATAGAACTCCCTTCTTGATATTTTTAGGAAACAAAGTTATTTCAAGATTCATTTCTATCGCTGCAGTTTCCTTTTGTATCGTAACCTTAGAACCATACGCACTGCTACAAATTGAACCAACTTGGTATTGGTTTATTTATGCCTATGTCATTTGGGAGTTCGCTCATTTCATCTATCATTATTTAGGCCATAAAGTTCGATTATTTTGGTGTTTGCATTCTACACACCATGCTCCTATTGAAATGAATTTATTTGTTTCCAATGCTCATTTCTTTTTAGAAGCTCCTTACGCAGATATTATCAGAACGAGTATTTGTATTTTAGCAGGTGTGCCTCCTATTTTATTATTTGCTGTGATGTTTGTCGATGGCACTTGGGGAACGTTTATCCATGTTGGTGAAAATATCATAAAAGATGGGCGATTAGGTTTTTTAAACAAATTCTTACTTACACCCTCACACCATCGGGTACATCATGCTAAAAATCCATTGTATATGGATACCAATTTTTGTAACCTTCTTCCTATTTGGGACAAAGCTTTTGGTACATTCCAAAATGAAGATGATAAGATAAAAATTGAATATGGAATCACTCGTGACTACAATCCACAAAATTATTTCGATGTGTATTTTGGTGAAATCTTCCTACTCTTTAAAGACATCTACCAAGCACCAGGAATTGTAAATAAAATCAAATACCTTTTTATGCCACCCGGCTGGAGTCATTTAGGAGACTCAAAGACTGCTAAACAAATCAGAACCGAATTTTTAAAGAGTAAGGATCCTCTTCTTAGTCCGAATGAAGCAACAAACTGTTAAAAATTCAATTCGAATCGATTCGTATTTCAAATAAAGACGATAAGCTCTTCATTAAAATTATTATTTAAAATTATTATTTAAAATAATTCTAAATAGTGTTGCACAAAACAACTAAGTGCAATATATTTGTACTCTATTTATAATTAGTCTAAATAAAATTTAAATGAAAAAAGTCTTCGTATTATTTATTTTATTACTCTCTTTTCCATCATTAGCCCAATTAGGAAGCATTTCAGGTCAAATTAAATCAGAATCGAATGAGCCACTTCCTGGTGCTTCCATCGTATTAGTAGGAACCGTTCGAGGTGTGGAAAGTAATTCATCTGGCGATTATATCATTAAAGGATTAAAGTCTGGGAGTTATACTCTAAAAGTAAGTTTTGTCGGCTATAAGTCGATCTTTCAGGATTTAATAATAAAAGATGGTGAAATGATCAAAGCCAACTTTTTACTAAGTGATGCGAATGAATTGAAAGGTATTTCGGTATATGCTCAATCCGGTGTAAAAGGAAATGCATTTTTACCTCAAGTGAACGAATACACCATCACTGCTGGCAAAAAAAATGAAGTAATTATGCTAGATAATTTGCAAGCCAATTTAGCAATGAATAATTCACGTCAAATTTTTTCTAGAACGCCAGGTATATCTATATGGGAAAGTGATGGTTCTGGTATACAATTAGGAGTCGCCTCAAGAGGTCTTTCCCCCAATCGATCTTGGGAATTCAATGTAAGAATGGATGGTTATGATATAACTCCCGACCCTATGGGCTACCCAGAAGCTTATTATACTCCTCCAATGGAAGTGGTAGATCGAATCGAGATAATTCGCGGAGCCAGTTCCTTACAATATGGACCGCAATTTGGAGGATTAATGAACTTTGTTTTACGTAAACCCAATGTATCGACAAAATTGGTGATTGAAAGTCAAAATACAACTGGAAATAATGGATTATTTAGTTCGTTTAATTACCTAGGTGGTACATCAGGTCGATTAAGCTATACGACTTATTATCAGAAAAGAATGGGCAATGGATGGCGTCAAAATTCCTACTTCAATACCGACCATTCCCACGGAGAAGTTTCCTACGCATTTTCCAATAAATTAAAAATGGGAGCTCAGTTGACCTATATGTACACTCAAAGTCAACAAGCTGGTGGTTTAACAGATATAGCTTTTGCTCAAAATTCTCAACAGAGTACACGCGCCCGTAATTGGTTTAGCAATCCTTGGTTTATTTATGCTCTTACCGCAGACTATCTTATTAACACGAAATCAAAGCTTTCTTTTAAATACTTTGGAACCACTGCTGAACGTAGTTCGGTAGGATTTACTAAATCTATTACGGAAGTAGATCCCATGGGTAGCCGACAAGTTGACCAAGATTACTACCAAACAAATGGCATAGAATTAAGGTATTTGGTTGACTACAGTTTGGGTTCATGGAAAAACACATTAGCCACTGGAATTAGGTATTTTAATGGTGAAATTAAACGAAAACAGCTTGGAGTTGGCTCCAATGGAAGTTCAATGGATTTTGCGATCCAAGGTTTATTTACAAGAGATTTGACCTTTCATAATACCAATTACGCTGCATTCGCAGAAACGATTTTGAGACCTTCTACGCCATTGCTTATTACTTTAGGTGCACGATTGGAGCAAATTGACACACATATGCAAGGACAATCTGGTTTAAGCTCAACCGGCACTCCAATAGCTGCTATTCCTAGTAGTCGGGGAAGAACTTTCGCACTATTCGGCATAGGAACTGAATACAAGATTAGCACTAACAGCAAATTATATAGCAATATAGCGCAAGCATATCGGCCCGTTTTGGCATCCGATTTATTGCCACCGGCGACTTCAGACATAATTGACCCCAATTTAAAAGATGCCAAAGGTTTTAATTTTGACTTAGGTTATAGAGGTGAAATAGGAAATTACTTAACCTTTGACTTCGATTATTTTTATCTTGATTACGATGATCGTGTAGGAACAATTTCTCGTACGAATACAGATGGCAAAATATATCAATATCGAACAAATTTAGGACATTCAGTTTCAAAAGGCATTGAAGCCTATGTAGAATTCAGTCCAACGAGCGCATGGTTAAAAAACCGAAAACTGGGTAACATTTCTATGTTTGCTTCAATTGCGGCAATAAATGCACGTTATATGGACTTTAAAACAACTATTGTTTCAAATGGCCAAATTGTAGAAGGTAACCTTGCTGGCAAACAAGTAGAAAATGCTCCTGAAAAAATTAATCGATTTGGAATTACCTATTCTAAAAAAGGCCTATCCATGAGTTGGCAAATCAGTGATATTGGTTCAACATTTGCTGATGCAAGCAACACAATATTACCCAATGCCGCTGCTACTACAGGACTAATTCCATCTTATCAGGTTCAAGATATTTCTGGTTCTTATAAATTCAAAAAATATGCTCAATTGAAATTTGGAGTAAATAATATAACTGATGCAAGGTATTTCACCAGACGCTCTGGAGGCTATCCAGGCCCTGGATTATTACCGGCAGATGGAAGAACTTGGTATATTGGTTTGAATTTAAAATTTCTCAATTAAATCCAACAAATAAGTTAACACTGATTATTTATAAAATTCTTGAGGTCAAAAATACCCTAAAATCACAAAAGATTGTAAAATCACAACTCAAGCAGAGTTAAATGAATGTATTTTTGACCTTATTAATTTTTTAACCGTGCTATTAAATCCACTAGAAACTCAAATTATAAACGAATTAATCTGTGATCTCTGTTCTAACCTAATAGATGAAGATCAACGAGCATTAATTTCTCAAAATTGCCTAAATGCTTATAAAAATCCATTTGATTACATTCAAGAAAATGAAGAAAATTTGGGATGGATTACTATTTCTCTGGAAACGGCAAATCAATTCATTGCTTCCTCTGTTCCAGCACTTGCCATCTGTCATTGTTTAACGAGTCATTTAAGTAACTTTTTTATCAAAGGATTTGAATTGGACCTCATACATTTGCAAATCAAACAAAAGATTCAGCACAAACGCTTTCCTGAGATAGATAAATACTATAAAACCATCAAAGCAAATGATAAAAAGAAAGTTTCCATCCACTCTTTTGAGAAATACAAAGCTTGGATTTCAAAACAAATCACAAAAATTGATCCCAATTTAACTGCTGTATATTTTGATGATCACTTCAATGATAACTTATATTTGTGCTTAGTTAAAATAGATAAAACACAAAGAATTCTTGCCAATTGCCGTTTATTAGGAATTCACATCAAGTCCATTCATTCATGAAAGCATATTTCATCCTTTGCTTACTTTTTTTAGGAACACATTCAAAATCATTCGCACAATCAACAATCGTTGGTGGGAACCAAGATAAACATGGTTGCTTGCCTTCTGCAGGGTACCAATGGAGTGAGTTAAATAAAGATTGTATTAGGCCATTTGAATTAAAGCTTCAATTAAGCAATAAGTCACACAGTTATAATTGTGGAGTTTTATTTTCCAAAGACAAAAAGAAAGTGGAACTATTCTGTAAAGAAGGTGTCTTTATGCTAAAAAGGATAAAAAACAAAAACGATTTTTATCTTTCTAAAAACGGATGGGTTTTTGAGAAAAATAAAAATCGTTGGATGGTGAAATCAAAAACAAAACAAATACTCTATCAATAATTAGCGTAAATCATTGATTTCTACACCAGGAAATGCTTTTTTATCGAAACTGAAATACTTGTCATCTACACCGGCATTGGCATTCAGTTTAGTGACTTTAAAGTTTTGCTTTTTACCTGATTTGTTGATAATTGTCCATTCTTTGACAGAGGAATCAGACTTATTGATTTTTATACTAATCTTCTGAACTTGTGCTGTTTTAGCATTAGGCGACAATTCCACTGTAACAATTGGACCGGCTTCAGAAACAAGGGACATTTTATAAGCTTTTTTATCAAAAGTATATATTTTGGCTGGACTTAAATCACCTTCATTGGGGTCAAAATTGGAAATATTCACTTCATTAATTTCTTTGATGTAAGTTGATACTTCTTTTCCATTATTGAAGATTTCTTGTCCAGATGTTTTCAAACGAAATTTATTTCCCTTAACAGTGATAGAACCAGTCATTGATGCTCCTCCACCTTCCGTTTGATAGCTAAAATTGGCAGCAAAAGAAGACATTGCTTTGTACTTTTTCTGCATTCCATCAATGTAACTGAGAGCTTTATTTGCTTGAGCCAACGTAAGATGTGAAACCAATAAAACAAGGACAATTAATGTGTAATTTTTCATAATTTTTATCTATAAATTTCTTAGTAATTCTTCTAAACTTGCATCATCTTTTACCAAAACCTCTCGAGCTTTAGATCCACCAAATGGCCCAACAATTCCTGCTGCTTCTAATTGATCGATCAATCTACCCGCTCGATTATATCCTAATTTCAACTTTCTTTGAATCAAAGACGTAGATCCTTGTTGATGCATAACGATTAATCTAGCAGCCTCGTCAAAATACTGGTCGCGATTACTCGGATCAAAATCGCCTCTTTCTTGGCCGCCTACTTCATCTGAATCTGCCTCAGGTAACAAATAAGCCGATTGATAGCCTTGTTGATTACCGATAAAATCACAAATATCTTCCACTTCTGGAGTGTCAACAAACGCGCATTGCAAACGAATAACTTCTGAGCCCATTGATAGCAACATATCCCCCATTCCAACTAATTGATCCGCACCGCCAGCATCAAGGATCGTTCTTGAATCAATTTTAGACATTACTTTGAAGGATAATCGAGCAGGGAAATTGGCCTTAATCGTTCCTGTAATTACATTCACACTTGGTCTTTGAGTGGCAACCACCAAGTGAATACCAATTGCTCTTGCCAATTGAGCTAAACGAGCAATAGGATGCTCGACCTCTTTACCGGCTGTCAACATCAAATCGGCTAATTCATCTATCACCAAGACGATATACGGCATAAAATCATGCTTATTTGGATCAAGACGGCGATTAATAAATTTCTGATTATATTCTTTCAAATTACGACAACCTGCATCTTTCAATTTGTCGTAACGTAAATCCATCTCTTTACACAAGGAATTCAACGTCGCTACAACCTTTTTTGTATCAGTAATAATGGCCTCCTCTGAATCAGGCAAACATGCCAAAAAGTGTCTTTCCAACTTATTAAACAAAGAAAGCTCTACTTTTTTAGGATCAACTAACACAAACTTTAAAGTAGCTGGGTGCTTTTTATAAATCAAAGAGGTTAAAAGCATATTCAAACCTACAGATTTACCTTGTCCCGTGGCTCCAGCCATCAACAAATGGGGCATTTTGGCCAAATCGGCTACAAAAATTTCATTGGAAATATTTTTTCCCAACGTAATGGGTAGATCAAAATTGCATTTTTGGAATTTTTCAGAACCGATCACAGCTCTCACTGGAACCATTTCACGATTCTTATTTGCCACTTCTATACCAATTGTACCTTTTCCTGGCATTTGACCTATGATACGAACGCCCATCGCAGCTAGTGAAAGCGATAAGTCATCTTCTAAAGAAGTAATCTTACTTACCCGCACACCTGCCTTTGGAACAATTTCGTAAAGCGTAACTGTTGGCCCAATTGTGGCTTCAATTTTTTGAATACCAATGCCATAATTCAGTAAGGTTTCAACAATCTTTTCCTTATTTTCTTTCAACTCATCCATTGTTACTTGGGTCGTCTGATTTTTTTGATCATACTCCTTCAGTAAATCGAGTGTAGGAAATTTATACTTCGGTAAATCAGCTGTTGGATCATATAAACCCAATTTAGCTACTAAATCATTGGCAGTAATTTCACCACCTGAAACAGGTACTTCCTCTATGGATTCATCCGCTTCACTGGCCTCCTCTGCCACTTTGTAGGTAAAAGTTAAATCCTCCGTCGGTTCAATTTCAGGAACAGATTGAACTTTCTCATCTGAAAAAGTGATAGGATTAAGCACTTCTATCTCGGTTTCAACCTCCTCAAGCTTCTTCTCGGGTGGTAAATGAGGTCTAAACGTTGACTCATCATCATTATCTTCTCTAACAGAAATATCATCGTCTTCGAAATCCTCATCAAATAATTCATCTGTATCTTCCAATGTTGAAGTGGGATTCGCCAATTCATGATTAGATTTTGATTTAGCTTTCGGACGAGGATTTAATTGATAAAAAATGACTACAAAAACAGCTCCAACAAATACGATGACAAAAACCGACAAATAGCCAATTAATTGTTGAAGTTTTTCATTCAAAAAGTAGCCAAAACCTCCGCCTAAAGAATGAGGCAAATCGAATTGATATACAAAAAAACCAATTAAGATACTTCCCCAAACTACATAAAACAACACTTGCCAAGTTAAATCTCGGATAGAAATCAACTCCTTTTTAAATGCCAAACGAACAGCGGAAAGAATAAATAAGGGAATTAACAAAAAGGATGAAATTCCAAATGTCTTGAATAAAAAGAAATGAGCCACTTTTGCACCAAACAATCCAGCAAAATTATTGACAGGAATATTGCTTCCATCAATGACATCCATCGGACCTAATTCGATCTCACTTTGATCTGAAATCCCTGTGAATAAACTAGAGGTAAATGAAAAAAGCAATAATGCACCAATGATAAATAGAAAGCCAGCAAATATAAATTTTCCTTGGTCGGAACGCATTTGCTTTGCAGCAATATTTTCCTTTTGTTCATCAAAATTCAACTGAAGCGATGAAGGTTTACCTGAAATTTGTTTTGCCATGTAGAGAACACTGATTTAAAGAGTTTAAATTACTAAATTTTAGAGCGATTTACAAAAGAAATTAAAGTCCCGACTTTAAAATTTCTTGATTAATTTCTTTAATTAAACCAGGCCCTTCGTAAATAAAACCTGTATAAATTTGAACCAAACTCGCGCCAGCCTTTATTTTATCCAAAGCATCTTCTCCAGAATGAATCCCTCCTACACCAATGATTGGAATTGTACCATTCGATTTTTTGTACAAATAGGCAATCACTTCAGTGGAACGTTTGTTCAAAGGCTTTCCACTCAAACCACCGGATTCTTTAGTAAGATCTTGTGGAGATTGTAAACCTTCCCTTGATAAGGTAGTATTGGTTGCGATAATACCTGCCAACTTCGTTTCTGAAACAATTTCAATGACATCATCCAATTGCTCATCGGATAAATCTGGAGCTATTTTCAGTAAAATTGGCTTGGGTTTTGATTTTGCATTGTTTAATTTTTGCAAACCCGACAATAATTTTTTCAAAGGCTCCTTTTCCTGTAGGGCTCTTAAATTGGGCGTATTTGGCGAACTAACATTCACCACAAAATAATCTACCCAATTAAATAATACCTCAAAACATTTTTGATAATCTTTATCCGCTAATTCATTGGGGGTAACTTTATTTTTCCCCAAATTCCCCCCTACAATAACTTTCGATTTACGAGCCATTAATCGTTCTTTCATGGCATCTAATCCATGATTGTTAAATCCCATTCGATTAATAATGGCAGAATCTTTCGGCAAACGAAACAAACGTGGCTGAGGATTTCCGTCTTGAGCTTTCGGCGTCACTGTTCCAACCTCAATGAACCCAAAACCTAACTCCGCAAATTCATCAATTAATAAAGCATTTTTATCAAAACCTGCGGCCAAACCAACTGGATTGGGAAATTTAATTCCAAAAACCTCTCTTTCTAAATTGGGATGTTGAAAAGCATAAACTTGACGAAAAATGGATTTCGCAAAAGGCACTTTCATCATTAGTCGAATACTTGTAGCTACAATTTCATGCGCCTTTTCGGGACTAAATAAAAAAAGTAGTGGCTTGACGATTAATTGATAAAACATAAAAATGGGGATTGTAATTGAAAAACGAAATTACAAAAATCAATCAAGATACTTGGAATATGTCAAGGAATTAATGCAAAATAATTAGTCAAAATAAAAATAATACAAATTTCAGGTGGTCAATTAAAAAATACTTCTAATTTTAGACATCCTTCTAGGAAATCAAGCATTTAAAACAATAAAGCCTATGTTAAGTCGTGTTGCCAATTCCATTTATTGGATGAATCGCTATATCGAGAGAGCTGATAATTATGCTCGTTTCATCTCGGTCAATTTTAATCTTGCCTTGGATTTACCCCCCAATGTGCCCGAACAATGGGAGCCTTTAATCGTGGCAACGGCTGATCATTACAATTTCTTTGAGCATTATTCAGCTCCCAATAGAGAAAATGTACTTTACTACATGACATTCGACATTAAAAATCCTAATTCCATCCTTTCTTGTTTGTACAGTGCAAGAGAAAATGCTCGTACCATTAGAGAAAGTATTTCCAAAGAAATGTGGGAATATGTCAATCAAATTTATTGGAAAGTAAAAGACCGTGTGGAAGGAAGCAAAAATTGGGAAATAGCAAGGTACCAAGGTTTTTTAGAGGAAATTAAATCTGGAAGCCAATTATTTTATGGCATTGTAGATTCAACTATTACTAGAGGAGAAGGTTGGCATTTTGGTCAATTAGGCAAACTATTGGAAAGAGCAGACAAAACGACTCGATTCTTGGATGTAAAATATTTCACTTTATTACCAGATATAGATGCGATTGGTTCACCCTTGGATTTATTGTTATGGTCTTCTGTGTTAAAATCAGTCTCTGCTTACAATATGTTTCGGCAACAATACAAAGGGATCACCCCTTCCTATATTGTTGAATTTTTAATTTTAGACAAGAATTTTCCAAGATCAGTGGTACATTGTTTAAAAGATGCTGAATTATCATTGTATGCCATTTCAGGTACTTCATCTGAATCAGGCTTCTCTAATTTGGCAGAAAAGAAATTATCTAAACTTTTGTCTGAAGTAGAATTCACTGAAATTGATGATATTTTATCCACAGGTCTCCATCAGTTTTTAGATAATTTCCAATCAAAAAACAATGAAATCGGGCAAAGTATATTTAATACCTATTTTGATCTAAAGCCTGTCAATTAAATCTTTCATTTGAAATATATATTGTAATTTCGCCAAAATTTTAAATCCCAAAATGACTTTTTGCTTAGGTATTACCGTAAAAGAAGGATTAATCGCTATTGCTGACACAAGAATAACAGCAGGCAATGAGATGTATTCTAATAAAAAAATTTCCATACACGAAATAAATAATCATAGTCTATTCATCATGTCAGCTGGATTAAGATCAGTTAGAGATAAGGCTATAACCTATTTTAATCATACCATAGAGCAAGAAGAAGACTCGTATAATTATATGTTTGAAGCAGCTACTACTTTTGGCACTATGCTTAAAAAAGTAGCTGCTGAGGACAGAGAAACCTTAGAAAAGGAAGGTTACCAATTTAATTTACATGCTATTATTGGGGGACAAATGCCAAAAGATAAAGAGCATAAGCTCTTTTTAATTTTTCCTGAAGGTAATTGGATTGAAATTAATGATGGACTAAAATATCAGATAATAGGTAATTCCAATTATGGAAAACCATTGTTAAATAGGAATTTAACGTATGATACATCCTTAAAGGATGCATTAAAAATGGGCTTTCTTTCTTTTGACGCCACTCAAGTAAGTACGAATGACGTTGACTTCCCAATAGACGTTGTCGTATATGAAAAAGACAGCTTCAAGGCAAAAGAAATCAGACTTCATAAAGAAGATATGCAAGAAATTTCAGATGAATGGAATTTGGCCTTGAGAAAATCATTAGAAAAAATAGACGAAGGCTGGATGAAAAATCTTGTTTCTTTATCCAAATAAGACCCATGATCGCTAAAATAAAGCATAAATTAAAATATACTTATTCTTCTCCCGTTGTATTAGATCCACATATCATCTATTTACATCCAAGAAAAAGTGCCTTATTAACTGTCTTAGATTATTCCTTAGCTATACACCCAAGACCGGTTCAAGTTTCTAAAAATCTAGACCCTGAAGGTAACATTCAAAATATTTTATTCTTCAATGAACCCACAGAAGAATTAACCATCACAATGAATGCCAAAGTGGAAACAACTGAATTCAATCCATTTGATTTCGTTTATTTCCCTTTTGAAAGTAAATTATTGCCTATTACGTATACCAAATCCTATCAAAAAACGCTTAGCCCTTATTTAGGTTTAGAAGGTGTCACTACGATCGTTGAACAAGTAGCTCGACAAATTGGCTCTGAAGTTCAGTGGAAAACCTCCGAATTTCTTACGGCATTGAATGAATTTATTTATAAAAACTTTGCTTACGAGATTCGGGAAGAAGGGCCACCAAATTCCCCAGAATTCACGTTAACCCAACGAAAAGGGACTTGTAGAGATTATGCCGTTCTTTTCTCTGCATTATGTCGTGCCTTAGGATTAGCTACTCGATTTGTGAGTGGATATTATACGGGCATTGCTCCAGTTGATTTACCGAATCAAAGTCATTATTTACACGCTTGGGTGGAAGTTTATTTACCTGGCGGTGGTTGGAGAGGTTACGATCCTACGCAACATGAAGTTGTATCTGGTAATCACATCCCTTTAGCAGCTTCTTGCCTAGCAGAAGAAATTACTCCAGTCTTTGGCTCATACCGAGGAAATGCGCAATCTACATTGGAAACGGAGGTTTTTATTGAGAGAGTTTAGAAGATAGAAGAGAGAAAAGAGAAGAGAGAAAAGTAATGTACCTCATACATCTTACATCATACATCATACATCATACATTTTACATCTTACCCTACCAACAACTGCGCTAACAAATAATCGGCTATTAAAATGGCGATACAAGAATTGGTAACAGCAGCGGTACTCGATTTGCCCACTTCATAAGCTCCACCGCTGGTATAAAACCCTTGAAAAGAAGCAATGGTAGCTACAATAAAAGCAAAAACCACAGACTTCACTAAGGCAAAAAACATATAATTTCCTTTGAAATCAAATTGCAATCCATGTACATAAGCTTCAGGAGTAATAGCACCTGTTAACCAACCAGCTACATAACCTCCCATGATGGCCAAAAAACAAGCTAAGGTTACTAACATGGGAAACATCAACATGGAAGCAATGATTTTGGGCAAAACCAAATAGGAACTAGAATTAATCCCCATTACTTCCAAAGCATCAATTTGCTCTGTAATACGCATAGTTCCTAATTGACCTGCAATATTGGATCCTACTTTTCCACTTAAAACCACGCAAGTGATGGTCGGACCCATTTCTAAAATCGTAGAATCTCTTACAATTAAACTGATAATATACTGAGGCACAAATGGGTTATCCATGTTGGCAGCAGTTTGAACACAAGTAACGGCACCTAAAAAAGTAGATACTATTGACACAATCAAAACAGAACTAATACCAATATCCATACATTCCTGCATGACCAAAGAAAAATAAACCCTAAATTTTTCAGGATTTGTAAATAGCTTACTCAGGAAGATTAAATATTTACCTAATTTTGACATGCGTAAATCTAAAAGATTGCAATAAAGCATCAAATATAATGAACAAATCCGTAGTAATTAGTGGAGGAAGCCAAGGAATTGGTAAAGCACTCGTAAAAAAATTCTTGAATGAAGGTTTTAAAGTCTATACATGTGCTAGAAAAAAAGCTGGATTAGATCAATTAATAGAAGAATGTCAATCAGATTTATTGAAAACATTCGTAGCTGATTTGAGCAATAAAAATGAAGTAATGGATTTTGCCGATTGGATTTTGACACATGAAAAAAGCATTGATGTTTTAATCAATAATACAGGCGTGTTTTTACCTGGACAAATTCAAAATGAAGAAGATGGCGTTATTGAAAAGCAAATCAACACTAATTTATACAGTGCTTACCATTTAACTCGGAAATTATTACCCCAATTTATTCAAAACAAAAGCGGCTATATTTTCACTATTTGCTCCACTGCGTCGATTACTGCTTATACGCATGGAGGCTCCTATTGCATTAGTAAATTTGCTTTATTGGGATTCACAAAAGTATTAAGGGAAGAATTAAAAAATTCAGGGGTTAGAGTAAGTGCTGTTTTACCCGGTGCGACCTTAACTGCTTCTTGGGATGGAGTAGATTTACCCAAAGAACGATTTATTCCTGCAGAAGATATTGCAAGTACCATTTTTGGCGCCTACCAACTTTCGCCCTCTACGGTCATTGAAGAAATTTTAATTCGCCCTCAATTAGGTGATATTTAATAGACAATACCATGCAACCATTAGCTGAACGAATGCGTCCTTCCAAATTGGAAGATTATATTGGTCAAGATCATTTAATGGGTCCCAATAGTCCATTAAGAAAAGCATTAGATGCAGGGCATTTACCTTCGTGTATTTTATGGGGTCCTCCAGGTGTTGGAAAAACAACACTTGCCTCTCTAGTGGCAAATACCTTAAAAAGGCCATTTTATACACTCTCAGCGATACAATCAGGCGTAAAAGAAGTTCGAGAGATCATTGAACTTGCCAAAAGAAATAAACTATTTGATAGTCCTTCACCCATATTATTTATCGATGAAATACATCGTTTTTCAAAATCACAACAAGATTCATTGCTCGGTGCGGTTGAAAAGGGAATCGTTACATTGATTGGAGCAACGACAGAAAATCCATCTTTTGAGGTAATTTCAGCGCTACTTTCCCGATGTCAAGTATATGTATTGGAGGCGCTAAAAGTGGAAGATCTTCAAAAAATGTTGGATAAAGCAATTTTGACAGATCCATTATTTATTTCAAAAAAAATAACTTTAAAAGAAACAGAGGCTCTTTTTCACTTTTCTGGTGGAGATGGCCGAAAATTATACAATCTATTTGAGCTCATTGTTTCTTCAGAAAATAGCCCAAAAATCACCATAACCAACTCGCTTGTAACCGAGCGGTTACAAAACAATTTGGCTTTGTATGATAAAGATGGAGAGCAGCATTATGACATCATTTCAGCATTTATCAAGTCGATCAGAGGTTCAGACCCTGATGCTGCCATCTATTGGCTAGCAAGAATGTTGGCTGGAGGAGAAACATTGGAATTTATAGGACGACGCTTATTAATACTTGCTGCCGAAGATATTGGTTTGGCAAACCCAAATGCCTTGTTATTGGCACAATCTTGTTTTGAATCTATCCGAGTAATAGGCAACCCAGAATCAAGGATAATTTTAGCTCAAACTGTCATCTACTTAGCAACCTCCGCGAAAAGTAATTCAGCCTATCAAGCCATCAACTCAGCTTTGCAATTTGTTCAACAAACAGGTAATCTTCCAGTACCCTTGCATCTTAGAAACGCCCCTACCAAATTAATGAAAGATTTGAATTATGGAGCTGATTATAAATATCCACATGATTACCCTGGAAATCATGTCGCTCAAAATTATTTTCCTAGCATGAATGACTACCCTCAATTTTATCATTCAGGACAAAACCCGGCGGAAGAAAAAATCAATGAAATTCAGAAAATCAGAAAAAAACAAAATTAATCATGACATTCCATCATGAGCAAAGCACCTGATTGATAGGATATTTTCACCATTCCGTCTTGCTTCGACTCATTACTTGAACTCGTTTGGATACCCAAGGCTAACTTCTCATGGTTCAAATCATACAATAGTCCAGAACTTTTAACGTGATGCGCTTCACCTAATGGCATAATCGACAAAGGAGTTTTGGCTGGATACCATTTCTCAAAGACTTTTGGTAATGGATAAATCAAAGAATAATCATCAATCATAACAATTTTCAACCGATCTGAATATCGAACCATGGAATGAAAATTATTTAAGGTATGATCCATTCTTTTTCCTGTTGCCCAAACAACATTAACAGCCGAATGTCCCTCTTCCAACAAATAATCAAATGCTTTTTCTAAATCGGTTTTGTCTTGATTCGGCGTGAAAACACGTTTCATCGGATAAGAAGATAAGTCTATTTCGTCCAAAACTATTTCACGATCAAAATCCCCTAACCATACATCTACCTTTACTCCTAACTGATACACATGTTCCAAAGCACCATCTAAGACTACGACAGTCGGAGTCCATTCCAACAACTGATTTAATATATCCATGGAGCACATTTGTCCATTGGCTATGATTAGTGCAGGTTCTTGTTTTTCTCGAATGATATGATGTGAAGACATGATTAAGCGTTAAAATCAGACTTTCCGCCTGTTTTATAAAGTAATTTTGTCTCTTTAATTATAATCCCTTTTGAAACAGATTTACACATATCATAAATCGTCAATGCCGCCACACTCGCTCCAACCATCGCTTCCATTTCAACTCCTGTTTTTGCAGCCAAACGACAAAGACAATGAATTTGCAATGAATCTTCCAATACTTCAATTTCAAATTTGCAAGCATCTAATCCCAAAGGATGACAAAGAGGAATCAAATCTGCCGTTTTTTTCACAGCCATGGTCCCAGCTAAAATAGCAGTTTGTAAAATGCTACCTTTTTTATTTTCCCAGCCTATTTTCACAAAACTATCTACTACATCCTTGCCTAGCCATACAATTGATTGAGCTTTTGCTTCTCGAACTGTTTCTGATTTATGACTTACATCTACCATTCCGGGTTGACCAGAAGGATCCAAATGTGAAAATGTATCTCCCATGACTCAATTTTTAAAAAATAAAAAACAAAAATACATCAGATTGAATCATTTTACTGATTTTTTTTCCAAATTTATGTATGATTAAAAATTCCGCCATGATAAGTCCTGAAAAAGCTTTTGAAATAATTCATTCAATTCCCCTACCTGAATCATATCAAACTTTAGCCATCGAAAATTGTATTGGATATCCATTAGCTGAGAATATTTTTGCAGATAGAGACTTTCCTCCTTTTGATCGAGTTATGATGGATGGAATTTGTGTTGAAGATTTTGGTCAAAATGAATGGCCCATTGAAGCCATTGTATTTGCTGGTGAAAAACAAATCGAACTTAAAAATCACTCTGCAGCTATTGAAATAATGACGGGTGCGGCATTACCGAAAAATTGCACGACCGTCATTAAAATAGAGGATCTAGATTTTTTAGAAAAAGAAGGTTCAAAATGGGTAAAATTAAAAGATGGTATTTCGGCAGAAAACAATCAATTCATTCATTATCAAGGGATGGATGCCAAAAAAGGCGAAATAATTGTTTCAAATCAAACTATACTTGGGCCCATTGAAATCGCATTAGCCGCTTCTGTCGGTAAAACAGAATTAAAAGTAGTGGCAAAACCCAACATTGGCATTTTCTCCTCTGGCGATGAAATAGTAAATATATCTGAAACGCCATTAGACCATCAAATTCGAGTTTCGAACTCAGTGATGATACAAGCGAAATTAAAATCCTTGGGATATCAAACAGAAATCGCACATTTAATTGATGAGAAATCAAGCATTTTCAATACCTTGGAAAAAGCTCTACTAAAGAACGATATTTTGCTTATCTCAGGTGGTGTATCTGCTGGAAAGAAGGATTTTTTACCAGAGGTTCTTAATGAATTAGGTTTTGAAACCCTCATTCATAAAATTGCGCAAAAACCTGGAAAACCGCTTTGGGTTGGAAAAAATAAAGAAGGGAAAGTAATATTTGCATTCCCTGGAAACCCTATATCGACCTTGGTTTGTTTTTATGCCTATTTTCTTCCTTGGATTCAGGAGAAAGAAGTTTTTATGGGTAATATCAATTGCCATAAATTATCCAAAGCATTTGAAAAATTAGGACATTGGATTCCAGTTCAACAAAACAAGGAAAATGGTTTTTACGAAAGATTGACGCATAATGGTTCTGGCGATTTAATTCATTGGCAAAAAGCCGACGCCTTAATTTATCAGGCATCAAATTCAATCCATACATCTTTACCTTTTATTCCGCTAAAATAATGAATATGGAATTAATCCTTCATCAATTTAATCTTCCTTTAAAACATACATTCACGATTACACATGAATCTAGAGATGTGCAACCAACGCTGATTGTAGAATTAAAATGGCATGGTAAAAGTGGTTTCGGCGAAGCAACGGAAACGCCCTATTATGGAGTCAGTATGGATAAAATGATCAATCAATTGAATAACATTTTACCTCTTTTACCTAATGATTATTTACCACATCCCAATGATTTTTGGCAATTAATGTCCAAAGAATTACTCGATGATCACCCCTTTGCACTTTGTGCATTAGATGTGGCTTATTGGGATTTATGGGGCAAAACACACAATAAAAAACTATACGAAATTTGGGGATTAAGTACCGAAAACAACCCCATCACTGATTATACCATTGGCATTGACACCATAGAAAAAATGGTTGAAAAAATGAAAGAAATGCCTTTTCCTTTGTATAAAATCAAATTAGGCACTGAAAACGATATTGAAATCATCAAAGCTCTTCGTATAGAAACCGAAGCCATTTTCAGAGTAGATGCCAATACCGCTTGGTCAGCAGAGCAAACCATACAATTTGCTCCCGAATTAAAAAAATTAGGTGTAGAGTTTATTGAACAACCTTTGAAAGACAAAGATTGGGAAGGAATGAAACTCATAAAAGCACAATCTGTCTTACCAATCATCGCTGATGAAAGCTGCATTTTAGAAGAAGATGTAGAAAAATGTGCTAATTACTTCGATGGGATCAACATCAAATTGATGAAATGTGGAGGAATTACTCCTGCATTAAGAATGATTCAAAAAGCAAGAAAATTGAATCTTAAAGTCATGGTGGGCTGTATGACTGAATCAACCATCGGTTGTTCGGCAATTGCCCAATTATTACCCTTGCTGGATTATGTCGATATGGACGGTTGCCTGCTAGTCGATGATCAAATATCAACAGGCATAAGTATCGAATATGGCAAAGTAATTTATTCTGAATTGGCTGGAACGGGAGCAAATTTGAAATAATATGACGAATTATAGAATTACCCAAAATTGTTTACCTGAAAAAATCATCCAATACCAAGGAGAAAATAAAATTTGGTTGGGAGGAACCAATTATTTAGGGATTGGTTTTCATCCTTTGTTTCAAGAAAAATTAAAGAAAGGAATCGAATTATTTCCTCAAAACTGGGGTAGTTCAAGAAGAAATAATTTACAATTAGATATTTGGGGGAAATTTGAAGATCAACTTTCAGAAACATTTCCAGGAAAAAGTGTTGCCTTGTGTTCTTCTGGAATGGCAGCCGCACAAACAGCCCTGTATTTTATTCAAAAAAATCATCCACAATTAAGTCCCAATTTAGCACCTTTCACTCATCCTGCATTATGGATGCCTCAGGCAGAAGTTGCGAAAGGAACTTATAAAGACTGGGCCGAAAATATTTCTCAAACGAATAATCAATTATATGGTTCTGATGGAATTGGGGCACCTATTGTTCAAGAATTTGAACTAGATTGGACAAAAAAAACAAGTCCCAATTCATTTATTGTCATAGATGAATCACATCGATTTGGATTAAAAAACATTCATTTAGAAAGCCCGAGTACCTTAATTCAAACAGCTTCTCTTTCAAAAGCCTATGGAATTCCTGCTGGAATGATCATTGGTCCTAGAGATTGGATAGAAGAATTAAAAAAAGATCCATTTTGGGTAGGGACCTCACCTCCCAATCCAGCCTTTATATATGCCAGTTTAAATGCACAAGAAGCATACGAAGAACAAGTTGCCTTACTTAACGAAAGAATTCAATACTTTCAAACCTTGTTACCTATTTCCTCAACTAGTGCTATCCAAAGGGTAGAAAATTATTCCGGATTCAGTTGCAAAGAACCCGAACTTTTTCAACACTTATTAAAGGATGGATTTTTAGTCAATCAATTTGCCTATCCAAATCCGAATGCCCCTGCCATTTGCAAAGGCATTATTCACCCCCTTTTGTCAATGGAGGAAATTGAGTTATTAGCCAATTCGTTTAACAAATTTCAGGCTTCTTTATAAATTAAAATTACCCTAATTCCTTCGCTTTTTTATTGGAATACCAAAGAACAATAAAGCCAAAAGCTACGGCTGGAATAGATAATTGTTGACCCATATTTAAACTTAACTGATTTTCAAATTCACTTTGATTTTCTTTCAAAAACTCATAGAAAAATCGAAGTGTAAATAAAATAATCATAAAATAGGCTGTCATTAATCCTTCTTGCGTTTTTTCCTTTTTCTTATTCCAAAACCACATTAAAAAGGCAAAAATCACTAAACACGAAAGTGCTTCATATAATTGCGAGGGATGTCGCGGTACAACATGACCTAAATCGCCCGTTGAAAACTCTAAATCTCTAAAAAAACGAAATCCCCAGGGTAAATCCGTTGGTTTTCCAACAATTTCGGAATTCATTAAATTTCCCATTCGGATAAAAAATCCACCTAAAGCAACAGTTGGAACAACACGGTCGGTAACGTACAAATAAGACTGACTTGGGTTTTTACGTACATATAAATAAAAAGCTGTAAATAAGCCAATGGCTGCACCATGAGAGGCTAATCCAGAAAAAGGGGGAGTAATCATTTGAAGAAAAAACTTACCTGGATTTTCTTGAAGTAAAGGAAATTCATAGAAAAAATAGTGTCCTACCCTCGCCCCTATCACTGTAGCTACCATGGCATACATCAATAATTGATCAGCTTGTTCAACAGGTCTACCCTCCTTTTTAAAAATATAACTTAATACTTGAAAACCAGCTAAAAATGCTGTCGCAAAGCATAATCCATACCAACGAATGGAGAAACCGAATAAATTAATTATTTCTGGATCAGGATTCCAATCAACGAACGTGATGATCATATTCAATAAGGTGTTTTTTCAGAAGATTAAATCAAAATTAAGACAATTTTAATGAATTATCTTCATGAAAAATTATTTATGCACCTTTCGTAAAATTTGAAAACTCACTTTTTTAATCACTTTTGCAGGATATAATTTATGAGGAAAGCCCATTGAATAGGCATTTAACCCAATCATAAATAATAGAATAGTAAAAATAAAGGCTTTTTTTGACATCCGTTTGTTGAATTGATGGACAAATATATAAAACAAATAGTACTTTGCAATACAAGGTACTATAAATTATAAAATTTGTTTTAACACAAATTGTATCCAAGATGCGCCGATTCGTCGACAAGTTGCATTTTCAAATGATTTTTTTGAGATATTTGAGCACAAATCACGAGTGTTACGTTTAAAACTAATTTTAAATTCAAAAAAACATGAAAAACATTCTTTTAAACTCCGCCTTTATCCTTTTGATTGGTATGGCATCTTGCTCCAAGGAGGATGCTTTAAATCCAACAAGTCAAAGTCAAGAAATTCCAACAGCAGTTGTACAATCTGTTACCTCTGCGTTTCCTACAGCTCAAGTAAATTATACTGTTATCAAATCGAATAGTTTATATGGAGCTGATGTACAGACGACAAGTTCTGGTTCTGATAAACAATTAATTTTAGATGGTTCTGGCAAAATCAAAGAATCTTCTACTCAAATTAATCAAGCAGATTTACCAAAAACAATCTCAGATTATTTAGAAGCAAATTTCAAAGGGTTCACCTTCGGAAAAGCTTTCAAAAAAACAACGGGTACAATTGGCTACCGAGTTGACATTCAATTTAATGCTGAGCGTTATTCTTTATTCTTCGACGAAGCAGGAGCTTTGGTTTCGCAAATCAAAGGAATGGCAGGCAAACAAGGAGGAAAAGGAGAACGTCCTGCCCCTGCTGCAACGCAAGTGGCTTTAGCTGATCTTCCAACAGCTGTTCAAACAGCGCTTGCTGGGTACACATTTAAAAGTGCCGTTGTCATGGTAGATAAAAATAATGTAACAAGATACCATGTACATGCCGAAAAAGACGGAATTGTTTATGATTTAGATTATGATTCAACTGGAAAATTACTTGAATCGCATCAAGAGAATGGCAAAGGTGCAGTTGTTACTAAAACAGAACTAACAGTTTTGCCAAATGAAATCAAAACCTATTTGAATACAAATGCCGCTGGATGGGTTCTGAAAAATGCAGTTATAATCAAAAAAGATAGTGTTGCTATTCATTACCACGTTGTAGTAACAGTTGGTGGCAATACATTAACTTATATGTTTGATGGTAATTACAATGCAATTCAAAATGCAGGAAAAGGTCCAAAAG
Organism: Aquirufa sp. ROCK-SH2; assembly: GCF_054558315.1. Taxonomy (NCBI): domain Bacteria; kingdom Pseudomonadati; phylum Bacteroidota; class Cytophagia; order Cytophagales; family Flectobacillaceae; genus Aquirufa; species Aquirufa sp. ROCK-SH2. The sequence goes on along the minus strand of NZ_JBPXKB010000003.1, from coordinate 532,385 downwards.
ACAACCCTACTCCTCCAAATTATGTTGTAACAGAATTAACCAAAACTCAATTATCTGCTGCAATTATCACTTACCTAGACACCAATTACGCTGGCTGGACTTTAGATAAAGCTGTTAGTATTTCTAAAGATTCAATTGTTGATGAATATGAGGTGTTTATTACGTTGAATTCAAAGAAATACAAAATTGAGTTCGACGAAACAGGAAAATTTGAAAGTGCTCGCTTGTTATAATAATTAGGTTTATTTGTTTTAAAAGGCTTGCAATCGCAAGCCTTTTTTTTGTACTTTGTTTCATGCAAGATATTGAACCATCTTATCAGTGGGAAAGCATTTATAATGCTTCACATGATCCAAAATCACCTTTCTTTGGCAGAAAATATTCTCAAACAACCTATGAGAATGATATTTATGGATACTATATTCATCCACTTTGGGACGAAATTGATTCCGAAACACTTTATTGTAAAATCCTGTTTACAGATTATCAAAATAAATATACAATCATCGAATTATTTGGCGAGTGGAATGATACATTACACAATGATATCATGCTTTTAAAAAGAAATGTGATTGATCATTTAATTAACCAAGGAATTAAATATTTCATTTTAATTGGGGAAAATGTTTTAAATTTCCACGGCACATTGGAAGATGATTATTATGCTGAATGGTTTGAGGAGGTAGAAGAAGGGTGGATTGTTGGAATTAATTTTGCCGAATTTGTTACGAGAGAATGGACTAAATACAAATTAGATTATTATATCAATTTTGGCGGAAGTTTAGATTTTGAAAATTGGAGAACTGCAAAGCCTGAAATTTTATTTTCAGTTGTTGACCAAACCATTGCAAAACGCTTAAATTAAATAAAGAGCAGGACAATACTTTCAAGCAATCATTTAACTTTACATTTTAAACAAATTTAATATTATGAAAAAATTACTTACAATCGCATTGCTTATGATTAGCATGTTTTCATTTGCGAAAAAAACGGATTCTAGATATTACGAATTAAGAATTTATTATTGCCATCCTGGTCGTTTAGATGCTTTAATTACTCGTTTCACGAACCACACGACCAAAATTTTCGAAAGACACGGAATGACCAATGTTGGATATTGGATTCCAAATAAAAACGAAAGTAATGCCCTTTATTACATTCTTTCATACCCAAGCCAAGCAGAAAGAGATTCTTCTTGGAAAAAATTTGGAAGAGATCCAGAATGGAAAGAAGTTTCTAAAAAATCGGAAGAAAGTGGTAAAATTGTGGCGAAAGTGGAAAGTATTTTCATGAAAGCGACTGATTTTAGTCCAAAAATCAAACCATCGTCCAAAGGAACTGATAGAACTTTTGAAATGAGAACATATACTGCTACTCCTAATAATTTGGAAAATGTATTAAGTAGATTTAGAAATCATACAGTCAAACTTTTCAAAAAGCACGGTATGCAAAATATTGCTTATTTCACAACCATTGAAAAAGACCCTAATGCACAAGGAAAACTACTTTATTTCTTGGCTCATGATAGTGAAGATGCAGGAAAAGCTTCTTTTGATAGTTTCAGAAAAGATCCAAATTGGATTAAAGTAAGAGATGAATCAGAAAAAAATGGAAAAATTGTAGAAAAAGTAGAATCTATCTACATGCATCCGACAACTTTTTCGACTATCCGATAAAAGCTTTATATCTTTGTGGGCTAAACACCCACAAAGATTATTTATGCAGTGGATTAAACAAGGGTTAATTTTTGATAAATGCCATGCCCAAGTACCAATAGTTGATACGAATCATGACGGATTTTGGAGAATCTATTTTTCAAAAAGAATCAATAGAGGAAATAGTCAACCAAATTTTATTGATGTTGAATCAGGCAACCCACAAAATATTCTTCGGGAATCACCAAAACCCATATTAGAATTAGGTGCTAGAGGTTCTTTTGATTGGGCAGGTATTATGCCAACTGAAATTCAACAAGTTGGAAATGATAAGTATCTGTTTTACATCGGGTGGTCCAATCGTTTAGATGTACCTTATCACAATAATTTAGGACTCGCAATAAGTCAAGATCAAGGAAATAATTACAAAAAATTCTCATTAGGCCCTATTTTTGCTACTTCTTACATGGAACCCGGATATGTAGGAACAATTTCCATTATTCAAAAAGATTCAACATTTTTTGGATACTATCTTTCATGTCGAACATGGGAAGAGCTAAACGGAAAAATAGAACCTATTTATGATATCAAAATCGCTCAATCCGATAATCTAATCGACTGGAAGCCATTAAATATTAGTGCAGTTGCTCTAGAAAATCAAGAAGGTGGTATTTCGAAAGCATCCATTTTAAAAATGAATGACACTTATTACCTTTGGTATGCAGTTCGAAATAAAACGAATTATCGAGAAAATATATCTGATAGTTACCGAATAAAATGTTCCATCAGTGAGAACCTGATTGATTGGAAAAGAATTGACAATTTAGGTTTAGATATCGATTTAAGTTCAAACTGGGACAATCAGATGGTTGAGTATCCACATGTTTTTGAATTCGAAAACAAAATTTATATGTTTTACAATGGCAATAATTTTGGAGAAACAGGATTCGGATATGCTATTTTAAGCGATGAAAATGGATTTTAGTAAGTGGGACAAACATCTGTATGGGTATCCGAGTTTGAGTAAAAAACCCAAATTAAGTATCTGCTTAATTACATATAACCACGAAGAATATTTCGAAAACTGTATTGAAAATATTTTATCTCAAAAAATAAATTTTGAAATAGAAATCATCATTGGAGAAGATTGTTCAACCGACAATACAGCAAAAATTGTAGAAAAATATGCTTTAAAGCATCCAACTTTAATAAAAGCATTTATTCGACCTATAAACTTAGGTGCGAAAACAAATTTCCTTCATTGTTTTTTTCAATGTAAGGGAGAATATGTACTATTCATTGAAGCAGATGATTACTTCACAGATGAAAATAAATTACAAATTCAAGTAGATTTTCTTGACAAGCACCAGAACACTTCTGCGTGTTTTCATAATGCTCTAATCGTTTATGAAGACAATTCCAATAGAAAATCAGAATATATAAATTCCTCTGACCAAAAAATTCTGACAGAAACAAAGGATTTTTTCAAACAAAAAGAAACCTGGTTTATGGCTACCGCAAGTGTTATGATGCGGAGAAAGTATGTTGAAAAATTGCCTGAATGGTTTCTAAATTGTAAGAGTGGAGATATCCCAATGTATGTCATATTGGCTGAAAATGCACCCATTGCTTACATCAATAAAACGATGTCAGTTTACCGTAAAAATTTAAATGGACAAAGTTATACAGACCATACTCATTCTATCGATTTCATTAAAAATAGAATCTATATGTATTCGAAATTAAACGGATACACGAATCAAAAATATCAAGTGCTTATAAAAGCAATTTTATCTGATTATTATAAAATGGCCATTTCATGCCAGACTATCAAACCATATCTTTCCAAGCGAATCTTTTACCTATTAAAATCCTATTGGCAAGTTCCACCTAAAAATAAAAAGGAGCTATTTGCAGACATAAAATTTTATTTATTCTCTGAAAAATTTCTAATTAAATACCTGAACCTTCGAAGTAAATTGAATCAATTTTTCAAAATAAGTCAACCATAAAATATTAATTGTATTTTTTGGAATTTCAATGATTAAATAGGATATTTAAAAGAATTCAAAAAAACCTATTTAATACATGAAAATCAGTAAAAATTTGCGCCCTTTAGGTGTCGTGTTTCTTTTTGCGTTTCTATCACTTTCTATCTTTTCATTCAACTTTTTACCAAGCAATCGCTGGGCAAATATCTTATTAGATTCCTTGACTGAAAGTGAAAAACGCCTACCTCAAAATGCATTAAAAGGCTTAAAAATATTTCCAGGATTAGAAATAAACTCATTTGCCACCGAGCCAATGCTTCAAAATCCAACTAACATGGATATTGATGCAGATGGAAGAATTTGGATTGTTGAGGCATACAATTACAGACCTAATATCAACGGAAATCCAACAACGCCCAATGGTGATCGAATATTAATTCTAAGCGATACCAATGGAGATGGAAAAGCGGATTCTCAACAACTATTTTATCAATCCAAAGATCTAAATGCACCTTTAGGAATTGCTGTTTTAGATTCCATGGTCATCGTTTCGCAGAGTCCATATATCTGGAAAATGTTCGATGATAATCGAGATGGAAAAGCAGACCGCAAGGAAATTATGTTTCAAGGAATTGGAGGGGAACAACATGATCATGGTGCTCATTCATTTACTTTCGGCCCAGATGGAAAACTTTATTTCAACTTTGGAAATGAAGGAAAACAGTTATTAGATGCAAATGGAAAGCCTGTTTTGGATCAAGATGGAGATCCCATTGGACCTAAAAAATACAGACAAGGAATGGTTTTTCGTTGTGATTTGAATGGAAAGAATGTAGAAGTATTAGGTCATAATTTTAGAAATAATTATGAAGTAGCTCTTGATTCTTATGGTGCCCTTTGGCAATCAGATAATGATGATGACGGTAATAAAGGTGTAAGAATTAATGCGGTTTTTGAACATGGAAATTATGGGTACACGGATGAAATGACAGGAGAAGGATGGTCGGTTAATCGGACGAATATTGAATCTGAAATTCCTTTACGCCATTGGCATTTAAATGACCCAGGCGTTGTCCCCAATTTATTGCAAACTGGTTCGGGTTCTCCTACGGGCATTTTAGTTTATGAAGGTAAACTTTTACCTGCTGTGTTTCAGAATCAATTAATTCACTCTGATGCTGGCCCTAATGTTGTTCGTAGTTATGGAATAAGTAATGCTGGAGCAGGATTCAAAGCACAAATTAACAATATCGCAGAAGGTACCAATGATCAATGGTTCAGGCCTGCCGATGTTTGTGCAGCGCCTGATGGTTCTCTTTTTATCGCTGATTGGTATGATCCTGGCGTAGGTGGACACCAAGCTGGCGACCAAGTAAAGGGTAGAATTTATCGAATTGCTCCCAAAGGTCATGCTTATCAACCTTCAAAAATCAATCTATCAAATATTGATGCGGCTTTGCAGGAACTAGAAAATCCCAACCTGTCTAGAAGATATTTAGCTTTCAACCGATTGGTTAAAGGTGGAACGGAAGCTTTGAATAAACTAAAAAGCGTATTTTATCATCATGCGAATCCACGCATACGCGCAAGAGCCTTTTGGCTAATCAACCGAATGAGTAATAACTCTACTATCATAACAGAAGCAAGTAAGGATTCAATCCCTGAAATCCGAATGATGGCCATCAGAGCTGCCAAACAATTAACTTTTGGCAAATGGAAGCCAATCGCAAGGGAATTAAGCAAAGATGCGAATCCGCAAGTTAGAAGAGAGTTAGCTATTGCATTAAGACATAATTCTGAACCTGAGGCCAACAAAATTTGGGCGGAATTGGCTTTACAACATGACGGACAAGACAGATGGTATTTAGAAGCTTTAGGTATCGGTGCAGATGACATTTGGGATGGACGGATAAATCAATATTTAGCATTGGAAAATGTCCAAAATTCAAAAGGATTTTCGGATATCATTTGGCGATCACGTTCAGAAATAAGTTTACCGCATTTATTCGGTTTTCTTGAATCAGATAAAAATTTGAACGAAAAATTGAGATATTTTAGGGCCTTGGATTTCGTTAAAAGTGATTTGAAAAATCAAAAATTGATTCAATTAATGTCTGGCAAATTTAAAAACGACTTAAATAGCCAATTGGTCACTCTTCGACATTTGAATGCTAGCTATATTCAAAAAAACAAAGAAGCGAAACAATTAGTCATTTCATTATTACCCAAAACATCGGAAAATGAATATTTAGAATTAGTCACTAAATATGAAATTGAAGAAGAAAAAAATCATTTACTTCAACTTATTCTTCAGAGAAAACAAAGCAGAAAAGTGGGTCAAGTGCTTTACAAATTAAAAGGTGGAGCTGAATTAATTCAATCTGAATTTCCAAAACAAGATGAAAAAGGAAAAAGCTCTATCATCGAGTCTATTCGATGGACTGGTACAATTCCATCCATTCAAATGCTTTTCGGAATTATGCTCAATCAAGACTATTCATTATCCATTCGTAGAGAAGCAGCCACAGGAATTGGAAATTCGTCCAATGGAGAAGATTTTGTGTTGAAAATTTTGAAAGAAAAAAGTGTTCCTCAAAATTTAATACCATCGGTCGTGGAAAGTGTCAGCAAAACGTGGAGAAAAGCCATTCGTTTAGAAGCCAATACTTATTTAGGAAGCAGTAACAATAGTCAAACCACCAAAAATAAGCACCCTGAATTGAATGAATTGATTAAAATGAAAGGAGATGCGAAAGCAGGTGTGAAGGTTTTTGTCAATCAATGCTCGATGTGTCACCAAATATTTAATGAAGGCATCGACTTTGGACCTAAATTAACAGAAATAGGCTCAAAATTATCGAGAGAGGGACTTTATATATCTGTATTTTACCCAAATTCTGGTATTGGTTTTGGTTATGAAACTTTCGAATTAATCACAAAATCTGGTGAAACCTATCAGGGAATCATTGTTTCAAAAACTGAAACAGATATAGCATTGAAAATTCCAGGAGGGATCATTCAAAATTTTAAAACTTCGGCCTTAAAATCAATCAAACAATTACCTAACTCATTAATGCCAGAAGATTTAGCCAATCAAATGAACACAAAGGACTTAACTGACCTTATTGAATATTTATCAACTTTAAAAAAGAAATAACATGGATCGTCGATCATTTAGTCAATTATTAAGTGGTGGTTTATTAACTACGGGTTTGAGTACTAATGCTCAAGCTAACAACTTGGTAGAAAATCAAGCGCCTTTTAGCTTGAATTATGCTCCGCACTTTGGAATGTTTAAAAATCATGCAGGCGATGATTTAATGGATCAGCTTAGATTCATGCATGAGATGGGTTTTCGTGCTTTGGAAGACAATGAAATGGGTGGAAGAAGTGTAGAAACACAAACAAAGGCAGGTGAACTTTTGGCCAAACTTGGTATGGATATGGGTGTATTTGTTGTCAAATTTGATGGATTCTTTGATAAACAACACATGACAACTGGTAAAAAGGAATGGACAGAGATTTTCTTAAACGCATGTCGTAAATCTGTAGAAACAGCAAAACGCGTTAATGCTAAATGGATGACAGTTGTTCCAGGTAATTTCACAAGAGATTTACCGATGGGAATTCAAACAGGACATGTCATTGAGAATTTAAAAAGAGCAGCGGAAATTTTTGAGCCGCATAATTTAACAATGGTATTAGAACCATTGAGCGATAACCCAGATTTATTTCTAAGATATTCCGATCAGACTTATATGATTTGTAAAGCGGTAGGTAGTAAGTCATGTAAAATCTTATTTGATATGTACCACATGCAAAGAAATGAAGGCAACATGATCAAGAACATGGATTTATGTTGGGATGAAATCGGATATTTGCAGATTGGGGATAACCCAGGAAGAAAAGAGCCAGGAACTGGTGAAGTGAATTATGCGAACATCTTCAAACATTTACGTGAGAAAAACTTCAAAGGTATTTTAGGGATGGAACATGGTAATTTCCATGCAGGAAAAGAAGGTGAAATAAAATTAATTGAAGCTTATCGAAAAGCCGACAAAGGATATTAATTTGGAGTTCTCAAAAATTAATTAGACATTTGCTTAATTAAACGTTTAAGCAATTATGGAATTAATTTTCAAAGCACTCAATGACCAAACGAGAAGAGAAATACTCACATTTTTGATTCAAGGCCCTCAGAATGCGGGTAAAATTGCACAACAATTTGATATGACAAAACCGAGTATTTCTCATCATTTGGATTTACTAAAACAAGCCGATTTAATCCAATCTGAAAAAAAAGGACAATTCATTTATTATTCTTTATCGAAAAGCAGTTTTGAAAAAATAAATCATTGGTTTCAAGAATTCACTAAACATTTTGAATTCCCTAAACCAAAAATTAGACTTTAATATTAATTGCCAATAGAAGCAAAAATTGTAAATTCGCTAAATTTAACATTGTATCAATGAGTTTCCACTTACCAACATCTGCCCAAGGATTAAGCCCATATTTATCTAAAAACACCATCGGAGTAGGAATTACGCAATTACCTAAGAGAAATCTGTTTCAATCGATTGGAGACTATTTTGCAGAAAAATCAGGCAATAAGCGAATTTCCTTTGTGATTGTTGATGAAGCAGGAATTAAGATTTTACATTTTCGTGGAGAAAGTTTAATCGAAAATTGGGAAATCTCCTTTGATAAAATCAATCAATTATCCGCCACAAAATCGAGTACCGACGATGGGGTTATTTCAACCATTAATTGCCAATTAGATGAAATTATCTCTACTGACAAAAATGGCGTACACAAAACCAAATCACATTCCATCGTGATTTTACCTTGTTATTTTGGATTTAACTTGACTCAATTGAATTCCCCAACAGATATTCAATGGGCGAATGACAACAGAGAAAAAATTAGTCAATTTCTAAAGGAAAAAAGCAAATAAAACGTACCTATTTCCTTCTCTATTTTTAATCTTCGGCTATTTTTTTATTCACCTGAATATTAAATAATTCTTTGGAAGTATAAGCAACAATACTTACGAGAAATAAGGTCACTCCCGCACCTAATAAAACGGATGTGACTGTCCCAAAAAGCTTCGCAGCTAATCCAGATTCAAAAGCCCCCAATTCATTGGAAGAGCTTACAAAAATACCATTCACTGAAGAAACACGCCCTCGCATTTCATCCGGAGTGTAAAAACGTAAAATAGTTTGTCTAATAACTACACTCACTGAATCGAAGGCACCAGTGAAAAATAAAGCAACCACAGAAACCATAAAATTAGTGGATAAACCAAAAACCAAGGTTGCAAGCCCAAAACCCATGATTGCTAAAATTAAATTCCTCCAAGCTTTTTCTAGCGGTGGAAAATAAATCATGAAAGCCATGGTCAGAACCGCTCCGATTGATGGAGCTGCTCTCAAAATCCCTAAACCCTCCGCTCCTACTTTCAAAATATCCTCCGCAAATACTGGTAAAATAGCGATCACTCCGCCAAAAAGCACAGAAAACAAATCCAACGAAATGGCGTAAAGGATGATTTTAGTTTTAAATACAAATTGAATACCTTCTTTTAAACTATGCCAAATAGATTCATGCGTAACTGTTTTAACAGGAACCGGTCGATTTTTAATAAAAAACAAAGATGTCATCACTCCTATCAACAAAAAAATAATTGTCAACAAGGAGTTACTTAAACCTAAATATGCGTAGAGAAACCCAGCGACTCCAGGACCTAAAATAGCACCCAATTGCCAAAAGGAACTGTTCCAAGTAGCAGCATTGGCAAATACCTCTTTTGGAACTAAAAATGGATTCAAAGAAGAAGCTGCAGGAGAGAAAAAACCTTTGGACAATCCAATTAAAAATATGACAAAATAAATGATATAAATATGTGTGGAGGAGCTAGCCTGCGTTAATTGTACACTTGAATAAAGCAATAAAACGGACCCAAGAATGATAACGAATAAACTTATCTGCATAATCTTTTTCTTATCTCGATTATCCGCATAATGTCCACCAAATAAAGCCAAAGATATATAGGGCAAGGCTTCAGCCAATCCAATTAACCCAAGTGCTAATGGATTGTGAGTAATTTTATAAATTTCATAGGAAACGATGACTTCTTGCATCAAAAGAGCCATGGTAAACAAGGTATTGGCACAGACAAATGCTCTAAACTCCGCGTATTTCAATGCGACATAAGCATCCTTATTTTGAAAAAAACTCATAGATGAAATAGATTATTGGACTAAAAAAAGCTAACTCTCCAACCCATCTCTGCTGGATCGAATAAGCAAAATAGTGAATCCAAACTTGCAAACAAAACGTTATGACAAAAGGAATAATTAAGTCTATCGTGTGGATTTCAACATTTTCAAAAAATACCCATCCGATAATACTTAAAAATATTAGTTCAATACCTATTAAAATGAAATTCCAATTTTTCGTTTTTTCATCCTCCAAACTGCTGAATAAAACTAAATTTTGAAATACGCACAGGTATAGCAAAACAAAAAAAAGACAAAAATCCTCATTAATTCCCGTCTTAAACAAAATAGACGCGCTAATACCTAAGGTGTAAAAAAATGCGGTAAAAAACTCTTTAGAACCTAAAACATATTTAAATAATCCACGCCACCAAATAAACCAATAAAAAACCACTCCAATTAAAATTGCTACTCCAATTTTAATTAAGTATAAAGGAAGAAAAAATAGATTGATAATAGATAATACGATTAAAATTAGGATGATTGCATTGATGAACTTTTGATGTTGATATTGAAAAAAGTGACGCTCATCTTGAGGAATATTTTTTTTCAAATCAATTCTACGATCGACTAAATAAATCAACCAAATAGCAAGTAATAGGGCTAATATATGTGAATTGGGAGGAATGGTATGACAAATAAAATGACTCCCAAAAAGTTGATACAAGATTGCCCCAACAACTACGTCTAAACTAATCAAATGCAGGTACTTAATAAGTCGCATTTTTTGTTTGTTGAACACTAATTATATCCCCAATTTTGATATTTCCCAAAGTCTTTGGTACAAATTGTTGGCCAAAATATACCTTCCCTCCAAAATTGCGATATTCACTAAGACCTTTTAAAATTTCCTTGGAAATAACTCCTGATTTTGGATTTACATTAACCAAATTACATCGAGCACAAGGTTTTGCGCCAAATAATTTTACCTCACCTATATTTATCTCTTTCCAAGTATCTTCTACATAGGCTTCATCATTTGAGACAACAATATTGGGCCTAAAACGCATCAAACTAAACGAACCTACTTTTTGTGCCAAATCATTTACTGAAGCTTCTGAACAAAGTAAAATGGGCAATGAATCTGCGAATGAACTTTGATTTGATACATTTGTTTGATATTTTTCTTTGATGATTCTAGGAGATTCCTCGATCAATTTTACCAATCGAATCGGCATTTCTAATAAATCTGAAAAAAAATCAGAAAAATCCTCTTCGACTAATTTAGCCTTCACTTGATCATCCCAGATTTGAACATCAATTAAACTACCTAAGATGGGGGTAAAACTTAATTTTTTCCGTAAATGGGAAACCTTATCAAGGATTTCAATCCCGCTTTGATCGGGAAGAAAACTAAGATGAAATCGAATTAAGCTTGGTAAGGTTCTTTGAGAAATAAACTTTCCATTTTCATCTATGAGCATAAATCGACGGTCATGCTTTAAGCCTTTTTCATCTATAACTGAGGAAGGCAAAGAAATAGCTCCTAAAGATTTTATGGGATAAATGTACAAACCACTAACTTTCATTTCATTCATAATGTAAAAATAGAAATTTAACATAGAAAATAACCCAAAGAAAGCCAGAATTCAGATAGACTACCCTTACTTATCGGCTAAAGGCAAGAATAATTGATTCAAATTAAGTATGTTTGTAATTGGAATCTATTTTTTATTACCTATGAAACTATCAGGCAAAAATATTGGCCTTTTTATAAGTCTATCATTATTTTCTATTGCACAAATTTCCGCACAAACCAATCTAACCTTGGAATCGGCCATTGAACTTGGATTAAAAAACCATTATTCTATTCAGGTTTCAAAGAAAAAAGAGATTCAAGCGCAAAATGACAATACATTAGGGAATGCGGGATTCTTACCTACGATTACTGGAGTCGCGACAAAAAACTATACTGTATCAGGAATTGATCAAGAGTTTTTTGGTGGATTAAGACCTCCATTGGTACAATCAGGCGTTAATTCTAATTCTGGAAATGCAGGTGTAAACATGGCCTGGACCTTATATGACGGCAAAGGAATGTTTATTTTAAGAGATCGATTTGCTGAATTACAAAAATTAGGTGCCAAGCAAACTGAAACGACTATTGAAAATTTAATCGCGCTAATCAGCACATCTTATTATGAAATTATTCGTCAAAATTTAAGAGTCAATAACTTTAGAAAAGGTTTAGAGATCTCAAACGATCGACTAAAATTAGCGAAAGATCGCTATGAAGTGGGCCAAGGTTCAAAAGTTGATTATTATTCAGCTCAAGTAGATTTCAATGAGGACAAAGCTGCATTGTTGGCACAAGAACAATCCTTAATGAATACAAAGATTGGATTCAATACCTTATTAGTGAGGGATCATTCGACAGATGTTTCTATTAACACTGGTATTGAACTTTTTCCAAAAATCAATTTAGAAGAACTGAAAGCACAAGCTTTACAACAAAACCCAACCTTAATGTCGGCTATTTTAGCCAAAAAGGTTGCTGAATTTGATATCAAAAATTTAAAAAGTCAGCAATACCCACAAATCGACTTACTTGCTGGATACAATCTTAATTCAGTAAAAAATGGTGCTGGATTTGGGGTTGAAAAAGGCTCATCTGACATTTTAAATTACGGATTAAGAGCTACAATTAATATTTTTGATGGAAGCAACCAAAAGCGTCGAATTCAAAATGCTAAAATCAATGCAGAAATTGCTGAGCTACAAATTGAAGATTTAAAAAACAATTTATTATCGTCGATTGAAAAGGCATTCATATCCTACGAAAATGCCTTAAATCTGATCAATTTAGAAACTGAAAACTACGCAATTGCCAAACAAAACATCGACATTGCATTTGATCGTTTCAAAGTTGGAATCGCAACTTCCTATGAATTAAGAGAAGTTCAACGAAATGCTGTGGCAGCCGAAACAAGATTGATTGAGGCAAAATTCTCCGCTAAAACAGCTGAAATTGAATTGATTCGTTTGAGCGGGAAGATCATATAAAAGAGGTAAGAGGTAAGAGGTAAGAGGTAAAAGGTAATAGACCGATGGTTGAGGGAGTAGAAGTCAAGGGTCGAAATAATTTCTCTTATCTCTTACCTCTTACCTTTTACCTCTTACCTAATAACCTCCTCCGTATTTAGCTGCTGTTGGTATAAATCAAAGTACAAACCTTCTTTTTTCATAAGGCTTGTGTGATTTCCTGATTCTTTAATTTCTCCATCTTGAAGAATAAAAATCCGCTTAGCTAATTTGGCAGAAGAAACACGATGAGAAATAATCAAACACGATTTATTTTTCATCAAGGATTTCAAATTTTCTAAAATCGTATGCTCCGTATGCGTATCCACTGCAGAAAGACAATCGTCTAGCACCAACATCTTGGGATTCTTAGCTAGGGCTCTTGCAATGCTGACTCTTTGTTTTTGGCCACCAGAAAGCGTTACTCCTCTTTCACCTAAAATGGTTTCAAACTTTTCTGGAAATTCAATGATATTATCATAAACATCTGCGTTTTTGGCAGCCTGTTCTATTTCTTCCTGACTTAAATTTTCTTGACCAAATCGAATATTTTCAGATATACTGGTGGAAAACAAGAATACTTCTTGAGGAACAAATCCCAAATTTTTACGCACTAATTGAATATCCCAGTCTTTCAAATCTACTCCATCCAATAAAATTCTACCTTCTGAAGGATCATAAAACCTTGCCATTAATTGTGCCACGGTACTTTTACCCGACCCTGTAGTTCCCAACATAGCAACCGATTCTCCAGGTTTAATCTCAAAATTCACCTTTTTAAGCACAAGTGTATCCGTCCCAGGATAAGCAAAACTAACATTTTCAAAAAGCCAATGCCCTTCTATTTCTTTTGAAATTTGTAAACCAACTTCCATTTCAGAACGAGCATCTAAAAATTCATTGATTCTTTTTTGAGATGCTGCCGCTCTTTGGATTTGTGAACTTGTCCAACCTAAAGCGGTAACCGGCCAAGTTAACATAAACACATACATGATAAATTCTGCAATATTACCGACCGTCATTCGTCCTTCCATCACCTCTTTGGAACCAATAAAAACGACAAATAATGTACTTAATCCAACAAGCAAAGAAATCATTGGAGTAAACAAAGAATCAATTTTGACTAAATCAAGTGATTTTTTACGGTAATTGGCAGAGGCATCAGCGAAGGACAAAATAGACTCTTTTTCACGAACAAAAGATTTTAACACTCTGATTCCCGAAAAAGCCTCTTGTGCAAAAGTTGAAATGGAAGATAATCCAGCTTGTATTTCCTCCGATTTCTTCATAATTAAGGAATTGATGTAATAAATACTGATGGATAAAACAGGTAAAGGAAGTAAAACATACCACATCAATTTTACATTGACCTGATACATATAGTAAATCACTAAAATAAAGACACTAATTAAATTTAAGCCATACATGATACTAGGCCCCACATACATACGCACTTTGCTAACATCTTCTGAAATCCGAGCCATTAAATCGCCCGTATTTTGTTTCCTATAAAAGGAAAGTGGAAGCGTTTGATAGTGCTCATAAATCTCATTTTTTAATTCGTATTCAATATGTCTCGACATTACAATCAAGGTTTGACGAACCAAAAACAAAAATACGCCTTTGATCAAAGCCATCAACACGATCAAGCCACCATAAAAAAATAAGGTTGTGGCAAATACTTCATAAAAAGCAGTTTGAATTTCAAATCCTTTGAATAAAAAATACACATGAATGGTATCTGTGACCAAATCAAGTGCAAAACGGATTAATTGGGCAGGAACAACACCAAAAAAATTGGAACAAAAGGTAAAAATGATTCCCAAAATTAGTAACCATTTGTACTTCCAAAAAAACTTATTCAAATGACTCAGCGCTCCCATAATAAATTTACTTCCCACAAAGATAGAATGTTTATCAATTAAAATTCTTAAATTTGTACTTCAAAAAAAACACAACGGTCTTTATTTTCGAATGGTAAACAGGAGATTACTTAGAGTAAAAACATTTCAAGCTTTATACGCTTATCATACTCAAGAACGCGCACAATTTCAATTGGCTTATGATGAATTAGGCAATATTTTTCAACCTGATTTATCATTAATGATAGCCAAAGAAGATCAAATGCCGAAATTAGAGGGTTTGAAAAAACTGGCAGAAATCCAATTAAACGAACTTTTTCAAGCAATTCCTTCCGAAGAAACCATTCCGAGAGAAGCTTCTGATGCTGCGAATTCTGTCTTTCGTGTTTATCATCAAGAACAAAGAAAAATCGCGAACCGACTTAAAAAAGAAATGCTTCAAGAGGTGGAGAACATTTATGTTCAATATCTAAAAATCCTTTTTTACATTCAATCCATTTCAGAAATTGCATTTTGGGACGAAAACAGAAGGTTATTAGAAAACCCAATCAAAACATCTCTTTTAGGTAAAAACAAGATTTTAGCCATTTTACCAAAATGGTCTGACCTTCAAAACGAAATAAAAAAACATCATATTGGTTGGTCGGAAGATGAAGAAAATCGATTAAAAAAAGTATTTATTGAAGGAATCTTAGTCGACAATCAGTTTGTTGAGTACTTACCCAACGCGGGCAAAAGCTTTCCAGATGATTTGGAGATGGTGAAATACCTATTGAAAACTTTTATTTTAAAACACCCGATTATGACGGAGTATTTTGAAGAAAAAGATTTAAATTGGCATTTGAATAAAGATGTAGTAAAAAGTCTTTCAACTAAAACTTTTAAAATTGAAGCTTTAGAAGATTTACAATTACAAAATTTAGCGATTCAATGGGAAGATGATAAATTGTTTTTTGAACAATTATTTGAAACAACGGTACAAGAAGACAAGAACTTAGAAACTTGGATCGGTGATCAAACAAAAAATTGGGAAAATGACAGATTAGCAATGTCTGATTTAATTATTTTAAAAATGGCCATTGCAGAAATGATTAACTTCTCTAGTATTCCTGTTAAGGTTAGCATTAACGAATACATTGAATTAGCAAAAGACTATTCAACTCCGAAATCTGGACAATTCATCAATGGTGTTCTTGATGTAGTTTCAGCCAGATTAATAAAAGAAAATATAATTAAAAAATCAGGTCGAGGTTTAATCGACATAGCCAACAAATAATTATGAGCAGATCTTCCAAAACCTTTTGGGCATTTTTAGTAGGTGCAGCGACTGGCGCAGTTTTAGGTATTTTATACGCACCAGATAAAGGAGAAAATACAAGAAGTAAATTGTATTTTCAATTAAATAAATACCGTGATCAGTTGAAGCAATTGATCAATGATATTGTTGAAGGAAAAGAAATTCCAGAAACAATGGCAAAATCAGAAGGAAAAAAAGTGGTGAATGACACAAAAGTGAAAGCGGAAAAATTATTGGAAGATGTGGAAAAAATGATGAGTCAAATCAAAGCGAAGCCATAATATGACAATCCTACGCTTATTTTTCATTCTTATTTTAGCGGGAACGATTTCCTGTACCAATAAGCAAAAAGAAGAAGCGAGTGCTACTGAAAATGCGATACCTTTAGAATTAAAGCCTACGGCAGAAAAAAAACCGATCATGAGATTTGATCAACCCTTGGTTTATTTGGGTAAAATCAAACAAGGAGACAAGGTTTCATATACGTATCATTTTAAGAACAAAGGTAATCTTCCATTGAAAATTGTAACCGTAAATGCCTCTTGTGGTTGCACCACTCCAAAATGGAGTCAAAATTTGATACAACCTGGTAAAAAGGGATTTATCAAAGTCACTTTTGATTCTAATGGAAAAGAAGGCAAATTACTAAAAACCATCACCGCCTATTGCAATACTATTCCAATGGACAACTCGGTAGGTTTTAAAATTGAAGTATTAGTTCCCAAAAAATAAAACAAACAAAATTATGTTATACCTACAAGCAAGTAACCCACAAATGATGCAAATCATTCTTTTCGGAGGAATTTTCGTCGTTTTTTACTTTTTCATGATTCGTCCACAACAGAAAAAAGCGAAAGAAGCCAAAAAATTCATTGATGAATTGAAGGCTGGAGATAAAATCGTAACGATTGGCGGCGCACACGGTACCATTGTTACTTTACGTGAAAAAACTGTTTTGGTTGAAGTTGATTCAAGCAAAGGTGTTCGTATCGTATTTGAAAAATCAGCAATTTCGAAGGATGCATCTTCTCGTTTAACAGAAGAATAAAAGATTTTTATGTCAAAGAGCCTGCCACCCATTATTGGTATTACAGGCGGAATAGGATCCGGCAAATCAATCATTTGCCGGATTTTTTCATGTTTAGGCATTCCAGTTCTTGAAGCGGATAAAATTGCTATTCAGTTAATTGAAGGTGAATTAAAAAATCAGGTCTTGGAACTGTTAGGAAATGACGCATTTGATTCGAATGGCAGATACCAAAGAAACTGGGTTCGAAAAAAAGTCATGGAAAACGCCCAGCTCTTGTCTGAACTTAATGAAATTGTGCATCCAGCTGTTAGAAAACAAGTGGAAATTTGGAAAAATGAAAAGAGCACTGCATCCTTTAAAATCTATGAATCGGCCTTATTGACCTCCAAAAACAAACCCGCATTCGTAGAAAAAATCTTGGCCATAGAATGTCCTTTGGAAGAAAGAATTACCAACATTCAACGTAGAAATAACTATAACCTAGAAGAAACCATGAAAATAATACAAGTACAACCGAGCGAAAAAGAATATCAAACTGGCGCTGACTTCATCATTCACAACAATAAAAAAACTCGTATTTGGCCACAAATAGAGGCAATATTCAAGAAAATGAGTCTTTTGATGCTGATCCTTGGAATGTTCATAACATTTTCTAGTTTGGGTCAAATCAAAGCCATGACCTTTAATATCCGAATGGATACAGAATCAGACGGAGTCAATCAATGGAAAAACCGAATTGTTATGTGTGGAGATTTAATCAAATACCATCAGGCAGACATCATCGGAATGCAAGAGGCATTTGTTCATCAAATCAAAGATGTACAAAAAGTGTTACCACAACATATTTGGTTTGGAAACGGTAGAGATGATGGAAAAGAAGAGGGCGAATTTTCACCCATTTTTTACAATAAAAACAAGTACAAAGTACTTATTCAAAAAACCTTTTGGCTATCCGATTCATGCGAAAAAGTAGGATTTGGATGGGATGCAGCATGTAGACGGGTGGTTACTTGGGGGCATTTTCAAGAAATCAAATCAGGAAAGAAATTCTTTGTTTTCAATACTCATTTTGATCATTTAGGGAAAATAGCGAGAAGGGAAAGTGCAAAGTTGGTTCTGAAAAAAATAAAAGAAATTGCTCAAAATTCCCCAACAATTTTATTAGGCGATTTCAATGCCAGTCCTGATGACGAACCTATTCAAATTTTAGTGGATGAAAACAATCCTGATAAAATAATTAATAGTTCAAAAATTAGTCGAAATGGGCATTACGGTCCAATAGGATCTTTTAATGGATTTAAATCAGAGAGAGAAAAATCTGAAATTGATTATATTTTTGTCAAAAATGGCATTAAATGTTTGCAGCATTCAACCCATTCTGAAACATGGAACAATAGGTACCCATCTGATCATTTTCCAGTAAGTGCAACTCTGATTTTACCCTAATTTCATTTTGGAATTTATGGCTTAAAAGCTAACTTGCAGTATGGAAAATTTTATTGTTTCTGCTAGAAAATATCGCCCTACACAATTCGATTCAGTTGTTGGTCAAAGTCACATTACAACTACCTTAAAAAATGCAATCAGGTCCAATCATTTGGCACAAGCATTTTTATTTTGTGGTCCAAGGGGTGTTGGAAAAACGACTTGCGCTAGAATTTTAGCAAAGACAATTAATTGTGAAAATTTACAAGCAGATGGTGAGGCATGTGGTCAATGTGATTCTTGTAAATCCTTTCAAGAAAATACTTCCTTAGCTATTCACGAATTAGATGCAGCTTCAAATAATTCCGTTGATGATATCCGTAACCTTATCGATCAAGTTCGATATCCTCCGCAAGGTGGAAAATATAAAATCTACATCATAGATGAGGTTCATATGCTTTCTCCAGCGGCTTTTAATGCTTTTCTTAAAACATTAGAAGAACCACCGAGTTATGCTATTTTTATTTTAGCGACCACCGAAAAGCATAAAATACTTCCTACGATCTTATCACGTTGCCAAATCTTTGATTTCAATAGAATTCAATGGAAAGATATGGCATCTCACCTAAATTCGATAGCTGAAAAAGAAGGTATACAAGCCGAGCCTTTAGCTCTTGAATTGATTTCTATCAAAGCAGATGGTGGTCTAAGAGATGCCCTTTCTATGTTTGATTTAAATGTTACTTTTTCTACGGACAATGTTCTAAGGCATAAAGATGTACTTGAAAATCTACATATTTTAGATAGTGATTATTATTTCAAATTAACCGACCATTTTATTGATCAAAATCACAGTGATTCATTGCTATTGATTGATGAAGTGATGAGAAAAGGTTTTGATGGTCATCAATTCATCAGTGGTTTGATGGAGCACTTCAGAAACCTTTTATTTGCAAAAGACCCAAAGACTTTGGCCTTGATGGATTTTGGAGATGAAATAAAAGTGAAATTTCAACAACAATCTGCAAAAACATCTGCATCATTTACCTTATCTGCTATGAACATTTGCGCACAATGTGAGATACATTATAAAAGCGCAAAAAATCCTAGGCTTCATTTGGAATTAAGTATTTTAAAAATAACTTATTTACCATCTGTCTACCAGCCTGTCAACCAACCTGTGGTGGAGGGCGGCGACGGAAAAAAGTCTAATACAACTACCGAAAAGGTAGTTGAAAATTCTTCTACCCCTACCGCAAATATTGTTCCTGAGAATAAACCCATTGTTGAAGGTAACATTCATGCGCCGGTAACAACTGCAGAACAACCGTCTACACTTCAAGCTAATACCAGCAAAGAGTTGGTCAAGGAAGTACAAATTCCTGCACCAACTTCTATCATTCAAAATACTTTAGCTGCGCAAAAACCAGTTTCAGGAGGAAGCGGACTCCGGAGTGCAAAAAAAATCATTGATAACAATTCTCAAAAAGAATCGAATAATTCAAATTCCAATGGGAATATCCATGAGATGAATCATCCATTTACTTTTGAGGATATCAAAAGAGAATGGCATTTCATTGCGGAAGAATTTAAGGCACATAATTTCATCAATAAATATGTGATGATGAACCGACCTTTTGAATTGATTGAAACGATACTTCATATCAAAGTAGAAAATGAGGTGCAAGTTCAACAGTTCAATGAAAATATTCGATTGGAGTTACTTTCCACTTTGAGGGACAAATTGAAAAATCAATTAATCGATATTGAATTGGATATTATTGAGTATGTAAAGAATGATAAAAGGGCATTGTATACTCAGTCAGACAAATATGAATATTTGGCAAACAAATACCCTTTATTAGTTGAAATGAAACAAAAATTTGGATTAGATCATGAATTTTAATTCTTAACGAATTTGTCCATTTCCTTTAATAATCCATTTTTCAGTTACTAATTTTTCTAAAGCAAAAGGTCCCCTTGCGTGCAATTTTTGAGTGGATATACCAATTTCAGCACCTAATTCAAACACGCCACCATCGGTAAATCGAGTAGAAGCATTCCAGTAAACAGCTGCCGCATCTACCGCTTTTAAGAAATAATTGGCTTCCGATTCATCCTCTGTGACAATTGCCTCAGAGTGCCTTGAAGAATAAGTAGAAATATGTTTTAAAGCCTCTTTCAAGGAATTAACAATTTTGATGGAGCAAGCATAATCTAAAAACTCCCTACCAAAATCAGACTCTTCAGCGATTTGAACCAATGGATAATTCAACTTTGATAATATTTCATAAGAAAGAATATCGGCATATATCGTCACATTATACTTCAATAATTCGGGCGCAATTTGTTTTAAAAATTCATCTGCCTGATTTTGATGCAACAAAATGGTATCTAACGAATTACAAACGGAAGGCCTTGAAACCTTAGCATTAACCACGACTGGGACCGCTTTTGCCAAATCGGCAAATTCACTTACGTAGGTATGACAAACCCCAGCACCTGTTTCAATGGTAGGAACCAATGACTCCTTACGAACACGTTGAATCAATGCTTCTGAACCTCTAGGTATAATAACATCAATGTATTTTACAGCAGTTAGCATCGTACTTACATGCTCACGATCTGTCGGCATCAAACGAACTAAATCAGTTGAAAAACCGCATTTACTTAAGGCTAAATGAATTATTTTAACTAAAACAGCATTAGAATGCCAAGCGTCTGTTCCACCTCTTAAAACGACAGCATTACCAGATCGAATACAAAGTGCCGCAACGTCGATTGTTACATTAGGTCTTGATTCATAAATAACTCCAACAACGCCTAAAGGGACTGCTACTTTTTCTAATAACAAACCATTTTTCAAGGTTTTAGAAAGTAAGCTTGTGCCAGCTGGATCGGGTAAAAGCGTAATATCTCTTACACTACTAGCTAATGATTTTATTCTATCTTCATTTAACAGCAAACGATCTCGCATGGGATCTTGAGAATTCATTTTTTCTAAATCCTTTGCATTTTCTTGGATGATTTCATTAGAATGCTCTTCTA
This sequence comes from Aquirufa sp. ROCK-SH2, assembly GCF_054558315.1. Classification (NCBI taxonomy): domain Bacteria; kingdom Pseudomonadati; phylum Bacteroidota; class Cytophagia; order Cytophagales; family Flectobacillaceae; genus Aquirufa; species Aquirufa sp. ROCK-SH2. The sequence continues at coordinate 510,774 of NZ_JBPXKB010000003.1, read as the reverse complement.
GACTAAGTGCGATTTCAAATAATATCTGGTTTTTAGCTTCTGAAGTAGCTAAAGCAATGGAAGAAGATGCATCTTTAGTTAATGCAAACAAATTGATCATATCTGTTGTACTGAAAGTCATACTAATTTAATTTGACATACATTCCTAGGAACATATAGAAGAAAAATCGATGGATTTAAAAATCATGCCCAATGGTTAAATAGCTAACGGGAGCTTTAATTTCTCCACTTTCTAAACCATAGGCGTAATCCAATTTAAAAAAATATCCAAAAAATTCTGCTCTAGCCCCTACCCCATAACCCAATAAAAATGGATTTCTAAAATCCGTAACAGTTGCTTGAAATGGATTAGGTAGTCCACCATATACATTGGTATTAAAGCCATTCGATTTAGAAAATGGGCTAGCACCTGTCCAAGCAGAACCAATATCCGTAAATCCAATTAATTGTAAGGTATTGATAAATGTAGAACGGTTATAATCTGAGCCTAAGAAGCTTTTCACAGGAATACGCAACTCCATATTGAACAATAAATGATTGGTTCCTGATAATCGATTAACATTAAATCCACGTAAAGGACTTGCAAAATCACTCATAAAAATATCTCTTTGGGCGATACCTGATTTTCCTAAAGGATTTTCCTTATTACGAGCCTCTCTTTGCACAAACAACCAATTATCCATCCCGCCTAGCATTGTTTGTGGCGCATTATCACCAAAAATATGAGAAGCTGTAAAACGAGTCGCTAAAAATAAGTTATTCGAAATTTTAATATACTTTCTAGCATCCAATTTTACCCTAGAAAAGCTTTGAATACCCGTATTTAAACCTATTTCACTTTCGAAAGAGGCAGTCATCCGAAAACCCGTTTTCAGATTTACGGCAATCGGTTCAGTATGATCAAATGAATATTCTACTTTAGTCCCACCGTAAGAAGAAACATTTTCTGGCGTATTGAGGTAATACTGATCAAATGCCCTATTTAAGGTATAAATTCCTGAAACAGATAATTTACTTCTTAAATTGAATGGGTAAATACCTTTCATTTCAAGGCGATTATGTCGAATTTTTTGAGAATAAAGTTCCGTTTCTTGATCCAAAACCTTTCGGTCGAATCGAAAATTCCAATCAATTTTTTTAGCTAAATAAGAATATTCCCCCCAGAAATCCACATTCTTAAGATTAGCGGCTAAAAACACACCTGTTTTTATCAAATGATTCTCCATTAAATCATTCATTTTTACTTCAAAGGAATATCCTAAACCGCGAACTGGATCCGATAAAAATTGGCCCTCGGAATTATTAATCACGAATGAATTTTCATAATTAAAAGGTCCTACAATTTTTCCGGTTAGATTTTTTGCCTTTAAGGCTTGTTGCCTTTCCAAACGAGTTTTTCTTTGCTCAAAACGTCGATTTGACAAGGAAGAAAAAGTATCAACAGAATCTAAGGTGCTCGTTGAAGAACTAAAATCATCATTAAAAGCAACCCAATCAATATTGGAGATCGATTTAATTGATTCTTTAGTGATACTTTTCAATTGTTGATTTAAAATATCATTTGATTTAAATACGAGCAAATCATCAGACTGATCATAGGCCAACCAAGAACCACTGCGAATGGTTTTTTCCTTGAATGACGAGTCTTTAGGAGCGTAAATTACCCACGAATTTCCTGTAGGATATTGACTCAAAAACGTCCAAGTTGAATCTGTATTAAATCTCAAATCTTTGATTTCGCCTTCGTGATAAAACAAAGGAATAGGCTGAGATGGTTCTTCTGTATTCCATTGATAGGCCGCAGTATACTGCCCTTTCGTATTTTTTGTTTGAACTAGGGAATCTTTGATGGCTTTTGAAACGTAATAAACCCCATCAGATGCTGGCATCCAATGAGCTTCTGTTTCATCTTCAGGATCTTGAGTCACGGCAGAATATCTCGCCCGTCTCAAATCATAAATACCAAGGTCCACTTGACCATTTCGCAGGCTTCTAAGCAATAATCGCTGATTATTAGAGGATAGTTCAAAATCCAATATATTTAAATCACCTAATTTTTTTCTTGTGTCGACGCGAATATTATTCTTCCCAGCGTTTAAAGGAGCATAAGTTTGTAACCAAGTTGATCCGTCTTGGGTAAAAATCAAAGCCAACACATTGGATTTGCCCCAACTGATTAATGGACCTTTGGTACGAAATGTCTCTAAAGGATCTTTTACACTCGCCTGAAATACATTCGTTTTCTTTTTAGTGGATAAATTCAATAATTGAACATGGTACTTCGACGAAGATTCAGTAACGTAGGCAAGCCATTTCCCATCTTTGCTTAATTCAAAATCTTTGATACTTTCATTTTCCATCAAATCAACTTGAGTCAAGAGATTGATGTTGGAAGGCAAACTAGTATTTGATTCGATCGATTTATATTGATTAATATTAAATTTAGCCCAATCCTGTAACATTTTAGCAAATGGTTTTTTCAAAGTACTTGAAATACTGGATTGTTCATTTCGAATGATTCGTGTCAAATTTAAAATATTACTAATTGGACTTATTCCATACATTTTAACAATATAAGACCAAATGGATTGTCCCAGCCATTCCGCTTCTTGACCTCTTGCGATGGTTAATTTGCGAATTTTATTATTCGCGATGACTTGATAGGCAAATTGATTCATTTCAGGTGTATCACCTTCTGCTATATAGGCAGCAATTCCCAAAATATACCAATCAGAAACAGACAATAACAGTGAATTTTGGAGAGCATCTTTAATACTACCTCCAAAAAGCATGTCATGTACATACACTTTTACTACTTCTTTAATCAACTTTTTCTTGAAATCAAGCAAATTTTCCTGAAAAGCGATTTCAATTTTAAATTTAGAATAATTCTCTTCTCTTATTTCAGCAACTGAAGACAGACTGACACCGCTATTGCTTTGAAATAATTCTTCATTCGATGGATATAAAAAAACCTTTGTTTTTTCGAAAGGAGAATAACCGAGGGTGTTCGAAATTCGTGTAAAATCACCGTCTAAAATACGTAATGCATTCCGAGCTAATGATTCATTTTTACCGTAAAAATAGACTTCAAAATTTTGGCTTGATAAGTATTTCCAATCAAACTCGTGATATTGAATTCTCGTTTTTTCAACTTTTCTTTGAGTTGGATAAAAATCTTGGGCAAGCGTGGTTAGCGACAAGCTAAAGAGCAATAACAATAAAAAGGATTGTAAAGTCTTCCTCATTTGCAGTATTTTAAAAGCAATAAGTCAAATTTAATGATTTATACTGAAAATAAATGGTAAAATCGACGAATTGATGCCTCCTCATGTATCATATTCTTGTTTTGAAATTCGTCCAACCATTGTTGAGCAAAATAAGGTATTAATGAAACTCCTTTGGAACCAAAACCATTGAAAATTGCCACAGGAAGATTAGGATGAAAACCTACAAAGGGACGACGATCTTGCGTGGCAGGACGTACACCACTGATCAATTCAAGGGCAGTATATTCATCTATTTGAAATTGCTGTAATTTCTTTTCTAAGTCGGGCAAAGCATTTGTATGCGGCAAAGAACTTAAATCATCCCATCGATAAGTGGCGCCCACTTTAAATTCATCTTTTGAAATGGGTAAAATAAATCCATTTTTATTCAGAATGTAATCTGAAGATAGTGTCTTGTTTTTAAATCGCAACAACTCCCCTTTGGCAGGTAAAAAATTCAAATGCCCAAAATAAGGATTATGGTGATGGCAATGGAAACCTTCACAAAAAACAATTTGAGAAAAACATTCAGAACCAATCTGAATTGAAGCATTTTCTTCCACAAATTCTATTGAATCAAAAATTACCTCTTTAGAATAAAAGACTCCTTTTTTGACAAAATAATCTTTGGAAAGACTTAATAATTTCGCAACATCTAACCAGCCTGTTTTTTCAACCCAAACCCCATCATCCGTCCATTTCAAAAATGCATTATCAATCTCACTTTTTCTATCCAATAACCATTTCTTCATTTCAGCATTGGCAAAAGGGCGAAAAAGAGGCATCGGATGAAAAAAAGAATCATTTAATTCCTCTTCTAATTGCTGATAAAAAGGAAAAAGGTAGTCAAATAATTCATTGGCTAACCAAGTTTCTTCCAATTTTCTGCCGGTAACTGGATTGAAAATACCTCCTGCAGCCATGGAAGAGGTAAAATGTGTTTTTGGAGAATCCCAAATTTGAAAAGGGAGATTAGCTCTGTGTAAATGATGAGCCAAAACAGTACCTGCAAGTCCTTGACCTACAATTAAAACAGGAAAATCTTTCTTATTTGATTTCACTTTGTACACGACGTACTTGTTCTAGGACAAATTCAACCTGCTCATCTAAACTGCGATATGAAGTATCTAAATCTACTGCATCAACAGCCCTTCTTAAAGGACCTTCTGAACGATTAGAGTCGATTTCATCCCTAATTTTTAAATTTTCAACAATTTGTTCCAAGGGCAAATCTTCGCCTTTTTGTAATAATTCAAGCTTTCTTCGTTGTGCTCGAATTTCAGGTTTAGCTGTCATGAAAATTTTCAATTCAGCCTTCGGAAAAACAACTGTACCAATGTCTCTTCCGTCCATCACAACCCCTTTAGATTCCCCCATTTTTTGTTGCTGAGCAACCATCGCATGGCGAACAATAGGAATGGCACTTACTTGGCTAACCATATCAGAAATATACATTTTTCTAATTTCAGCCTCCACATTTTCGCCATTCAAAATGGTATCGGATGCTTGACGTTGGGCATTAAATTGAAAAGTAATATGTATATGTTTTAATGCTTCTTGAACTTGTTCTAACTGGTTTATATCAATTTGATGACGAAAAAAATACAAAGCAACTGCACGATACATGGCACCAGAATCAACAAACACATAGGATAATGCTGCTGCAACTTTTTTGGCAGTGGTACTTTTTCCACAAGAAGAAAAGCCATCTAAGGCAATGATAATTTTCGACATCCGATTAATTAAAAAAATGATGAATGGTCTCAAAGCATTTTTCTGACTCTTCATAAGCAGATTGATGTGCTGATTGAGAGAAAACAACCATTTGATGCAAGTTAGAATTTAATTGTATACATTCTTGTATATCTGCCTTAGAAATCATTCCATCCAAAGCTCCATGTATGAATAAAAAAGGGATAGAGGTTGCTTTTAATAATTCCCGACCATCCATTCGATTTTTCATTGCTATGGTAGCAGCAATTAAGCCCTCAGCAGATAAAGTTTGATAACGCTGAATGAGCGTTTGAATAACAGTTGGATTTTTTTCGGAAAATTCGCTTGAAAATAAATTGGGAACAAAGGGTCCGATGAATTTTTCTACACCCACATTCTGAATAAATGTGGCCGTTTTATCTCGATTCAGCTTCTTTTCATCTGAATCAGGAAAGGCGGTAGAATTTAACATCACTACTTTCAAAATACGGTCCGGGTATAATTTTGCTAATTCAAGTGCAATATACCCACCCATTGAATGCCCTACTATATTAAAAGTTGATTCTGCAGGTAAAGAATTCATCAATTTATGTGCATAATCTGACAAATGTTTACAATCTGTCCAATGGGCAAAATCGGGACAAAAATAAGAGCTCTTCCATTCAAAATGGGGAAGAAAATCATCCCACATTCGATGATCTTCTCCAAATCCATGTAAAAAAATAATTGATGGAGAGCCCATATAAACTATTTTAAGCGACTCCTTTTAATTGATGAAAAACGGTTTTCTCAAACTTTTCTTTGGCATAAGAAAGACTAACATCAAAAGCAGCTAAATTTTCTTGAGAAGGAATTTCAAACATCGCATCCGTCATGATCGCTTCTAAAATAGAACGTAAGCCTCTTGCTCCTAACTTATATTCCATCGCTTTTTCCACAATGTAAGCCAAAGCATCTTCTGAAAAGGTCAATTTAACATTTTCCATCTCAAAAAGCTTTTCATATTGTTTTACCAAAGCATTTTTTGGCTTGGTTAAAATGGATAATAATGTTGAACTATCCAATGGATTCAAATAGGTTATCACAGGCAAACGACCTAATAATTCAGGAATTAAACCAAATGATTTTAAATCTTGGGCAGTAACATATTTCATGATTTGATCTTGTTCAAACGATTCATGAAATGTGTCATCTCCAGAGAAACCAATGGGTCTAGAGTTTAAACGTTTTGCAATATGGCGCCCAATTCCATCAAATGCACCACCACAGATAAATAAAATATTTTCCGTATTGACTGCGATCATTTTTTGGTCTGGATGCTTTCTTCCACCTTGAGGCGGTACATTGACAATAGAGCCTTCCAATAATTTCAATAAAGCTTGTTGAACACCTTCACCCGACACATCTCGTGTAATGGAAGGATTATCTGATTTACGCGCTATTTTATCTATCTCATCAATGAAAACAATACCATTTTCTGCTTTTTCTACATCATAATCTGCTGCCTGAAGTAGTCGAGTCAAAATGGTTTCTACATCTTCACCCACATAACCAGCTTCCGTAATTACGGTCGCATCTGCAATGCAAAAAGGCACTTGTAATTTTTGTGCCAAAGTACGAGCTAAATAAGTTTTACCAGTTCCCGTTTCACCCACCATTAAGATGTTAGACTTTTCAATTTTAACATCGTCGTTAGAAGGAACCTGCATCAAACGCTTATAATGATTATAAACAGCCACAGATAAATGCTTTTTAGCTTCATCTTGACCGATGACATATTCATCTAAATGTTTTTTCAGATCGATGGGTTTAACTAATTCAAAATTCTTTTTGCTGGTTTTAGTTTTGGAAGATTTAAAACCTAATTCTTCTTGAACTACTTTATAACCTTGTTCTAAACATGATTCGCAAATTTGTCCATCAATTCCAGACAAAAGAATGCCAACTTCATTTTTAGAACGACCACAAAAGGAACAATTATTATTTTTTTTGGAACTTGCCATTATTACTTAAACAGTACGCGTTAAAATTTCATCAATTAGACCGTATTCTTTCGCCTCAGCAGCTTTCATCCAATAATCACGGTCACTATCTCTTTCTATCTCTTCAAAAGATTTTCCAGAATGCTTCGCTAAAATTTCATATAATTCATGACGAATTTTCACGATTTCACGAGCAGTAATTTCAATATCACGACTTTGGCCTTGCGCTCCACCAGAAGGTTGGTGAATCATTACGCGAGCATGCTCCAAAGCAGAACGTTTTCCTGCAGCACCACCAGCTAAAAGCACAGCCCCCATTGAAGCGGCTAATGAAGTACAAACAGTTGCCACATCTGGACGGATATAATTCATCGTGTCATAAATACCCAAACCTGCATATACAGAACCACCTGGGCTATTGATATACATAACAATATCTTTTTTTGCATCCGTTGACTCCATAAATAATAATTGAGCAACGATGATATTGGCCATATAATCATCTACAGGTACACCCATAAAAATGATACGATCCATAATCAAACGAGAGAAAACATCAATTTGAGCAAAACGCATAGGTCTTTCCTCAATGATGTATTGAGTCATATCTTCAATTTGATGTAATGGACGATCACCTATATGATTCATGTATTGATCCACCGCTAAGCCATTTAGGCCTCTGTGGTGAACAGCATATTTACGAAATTCTTCTCCTGATAATTCCTTTGGATACATAGTATGTAAAGTTTAAGATTCAAATTTAAAATAAGTTTCGGATATATTTATTCCAATGAAGGCTCTAACACAAAACACGAAAGCTTAGTTCACAGAAAACCCCGCAAAAACGGGGTATATCTGAAATTATATGTGACAAAAATTTTACAGCGCAGCTGCAATTTCTTTGAATTTATCTACATCAATTTTACTCACTTTATGAGGTACATTTTCAACTAACACTGTAGAAACTTTGTCTGCAAATGCTTGGTTATATAAATTCATAAAGTTGTCTGATTTCGATTTATCGCTCAAATAACCCATGGCAATTTTCTCAATCATCTCATCAATTCCCGGTTGATCAGCAGATAAATAACCTCCAAATTGTTGACGAACCATGTCTTTTGCTTTTTCTACTACCTCAGCATAATCTACTTTAACATCAAATTTTTCTGCAATTTGGTTTTTAATCAAATTCCAACGGATATCTTTCTTTACGTTATCAAAGTCAGCCTCAATTTGATCTGGAGTAAATTTTCCTTCGTTAATACGAATCAACCAAGTTTTCAAGAAATTCTCTGGTAAATCAATTTTAATTTGCTCCAAAAGTGCTTTTTCAGCATCTATTTTCAACAAATATTCTGCTTCTCTCTTGTAATTCGACTGAATGATTTCTGTTACTTGCTCTTTGAAAGATGCTTCGTCAGTTGCTTTTCCAGGACCTAACACTTTATCAAAAAATGCTACATTTAGTTCCGAAGGTACTGAACGTGTAATGTCTTCCACTACGTATGAAACTTCACCTGACAAATCTGCTACTTCCTCCTCTTTCTTACCTGTTGCCAAAGCCAAAGACTTTGCATCAACAAATACCTTATCAATCGCGAATTTCAATGTATCACCTACTTTCGCGCCAATGAAAATCTTTTTAGATTTCTCTACGATAGCATGCATCGGAATAGCTGACTTTTCTACCCAATCTCCTTGTGTAAAAGTTCCAAATACCAAATCACGATCTTCTACCGACTCAGGATGAGTTTGCTCACCAAATTGCTTTTTCAAATTTTCGATGGTCTCATCGATTTCTTTCTTATCCGCTTTGATTTCGTAAGAGGTAATTGTTTTGATTTTAGACAAATCAACAGTAAAATCTCCGTGAAAACCTAAATCATAATGAAAAGTAAATTCAGTATCTTTTTCCCAATCGATGGAATCAGCTTCGTCTACAGCAGGTAAAGGCTCGCCTACCAAGTTCAACTTATTTTCTTTGATATAATCACTTACTTCGTGACCTAGCAAATGATTAATTTCATCTACTAAAGTAGATTGACCATATAATTTCTTTACCAAAGGCATAGGAACCATTCCAGGTCTAAATCCTTTAATACTAGCTTTTTTACGGTAATCTTTTAATTTTTTGTCAACTTTTTCTTGGTAATCTGGACCAGAAACTACAACCGTCAAACGACCTTCTAAATCATTTGTTTTGTTGAGTGAAATATTCATAAGGAAATGTTTAAAAATTTCTATTAAAAAAAGCCCCCAAAACCTTTCGGTGTTGAGGGCTTGCCGATGGGTGTACGGGCGGAGGGACTCGAACCCCCATGCCTCGCGGCGCCAGATCCTAAGTCTGGTATGTCTACCAATTCCACCACGCCCGCTTATAATTGGAGGGGCAAAGGTAATTAGCAATTTTTATTATTCCAAAGATGAATCGAAAATTAAATCATGAATATTGAAAGTTTCGTCGCAAATCCAAAAATATAAAGTACAAAGTATCTATTTTTGTGAGCAATCAAATAAACTATGTCAGAAATAAGACCTAACTGGAAAAAATGGTACGCCACACTATTAGCGTTTCTGATTGCTATTATCTTGTTTTTCCTTCTTTTCAGTCAAATTTACCAATAAGATGCAACACTTAGATTGGCTCGTATTAATGCTTACCATTGGTGGAATTGTTGCCTACGGAAGTTGGAAAGGAAAACAATCGAAACATTCTTTGCAAGGATTTTTACTAGCGGATAGACAAATGCCTTGGTATCATATTTTATTATCTGTCATGGCCACACAGGCCTCAGCGATTACTTTTTTATCTGCTCCAGGACAAGCTTACACGGATGGTATGCGATTTGTTCAATTCTACCTTGGATTACCATTAGCGATGATTATTTTGTCCATCACTTTCATTCCGCAATATTATCAACTCAAGGTTTATACAGCCTATCAATTTTTGGAAGAGCGATTTGATGCAAAAACAAGAATACTGACTAGTTTATTATTTTTAATACCCAGAGCTCTTTCCACGGGTGTCACCATTGCAGCCCCTTCTATTATATTATCAACTTTGTTAGGTTGGGATCTTACCTGGACAAACACCATCACTGCCATTGTTGTTACGGGATATTGCATCTTAGGTGGATCCAAAGCAATTTCCTATACCCAAATGCTCCAAATGTCTGTTGTATTGGCAGGAATGGTCTTGGCAGGAGTTTTCATTGTATGGAACTTGCCCAAAGAAATTGGAATGAATGAATCTCTACATATTGCTGGAAAATTGAACAAAATCAATTTAATCAATTGGAAATTCGACCTAAACGATCGGTACAATATTTGGTCCGGAATTATTGGTGGATTCTTTTTACAATTATCATATTTCGGAACAGATCAAAGTCAAGTTGGAAGATACTTAACTGGCCAATCCGCTACAGAAAGCAAAAAAGGATTGTTGTTAAATGGTTTTTTAAAAATCCCCATGCAATTTTTCATTTTGCTGGTAGGAATTTTAGTTTTCGTGTTTTATCAATTTGAAGAACCGCCGATGTTTTTCAACAAAAACACAGAAAAAGTTTGGAAAGAAAATTCATCTTATACTGATCTAGAAAATCAAAAATCAACTATTTTTGAACAGAAAAAAAAGGAAGAATTAGCATTAATAACCGCACTAAAAAGTGGGAAGGATTCAGAGATAGAACAAAAAAAAGAATCGGTAAATCGATTAAATGAGTCTCAAAATCAAATCATCAAAGAAGCAAAAGAAATCTTGATGAAAGAAAATCCTAAAGTAGAAACACAAGATACGAATTACATTTTCTTACGTTTTATCACAGATTTTTTACCAGTAGGATTGGTAGGATTTTTAATCGCGATGATTTTACTTTCTTCCATGGGTTCTATGGCCTCTGCTTTTGGCTCCTTAACTTCCACAACCATGGTTGACATTTATCAACGATTTTTAGTTCCCAATGAAAGTAATCAACATTATTGGTGGACGTCTAAAATAATCACACTGATTTGGGGAATATTCTGCTTGTTTGTAGCACAATTTGCTGTGAATATGGGCAGTTTAATAGAAGTGGTTAACATCTTAGGCTCTTGGTTCTATGGCACGATTTTAGGTGTATTTTTATGTGCTTTTTATTTACCAAAAACCAAAGGAACACACGTCTTTTGGGCCGCCATCATCGCTGAAATAATTGTCATTTATGCTTGGAAAATCGACTTAATGGCTTTTCTTTGGTTAAACGTATTAGGTTGTTTGTTGGTTGTTGCGTTGGCAAAAATGATGGAGGTAGTAGGTAAGAGGTAAGATGTGGCTTCGAGAACCTCAGCCACCAAGTTTTCTCACTTCTCTTTCCTCTCTTCTCTCTTTTACTACTTTTCAATAGAAATCGTAAACCGAACTGGCACAACAGGTTTTTCATCGAAGGAACGTAATTTTTTAATGGCATCTACTACTTCTAGACCTTTGGTGATCTTACCAAAAACAACATAATTTTTATAATAGGCCTTTGCTTCTTCTGTATTTGTAACGATAAAAAATTCTGTTGGTGACGACGCTTTTTCCGGATTACCTTCATCGTACCTAGCCATGGCAATAGTTCCACGAACAGGCTTTAAATCATCAATGTATTCAGCAGGAACAAGATAATCTAAGCGATCGAAATACTCTCCTCCCCCTTGCATTCCAGAATCATAAATATTTCGGTAAAAATAGCGATCCTTAAAATATCCCATCTTAACCAATCGAATAAAATTAATTCGATGCAATGGTGTCCTATTGTCAAGCTCAATGTGAACATCACCCAGCCGAGTTTCAATAACTACTTTATTTTCTGGATGCTCATTTTGTACTAAAAGCAATTGTTCTTTTACCTTATTGGGATCCAATTTCCAATTGGGTTTACACGCAATCAATACAAATACGAATAATAATGGTAGAATTTTGGACATAAAAAATGGGGGCAAAAGCCCCCAAATTTAAATAAAATTAAGCTTAGATTAAGCTACTTTTTTTCTTGTAAAATAAAGAATTGCAAAAACAACTATTAAGATACCTGGGAAAATCATGATATTACTCAATGTTGCCTGACCCGCCGCTAAATCAGCTGCATCACCTGCAAGACCGCTTGCTACAGCTACAGCCTTATTATCATCGATCCATCCACCAATGATTGGTTGGAACATCGAAGAAGAAAACATTCCAAGACCACCCATGATAGATAATCCCAAAGCTCCTGTTTCAGGTAAATTTTCAGCTACAAAACCTAACATATTTGGCCAGAAATAACAAATACCCAAAGCATAAATAAATGCAGCAAAATACAAAGTAGAACCTGACATAGTGCTCATCAAATACAAACCTGCCAATGCAAAAATAGCTGATCCTAATAATACTCCAACGGTATTAATTTTAGCAATAAGTGGTCCAGCGAAATAACGACCTACAGCCATTAAACCTGTTACTAAAGCTAAAATTAACATAGGACTAGCACCTGCTTTTGATAAAATTGGAGCAACCCATTGCTGAGGACCAAATTCAGAAATAGCTGTTAAAGCCATGCAAGCTAACATGAATAAGTATAAAGGATTCAACATTGCTTTAAAATTACCCATTGTTGAATTATCTGCCACTTTCGGTTTAGGAAATGCTTGACCAAAGAATAGGTAAGCGTAGATAACTGTTGGGATTAAAATCACCCAAATTTGTGCTTGCCATGACATAGCATTATCAGTCATGAACTTAGAAATCAAAGATCCAACAACAATTCCACCAGGGAACCACATGTGGAAACGATTCAATTTACTACTCATTTCATTTCCAGAATAAGCATCTGCAATCATAGGATTACAAGCAGCTTCTGTACAACCATTACCCAAACCAATGAATAAGGTTGAAATCAATAAAGTGTTGTAATCAACGGCATAAATAGTTAGTAAAATACCCAATGCATGAGCTACTAACGCAATTTGCATGATTAATTTAGGTCCAATTGAAGTGTAGAAAACTCCCCCTAAAATCATTGAAATCGGGAAACCTAAAAACCACATTTGATTGATGTGACCCAATTGAACATTGTCTAAATTCAATTCAGTACCTAATTGTGGTAAAATACCTGCTCTAATACTAAAAGAAAAAGCAGTCGTAATAAGCGCAAAACAACTCGCTAAAAATAGACGGTTGGCATTAACTGATTGGTTCATAAGAATTTAATTTATTATAAAGGTTTAGAAAAATACTTTTCTTGAAAAATTTAAATAATTTATTAAAAAAATCTTGTCAAAAAAACAAAAAGATTTTTAATTATTAATATTAAATTGAAATTATTTTCAAAAATATTTAAAAAACACACCGAAACATTGTCCATATTAATCAAAATATGCCCTATTTTTGTGTAAATACTAAATCTTATTAAATATGATTCAAGGAGGTACTTCCACTCTTTCAAAAAGTCGCCAAAGCCGAAAATTAAAAATGGGAATGATTGGCGGAAGTTTAGAAGCCTTTATCGGGGCAGTTCATCGCAGAGGAGCTCAGTTAGATGGGGAAATCGAATTAGTTTGTGGCGCATTTAGCTCTAGCCCAGAAAAATCAAAATTGACGGGAGAATCTCTTTATTTGGACTCGAATCGAGTATATGCCAATTATGAAGAGATGATTTTAAAGGAAAAGGAATTACCTGAAGGAGAGCGCATGGATTTTGTTTCTATCGTAACCCCGAATCACATTCACTTTCCAGCTGCAAAATTTGCCTTAGAAAACGGATTCCATGTAGTTTGTGATAAACCCGCTACCTTGAATTTGGCTGAAGCGAAAGAATTAAAAAAAGTAATCGAAAAATCAGGTTTAATCTTCGCATTAACGCACAACTATACTGCCTACCCTCTTATCAAAGAAGCCAAACATTTGGTAGACACAGGGGAATTAGGAGAAATTCGTAAAATCATTGTAGAATATCCCCAAGGTTGGTTAATTGATTTGGTTGAAGCAACTGGTCAAAAACAAGCCGCTTGGCGAACAGACCCTGAAAGATGTGGCGCTGCAGGAGCTATTGGTGATATCGGAACACATGCAGAAAATATCATTGAATACATTACAGGATTACATATTGATGAATTATGTGCTGATTTAACCATTTTCGTAGAAGGAAGACAATTGGATGACGATGGAAATATTTTGATCCACTATAATAACGGAGCAAGAGGCGTTTTGCATTGCAGTCAAATTTGCAATGGAGAAGAAAATGATTTCAATTTCCGTATTTATGGATCAAAGGCAGGATTAGTTTGGCATCAAATGGATCCTAATACCATGGTCATTAAATCGAGAGATGGTGGCAGTAGAACTATCCGTACGGGAGTTGGAAATTTATCTCCACAAACACAAGCTCATACGCGTCAGCCAGCGGGGCACCCAGAAGGATATGTAGAAACTTTCGCTAATATATATCGCAATTTTGCTTTAGCAGTAAGAGCAAGATGGGAAGGAAAAGCACAAAACCCGATTTATGATTTCCCAGGTATTGAGGAAGGAATCAATGGAATGGCATTCATTGAAAATGTTGTTCGTTCTTCCAAAGACAATCAAAATAAGTGGACAAAATTTGAAATTTAATATTAAAAATAATCATGACTAAAATTAAAGTTGGAATTGTTGGTACAGGTTTCATCGGACCTGCTCACATTGAGGCCTTGAGAAGATTGCCCAATGTGGAAGTTGCTGCACTTTGTGAAGTAACAGTTGAATTAGCTGAAGCAAAAGCAAAGCAATTAGGCATTGGCCGTTGGTACACCTTTGAAGAATTATTGAAACAAGATGATATTCAAAGTGTACACATTTGTACACCCAATTTCTTGCACTTTTCACAATCAAAAGCTGCTTTATTAGCAGGGAAACACGTTGTTTGTGAAAAACCTTTAGCAAAAGACTTGCATGAAGCTGCTGAATTAGTTGAATTAGCTGCTAAATCAGGTTTAGTTAATGCAGTTCACTTCAATCTACGCTATTATCCATTGGTTCGTCAAATGAAAACCATGCGTGAAAAAGGAGATTTGGGTCAAATATTTTCAGTCATTGGAAGTTATTTACAAGATTGGTTATTCTATAATACAGATTACAACTGGCGATTAGAACCAGATAAATCGGGTGATTCAAGAGCCATTGCAGACATTGGTTCACACCTTTTAGATATCATCGAATACATTACAGGATTAAAAACAGTAGAAGTGATGGCCGACTTTAATACGGTCCACCCTATTCGTAAAAAGCCATTAAAGCCGATTGAAACCTATTCTGGCAAAATGTTACAACCTGAAGATTATGCCGATGTTGCTATCAACACGGAAGATCACGCGAACGTTTTATTGCGTTTTGACAATGGGAATAGAGGTTCTGTAACCGTTTCACAAGTTTCAGCGGGGCGTAAAAACCAATTGAAATTAGAAATTTCTGGTTCTAACCAAACATTTGCATTTAACTCAGAGGCACCCAACGAGTTATGGATTGGTAATAGAGACAAAGCAAATCAAGTTTTGATGAGAGATCCATCTTTGGCCTATGCAGAAGCAAGAGATATCATGACATTCCCAGGTGGACACAATGAAGGATTCTCAGACACATCTAAGCAATTATTCAAAGAGGTTTATGCGGCTATTGAGCAAGGAAAACAACCTGAAAAGCCAAGTTTCCCAACTTTTGCAGATGGATATAGAGAATTATTAATTTGTGAGAAAATTTTAGAAAGTACACGCAAGCAAGCTTGGGTTAAAATATAATTGAATCAACTATGCAAACAATTAAAGGACCAGCTATATTTTTAGCACAGTTCATGGGCGATGAAGCGCCATTTAATAATTTAGATAATATTTCTACTTGGGTTGCTTCTTTGGGATATAAAGGGGTTCAGTTTCCCTCTTGGGATGCTAGATGCATCGATTTACAAAAAGCTGCAGAATCGAAAACCTATTGTGATGAAATCAAAGGGATGTTAGCATCAAAAGGCTTACAAATCACTGAACTTTCGACACATTTACAAGGACAATTAGTAGCGGTAAACCCAGCTTACGACCTAGGATTTGACGCCTTTGCACCAGATGCTGTCAAAGGAAATCCGAAAGCAAGAACAGAATGGGCGATTCAACAATTAAAATATGCTGCTAAAGCATCTCAAAATTTAGGATTGAATGCGCATGCTACATTTTCTGGATCATTAATGTGGCACACTGTTTACCCATGGCCACAAAGACCTGCTGGATTAGTTGAGCAAGGTTTTGCGGAATTAGGAAGACGCTGGATGCCTATTTTAAATACATTTGATGAATGTGGCGTTGATTTATGCTATGAAATTCATCCAGGAGAAGATTTACATGATGGTGTAACTTTTGAGATGTTCTTAGATGAAGTAAAAGGACATAAAAGAGCAAATCTATTGTATGACCCTTCGCATTTTGTTTTGCAAGCAATGGATTATAAACAATACATCGATTTTTATCATGAGCGCATAAAAATGTTCCATGTAAAAGATGCTGAATTTAATCCAACAGGAAAACAAGGTGTTTATGGAGGATATCAATCTTGGATCAATCGCGCAGGACGTTTCCGTTCTTTGGGAGATGGACAAGTGGACTTCAAAAGTATTTTCTCTAAATTAACTCAATACGGATACGAAGGTTGGGCCGTTTTAGAATGGGAATGCTGTATCAAAGATCCTGTTCAAGGTGCTACGGAAGGTGCTCCTTTTATTGCAAGTCATATCATTAAAGCTACCGAAAAAGTATTTGACGATTTTGCTGGTACTGGAGCAGATGAAGAATTCAATAAGAAGATTTTGGGACTGTAAAGGAGGTAAGAGGTAAGAGGTAAGAGGTAAGAGGTAAGAGGTAAGAGGTAAGAGGTAAGAGGTAAGAGGTAAAAGGTGGCTGAGGTTCTCGAAGCCACCTTCTATCTAATTTAATCGAAAACATAAATAAACCAAGCTGCTGAAAATAACACAACATTCTTAACAATATATTGGCCTGTTAAAGTTAATGTCATAAAAGATTGCCAAGTTTCGTTGGGCAGAAAAAATACAGGTAAAAAGGTCGTAAACATGTGACCTAACATAATCCAAAAAACTAATTTGGTTAACCGAGGAAATAACCATAAGATTCCAATCAAACATTCACCTAGTCCTAGAATCAGTAAGAAGGAATGAATTGACATAAATGGCTCCAATGTCAAATTGAACAATTTTGTCACCAAGCCTTCAGCGGGTGATACACTATACACCTTTAATAAGCCAAACCATATATAAACGATGGCAATCATTGAACGATTCATCCAAGATGCAATCGTTAGTTTGCTGAGTAATTGTTTGCTAACTAATTCCATAATGACATGGGGTTTAAAACACCGTTCGTCCATTTTTAGACGAACAGTGTAAAATTGTAAGAAAAACGAATAAGTTAAAATGATTTAAATCATCATTTTTCCTAATAAATGCTAGATTTAAAAGCGTTGAGAAATGGTTGCGGATAATAAATAATCTGCAAACGCAGCATCTCCATGCTTATTATTTGCCCAATCATTCGCACTTTTAATTCGATTTCTTTGTGTAGCCAAAGGCAATGAAACAAAAAGCATGGTATTATGATAGGTATAACTTAGGCCAGGCTCAATAGAAAAAATAAAGCCCGGGCGACGAAATCCATCACTTCCTCCGATTAAATCATAAGCTGGAATCCCTTCAATTCTAGCACCTAATGTGGCTCCGATTCCTGCTTTGGCAGAGACAACATAATTGAATCCTACCCTACCCGCATATTGATCCGCTACCGAATGATATTGAACCATTAAGTCTGTTACCGGTTTATCTGGTGCATTTTGTAAGGTTGAATTCGTATTCCGTGGATTAGACAAATAAAAGGCATTGTAGTAAATGGAAGTCCTTGTGAATAATTGTTGATAACCTTGAATTTCCAAATTAATACCAACTCCTCCATCGCCTAATTGAATTGATTGATCTACCGCTTTTTCCACAGTATAATCAGTGCCATCGGCTTTTCTTCTATGTACGACATCCATGGCATTACTATTACCCGTTGGTAATTTTATACCTAATCCAACACTAAAATTTCCTTTGGCATGTTTCAAAGGATCAAGCATCCAATAATATGCCGTTAAACGTAAATCGCCGATACCATTTGCTAGGGTTGAGAATCTTTTTTGATCGGGATTTCCTGCCAAAGCATTTCCATAATGCTCGTACATGGAAGACCTCAAGTTAAAGTTAATGGGCAAATTGGCTACCAACGAAAAACGATCTGTGAATGAATATGTAAGTCCTAAATCTAACGATTGAGAATCGTTAATGACATTATTATTTGCCGCTTCACGTTGTGGTTGATAGTCTGCTCCTACAAAATGCTTGTACGAATGTAAACTACGGAAACCTAAAGCAACTTGCCATGCACCTGGGTGCATCATTGCATTTGTATTTGTACCAGTTCCTACGGAACAACTCATGTGTCTAACTGCCACACAACCTTGACCAAAAGTAATAGAAGAGACACCTACGCATAGTAGTGCCAACAATAAAATATTTTTCATTTTTGCTTAATTTTTTTTGAATAAAATACCAGATTTCTCAAGGCATAATAATCCCTTGAAACCGATTTATCAGAAAATTAAGCTTGCCGAGGCGGCAGAAATGAATCAGATTGAAAATCTGAGGTAGATAGAATGGAATGATTGAATTTATCCTTTTCGATGGGCCATTCGATGATATAAAATACCCATCCATGAGAATTATCACAATATTCTTTCACCAAAGTATTAATCAACTTGGATTTAGGAGAACCGTTTTCGGGTTGGTCAGTCAAATGCTCTTTAACCTGATTAGCTAAATCGAAAAAATTCTCTCGAGCACTTCGATCAGCAACCATCGTGGTATATAAAGTATCATTTTTTAACCTTTGTTCGGTCATTTGATAAAACTCATCCCCACTTCTTACTTCACCTTTTACCTCTTTGGGCGCTTCCCAATCGGTATGATACGGTAATGCAAGCGGTATTTTAACAAGGACAGTTTCAGACTCTTCTAATTGAATGGAATCAAATTGATTATCTAAAATATATTTCAAAGCGAATCCACCTGCTTGATAAAGCAGCACACAAATCAATAAAAGGGATAGGGCTTTTTTCATAAAATTTTCCAAAAATAGACTATTTTTCAATAACTGTTCCTAATTCTTGGGAAATATTTTTTTGAATTTCTTTCAATTGGATAAATTCCAAAAGCAATTCATTGATGGAATCTGATGCTCCATCGGCTTTATCCAATAAATTTAATACGTCTTGGAGTTTTTGATCATTATAGACTTTACGTAATCTCAAAACATTTTTGTAAGCCAAATCTTCCAACATTTCGTCTTCTCTACTGACCCGTATTTCATGTTTATCCTTCCATAAATCAGACAAATTATGTTTCTCTGAAGCAAAATCAATCGCAATTTTTTGAATTTCTTCCTCTGGGTGGTGCAAGAAATATTCTGGATTTACCTGTTTATTTTGACGAATTTCTTCTCGACAAATGGTCAGTATTTGTTGATAAATCGGTAATTGAAAGTCAGTATCCTCCAACTCGTCAATCATATATTGTGTCAAGGTCAATCCCGGTGCCGCTTCGGAATTAATCTCCAAATGCCCAAAATTCATAATTAAACGAATACATTCGGATTCCTGATAGAAAGCCAAATTTTGAACTTGTGGTGGACTTTCATGATCGGTTGGTTCAAAAAGTCCTTGAAGTTCTTGGTATTCCTGAGCGGAAAGTTGTTTATTGGCATCTCCTTGTTGGGAAGAAGATTTCTGTTTTAAACCTTTGAGATGAATCTTGTTTAATTCAGCTATCAGCACATCTTCCTCCAAACGCATCAAAGAAGCTGTTTTTTGGATAAATAGACTTCGCTGAATGGCATCTGGAATTTTTGAAATGCTTTGAACCATTTCTTTGATCAATTCTGATTTCTTGAATGGATCATCCCCCGCCTCTTTCATAAACAAATTGGCTTGGAAAGAAATAACATCCTTTGCTTCTTTTTTGATGTAATCTAAAAAAGCTTCACTACCAATTTTACGAACAAAACTATCTGGATCATTTCCTTCAGGAAAGACAACTAAATTCACTTGCAATCCTTCTTCCAAAATCAAATCCATTCCACGCAGGGCAGCCTTTATTCCTGCATTATCACCATCATAAAGTACAGTAACATGCTTGGTAAAACGGGCAATTAATTTGATTTGATCAGTGGTCAATGAAGTACCTGAAGAAGCCACAACGTTTTTTATACCTGCTTGATGCAAAGATATCACATCAGTATATCCCTCTACCAAATAACAAACATCCAGATTTCGGATTTCATTTTTGGCTTGCGCAATTCCATAAAGTATGGATGATTTATGATAAACCTCCGTTTCTGGAGAATTCAGGTATTTAGCTTGTGAGGACTTACTCGCATCACTTTTTAATATTCTTGCACCAAAAGCAATGACCTTCCCTGAAACATTATGAATGGGAAAAATAACTCGATTTCTAAATCGATCATATACTTTACCTTCCTCATTTCTCTGCGTGACTAAACCTGCTTTTTCAATGATTTCCTGAGAATAACCTTGTTTCAAGGCAGTTTTAACAAACAAATCCCAAGACTCAGGGCTATATCCTAAATCAAAGGTTTGTATGGTTGCATCAGAAAAACCTCTTTCTTTAAAGTAGGGCAATGCGATGGATTTACCTTCATCCGTTGCATGTAATTGATTTTTAAAAAACTCTTTGGCATATTCCAAAATGATAAATAAGCTTTCACGCTCATTTTGACGATTCATCTGATCGTCCGTCATTTCTTCTTCTTGAATTTCTATGCCATATTTTTTTGCCAAATGGCGAAGGGCTTCTCCATAGCCAAGGCCCTCAATGTCCATGATAAATCGAACAGAATCACCCGCTTTACCACAACCAAAACATTTGTAAATCCCTTTGCTTGGGGAAATAGAGAAAGAAGGAGTTTTCTCTCCATGAAAAGGGCAGCAAGCCCAATAGTTCGCTCCCTTTTTCTTAATAGTTACATAATCCCCTATGACATCAGCCACAGCAGCCGTTTGCTTGATTCGTTCGACGGTTTCGGGATCAATTCTCATCTTATAATAATAAACCTGCTAAAGTAGCTGATAAATAACTAGCTAAAGTTCCAGCAATCAAGGCCTTGAAACCTAATTTTGCTAAATCGCTTCTTCTTGAAGGGGCTAATTCACCAATTCCACCAATTTGTATAGCAACAGAACTAAAATTAGCAAAACCACACAAGGCAAAACTTGTAATTGCTACAGTTTTAGGATCAAGCGTTTGTTTAAGTTTTACCATATCCAAGTATGCCACAAATTCATTCACTACCATTTTCTTACCCATTAAGGCACCTGCTACTTCTACATCTACTGCTGGCACTCCCATTGCGAAAGCAAAAACAGAAAATACTTTTCCTAAGATTAAATTCATCGATAACGTTGGCATTCCGATTAAATTACCAATATGTCCCAAACCTAAATCCACCAATGCGATTAATGCAATAAATCCAATTAACATGGCAATAACATTCAAACCCACTTTTAAGCCTTCACTAGCTCCAGCTGCAATGGCATCTACTAAATTAGCATGGGATTTTTGAATTTCTAATTTCACTTCACCATGCGATTCTGATTTCACCGTTTCAGGAAACATAATTTTTGAAATAACTAATGCTCCTGGAGCTGCCATCAAACTTGCAGCCAGTAAATAAGCTGCTGGCACACCCAGAGAAATATAAACAGCCATAACTCCACCTGCAATACAAGCAAAACTACCTGTCATAGAAGCCATCAATTCTGAATTAGTCATATTTTTCAAATAAGGCTTAATCATAATTTGAGCCTCCACTTGACCGACAAAAGTAGAAGCCACGTTGGAAAGAGCCTCCGCCCCACTTACTCCCATTAACCAATGTACCCCTTTTCCTAAGACAGCTACAACCCTTTGTAATACACCTAAATGGTAAAACATATTGACCAAAACTGCGACAAAAATGATGGTCGGAACGACTTTGAAAAAGAAAATATATTCATTTCCTGGTCCAAAAGCCTTGGCCATTAAACCTCTATCTACTAAAGAACCAAACACAAATATCGCCCCTTTATCCGCCTGTCCTAATAAAGTATTGATTGAATCCCCTAACCATTGAAACGTTGCTTGACCCACTTCTGTTTTTAAAATAAAAACGGCTAAAAAAATCTGAAGCAATAAGCCAACGCCAACTGTTCTGTAATTGATTGCCTTTCGGTTATTGGACATTAAAAAAGAAACGCCGAGAATTAGTATAATCCCTAAAAGGCCTGTAAATCTTTCCATATTAAGTATTGGTGTAGGTTAATTTTTAGTTTCTAGATTGTGTGTATATTGTGCAAAGTTAATTTCTTCTACTAAATCCGTTTCATTTAGATGGTAAAATTCTTCATGAATGTTAAATGGCTGCTCACTTAAAACTTTCCAATAAGTTCCGTCTTCTTGCATTTCATAAGAATTGACCGTATCTCTCAAATTCCATTCCAAAATAGTCGTAGCTAAATTTCTAGCTCTTGGATTTACTAATTCAAACAAAGATTCAATTCGGCGGTCAAAACTACGTACCATTACATCGGCAGAGCCACCATAAACCTTGGGAACACCTGCATTGTGGAAATAATATAAACGGGTATGTTCTAAATAATTTCCTACAATAGATTTAATAAATATATTTTCAGAAAGTCCTTTTCTCTGAGGTTTTAAGCAGCAAACTCCTCGAATGATCAATAGTACTGGCAAACCTTCTTCAGAGGCATCATATAAGGCTTCAATCACCTTTTTATCTTGCAAAGAATTTATTTTCCAACAAATACCTGCAGGTAAACCCTCTTTTAAATTCTTCACTTCTTGCTCAATCATCTCTACCAAACGATTACGCATATCTCTAGGTGCCGTAATTAAATGCTCATAATGCGTCGGCATTGAATGACCTGTAATTACATTGAAGAACTCAGAAATATCTTGGGTAATTCGAGAATCGGTCGTCAACAATCCGATATCTGTGTACAATTTAGCTGTATCTTCATTGTAATTACCCGATGACAAGTGAGCATAACTCATTACATGCGAGCCTTCATTTCGAATTACTTGCAATAATTTCGTGTGTGTTTTTAATCCTGGAATACCATAAATAACGAAACAACCTGCCTTTTGCAATTTGGTCGCTTCTCTGATGTTATTTTCTTCATCAAATCGGGCTTTTACCTCGAAAAGAACCGAAACGTGTTTACCTTGTTCCGCCGCTCTTAATAAAGCATTACTAATTCGTGAATGCTTAGAAATACGGTATAAAGTGATTTTTATAGCCAATACATTCGGATCATCCGCTGCTTGTTCCAATAACTGAATAACCGGTTCAAAATTATTGTAAGGATGGTGCAGTAAAATATCTCCACGACGAATCGTATCAAAAATATCATCAATTTTGATGGACTTTAATCCCAATGGAGGAACAACCGCATGTTGACTCGGTAATTTAGCTTTAAATTCAGAATGCTTTAAAATTTGCCAAAATGCCGTAAAATCTAAAATAGAAGATTTCACAAAAATGTCGGACTTTTCTAAAGACCAACGCTTCAACATTTCTTCTAACAAATATTCGGAATGATTTTCTTCTACTTCAACCCGCGTTACACGACCTAATCGGCGATCTTTGATTTTTTTCTTGATTTCATCTACAAAGTCCGTTTCCGCATCTTCATGCTCAACCACATCGAAATCGCCATTTCGAGTAATTCTAAACAAAGAGGAAGATTCTATTTCCACATTGCGGTATAATACCTGTAAATGGTGACGAATTATTTCTTCAATAGGTACAAACAAAACTTGATCTTCCCTTTCGATGATATAAAACCTCGCCAAATTCAATGGAATTTGAACGAATGATATTTTATGGTCTTTATGAGATTTATTTTTGGGATTTTTCTTATCTGAATGCCCAATTGTAACGACCCCAAAAATCAATGTTTTAGCTAATAAACTTGGAAATGTATGCGTATGGTCAAAAACCATCGGCGTCAACATTGGGTAAATTGTTCGATGGAAATAAGTTTCCACTTCTAACATTTCCTCTGAATTTAAGCTATCTAAATTCGCTAAACTTAATCCATTTTCAGGAAACAAAGGCAATATTTCTTCACGAAACAAGCGGTGTTTTTCTTTACTAAATTCTTGCGCTTCGGCGATTAAAGTATGCTTAAATGGCATCAATGTGAGCCCAGAATAATCTGTACGCTCTTTTCCAAAGTCAATGTAATTATACAATGAACCCACACGAATCGTAAAAAATTCATCCAAATTTGAAGCCGTAATAGCTAAAAACTTCAATCGATCAAACAAGTTTTTGGAAGTATCCCTAGCCTGATCCAACACTCTTTCATCAAACTTCAACCAGGATAGGTCACGTGAAATAAATTTAGACTTAGCGATGACATCTTGCGATTTCTGCATCGATTTATCTATTTTTTTTCCCTGTTCCCGAGGAGCCATTAAATTTATTTTCCAATTTTTAGGACGTAAGAAAGACAAAAGATTCCCTTTTTGGGAATCTTTTTTGCCTAAATCTTCTAAATTTTCATTCAAATGACTCATAAATTAAGCATTAAATTGTTGGTCTTTTATTGCTTCGTAATCGGAGCCTAATCGCCCAATTTCATGCATCAAATACTTTTGTAATTCAATATTAAATAAACGTTGATCTTCAATAGACAAAGAAGCATAGTAATCTTTCAATTCTTGATTAATTGCTAATTTATCTGATTCTGTAGCAGCGTTAATAGCTCTTACATGATACGATTTGAAATCAAAATCCATCCTCTAAACGTCTACTTTTGCGTATTTAGCATTCTTTTCAATAAAGTCTCTACGTGGAGCAACTTCATCACCCATCAACATAGAGAACAATAAATCAGCTTCTATCGCAGAATCGACTGTCACTTGTTTTAAGGTTCTTGATTCTGGATTCATGGTTGTTTCCCACAATTGCTCTGCGTTCATTTCTCCCAAACCCTTATAACGTTGAATACCTACGCTTTCTTCTTTACCAGCACCTGCCAATTCACGAATTGCTTCATCTCTTTGTTGTTCAGTCCATACATAACGAACTGCTTGACCTTTCTTCACTTGATAAAGTGGAGGTTGAGCAATGTAGATATAACCATTATCCACTAACTCTCTCATATAACGGAAGAAGAAAGTTAAAATCAAGGTACGAATGTGACTACCGTCAACGTCCGCATCGGTCATGATTATGATTTTATGGTATCTTAATTTATCAATGTTCAAGGCTCTTTCGTCTCCATCCTTTCCGAATGAAACACCCAAAGCAGTGATCATATTTTTAATCTCTTCGTTTTCGTAAATACGATATTCTTGCGCTTTCTCCACATTCAAAATCTTACCTCTCAATGGCAAAATTGCTTGAAAAGCTCTATTTCTTCCTTGCTTGGCAGTACCACCCGCCGAGTCTCCCTCGACAAGATATAATTCACAAACATTCGGATCAGAATCTGAACAATCGGCAAGTTTACCTGGCAATGAATTAGAACCTAAAACCGTTTTTCTTTGAACCATCTCACGAGCCTTACGAGCTGCGTGACGAGCTTGAGCGGCAAGAATCACTTTGGCTACAATCTGACGTGCCTCTTTTGGATGCTCTTCTAACCAAGCCTCCAACATATCTGACATGGCTGCAGAAACAGCTCCAGATACTTCTCCGTTTCCTAATTTCGTTTTCGTTTGACCTTCAAATTGAGGCTCAGCAACTTTCACCGAAATAACAGCCGTTAAACCTTCACGGAAATCGTCTCCTGCGATGTCAATTTTTAATTTTTCTAAAGCACCCGACTTGTCTGCATAATTTTTAAGCGTACGCGTCAATGCACCTCTAAAACCCGCAACGTGAGTACCTCCTTCTATCGTATTGATATTATTGACATAAGAAACCACATTTTCAGAATATGAAGTATTGTACATCATAGCCACTTGAACAGGAACCCCATTCTTATCGCCTTCCATGTAAATAGGCTCTGCAATTAATGCTTCACGAGTGGCATCCAAATACGTAACAAATTCTCTCAAACCACCTTCTGAGAAAAACTCCTCCGATTTTGGCTCACCGTTCTCATCTAAATCACGTAAATCGGTTAAAACAACACGAATACCTGCATTCAAGAAAGATAATTCCCTTAAACGACCAGCAACAGTTTCATATTTATATTCAGTTACTGTAAAAATCGAATCATCTGGTTTGAATAAAACAGAAGTTCCAGTTGTATCTGCTACTCCAATTTCTTTAACTGGATATTGCGGTACACCTATTTTATATTCTTGTTGGAAAATTTTACCTTCCCTACGCACTGTCACTTTCAAATCGGTCGACAAGGCATTCACACATGACACACCCACACCGTGCAAACCTCCAGAAACCTTGTAAGTATCTTTATCAAATTTACCCCCAGCGTGTAATACAGTCATTACAACCTCTAAAGCAGAACGCTTTTCTTTGGTATGCATTCCTGTAGGAATACCACGACCATTATCTTCTACCAAAATAGAATTATCGGTATTGATAGTCACTTTGATTTTATCACAATGGCCAGCCAATGCTTCATCTATCGAGTTATCAACTACCTCCCAAATTAAATGATGTAAACCTTTGATACCGGTATCACCGATGTACATGGAAGGACGTTTACGAACCGCCTCTAAACCTTCTAATACTTGAATATTATCTGCACCGTAATTTGCCCGATCTTGAGCTGCTGAATCTTGTGCTTCTGACATAATTTTGTATAAATTGTTAATTGGAAATACTATTGACTATACCCATGCAATAGCATTTTATATTTTTAAAACTCAATCTTAAAAATACGATTTTTTTCCTTGAAAAACTAAAATATTTCCAAGGAAAAATACCGTAAAAAATTTTAATGTTTGAAATGACGAATTCCTGTCATCACCATCGCAATTCCATTCGCATCACAATAGTCGATAGAATCTTTATCCTTGATGGAACCACCTGGCTGAGTAACAGCAACAATTCCTGCTTTTCCTGCTATTTCAACACAGTCTGGGAAAGGAAAAAACGCATCAGATGCCATAACAGAGCCTTGTAAATCGAACCCAAACTCTTTTGCTTTTTCAATCGCTTGCTTCAAAGCATCTACTCGAGAAGTTTGACCCACGCCAGAAGCTAACAATTGTCCTTCTTTGGCTAATACAATCGTATTCGATTTGGTATGCTTACAAATTTTCAAAGCAAAGGCCAATGCACGCATTTGCTCTTCGGTTGGAGCTATTTGGGTAACTGTTTTGAAATCAGCCACACCCTCCATCACTAAATCTTTATCTTGCTCCAAAACCCCATTCAACAATGTTTTAAACATTACTTTTGGAAAATCTTGTGCATTTCTTTTCAATAAAATTCTATTTTTCTTTGTCTTTAAAACCTCTAATGCCTCTTCTGTAAACGCAGGAGCAATTAATATTTCGCAGAACAATGGATTAATCGATTCAGCTGCTGCTTTATCAACGGTTTGATTGGTCGCCAACACTCCGCCAAAGGCAGAAATAGGATCACAAGCTAATGCCTTCTCATACGCTTCTTGAACACTTGAACCCGTTGCAACTCCGCAAGCATTCATGTGCTTGATAATCACAAAGGCTGTTTCAGAAAATTCATCCAACAATGTTAAGCAGGCATCTACATCGACTAAATTGTTATAAGACAATTCTTTTCCGTGCAACTTATCAAAAAGGCTTTCTAAATCGCCATAAAATTTACCTTGTTGATGCGGATTTTCACCATAACGCAAAGAATGCGCTGGCAATGCTTTATAATTCGTTAAATCAGCCACTTCTCCTGCAAAATAGCGCTGAATCGCGCCATCATAATGCGAGGAAACTGCAAATGCCTTTTGGGCAAAACTTCTTCTTTGTTCCAAAGTTGTTGCTGCTCCATTTGCTGAAAAAATCGAAAGTACCTCTGCATATTGCTCACGAGAAGATACAATCAAAACATCGGCAAAGTTTTTCGCCGCTCCACGTATCAATGAAATTCCACCAATATCAATTTTCTCAATAATATCCTCATCTGAAGCTCCAGAAGCAACTGTTTCTTCAAAAGGATATAAATCCACCATCACTAAATCCAATGCAGGAATTTCATATTGTTTGGCCACTTCTACATCAGAAGCTAAATCGCGACGATACAAAATACCACCAAAAACTTTTGGGTGTAAAGTCTTCACACGACCACCAAAAATAGAAGGATATCCCGTTAAATCCTCCACAGGAATAACAGGTATACCCATTTCCTCAATGAATTGTTGCGTTCCACCTGTGGAATACAAAACAACTCCTGATTGATGAAGTTCTTGAATAATAGGCGCTAAACCGTCTTTGTAATAAACTGAAATTAAGGCTGATTGAATTTTCTTTAATGACATGGGGCTTGTAATAAATTGAAGCCCCAAAGGTACGAATTAAAACAAAATTCGACTAATTTTTAGATTGCTTATTCTTTAATTTTTCATATCTCAATAAAGCCTCCAAATAGTAATAATCAGCATAAATCAAAGGCACATCTATTTCGGAATTCAATCCTTTTGCCCCCACGCAATGCTTAATTAAGAAATTATTATTTTCACCTAAAGCTGCTCTGTAAGCAGGGCTCGACAGAGATTCTAGCATTTTAACTGCGTCAGAATAATATTTTTTACCTTTTAC
Source organism: Aquirufa sp. ROCK-SH2 (assembly GCF_054558315.1). Lineage (NCBI taxonomy): Bacteria > Pseudomonadati > Bacteroidota > Cytophagia > Cytophagales > Flectobacillaceae > Aquirufa > Aquirufa sp. ROCK-SH2. The sequence goes on along the minus strand of NZ_JBPXKB010000003.1, from coordinate 481,959 downwards.
ACCGGAATAAGTAGATAATTCCAACAAGGCTGATGCTGTAATAGCACCTGCTGATGCATCTCTTTCTTCATTCGGAATGTTGGGTGCATGGAAATCCCAATAGGGAATTTTATCAGAAGGCAAATTTGGATGATTCAAATAGTAATCCGCAATTTTCTGAGCAAAGTCCAAATATTTTTTATCCTTTGTTTCACGATACATCGCTACATAACCATATATAGCCCAAGCATGTCCACGTGTCCAAGTCGATTCATCTTGATATCCTTGATGTTGCTTTTTAGCCAAGACTTTTCCATCTACATCGTAACAAATGACATGATAACTTGAAAAATCAGGTCTAAAGTGATTTTTGATGGTATTATCTGCGTGAGTAATGGCAATTTGCTTGTAGGTCGGATCGCCTGTTTCTCTTGAAGCCCAAAATAGCAATTCCAGATTCATCATGTTATCAATGATCACTGGATACTTATATCCTCCTTTGAAACTATTCCAAGATTTGATTAATCCAATTTTAGGATCAAATCGTGTTGCCAATGATTTTGCCGATTGAATCAAAACTTTTTTAGCTTTGGGGTCTTTGGTTAATCTCAATTCATTTCCGAACGAGTCAAACATCATGAATCCCAAATCATGCGTTCCTGTGTTGAATTGTTCCTTTTCTATGGCTGCTGTCCATAATCGAGCGGCCTTCTCCCATTTAGCGTCTTTTGTTTTTTCAAATAAATACCACAAGCCACCTGGGAAAAACCCAGAACACCACCAATGAGAAGGCATATTCCGATACGTTCCATCGGGTTTTGCTGAATGAATGGTTACACTTGTGTCAGGATGATCCGCCAACATTTTGGTGTATTGTTGAGCTGCTAATTGAAATTGTTTGTTTACATCTATTTTTTGAGCAAAAACAGAGCTTGATAAGAACAAAAATACTAGACTTAATTTTTTCATGAGTTGATAGGTTTTAAAAATTCAATCGTATTATCTTCCCATCCAACCGCCATCTACGGTTAAGATAGTTCCATTTACATAATTAGAAGCAGCTGAGGCCAAAAACACTACAGGTCCTTTGAAGTCATCTGGCTCTCCCCATCTTCCAGCTGGAATCCGAGACAAGATAGACGCACTTCTGTTGCTGTCATTTCTCAAAGCCTCTGTATTATCCGTTGAAATATATCCTGGGGCAATAGCGTTTACATTAATTCCTTTGCTTGCCCATTCATTGGCCAATGCCATCGTCAAACGAGCAATTCCCCCTTTACTTGCGGCATAACCTGGAACATTGATACCTCCTTGAAAACTCAACAAAGAAGCAGTAAAAATAATTTTACCTGATCCATTCGCGATCATATTACGACCAATTTCTCTGCTCAAAATAAATTGAGAAGTTAAATTAACTTCCAACACTTCATCCCAATATTCATCTGAATGATCAGCTGCAGGGTCTCTTAAAATAGTCCCCGCATTATTCACCAAAATATCTATTCTAGGAAATCTTTTTATCAATTGCTTGATAAAATCATACAATGATTCACGATCTGAAAAATCGGCTTGAAAGGCAGTAAAACTTCTTCCCAAGGCTGTAATTTCCTTTTCAACTTCTGAGTTATTCAATTCCAAATTAGCTGAAACACCAATAATATCAGCTCCAGCTTCAGCTAAAGCAACGGCCATGGCTTTTCCAATCCCTCTTTTACAACCAGTTACTAAGGCTATTTTGCCAGATAAATCAAATGAATTTTGCATAGATTAAATTTTAAGTAAAAGTAAATCAAGGGTAAACTTTACTCAAATGAATTCTACCATTCTCCAATTTATGACAAAAATCATTTCGATATTATCCACCTGAAATACTACCTTTGTGGCATGATTATTAAAATTTGCTCGTGGGTATTGTTATTTGCCATGCAAATTCCTCTTGTCAACCAATGGGGAGCGGTGGCATATTACCGAGTAAATCAGAATTACATCGCCAAAAATCTTTGTATCAACAAGGATAAACCCAAAATGAATTGTAATGGTCATTGTTTTTTGATGAAACAACTAAAGGCCCAACAAGAAAAAGAAGAAAAATCCAACCAACAAAAATTAGAAAAGGCACCCGAAATTACTTTGATTTTCAAAGAAAATATTTCTATTACATTTTACCGTGGCATTCAAGTTTCCATTAACCACCAATTTCATTACTTGGATTCCCTAAGTTTTGAATACACGCTCAGTCAAAATAAACCTCCACAATCTGTATAAACTTCCGTTTTAAATTTTCCCATTTCCGAATGTAAGCATTCGGACAAAACGATTTATACATGAAAAAATTACTATTCATGGCTGTTTGGGCTATTGCCTTTGCATGCCAAAAAGACGACTTAGATACCTTTGGAGTAAACGATAAAAACCAAATTATTTTAGATTTAGATCATCGAGTGGGTGCTCAAACTTTGGTACTGAATGACACAAAGTACACCAATGCTTCTAAAGAAGATTTCACCGTTTCAACTTTCAATTATTTCATTTCCAATATCATTTTAAAAAATGAATCAGGTGAAAATTTTATTTCAAACGACTATTTTTTAATCAAAGAATCAGAAACGAATTCCCAACAACCCATTTTAACGAATGTTCCTGCAGGAAACTATTCAGAAATAAGTTTTATTATAGGTGTTGACAGCCTAAAAAGCACCTCAGCGGTTGATCAAAGAACAGGCGTACTTGATCCCGCCGCTTATGGCAATGACAACATGTATTGGTCTTGGAATTCGGGATATATCTTTTTAAAACTAGAAGGTATTTCTTCCAAAGCACCCTTGAATTCTGCTGGACTTAATAAATTCCAATATCATATTGGAGGATTTGGAGGCAGATCAAGCGTTACGACCAATAATTTAAGAAAGATTACGCTCAAATTGCCTCAGCAAATTACTGTTAGGAAAAACATCTCCCCTTCCATTCATTTCATCGTTGATATCCAAAAAATATTTGGCACAAGTAATCTTATTTCAACCGAGCCTGTCATAATGAATCCAAGCAATGGCAAGAAAATAGCGGATAATTACCAAAGCATGTTCAGTATTGATCACGTACATAATTAATCTTTCAATGTATTTAAACGGGCTTATTTGATGAAAATACGATTCCTACTTTTGTGCTTTTTAATTAGTTGCTCCTCGGAAAAAAAGGAAGCTATTTCACCAATACCCCTTGTTGAAACATTTAAAATTCCTCAAAATTTTCCTGCAACTGTTTATTCATTATCGAGCAACCCGATTAATAAGGTTGGTTTCGAATTAGGAAAAGCATTGTTTAATGACCCTATTTTATCCAGAAACAATACGATATCATGTTCTGAGTGCCACAATCAAAGTTATGCTTTCACGCACCATGGACATGATATCAGTCATGGAATCGATAATCAAAAGGGTTCAAGAAATGCTCCAGCAATTCAAAATGTAGCTTGGCAACAAGATTTTTTTTGGGATGGTGGCGTTAGTGATTTGGATTTATTTTCCATTGCTCCCATAGAGAATCCAGTGGAAATGGATGAAAAGTTGGGAAATGTAATAGAGAAACTAAAAAAATCGCCAAAATATCCAGCCTTATTCAATAAAGCCTATGGGAGTAGCGAAATAACTAGTTCCAAATTCTTGAAAGCGCTTTCTCAATTCATGCTTTCCTTGGTTTCATCCAATTCCAGGTATGATAAATATGTCCGCAATGAAGGTGAAATTTTAAACAAACAAGAGTTGGAAGGAATGAAACTCTTTAAAGAACATTGCAGTACATGTCATTCCGGAGAATTATTTACGGATCAATCATATAGAAACAATGGACTCCAAATACAAGGCACTAAAGATCCTGGCCGTTTTCGAATTACAGAAAAAGAAAACGACCGCTATAAATTCAAAGTGCCAAGTTTAAGAAATATCGATGTAACATCTCCCTACATGCACGATGGCCGATTTTACACCTTAGATCAGGTCTTGGAACATTATTCTTTGGGTATACAAAAAACACCCAATCTAGATCCAAATTTAGCGAATGGAATACCTTTAAATGCAGATCAAAGATTACAAATCATCGCTTTTTTGAAAACATTAACTGACAAAGAATTTCTAAACAACGCTAATTTTAGCTCGAATTAAAATGAAAAAAACAATTCTATTTTTACTAATATGCTTTCCTTCTTTGGGTTGTGATATTTGTGGTTGTGCCAATAGCAATTCATTTTTTGGATTAATGCCAGCATCCAATCGGAAATTTATTGGTCTTAGATACCGCCAACAAAGTTATGATTCCCATGTTGGGAGTAGCTATTTGGCTTCAAAAGAGGACTTTTTTACCACAGAAATTTGGACACGTTTTTATCCCTTGGAGAAACTTCAAGTTGTCGGATATATTCCTTATAATTTTCACTACCAAAATTCACCTTCTGGCGAATATGCCACAGAGGGAATCGGTGATCCATCCTTTTTATTTCAATATAATATAATCAATACCCTTTTGGATAGCACTGTTCATACCATCAATCAAAACTTTTTAATCGGAGGCGGAATAAAATTACCGTTTGGGAAATTCAGATATGATGAAAGCAATCCATCTGAAGTTGCCAATGCCAATTTCCAATTAGGAACAGGAAGTACCGATTTCTCCTTTAATTTGACTTATGGATTGAGGTATAACTACTGGGGAGTCAATTTGGATGGGCAATACAAATTGAATACAAAAAATCCGATGAATTACCAGTTCGGAAATAGAATTAGTGGAGGGGCTACATTATTTTACACCTATGGAAAAGGGCATAAAGTAACGCTAATGCCTTATACTAACCTATATACGGAAAAATCATTTTATGATTCCCAATCAGGATTATCGAATCATTCAACAGGCGGAACAATCAGCCTCTGGGGAATAGGTACGGAATTTTATGTCAAAAAATTCATGTGGGGAATAAACTATCAAATTCCCATTCATCAAAATATTGCCAACCTTCAGATAAATGCAAAAAATCGCATCTCAGCACATGTAAGTTGGCTATTTTAAATGCACAGCCGAATCGTTGATTTGATAATTGTTTTTTGACAATAATTCTATCATGGAAGAACCCGCTAACAAAACTGGACCATAACCATGCGCAGCGAATGGTGAAATCGGGCGGTGATAGTAAAAGGCAGGGTCCCAAGCTAATCCGGTTCCTACGCAAGTACCCTCTACTTGTCCTTTTTCATTCACTTTGCTAGCAGTGGCATTCCAAGCCAATATGGCTGAGGGGCCATAAGTTTTGGCATCTAACCAACCCATATTGATACCTTTTGAGATGACATAGCAATAAATAGCTGTGGCAGATGTTTCCAAATAGGAATCATTTTTATCCAATAATTGATGCCAAAAACCAGTACCATCTTGATAAGACATTAAGCCTTTTAAATGATTTTTTAATTGCTTTAAAATTTCTGGTCTAGCAGGATGTTTCGCTGGTAAATATTCTAACATTTCCGCTGTAGTTAAAAGCGCCCAGCCATTTGCTCGTGCCCAATGAAACTCAGGATGCTCCGTAGCATCAACTAAATAACCATGCATAAAAATATTCAATTGCGGATTAAACATTCTTTTGCGATAAGCATTGAATTGAAATACCGCTTCTTCATATTCCCCCAATTGTAAAAGGGCTGGAATGGCCATGTATAAATCATCTAACCACATCGTATGATGCAAAGGACGAATTCTTACCAAGGTTTTATCTGGCAAACGATGCTCTTCTTTTAGAATAAAATCAGAAGCTCTTTTGGTAACAAAAGTCATATCGGTAGAAAATCCAGCCTTTTTTGCTTTCACTACGGCCATTCCCATGGCGCCAATATCATCCAATGCTCTTGGGTGAATTAAACCATGTAAAACATGCTTGGCATCATTTTTTTGAGCATCCGGAATTCCTGAAGCAATTAAATTCAAACGATTAAAAACATAATCTTTGTACTTATTATTCCCTGTTACTTGGGTCAAAGCCAACATTCCCGAATAGGTTACCCCCCATTCATAAGAAATAGGACGAAAATCTCCTTTTGAGAAAACAATTTGATCCGTAAATGCTTGACCAGGAGCCCAAGTTGCACCCGAATTTTTATCCACAAATCGATTGGGTGTAGCGATTTCCAAATAATTAAAAACGCGATCAATCACATTTTGAATTTCAGCTACTTTGGGAGCACCATAAGGCGTCGGATAATCAGGTTGTAAGGCATGTAAAGGTGCAGTTGCATCTGATGCTGCCGTAATATTTTTTTGAGCAAATAGACTCGAAGAAAATAATAAGAATAAGAATGTGTAGCGCATAAAAAAAGGGTTTCTCAACATGAAAGCTAAGAAACCCTTTTATTTACTGAAATTGAAATGCTATTTTTTCATTTCAACACTAGAAATTTGTACAACAATTTGTTGTTCTTTTACTGCTGGATTAACGGCCACAAAATACACATCATGTGATCCTGCAGTCGGAGTAATGGCTACTTTTTGAGCAGTTGGGCCCATTCTACGTGGTCCTTGGCCAGCTGCCGGTGCAGCAGCAGGAGCAACAGGACCCGTTGGTGTACCCAAAGAAGCACCTTTTTGATTAGGGTTGGCAGCAGGTGCAGGACCAAAACCACCTTGTGCCACTTCAATTGGATTCGTCTTGCCAATGATTGCTCCTGTTGGAGAATCTAAGTGTATTTCAATCACACCACCTGAGGCATTCGTTCTTGCTTGCGCAGAAGCTGCAATTTCAATGTTGGTGATGCCTGTCAAATCAATGCCTTTATAAGCAATGTATGGATTCTTACCCACCATATTAGTCGCTCTCATTGGAGTGATTAATTGTTGAATACCATAAGTCAAATCTGCTTTTTCAACATCTAGAGATGGATGACGTAAGAATAACCATTCCTCCGATTGAACTGGGGCAATTTTCTTATTTCCTTTGTCTAAATAAGTCGCACGAACAACAAAAACGCCTTTTGTACCTGCTTGATTATCTGGTTTTTTCAAAGACAAATCACCTGCCAACGCAATTTTATTCGAAGCTTTTTTCTCTGTCAAACTCATGATATAAGAAACCATTGTTTTAGCATCCGCTTTAGAAATACTTGGGTGAGCAGCCATGGAATGTTCTCCCCAAACTCCTGTTCCTCCAACTATCACTTTGTCAGCCAATTTCTCAATCACATCTTGTCCTTTGTATTTCTCAGCTACTTCCAAATAACTAGGTCCCACAGAACGAACATTTTGAAGGTGACAAGACTTGCAATCACTTTTATTGATTAATCGTAATCCCGCAGCGGCAAACAAATCGCTATCTGCTTTTCTGTGACTTTGTGACATTTCGATTGGATCATATCCGTAAGGAATGTAATCCAAAGTAGCTGCAACAGCATCTGCAGAAATACCATTTCCTAAACTTCCGTCTTCTTTATCTTCAACTTCAATTTTATATTTCGGAGCAGAATCTGAGAAATAGAATGTCTTGTTTGCATTTTCAAACGCAATATTTACTTTAGGAGCTTCATTACCAACCAATAATTCCAAAGAAGAAGAATTACTCAAACCTTTTGGATCAGTTGCTTTTAATACAACTTGGTATTTACCAGCTTCTGCCAATGTCAAAGATGGATTCGCACCTGTCAAAGTTTTAACTAATTTACCTTGTTTCTTAACTGTCCATGTAAATTTCAAGGCATCTCCATCGTAATCTTTGGATCCTTCCGAAGATAATTGAGTGGTCATTGGAGCAGCACCTTTCGTTTTAGTAGCACTCACTTCCACAAATGGTTTACGATTTCCTCCTTGATATTCTATTTTTACCAAACGAGCATTGTCATTTCCTTTGAACCAAGCTGATCCATATTCTAATACATATAAATCACCTTCTGGACTAAAGTCCATATCAATCGCACTTCCAAAAGATGAATTAGGCATAAAACGCTCCATCGACTTATAATTGCCATTTTCATCCATCGTTACCGACATAATCCAACCACGCATAAATTCAACAATTAACCATTTTCCTTCATAGTACGCTGGGAAAGCTCTTTTTGCATTTGGAAAATCAGAACGATGGTAAACAGGTCCTCCCGTTGCACTTCTTCCCGCTGCACCTACCAAAGGAAATTCTTCCGAAGTTCCATAAGGATACCAAATCATCGGTTTTTGTGCTGCAGGCAATTCTCTTAAACCTGTATTATTAGGAGAATCATTAACTGGATGTGCTGGATCAAACTTTGGACCAATAGCCATTGTTTCAAAATTGAAATCCGTATAAGGTTGATTGTTTCCTATAAAATATGGCCAGCCAAAAAATCCAGGTCCTTTTGCTTGATTAAATTCATCAAAGCCTTTTGATCCTTTTTCTGAATCCACAGAAGCATCTGGACCTACTTCACCCCAATATAAAAATCCAGTTTTAGAATCTAAACTTGGTCTCCATGGATTTCTATGACCCATGGTATAAATTTCTGGGCGAGTTTTTGGTGTTCCAGGTGCAAACATATTTCCCTTTGGAATGGTATATGAACCATCTTTTTCAGGATGAATACGTAAAATTTTACCTAATAAGCTGTTTGTATTCGCTGCTCCACGTTGATCATCCCAATAAGCTTGACCCGGGCGCTCATCGATGGTAGCATATCCATCTGAATTACTGTTTGAAGTATTGTTTCCTATCGTTAAAAACAAATTTCCTGATTTATCGAAAACCATTCCACCACCTGTATGACAACATTCTTCACGCTGAGTAGGAACTTCTAAAATGACTTTTTGCTGATCAATCAATAACTCCTCATCTTTTAATTCCATACGAGCCAAAATATGTTTGGCTTCCGTTGGATGTGCATAATAAAGATAAATCCAATGGTTTTCATTGAATTTTGGATCCACAATAATACCCATCAAACCTTCCTCCGCTTCACGCTTTTGTCCAGCTCTATTGGTGTATTTGGTATTTACATTAATATGCCCAATTACCTTAGTAATTTTCGATTGAGGGTCATATTGTTTTACATCCCCTTTTCTTTCTGCAAATAATATTTGTCCCGTTGGAAGAAAAGTTAATTCCATCGGTTCATCCAATTTTTCAACCAAAACAGATTTTACAAATCTATTTTCTTCTGGTGCTTGCGCTTGTGATTGAGCAGGGAAATAAATGGAACAAATTAATGAAATAGATAAAAATGTTTGTAAGAGTCGTTTCATATATAGAAATTTGACAGGTTTAAAATTGTTATTTTACAAAAATGATACAATAAACTCAAAACAAAAAATGAATTATCCTGAATGATACGAAATTCAGTTTTTTGTCGACATTAACATCTTCTTTTTTAACAAAATATCTCCTTTTATGCATAAAATATTTTACATCCTACTATTTATTCTTTTGAGTACTGTTTCATTCGCTCAGCGAAGCAAAGACCAAAAAGCCATTCGAAATGTACTTTTCACGCAACAAAATCTTTGGAATGAAGGAAAAATAGCTGATTTTATGGAATTTTACCAAAAGTCGGACGATCTAAAATTCATTGGAAAAAATGGCATTACAAAGGGCTGGAAAGCAACTTTGGAAAGGTATTTAAAAACCTATCCTAATAAAGAGGCCATGGGTCAACTCACTTTCGACATCCTAGAGGTTGATGTAATAAATGGAAAAACCGCATGGGTCCTTGGAAAATGGACTTTACAAAGACCTCAATTAGGCAACTTAGGTGGCCACTTTACATTATTAATGAAGAAAATAAATGGGAAATGGTTGATCTTAAGAGATCATACGTCCTAATTTTCTCTATACAGGTGTATTCAATTTACTCTTCCGATAACTGTAAGAAAAATAGATCAAAACACCTGCCAAACACCAATAGGTAAATCTTTCCCAGTTTTGAGCACCCATTTGTGTCATTAAATACATATTTACCAATAAACCCAAAATGGGAATTAAAGATAATTTTTTTGTCACACTATAAAATGCCATGACAAACCAAATGGCAAAAAAGCCTGCCATGATAAGATGATCAACTCTGTTTTCGCCTGAAAAATAGGCTGAAATGGATACGTCTTTGAAGGTATAATAAATAGCCACCAACCAAGTTAATCCAACCCAATAACTAGCATTAATATAAGGAATCTTAAATTTCGATTTTTTCTGATTTTCAGGATCTAAATCTAAGACTAAAACACCCCCACAAACCAACACAAAAGCAAATAAAGTTCCGATCGAACTTAAATTTATGACTTCTTCCAAATTGGCAAACAAGGCAGGAATTCCAACCAATACACCAGTCATGATGGTTGAAAAAGAGGGCGTTCTGTATTTGGAATGTATCCTAGCAAAGGCCTTGGGCAACAATCCATCTCTTGACATGGTCATCCAAATTCTAGGTTGACCCATTTGATAAACTAACAAAGCACTTGTCAAGGCAATCACCGCACTGGCAGCAACAATTCCAGCAACGCCCGGTAAATTGACTTTCATAAACATAAACGCCAATGGGTCTTCTATACCTGCTAAGCTATGAGAAGGAACAATGCCCGTTAATACCAACGTAACTAAGACGTACAAAACGGTACAGATAATCAATGCCCACATCATTGCCTTTGGAATATCTCGTTGCGGATCCTTACATTCTTCTGCAGTAGTTGAAATAGAATCAAAACCAATATAAGCAAAACATACAGCTGCTACGCTCTTCAAAACACCACTGATTCCATTGGGTGCAAAAGGTGTCCAATTATCCACTTGAACATAAAAAGCACCCACTCCCACGACAATCATAATGACTAATAATTTCAAAATCACTAAAATATTGTTCATATTTTTGGTTTCTCTGATACCGATGTAAACCAAATAAGTAATTGCCACTGTGATTAATAAGGCAGGAATATTGGCAACAAAATGCCATCCAAATAAATTTGGTGCATTCGAATAGGCGATAAATCCTTCTCTCAAATTCACATTCAATGTTTCTAAAGATTGGCCTTGAGCAAGCAAAGGTTCCACTTGTACAAAAGCTCTTTTGGCAGATAAAAAATCCATTGTTAAATATTCCGGAACGTGTAAACCCAATCCTTCTAATAAATCAACGAAATATTTAGACCAAGAAATGGCCACAGCAACATTTGAAATGGCGTATTCTAACAATAGATTCCATCCTAAAATCCAAGCAACAATTTCACCTAAACTTGTATAAGCATAAGTATAAGCAGATCCACTGATTGGAACCGTAGAAGCAAAACGTGCGTAACAAAATGCCGTAAACATACAAGCTAAGGCAGTAAACACAAACAACAAAGAAACCGCTGGGCCTCCATTGGCGGATGCTTGCCCAATGGCCGAAAAAATACTTGCGCCAATGATGGCAGCAACTCCCATAAACGTTAAATCTCTAACTCCTAAATTCCTTAACATGGAATGTCCTTCAAGACCTTCCATTGCTTTTTGATCGGATATGATTTTTTCAACTGATTTTTTACGAAAAATAGAGTTGGCCATTTTAATTTGTTGGATGATTTTTTAAATAGTGACAAAAATACATTTTTATCATTGAAATTCTATTTCATTAAATCCTTTAACTTTGCAGGAAATCCAATTTATGTCTGTAGCAATTGTCATCCTGAATTTCAACGGAAAAAAATACTTAGAAAAGTTTTTACCCAAAGTCATTGAAACTTCTACAGATGCCATTATATATGTAGCTGACAATTCTTCAACAGATGATTCAATTGCATTCTTGGAGAAAAATTATCCAGATATTCGACGAATCAAAAGTGATCGAAATCGGGGTTATGCTGGTGGATATAATTACGCATTACAACAAATTGAGGCGGATTATTTTGTTTTAATGAACTCTGATATTGAACCAAAAGCGAATTGGTTATCGCCATTAGTTACATATTTCAAGGAAAATCCCAAAACCGCTGCACTACAACCCTTCATATTAAAATACGATCAACCGGATTATTTTGAATATGCTGGAGCAGCAGGCGGAATGATTGATTCATTGGGCTATCCCTTTTGCCGAGGAAGAATTTTTGATACCTTAGAAAAAAACGAAAAGCAATATGCTACATCAAAGGTACATTGGGCAACGGGAGCTTGCTTGATGGTAGATGCCAAAAAATATTGGGAAGTGGGTGGTTTAGATGACTATTTCTTTGCCCATCAAGAAGAAATTGATTTGTGTTGGCGATTGAGAAGAGCTGGCTACGAATGTGCGGCTATCGCAGAAAGCGAGGTTCTCCACGTAGGAGGTGGCACATTAAACAAAGAAAGTCCGTTTAAGACCTTTTTGAATTTCAGAAACAACCTCATTTTACTGCATAAAAATCTACCGAAGAAGACTAAATTCAACAAAATTGCTTTCAGGTTATTGTTGGATGGAATTGCGGGAATCAAATTCGCAATTGGTTTTCAATGGAAACATACATTCGCAATTATAAAGGCGCATTTCGGATTTTACTACTATCTTTTTTTCTATTCCAACAAACAACAGTTAAAAGGAAAAGAACATCCTGTTCAACTCTATCCTAAATGGATGATTGTTGAATATTTTATCAAAGGAAAGAAAAAGTATAAAGAATTAGATTAGATGTCCCAAACTGAAGGATTGTTTCTTTGACGCAAATAGCGACGAATATTCATCCAAAATGCCAGAATCAAATAAATAATAATGGGAGATCCCATTGTAATGAAAGAAGTGTAAATAAAATACAATCTGATACTGCTTGTAGAAATTTTAAACTTCTCTCCTATTCGAGTACAAACTCCGAAAGCCTGATTTTCAACAAAATATTTTAGCTTTTCCATGGATGAGTGAATAAGATGCAAAGATAAAACTTATTTCTGTGAATTCAAGTAGCAACAAAATAAAATTAATACAATTTTTAATTTGAAAAATTACATATACAACAATAAAATATTAAATTTCAAATAATTTATTTTAAAAATGCTTGCATCTAATATATTTTTTTCTACATTTGAGCACTTAAATTTTTTAATTCTTCAAAATTCTCGACTTCCTGTCTATAGTATCTCCTCTGATTATTCCAGTTTATCGATTCTAAATTCATCCGGTCTTTTTTTGCGCAGTTTAAATTGTTTGGGTTTTAATTTTTTAACATTTTTTTTATGCAAACTGGTAAAGTAAAATTTTTCAACGAAACTAAGGGTTTCGGTTTCATCGTAGATGATCAAACAGGTGAAGACATCTTCGTACACGTAACTGGCTTAGCTGGAGTTACTATCCGTGAAAACGATTCAGTTTCTTACGAGGTAACTGACGGAAAACGTGGTGCAAACGCAATCAACGTAAAGAAAATCTAATTTTTCTCCGTTGTTTTTGATTAGAGCAAATCAGTAACTAACAATATATATAGGATTACCTAAAAAGATTGCAACATTGATCTCTAGTTAAAGGGAAACAAAAAAGCCTCCAGGAATGGGGGCTTTTTTTATAATTATGAATTTTAGTTATTAGTTTTTAGTGATTAGTTATTAGATAAATATTTACAAAAAACAACTAATAACTAAACACTAATAACTAAACACTAATCCACTTCTCCACTTCCTCCTTACTTGGCATAGCTGCATCAATTTTTAATTTTTTGCGCATACCTCCTAAATCATTAAATACTTTATTGGGATTAGCCTCGTTCAATGCTTCGATGGTTAAAATACCCATTTTTTGCAAAGCAGGAATCCAAATTTCAGCGACTCCCCTATCTTTAAATGCTTGTTCAGAATCTACTTCCTTAACCACTTCAGGGCGCATTTGAGGAAAAAACAATACTTCTTGAATAGAGGCTTGATTGGTCATTAACATGGTTAATCGATCTATTCCAATCCCAATTCCAGAGGTAGGTGGCATTGCATACTCCAAAGAGCGGATAAAATCATGATCCATTGCCATCGCCTCATCGTCTCCTTTTTCTGCCAAACGCAACTGATCCTCAAAGCGCTCTTTTTGATCTATCGGGTCATTTAATTCGGAATAAGCATTGGCAATTTCCTTACCATTCACAAATAATTCAAAACGCTCAACCAAACCTTCTTTCGAACGATGCTTTTTGGTCAAAGGCGACATTTCTACCGGATAATCTGTAATAAATGTAGGTTGAATTAAATTAGCCTCCACTTTTTCTCCAAACAATTCATCAATTAATTTACCTTTACCCATTTGCTCATCTACTTCCATACCAAAAGACAAGCATTTAGCACGAAGTTCGTCTTCTGATAAAGCATCTACATCTACTCCAGAATACTGTAAAATTGCACCAGAAATAGTCAATCGAGGATAAGGACCAGCAAATTCAATTTGATTTTCACCCACTTGAATTTTCGTTTGGCCGTGTAATTTTCTTGTTACTGTCTCAAAAATCAACTCCGTTAGATTCATCATCCAATGGTAATCTTTGTAGGCAACATAAAATTCTAATGAAGTAAATTCTGGATTATGTGTTCTATCCATACCTTCATTACGGAACATTTTACCAAACTCATATACTCCATCAAAACCACCAACAATCAATCTTTTCAAATATAATTCATTGGCAATTCTCAAATACAAAGGCATATCCAAAGTATTGTGATGCGTTTTGAAAGGACGTGCTGAAGCTCCACCATGTACTGCTTGTAAAACGGGAGTTTCTACTTCTAACCAACCACGCTCATCAAACATGGTACGCATTGTAGATATTATTTTGGCACGTTTAATGAAAATATCTTTAACACCTTGATTTACAATTAAATCAACATAACGCTGGCGATAACGCATTTCTGGATCAGAAAATGCATCAAAGGTTTGCCCATCTGCCTCTTTTACCACAGGCAATGGTTTCAAAGCTTTAGATAAAATAGTAAACTCACGAACATGAATCGAGATTTCACCCATTTGAGTCGTAAAAACATATCCTTTTACGCCAATGATGTCACCAATATCCAATAACTTTTTAAATACGGTGTTATACAAGGTTTTATCCTCACCCGGACACAAATCATCTCTTCTAAAATACAATTGAATACGTCCAGAAGCATCTTGCAATTCTGCAAAAGAAGCATTCCCCATGATTCGAAAACCCATCAAACGGCCAGCCAATGTAACATCCTGAAAATCATTCGATTCTGGTTTATACTCAGACAATATTTGAGAAGATTGAATATTTACAGGATATTCCTCCGCAGGATACGGATCGATACCTAATGCCATCAAATCCAAACGTTTTTGTCTTCTTAGCTGTTCTTGCTCACTTAAAATCATAGAGTATTCAATTAAATTGATTAAAACGCAAAATTAGCTATTAATTAGGGGATATGAAAATTTAGAACTTTTTCTTAATTTTTGTTAACAAGAAACAAAGCAGTCCTATTTTGCGTTAAATTCGCATCAAGAAATTTAACACGATAAAAATTTATAGCAATGGAAATGAAAAACTCAATTAAGACCTACGTGATTATCGCATTATTATCCAGTGGTATAACTTTAGGAGCATTTCAATTATTTAACCTAAGTAATTCTGGATCTTCATTTGAAGGGCCTTCCGCATTTACAACCCACGTTTCTTCACCCTCTGTTCCAGGAAATCCAGGAGATTTCACCTTTGCAGCTGAAAAAACAACACCGGCAGTTGTACACATTAAAACAAAAATTGCACAAAAATCCATGGGGCGTCAATTTTCTAGCCCATTTGATGATTTTTTTGGATTCGGCGACCCATTTGGAGGAGGACGTAGACAACAGCCACAAGTTCAAGAAGCTTCTGGTTCAGGGGTAATAATCAGTGCTGATGGATATATTGTAACCAACAATCACGTGGTAGCAGAAGCTGAAGAAGTTTCTGTGATGTTAAATGACAAAAGAGAATTCAAGGCGAAAGTAATATCAACCGACCCTTCTTCTGATTTGGCAGTCATACAGATCAAAGCAAACAACCTTCCTTTTTTAACTTTTGGTGATTCAGATGCATTGAGAGTAGGCGAATGGGTATTAGCGGTTGGTAATCCATTTAATTTGGAATCAACAGTAACAGCGGGTATCGTTTCAGCCAAAGGCCGTCAAAATATCATTGATCGAGATTCAGAGGCATCTGCAAATCCTTTGGAATCATTCATTCAAACGGATGCCGCGGTTAATCCTGGAAATTCGGGAGGAGCATTAGTCAACTTAAAAGGTGAGTTGGTGGGTATCAATACAGCCATTTATTCTAAAACTGGCCAATTTGCTGGATATTCTTTCGCAGTTCCAGTTAGTATTGTCAAAAAAGTTTCTGGCGATTTAATCAAATACGGAAATGTTCAAAGAGGATTTTTGGGAGTTTCTATTTCAGATGTCAATTCTAAATTGGCGGAAGAAAAAGATTTAAAAACCAATACAGGTGTATACGTAAATGGCTTCTCAGAAAATAGTGCAGCAAAAGATGCCGGAATTAAAATCAATGATGTCATTGTTAAAATTGATGGCAACGAGATAAAAACCTTAGCCAAATTAATGGAATTAGTTGGTAGCAAACGACCAGGCGAAAAGGTAAATGTAACGGTTAACCGTGATGGACAAAATAAAGAATTTGCTGTTACTTTGAAGAATAAGGATGGAAATACATCCATCGTCAAAGGAGATACTGGCGAGTCTTATAAATCTGACTTTTTAGGTGCGAAATTCGGTAATCTATCAAGTTCTGATAAAGAAAAATTTAATATTACATCTGGTGTTAAAGTGATTGAAGTTTTAGAAGATGGCCGCTTAGAAATGTATGGATTAAACAAAGGTTCGATCATTACCAAAATCAATGATAAGCCAGTAAATAGTCCAAAAGAGGCCATTGAATTACTAGAAGCTAGAAAAAGCAGAATTAAACTTGAAGGAATTGATATCGATGGATCAAAATTCATTTATGTATTATAGTGGTTTGAGGTTTGAGATTTAAAACAAAAAAGCCCTAGAAGATTCTGGGGCTTTTTTAGTTCATGTCCAAAATTGTGAGCTAAATATTTTAAGCATTCAAGATTAAGAAATCAGGAGATATAATAGAATCAAAAGGGTGCGGGAATTGAGACTAATAACAATATCATACAAGGTTAAATTATTTCCGAGCCCCACAACTCTTGAACATGATCCTTTTTTTTATGGTTTCCTTTTCAAACGAATAAATTTGATTACATCGGAGATTCCAACATAAAATAGTAAAGGAACGACAAGAAATGCTGCAAATAAATCTTTGAAGGATGGGTCATTGAAATATTCAGAAAAATGACTTATAATGTGATATAAAGAAGCAAGAGATAAAAATAGATAAAATAAAGAGGTAGGCAAATTAACTTTTTTATTAGTCTTCATTGAATATAAGGGTTAGGTAAAAAAAAGAACACATCGGTTATCCAATGTGTTCTTCAAAATTATTCATTTATTTCAAAAAAACTACTTTTTATAAGTAACTGTTTTAACGGCTTGAATGGTACGTTCGATACTTGGTAAGATTTCTTCAATCAAAGTAGGTGCATACGGCAATGGCAAATCTTTTGAATTCACACGAACCACAGGTGCATCTAAATAATCGAAAGCCCAACGCTGTAAATGATACGCAATTTCAGAAGAAATAGCAGCTAAAGGATTTGCTTCCTCAACTACCACACAACGGTTGGTTTTCTTAACTGATTCAACTAGAGTAATATAATCAATAGGACGAACGCTACGTAAATCAATCAATTCACAAGAAATACCTTGTTTTTCTAATTCTTCGATTGCAGGCATTACTACCCTTGAAATCATTTTACCAAAACTAACGATGGTAACATCCTTACCTGGCTTAACAATGTTTGCTTTACCAATTGGAATTAAAAACTCTCCATCAGGAACCATTCCTTTGTCGCCATACATCAATTCAGATTCCATGAAAATCACAGGATCATTATCTCTGATAGATGCTTTTAACAAGCCTTTGGCATCAGCTGGATTAGAAGGCACTACTACTTTTAAGCCTGGTGTATTGGCAAACCAATTTTCGAAATTGGAAGAGTGTTGAGATGATAATTGGCCTGCATTTCCAGTAGGTCCACGAAAAACGATTGGACAAGAATACTGACCTCCAGACATCGACATTAATTTAGATGCCGAGTTGATTACTTGGTCAATTGCTACTAGAGAGAAATTGAAAGTCATGAACTCAACAATTGGACGTAAACCATTTGCTGCCGCTCCAACACCAATCCCACCAAATCCTAGCTCAGCGATGGGCGTATCAATTACACGCTCAGGACCGAACTCATCCAGCATACCTTGTGAAACTTTATAAGCACCATTGTACTCAGCTACTTCTTCACCCATTAAAAATACAGATGAATCTCTTCGCATTTCTTCTTGCATGGCCTCACGCAAGGCTTCTCTAAATTGAATTTCTCTCATAATAATATAAAGGCTCTTGGAAAATCCCAACCGAGCGCAAAATTAGCTAAGAATTCGCATACCACAAAACCAAAAATATTCGATAAATCACTCATTTTAATATTTTCGTGGTATTTTTGAATATAAATATGAATTTCAAAGCCAATGTCTGTAAAAATAGCTGCCATTTCTGACTCTTTAGTAGATTTTTTAAATCAAAACGAATATTCTCATATTGCAGTTTTGGTAGATGAAAACACACAAAAACATTGTTTACCGAAAATCATTTCATTTTTGCCCAAAAAATTCACCAAGATTGTCATTAAATCCGGTGAAGGAAATAAACATTTAGGCACATGTGAAAAAGTTTGGGAAGCGATGACCAAAGCTAATATGGACCGTCATGGTCTATTAATCAATTTAGGTGGTGGGGTCATTGGCGATTTAGGTGGATTTTGTGCCTCGACTTACAAAAGAGGAATTGATTTCATACAAATTCCAACCACTGTTTTGGCGCAAGTTGATGCAAGCGTTGGTGGAAAATTAGGCATCGATTTTCATGGCTTTAAGAATCACATTGGTGTTTTTCAATTACCCAAAACGGTATTGATTGACCCTACATTTACGAGCAGCTTACATTGGCGTGAAAAACGTTCAGGTTATGCAGAAATCATCAAACATTGTTTAATCAGAGATGCTGAAAAATGGTTTACCATTAGCAAACAAGACTGGGAGACAGTAGACATTGCTGCATTGGTGAGTCATTCCGTGGAAATTAAAAAAGCTGTCGTTGCAGAAGATCCAAAAGAAGCTGGACTTAGAAAAATTTTAAACTTTGGGCATACATTAGGTCACGCGGTAGAAACCTATTTATTGGACAAAGGAAAACGTCGAATTTTACATGGCGAAGCAGTAGCAGTTGGCATGATTACCGAGGCATTTATTTCTTATCAAAGGGGCTTAATTAGCTCAGAAGAGCTCAATTCCATTGAAGCCTATCTATTTGAAACGTATGGCAAAGTTAGCATCGCTGAAAATGAAATTCCCACCATCATTGGATTAACCTTGCAGGATAAAAAGAACAAAGGAAACGAAGTTCGCTTCTCACTCTTAACAGGAATTGGCGATTGTGGTTATGACATTCCTGTTAGCAAGGCAGAAATGAAAAAAGCCTTGGAGTACTACCTTTAGAAGAGAGAAGAGAGAAGAGAGGAAAGAGAAAAAAGAGGTAAGATGTGGCTTCGAGAACCTCAGCCACCGAAATTTTCTCTTTTCTCTCTTCTCTTTTCTATTCAATCACCTGAGGAACTTTGAAATATTGATCGTTCGCATCTGGAGCAAGATTTAGTGCTTTTTGGCGATCTAAATTCTGAATGGCAACATCTTCTCTGAATTGATTAATGGCTGGCGTGATATGAACCAAAGGTTCTACTCCAGTGGTATCGACTTGATTAAGCGCTTCCATCCAATCCAATACTTTATTGATGGAAGTTTGAACTTCTTCAATTTTATCTGGATTTAGCTCTAATCTTGCTAAATGCGCAATTTTCTCAACATCCTCTTTATTTACTTTCATCGTCTTTTTGTCTTATTTTTTTATCATCAGGCATTTCTTTGTCCAAAAAAGCATTGATTTTATCTCGATCCAAATTGGAAGTTATTTGACCAAAAGAATCTATATTTAACTCAAAACCAGCTAAATCTGGATGGACTTTAGGTGCTTTTGATTCAGACTTGGATGGATCTTTCTTTTTCATCTTTATAAAACGGGAAATTTATCTAAAGCTAATTTCAAACGTTCAAACACTGATTCTTTACCCCAAAGTTCCATGGATATCATTAAATCAGGACCCGCTCCTTTTCCGCTTAAAGCAACACGTAAAATTTGCATAACTTTACCCATTTTAATTCCGGCTGCTTCTAAAGTTTGATGAATACATTCTTTAATTTGGTCAGCTGTCCATTGATCATTACAACTTGGTAAGTTTTTTAAAATTAAATCCAAACCTTGTTTTGCCTCAGCATTCCACTTATTAGCAATAACGGCTTCCTCATAACTGGCTGGAAATAAATAAAAATCATCTACTAAAGATTGTAAATCTTGAGGAAAAGTAATTCGATCAATGAATAATTTAACAAAAGCCAAAGCTTGACCCGCTTCTAATTTTGGTAAAAAATCTGTTGCTAATTGATTTACATCTGATTTTTTCAAATATTGTTCATTGAACCATTGTGCTTTTTTTACATCAAATTTCGCCCCTGCTTTATTGATTCTTTCTAAAGAAAAAGCTTGAACTAATTCATCTAAACTAAACAATTCTTGTTCCGTTCCTGGATTCCAACCTAAAAATGCTAAGAAATTAATCGTTGCATCTGGTAAATATCCTTCTTGTTTAAAACCTTTTGAAATAGCTCCTGAAATTGGATCTGTCCATTCCAAAGGAAAAACAGGAAATCCTCCTAAATCTGCATCTCTTTTAGATAATTTACCATTTCCTTCAGGTTTCAACAACAATGGTAAATGCGCAAATTGTGGAGCCTTCCAACCAAAAGCTTGATATAATAAAATATGTAATGGCGCAGAAGGAAGCCATTCTTCTCCACGAATCACATGCGTAATTTCCATGATATGATCATCAACTACATTGGCTAAATGATACGTTGGCATACCGTCAGATTTCATCAATACTTTATCATCAATGCTGGATGTATGTACATGTACCCAATCTCTGATACTATCTTGAAAACGAATTTCGCCTTTGGCAGGTACTTTCAGACGAATCACATAAGGTGTGTTCGCATTCAATAACTCTTCCACTTCAGTTGCAGACAATGCCAGTGAATTTCGCAATTTGACACGGGTTAAGGCATTGTATTGAAAGGCAGATCCTTGGCTCTCAAACTGATTACGCATGGCGTCTAACTCTTCAGAAGTATCAAACGCATAATATGCTTTGCCTTCGTTCAATAATTGATCTGCATATTGTTTATACAAACCTTTGCGTTCACTTTGACGATAAGGCTCATGAGGACCACCTACACCAACACCTTCATCGGGCATAATGCCTAACCAGGCAAGACTTTCTAATATATATTGTTCAGCACCAGGAACAAAACGTGCCTGATCTGTATCTTCAATACGAAGCAAAAACTTCCCACTTGTCTGGCGAGCTAATAAATAATTATATAAGGCAGTACGTACTCCACCAATGTGTAATGGTCCTGTAGGACTAGGTGCAAAACGAACTCTAACGGGTAATGACATGAATTTGATTATTTATGGGCAATACAAGAAATTTCAACGCGCACATCTTTCGGCAAACGAGCGACCTCCACGGTTTCTCTCGCAGGAGGATTTTCGGTAAAATATTGACCATAAACTCCATTTATGGCAGCAAAATCGTTCATATTTTTGACAAAAATGGAACATTTAACAACATGGTCGAAAGTAAAACCAGCCTCTGTTAAAACAGCATCTATATTTTTCATTACTTGATCCGTTTCTTCCTCAATACTTGCTCCCGCTTCAAATGTCGATAAAGCTATTTGACCAGAAACATACAACACATTATCAATTTGAACCGCTTGAGAATAAGGGCCTATAGGTGCTGGCGCAGCAGCCGATAAAATTATTTTTTTTGTCATAACTTTGAAAAGAAATGCAAGTTACCAAAATTTGTTACTAAATCCTGAATCCTCAAAGCCTTTCATTATTTTAATGCTCAAAAAAATCCAAGAATTACTTTTCAATCAAAGAGGCATCTTATTTATGCTGCTTTCATCTTTATGCTTTGCATTGATGTCGGCATTAGCAAAAGAAATGAATAAGGTCTTTCCTTCCATTGAACTAGTACTATTTCGAAATATGATTGGTTTACCTTTTTTAATTGGAAGTTTATTCCTGAAACGACCCATTCAAAAAGGAGGTAGATTAGGCTTTTTGATTTACCGTGGATTTTTAGGGGCATTTACTTTATATTGTTTATTTTATGCATTGGAGCACTTGGGCTTATCTTTAACCAATACGTATGGTCAAGCATTCCCTCTCTTTATTGCAATTTTTACATTCATTTGGATCCCCAAAGAAAAGCTATCAGGCCAGCAAGTGTTATTTTTATTGATGGGCTTTTATGGAATCCTACTCATTTTCAGACCCGATGCTGCCGTTAGTTGGCAAAAACATAGTATCGGCGTACTTTATGCCATTGGCACTGCATTGGGTTATATGGCCATAAAAGAAGCGCAAAATTACTATGATTCAAGATGGGTGATTTTTTCTTTCATGGCTGCGGGATTTACAGCATCAAGCATATCCTTGATTTTAGGTACTCATTTCGACCTTGCACCTAATTTCTGGATTGCCAAATGGGTTCAACCTCAAGGAATAGAATGGGTTAAAGTTTTATGCCTTGGATTATTGGCATTAGGTGTTCAAAGTTTCACAACGCAAGCATTGCGACATGAAAAAACAAGTATTGTTGGGGCTATTGGCAATAGCAGCGTATTGTTTTCTATCTTAATAGAAATTCTGATAGGCCATGGATTTCCTACTTGGGTAGGATTAATTGGAATGGGATTGGTTCTAGTGGGTAGTTATCAAGTGAGTAAAAGGTAATAGGTATTAGGTAAAAGGTAAGAGGTAAGAGGTAAGAGGTAAGAGGTAAGAGGTAAGAGGTAAGAGGTAAGAGGTAAGAGGTAAGAGGTAAGAGGTAAGAGGTAAGAGGTAAGAGGTAAAAAACTAATCACTAAAAACTAATAAACTTTTACCTTTTACCTCTTACCTCTTACCTCATCTTACCTCAATTTATGCTGTAGCAGAATTCATCACCTCCGTTTGTTTACGGATTGATTCTAAGTGAACTAATTTGAATAGTTCCTCAATAAATTCTGGATATAAACCTAAACCTTTAGCTTGATTTGCACGGTCGCCATGAACTTGCTTCCAACGATCTAATTGCAAAACAGCAACGTTGTTATCACGCTTGTACTCTCCTAATCTTTCAACAATAGACATACGAGCAGCTAAAACTTCTAACAATTCACGGTCGATATTGTCGATTTTCTCACGTAATGCAGCTAATTCATTAGAGAAATCAGAACCATAGTTTGATTTTCTAACATCCAATGAACGCAACATCTCGCCTAATTGCTCAGGAGTTAATTGTTGAGAAGCATCCGACCAAGCAGCATCTGGATCACGGTGAGATTCAATGATCATACCATCGTAATTCAAATCTAAAATTCTTTGAGATAATTCAGCTAAATAAGCACGCTTACCAGCCATGTGAGATGGATCTCCGATCAAAGGCATTTGTGGGAACAAACGCTTTAATTCAACAGCCATTGACCACATTGGTGAATTTCTATATTTTGTTTCTTGCGCATTAGAGAAACCACGGTGAATTGCACCTAATTTCTTAATACCTGAATTTTGTAAACGTTCAAAAGCACCAACCCAAAGAGCTAAATCTGGATTAACTGGATTTTTAACCAAAACAGGAATATCAACACCCTTAAGTGCATCAGCTAAATCTTGTACATTGAAAGGATTCACTGTTGTACGTGCACCAATCCACAAAACATCTACTCCATATTTTAAAGCTAATTCGATATGCTCTGGTGTAGCAACTTCAATTGCTAAAGGCAAACCAGTTTCTTTTTTAGCTTCTACCAACCATTTCAAAGCCGGTTCTCCCATTCCTTCAAAACTACCTGGACGTGTACGAGGCTTCCAAACACCTGCACGCATGATGTGTGCATAGCCTTCAGCTTTTATACGGCGGGCGGTTTCTAATACTTGCTCTTCAGTCTCTGCTGAACAAGGCCCTGCAATGATCAAGGGTTTGCCATCAGTCTGAATCCATTCGTTCATCGGCACTATTTCTAAATTGGCATTCATAATAATCTAAGGTTAACTAGAGCAAAGGCTCAATATGTATTATAACTAATTTCTAACAAAACCGATTTTCGGTAAAACTTATTCTCTTATATTTGCAAGCTATTTCAAATACAATGAGTCAAACACCCATGTCTGAAACAAAACAAATCCCTCTTTCTTTCGAAGATACAGAAATTGCTTTTGCTTCTAAAAACAACTTTCAATTAAACAAATCATATTGGATTTTCGCCATTATGAACTTAAATTGGCTTGTAAAGTTAGGGACTTTTTTTATCAAATTGTTCCTTTTCTTGCATTTTCCAATAAAAAAATTAATAAAAGCCAGTATTTTTCAACAATTCTGTGGAGGAGAAAGCATTGATGCCTGCAATTCTACTATAAAAAACTTATCTAATTCTAATATTGGTACGATTTTAGATTTTTCTGTAGAAGGAGAAGAAAATCAAAAATCCTTTCGAGCAACCAAAGAGGAAATCTTAAAAACGATTCATAAGGCTCACAATAATCCATCCATTCCTTTTGCTGTTTTCAAAATTACAGGTATTTTTCACACTGAACTTTTAGAAAAATACCAAGCAGAGGAACAACTTTCAGGTAAAGAATTGGCCAATTTTGAGGAAAGCAAATCGTTTTTATTAGAAATATGTCAATTATCTGCAGATCTTGGAGTACGTTTATTCATAGATGCAGAAGAAAGTTGGATTCAAAATTCCATTGATGATTTATGTTATGAAATGATGGCGAAATTCAACAAAGAAACCGCAATCATCTACAACACCTACCAAATGTACCGCGTAGATATGTTGGATAATTTAAATATAGCTAACCAAGAGGCCATAAAAAATCATTATTTCTTGGGTGCAAAATTAGTTCGTGGAGCCTACATTGAAAAAGAAAGGCAAAGAGCGCACGAGGAAGAATATTCTGAACCTATTCACAAGGAAAAATCAGGAACGGACAAAGATTTCAACCTTGGACTCCAATTTTGTTTAGCAAATTTAGACAACATCCATTTCTGTATCGGCACGCACAACGAGGAAAGTTGTATATTACTTTGCCAATTGATGCATGAAAAAGGAATTGAGAAAAACCATCCAAATATCTATTTTGCACAACTTTTAGGCATGTCGGATAATATTAGCTACAATTTGGCTGCCAATGGTTACAATGTTGCAAAATATGTACCATACGGGCCTGTAAGTGCCGTAATGCCTTATTTATTTAGAAGAGCTGAAGAAAATAGCTCCATTGCAGGTCAAACCTCAAGAGAGTTTGCTCTGTTAAAAAAAGAAGTTTCGAGAAGAAAAAACAATGAAAAATAATCCGCTATATTACTTTATCATCAGTTTGATTGTCATTGTTTTGGACCAAGCGATCAAAATGGCTGTTCATTTTTATATGGATCCTGGTTATTTTGGAGAAATAGAAATTATTGGATCTTATGTAAAACTGCATTATACCCTTAATCCTGGAATGGCCTTTGGCATTCAATTAGGCTCCGTATATGGCAAATTAATGCTAACATCTTTTAGAATAATTGCTATGTTCGGCATTGGTTATGGGTTATTCCAACTATGTAAAAAGGATTCACACAAAGGATTATTAATTTGTGTCGCAATGATTTTAGGCGGTGCGATTGGGAACCTCATTGATTCCATATTTTATGGTGTATTTCTTGGAAATGCCCCTGAATCAGCTCCATTTACTTGGTTTCACGGACAAGTCATTGATATGTTTTTCTTCGATTTTTGGGAAGGAACACTTCCATCTTGGATTCCAATTTGGGGAGGAACTTACTACTCCACTCCTATTTTTAATTTTGCAGATGCTTCTATTTTCTGTGGGGTAGTTGCCATTTTGATTTTCCAAAATAAATTTTTCGGAGAAACAGAAAATAAATAAATTTTCAGAACTAAATATTGCTGGATGGATCCCAATTATTACTTGTTTTTCGTTCTTGCATTATTAGCTGAAATCATTGGCACTGTTAGTGGATTTGGCTCTTCCATTTTATTTGTTCCCTTAGCTGCCGCTTTCCTAGATTTCAAACTAGTGTTAGGTATAACTGCTGTTTTTCATGTATTCAGTAATATTTCTAAAATTTATCTATTTCAAACAGGTATAGACAAAAAAATCGTTTTCAAATTGGGGCTTCCAGCCGTCATATTCGTGATTTTAGGTGCCATTTTGACAAAATATATTCCACAAAAAGAAATTGAAATTGGCATGAATTTCATCATTCTCGGAGTGGCTATTTATTTAATTTCTGGACAAGCTGGTAAACTCAAGCAAAGCAATACCAATTTATATGGAGGAGGAATTATTTCTGGATTTTTAGCTGGACTTATTGGGACTGGCGGTGCGATTAGGGGAATCATTTTAGCAGCTTTCAACCTAGAAAAAAGTGCGTTTATTGCCACTTCCGCCATCATTGATTTTGGCGTAGACAGTAGCAGAGCGTTGGTATATATCTACCATGGATATTTCCAGCTTCAACATTTAGTTCTCATCCCTTTTTTAATTATAATCAGTATCATAGGCACCTATTTAGGTAAATTGATTCTCACTAAAATTTCTGATCAAATATTTAAGTACATTGTATTAGGAGTCATTATTTTAATGTCAGCTATTCAGGCGGTGAACTACTTTGTGAGGTAAGAGGTAAGAGGTAAGAGGTAAGAGGTAAGAGGTAAGAGGTAAGAGGTAAGAGTAGAATCGTGAATATTGGTCGATTTTATAAAAAAAATTCTTTTTTTTCATATTTATTCATCGTAATATTGCAATGTAATATTTAAAACATGGGAGTAACGAAATCCAATTTATTTAGTCAGTCACAAAATGAGCTTGCGCAAATGGCAAAAGCCTTGGGTCATCCGGCACGAATTGCCATATTAGAACATTTATCAAAGACGAACTCTTGTATAAACAGTGATTTAGTGAATGAATTGGGTTTAGCTCAAGCAACCATATCGCAACACCTAAGAGAATTAAAAGATCTTGGATTCATACAAGGTAGTATTGAAGGTGTTTCCGTTTGTTATTGTATCAACGCAGAAAAATGGAAGCAAATCAATCGAATCTTTGAACAATTTTTTAAACAATTTCCGAATCAATCAAATACTAATTGTTGTTAATTATGACAAATTCCGCCATTTTCCCTCGAATGCACGTTTCGCTTTATGTAAGCAACTTAACGGCAACAGTCAATTTTTATTCTACATTTTTTGGAAAACCTGCTGATAAAATCAAACCAGGTTATGCCAAATATATCTTAGATTCCCCTTCTTTGATAATATCCTTCATTGAAAACCCAGAAAGAGTTCAATCCAATTTTGGTCACCTGGGATTCCAAGTTGCTAGTCAAGAAGAAATGATGACTAAATTAGAAATAGCTAGAAATCAAGGCATTGTTTCAAAAGAAGAAATTGGCACATCTTGTTGCTATGCGGTTCAAGATAAATTTTGGGCAAATGACCCTGATGGAGTTCAATGGGAAGTATATTATTTTCATGAAGATGCAGAGTTCAATGACCCACATTATGAAAATTCGGATGCTTCTGCTTGTTGTATGCCACCCGTATCTGAAGTTAAAGAAAAAATTAAAATCGCTGAAATTCCATATCCCAACGCATGCGCTCCTGGTTCAGGATGTTGTTAAAATAGAACAAATATGTTTCCCATCTTAGAAAACAAATTAGACGAAATCTTTGCCTTAGCCATCTCTGATGAACGTAAAGAGGTATTACAAGTGTTGATAGATTATATCAAAAACAAAAGAAAAAAAGAAGAACCCATTCGTTTGAATTTTATTTGTACACATAATTCGAGAAGGAGTCAATTTTCTCAAATTTGGGCACAAACCGCTGCTGACATTTATGGTATTCCTGCACAATGTTATTCGGGTGGCGTTGAGGTTACAGCTTTCAATGAAAGAGCGGTTGCCTCCATCGAACGATTTGGATTCAAAATATCCAAAAGAGGTCATTCAAATCCGATTTACTTTGTATTTAATACCCAAGATGCCAACCCAATCATTACTTTTTCTAAAGTATTTGATGATGAAATCAATGCTAAAAATGGATTTGCGGCTATCATGACGTGTTCTCATGCTGATGAAAATTGCCCATTTATCCCAGGAGCAGAAGCTAGAATTGCCGTTCGTTTCGAAGACCCAAAAGCCTTTGATGACACCGAAATTGAGGCAGCAAAATACGATGAAAGATCCATGCAAATAGCCTCAGAAATGTTTTATGTTTTTGCGAATGCGATAGAGAAGTAGGAAGAGAGAAGAGAGAGGAGAGAAAACGGAAAAAAAAGAGAAGAGAGAAAAGAGAAGAGAGAAAATTGTATCTTCTTTCCCAATTTCCTCTCTTCTCTTTCCTAGTTTTCTCTCTTCTCTTTTCTCTCTTCTATTTAATTTTAATCATCAAAGAAACGCTATGTCCTTCCATGCCCGTGGTTCGCGAATAATATCCGTATCTGAATTCTAAGGCATTCCAATTGATTAAATTAGCAATTCCGCCTGGAGGAGCGATCCTAAAACCAGCACCGATAAATGCACTCGTAAAATTAGATATATCATAATCGGATGTGTAAAATTCTTCCGAGGGTGAATGTTTACCTTTCGCATTAAAGTATTTTGCCGCAGATTGAATGTTCAAACGGTAAAATGGACTAACAGAAAAGAAAGGTGATATTTTATAAGGCACCTCTATATTGAAAGTATGTGCACTCATTCCCCAAGAATCGACATAGGCCCGATAAAATGCCCTTATGATCGTCTTATCGCCCATAAAATAACTTAAACGGATTCCCACGGGCAATTTTAATCGAGTACCTGGCAATTTTTCAACCGTTTCATTGCCATTGGTAAAATATACCCGATGAAAAGGGGTACTCAACAAACCTTCTTGGTAACTTGGCTCTATCGTCCCTAATATTTGTAAACGTTGATTAATTACCTGTGAAAGTGAAAAAGCCACATTATAAGAATTTCTAGCTTTAAAGTCTATATTTCTTTGATCTCCGTGTGCACCAGAAGGGTAATTATATGGTCTCAATTCAGAAGGCAAAATGCACATGTAGGTATCTAAATAGGCTCCTCCTTTGACCGAAAATTCAGTATTTTTATCTTTTGACAACTTGGTTATCCCTGCATTAAAACCATGTGATTGGTAATCATATTCGGTAGAATAGGCATAACCTAGAGACTGGGTAATTCCAGACAAATCGTTCTTAACTGACCAATTTATACTTGGATAAATATGAACATCCTGTTTAGATGCCGAAGAAACAGTTAATGGATCAATTTGATCTGAAGAAGCAGAAGTATATCTGTCAATATTAAAATCGGCAGTGAAACTATGAAGCCGATTAAACATATCCATTTTGGAAAAACGAATTTCAAACGAATTACCAATATTAGTTAATTTTTCAGATCCAACACCACCCGTGATGGCGGAGTTATTACCATCTTGAGTATAATAACCAGACACCAAATTAATCTCTTCAAATTTCAATTTACGCTTTTGATAAGCAATTGAATCTACTCTTGAAACCGTATTTTGAGCTTTTATACCTTGTAAAAAAGAACAGTAAATCCCTATGGCTAAAATAAATTTTTTCATCTTCCTTACTGATTAATTACATCCACAACCACCACCACTTTTTCCGCCATTGGCTCCAGAGGCTCCTTCTCTATACAAATAAAAACTTTGCTCAAACTTTTCGCTTTTACGAGCAGCTAATTCCATTTCACTATCATTGATTCTGCTTTTTTGATATTCTCTCACTCTTGTACAAGAAGAGACAATAAAAAGCGACAAGATGGATAAGACAATCAATCTTTGATTAGGATTTAATTTCATAAGGCAAAAGCTAAATGTTCTTTTAAAGAAATATTTTTGGAGGTATAAATTTTATTATCATCATCGATAATGACACAAGCAACACCTTCTATTTGGTTGATTAAATCGAGGGCCACTTCTATCCCCATTACGGCAATGGGTGTAGTCAAAACATCTGCCAATTCGGCAAAAGGAGCTAACACAGTAACACTTTTTATTCCGTGTATCGGAAAACCCGTTTTAGGATGAATAGTATGCGAATATTTAACACCATCAATCCAGACGAATTTTTCATAATTTCCAGAGGTGGCAGCAGCAGAATTTTTCAAATCGAATTCCGCAAAGATTTTTCGAGAATCATCTGGATGAGCGATTCCAATTTTCCATCTCTCCCCTGTTTCTTGAGTTCCCCAAGCACACATATCTCCTGAGGCATTAACTAAACCATTTTCAAATCCTAATGAGACCAATAATTTCTTCGCACAATCTGCCGCATAACCTTTACCAATACCTCCAAAACCCATGCGCATTCCTTTTCGTTTAAGAAATACTGTCTGATCTTCCGCATTCAATTCTATATGTCTAAAATCGATCAATTCAACCGATTTTTTTGCCAACTCAGCAGAAGGTAATTGAGTCATGGATTGGTCAAAATTCCATAAACTTTTGTCTATTGAACCATATGTTAAATCAAAAGCACCCTGGGTAATTTCAGAAATTTTTTGAGCTCGTTGAATCAATTGAAACACTTCAAGATCTACTTTTTGTGGAGCTATTCCTGCTAAGTCATTGATTTGATTAATTTGACTATTTGATTGATAAGTGGATAATAATTGTTCTATACGTTTTATTTCGTTGACAGCCTTGCTGAGTCCTTCTTCAGCCATTTGTGCATCATCGCAGACTACACCGATGACAAAACGATTGCCCATTAATTTTTCAGTTTTACTAAAAAGCTGCATGGACATATTAATTAAACTGCTTTATTTCTGCAATAAATTTTGGAATAGAGGCTTGATAACCCTCCCATTCATGCAAGACTTTGCCATTTGAATCAATCAAAACAGTTAAAGGAAATTTGCCATTGGGATTATATTTCTCCGCCAAAATATCATTTTTATCTTGTTGGATTTTATCCAATTGATTCTTTTTCAAGCGAGGAAAATCTGCCCGAATTAACACTAATTTTTCTGAGGAAAAATTTTTAAATTCCGCCGATTCAAACACATCTTTTTTTAATTTAATACAAGGTCCACACCAATCTGAACCACTAAAATTCAATAAAATCAACTTGTTATTTTGTTTCGATTCTGTGACAGCTTGATTAAAATCCAAACCCCAATCGCCCAAAAACAATACTTGTAATAAAAATAAAAAAGCTAACTTCATTGTTCTTTTAAATTAATATATCACTAAGGTTTTTCCATCATTTGCTGTATTATAGATTAACAATGGCGATCTTGCAATGGTATTTAAATTTGATCCATTCAATGCGAATCTGGCACCATGATCGGTGCAATAAAATTCTGTTTTATTAAATACAACTCTTCTTTTGGGTTCATGCGTACATAAATTAGTCGCTGCGACATAATTACCATCTGAAGTTCTTCCTACCACAAACATATTACTCACAATCACATATCCGCCAGCACTTGCAAGGCTTTTCGCTGAAGTAGAAGTTAAATCGATTTTTGCTAATGGGGAGGTGATTTTTGCCAAATCAGCTGTAGAAACTGTTCCAGCTGGCAAAGTTGTAGTTGTTCCACCTGAACCACCGGATGTAGAACCACCCGTATTACTCGAGCCACCATTGGAGGAAGAACCACCACTAGAGGCAGCTGCAGATTTTGAGGTACTATCTAAACTAGCTACTGTTTCACCATTTTTATTCAATATCAAAGATTCAATAAAATAATCTTCTTTTTGACTACAAGCACTTAGAGCGGCCATTAAAGCTGGCCCAGTGAATCCGACTTGTTTTAAAAATTGGTAGCGATTAATATCTTTTTTCGACATTACTGAAATTAATAATTGTGATAACTCAAAAATAAGCGAATAAAAAATCAATTTAGTAGTGTGCCTTTCAAATAATAGACAATAACCCTTTTTTTGAAGACCATTCGCTTAGTCTCTATAATTTAGGGCAGGTTTTCTATCGCCAAGTAGAGATTTATATTTAAAATCAGCCCCTTGTCTCAATTTTAACTCTTCCTTAGCCTCTTTTACCAAATTAGGATTCATCAATAAATCGATGGCTGTTCCTGCCAATGTTTTGGCAGCTACCATCATTCCTTTGGTACCAATACTAGTTCCACCTGATGCTACAGCTTGCCAACTGTGAGCGGCAGTACCTGGCACCCACGTCGCAGCGACCATCGCAATTGTAGGAACGACCCAACTTACATCTCCCACATCAGTAGAGCCATTACTGAGAGGATCTTCTCTATTTGGATTGACAATTTGAGTAGAATTTACATCTATTTTTTGCATACCAACTGTTTGCTGTAATTGTTTCGCAAAAGCTAATTCCTGCGCGTTTAGCGTAAAACCTCCTACAGAAACCATATTTTTATCCAACACTTTGGCTAGTGAATTATTGGGTAACAATTCATAAACCCCACCTATTACCTCTAATTCTACTCTTGTACCTGTTCCCATTGCCGCACCTTCGGCGGCTTTCTCAATACGTGACCAAACATCCTCTACAACGGATCTTTGCGGAGATCTCACATAATAATAAACTTCCGCAAAATCTGGGACGATATTAGGAGCCTTGCCTCCGTTGGTAATCACATAATGAATCCGAGTAGAACTGGGCACATGCTCACGCATCATATTAGCCATAAAATCCAGCGCCTCCACTCCATCTAGAGCAGACCTGCCTCTTTCAGGAGAAGCTGCCGCATGAGAGGAAAGACCATAGAATCTAAATTTGCCCGTTTTATTTGCCAAAGAGGAAGTATTGCTAGTCGCATTCATATCATTGGGATGCCAATGTAAAACAACATCTACTTGATTAAATAAACCCTCTCGAACTAAGTAAACTTTTCCAGAACCTCCTTCTTCCGCAGGAGAACCAAAAAATTGAATGGTCCCTTTTTGACCTGTTTCTTTTAACCAATTTTTCACAGCAATCGCTGCCGCCACAGAACCAGTTCCAAACAAATGATGCCCACAAGCATGGCCTGCATTTGCCCCCAAACTTCTTTTGGTAGGAATAGAATCTTGAGATAATCCAGGCAAAGCGTCATATTCACCTAATATTCCTATTACAGGGCCACCTGTTCCATAACTAGCAATAAATGCTGTAGGAATTCCTGCAACACCCGGCTGTATGGTAAAACCAGCTTGTTTCAAGGTTTCTTGCAAAAGCAATGAACTCTTTTGTTCCTTGTATCCAAGTTCCGCATAAGACCAAATATTCTGGGCGATGCGAGCAAAATAGGATTCTTTTTGACTTAATTGTGTCAATACTTTTTTCTTTTGAAGATCTTGACCTAAAAGACTGATGGAAATAAAAAGGAAATAAAAAGCGATTAATAAGACTTTTTTCATGTTCTTGAAGGCAATAAAAAGTTAAACTGATTTTTTAAAACTTTGAATTCAAATTCATTTGCCTCCAACATTTCCCCGTCCAATTGAGCTTTAAGAATTCGATTGGTTGAAATACTAACGTCAGAGACTTCTAAACTCTCAACAAATGGAAAATGAATGTGCCAACCCATTTGAACAGTAGGCATTAAGACAATTCGTTGTAAAATATTGATGGGTTGACAAAGAATCAAATTAAGCTTCCCATCTTGAATGGAGGCCATGGGTGCAAATAAAAATCCCCCTCCGGCCCGAGAAGAATTGAAAACCATACATAAAAATACTTTTTTAGTAATGGTATCTCCGTTCAGTTGATATGTAATTTCGTACGATTTAAATGTAAAAATTTTAGGAATAGCCGCTAAAAAATAACCCCAAAATCCACCTATATAACGAATTGATTTCATCGATTTCAACACCTCTCCTTCAATCCCTATTCCCACTCCATTTAAAAAATATTTTCCATTGCAAAGTCCAGCATCTACTGCTTGAATTTCTCCATTGATCGCCACCTCTAAATGTTGCTCACGACTTAGTTTACCATACAATTTCCAATAAAAATCATTTCCTGTTCCACCTTTGAAAAGAATAATTGGTATTTTAATAGTTGGATATTGATTAATAAAATAGCACATCGTTCCATCACCCCCTAGTAACCAAATTCGATCAAAAGAACTTAAATCTTCTGGCCAAAATTGATCAAACAATTGGATATTTAAGTGATTAGAAATTTTAGTGGCATTTTCAAAGACCCATGTAACATAGGCCTTCGTTTTTGAGTCTGTTTTTAAAGGGTTTACTAAAAATGCAATTTTCAAAGTATTCATATTTAAATGATAAATATAATTGATTTAATAGAGAATTCCCTCAGAAGCGTAAGAGTTTAAATAAGTAATTTGCACATAATACCTGCAACAAATTTGCTTAAACTTTGTTACTTTAGTGTTTCCATCATTTTGAATAAAAACTTATCAATCATATGAAAAAGCAATTTCTAAGTCTTTTTTTAATTAGCGCAGGTGCCTTGAGCATTATGTCATTGAAAATTGTCAATCAACCAAAAGCCTTGGTACAAGATCCTGAAAAAAACTACACGCAATATTGTTCTAGTTGCCATGGCGAAAAAGTGGAGGCTTTTGTAGATCGCCAATGGAAACACGGTAAAAGCAAAAATGAATTGGTTTCAAGTATCACCAATGGTTACACGGATTTAGGAATGCCTACATGGAAAGGAATTTTAACTACAGAAGAAATCAATCAATTAGCTGATTTAATTGTAGAAAATTTAAAAACAGTTGATCAATACAAATTTGCGAATAAACCCACCTCTAACCATTTTTCATCAGAGGGCATGAAAATTGTTTTGGACACCATTGCAACTGGATTTGAAAGTCCATGGGGTTTTGCACAATTACCCAATAATGATTATTTAATTACAGATCGTTCTGGTTCTTTATATTTAGTTGATCAAAAACAACATAAGACATTGATCAAAAATACTCCGGAGGTAATGGCAAAAGGACAAGGAGGTTTATTAGATGTAGCTTTACATCCAGATTTCAAAAATAACGGTTGGGTTTATATGTCTTATTCTAAATTCAAAAAAGATGGGGCTATCACTTTAACTAGTACTGCGATTGTAAGGGGTAAAATCAAAAACAATGAATTTGTTGAAGCCCAAGAAATTTTCGAGGCTCAACCTTATACCAAAACTTTCCATCATTTTGGTTCAAGAATTGCGTTTGACAAAAAAGGATATTTATTTTTCAGTGTAGGAGAAAGAGGAATGGAAAAAGAATTCCCTCAAGAAACCAACAATGATAATGGTAAAATTCATCGATTAAACGATGATGGAAGCATTCCAAAGGACAATCCATTTGTTGGAAAAGATAAAACAAAATTCCATCACAGTATCTATTCTTATGGACAAAGAAACCCGCAAGGATTAACATTAAATCCATATACAGGAGCAATTTTTGAAACGGAACATGGCCCTAGAGGTGGAGATGAGTTGAATATTATACAGGCGGGTAAAAACTATGGTTGGCCAGTCATTTCTTATGGTATCAATTATGATGGAAAACCCATTACGAATATCAGTAAAAAAGAAGGGATGGAACAACCTGTCAATTTTTGGATTCCCTCTATTGCTCCTTCTGGATTGGCATTTGTAACAAGTGATAAATACCCAGCTTGGAAAGGCAATTTAATGATGGGCTCATTGAGATTCAATTACATGAATCGTTGCATCATCAAAGACAATAAAGTAGTAGGCCAAGAAAAAGTTTTATTGAATATCGGCAGAATGAGAAATGTCAAAATGGGTTCAGACGGATATTTATATGTGGGTGTAGAAAATCCTGGAATGGTTTTTAGATTAAGACCGGAGTAGATTAAGGTAAGAGGTAAGAGGTAAGAGGTAAGAGGTAATAGAGAAAACTAAAAAACTTTTACCTATTACCTCTTACCCTTTACCTATTACCTGGTTTCCACTTTCGTTTTCAAATAACTAACAATCACTTCCAAGCCTTTTTCGAAATGGTTATTGTTGGGAATGACGATATCTGAACTTCTTTTATGGGGACGAATATATTCTTCAAAAGTTGGTTTAACATGGTATTTCCAGCGATACATGACGTCTTGAAGATCATATCCGCGCTCCTCATTATCTCTTTTGATGCGTCGTTTCAATTTTATTTTATCTCGGGCATCGATAAAAACTTTAAGGTCTAATAAACTCGCGACATCTGCAAAATGGAACACAAATATTCCTTCCACCACCAATATTTTCCTTGGCTTAAAAGTTAAAGTAGCAGGAATCTTTTCCGAATTATTAAAGGTATATTCCAAACGAGTTACCTCTTCCCCATTTCTTAATTTCTCTATATCTTGTGCAAATGCAACATCATCAATTGCTCCTGGTAAATCAAAATTTTCAATTCCATTGATATCTTTTATCTGCTCATGTTTAGGGCGATAATAATTGTCTTGAGAAAGCAAGCAAATATCATCTTCTTTAAATTGAGCCATCAAGCTTTGTAAAAATAAGGTTTTACCAGAGGCACTCCCCCCAGTTATTCCAATGATAAACGGTCTATTAGTTGATGTCATGCTTTATTAAATTGGGCACAAAATTGCGAAAATCAATTGATTTTTGATAAAAAATAATGAATTATTCGTTTATAAATAGAAAATAACTTGCTAAATCATCCTTTTTATGAATTTTGGAAAATTTAAATCCGACATTCTCAATTAAGTCAATTAATTCATTTTGATAAAACAATGGAAATCCACATCCTTCATGAATAAATCGATCTTTCAAAGACAATTCTTCCTCAACAAAAAGAAAGGATCCTTTTTTGCCTATTCGTTTACATTCTCTCAAGACCTCTATTTGATTTTCTATTTCATGCAAGGCATTAAAAATCAAAATTCCATCGATGCTTTTTTCTGGCAAATTCAATTGGCGAGCATCTAGATTCATGATTTCACATGAAATATCTAATTTTTTCTGATACTGTTTTTCAAAATAGTGAATGGTTTCACTGACATCTTGTTGATTTAATAAATCCTCATTGGGATCAACTAAAAATAGTTTTGAGCAAGGTTGATTGAATAACAAATTGATTTCCCACCATGCTCCACCACAACCAATTGAAATAAGTTGGTCACTACTTTGCCATTTAAGCACATTCAATAGATCTTTCATAAAATTATTTCTTCTAATTTACTCACTTGGAGCTATATTTGAAAAAATTATCAAATTATGGCCAATTTTATAGCTCCCAATTCAAGTGTAATGGGAAAGGTAAGTATCGGAAAAGATGTGACTATTTGGTATGGAGCCGTGGTTCGTGCGGATGTTGAAGAAATAATCTTGGAGGAAGGTTGTAATATTCAAGATAATGCTGTTTTGCATGCAGATGAAGGCGATAAGACAATCATAGGAAAATTTGTAACTGTGGGCCACTCAGCCATAGTTCATGGTGCTGAAATCGGCGAAGGCAGTTTAATTGGAATGCATGCTACCGTCTTAAATAGAGCGAAAATTGGAAAATATTGTTTAATTGGTGCTCATGCATTGGTGACAGAAGGGATGATCATACCTGATTGTTCATTGGTATTGGGGACTCCTGCTAAAATCATTAAAACATTGAGTGTGGAGCAAATTCAAAAAATGAAAGAAGGCGCACAACATTATATAGAAATGGGAGAAAAACATTTAAATGGTGCATATCCTTTGATAAAAAACACATAAAATGGTCGAATTAATATTAATTAGACATGCCAATGCTGGTGCTTATATCGAACCGGATTTCGATAGACAATTATCTGAAAAAGG
This sequence comes from Aquirufa sp. ROCK-SH2, assembly GCF_054558315.1. Taxonomy (NCBI): domain Bacteria; kingdom Pseudomonadati; phylum Bacteroidota; class Cytophagia; order Cytophagales; family Flectobacillaceae; genus Aquirufa; species Aquirufa sp. ROCK-SH2. The sequence continues at coordinate 443,901 of NZ_JBPXKB010000003.1, read as the reverse complement.
TAAATTGGAAGCTCAACAAACGGCCCAAGTATTAAAATACTCAGGACATCAACCTGGAACATGGCTTTGTTCCTCTGCCAAAAGAACACTAGAAACCACAAAAATCATACAAAATTATATTCCCGAATTATTTACCGCCATGATTCAAGATGAGAATTGGTATCATTCAACGGGGAAACAGTATGTTGAAAACATCTATCAACAAAAAGACCCTATCATTTATTTAGTAGCCCACAATCCTTCTATTTCTTATTTAGCATCCTATTTCACCAATCAAAACATTCAAATGGAAACTGCAGAAGTTATTCATTTACGCTGGGAATATGCCGACAATTGGACTGAAACAAGTAAAAACTCGGCTGAAATAATTTATCAATATAACCCCAAAATTTAAATAGATGAATCGTAATAGAACAATTTTTAGATGGGTAATAATCCTATTTACGTTATTAATGGTTGCTTTGGCGATTGATATGGCTAGAAATACGACTGCGCCCTGGAACAAGATTAAGGTAAGAGGTAAGAGGTAAGAGGTAAGAGGTAAGAGGTAAGAGGTAAGAGGTAAGAGGTAAGAGGTAAGAGGTAAGAGGTAAGAGGTAAGAGGTAAGAGGTGGCTTCGAGAACCTCAGCCACCGAATTTTCTCTCTTCTCTTTTCTAACTAAACAATACTTTCTCTCACACGCAAGAGTTTCTCCAAAAGGCCTTCCAACTGATCCAAAGGAAGCATATTAGCTCCATCAGATTTAGCGATGCTAGGATTTGGATGAGTTTCAATAAATAATCCATCTGCACCAACGGCAATAGCCGCTTTGGCGATGGTTTCTATCAAAGCTGGCTGTCCACCGGTAACACCACTTCCCTGATTAGGTCTTTGCAAAGAATGAGTACAATCCATGATTACAGGCACCTTAAATGCCGCCATTTCAGGTATATTTCGATAATCAACGACTAAATCACCATATCCAAAGGAATTACCTCTATCCGTTAAGTAAACAACTGCTTCAGGGTTTTCATGCATGACTTTTTCAACCGCAAATTTCATGGATGCACCCGACATAAATTGTCCTTTTTTGATATTCACAGCTTTACCTGTTTTAGCAGCGGCGGCTAATAAATCCGTTTGTCGACATAAAAACGCAGGAATTTGCAAAACATCTACATAAGCGGCTGCCATGGCAGCCTCTGCACTTTCATGAATATCCGTGACAGTTGGAACATTCAAATGAGCTCCCACTTCTTTTAAAATTTCTAAAGCTTTGATATCACCAATTCCTGTAAAAGAATCAATTTTTGTTCGATTTGCTTTTCGATATGATCCTTTGAAAATAAAGGGAATACCCATCGACTTGCACATGGCGTCAATTTTCTCACCAATTTCAAAAGCTAAATCGCGACTTTCAATGGCACAACTTCCTGCCATTAAAAAAAATGGACCTTTACCAATGCTTTCAAGAGTAGGTAATTTCATATTTATATAATATTTACTTCTGTTTCTAAATGGACTCCAAATTTATCAAAAACGGATTTCTTAATCTTCTCAGACAATTGAACAATTTCCGTACCTGTTGCATTTCCATAATTGACTAATACAAGTGCCTGTTTGCTGTGGACTCCTGCATCTCCTTCTCTATATCCCTTCCATCCTGCTTGTTCAATGAACCAACCTGCTGGGAATTTAACGTCAGAACTTCCCAAGACGGGATAATGAGGAATTCCTTCAAAAGCTTTCATCAAACGATCGGCTTCCTCCTTTGAAACGGTTGGATTTTTAAAAAAACTACCCGAGTTTCCAATTTCTTTGGGATTGGGTAATTTACTTTGACGAATCTCAACCACTGCCTCCGCAACATCTTTTATGGATGGCTGAACAATATTTTTCGCTTGTAATACATCTTGAATCGCACCATAAGATGTTTGGGGATTTGCTTGCTTATTCAATTTGAAACAAACAGAGGTAATCAAATACTTTCCCTTTCCTGCATGCTTAAAATAACTTTCACGATACCCAAACTGACAATCTTCATTTTTAAATTGATCTATTGTCCTATTCGATAAATTCAATGCTTCTAAATGATCAAAAGTATCTTTTATTTCAACACCATAAGCCCCTATATTTTGCATAGGCGCAGCACCAACGGTCCCTGGAATGAGGGATAAATTCTCTAAACCTGACCAATTATGTTGAACAGTATATTGAACCAAGTCATCCCAAATAACTCCCGATCCAGCCTTTATCCAAACATACTCGGCGTCCTCTTTGACTATTTCTTTCCCCATCAAGGATATTTTCACGAGTAAAGCATCGAGATCTTTAGTCAGTAAAATATTACTCCCTCCTCCTAAAAAAAAATGCGGAATAGAGGCATATTTTCCTTCATTTAATAATTGAATGTATTGTTCAATCTTGGTTATTTCTGTATAATATTTTGCCTTAACGTCTATACCAAAAGTATTCAATGTCTTTAAAGAAACATTTTCATGAACTATGGGTGCTTCTGACTGTTGCTCCATGTTAAATTAACTTAGTTGACAAGAATTCTTGTAATGCAGGTTCTGTGGTTTGTAATAAATTAGATTTACTGCCTTCCCATAATTTTTTTCCATCTTTCAAAAACATGATATACTCTCCCATTCTCATCACAGAATTCATATCATGCGAAATAACAACCGTTGTGATATTATATTCTTCTGTGATCTCTTGAATCAATAAATCAATTTTAACAGCTGTTAAAGGATCCAAACCAGAGTTGGGTTCGTCGCAGAAAAGGTATTTGGGATTCATTACAATCGCTCGAGCAATTCCCACTCTTTTTTTCATTCCACCTGAAATTTCTGAAGGCATTAAATGAGCGGCATGTTCCAAACCTACACGCTGAATGCAATGCATCGCACGATCATTTTTTTCCGAAATGGATTGAGAGGATAAAATATCCAAAGGAAATCGAACATTTTCTAACACTGTTTTAGAATCAAACAATGCCCCACCTTGGAATAAAACGCCCATTTCTCGACGAATTTCCTTGACAGTTTCTAAGTCGCCATGAATAATATTACGTCCATCAAAAAGAACCTCGCCTTTTTCTGGATTCAAAATACCAATCATGCATTTCAGCAATACACTTTTACCAGTTCCACTCCCACCAATCACCATACTAATAGTTCCTTGTTTGAAAACACCATCGATTCCATCCAAGACTACTCGTCCATTAAATTCCTTATGTATTCCTTTAATTTCAATCATAGCTTTAACAATCAGCTAACCAAAGACTATTTCAGAATGGTATGACCCATTTTATCTCTTTTCGTTTTCAAATAAGATTCATTGTGTGGATTAGCCTGAATTTCAATAGGTACAGATTCTACAATTTCTAAACCATAACCCAATAAACCGGCACGTTTTTTAGGATTATTTGAAATTAATCGAATTTTATGAACACCTAAATCACGTAAAATTTGAGCACCCACCCCATAATCTCTTTCATCCATTGCAAACCCTAATTCTAAATTAGCCTCCACGGTATCTCTACCCATTTCTTGTAATTTATAGGCTTTCAATTTATTCAACAAACCAATTCCTCTACCCTCTTGAAACATATATAAAATCACGCCTTTGCCCTCTTTTTCGACCAATTCCATTGCTTTATGCAATTGTCCCCCACAGTCGCATCTACAAGATCCAAAAATATCTCCTGTTACACAAGAACTATGTACTCGAACCAACACGGGTTCATCTTTATCCCAAGTACCTTTGATTAGAGCTAAATGGGTATCTCCCGTATTTTTTTGTTTAAAAGCGATTAATTCGAAATTTCCCCACTGCGTTGGCATATTTACGCCAATTTCACGATGAATCAATGACTCTTTGTTCAAACGGTATTCAATCAAATCCTTGATTGTCACCAATTTTAAATTGAATTTATCTGCAATACGGCGCAAATCTGGCAATCTTGCCATATTTCCATCCTCATTCAACACTTCAATTAATACGCCAGAAGGTTTAAAACCCGCTAAACGGGCAAAATCCATGGATGCTTCCGTATGACCAGTTCTTCTTAAAACGCCTTCGGATTTACTTTTCAGAGGAAAAATATGACCAGGACGCCCCAAATCAGCTGGAGTAGTTGTTTGATCAACTAAAGCTCTAATTGTTTTAGAACGATCAGAAGCAGAAATTCCTGTTGTGCAACCGTTTCCTAATAAATCGACAGAAACAGTAAAGGGTGTTTCGTGGGATGTTGTGTTGTTATCCACCATCATCTCTAGTCCTAGAGCATTACAACGATCTTCTGTGAGTGAAACACACATCAAACCGCGCGCTTCCGTAACCATAAAATTGACTAATTCAGGAGTAATAGCTTCTGAAGCACAAATCATGTCACCTTCATTCTCTCTATCCTCATCATCCGCCACAATAATTATTTTACCTTGACGGATATCTTCAATTGCATCTTCAATACTATCTAAACGAATCTGTTCCTCTTGCATAAATTAAGCATTTTTACCAACGAAAACACAAAGGTAAGCAGTTTTAGTTCCCATTTTACCTACCTTTGCAATATTATCAATAATCTTTCGAGTATGTCGATTAAAGTCAGCCATCTTTCTAAAAAATTTGGACAACAAAAAGCGGTCAATTCCATTTCCTTTGAAATAAAAGAAGGAGAAATTGTAGGATTTTTAGGCCCGAATGGTGCAGGCAAATCAACATCGCTGAAAATGTTGATGGGACAAATCAAAGCAGATGAAGGCGATGCACAGATTAATCAATTTGATATATCTGAAAACCCCATTGAAATAAAAAAAATCATTGGCTATTTGGCAGAAAACAATCCTTTGTATACCGATATGTATGTCAAAGAATTTTTACAATTTGTTGGAGAGATTCATCAAATTCCAAGCAAAAAACTGAAACAAAGAATTCAAGAGGTTATTGACTTAGTAGGTTTACAAAAGGAACAAAAAAAGAAAATCAACGAACTTTCTAAAGGTTATCAACAAAGAGTCGGGATTGCTCAAGCGATTTTGCATGATCCTAAAATATTAATTTTAGATGAACCAACCAGTGGCCTTGATCCCAACCAAATGACAGAAATCAGAAATCTGATCAAACATTTAAGTCCAGGCAGAATCATTTTATTTTCCAGCCATATCCTCAGTGAAGTAGAATCTATTTGCGATCGAATTTTATTGATTCATCTTGGAGAACTTCGAGCTGATTGTAGTTTAAGTGACGCTAAAGCCTACATAGGAGGATTGGAAGCGTTTTTTAAAGAAAGAACCGTATGATGTAAGAAGAGAGAAAAGAGAAGATAGAAGAGAGAAAACCTCTTACCTCTTACCTCTTACCTCTTACCTCTTACCTATTACCTATTACCTTTCACCTCTTATCTTTTACCTATTACCTATTTAAATCCAATCACCGCTAACATTCTACCCGTACTACCATTTTCTTTTCTGAAAGAGAAAAAAAGGTCATTGTTTTTGATTGTACATAAAGGAGATATTTCAATTTGTTTGACGCCCGCATTTTGCAACTGAATGGCATTGGCTTTTTTCAAATCAACATGAAATTTGTCTTTTATTTTCACTTTAACCTCTGCTGAAAATTGCTCTGCTACCTCATCTCCCACTTCGAAAAATTCTTGACTGATGCATGGTCCAATGTAAGCTAAAATATCATTAGGGTTCGTTTGAAATTCCCCCTGCATTTTTTCCACAGTTTTACGAACAATCTCTTTTACAGTCCCCTTCCAACCTGCATGAATCGCTGCTGCCACTTGATGAACGGGATCAGCCAATAAAATAGGACAGCAATCAGCGATACCCACGCCAGGAAAAACATTCAGGGTGTTGGTGATGATTGCATCAAAATTTTCCGCGTATATGGGTGAATCTGTAACTAGAATTTGATCACCGTGACATTGATAAGAACGAGCTAATGCATCGAATGGAATATCTAATTTTTCAGTGAAACCTAAGAGATTATGTTGTATATTTTCAGGGGTATCAGGAGTATGTACACCTAAATTTAATGAGTCGAATGGGAAAGGACTCACGCCACCCTTTCGTGTACTCACCGCAGCTACTATTTGCTGATTGGATTTGAATATGTGAGGAATTATCAAATAAGGTAATAGGTAATAGGTAAGAGGTAAGAGGTAAGAGGTAAGAGGTAAGAGGTAAGAGGTAAGAGGTAAGATGAATATATATAATTTTTAATTCTTAATTCATCCTACATCTTACCTCAAATTTAGTTACGCAAAGCCATATTTGGCTAATACATCGGCAGGAACTCCTTCCCATTCATTGGGAGTATTTCCTTTATAGCCTAAATCTTCAATTCCCATTTTAGAAGTAAAGTACCCCGTGGCGGTTAAATTTCTCATCATAGAAAAGAAACTAACACCTTGAGAGAATTCTTTTTTAGCTAATTCAGGATAAGCGATATCATCAACTATCTTGATACGTTGTGCTGGAGTGATTTCAACGAATACTTTTTGAAAACGCTTTTTTGATTCAGCATCTAACCATCCTAAACCTCCTCTAACAGGTGTTTTCAATTCTGGTTTGTCTTTTACAATGAACTCAATAAAACCTGTAACGCCCGATTGAGAAGCACTACCAAATTTACCATCTGCAGGAATAATAATATCCGTAAGAACAGTGATAGTAGCAAGTTCATGTGCATTTAAGAACTTTTCAGCCATTAAACGAGCATCTCTTTCTGCTTCATCTTTTGTACGACCACCAGGAATTTTCAATTCACCTGTGGCAGTTTTGGGAGCAGGGAAATGATCTAATGATTCTGCTGCTTGAATATCTGGACTCAACACTGCAAGTCCCAATGAACTTAATCCTAAGTTTTTTAAATAATCTCTTCTTTTCATTAGATATTGCCTTTTTTACGTTGATCTAGAATATATTCTGACGTTCTTAATGATAATGCTAAAATGGTTAAAGTAGCATTTTTATCACCTTGAGAAACGAATGGAGCTGCATCAGCCACAAATAAGTTTTTCACATCATGTGCTTGACAATTTGAATTCAACACAGATGTTTTAGGATCATTACCCATACGCGCAGTACCTACTTCGTGGATGATTTTTCCTGGCTCAGCTAATCCATAATTATTTTCTGGACCTGGCTTTTTACCCATTGGAACTCCACCCATAGCATGAATAATTTCTTCAAACGTTTCTTGCATGTGCTTAGCTTGCTTGATTTCGTAATCAGACCATTTATAATGGAATCTTAATACCGGAATACCGTATTTATCCACCGTAGTTGGATCTATTTCGCAATAATTATCTTCTCTAACTACTGGCTCACCTCTTCCTGCAAATCCAACATAAGCACCATAGAATCTCTTATAATCTTCTTTTAGGCTTAATCCATATCCACCTGCAGGCTTAGCTTTTCCATCTTTGGCATATTCAGCCTTACCATTCATTGATTCAATACCTGAACCAAATCCATAACCAGGCATTCCCATACCACCACCGTATTCAATGTGATAACCTCTAGGAAAATCCAACTTTTTGTTATCTAACCACCATGGAGTATAAATGTGCATTCCTCCTACTCCATCTTCATTGTAACGAGGTCTGTCTAATAAAGCAGGAATAATTCCAGAACGAGAAGCTCCAGTAGAATCATTCAAATATTTACCAACTACTCCTGAAGAGTTAGCTAATCCATTGGCGTATCTTGAGCTCTTAGAATTCAATAATAAACGAGCAGTTTCTCCAGCACTTGCTGCCAAAATAACCACCTTAGCTTTGATTGAATATTCTTGAAGGTTAACCGTATTTACGTAAGAAACACCGGTTGCTAATCCAGTAGTAGGATCTGTCATTACCTCACGAACCATCGCATAAGTAATCAAAGTCGTATTTCCCGTTGCAACTGCAGGTTTAATTAAAACAGAAGATGAAGAGAAGTCGGCATAGGCCATACAAGCTCTTCCGCATTGTCCACAATAGAAACACTTTCCACGTTCATCATTGATTTTCTTCGTCAACATAGCCATACGAGATGGATACGTTGGAATTCCCAACTTTTTGTTGGCCTTCATGATCATCAACTCATGTAAACGAGGTTTTGGAGGCGGTAAAAATTGACCATCTGGATCATTACGTAATCCTTCATTGGTTCCAAAAACGCCAATTAATTTCTCTACGCGGTCGTAATATGGCTTCATATCATCATAACCAATCGGCCAATCATCCCCTAATCCGTCTATACTAGCACGCTTAAAATCATCTGGTCCAAAACGTAAGGAAATTCTTCCCCAGTGATTGGTACGTCCACCCACCATTTTGGCACGAAACCAATCGAAGGTTGTTCCATTTTTAGATGTATAAGGTTCTCCCTCAATGTTCCATCCTCCATAAGCAGCATCAAAATCACCAAATGGACGGGTAGAACTTGCTCCCCTTCTTGGCGACTCATAAGGCCATTTTAACTGAGTGATGTTTTTAGGATCAGCGGGATCAAAAGGTTGTCCAGCCTCAAGAACACAAACTTTAACACCAGCTTTTGCCAATGTATAAGCTGCCATTCCCCCTCCTGCTCCAGAACCAACAATCACCACATCAAAAACTTCTTGCTGAGCTTTAATATAAATCGAATCGTTTATCATAAATAGGTATTATTTTAAAAAGTCGAAAATAGAAAATTTAAAATTAATATTCTAATATTTCTATCCTGAAAATAGCAATTTCTATTTCTGCAAAATAAATTCCTTCACATTAGATTCATTTCCTGCAAGATCAAACCCATAAATACATACTTTAGCAGGCAATTCGCTCGTCGAAATAAATTTAGCAAATCGATAATAAGGTTCAAGATCCGTTTTATCGGCACAATTGCAATTGGCAGCAGGGCCCACCTTCCATTCATAATTGACAATTTCAGGATATTTAAAAATCGGTTCTATGGAATAACCGTCAGAACCTTTGTTTTGACTTAATTGAATTAAATCTGCATTGGGTGCAGTAAAATCCATTTTAAAGGTCAAATAATTTTTTTGTTGATTCCGCAAGAAACTAATAACGTAAAATCCTTCCTTTTCGGGAAAATGTACCTTCATAGTATCAGAAGTCATGGGTAAAAAGCCGATGGTGTTTTTCCTGTTGTACGATTCCAATAAATCAATTCGATAAGACGTTTTTGAATAATCGGATGAAATAAAGTGTAATAATTCATTGATCGATCGAAATCGATTAAAATTCCGAACGTCGTTATCTAAGCGAACATTAAAATTGGTTGGCTTTTCCAATTCATTACTTGGTAATTGTATATCAAAAAGCCCCTTATTGTTAAAACTATTACGTATCGAACGGATATCTAAGGTATAAGTAGTGGAGGCATGAACAGTTGGACTATAATTATTCAAAAATTCACAGGGAGAACCTAATTCACAAGTCCCAAGGCCATTGGCGGTGGTTGTATTCACCATCCCCCATATTCCTTTATTGAGATTTTCCATAACGGGAGAACCTGAACTCCCTCCCGCAATGTTTTTAAAATTATTGGAATAAAAATCTTGCCATAGCCAAATAAATTCCGCAATCGAAGTACTATTTCCTTGAGTTCCATTGCTAACTCGCAATTGTATCGGTTGTAAAGAAAGTGGAAAACCAAATGTTTGTATGCTGCTTCCCAAAGCTGGTATTGAACTTGCTATTTTCAATGGAATTATTCCGGCTTTTTTCAATTCTTGATTACTATGATTCAACTCTACAATGGCCAAATCTGTCCCTTTCATTGTAGCATAGGCAATCTTTTTTGTCGAAAAACTAATTTGTTGACTTTCAGGCACACCTGCTAAAACCTTAAATGTCACTTTTGCATTCAATGGAACGTCGACATAAATGGGATTATCTTCATAATTAAAATTGGTACAATGTCCGTTTGTGATAATGTATGCTGGGGAGTCTAAACTCTGATTGGGGACTTCAATATAGGTTGCCGTGCAAGTCATTGGTCCTTCGAATTGACCAATCGCAAAAAGTCGAGAATCAAAATTTGGCATATTAGCATCCACTAATCCATCAGGAATTAAGGTATTATTTTCTTCCAAAGGTTGTTTACAAGAAAAAACAATTTGAATGAAAACGAATAGGAAAATAAATCTGAAAGGATTAATCATTGAATCAATTAATGGTTAAGTTTGACAAAAGAACGAAATCGATCGAATTTTATTACGAAAATATAAAAAAATGACACAAATACCTCGCACAGCCATCATAACAGGTGCATCCAAAGGAATCGGAAGGGCATTGGCCATCCATTTAGCACAACAAAATTTTCAATTAAGTTTAATAGCAAGAAATGTCGGCGAACTAAAAGATTTAGCTGCTGAAATAACAGAAATTGGCCATCGTCCTTTATATTTTGCTGGAGATGTTGCGGATGAAGAATTTGTTCAAATGGCAGTTGAAAAAACGGAACATACCTTCCAAAAGATTGATTTTTTAATCAATAATGCAGGTATTGGCGCTTTTGGACCAACGGAATCCTATACAGCTGAACAATGGGATGCAGTTTTTGCGACGAATGTCAAAGGAACATTTCTATTTTCCAAAGCAGTATTACCCTTCATGAAAAATGCTAAAAAAGGACATATTATTTCCATCGCTTCCGATGTGGCGAAACGTGTTTTTGATGGTGGCTCATTGTATTGTGCTTCCAAATACGCCCAACATGCATTTTCGGAGGCTCTGAGAAAAGAAGTTAGAAAAGATGGAATCAAAGTTTCAGTTGTTTATTCTGGACTAGTTGATTCCATGTTCCATGCTGAACCTCAAGGACATCCTTCTCACCAAGATTGGTTAAGCCCAAATGACATGGCAGAAAGTATTGCTTTTATTATGAATCAGCCTCCGCACGTGGTGATTGATGAATTGATGATTCATCCTTTGAGTCAAGAATATTAAATAGAAAATAGAAGAGAGAAAAGAGAAGAGAGAAAAGAGAAGAGAGAAGAGAGAGAAGAGAGAAAAGAGAAAAGAGAAAAGTGAAAAGAGAAAAGTGAAAATGGGTTCTTTGCTAATTTCAATATGATTATTTATATTTAAAATTGTATTTAAACATTCAAGCATGGCGTTCAAAAAACCTTACCTCACTTTCAGTCAAATTATCAACATGAATGTCGGATTTTTTGGCATTCAATATTCATTCGGATTACAACAAAGTGCAGTCAATCCTATTTATGATTTTCTAGGGGCTAGTCCGGATCAAATCCCCTTACTCAATCTGGCCGGACCCGTTACAGGCTTACTCATTCAGCCATTTATTGGTGCATTAAGTGATAGTACATGGCATCCTAAATGGGGCCGTCGGAAACCGTATTTTTTTATTGGAGCCTTATTATGTAGCATTTGTTTACTGCTTTATCCATTTAGTAGTTCACTTTGGATGGCTGCTGGACTCTTATGGATATTAGATGCGGGAAATAACACCGCCATGGAACCTTACAGGGCATTTGTGGCTGATAAATTAAATGAAGAACAACAACCTACGGGTTTCCAAATGCAAAGTTTTTTCACGGGTTTTGGACAAACTTTGGCCAATTTATCTTTATTTATTTTTCCCATGATTTTCATCGGAAAGACTGGATCATTGCCTACTTGGGTTTATGCCTCCTTTTTCTTAGGAGCTGTTTGTTCCATAGGTTCCATTTGGTGGTCCATGAAAACAACAGAAGAAATAGTGCCTAGCGATGAAGAATTAGCCTTATTAAGATCTAAAAAAATATCCCTGGGCGAATCTTTAAAAGAAATCATTGAAGCCTTTACCGTTATGCCAAAAGTCATGTGGCAATTGGCCTTGATTTATTTATTTCAATGGTATGCACTTTTTTGCTATTGGCAAAATTCCTCTAAAAGTATTGCGCTTTCCATTTGGAATGCAACTCCCAAGGATAACCCAACTCAATATGAAGAGGCTGTTTCTTGGACAGGTTTAGTGAACGGTTGGTATAACATTGTCACTTTTTTATCGGCATTGGCACTGGCAAGATTTGCCAATAAATATGGAGCAAAAAGCGTACACATGATTTGTTTACTTTTAGCTGCAGCAGGATTCTTGACTTTCCCTTTTATTCAAGACAAAAATTTATTGTTCGTAGCTATTACAGGTTTCGGAATTGGATGGGCAAGTATGATGGGAATTCCTTATTTATTGGTTGTAAATGAAATACCCAAAGAAAGATATGGCGTTTATATGGGAATTATTAATATGATGATTGTCATACCAATGATTCTGCAAAATATCACTTTTGGATACATTTTGAAGAATTTTTTGGGCAATGACTCGAGAAATGCCATTATCTTTGCAGGCGTTTTATTGGTTCTAGCAGCCATTGCAACGGCATTAATTAAACCCTCCATAAAAAATTCAGTAAGCGAATGAGTGTATTGTGTATCGGCGAAGCCTTAATTGATATGATATGTACAGATAAAGGCAGTGCTTTATCTGATGGTCAAAATTTTCTTAAAAAACCGGGAGGTGCTCCCACCAATGTAGCAGCGGCCATCGGTGCTTTGGGTGGCTCTATTAGTTTGACAGCAAAAGTTGGACAAGACCCATTTGGGAAGCATTTGAAAGAAGTGATGGATTCCTTTGAGGTGGACACGCAATATCTGTTTACTGCACCTGAACATTTTACCACATTTGCTTTTGTTTCACTCATGTTAGACGGCGAAAGGGATTTTATTTTTAATCGGGGTGCGGACGCAGAATTAAATTTGGAGGAAATTCAGTCCATTGATTTAAATCCTTTTTCCATTGTACATTTTGGTTCAGCCACTGCCTTTTTAGATGGGCCCTTGAAAGCGTCTTATTATCATTTACTAGAGCAGGCAAAGAAAAAAGGCAAAATCATCAGTTTTGATCCCAATTATCGTCATTTATTATTTGGCGACAAACAAGAAACTTTTATTGAGCAATCGCTTATTTTCTTACAACAAGCTGATTTTACTAAATTAAGTGATGAAGAAGCGATGTTGATTACAAGAACCCCAACCTTAGAGGCTGCGACTGAAAAATTACTTCAACTATGCCCGGGAGTTTTTGCCATAACTTTGGGTAAAGAAGGTACATTGTTGGGCTTAAATCAACAAACCTATGTTATGACTAGCATAGAGGTAAAACCTGTAGATACCACAGGAGCTGGTGATGCATTTGTCGGTGCAGTTTTATATCAAATTGATCAAATGGGCATCACCGATATCCAACAACTTTCGATCGAAGATTGGCAAAAAATCATTCAAAATGCAAATCGAGCGGGAGCAAGAACCTGTGAATACATGGGAGCCATGGAAGCATTTAAACATTTAAATAACAGCATTTTTAATTAATACATCTGTGTACAATTCCTACTTACAAAATACAATTAACAACTATTCTAAAAGCTTAAAAATTGGCAAAACAGCCAATGATAATGCTTTTTTACAGCGGTTTACTGCTAATATTGCTGATATCAGTGAAATTTTTGATCAAATATATTCCAAACATCCCATGGCAAGTCCATTGTTTGAACTTTTGATCAAAAGTATTTTTAATGCCCATTTGGAAAGAACTAAAGATTTAAAATCTAGAGATGATTCCAAAGCTGAAAAAGGCACCTGGTTTTTAAGTAATCAGTTGATGGGAATGAGTCTTTACGTAGATCGATTTGCTGGTAACATTCAGGGTTTAGGTAAGAAATTGGATTATTTAGAAGATCTTGGCGTTAACTTTTTACACTTAATGCCTTTGTTTAAAAGTCCTGAAGGAGAAAGCGATGGCGGTTATGCGGTGGAAGATTTTCGTCAGGTAGAGGAAAGATTAGGATCCATTGAAGATTTAAGAAAACTACAATCCAAACTACAGTCGAAAGACATGTATTTAATGATTGATATTGTTTTGAACCACACCTCTCATCACCATGAATGGGCAAAAAAAGCAAAATCTGGCGATAAAGAGTATCAAGATTACTTTTATTTCTTCGATGACCGTAGAATTCCAGACGCGATGGAGGAACATCTTCCTGAAATATTCCCTGAAAGCTCTCCCGGAAGTTTTACTTATATTGAGGAAGTGGACAAATGGGCGATGACAGTATTTCATCATTACCAATGGGATCTTAATTATACGAATCCAAAGGTGTTCATTGAAATGCTGAATAATGTATTCTTTTATGCCAATTTAGGTGTGGATGTACTGAGAATAGATGCACCTGCCTTTATTTGGAAGCAAATGGGGACTACGTGCCAAAATCTCCCAGAAGCACATAAATTATTGCAACTCATCAAATTATGTGTGGAAGTTGCTACGCCAGGAATGGCATTATTGGGAGAGGCTATTGTGGCCCCGGCACAGATCATGGAATATTTTGGAACAGGCAGATTTGCGACTCACGAGTGTGATTTTGCTTATAACGCTACTCAGATGGCCTTGCAATGGGATGCGCTTGCCACAGGTGATACTCGAATTATGTTAGCGGCGCAACATGAATTACTGAAAAAACCTTTGGGTGCGACATGGGTAACCTATACAAGATGTCATGATGATATTGGCTTGGGGTACGATGATTACATGATTGATCAAGTGGGCTATAATCCATATTTACATCGCCTTTATTTGAAAAATTATTATGGCGGGCTTCAAGAAGATTCACCAGCTTCAGGCGCTCTTTTTGCGGTTAATCCTAAAACTCAAGATGCTAGAATTTCAGGTTCATTAGCTTCTCTTTGTGGATTAGAAAAAGCCGTAGCAAGCAAGGACAAAAAGAAAATTGAAACTGCTATTCAAAAAATCCTTTTGATGCAAGCTCATTGTTTCTTTTTAGGAGGTGTACCAATCTTGTTTTATGGAGATGAAGTCGCTTACCAAAATGATTATTCCTATTTACAGGATCCAGGTAAGAGTTATGATAATCGCTGGATGCATCGCCCAATCATCGATTGGAAAAAGAATGCAAAATCAAAAAAAGAAGGAACTACCGAGTATCAAGTTTTTACAGCTACGAAAAAACTCATTGAATTACGTAAAAGTTTAGATGTAGTCGCTGATTTCAAAAATTTAGAATGGATGAGCAGCCATAATCCGGCAGTCGTGGGATATATTAGATCTATTGAAAATAAGAAAGTTTATTTCTTATTTAATTTCAGCGAAAACGAACAAAACCTAACCTTTTTCGCTTTCGACAAAAACGGGAAAAGACCGAATAAGTTAAAAGATCTTTGGTCAAATCAAACGATATCAGTTGGAATGGATCATGATCATTTACATTTTCAAGCTTATCAATTTTATATTTTAGAAGAAGTTTAACAATTAATGCCTCCTTGTACGATTTCTTTACCCATTTCGCAATGGAGGCATTTTTTTTGTGTACAATAATTTTTATGTAAATGTAAGCAAGCCTGCGAATCAGCCGCGGATCGAATAGGCAAATGTAAATTTTTGAAAATATTTACGATGCTATTTTCCTCTAGGCGTAATTCATTTAACCAACGCATAGCCTTTTTTCCATATTCGTATTGCTTTTTTATTTTAGCATAGGTAATTAACATCGGTATTAAAGTGTTGATGCAAATGGATTGAAAGGAATATAGTCCAAGGCTTGAATAATTTTTACTGGATATTTTACCAAAATGATAATGGCTATCCCAATAAAAATCCAAGGGAATTTCAAACAATGTTTTAATTGTATTTAATTCCTTTATTTCTAATAATAAAGAAATCAATGAGCAATTAGATTTAATCATTTCTGAAAACTGAGCCAGACGGATGGTTGGAAAATTATAAGGACGAAGTCGCAAAAATTTCCAATCAGAAATATGCAAATAGTTCTTATCCCATTGGTGTTTTTTTTGCAAATGAATGAATTCTTTTCGTAACACTTTTTGGTAATCATCTAAAATGGGTTCTTCCAAAAATCCACCTAAACCAAATAAAATACTTTCCACGGCATAAGGTCTATCTCTGTACCTCAATATGGTTTTAAGGGAAATAGATTGAGCTAATCGCAACATCGGTTCTGCATTGACACGAAAACCGAAACTTTTGGCCAAGGATTGATAAAAGGTTTCCTCCCAATCGAAATGATTTTTCTCAAGTAATTCAGCCATTTGATCTGACTTTTCATTCAAGCGTTCTTTCAAACATTTGTCTAACATGGAATACTTAATCTCAACTGGAATTTTTTCAAAAAATGCCTCACAAAGCAAGGAAGATTTATCCTCCAATTTGAAAGAGCTATTCGTGAGCGACAGATCGTTTATGTAATTAGAAAGATTTAATGTAGGTATCAATGTTCCATCTTGGTAACATACTTTTGTGTCTTCTTCCCAAATAACGTGCAATACCACATTTTCATAAGCATGATCTGTGTCATGGTGATGCACATACCAATCCGATGCTTTTACATGTAATTCAACAGAACCCACCCATTCGATACCATCAATTCTAATTTTAGCATTTTGAAAATCAGCACCTGAGTGAAAATTTTCGATTCCAGTAGAGATAATATTTACATTTTGTCCTGAAGTAGACAATAAAGACAATTGGTCAAATAATCTATTTTTCCAAAAATAGGCTAGGTATAATTCGTTCATATTCGCTCGAAATTTTCAAACGAATGTAATGGCTAGAAATAAAAGTTGTTTGATAATTTGATGGAATAGCGATAATTATCAATTTATTGAAAAGAGCTTTGATGTATGAGGTAAGATGTAAGATGTAGAGAGGAAAACAGCCTTAATGATTCTTAATGACTTAATGTTTAAAAGATTATTAACCATTAAGAAATTAAGAGATTAAGAAAAATAAGAAAAACTTAATGCTTCTTAATGCCTTAATGTTTAAAAATCAATAACCATTTGATAAAACTGAGAAACTTCTTGTAAAATTTGAACGATTTCTTCAAAACTACTAGATGTAACTAATCGACTGCGGAATGGTTTAAAATGATCCAATCCTTTGAAATAATTGGCATAATGACGACGCATTTCAACAATACCACCGTGATTACCTTTCCAACGAATGGAAAATTCTAAATGTTTAAGACAAACTCTAATTCGCTCTTGCAAATCTGGCCCCGCTAAATGCTCGCCAGTTTTCAAAAAATGTTTGATTTCATTGAAAATCCAAGGATAACCAATGGATGCACGACCAATCATGATGCCATCTACCCCATATTTATTTTTATATTCTAAAGCCTTCTCTGGGGTGTCAATATCGCCATTTCCAAAAATTGGAATTTTGATTCGTGCGTTATTTTTGACTTTGGAAATCAATTCCCAATTAGCTTCACCTTTATACATTTGAACGCGTGTTCTACCATGTACCGTTAAAGCTTGAATTCCAATATCCTGCAAGCGTTCTGCTACTTCCTCAATATTTTTGGTAGACTCATCCCATCCTAAGCGGGTTTTTACCGTAACAGGTAAATGTGTGGCATCCACAACAGCTTTGGTCATAGCAACCATTTTCGGAATATCTTGCAGCAAAGCCGCTCCTGCACCTTTGCAAGCGACTTGTTTTACCGGACAGCCATAATTAATATCAATCAAATCGGGTCCTGCCTTTGTTGCAATTTCAGCACAAGCAGCCATTGTTTCAATAGAACTCCCAAATAATTGAATGCCTATGGGGCGTTCATATTCAAAAATATCTAATTTCTGAACACTTTTAGCTGCATCGCGAATAAGTCCTTCGGAAGAAATAAACTCGGTATACATCAAATCAGCACCATTTTCTTTGCAAACTGCCCTAAAAGGCGGATCAGACACGTCCTCCATGGGTGCTAAAAGTAAAGGGAAATCACCAAGTTCTATGTTACCAATTTTTACCATTCTCTTAAAAAATTATGTAAATTTACGACCATTATGCAAGAAAACTATTATTCAGGGCCAAGCAATTGGTTTAACATATTTTCAAAGCTTCTTAGCTTATTTGGTTTTTTCCTACTTGGTAGTTTCATAGGACAATTCATTGGCTTATTTGTGGTGTTAATTCAAACAGATTTGATTACTCAAATTAAGTCCAATAACCAGCAGCAATTGACCTTACAAATGGTACAATTCCTCAATCATCCAGAAGCTTTTCCGAATGGCCATAAGGCAATGATGAGTTTTCAATGGTTCAGTGCATTGTTCAGTTTTGTATTTAGTGCTTGGGCGTTTAATCGATTTGTCAACAAACAGACTTTGAATGATTTAAGTCCCAACGAAGCTCCTTCATGGAACATTTTTCTTTGGTCCATCATTGCCTTACTTGTTTCATTGCCATTAATGGAATACATCATTCAATGGAATCAGCAAATTCAACTACCAGCTGCCTACCATAGTCTGGAAGAAAGTATGAAAAGTAGTGAACAATTGGCCGAAAAATTAACACGATTTCTAATTCATTTTGAAACACCTTTGGATTATATTACTGGATTAATTGTTATTGGTGCAATGGCAGGATTGGGTGAAGAATTGTTTTTTAGAGGGATATTACAAAATCTTTTTGAAAAATATTTAAGCAACAAACATGTAGCCATCTGGTTAAGTGCTGCTATTTTTAGCTTCATCCATTTCCAATTTTATGGATTTTTCCCAAGATTACTCTTAGGTGCATTTTTTGGTTATTTATATGTTTGGTATCGAAATATTTGGATTCCAATTGTTGCTCATTTTTTCAATAATGGATTTAGCTTGACCATGAGTTATTTATACCAATTGAAAAAAATCAACGTAGATCCAGAACAAAGTATTCAATATATGCCCATTTGGTCAGCTGCTGTTTCACTAATTTTCGTATCTTTCTACCTTTACCGATTACACAAATATAAAACGAGTTAAAAGATGAAAGATTGGGAATTATTAGGTGTATCTACAAATGGCATTGATTTAGAAATTCAAAAGTCTGCCTTATTAGAAAATTGCCAAATTCAGGCAATTGTGATCAATAAAAAAGTAAGTGGCTATGAATTAGGAAATTGGGAACTGTATGTTCATCAATCTCAGGCTGAGGCAGCCAAAGAATATTTAACAAGTATATCAGATAATACCAAATCTTAATGGGCATTCGAAACCTTTCCAATTTACAGCAAAGAGTCATTGCAGCCATCATTGCTGTACCTTTCCTGTTGTTTTGTATTCATTTCAGCGACTATACTTTTTTAGGATTATTTCTTTTAATTGGTGCAGCAGCTCAATTGGAATTTTACAAATTAGTAGGCAGTTTTGATGGAAATCTGCCCTTGACTTTTTATGGAACATTTTGTGGAATTGTATTACACTTATTGACTTTTTTCATTGAAAAAGGAATGATTGGTTATCAAAATTATTACATACTTTCTCCTTTATTAGCCATCATATTTTTCATCAAATTATATAAATCTAAAGATGAAAAACCTTTCCAAAACATTGCTTATACCTTCTTGGGAATTATATACGTGGCCTTACCCTTTGCACTTTTAACCGTTTTGGCATTCATCAAAAATGAAACGTATGATCCTCAATTGATCATGGGATGTTTGTTTTTATTATGGGCCAGCGATTCAGGGGCTTATTTTGCAGGTACTAAATTTGGAAAAACAAAGTTATTCGAGAGAGTATCTCCGAAAAAATCATGGGAAGGTAGTATTGGTGGAATGGTAACTGCTTTAATCGTTGCCTACTTTATATCCAACTATTTTACGAATTATGCTGCATGGCAATGGTTTAGCATTGGAATCATTATTGTAGTAGCGGGTACTTATGGCGATTTAGTAGAATCTTTATTTAAACGAAGTATCAATATCAAAGACTCCGCGAATACCATTCCAGGTCATGGTGGGTTTTTAGATCGCTTTGATGGCTTGTTATTATCCATCCCATTTATCATTACTTTTTTAAAATTATTTTAATTTAACATCGTTTAACTAATAGAGTTGGTTAATATTCGTTTAAAAAGCGAAATTCGATTTATGAAAATTTGGAGTAGCTATAAATACCTGTTTTTCTTGATGCTTTTTGTAAGCTCATTCCACATGTTCGGTCAAGGACAAGATAAAACAGTGCTTTTTACCGCACGCGTAATTTCATCACAAAACTCTGAATATTTACCACTCGCCTATGCTTTTAATCCCAAAGCAGGAAGTGGATCTTTAAGTGATAATTTTGGCATCATTGAAATGTATGTTTTCCCTGGAGACAGCATTGTTTTTTCCTACATCGGTTACAAGAAAAAATATTATATCATACCCAAAGATACTGAACTAACGCATCGAGCAATTATATTAATGGATGAAGATTCCAAGATGCTTTCGGAAGTAAAGGTTTACAGGCATTCATCGGAAGAAGAATTTAAAAAGGCTTTTCTGGATATGCGTTTATCCGATGAGAAGCAACGAAGTATTTTAGATCGAAATTTGGAACAATCCAAACTAAACGTATTTGCTTTACAAGCTGGATTGGGAGCGGCATCTAATTTCAGGAATTTTTCCGATCAAATGACCTATTCCATCGCCAATCGATCATTTATTAACTCGCCAACTTTGGCATTAACAAATCCATTTGCTTGGATGAGTTTCCTCAAATCGATAAAAAATGGCGATCTAAAACGAAAGGATTACAAAAAGGCCTACGAGTTCTTACCCAAGGAAAATATTTCTAGACAACAATTCTTGAAGGAAAACAAATAATCTTTTGAAATATTAAGAAATCCAAGTAACTGATTAAGAATATAAGTTTTTGGATTGCTAATCCAATTTACATTTCTTAGGGGGTATGGGGCCCCCTTCCCCCAGCAATTTACGCGTTTAAAAGTTCAGTTGTTTGATAAAATTAATCACGAAAATCAGCTAGTTGATTCATTCAAATGTTTTTAATTCCCTCAAACATTCGAATCATGTTCAATAATTGTGTGGCTGGAAATTCGACAGGCTCAGCAAATGTGCTTAGCCAACGCTATTTCTTCTTTTTTCAAACTCATCAATAGGCTTTCGGTTAATCCCAACGAAAGATTTGAACGTAGCGGTAGAGATCTATGATGTAAGAGGTAAAAGGTAAGAGGAATTGAGAATGTAGAATGTATAATCTGAAATCATCTTTTCTTCTTTCTTACGTCATACATCTTACATCATACATCATTTTCATTCGTCTTGGATTAACTTGCGACAAATAAGTTTTTTTGTTTCTTTTTTTTTTCAAAAAAAGAAATACCATAGAAAATGAATTAGCCAGAAAATTGCATTGTCGGCAAGCAATAAGACAATTAAATTTGATTTAGTCACAATCTTTGAAAAGGATTCTAAATTTTAGGTTTTAACTCTTAATTCTTAATTCGCATTAATAATTATTACATCCTATGTTCGCATCCGTTTGATTCTATCATATCCTGATATTATTTAAACATTAAGGCATAAAGAAAACATTCCCTCAACTCATTTCTTTCTGCTATCGATGTATAACCATTTTCAGGACAAAGAAATAATTAGATAATCAAACTCTTTTCTATCTTTGCAATCACATATACAATTTTTTATTAAAAAAATCCAAAACAGAATGTTTCAAAAAATTAACATCCCAAAACTGGGCTTTATGCTATTTTTCTGTAGCCCATTTTTCCTACACGCTCAACAAAACATTTCACTCAATGATTTGAGTTTTTGGAAGGTCAACAATAAAACAAATTGGCAAATTGCAGGAGATGTAAATGCCGATTTAACAATTTCGGAAGCTATGTCTACTAGCCATGGAACTGGTGTTTTAGTAAATTTGCCCAACAAAGAAAATAGAGCCAATTTAATATCAACACAAGAATTCGGAGACGTAGATGTTTCATTCGATTTTATGATGGCCAAACATTCTAATTCGGGATTTTATTTACAAGGCCGATATGAAGTGCAACTTTTAGATAGCTGGGGAGTACTAAACCCAGGAACCGGAGATTGCGGTGGAATTTACAAAAGACGAAAATTCATTCCTCAAGAATATTTATACGAAGGCCATGCTCCTAGAATTAATGCTTGTTTGGCACCTGGGCTTTGGCAACACATGGAAATTTCTTTCCAAGCACCCAAATTTGATGCAAAAGGACAAAAAATCAGCAATGCAAAAGTATTATTGATCAAATTAAATGGTGCTGTTATTCAAGAAAATGTGGAACTAACTGGCCCGACAGGTGGACCCATTTCAGAAACAGAAGCTGCTCTTGGGCCATTTATGATTCAAGGAGACCACGGAGCAGTAGCTTTCAAAAACTTGAATATTAAAGGTTTTACAGGTAAAGAAGTAAAAATGTCTGCGGTAGACTATCAAGTTTATTTAGGTGAATTTAAAAACGCCAAAGATTTCATAGGAAAGAAAGCCAACACATCCGGCAAAATAGACAAATTAACTTGGGAGGTAAGTCCACAAGAAAATAATTTAGCAGAAATATTCAAAACAACTTTAGAGGTTCCCGTTGCAGGAAAACACCAATTTGAATTCATTATTGCTGGGAATTCCATTGTCAATATCAATGGAAAAGAAGTACTGAGTAATCAATGGAGAGATAATAGCAACAAAAGAACGATTGAAATCGACTTACCTGCTGGAAATGTTCCTGTTGAAATCATTTCTTACAAAACAGATGGTTGGTTGAGACCCGCATTAGGAATGTGGATTCAAGGACCAGAATTTAGATCAAAAGCCTATCATTCTATTTCATCTTTATTGGGAGCCAATGCCTCTGACCCAATTTTATTGGATGCAAAAACCAACACGGTTTTTAGATCTTTTACTGATTTAATAAAAAATGGTAAAAAAATTAAACGAATTGTACATGGTGTCAATGTAGGTAGTCCAAGTAATTTACATTATACCTATAATCTAGACAATGGAAGTATTGTTCAAATTTGGAAAGGAGAATTTTTAGATACTTCACCCATGTGGGATGATCGTGGAGACGGTTCTTCGAAAGCCAGAGGTGCCATTTTAACATTAAATGATGCGGCTACATTCATTGGAACAGAAAACAAAGATCAAATAGAAGAATCTATTCCAGAAAAAGACAACTTCAAAACGTTGGGTTATGAAGTTGACGAAAACGACTTACCTACTTTTCATTATCAAATGCAGGGTGCAAAAGTGGATGATCAAATTCGAGTAAAGGAAAACAAAATCTTAGAAAGAACACTTTCAATCAGCAATTTTAATAACAATCAAGTAATTCGATTAGCCATAGGAGAAGAAATAATTTCTTTAGGCAATGATTTATATGCTTTGGATGGCAAAAAATATTTCATCAAAGCGACGAATGCAAGCATCACTGGATCAGGCTCCATGAAAATTTTGAGTACTCCAGCTAGTGCAAAAATCACCTATGAAATACTTTGGTAATCCATTTAGAAAGACATCAAAATGAAATTGAACATACAAAATATTGCAAAAACATTAATAATAACAGCCTTTACTTTGAGCCAAACCTTGGCACAAAAGGCCGCAACAGAAAACGATTATTATAAAATCATCAAATTACCCGTTCCAGAAGGGATTGTTTTGGAAGTTGGAGGAATGGTTACTTTACCCAATGGTGATTTAGCCGCTTCAACTCGAAGAGGTGATGTATATATCATTGAAAATCCAACTTCTAATCACCCAAATTTCAAAAAGTTCGCCAGTGGATTACATGAAATTTTGGGATTAGCCTTTAAAAATGGTCATTTATATTGTGCCCAAAGAGGAGAATTAACCCGCTTAGTCGATGCGAATGGAGACGGGAAAGCGGATAAATATGAAACAGTTTATTCATTACCCATTTCTGGACATTACCATGAATATTCATTTGGACCCAAAGTGGGCCCTGATGGATCTTTTTATGTAACAGGTAATGTTGGATTTGGTGCTTCTGATTGGTGGGCAGGAAAATCACTTGCACCTTGGAGAGGTTGGACGATGAAAATATCAGAAGATGGTAAAATGGAGCCTTTTGCAGCTGGCATGCGCTCACCCTGTGGAATCGGAATGTTAAATGGCGACTTCTTTTATGGTGATAATCAAGGCGATTGGCAAGGATCTGGTTTTATTTCACATGTAGAAAAAGGTGATTTTATGGGTCATCCCGCTTCATTAAAATGGGCAGATAGACCGGAATCTCCTGTTAAAATGAGAAAGGAATTGGTATTTGCTAAAGTAGATCCAAGAGATAATCCATTTGTCAAACCAGAAAATATCGAAAACGAAAAATATACTACGATTTATGAGATGTCGAAAAACATTTATCCGGACAAGCAAATCAAATCTCCTGCAGTTTGGTTGCCACATGGCGTTTTAGGTATTTCAACGTCTGAAATTATTAGTGATGAATCTAATGGAAATTTTGGTCCATTTTCAGGGCAAATTTTTGTTGGAGACCAAGGTATGTCGAAAATTGCGCGTGTGTTTTTAGAAAAAGTGAATGGACAATACCAAGGCGCTTCTTTTGATTTCAAATCAGGATTTAGATCTGGTGTCCTAAGAATGGCTTGGGCAGGTGGTGAAAATGGTATGTATGTAGGAGGCACCAATCGTGGTTGGGGATCAGTTGGAAAAGAAGCTTTCGGTTTAGAGCGACTGGTTTTTACAGGCAAAATGCCTTTTGAAATGAAAGCTGTTAGAGCTATGCCAGACGGCTTCGAGATAGAATTTACCAGTCCTGTAAGTAAAAAAACGGCAGAGAATATTGCCAATTATGAAGTTTCAAGTTACACCTACAAATATCATCCCGTATATGGTAGTCCGATGGTTGATAGAAAATTCAATTTGGTTAGAGGTGTGCAATTATCAGAAGATGGCTTAAGAGTTCGTCTTGTTGTAGATAATCTTCGTTTAGGCTATGTTCACGCCATTATTCCCAATGTAAAATCAGCCAATGAGGGGAATGAATTATTGCATAATACTGCATATTACACTTTGAATAATATTCCAGCAGGAGCAAAAGCTACTTTTCCTTTGACGAATCAAAAAATCAACCAAGGTAAATTACAAGAAGATAAAGGTTCAAAAGTAAATACTCCAGACAATCAAAAGAAGGAAGCGGCTCCCAATGTGGAAGGTGAAAAATTAAAAGCTAAAGCTGGAATTATTTCAACAGAAGAAGCGATGGTTTTGCTGAAAAAACACGCTTGTTTGGCTTGTCATAAAGTTGATGAAAGAGCGGTCGGACCTGCGTACACAGAAATTGCAAAAAGAAAATATAGCAATGCCCAAATAGCGGCCTTAGTAGCAACTCCAAAACCATCTAATTGGCCAGATTTTAGCACACCTATGGCACCCATGAGTCATGTACCCAAAGGCGATGTATTAAAAATTGCAGGTTGGATTAATTCTTTGAGAAAATAAAATTAAAAATGGTGAGTATTTTAAATCGAATTTCATTTTCCTTTTGGATAATCATTGTGGTAGGAATAGCACTAATTTATCCACAGCCTTTCATAGGTATTGGCAATATTCAGTTTAAAATACTCATCATTCCATTGTTACAAATCATCATGTTTGGCATGGGGTCCACCATGGGAATGGAAGATTTTCAAGAAATTTTAAAGTCGCCCAAAGCCGTATTTCTAGGCGTATTCTTTCATTTTTTAATCATGCCCTTGGTAGGATTTGGGATCACCAAAATGATTTTTTTTCCTCCTGAAATTGCCGCAGGAATTATTATGGTCGGTTGTATGCCCTGTGGATTAGCATCCAATGTCATGTCTTATATCGCAAAAGCTAATGTGGCACTTTCCTTGACACTTACTGCTGTTGCCACATTGATTGCCCCAATATTAACGCCATTTTTAATGGAAAAATTAGCAGGACAACTGATTGAGATAGACTTCTGGAATATGGTTTGGGAAATCAGCAAATTGATTTTAATACCTATTTTCTTTGGGGTACTTTACAAGAAAATAATTGGAGAAAAATGGACTTGGTTACAAAACAACCTAACGACAATCTCTATGTGGAGCATCGCCATTATCATCATTATTATAACGGCAAACGGAAGAAATGCATTATTGACAGTTGGGCCCATGTTGGTTTTAGCTTGTTTAATCCATAATGTCATGGGATTCATCTTGGGTTACTGGGGCGGTAAATTAACAGGTCTTCCAGAAAAAGACTGTCGAACTATTGCGATTGAAGTTGGCTTACAAAATTCTGGCTTAGCCTCTGGATTAGCCATGGCCATGGGCAAGGTTTCTACACTCGGCCTTGCCCCTGCCATTTTTGGCCCATTAATGAATATCAATGGCTCTGCTTTAGCTAATTATTGGAAAAGGAAATGATTTGTTTAGGTAAGAGGTAATAGGTAAGAGGTAAGAGGTAAGAGGTAAGAGGTAAGAGGTAAGAGGTAATAGGTAATAGGTAAGAGGTAATAGGTAAGAGGTAAGAGGTAAAAGAGGTAAGGTTTCTCTTTTCTCTTTTCTCTTTTACCTATTACCTCTTACCTTTTACCTAATTAAGTACCTTCCTCAAACTAGCCATACTCGTTGCGATACTTTCATACGGATTTTTAGCCATATCATGCTCTACGAAAAAGTGTTGTAATCCGCCGATAGAAGCTGACTGGAATATTTTAGCATAATCAATGATGCCATTTCCTACGGGTAATATTTCAGAGAAATCCTTGTTGAAATCTTTTACGTGACATAATGGGAAACGTCCTGGATGTTGTTTGAACAAATCAACCGGATCAATTCCTGCTTTCGACACCCAACCTAAATCTAATTCAAATTTCATTAAATCCGATGGAACTTCTTTAGCGAATACATCAAAAGGGCGAAGACCTTCTATTGTTTTGAATTCAGCATCATGGTTGTGATAACAAAAAGTTAAACCTGCCTTTTTAGCTGCTTCACCCGATTTATTTAAAATGCTTACAGCTTCTTCTATTTCCTGTTTACTATCAATTGGGATATTGGCACAAACCAAATATTGTACGCCTGATCCTGATAATGAATCAATAATTTCATTGGTATCAAATTTCAAAGAAAGCATTTTAGGCATTTTAGACGAATCAAAACCGGGTCTTGGCTTAAATGGTGCACCCATAGCATGATGTGAGGTCCATGTCATTCCAATCGATGTCAAATATGAACTAAATTCTTTGGCTGTCATTCCATAAAAACCTGGTAGCATACTAAATGCAGATTCAATTTCCTTATACCCTGCATCAGCCACTTTTTGTAAAGAGCCTTTGACATCCTTTTCAATTTGACCAAATAAGGTAAATAATTGTAATCCGACAGGGCATGAAGCCATAGATTGTGCATGAACTAAACGTGGAGCCAAGATACTAGCTGCCAAAAATGTACCTGATTGTTGAAGAAATTTTCTTCTAGAGTTCATATTAAAATAATTTAAGGTTTAAATAAAATTAATGTATTTTTTTGATACAATAAAATTATTTTCCCAATTCTAATCATTTTATAGTAAATTCAAGGCTTTAAAATTAAACTATGAAAAATATACGTGTCTTAGTAGTTGGCTGTGGAAATATGGGTGCTTCACATGCTAAATCATATCAAAATTCACCCGGATTTGAGATCTGTGGCTTAGTTTCACCTGGATCAAGCAAAGAAACACTTGACAAAGCCTTGGGAGGAGGAAATACCTTATATTCAGATTATTATCAAGCATTGGCAGATTCAAAACCTGATGCCGTTTGTATTTCAACTTACCCAGATACACACGAAGACTACTCCATCGCTGCCTTGAAAGCAGGCTGCCATGTTTTTTTAGAAAAGCCCATAGCAGATTCATTGGAGGGAGCTGTCCGTGTAGCGGAGGCCGTTAAACAATCTGGGAAAAAATTAGTTGTAGGTTATATTCTACGCCATCATCCCTCGTGGATTAAATTCATTGAAATAGCTAAAAACATGGGAAAACCTCTAGTTATGCGAATGAATCTGAATCAACAAAGCCATGGGTATATGTGGGATGTTCATAGAAATTTAATGAAAAGTTTGAGTCCAATCGTTGATTGTGGCGTTCATTACATTGATGTAATGTGTCAAATGACTCGCTCCAAACCTCTTCGAGTTTCGGCAATCGGAGCCCGAATGACGAATGATATTCCAGATGGAAATTATAATTATGGGCAATTACAAATTTATTTTGAGGATGGTTCTGTGGGTTGGTATGAAGCTGGATGGGGTCCAATGATTTCTCAAACTGCCTATTTCGTCAAAGATGTATTCGGACCCAAAGGATCCGTATCCATCGTGGCCAAAGACGCAGGTGGAGAAGGCAAGTCAGATGATGTAGAATCGCATACCAAAACGGAATCCTTGCGTGTCCATTATTCAGATATTGATGAACAAAATAAATTCACAAAACCCGATGAATGGGTCAATTTAACCGATGAACCCGATCATCAAGGCTTATGCGATAGAGAGCAAGCATTTTTCTTGAAAGCTATCTCCGAAAACACCGATTTAACAGACCACGTGGAGGATGCAGTTAATAGTTTACGTATTGCATTTGCATGTGATGAATCGGTTAGAACGGGGAAGATGGTTACTTTGTGAGGTAAGAGGTAAGAGGTAAGAGGTATGAGGTAAGAGGTAAAAAGTAAGAGGTAAGAGGTAAAAGGTAAGAGGTAAGAGAAAAGAGGTGGCTGAGGTTCACGAAGCCACCGAGTTTTCTTTCTTCCAAAATTAAAATCAACAAACAAAAAATATGAAAAAAAACTACCAATGGCTCGTTGCAGCCGGATTATTGACAATTAGTCAAATTAATTTTGCCCAGGATAAGCCATTTAAATTCATTGATAAGGCAAATATGAATTTAAATGTAAAACCAGGAGATGATTTTGCAGAATATTCAAATGGAATTTGGGTGAAAAACAATCCCATTCCAGCCAAAGAAACAAGATGGGGAAGTTTCAATCAATTGAGAGATTTCAACATCAATGCAGTAAAAAATATCTTAGAAAACTCGCTAAAAAATCAATCAAAGGCTGCACCTGGGTCTATTGAGAAGCGCGTTGCGGATTTTTATGCAGCAGCGATGGATAGTTTAACCATTGAGAAATTAGGCTATAGTCCAATCAAAGAAGACCTAAATAGAATTGAAGCAATTTCAAGTAAAACAGGAATTGTAAATGAAATGGCTAATTTCAGAACTTCGGGAATTGGCACACCTTTATATGGTTTTTATGTAGGACAAGACAGAAAGAACATTGAAAAAATGGTTCCTCAGTTGAGTCAAGGTGGAACTAGTTTACCTGATAGAGATTATTATTTAAAATCGGATGCGAGAAGTTTGAAAATTCAAGAAGCATACAAAAAATACATCGTATCTCTATTCACACTTATCGGAACATCAGAAGAATTAGCTAAGAAAAATGCTGAAACGATTTTCCAATTAGAAAAGCAATTAGCTGATGCGCAAATGTCGAGGGTGGAAATGAGAGATCCATACAAAACATATAACAAATTATCATTTATCGATTTCCAAAAAAGCACACCTGAAATTGATTGGAATAACCAGTTCAAAACATATGGTATTCCTCAACAAGATTCTATCTTAGTTTCTGCTCCTAAGTTTTTTGTGGCGGCGAACAAATTGTTAGCAACAGAATCATTGGAAAATTGGAAAACCTATTTGACATGGAATTTATTAAAAAATTCAGCAGGTAATTTAAGTAGTCCTTTTGTGAAGGCCAATTTTGCTTTTTCTCAAGTTTTATCTGGGCAAAAAGTTCAAACACCGAGATGGCAAAGAATGTCCAGTTTAACCGATGGAACCATTGGGGAACTACTTGGTCAATTATATGTAAAGGAATATTTCAAACCAGAAGCAAAAGCTAGAATGGTCGAATTAGTGGAAAATTTGAGAAAGGCTTTTGAAATCAGAATCAAGAACTTGGATTGGATGAGTCCAGCTACGAAAGAAAAAGCATTGGCCAAATTACATGCCTTTACTCCTAAAATTGGTTATCCAGATAAATGGAAAAACTATGATGGATTGGAAATAAATGACAAGACTTTTTTCAACAACCTAAGAAGTGCCAGCATTTGGGGTTTCAAAGAAAATATCAGCCAATTAGGTAAGCCAGTTGATCGTAGTAGATGGGGAATGACTCCACCTACGGTAAATGCCTATTACAGTCCTGTGATGAATGAAATTGTCTTCCCAGCAGGGATTTTGCAATTCCCATTCTTTGCAGCTGAAGCAGATGACGCCTTAAACTACGGTGGAATTGGAGCAGTAATTGGTCACGAAATGTCGCATGGTTTCGATGATTCAGGTAGTCAATACGACAAAGATGGTACGTTGAGAAATTGGTGGACTCCCGAAGATTTAGCCAAATTTAAAGCTAAAACAGCCTTATTAGGAGCACAATTTGATGCCTATACCATTTTAGATACCTTACACGTGAATGGCAAATTGACCATGGGGGAAAACATTGGCGATTTAGGTGGATTGAACATGGCTTATGAAGCATTCAAAATGACAGAGCAAGGAAAATCCAAAAAGAAATTAGATGGATTCACTCCAGACCAACGCTTCTTTTTAGCTTGGGCGCAAGTTTGGAGAGGTAGTTCATTGCCTGAAACAGCCGCACAATTAGTTCAAACAGATCCTCACTCTCCTGCTGAATTTAGAACCATCGGTGCACCTGTCAACATGGATGCATGGTACAAAGCATTCAAAGTGAAACCAGGCGATAAGCTATATAAAAAGCCAGAGGATCGAATTAAGATTTGGTAATTGAAGAGAGAAGAGAGAAGAGAGAAGAGAAAACCGATGGCTGAGCGGAGTCGAAGCCAGAGGTTGTGAGAAGTAAAAATAGGTGGCTGAGGTTCTCAAACGGTGGCTGAGGTTCTCGAAGCCACCTATTTTTGTTCTAGATAAATCTGATCCAAAAATCGTGCTAAAACCCAATCTTTTTCAGTGACCATATTCCCTGCATCGTGCGTGGTCAATTTCACATGAACCTTATTATAAACGTTGGTCCATATAGGATGATGATCTGTGTTATTGATAAAAGGAACTGCTGATTGCATAAAAACCATTGCCTGCTCAAAACTAGCAAATTCAAATGTTTTGATTAAAGCTTGTTCTTCTAATTTCCACTGGTTCATTTTTTCATTTTTATAAATTAGGTAAGAGGTAAAAGTAAAGTTATTAGTTATTAATTGTTAGTTATTAGTATTTAGAACCTATTACCTCCTATTACCTTTTACCTTTTACCTCTTACCTCTTACTTATTACCTATTACCTATTACCTAATCCCCTTATTTTGGAAATAGTATCGTTTGAATCCTATCCATGCAATCATCCAAATGATAACGAGTTTCTAAATCCAAATTGGTTGTTTTATTCGCTTTCAAACTAGATAACAAATTTTTCAATTCTGCTTTTGCGATGGAACGAATATCAGATTGATTGACAGAAAAATAATCTTTATTTGTTGCCGAAATAGGCATTTGTTCCGTCAAAATGTATTTCAATCTGTCTATATATGCTTTCTGCAAATTGCGTCTGTAAATATCAATTTTACTGCCTGCATTCAACTCCTTCCAAATTCCAGCTCGCAAATCAGTAAATAAATCGATTGGTTTGTAGTAGTCTGTTTCTAAATTTATCCCATTAGACAAACGACTGAACACTTCAAAACTGATTAAACGATTCAACACCGCCACTTGTAATGTTCTAATACGCTCTATAGACCCAGTGAATTGACTATTTTTAATCAACTCTTTATTTAACAGCCATTGAGTATCCGAAAAGGCATTATCCAATATCCACCGCACAGAAGTTTGTTGGGTTTGCTTTGTAACTAAAAAATAAGAATTAAGTCCTTGATTCGGCTTTCTTAGATTTTCCGTATATCCACCTACGTTAGTTGCAACATGGTTGACATATCGATTCCAACAACTCAATAATTCCTCATGCAGTTCTGCCAAGTCATCATAATTATTGGTTTTTGTGCTTGTCCAAACATGTAAATTCTTTGCCACAAATTTCAAATTTTTCAATGCATAAGTACTTGCGCGAACTGGGTCATTACCAATATCCTCTGTCTGTGAACTTGGATCAAAAGTATTCGCTTGACTACCAAATCTAAATCTTTTGTCTTTGGCTTTTTCCTCAATCCATTTGTCTAAAATGGGTACTTCCGACTCGGGAGTAGTAGCCTCCGGGATAATCCTATACCCCCAATTAACAACATAATCATCATAAGGACCCATTTTTCTGATAAATCGAACTCCTTTATCTCCCGGCTGTGCGATATAATTGAATCGAGCATAATCCATGATGGTAGATGAAATACCAAATTCATTGGTAAAATCTGCTTTTCGATAATCTTCCACTTCATAGGAACTACTTGCTCCCATATTATGTGGAAAACCCAAAGCATGGCCCACTTCATGCGCAATAACCATTTCCATCATTTCACCAATATCCTCTTCTTTCGTCTCCAATGTTCTTGCCTTCTCATTGGCTGCACCTGTTTCCAATAAATATCGATTTCGATAGGATCTCAAATGATTATGGTACCAAATAATATCACTTTCAATGATTTCTCCTGTTCGAGGATCACTCACACTCGGACCCATTGCGTTTCGTGTCGTGCTTGCAACATAACGAATAACGGAATAGCGTATGTCTTCAGGAGAAAAATCAGGATCTTCTTCTTTACTTGGCGGATCTTTGCAAATAATAGCATTTTTAAACCCTGCTTTTTCAAATGATTTTTGCCAATTCTCTACGCCTTTTTTAATGTGTTTCCTTAATTTTTCCGGAGTTGCCGGATCCAAATAATAAACAATTGGCTTAATAGGTTCCACTAACTCCCCTCTTCGATAAGCAGCCATGTCTTTAGGCTCTAATCGCCACTTTCTAATGTAGGTTTTTTGATCAGATTTCAACTCCTCACTCGAATAATCGTATTGTTTTTGAGTAAACCAACCCACTCTTTCATCAAATAAACGAGGTTTCATCGGAATCTCAGGCAACAAAATCATCGATTGATTCATTTGCAAACTAATGGATTCGGTACTAGAAAGCATGGATGGTTTTGAAGCATTGTAGGTAAAATCTTGGATTACCTCAATATTCAAAGGAAAAGATTTGATCGAATGAATGAAACTTCTAGAAGCATCTAAACCTTTCACTTTGTACATATCTCTCAAAGATGCGTCTAAACCACTCAATGCCATTACATCACTCGAATAAAACTTTGTTACATCAATGACATAATTCGAGGAATCCTTGCTATACGTTTCAATATCAAAAGCATACAAAGTTGGCTCATAATTATTAGCTTTTACTGATATACTAATCGGTAAAGAATCATTTGCAACAGAGGCATAAGACCTTACTTTGATCAAAATTTTCTCTTGAAATTTCTCCCAGACAATAACCTGTTCATTGGTTGGTGTACCAGCATTGTAATATCCTCCACCTAAACCACTTGGAATTTTTGCAATTCTACTTACTAAAAGCATCTCCTTGCCCAGCAATTTTTTAGAAATTTCAAAATAATATTTGTCTGCTACTTTATGAGAAGTAAACAGACCCGCTTTACTGATTGCTTCTTTCGTAATGACTTGCTGATAATCTTTGCCTTTTTTATCCGCTTTTTTTTCAGGTGTCGTTTCAACAGAGGTAGCGCCACTACCAGCAGTTTTTACTGGCAATTTCACTGTTTGTCCTTTCGAAATTTGAATCACTAACAGCAAGATCCAAACAGTTTTAAATAAATACGTATTTTTCATATTCTTGATAAGAGTTTAATCGATTATTTGACAAATTTTTGCAACCAATTATTTTGTTCCCAAAGCAGGTGTAACAAATTTTCCTTCCCTCTATAACTATGTGCTTCGTAAGGTAAAAAGACGAATCTTACTGTCCCTCCATTACCTTTTATCGCCGCATACAAACGCTCACTGTTTATCGGATACGTTCCTGTATTATCATCCGAATCTCCATGAATTAATAAAATTGGTTCTTTGATTTTATCCGCATAACTAAAAGGACTCATTTCATAATACAGTTGGGGTGCCTGCCAATAAGTACGGTCCTCGTTTTGAAACCCAAAAGGAGTCAATGTCCGATTATAAGCTCCACTCCTAGCTATTCCAGCCTTAAATAAATCCGTATGTGCTAATAAATTGGCTGTCATAAATGCACCATAACTATGTCCACCTACTGCCATTCGTTTAGGATCACCCACCCCTAAGTTAACCAAATGATTAATCGCAGCCTCGGCATTCATTTTCAATTGATCTACAAAATTATCGTTCGGTTTTTTATCTGCACTTGTGGCAACAATGGGCATTTCAGCATTATCTAAAATAGCGAAACCTTGGGTAACGTAGTAAATCGGAGATGCCCAACTAAGCGTTGTAAACCGATCTTTACTGCCTCGAACTTGTGCAGCATCAGCAGCAGAATTAAACTCTCTTGGATATGCCCAAATTAACACAGGCAAAGGCCCATCTTTTTCTTTGTTGTAGCCTTTTGGTAAATATAAATCACCCGTTAAGTCAACTCCATCGGCACGCTTGTATTTGACTTTCTCTTTGCTAATATCCATCAAACCTGGATAAGGATTCGGGAAATTGGTTAATTGTACGGATTGCTGAGCTGTGGAAAGATTTTTTAAATAATAATTAGGAACTTCTTTTTGAGATTCTTTTCGAGTCAAAATCAATAAATTATCTGGATCTATTACTTCATCAACCATTTCAAATGTTCCTTCCGTTGATCTCCAAATAATTTCATTTTTTTTGCTCGCCAAATCAAATTTAGCTAAAAATGGCAAATCACCTTTCGGAGAAGATCCCGCTATATTATTCATTAAAATTTTGGAACCATGATCAAAAGAATAAATGACATTTCTTCCAAAAGCATTACGTTTTAGCACTGGTGTACCTGGATTCGTATAAGCGTCAGTCATATTTCTTTCATACAAAAGAGTGACCTCATTAGTTTCAGAATTATATCGACTTACTTTAAGGGTTTGTTTTACACGTAACATTTCAGTGATCAAAGCCAATTTTGAATCTCCCCAAGTAACTCCCGCAAATCGGGATTTTGTTTTGAACAATTCCTTAGCTTCACTTACAAAAGGCGCTTTTAAAGCATATACAGCATCATGAAATTCAACTTGTTTTTTGATCAATCCACTATCTAATGGCATTGCCCAAACGATGGTCGCCGCTTCATCCTCTCTCCATTCAAAACCTCTTGCCACATTTTGAACATTATCATAACCCGAGGGAGCAGTTTCTGTAGAAGGAAGTGAGGCAATTGTTTTCACTAATTTCCCAGTTAAATCCATTACTTGAATGTTTGTTGGAAAACCATAAGCTGTTACTACATAAGAAAATGGCTTAGCCAAGGATTTCACAAGTAAATAGTTTTTATCTGGAGATAAATCTTGATATGAATAAATAGCAGGTTGACCAATCAACTTCTCTTGACCATTTTTATGAATTACGAGTTGAGAAGTGGCATAATATTCAAATAATTGCTCATCATAGGTCGACTTAATCAAGTCTTGAAAAGTTGGTCTTGGAGCAGCTTTTCCAATGTTTTGTTGGATAGTTGGACCTTTGGGAGTAATCGGTTTCTTCGGAGCGCCTGCGGCAGAGTGAATCGTAGATTTATATAATAAGGTTTGATCATCCATCCAGATATAAGGCAAGCCTAAAACATTATTAAGAGGTCTCTTATTTATTTTCGTTGCTCTTCCACTTTCTAAGTCAAGCGTATATAAATCTACATGATCAAATTCAGTTTGAGTGAATGCCATTTTTGTTTCTGAAGGACTCCAAGTAATATTTCCTGCATTGAGATTTTTTGGCATTCCAGTCAAAACAATAGCTTTATTATTCTTTATATTTTTCAAAGAAATGGAATTAATAAAGGTTTGTCTACTAGGCGAAAAGTTATTGGGATTAAGTCGCAAACCAGCGATTCTAAATTCAGGTTGCCCGAGTTCTTCCACGGTTGGGTAGGAATTTCGCCCAAATTGCAACATCCATTTGGCCTTACTGTCCAATCGAATGGTTGGAGTTGGTTTGGCTAATAATAAATCTGAAATTTCTTTGGGTGGATTTTGGTATTCTGAAGCATCTTGACCAAAGAGTAAGTGCTGAGTGGCAAAAAATAACAATACAATCAAAAATTTCAAAATATGTTTCATAGTATCAGATATGTTGAAGTGAAATTTAATGAGAAAAAAAAAGGTGGCCAATAAAAGCCACCTTTATTCTTAAAAATCAAAATTACAATGGGTTTTGAACTACTGCTGGGTTAGCATTGATTTCACGACGAGGAATCAAGAACTCCCATCTTACATCACCCGGAGCAACGTCAAACAATAAAGCCACTGAAGCGATATGATTAGCTCCATTTCTATTCAAAGGAGCATTTAAACGCTTCAAATCTAAGAATCTATGTCCTTCACCCCAAAGTTCAATACGGCGGTGAACTAATATTTCATCGATTAATGCTTGGCCTGTATTCGTAGATTTTACATAAGCAGCATCTCTAGTTTTGATTAAATCAAACAAAACTGTTGCAGCACCAGCATCATCATTTAAACGAGCTTTTGCTTCTGCCTCAATTAAATACATTTCCGCAGCTCTCATGTAAGGAACATCCCCCATAGCAGATGTGGAAGGTGTACCTGGTAATCTGAATTTTTGATTCAACCATTTCACACGAACGCCACCTGGAGGTACAATAGAGTTGGCCGCTGTCGGTGTTTCAACCCACATTTTACTACGCACATCCGTTTGAGGAATTTGTTTGTACAACAAGCTATTGATTGCTTTTGGATACGTTCTAATTACTGTTGAGTTGTAATTACAAGAAATATAAGAATGGTATCCTCCAAAATATTCTGTTTGATCTTCTAAGTGATCAAATCCCCACATCCATTCTGCATTGGCGATATCTTGGAAACCATCCAAATAACTAGTTGCATTCATAGGAGTATATCCAGCTCTAGCTTCCGCAGCATACTTCGCAGCATTGGCCCAATCTTGTTGAACTAAAGCAACTCTTGCTTGTAAACCTTTTACCACGCTTAAATTGATATGCGATTTATTAACACGAGTCGTTGTTAGCAATGTTGCAGCCTCAGCCAAATCTTTATTGATTTGAGTGTAAACTTCTTCAACAGTATTACGAGCTTTTCCCTCTGTTGTTGGTTCTAAAACCAAAGGAACTCCTAATTGAGCATTTGGTTTTGCTTTCGCATCATAACGCTTTCCATACAATTGTACCAAATTAAAATAACCGAAAGCACGCAAGGCAAGAGCCTCTCCTTTCAATGTATTTCTATCCGCAGCAGGACCCACGGCCTTTTCGATATTAGCGATTCCTAAGTTGGCATTACCAATAATACGATAATATAACTCATAAGGAAACTGCGCCATGGTATTCACATCTGAACGATGAGCAGTCCATCTTGTTTCAC
Organism: Aquirufa sp. ROCK-SH2; assembly: GCF_054558315.1. Classification (NCBI taxonomy): domain Bacteria; kingdom Pseudomonadati; phylum Bacteroidota; class Cytophagia; order Cytophagales; family Flectobacillaceae; genus Aquirufa; species Aquirufa sp. ROCK-SH2. Next base: position 406,484 of record NZ_JBPXKB010000003.1, on the reverse strand, counting down.
CAACATGCCAAGAAGCAGATGTAGTACCAATGACCATATCTTCACCCATATGATCTAAAATAATCATCATCGCTGGATGTCCTGAATGACCTTGAGAATTTAAATAACGAACAATAAATGAACGATAAATTCCATTGATTGCCGCTGCTGCATTCTTGGTTGTTGAATATGCAGCCGTCGCATCGATACTAGCCGTCGGATTAGTATCCAAATAAGTTGTTTCGCATGAAAATGAAATCATGCCAAAAACAAAAGCTAAAAGTAAAATATATTTATTTTTCATGATTCAATGATTATAAAGAGAATGATAGACCTAAAACTAGGGACTTGGCAGGACTGTAAACGTTACTTGTTGTACCACCAAAGTTTTGTTGCACGTTCATACCACTGCGACGAGACAACATAATGAAGTTTTCCCCACTAACATAAACTTGCGCATTATCAATTTTAAATTTAGATAAAATTGATTTTGGCAAACGATATGACAAAGTCACAGAACGAACATTCATGTAACTACCATCGATCAACCAACGGTCAGAAGCTGCATCAAAATCTGCTGTACGAGCGTTATCCATACGAGGAACATTTGTAATATCCCCTGGATTCACCCAGCGATTCATAATATCCACGTGTTTTGCATTATGGTATCCGGAACTCATTAAACTTGCATAAGCAGCATCATAAATTTTTCCACCCAATTGATATACCATTAAGGCAGATAAAGTAAAGCCTTTGTATTTCAATGAAGTATTAACAGAACCTGATAAGTCTGGAATAGAAGTTCCATTGTACCAATATCTAGCATTCGCAATATTATTAGTTAACGTATCACCATTTGCTGTTATACGAGAATTGGAAGGCACATAACTTACTGCACGATATTCCGCAACTCCTGTTTCAGGATTAACACCCTTGTATTCTCTCAACCAGTAATCATATAGAGAACTACCTTCCTTCAACTTTTTAGTACCATCAATGATTTCCTTACTTTCATTTGGCATTTTGGTAATCTTATTTTGGAAGTTAGTAGCATTCAAATCTAAACTCCAAACTAAATCTTTGGTACGAACAATATCTCCACTTAATTGTAATTCAATACCTCTATTGTACATAGATCCAATGTTTCTAGTTTCAGTTGCAATACCAACCGATAATGGTAGAGGTACAGCAAAAATCAAATTAGTAGATTGACGATCAAAATATTCAATAGTACCTGAAATTCGATTTTTAAGAATTCCGAATTCTAAAGCAACATCATAAGAAGTGTTCGTTTCCCATTCTAAGGATTTACTTCCCAAAGATGATTGTAAAATACCCGGTTCTAAAGCGTTATTCCAACCTAAGGCATAAAGCGGCTGCCAAGCATAATTACTAATTCCACCATCATTTCCAGTTTGACCATAAGAAGTCCTTAATTTCAAATTATCAATAAATGTTAATTCTTTGATAAAGTCTTCCTGATCTAAACGCCAAGCAGCAGAAGCAGAATAAAAAGTTCCCCAACGCTTATCTTGATAGAACTTAGAAGAACCATCACGACGAGCCGAAAACGACACAAAGTATTTTGAATCAAAATCATAATTCAAACGAGAGAAAAATCCTTCCACTCTACGTGTATCATATTGAGATGTCAAACTAGTTGTAGTGGTAAAGTTGATCAATTCGAAATTACCGTCTAATATTTGTTGTGAACGAGATCCATCCAAAATGTTACTTACCAAATTGTAATTTTCGTGACCCACTAATGCATCGACATTATGCTTTCCGAATGAGTGATTATAAGTCAACAATTGAGAAAGGTTATAATTGGTAATATTTTCAAATGTATTTTGAGCACGTCCTGCTGGAGCACCATCACCAATTTCTGGATTTCCAAATACGATTGAATTGGTATTAGTAATATCCACACCAACGTTGTTACTAAATTTAAAGTCTTTCAAAAAAGAAATTTCAGCAAATGCACGACCTCCTAATAAGTTTCTTCGGAAGAAGTTTTCGTTCAATTCTGTTTCAGCTACTACATGGCGACCACCGTATTGAGGACGATTTGATAAACCCAAAGAACTTAAGTTACCGTAATCATATCTTCTGTTACCATTAGTCAACTTTAAAAAAGAACCTGGACTAGCTGGATCATAAGCATAAACTGGATAAATCGGTGCCATACCTCTTGTAAAAAAGAAAGGATTGACAAATGAAGTTCCCCCATCTGCAGTAGACTGATTGGATGAAGTAACAGTCGTATTCATATTAGCACCTACTTTAAACCAATCATTCATTTGACTATTCACATTTAAACGAGCTGTGAAGCGATCAAAGTCAGATTTAATTTGGTAACCTTTATCGTTCAAATAAGAAACTGAAAGGAAATAATCAGATTTACCATTTGAACCAGAGAAATTTGCATTTACTTCATCACGAACACCTTGGCGCATGATAGCCTTTTCCCAATTTAAATCATCTGGATTGTAAATCATTTTGGCATTGGGATTCAATTTACCATCCAAACCAACTAATTCAGCGAAAGGAACATTGTAAACATTATAGCCCGTTCCAACAATAGCTCCCAAACCTGAAGAGGCAGCAGCATTTGCCGCAGAAAGCGATAATGGACTGGCGGTACGATAAGCTAAGTTGTTTCTATTAGCTTCCCACATCAATGGATAATATTCTGCAGCCCCAACACGGTCATATTCAGGTAATGCACGAGTGTTAAAACCTTTGGTATATTTAACATTAATCGAATTTTTCCCTTTAACTCCTTTTTTGGTTGTTACCATCACAACTCCATTTGCAGCACGAGCACCATATAAGGCAGTGGAAGCCGCATCTTTCAATACAGTAATAGACTCGATATCATCATTGTTCAAATTCGCAATATTAGCAGAATATGGAACACCATCCACTACATATAAAGGAGAATTGGAAGATGAAATAGAACCAAAACCACGAATACGTACATCTGGAGAAGATCCAGGTTGTCCAGACGTAGAAGTTGTAGTCACACCAGGTGCGATACCTTCCAAAGCTTGACCCACGTTAGTGATAGGTCTAACAGCCAATTTTTCAGCTCCAATTTTAGCAGAAGAACCAGTAAATGACGCTTTTTTAGCTGTTCCAAAGGTTGTAACGATTACTTCATCTAACGTAGAAGTTTCGGAACGCAAAACTACATTAATGACAGATTGATTACCCACTCTAATTTCTTGAGAAGCATATCCAACAGATGAATATACCACTAATGCATTAGGAGCAACTGATAACTTATAGTTTCCCTTAGCATCTGTAATTGTTCCCCTAGAAGAACCTTTAACAACAACATTAACTCCTGGTAGTGCATCACCATCATCTCCGGTGACTTTACCACTAATGGCTCTTTCTTGTGCAAAAGCTGGCAGTATAGCCATAATGCTCAAGAAGATACTGAATAGTAACTTTTTCTTCATAATTTTTTTGTTTGATGATAAATTAGTTTAAACACAATTGACTAAAAAACAAAGAAATAAGAAAATGGTTTTGATTTTTTGAAAAAAAAATAAACATAAAAAAAAGGGCAACTAAATAGTTGCCCTTTTTCAATTCAAATAGAATAAAAACTAGTTTTTATCCCAGAATAATTTAGTAGTAACAACATCACCACCTATAGCTGTTGAAGCTGCAGTGTAATTTGTTCCGTTCAATTGTTGTTCGTTAGCAGGATAAGTAAAACGGTTTGGAAATCCAGATTTAGCTGCTTTAGGAGCAGTAATTTTTGGATAATCTAAACGACGTAATTCAGTCCAACCATCGTATGGTCTATTGTATAAAGCAATCCATTTTTGAGTACCAATTTTTTGCTTCCAATCTCCTGCTGCAGTCGAATAAGCAACTTCTGGTTGAGCTAAATAAGCATCTGCATCTGCAGAAGTTCCACCCCAATAAATGATAGAAGCTTTAACTGCATTGTTGTAATGCGACTCTGCAGTTCCTGTAACATTGTAACCTCTTTCTTTTGCTTCTGCTCTCAAAAATTCAGTTTCAGCATAATCGATCAAGACAGAAGGATCAGCAGGATCAATAACTTTTGCACCAGCACGAGAGAAATCTACGTAAGTATTTGCCGCTCCTACAATACCTCCAGCATAATTACCAGCATTGTTAGTACTAAAGAACTTCGTTTTACGTGGATCATTCCAACCGATCAATTTATCCATCAAATCTTTCGCAGCGATATAGTCAGAACGACCACCTGTTACGATATCAACATAAATTGGATTTTGATTCGGAGAAGCTGTCATATAGGCAAAAAGACCATTATCTGAAGCAGAAGCAATTGCTCCTGCATCTGAAGCCTCTACCGCTGACTTTGCAGTTGCAGCGTCAGCATCAGCTAAGATCATACCTAAACGCATACGTAGAGAATGAGCAAATTTCAACCATTTAGCAGGTGATCCTTTGTACATAATATCTTCACTAGCAGCAAAAGAAGATCCAGCTGTGTTTAATTTTGTGATATCAGCATTCAAACGTGCAATTAAATCCAAAGAAATAGTCTTTGCATCATCATACTTTGGAAATAAAATAGATGGATTTAAAGCCTCTTTGTAAGGAACATCTCCAAATGTATTAACTAATACACTGTAGGTATAAACTTCCATGATATCAATGATCGCTAACTTGTTTGCCTTTTCTGTTGGAGACATAGAAGCATCAGCTGTGATAATTTTAGAAGATTCTCTTAAATCTGCAATCACATCACGATACATACTTGTCCACCAAGATTGTGGAATCGCTCTAGTAGTGAAATCATAGTTCGCTTCATCTTGATATACAGCCATAGCCCAATGACTAACTGTAAAACGGAACACGTTTGTGTTTACACTTGTAGCTGCTAAACGATCAGCTAAAGTTCTAACTGCATTGGTAAACAAAGTTGGAGCTGGAACAGCTGCTGGTTTCTTTGTTTCAATATTCAATTGAGATATATCTTCTGTACAAGCTGTTGCCAAAAGCAAAAGCGGTACAAAAATTTTCAAAATACTTTTCATCTTTCTATAATTAAGATTTATTAAAACAATAATTTAACGTTAAATCCAATAGATCTTGTCGTTGGATAAGCTCCTGATGAGTAACCTTGAGCATTTCCTGAAGACAAATTCTCCTCTGGATCTGCATATGGAAGATTTTTATAGATAATCCATAAGTTTCTACCAAATACTGAAACATCTACTCCTTTAACACCACCTAATTTTCTAACGATTGAGCTAGGTAATGAGTAAGTTAAATTAGCTTCTCTTAACTTCACATAGCTTGCATCATAAACGAATGCAGCAGCTGGATTACGATAGTATCCTAAAGCACCCCAATCATTCTCAATACGAGTTGTATTAGGAGTACCATCAGCATAAACGCCTGGATTGATGAAACCACCACCATTAGCGATTGTATTACGAGAAGGATTTCCTTTATCATTGATGAAAACTGATTCTGCTAATACACCTGTTGCAGCTCCATAATACATATCTAAAGAGAATAAATCTCCACCTTTCTTCATATCTACTAAGAAGTTAAATGTGAAGTTCTTGTATCTAAATGAGTTGTTAATACCACCAATCCAATCTGGATTTACATTACCAATATTGTTTGTAGTAGTTGTTGTCATATCATAATAACCATTTGCCTTAACAACTTTTTGGCCATTTACGTATTTCCAAGTCTTACCTTGAATAATTCCATAAGGTTGACCAACTGTTGCATTAACACTTACACCACCTTGGAAAGATGCCAATTGTAAGTTTTGACTATCATTGTATAAACTTAAAACTAAAGAGTTATTTTTAGTCCAATTCAAGTTAACATTCCAAGAGAAGTTAGCTGTCTTAATTGGATTAGCATATAAGCTCAATTCATAACCTTTGTTCTCGATATTACCAGCATTAACATAAGCACTTGTAAATCCTGTTGCAGCAGACACTGAAGCTGGCATGATTTGGTCTAAAGTGTTTGTTTGATAATAAGTAAAATCAAAACCTAAACGATTTTGTAAGAAAGCCATTTCTAAACCAATCTCTCTTGATTGAGTTTGCTCAGGCTTTAAGAATGGGTTATTTTGAGTACTTGGAACTGAGAATAAAATACTAGATCCAAATGGAGATGGTTGATCATATACGTTTTTGATAGCACCCCAAGGAGCATCATTACCTACAGTTGCATAATTCACTCTCAATTTACCAGAAGTTAACCAAGGTAAATCCTCAATATGGTGAGAGAATAACCAACTTGCTGAACCAGCATAGTAGTTATAAGCATTATTATCAACTGGTAAAGTAGAAGACTTATCACGACGAATAGTTCCATCTAATGTTAAAAAATCTTTGTATGTTAATGTAATACCACCAAATACACCAAATACTTCACGTGGAGCATAAGCCTCAGATGGAGCAGCAACAGTACCTTTTGAATTAGCAACTGAATACAAACCTGGTACAATTAAACCACCATTTGTAGCAGAATAAACTGAACGTACTAAAGATTTACGTAAGTTCACACCAGCTAATGCTTTTAAATTCAAATCAGTTAAGATATTCTTATCGAAATTAGCTAAAAAATCATAGTTAGTTTCGTTAAAGAAACGATCAAATCTAGTGTATCCAGCAACATCTTTACTTCCATAAGCTACACGCTCTTCTTGAAATTCAGAGTAAGTATCCAAAGTAACACGGCCCATGAAATTTAAATAATCAGCCGCTTTGTAGTTCAACATGGCATTTCCGAAAATACGAGTACGAGTATCGTTCTCATAATTTTGGTAACGTGTCCAATAGTAGTTATCTGTATAAATTGGTTTTAAACCTGCAGCAGTTGAAGGATCTGACCAGTTCCAAGTTACGTTTTTCTGATTTCTAAAATAAGCATCTTTTTGCTCTTGTAAATCAACGTTTGTTTGATACCACTGACGGAAGTTTTGGTTAACGTTCAAGCCACTGTAACCAGTTCCATAACGACCTTTTCCATCAACAACTGAAAAGTTAGCTGTTGCAGAAGCAGTTAATTTATTAGAAATAGCATAAGTACCACTTAAGTTCATGATATTCTTGGTGATATTACTATTTGGCAAAGTACCTCTTTCATCATTACGAGTATAACCTAATTTGAAAGTTCCTTTGTCTGTAGCACCATCTAACATGATGTTAGTGTTATTTGAAATAGCAGTCTCATAAAATGAAGCTGGAGTATTTTGAGCAGCAACCCATGGTTTTGCTTTTAAATAATTTGGACCAGCTGGATCAAATGAATCCCAATGATAAACCATTAAGCTAGGATCAAATTTTGTACCATAAGATGAATCTTCAGCCGTTGGAACTACTAAATCTTTCGTACCATCACCATTTGCATCAAAATACAAGAAACCATCTTTTTGGTATGGATCAGAATAACCTGCACCATATTGATTTTGGTAAGTTGGGAAAGTTGTTTTATCAATTGTTCCAACTGTTAAACCAGCATTAACTGTTAAACCTAAACCTTTCTTTGCTTTTTTAGAAGTAATCATAATTACACCATTCGAAGCACGAGAACCATAAAGTGCAGTTGCAGCAGCTCCTTTCAAAACGGTCATTGACTCAATATCGTCTGGGTTAATATCCGCAGCAGCATTACCGTAATCATAACCGCCACCTCCGCGTTGTTGTGTGCTTGAATTTTTGTTAGTGTTATCCACTGGCACTCCATCCACAACAAATAAAGCTTGGTTATTACCTGTCAATGATTTGTTACCACGAATTACTACGTTCGTAGATCCACCAATTGAGTTACCTTGAATAATGCTCAAACCTGCCACTTTACCAGAAAGTGCGGAAAATGCATTACCATTTCTAACACGCGTTAACTCATCTCCTTTAACCTGCTGTGCAGCATAAGGTAAAGAGTTTTTTGTACGAGTCAAACCTAAGGCAGTTACCACTACTTCATTTAATTCAGAAGCTAAAGGAGCTAATACCACATTAATAGTGTTTTGCTTACCTACGGTAACTGATTGAGTTTGATAGCCTACAAAACTAAACTGCAAAACAGTCGCATCTGAGGCATTAATTTTAAAAGTTCCATCTGCAGATGTAGCAACACCTTTAGAAGTCCCTTTAATAGATACTCCGACACCTGGTAGCGCGGATCCATCTTCAGCAGTTGTAACTTTTCCAGTTACCAATCTACTTTGTGCCAATAACGAACTAAAAACTGTCGTCATCAACAACATTACTAGTAAGATTTTTTTCATGTTGATAAATAAAGATTAAAAAATAATTGAATCTTAAATCTACTAAAAAAGTCCAATTATGATTAACCCTTAAAAATCACCGAAAAAAAACCATTAAACCTACATTAATTAAAAAATACACGACAAAAAAAATACGTCAAAAGACTCAAATAACAAATAAAAAGAAAAAAAACATTATTTGTGAAAAAGAAAATGAAAACCAATTTAGCAAAATAATACAATTTAACAAGCTTAAAAATATTAAAAAAATACTATTTTTTTCTGTAAATAGAATTGACAATTATCAATCATGTAAACAAAAAAAGAGCCCACAATAAATATTGTGAGCTCTTTGATAAAAAATGAATAAATTAAATAAAGATAATTTACTCATGAGAGAACTTCCAAACCTCATCCCAGGTAGTACGAACATGGGGAGCAGCTGGAACCAAAGAACGTTGAGTCATATTATACTTAATTGTCAACATTCTTTTACTTGCATCATAAGCATTTACCTTTCCAGTTGGGTCCAATCGAGCAGCTCTTGTATTAGCAGGAGTACCATAATAATTAGTTACACCAATTACCTTATCTGTTGCTAAATCAAATTCAAAAACAGGAGCAAATGAACCGTAACCCGATAAGCCTGTACCACCTCCAGTTGAAATAGGAATAAAATAATCAGCCCAAACAGTTGGATCATAAACTGCACATTTGGTTGCAGAAACGGTCTTCAAGGTTAATTCTAAATCTGCACCTTGCGTCTTTAAATTATCCGTTGCGTGTGTTAAAGTTGGATTAACAATATCTTCCATTGTGCCAGTAACCACATAAGTTCCATCATATTTATTTTTGATGGAGATTTTAGTAATAATGGTAGGCTTGTCCTTTGATAATAAAGTACCGCCTGCATCTACTACTTTAAATGCCATCGCAAACTTTTTAGATAAATCCCACTTCGCTCCATTCAAATTGATAACGAAGTTTTTAGCAAAATCACCTGAACCAAAAGTAATCGTATATTTTGTACCATTTTTAACGATACTTGGATTTGCTGCCAATGTGTAAATATCTGAAGGTAACACTTCATAATCCGTTTCATTGTCTGTATTGTATTTGGCAATTAATTCAGGAGCTTCCTGAATCGTAATCGTTCTAGTTGCCTTTAATTCAGCATTTGAATTCGGATCACGACGCAAATCAAATAAACTAATTTGCTTTGTGTCTAAAAACGGCAAATAAAATAAAGATTGATCAGGACCATCTTGAAATTTCAACAAGGGAGAACCTGCATCACCTAATGGAGTAACTTCGTCTTTGATACATGACTGCATCAAAAACGTCGCTAGGAACATTAATGAAAGGAATAATTTGATCTTTTTCATATTATAAATATTTTAAAAATTTTAAAATGGGGAAATATTAATTATTCCACCAAACTTTAGAATCTTGTGTATCTCCACCTGAAAGTGCACTAACCGCTGCTTCTACATTCGCTTTGTTCGAAGTAAATTCACCAGAACCATAGGTATATCTTCTTGGAATTTGCTTAGAAGCATTGGTCGCATCAGGCGCAGGAGTTAATTCAGGATATCCTGTCTTTCTCCAAATATTCCAAGCCTGCATACCATCTGGATAATGCGCTATGTATCTTTGAATAGCAATTTTCTTTAAATTACCAGCAGCACCTGCAGATTCTAAAGCTACAGTTGCCTGACTCAAATAATCGCCCGGTAAAGTAATTCCCCATTGCTCATGAGATAATGCAATACCTGTAGAATATACGGTTGCCAATGTTTCATTTGTCCAGCCATAATTCGCTGCCTCAGCTCTAGCCAATGCAATTTGACCTGCTGAAATGATCATAACACTACCATTTTCTTTTCTGAAATCACCACGTAAAATACGTGCCCAGTTCGTATTAGCTGACGTAAATGCTTCAACTTTTGCACGAACTAATCCATAAGGAACTCCTACTGCAGAGGTTTCTGATGCATTAGCAGCAGTTTGATCTTGTGTTGCACCTCCAAATGCTTTCTGACGACTATCTCCTAAAGAAGCCATTAAGTCTGTCATAGGCTTGCTTTCACCATAATCTTTACGACCATTGTATAAAGCGAACCAAGAACTCTTGTAATTTCCACCAGGGAAATTCAACACCATGTTCTGAGCATTGGATTGAATGTAACCACCTGCATCAGATAATGCTTTTGAGAATTCTGAAGCTGCATAGCCACCAGCTGCTGGAAAACGCTTTGATAATTGCAATGACATCAACATTCTCATAGAGTTAGCTGCACGCTTCCAAGAAGCTACATCACCTGCATAAATCAAATCACCTTTGATTGCCGAAGCATCAAACGATGCAGCAGCTTTTGTCAAAGCAGCAATCATTCCTTTGTAAATATCCTCTTGACGATCATATTTAGGATTGGCATTTTTTGCTCCTTGTAATGCCTCAGAATAAGGAACATCTCCCCATCTATCGGTAATTGTCCAGAAGATATATTGTTGCAAAATCTTAGCAACTTGAGTCATGTTATTGCTCTCATTCTTATCAATGATCACTTGCAAATCTTGCAATGGACCTGCATATTCTCCAACAAACTCAATTTGAGGTAAGCTGTATAATGATGCATCTGTATATTGAGTTTCTGAGAAATATTGACCGTATAAACCTGGTCTCACTGAAGCCGCATAACCACCTAAACCTGATTGTACATTGGCCATTAAAGCCGACAAAATAGGATCAGATGTGGCAGCTGGATTGACGTTGGTATCACCAAAATCATCCAATTTGGTACATCCCTCTACCCCTAAAAATAGTAGCGAAACGAATATATATATTATTTTCTTTTTCATGTCTTTTATAATTTATGAATTCAAATTAATTAAAATCCAAATTTGATATTGATACCATATCCACGTGTTCCAGGCCATTGTCCTGTTTCTCCGCTGACAGCAGAAATCTCTGAAGGATCAAAATCTTTCGTAGTTGCATAAATTAAAACTGGGTTTCTAGCAACCAAAGAAACATTTACGTTTTGGAAATATTTGCTCATACCTAATTTCTTAACTGGCAAATTATATCCAAATGAAATCTCTCTAATTTTAACGAATGTCAAATCATAAATATATGGATCAAATGTTTTGTTGTTGTAAAGGTTATGGAAGTAATCCTGTGCTTCAACATAAAAATCAACAGGCTCTCCTTTTTCATTTACACCTTTGGTATGAATACCACCACCATCTGCTACTGCATCACGGATTGGGTTTCCTTTATCATTGACAGTTGCTGTTTGAGCTGTTAAACCTGAGAATGATCCCCACATGTTAGACAATGACGCAAACTTTCCACCAATTTGGAAGTCCATGTTAACATTCAAAGTAAAGTCTTTCAAGAAAGTAAATGAGTTTTGCAAACCACCTGTATAATCTGGCAATACACTACCAAAGTATACCTTAGGATCGTTCACATAAAATCCACTTGCATCCAATACAGGTTGTCCGTTGATACGCTTAATACCATTTCCGTATAATTGTCCCCAACGCTTTCCTTCTGTATGTACCAAATATGGCATCGTTGAACCCCAAACACCTTGAACACTTGAAGTTTGAGTAATACCATACTTCGGAGATAATGACACGATATCATTTGCTACTAACTTAGAAATTGTTCCTGTAATTTTCCAAGAAAAATCTTTCGTTACAATCGGACGTCCATTCAATTGAATGTCCAAACCTTTCTTAGCAATCTCTCCAATGTTTGTCAATAAAGAGGTATAACCACTTGCTCCGTTTACACTTAATGCATAAGGGAAATTCTTTTCAGATCCTTCCCAATAAGTAGCAGAGAATCCTACACGGTCATTCAAGAAAGATAAGTCTAAACCAACCTCACCTTGTGTTACTACCGAACCAGAAATATTAGGATCTACTAAAGTATTAGATGCAGACATCAAGAAATTACTTCCCCACTTGTATTGTCCTAAACTGTAAGCAGAACCTGGGAAACGGTATGCACCGAATGTCTCATTGCTTGTTCCCAATGCTTTTGGAATTTCTCCCCACGATCCTCTTAATTTACCGTAGCTAATCCAAGGCAATGTTTTAGAAATCAAATCACCGAATACAAATGATAAACCTGCAGATTTTGACATCACAGAGTTAGCATTTTTCGGCAATGTAGAATACCAGTCATTACGTACAGTTACATCGGCAAATAAAATATTCTTATATCCAAATGTACCTTTTCCAATTAAAGCACGGTATTTCTCAGTCAAACGATCGTTACCGATAGTAGCTGGATCCACCGAGTTCGTTACTGTGAATAAATCAGAAACACTTAAACCGTTGTTTGTGTTAGCTGAATTACTTACATAATTCCACTCGAAAAAGTCTGTACCAACGTTAGCATCAATCGTGAAATCTTTGATTTTTTTGCTGTAGTTAGCAAACAATTCCATATTAGTACGATCAGAGTAAGTTTGTCCTGTGTAGTAATATCCTTTTGCTTCAGGTGAATTACCTGTTGTTTGCAAACCTGACTCGTTTAAGCGAGAGCTATAACGATAATCAGACATACCATTATTTTGCTGCTTTCTATAAGTAGCTGTAATTTTCAAATCGTCATTTACTTTGTATGTGAAAGCCACATTACCAAATAAACGATTTCTAGAATTTGTTTGATTAACTAAATCAAACCAAGAGAAAAAGTTATACCAGTAGTTACCTGCATAAAAGTTTCTTGGATTAGATGCGTCATAAGCATCTGGATTTGCGTGATTCCAAGAAGCATAAATACCATCTGGAGTTCTTAAATCTTTCAACTCTTTCATGATATTCATATCCAAATCTCTATGAAACCATTGGTTAAATGCTCCAGAAGATTGGTTAGAATAACCATCATCAATTTCTCCTTTTTGAACTTGACTAATATAATTGATGTCCGCACTAATAGATAAATGCTTGTTCAAATTATAAGAAGTTAATACGTTCAAGGTATTTTTATTCAATGAAGTATTAGCTAATAAACCATCGATTAATTGATTTCCATAAGTCAATTTGAATTTCAATTTATCTGTTGCAGAATTAATTGTAAAACTGTTGTTTTTAGTTACACCTGTTTGATAAAAATCACGCGCATTGTTTGGCTGAGCAACTAATGGAGCTGTCTTGAAAGAATACTTGCTTCCACCATACCAAGCATACCAAGGGATATACTCTTGTCCAACCATTCTAGGTCCCCAAGAAGCATCATCACTATAATCATGGTAATATTTACCATCTAATGCTTTCCAATCTTCTGGCTGACCAGCCTTCCACTTGTATTGCATCAAATCTGCATTCGCACCACCAGCATAAGAGTTTTGGTAATTTGGCAAAATATAAGGTGTTTCAAATAAAATACCTGTATTTAATGTCACTCCAATTCCTTGCTGATTCGCAGTTGCCTCTTTCAATGTAATGATGATTGCACCATTAGCACCTTGAGAGCCAAATTGAGCTGAAGCTGCAGCACCTTGTAAAACGGTTACGTTTTCAACATCATCTAAGTTGATATCATCACCGTTTGGAAGAATAGTACCATTTACAACATAAAGAGCACCATTACCCAAACCAAAACCAGATACACCACGTAAACGAACTTCAGTAGAACGTCCTAAAGCAGCAGCTGATTGTGAACGAACTTGAATACCTGAAACCTTACCCGCTAAGGCATTGTTTAAATTCGTTTGACGAATCGTATTCAAAGCTTTTTGGTCAACAACTTGATCATTGTTCGTAGAAGATCTTGCAGTACGCTTAGTTCCATAAGCACCCGTTACTACTACTTCATTTAATTCTGAAGCATCTGACTCTAACACTACATTGATTACTGATTGATTTCCTACAGCAACTGTTTGTGATTTATGACCCACAAAAGTAAACTGTAAAGACGCACCAGGTGCGATGGTAATTTTGTAAGTACCATTAACGTCGGATGAAGTACCCCGTGAAGTACCTTTCACGCTAATGTTTACTCCAGGAAGCGGCATGCCGTCCTCTGAGGAAGTTACCTTACCGGTCACTTGCCTGTTTTGGGCCAATAACGAACTGAAAGCGGTCGCTACTAGTACCCATACTAGTAAGAGTTTTTTCATGTTTTTTAGTTTAATGAATGATATATTTAAACACTTTATGAGGCAAGTTAATTTTTTTTTCAAAAATCACAAAGAAAAATTTTAAAAAATAGGATTCTACCCAAAGAATATTGCACCGAATACGCTTCTTGCCCTTATTAATTTGGAGAATTCTAATTTGACTTTAAATTAATTAATAATGACATTTAAAGCCAAAACCCCCAATAAGCCTACAAATGACACGATTGTTTCCATGATGGACCAAGAACGCATGGTCTCTTTCACGCTGATATTAAAATATTCTTTGAAAAGCCAAAAACCAGGATCATTCACATGCGAAAACATTAAACTTCCTGCTCCAATGCTTAAAACCATCAAATTCGGATCAACTCCACCCGCCTGAATGATAGGAAAAATCATCCCTGCAGCTGTTAAACCTGCAATTGTCGCTGAGCCTACGCAAACGCGGATAATACCGGCTGTCATCCAACCCAAGACCAATGGTGGGAAAGGCAACTCCAATAAATAACCCGCTATTTCTTTGCTGACACCTGAAACTAACAAAATTTCTTTCAAAGCTCCCGCTCCTGCTGTAATTAACAAAACCATCCCAACTTCTTTTACCGATTCTGTATATACGTTCATTATTTCTTCCATTTTTTTGCCCATCCTTAGTCCAAGTGTATAGGTAGCTATGATAATGGCAATCAACATAACAATAGCTGGATCAGCAATGAATTTCACGATGGGTGAAAGAGACGATTTAGAACCAACTAAAAACTCAAAAACGGTGGTTAAAATCAACAAAAAAACAGGAAATAAAGCAGTAATAAAACTCAAAGCCTTGCTTGGCAATTCTTCCACTGACTTTTCAGCCGTATTGAAAACGCGCAAAGGACGAATAGGCATATTTTTTAATGTTTTAGAAAATATGGGTCCTGCTAAAATAATCGCTGGAATCGCGACAATGATACCGTATGTTAAAGTGGTACCCATATTTGCACCAAACTGACTCACCAATGCTGCTGGAGAAGGATGGGGCGGCAGGAATCCATGCGCCACCGACAAAGATGCCATCATGGGAATTCCCGTCACAAGTGGATGTAATTTAAATTGATGAACCAAAGCAAAAATCAAAGGAATCATTAAGACAAACCCAACATTGTAAAACAAAGGTATTCCAATGATAAAACCTGTTAACATCAATCCCCAAGCCATATTTTTTTGACCAAAAACATTGATTAAGGTTCTAGAAATTTGTTGGGCAGCACCACTCTCCGCAACCAATTTACCCAACATTGCCCCTAAAACAATGATGGTTACCAAGGACCCTAAGGTATCTCCTATTCCTTTTTGAACGGATTTCGCTAAATCGATGAATGGAATCCCAAGAAGCATCCCAGCTGATAAACTAATAATCAAAAAAGCGATGAAAGGATTTACTTTTAAGTAAGTGATTAGAAAAACTAATAAAATGATGCAAATAATTACAATGCTAATAGCCATAATGTATTTAAATAGGTTCTTATCACAAATAAACAAAAAATTAGAGAAAATAAATACCTTCACAGTACTTAAGTAAATTTGTAAAAAGGAATTTCGTACTTTTGCCGTCTATCTTTCAAAATAGTTTATGTACCAATATTTAGCCCCTCAACATATTAAAGCTTTCATACAAGCTGCTTTAATAGAAGATGTCGGTCCAGGAGATTTTACGTCACTCTCGACTGTCCCACCTGACAAAAGAGGGATAGCACAATTGTTGGTGAAAGATCATGGTATTATTGCTGGAGTAGAATTAGCTAAGACTATTTTTCAAGAAGTGGATTCTGATATGATTTGTCGGACATTTATTCCTGATGGGCAGCGAATTGAACCAGGCCAAATTGTATTAGAAGTAGAAGGCAAAGCTCAATCCATTTTAAAAGCTGAACGTCTTGTACTTAATTGTATGCAAAGAATGTCGGGTATCGCGACATACACTCATTCTCTTGTCAATATATTAGAAGGAACCAGAGCTAAATTGTTAGATACTAGAAAAACAACTCCCAATTTCCGTTTAGCAGAAAAATGGGCTTGTAAAATTGGTGGTGCTACGAATCACCGTTATGCACTTTTTGACATGATTTTGATCAAAGATAACCATGTCGATTTTGCCGGGGGTATCAAAAATGCCTTACAACAGGCTCAGAAATACAACCTAGAAAACCAACTCGATTTGGATATAGAAATAGAGGTCAGAAATGAAAAAGAGTTGGAAGAAGTTTTAGAAATTGGTGGAGTTCAACGAATTATGTTGGATAATTTTAGTCCAGCCCGCCTGAGAGATGCTATTCGGAAAATAAATGGTCGATTTATCACAGAGGCTTCTGGAGGGATCAACGAAACTACTCTTCGTGCATTTGCAGAAACGGGAGTTGATTTTATTTCCGTTGGAGCATTAACTCATCAAGTAAAAAGTTTAGATTTAAGCCTTAAAGCCAAATACGAATGAATTTAGCAGAAGAAGCAAAAGAAGTTGGTTATATTTCTCGCTCAACACCAAAAGATCAAGCATTAATTGATGCCATCAAGCAATTGAAAAAAGAGAAAAATGCGGTTATTCTTGCGCATTATTATGTAGATGGGGAATTACAAGAATTAGCAGATTTTGTAGGTGATAGTTTGGGGCTTTCTCAGGCAGCAGAAAAAACAGATGCTGATTTAATTGTTTTTTGTGGTGTTCATTTCATGGGAGAAACAGCTAAAATTCTTAATCCAACGAAAAAAGTGGTTGTTCCCGACTTCAATGCAGGATGTTCGCTTGCTGATTCTGTACCGACTGATGAATTTATTGCTTTAAAAGCACAGCATCCCAATGCAGTTGTTGTTAGTTACATCAATTGCTCTGCGGAAATCAAAGCTTTAACAGATATCATTTGCACTTCTTCGAATGCTGTTCAAATTGTAGAATCCATACCAGCAGATAAAGAAATCATTTTTGCACCTGATGCCAATTTAGGTAGATATGTAGAGCATAAAACTGGTAGAAAAATGATCCTCTGGGAAGGTGCGTGCATGGTGCATATTGACATTTCTTTGGAAAAACTAAAGCAATTACGCTCAGATTATCCTGATGCGCTTTTAATTGCACATCCTGAATGCAAAGAAATCATATTAAAAGAAGCAGATTATGTGGGATCTACCACTGCCCTACTTCAATTTGTCGAAAAATCGCCAAATAAGACCTTCATTGTAGCAACAGAAGCTGGTATTTTGCATAAAATGAAACAAGCTGTTCCTAATAAACACTTGATTCCTGCACCAGCTAATGAACAAAATTCATGCGCTTGCAGCGAGTGTCCTTATATGAAAATGAACACCTTGGAAAAATTATACAACGCTTTGTTTTATGAATTACCCGAAATTGAAATCTCGGAAGAAATCAGAAAACCAGCTTTTAAGGCTTTGAAGGCGATGTTAGAGATAAGTGCGAAATAGGTAAGAGGTAAGAGGTAAGAGGTAAGAGGTAAGAGGTAAGAGGTATTTTCTCTTTTCTCTTTTCTCTTTCCTCTTTTAATTAATGTAACTCAAAAATCACCTCAATTTCCACTGGAATATTATCTGGTAATGTGCCCATGCCGACAGCGCTTCTAGCACCAATGCCCATTTCTTCCCCCCAAATTTTTGCAAAAAGCTCACTGCATCCATTAATGACATAAGGGTGACGCTCAAAATCGGATGTGCAATTCACCATTCCTAAAATTTTAACCACTCTTTTTACTCTATTAAGGCTTCCTAATTGAGCTTTTAAAGTAGATAAAATCGTTAAACCCACTTGCTGAGCAGCTAATTTACCTGCTTCCATGTCGAAATGTTCTCCCACACGACCAATGATTAAATCACCATTTAATTGCACCGGACCATGCCCTGAAACATAATATAAATTAACCAGCTGTAAACCTGGCTTATAAACGCCTAAAGGTTTTGGGGCTGGTGGCAATGCTAACCCTAAACTTGAAAAACTTTCTTCTGGTGTCATTTTTTATGATGTAATTGATGTATTATTTCTGAAATTAATCCTGTCCAACCTGTTTGGTGATTCGCCCCTAAACCTTTACCAGTATCTCCATCAAAATATTCGAAAAACAAATTAGAGCCATGAAATTCAGGATCTTTTTGCATTTTTTCGTATTCACCGTACATAGGAATTTGTCCGTCTTTATTCGGTAAAAACAAATCAATTAGACGTTTGGAAACTCCTTCTGCGGCAGTTTTGATATTGACCATACTTCCTGAATTAGTGGGATATTCCACTTCATAATCCGAACCATAATAGTCAGAAAATTTCTTCAAGGAATCAATCAATAAATAATTCATTGGAAACCAAATCGGTCCTCTCCAATTGGAATTACCTCCAAACATTTCACCCGTAGATTCTGCTGGAGTATAATCAACCTGAACGGTTCCTCCATCAAAACTAAATTTATATGGATTTTCTTTATGAAATTTAGACATCGATCGAATTCCAAAATCAGAAAGAAATTCGGTCTCATCAAACATCCGTTTCATGATCATTTTCATACGATGTCCACGTAAAATAGACAGTAATCTACTTTCTCCTTTTCCTGGTTCATACCAGCGAGAAATAAGATTAGCCAAGTCAGGTCGATTATTCAACACCCATTCCACTCGACGTTTAAACTGTGGTAATTTGTCCAACAAATCATGTGTAATAACTTCTACGGCAAACAAGGGAATTAGGCCTACCATTGAACGCACTTTTAACAACATCGCGCTACCATCTTCTTTGTGCAACATATCATAATAAAACTGATCATCTTCGTCCCATAGATTCAACTTCTCTCCACCCATGTTTTGCATGGCTCCCGCAATATGCAAGAAATGCTCAAAAAACTTAGAGGCCATATCTTGGTAAACGGGTTTTTCCAATGATATCTCACAAGCTATTCGTAACATATTTAAACTATACATGGCCATCCAACCTGTACCATCTGCCTGTTCTAAGTGACCTCCAGTTGGTAAAGTAGCAGAACGATCGAATACCCCAATATTATCCATCCCCAAGAAACCACCCCCAAAAATATTGTTCCCCCCTTCGTCTTTTAAATTAACCCACCAAGTAAAATTCAACAATAATTTATGGAAAATACGCTCTAAAAAAGTGAGATCTCCAACTCCATTATTCATTTGTTTGTCGATCTCATACACCTTCCATGTAGCCCATGCATGAACAGGAGGATTCACATCGGAAAACGACCATTCATAAGCTGGAATTTGGCCATTCGGATGCATGTAATATTCACGCAGAATTACGGCCAATTGTCTTTTGGCAAAATCTGGATCCAGGCGCGCCAAAGGAATGGTATGAAAAGCGAGGTCCCAAGCTGCAAACCAAGGATACTCCCATTTATCTGGCATCGATAAAATATTAGCAGCGTACATGTGCCTCCATGTGCTATTTCTACCTGCTTTTCGACTAGCATGTGGTTTAGGCATGGCAGGATCTCCTTTGATCCACTCAAAAACATTGTAATAATACCATTGTTTGGTCCAAAGCATTCCAGCGTAAGATTCACGTTGAATTTTCTTCAAACTTTCCTCTTTTAAATCGCCATGTAATTCATCATAAAACTCATCGGCCTCTTTGATTCTTTGTTCAAATATTTGATCAAAATCTTCAAAAGGTTGACGAAGCGTTTGAGCAGAAAAACGTAAACGATATTCTTTTTTACCTCCAGCTGGAATTTTATCTGAATATTTAACAGATGCTTTTGTACCGATATGATTGGGATTAACAGCACCCTTTTTCTTATTAACGACATATTCATTGATACCATCTTTAGTAAAATGGCTTGGGTTAGAAGAATGATACAAACGTTCATTGTTGGTCTCATTGTCACAAAACAAAAATTCCTCTGCATTTTCAGCATACAATTTAAAACGCCCAACCACACGATGATCTACTTCAATAAATGAATGTCCAACTCCCGTTAAAATGGGTTTGTATTGATAATTCTCATAGCCCCAACACCAAGTATTTCTGTACCAAATCGTAGGTAAAACAGTAATTGGCGCAGCAACTTTCGATTTATTATGAACAGTCACTTTAATCAAAATATCTTGTTCATCGGCTTTGGCATATTCCATCACGATATCAAAATATTCGTCTTTATCGAAAATGCCCGTATCCATCAACTCGTATTCTGGCTCTAATCGACTCCTTTTTTGACTTTCATCAATCAGTTTTTGGTAAGGAAAGGTTTGATGAGGATATTTATACAACATCCTTTGGTAGGAATGTGTTGGCGTTGAATCTTGGTAATAATAGAGTTCTTTTACATCTTCGCCATGGTTGGATTCCGCTGGTGTTAATCCAAAAAAACGTTCTTTTAAAATATGATCACGATGATTCCAAAAAGAAAACGCAAAGCACACATGTTGTTTATTATCAGAAATTCCCCCGATTCCTTCTTCTCCCCAACGATAAGCCTTTGATCTTGCCATATCATGAGTAACAGATCCCCAGGCATAACCACTTTCGGAATAATCTTCACGAACAGTTCCCCACTGACGTTCAGTCAAATAAGGTCCCCATTTCTTCCAACCTTTATTATCGTCTCTCGTTTTTAATCGCGCACGCTCAGCTCCAATTTCTGACATATTTCAATTTTATATGAATGCATTCTAGTTTGTAAACTTCAAATATATTGATTTCAGACAAAACTAATAATAGTAAGCATGCAAAATGGTTAATAAAGAATTAAAAATTAAGAATGTATAATTTAGAATTGAAATCCTTCAATTTCAAATTCTAAATTATTGTAAATTGCAGAAAAAAAAGCATGAAGTTGATGACTTCCATTCCCATTCCAGAATCACCAACTAAAATAAATCATTCTGATGCTATTTTAAGTATAGGTTCTTGTTTTTCAGAAAACATAGGTAACCTCCTGGAAAAATTACCTATAAACATCTTAAATCAACCTTATGGAACTTTATTTCATCCTAATTCAATTCAAAGAAGTTTAGAAACAACGACTCTCAAAAAAGAAGAATTAATCAATCAAAATGGTTTTTTTGTTCATCCAAATTTTCATTCACAATTTACTTCATCATCGGCAGAAAAATTGGAAAATGAATTGCAGGAAATTCAAGCATCGACCTCATCTTTTATTCAAAAAGCCAATTGGATGATTATTACCTGGGGAACTGCTTTTTACTATTTTGACAAAAATCTACAAAGACCAATAGCCAATTGCCACAAACAAGCCAATTCTCTATTCGAAAAAAAATTAAGCAGTGTACAAGACCTCAAAAATGAAAATCTTTCCTTTTTCGAGAAATTAAAAAAACTAAATCCTCAATTAAATATCATTTTAACTGTTTCACCTGTTCGACATACCAAAGACGGAATGATGGAAAATTCGATTTCTAAATCAACTTTGCGCCTTGCGGCTGATGAAATTTGCCGAGAATTAAACTTTGTCCATTATTTCCCTGCCTATGAAATCATGATGGATGAATTAAGAGATTATCGGTATTATGGTCCTGATTTGATTCATCCGAATGAAACAGCCATTCACATAATTTGGGAGCGATTTATCGCCACTTATTTCAACGAAGAACTTTTGAACATTGATAAAATTTGGAATAATTATTTATCCAGCATTCATCACAGACCACATCCCGAAAAACAATCGATTCAAAACGCGCTACTTGAAAAGATATTAGATGAAATCAAGACAAAATATTCCCATTTAACGATTGAAAAAACAGAAGAAATCATAAAGTCGAGAATTTTACCGATTAGTTAATTGGAATGGAAAAAGAATTTCAAAATACCGTATATTTGAGGTTTGAAAGGAAAAATCGAATATGGGAGAATTAAGTGTAACTAAAGAAATCATTCTTGGCGCCTTGAGTACTGTTCAAGAACCTGATCTTAAAAAAGATTTGGTCAGCTTGGGAATGATTAAAGATATTGAATTAGGAGTAGGCGAAGTGCGATTTACAGTGGTTTTAACCACACCCGCTTGCCCGTTGAAAGAAAAAATCCGTCAAGATTGTGAAAATGCAATTAAAAATTTGGTTCATCCAGATTTGAAAATTGTTATCAATATGACGGCTGAAGTGACTAGTTTGCAACAAAGTGATCCATTGATTCCTGGAGTAAAAAATGTCATAGCTGTGGCCTCCGGCAAAGGAGGAGTTGGAAAATCGACCGTTACTGCCAACCTAGCCATGGCCTTGAAAAATTCAGGAGCTAAAGTGGGAATTTTAGATGCGGATATATCTGGCCCGTCTATTCCTGTTATGTTTGGTGCTGAGGATATGCAACCTTTGGTTCAAGAAGTAAATGGTAAAAATAGAATTCAGCCAATTTTACAATACGGGATTAAAATGATTTCTATGGGCTTTTTAGCTCCCACGGAAAGTCCTGTGCCTTGGAGAGGTCCAATGATGACCCAGGCGCTTCGTCAGTTTTTTGGAGATACCAATTGGGATGAATTAGATTATTTGTTAATCGATTTACCTCCAGGAACGTCAGATATACATTTAACCTTGGTTCAATTAATCAAATTGACAGGTGCGGTAATTGTTACAACTCCACAAAAAGTAGCTCTTTCAGATGCGACTAAAGGATTACAATTTTTCAAACAAGCAGGGATCAATGTCCCTATTTTAGGCTTAGTTGAGAATATGGCCTATTTTACCCCAGAGGAATTACCTGACAATAAATATTACTTGTTTGGAAAAGATGGGGGTAAATCATTGGCTGACAAATACAAAGTGCCATTTTTAGGAGAAGTTCCACTTATTCAAGCCATCAGAGAAGCAGGAGATGAAGGCAAACCTATTGCATCTGCGGAAAGTCCAAGTGCCACTGCTTTTAAAAATATCGCTGAAAATTTAGCTCAACAAATTGCGATTACCAATTCCAAAGCACCCAACAATTAATAAGTAAAATGGAAAATCATCCTTTGTATACAAAAATTCAATCTGCATTAGATAGCATCAGGCCTTATCTGATTGCCGATGGTGGAAATGTGGAAATTGTGGAAATTACAGATGAAAATATTCTTCGACTCAATTTATTGGGTGCTTGTAAATCGTGCAATATGTCTGCCATGACTTTCAAGGCTGGCGTTGAGGAAGCCATTCGTAGAGAAGTACCTGAAGTTTCTTCGGTAGAAGATGTTAGTCAAAGATTTTAAAACAGCTTACATATGCGCATAGGAATATTTTTTGGAGGCCCTGCTAGAGAAAGAGAAATCAGTTTTGCTGGTGGTAAAACAGCGATGGCTCACATCAATAAAGCCCTTTTTCAACCTATACCTGTGTTTGTAGATGGATTGGGGAATTTTATATTGATCAAAGAAGAATTACTTTTTCAAGAATCAATCAGAGATTTCTATCCACCTACCTCCTATCAAAAAGCTCCATTTTCCGTTTATATTGAATCATTAGATGAACTTTCTAAGGAAGATTATTCCCAAATAATTGCAAGCATAGGGCAAAGAATAAGTCCAGAAGAATTTTCAACTTATTTCGATTTCGCCTTCATTGCTATGCATGGTCCTGGTTGTGAAGATGGAAGCATTCAAGGATTATTAGAATGGTATGGAATTCCTTATTCTGGTCCGAGTATCTTAGGATCAGCCATTGGAATTGATAAATCGAAACAAAATGAATGGCTTCAAAAAAGCGTTGGGTTAGAGAAGAAATATTTTGTTTTACAAAGAGACGATTACGAAAAATATGGTCGAGAAACCTTATTTGAACAAATAAAAAAAGAAATAGGCATTCCATTTGTTGCAAAAGCGCCACACCAAGGATCTTCCATCGGATTGGCATTTGTAAAAAAAGATTCATTGGAAGATTTTGATCAAGCCATCAAAAAATGTCTATTTTGTCAAGAAATATACCGTGAAAGTTGGTTACAATTTTCGCAAGAAGATAAAATAACGCTTCTTCAAAAAATGGTTAATTTGGATGAAGGAATTGGTTTTCCAGTAGTATTTCAAAAGAAAATATATCTTCATCCGAGTGATTTACTTTTTGATTTAGAAGCCTATTTCCAGCAAACAGTTACGAAAGCAAGTATTCAATCTGTCCATTCCGAAGATGCGATTTTATTGGAATCTTTTGTCAATGGAAATGAATTTAGTTGTGGAGTCATCCAAACCCCAAAAGGCGAGGCTGTTGCCTTACCTCCTACAGAAATAGTGATAGATGAAAGCATTGAGGTCTTCGATTTCAATGCAAAATATAAATCCAAAGCTACTCGGAAACGAATTCCTATGGACGCGACACTTCCGCACTTACACGAAATTCAAACACAAGTTAAAAAAGCCTTTGAAGATCTTGGATTTGGTGTTTGTACCCGAATTGATGGCTTTTTAACCTCGGAAGGACAAGTAGTGCTTCATGACCCTAACACTATTCCGGGGATGTCGCCGAGTTCTTTGATCTTCAAGCAAATGGCTGAAATTGGCTTGAATGTAACAGACTCGCTAACTTATTTTATCCGTCAATCTGTTAGGGAACGAATGAGATCGGGTAAGAATTACCATGCTTTCCGCTTATTGTTGGAAAAACTAGATCATCAGATTGAAAGTGTTTTAGAAGAGAAACGCTCCAAAGATTGCATAAACATTGAAATTTCAGGCGAAAACGAAGAGGCTTTAGAATTAAGTTTTCAAAAGGCAAAAATGAAAGCGAACGAATTAGCCGCTTTGGGTAATATTCAATTTAAAGTAACAACACCCATGGAAGTAGAGGAAGGTGAAGTGGAGTATACGCTTAATATGGCTCAACTATCCAAAGACTCTGCAAAAGAGATGATGGAAACCATTAAAAAAGGAGTTCACCCTTTGATTGCCAATACTCGACAAAATGCTGCAAGTATTACTAACTTTTTCACTATTTCTAACGTATAATTCATGGAAATCAACCCACTCCAATACCCCATAGGCCGATTTGCTGCACCAGAAGTTATCACTAAAGAAATCCGTACAGAGTGGATAAATATTCTAGGTGATTTCCCTAAAAAATTACAAGATGTTGCTGGTCAATTGACAGAAAAACAGCTAGAAACACCCTACAGAGAAGGAAGTTGGACAGCCCGTCAGGTTATCCACCATTTATTTGATAGTCATATTCATTGCTATGTTCGTATTAAAGCAGCCTTAACAGAAGGAGAAAATCCAGAAATAAAGGATTATAATGAAAATGCTTATGCAATTTTAAGTGATGGTCAGCAAGCTCCTATTGAAATGTCGATTTTGGGAATCCAAGGGCTTCATGCAAGATGGGTCTATTTACTAAATACTTTGCAAGAAGAGGACTGGGAAAAAACCTATTTTCATCCAACAAGGGGAATTACTTACCCGCTTGATCGTGTATTGGGAATTTACGCCTGGCATTCTATGCATCATTTGGCACATTTAGAAATCATCCTTCAAGCTTAATAAATCACTTTATTGAATATTTTGATAAAAATTTAAATGAAATATGTTCTACATTTCATCCATTGGTCCTATGAAAGGAACGCATCATTCAAAACAGTAAAATCATCAAACAACTGAACTTTTAAACACATAAATTGCAGGGGGAAAGGGGCCACATACCCCCTAAATAATAAAAATTAAATCAACTAATTAAAAACTGATATTTTGTATCGGATTATTGATTTTCTCTATCGATTTCCACAAATACGCTCACCTATCGTTTGTAACGAATATTCACCACTCGTCACAAGGTACTATGTAATACAAAGTACATCAAATACTTTTGTTTCAAAATAATGCAACCTTTTATTTTGAAATACATCTTATGAATTTTAATTATCCCTTTTATTCAATCCGCCCAATGAAAGTAATTTTCAGTTTACTATTTTTATCAATTATCCTATTTAATTCACAAGCCCAAAATAGCATCAGTTTCCATGTTAAGGATAATCAAAAACAAGCTATTCCATTTGCAACGATTCTAATCAAAAAATCAACAGATTCAACTAGCATAAAAGGCTTTATAAGTGATGAAAATGGGTTTTTCAAAGCTGAAAAAATTCCAGCTGGACAATTCAATTTTAAAATTCAAGCAACTGGGTTTTCTGCAAAAGAAATTAAATCAGTAGAAATAAGTCCAATCAGTCAACTCGATTGGGGAGATATTATTTTGAACAATTCAACTACAATTTTACAAGAAGTAAAAGTCAGTGCTGCCAAACCTTTGATTGAACGAAAATTAGATAAAACCATCGTTAATGTAGAGAATTCGGCATTGGCTGCAGGAAACACTACATTAGAACTTCTAGAGCGGTCATCTGGGATTATAGTCGATAAAGATGGAAACATTAGTATCAAAGGTAAATCTGGCGCCAAAGTATTGATTGATGGCAAAATATCTTATTTAACTGGCGCTGAATTAGCTAATTATTTACGAAACCTACCTGCTGATCAAATTTCACAATTAGAAATCATGTCGAATCCTTCCTCTAGATACGATGCGGCCGGAACAGGTGGCCTAATCAATATCAAACTAAAAAAGAATGCCAATATTGGGATGAATGGATCAGCCAATATCACCTATGCACAAGGATTTTATGCCCGAGAAGCACTTGGTTTAAATTTGAATTATAGAAAAAATGCTTGGAATGTATTTGGAAATGCATCTGCAGGATCAAGACCCATGATGGAAAAAAATTATTTATTAAGAAGGTTTCCTGCTCAAAAAGAACAATTTGAACAACATTTTAGCTACCCCAACAAAAATCAAAATGCACAAATCAAAACAGGGGTCGATTGGTATTATTCGACCAAAACAACATTTGGAATATTACTATCAGGCGCTTATACATTAGATAAACTGAATAATGGATTAAACGAAACAGTGCAATCCAATGATGCAGGCAAAGTATTAACCAGAACCAATACTTATAACTCTTTCCAAATGCCAAATTACAATTATGCAACTAATTTCAATTTCAAGCATAGTTTTGATACAACTGGCAGAGAAATAACGGTAGATTTAGATTATGCTAAATTCAATTACGATAATCAAAATGACTATATCGCTTCCTATATGTATGGCGATTTCACTAAAATCATTCCTGATACCATCATCCGAGTCAATTCTTTGTCGAATATCGATCAATATTCATTAAAGGCAGACTATTCAATTCCTAGCTTTTGGAAAGCAAAATGGGGATTAGGAATTAAATCATCTTATGTAAAAACTGACAATGATTTGCAATTCAGAGGAAAAACAGAATACGAAAACAATTATAATTTTTTAGCAGAGCAGGCGAATCGATTTATTTATTCGGAACAAATTCACGCTGGATACATCAACTCAGAAAGAAAGATTGGAAAATTTAGCTACCAATTAGGTTTAAGAGGTGAAATAACTATTGCAAATGGTACTTCGAAAGCCTATATCAATCAACCAGATTCATCCTTTCATCGAAATTATGCACAACTTTTCCCAAGTGCATTTTTACAATATGATGCTGGAAAAAACCATAGTTTGGGCTTTAATTATTCTAGAAGAATCGACCGACCAGGTTATTCAGATTTAAATCCATTTGTCTTTTATATCGATAATTATACTTACAACGTAGGAAATCCACTATTAATGCCTCAATTAACCAATTCGTTTGAACTAAGCCATACCTATCAAGGAGGCATTTCAACGACATTGGGATATAGCGTAACTGACCAAGTCATCACGCAATTATTAAAACAAGACACAGAAACGAGGAGAACCTACCAAACAACCGCCAATTTAGCCCAAAGAACTACGTATAGCCTCGGATTTTCATTACCTATTCCGATTAAAAATTGGTGGACTAGCAATACAGATATTTTCATCAATCAAGCACAATTAATTGGAAAGCTGGCAAGTAATCCCATCAATACAACAAAAAACATGTTTTACATTGCTACTAATCATACTTTCACTTTACCCAAAGAATATAAATTTGAAATTGGTGGAAATTATTTTTCAGGAGGACTAGAAAGTGCCTTTGTTTTTGGTGCAGGCGGAGCATTGAATGTGGGAATTCAAAAAACAATGATGAACAAACGAGCTACACTTCGATTGAATGCACAAGATATTCTCTACACAAGTAATCCAGAAGTAACGATTAAATATGCTGACCTAGACGTCATTGTTCGACCTAAAAATGACTCTAGAGTTTTCAGAATCAACTTTGCCTATCGATTTGGAAATAGCTTAATCAAAAGCGAAAGACAAAGAAGTACGGGATTGGAAGATGAGAAGAATAGGGTGAAAAAATAGAAAAGATGTATGATGTATGATGTATGATGTAAGAGGTAAGAAAAACAAAGAGTTTTACATCATACATCATACATCATACATCAAAATTTCTATCTCGGACCGCCGAAGCCTCCGCCTCCTCCACCCATACGACCACCGCCCATTCCAGGCATCATCATAGGTTGAGCTGCAGGTGCTGGGGTAGCATCACCACCATCTTTTGTGTCGTCGTTAGAAACAGATTTCTTTTTCTTAGTTGGTCCAAAACTCATTTTTCCAATACGGTAAGAGAAATTAATTTTGAAATTCATGTTTCGCATGGTATTCTCAGACAATTGATATAAGGTAGCAGTTTTGGTTTCATTACGCATCACAAAACCATTCGGAGTTAAGAAATTCTCTGCCCCAAATCCAATACTTCCTTTTTTGTTTTTAAAGTCTTTCTTGAAACTCAAGCTATACATTCCAAATCCACCTTGTGAGCCTTGCAATTGAACTTGGTTAACTCGATAAAAAGAAAATACTTGAGCGCCCCAGCCATTTCCAATGTTATAATTACTGAAAATTCTAAAATTTGATTGCAAACCTTCATTTTTAGCATTCAATAATGGATCTGGATTGTTGTTAGCTAAAACCATATAAGACAAATCGCCGCCTCCACCTAACATCAATTTATTGGACAAATTCACATTCAAATTAAGGTTCCATCCATAAGCATCTTCATTTCCAATGTTCATTGAAGTAGTCTTGATAACATCTCCAATCACTTGACGAATTCTACTGATCGCACCCGTTGTATTTCTCACGAAAAAGGAAGAAGAAATATAGGTTTGCTTAACAAATTTACTGTATGAAACTTCGTAATTATTGGTGTATTCAGGAGCCAAATTAGGGTTACCTACTGAAATATTCAAAGGATTCGTTGCATTTACGTTAGGATTTAAGTTCTCAATTCCTGGGCGTTGAATACGGCGATTAAAGCTAAAACGCCATGTACCTGATTTAAATGATTTAGAAAAATTCAAACTTGGAACAAATACTCCATAAGATGGAATAACTGTATTTTGATTCGATTCTTTATTTTTAAAATCTGCTGTAATATCTGTGTGCTCAAAACGTCCTCCCGCCTTAATGCTCCATTTATTTTTAGTTGTTAAAGTATAAGAACCATAAGTTCCCCAAATATTTTGATTATAATCGAAAACGTTACTTGGTAATGAAGCTAAATTGACTTTCTGATAAACGCCATCTGATCCAGCCTGAAAGGATTGGTAATCTGAAGTAACTTCTCTAGAAATAATTTTTGCCCCAAATTCGATCATCGACATTTTATTGATCGGTGTTTGGTAATCCATCTGGAACGTAGCCTCTTGATTGTAAGAAAGGTTTTCATTTTTCAAGGATTGAATTATCTCACTCATCGTTGATTTTGGATTCATCACCTGATTGTAAAAATCATTAGCTCTGTTGTTTCTACTATACATCGACAAAATGGAAAATTCTTTTTGAGCCTTTTCAAAAGTTCTTGTATAATCAACATTGATATCCACATTGGCCGATTGATCCAATGAATTCGTATTTCTTAAACTAGTCAACACATTGTTTCTCGTTTGACTTAAACCATCCTGCCAGTTATTTCCGTTTCTTAATCCAAAACGAACATTGGACGTAATAGAGTTACGCTTATTAATATCCCAGTCAAATCCCAATTGATAATTTCCAAATAATCCTTGACGTCTAGATTCAGCAGATTGAAGATTGACAGTTTCAACTCCATTAGAAATAGTTTTTTGAGTGCTCTCAAATTTCCCATTAACATTGTATTCTGTTCTTCCAAATCCTCCTAATGACAATCCCCAAGTTTTATTTCTAAAATTACCATTTAATGATAAATTAGATCCACGAATACCAGCACTAGAATCAAATGATAAAGTCAAACCTTGTAAGGTATTTTTCTTAGTAACAATGTTAATGATTCCCGCAGAACCTTCTGCATCGTATTTAGCTGATGGCGATGTAATTACCTCCACTGTTTTAATCATATCCGCTGGAATTTGCTTCAAAGCATCTGTAATGCTTGATGCCATGATCGTAGAAGGTTTATTGTTGATTAAAACTTTCACATTCGTACTTCCTCTCAAGGATGGATTACCGTCTAAATCGACAGACAACATAGGTACCTTTTTCAACACATCTGTTGCGTCTCCCCCACGGTTTGTTTGATCTTTTTCCGCATTATATACCGTTCTATCTACCTTTTCCTCAATCAAGGCACGTTGACCTTCTACCGTTACCTCTTGCAACATTTTAGTACTTGGCTGCATTTTAATTACTCCCAAATCGTGATCATCATTTTTTGAAGCCACTTCCACCAAAATTGTTTTACTCTCGTAACCAATAAATGAAATAACCAATTTATAAGAACCGACAGCTACTTTATTGATAACAAATTTACCCACTTGATCAGCTTGAGCTCCATCTACCGGGCGATTCGTCGTTTTATTGATTAAGGCTACTGAAGCAAAATCAACAGGTTTGCTATCCAATGAGTCTAACAAATATCCTACAATTTTTGCCGATCCTTTAGGAGCAGCTTGTGCAGTTCCAGGAATGACTGCTTCTTTTTTAGGTGCAGCACCAAATCCGCCAGGAATCTGAGCGAATAAAGACAAATTGATACTTAGGACGGATAATAAAAGGAATAATTTTTTCATATTTATTTTGGTAATTAGTAAGAATGAATTCTTTGATTCAAATTTAAAACCGACACAAAATTCAGTCTTATCAATATATAATTTCTTTTTTTGCGACCAAAACCTCTATTTTGTAGTTCAATTCAAGACTATTACAGAATCCACAAAATGATTTCAATCAAAACTCCTCGACTCGAACTTATTCCTTTGGATCATTCTTTGCTCCAAATATGGAATAAACAAGGACGTGAAGGCTTAGAAAAATCGTTGAATTTAAAACCTAACCCCTGGTTGGCTGAAAAGTTTTATGAAGATGAAACCAATCAAGCATTGATCAATTTTTGGCTTCCTATGACACACAAATTCCCCTTGGATTTTTTCTGGTACACAAATTGGGAAATTAAATTCTTAGAAAAATCCTGCTCTGTGGGGGGAATTGGTTTTTCAGGCTTGCCAAATGATCAAGGAAAAACAGAAATTGGCTACGTGATTGATCAGAAATACCGCCATTTAGGTATCGCAACAGAAGCTGTTACCTATTTAATTCAATGGGCTTCTCAAGATAAAGATCTTCAGTTTATAACAGCCGAAACGCCCCTTGAAAATCAAGGTTCCCAAAAAGTCCTAATAAAAAATGGTTTCGAGAAAACAGGCACCAGAGAAATTTTCGTCGAAGAGGTAATGCCTTTGGTTTGTTGGGAAAAGAAATTGAGGTAAGAGGTTAGAGGTAAGAGGTAAGAGGTAAGAGGTAAGAGGTAAGAGGTAAGAGGTAAGAGGTAAGAGGTAAGACTGTTTTCTCTTTTCACTTTTCTCTTTTCTCTTTTCTCTTTTCACTTGCCAAAACTATTTCCTCAAAAATCTTTCCAATCCTAAGACTTTTGGTAATTTTGCTAAATTATAAAAACAACATGCCAAAAGGCATATCTATTTATGTACAATTTCACTTCTGTTAAAGATGCCTACAATTTAGAGAACTTAGTAAAAGAAGCTCTCTTGATGAAAAAATCACCTAACTCAGATCGCACTTTGG
The DNA here is from genome assembly GCF_054558315.1 of Aquirufa sp. ROCK-SH2. NCBI lineage: Bacteria > Pseudomonadati > Bacteroidota > Cytophagia > Cytophagales > Flectobacillaceae > Aquirufa > Aquirufa sp. ROCK-SH2. The sequence goes on along the minus strand of NZ_JBPXKB010000003.1, from coordinate 374,120 downwards.
GAAAACACAAGACCATGGGTTTATTGTTTTTCAATTCTAGCCTTCGTACCCGTCTTTCGACACAGAAAGCCGCGCAAAATCTAGGAATGGATGTGATGGTCATGAATGTTGGAGCAGATTCTTGGCAATTGGAAATGAATGAAGGTGTAATAATGAACGGTGACAAAGCAGAACACATCAGTGAAGCTGCAGCGGTCATTGGACAATATTGTGACATTGTTGGAGTAAGAAGTTTCCCTGGTTTATTGAACAGAGAAGAGGATTATTCGGAAAAAGTGTTAAACCAATTTATCAAATATACTGGTAAACCAATTGTTAGTCTTGAATCTGCAACGAGACATCCATTACAGTCTCTAACAGATTTAATTACTATTCAAGAGTACAAAAAAGTGGATCGTCCAAAAGTGGTTTTAACTTGGGCACCCCATGTTAAAGCTTTACCCCAATGCGTACCCAATTCGTTCGCAGAATGGATGAATTATGCGGATGTCGACTTTACCATTGCTCACCCAAAAGGGTATGAATTAGCTCCGGAATTTTCGGGAAATGCTAAAATTTGCTACGATCCAAAAGAAGCATTTGAAGGTGCCGATTTTATTTATGCCAAAAATTGGTCTTCGTATGAAGATTATGGCAAAATATTGAATTCTGACCCTGCTTGGATGGTTAGTATGGAAAAAATGAAATTAACCAATGATGCTAAATTTATGCATTGTTTACCTGTTAGAAGAAATGTGGTGGTGGAAGATGCTGTGTTAGATTCTGAACATTCCATCGTGATTCAACAGGCTGGAAATAGAGTTTGGGCTGCGCAAACAGTGATCAAAGAAATTCTTTTATCCCAAATGAAAAAGGAAAGTCCCTATCTTTTTTAATTAACCAATATGCAAAAACCTATATTAAATGTTATAAAAATTGGTGGGAATGTCATTGATAATGCGCCTCAATTGGAACAATTCTTACAGGATTTTGCTTCCATAGAAGGCTTTAGCCTTTTAGTACATGGAGGAGGAAAAATTGCCACTGAAATGGCTAAGGAGTTAGGCATTGAGAGTCAAATGATTGAGGGAAGAAGAGTAACAGATGAAGCAAGTTTGCGGATTGTGAGTATGGTTTATGCGGGCTGGATCAATAAATCGATTGTAGCTCAATTGCAAAGTAAAGGTAAAAATGCGCTTGGACTTTCTGGTCCCGATGGGCAATTGGTAATAAGCAAAAAAAGAAATCCTGAACCCATTGATTATGGTTTTGTGGGAGATATCGAAAAAATCAATGGACAAGCACTGAGTCAATTGATTCAGTTGGGCTACCATCCGGTTTTTGCACCCATTACCGCAAATAAAGAAGGTCAACTCTTGAATACAAATGCGGATACCATGGCGCAAGCCTTAGCCATTGCATTGAGCGAATTTTATCAAGTGAATTTGATTTACTGTTTTGAAAAACAAGGTGTTCTAATGGACCCAGAAAATGATGATTCTGTCATAAACAGCATAAATCGCGAAACATTTGAAGCATTAAAAAAAGAGGGTATTGTTTCAGCAGGCATGATTCCCAAATTAGAAAATGCGCTTAATGCGATTTCCAAAGGAGTTCATGAGGTTCAAATTACGCATGCAAAAAATGTAAAATTCCCTTCCAAAGGGACAACTTTAAAAGCATAATGATTACAGAAAAGCTATTTCTTGATGCAAAAGAACTATTAAGTCAATTAATAGCCCAAGTTTCTTTTAGCAAAGAAGAAAGTGGTACTTCACAAATCATTCAAGATTTTTTTCAGAAAAAACAAATCCCTTTTCATTGTTTCCTAAACAACGTTTGGGCAATAAACAAGTATTTTGATCCCTCAAAACCAAGCGTTTTACTAAATTCACACCACGATACAGTCAAGCCCAATGTCTCATGGACCTTTGACCCATTCACTCCTACTGAAGTGGAAAACAAATTATTTGGCTTGGGCTCCAATGATGCCGGGGCAAGTTTGGTTTGCCTAATAATCACTTTTTGTGAATTGTATGATGCCAAAGATCTTCCTTTTAATCTCGTAATAGCAGCGACTGCTGAAGAAGAGATTTCTGGCAAAAATGGCATTGAAGCATTATTAAAAGAGGAAAATTTTCCAAAAATAGATTGGGCCATTGTTGGTGAACCGACAGATTGTCAAATGGCAATTGCTGAAAAAGGACTTGTTGTCATCGATGCAAAATCCATTGGAAAAGCTGGACATGCTGCAAGAAATGAAGGAATCAATGCCATTTACTTGGCAATGGAGGACATCTTAACCATCAAAAATCATACGTTTGAAAAGGTCTCTCCTACTTTAGGACCCGTAAAAGCAACTGTTACAATCATAGAGGCAGGTAAACAACACAATGTCGTGCCTGATGTTTGTCAGTTTACCATCGACTGCCGGGTGAATGAGTGTTACACTTTATCGGAAGTCGTGGAAGAATTACAATCTTTGGTAAAAGCAGAATTAACTCCCCGATCTTTGCGCTTAAATTCGAGCAAAATGGAAGAAAGTCATCCTGTTGTAAAGGCCGCAAAAACATTGAAAATTGAATTGTTTGGATCTCCTACTTTATCAGATCAGTCTTTATTGAATTGTCCATCCGTAAAAATTGGACCAGGGCACTCAGGCAGATCTCACACGGCAGATGAATTTATATATTTGGAAGAATTGAAACAAGGCATTCAAACTTACCTACAATTATTATTAGAAACGAAGAAGTTTTACCCATTAAATTCTAAATAAAGTGGCAAAAATTTGGCAAAAAGAAAATCAAACAACAGATGCTAGAATTGATCAATTCACCATTGGAAATGACCCAATGTATGATTTGCAATTAGCTAGATACGATGCGATTGGATCCATGGCTCATATTACCATGTTAGAAAAAGTGGGAATATTAATAAAAGAAGAACTTGAGCCATTATTAATCGAATTAAAAAACATTTTAGCAAAAATCGATCAAGGGGAATTTGAAATAGAAGAAGGAATGGAAGATGTTCATTCTCAAATCGAATGGTTACTAACTCAAAAATTGGGTGATTTAGGCAAAAAAATTCATGCAGGAAGATCAAGAAATGATCAAGTTTTGGTGGATTTAAAGCTTTTTATGCGGGCTGAAATTCAAAAAATCGCCGCAGCTGTAGAGAAGCTTTTTGACTTATTATTAGTCAAAAGTGAATTACATAAAAACGATTTATTACCCGGTTATACTCACTTACAAATTGCCATGCCCTCTTCATTTGGGTTATGGTTTGGTGCTTATGCGGAAAGTTTGGTAGAGGATTTAGAATTATTAGAAGCAGCATTCCGTTTGGCAAATAAAAATCCATTGGGTTCAGGTGCTGGATATGGTTCTTCTTTCCCTTTGGATAGACAATTAACAACGGATTTATTAGGCTTTGAAGCTCCACATGTCAATGTGGTCAATGCTCAATTATCAAGAGGAAAAACGGAGTTTTTTGTTTTAACAGCGATTAGTCAAATTGCGTCTACCATCAGTCGTTTAGCAATGGACGTTTGTTTATACAATTCTCAAAACTTTGCATTCATTGAATTACCTGACACATTAACCACAGGAAGTTCAATTATGCCCCATAAAAAGAATCCAGATGTGGCGGAATTATTGAGAGGAAAGACCAATAAATTGAAAGCTTTGCCCAATCAATTACAATTGCTAATGAGCAATTTGCCTTCTGGTTATCACAGAGAATTTCAGTTGACCAAAGAACTTTTAATGCCTGCCATTGATGAAATAAAAGATGCCTTAGAAATAACGCATTACATGGCAACGCACATGAAAATCAAAAAAGACTTATTGAATGTTTCGAAATATGATCTTTTATTCAGTGTCGAAGCGGTCAATAATTTAGTGGTAGAAGGTATGCCTTTCAGGGAGGCTTACCAAAAGGTGGGCAAAATGATCCAAGACGGTGATTTTGATGGCTCAAGCAGACAATTAAACCATACCCATTTAGGAAGTATTGGAAATTTAGGTTTGTCTCAAATTCAAGATCAAAAAAATACGGTTTGGGCAAAATTTGGATTTGAAAAAGTAGAAAAAGCGCTGATGAGGTATGATGTAGGAGGTAAGAGGTAAGAGGTAATAGGTAAAAGGTAAGAGGTAAGAGGTAATAGGTAATAGGTAAGAGGTAAGAGGTAAGAGGTTTTCTCTTTTCTCTTTTCTCTTTTCTCTTTTCTCTTTTCTCTTTTCTCTTTTCTCTTTTCTCTTTTCTCTTTCCTCTCTTCTCTTTTCTCTCTTCTCATAACCGATAATTAACAAAGTATGAAAAGTGGTTTATCCATTAAAATTTCTCAACAACAGCGATTATCGCCTCAACAAATTCAATTTGTGAAATTGTTGCAGATACCTACTGCTGAGCTTTCTGCTAGAATAGAAGAGGAATTAGAGGATAATCCTGCCTTGGAGGAAGGAGTAGATAATGACCCCTTTGAAGAGAATGAGTCAAATGAGCGAGAAACCATTGAAGATCTTGAGCGTGAAGAATTAGAAATTGGGGATTATTTACAAGATGATTACTCAGGTTACAAAATGGCGGGTGATTCCTATGATCCTAATGAGGAAAGTAAAGAGCGCCCAATGGCGACGGTCCCAAGTGCAGAAGAATATCTTTTGATGCAAATTGGCTTTGTGGTAAAAACCAAAAGAGAGGAAATCATTGCAGAACAATTGATTGGCTCTTTAGAAAATGACGGGTATTTACGCAGAAATATTGAAAGTATCGTTAACGATTTGGCATTCACACAAGATTTCAACACGGATTATCAGGAAGTTGAATCTGTTTTAAAAATGGTTCAACAATTGGACCCAGCTGGAATTGGCGCACGCGATTTACAAGAATGCTTGCTTCTTCAATTACAGAGAAGAGATTTAGAGCAAGAGGTAAATAAAAAAGCCCTAATACTCATCGAAAAATATTTTGATGAATTTTCCAAAAAACATTTTGCTGTGATTCAACAAAAAATGAATTTGGAGGAAAAAGACTTCAAAAAAATCATTTCCATCATAACTAAATTAAATCCCAAACCTGGAGGTAGCTCAGAAGGAGAAATTGCACCTTATTTGCAAGCAGATTTCATTGTTACCAACAATGCAGGAAAGCTAGAAATAAAATTGAACGGCAAAAATGCCCCTGAATTAAAAGTTTCTCGTTCCTTTCAAGAAATGCTTCAAACCTATGAGAAAGGTGGAAAAGAGAAGAAAGAAATCAAAGAAGCCGTTACATTTATCAAACATAAATTGGATTCGGCCTCTTGGTTCATACAGGCAATACAGCAAAGGCAAGCAACATTACTCAAAACCATGCAAAGCATTGTTTCCTTGCAATATGATTTTTTCTTGACTGGCGACGATGCAAATTTGAAACCCTTGAAAATGAAAGAAATTGCCTCCATGATAGAAATGGACATTTCCACGGTTTCAAGAGTGGTTTCTGCCAAATCAGTTCAAACCGATTTTGGCATTTATCCTCTGAAATATTTCTTTTCAGAAGGTATAACTCACGAATCAGGTGAAGATTTCAGCACCCGAGAATTGAAAAATATCCTAAGAGAAATCATAGAAAATGAGAACCCCAATGACCCTCATTCTGATGAAGAATTGGAACAATTGTTGGCAGAAAAAGGATTCACTGTTAAAAGACGTACCGTTGCCAAATACCGCGAACAACTGGGTATACCGATTGCTAGATTGAGAAGAGGAGTTTAGAGAGGTAAGAGGTAAGAGGTAAGAGGTAAGAGGTAAGAGGTAAGAGGTTAAAAGAAACGCGCTCGGCTGTGCCGAGTGTGTACTATTAATTGAACTTGTAGTTCAATGTCAAAATCAAATTCAAACTGTGCCGAGTATGTACTTTTAATTGAATTTGTAGTTCAATGTCAAATTCAAATCCGTATTAATCGAATTCTAATAACTAACAACTTATAACTAAAAACTCTTACCTTTTACCTATTACCTCTTACCTCTCTTTCCTTGTTGCGAAATCAAAAAAAAATGCCTAATTTTAAGGCTAATTTGCCCGTTTGAGTAGGGCTACACAGAATTATTTTATGCAAATTAAAGAAATTTTACAGTTAGGTCCTTCTGACCAATCCATTACCGTTAAAGGTTGGGTTCGTACAAAACGTGTTTCATCTGCTGTTGCTTTTATCGCAATGAACGATGGATCTACCATTCATAACATTCAAGCGGTAGTGGCAGATGGTACAATTTCAGAAGAAACCTTGAAATTAGTAACGACAGGGTCTTGTATCGCCGTACATGGTCGATTAATTGCTTCACAAGGACAAGGGCAGTCGGTTGAAATTCAAGTTGAATCCATTGAAGTATATGGGACAGCGGATCCAGAAAAATACCCATTGCAACCTAAAAAACACTCTTTGGAATTTTTGAGAGAAATTGCTCATTTAAGACCTAGAACAAATACTTTTTCAGCGATTTTAAGAATTAGACATGCATTGGCATTTGCCATTCATACCTATTTCAATAACAATGGTTTCTTTTATTTACACACTCCAATCATTACAGGTTCGGATGCAGAAGGCGCTGGAGAAATGTTCCGTGTAAGTACTTTACCTGCATTGAATCCACCTTTAACAGAAGATGGAAAAGTGGATTACAAAGAAGATTTCTTTGGAAAAGAAACGAATTTAACTGTTTCAGGACAATTAGAAGGCGAATTAGGTGCAATGGCTTTGTCGAAAATTTACACATTTGGACCTACGTTTAGAGCTGAAAATTCCAATACGACTCGACACTTAGCCGAGTTTTGGATGGTAGAACCAGAGGTTGCTTTTTATGAATTAACTGATAACATGAACCTAGCGGAGGATTTTATCAAGTACTTGATAAAATATGCCTTAGATCATTGTGCAGACGATATTAATTTCTTGGAAAAACGATTATTGGACGAAGAAAAGACCAAGAAAAAAGAAGAGCAATCGGAATTAACTTTATCAGAGAAATTAAAATTCGTCAGCGAAAATACGTTTGAACGTTTAACCTATACCGAAGCAATTGAAATATTATTGCAATCGAAAGCGCATAAGCAAGGTAAATTCAACTATCCTGTAGAATGGGGCATTGATTTACAAAGCGAACATGAGCGTTATTTGGTTGAAAAACACTTCAAAAAGCCTGTTATTTTAACCAATTACCCGAAAGAAATCAAAGCTTTCTACATGAAGCAAGATGAAGACGGTAAAACAGTTCGTGCGATGGATGTTTTATTTCCAGGCATTGGCGAAATCATTGGAGGTTCACAAAGAGAAGATAATTACGAAAAATTATTGCAAAGAACGAAAGAGGTAGGCATCGAAGAAGATTCAATCTGGTGGTATTTACAAACAAGACAATTCGGTTCAGCTCCTCATGCAGGATTTGGATTAGGATTTGAACGATTGGTATTATTTGTCACTGGAATGAGTAATATTCGTGATGTAATACCATTCCCGCGTACACCAAAATCGGCAGAATTTTAATGATCAATTTAGGAAAAGCCTTCAAAAGTATTGCCATCGCTTGGTCTGGAATTATCCAATTGATCAAGTCGGAAAATAATGCTAAAATTCATTTAATTAGCACTTTTTTGGTGATAATCATTGGATTAAAATTGGATTTTATCAGCGTTGAATGGCTTTGGATAACCTTAGCTATTGCTGGTGTTTGGGTGGCTGAATTAATCAATTCTGCCTTAGAAAAAATCACTGATTTGGTCTCACCTGAACAACATCCTTTGGCCAAAAAAGCAAAAGATTATGCAGCTGGCGCAGTGTTGGTTATGGCTATTTGGGCCGTAGTCGTTTTTTGTATTGTATCATTCCCGCATCTTTTGATGCATTTAGTATTTTCAAATTAGTAAAAACAATTTTGATGAAAGAATACGGTTCAAGTGTACAGAAATTAGTTGATTATATTCTAACAGTCACTGATAGAGAAAAAAGAACGAAATACGCCTTCATTATGATTGAATTAATGAAGCAAATCCATCCTGGAATGAAGGATAACACGCAAGATTATTCCAAAAAATTATGGGACGACTTGTATATCTTATCCAATTTCAAATTAGATGTTGTTGGGCCATTTCCTCCACCCTCTCCAGAATCAGTGGGTAGAGCACCTAAAAAGGTCAATTACAACCAACATCATTTAAAATTCAAGCATTATGGCCGCAATGTAGAATTATTGATTCTTCGTGCCATGGCGGAAGAAAAGTTGGAAGACAAGAAAATCTTAGTTGCCTACATTGCCCGATTAATGAAAGGTTTTTATGTAACTTGGAACAAAGAAAGTGTAGACGATAAAGTCATTTGGCAGAACATCAAAGAAATGTCAGAAAATATGCTTTCGGCCGTGGTGGATGAGCTTTCGCAGGAAAATTTAGGACATGCAAAAGTGGCAAATAATGCTAGAAATGCTTATGCTTCTAACGATTTTGCTCCACAAAATAGAAACAATAATTACCGAAAAAATAACAACAACAATTACCGTTCCAATAGAAATTTCAATCCTAGACACAAAAAATAGTATCTAAATATGGCATCATTCAAAGTTACCGGCGGAAGAAAATTAAAAGGAGAAATCACCCCACAAGGTGCAAAAAACGAAGCGTTACAAATCTTATGTGCGGTCGTTTTAACTTCTGAGCCAGTTACCATTCATAATATTCCCAATATCCGTGACGTAAACCAATTAATTGATTTATTGGGAGATATGGGTGTAAGAACTCGTCGTTTGAATGAATCAAGCTTCGAATTTGATGCTTCTCAAGTAAACATCGAGTACCTTGAATCTGATACTTATAAGAAAAAAGCAGCAGCCTTGAGAGGTTCTGTAATGTTGGTTGGTCCTACTTTAGCACGTTTCAAAAAAGGAAGAATTCCTTCACCAGGCGGAGATAAAATTGGCCGAAGAAGACTCGATACGCACTTTTTCGGATTCATGAAATTGGGTGCGAAATTCAATTATAGCGCTGAAGATGGAGGTATTTATGAAGTGGATGCTTCAGAATTGAAAGGTACTTACATGCTTTTGGATGAGGCCTCTGTGACAGGAACAGCTAACATTTTGATGGCTGCTGTTTTAGCAGAAGGAACTACAACCATTTACAATGCAGCCTGTGAGCCTTATTTACAGCAATTATGCAAAATGTTAAACAGAATGGGTGCCAAAATTTCAGGCATTGGTTCTAATTTATTAACCATCGAAGGAGTAAAAGTTCTGGGTGGGACAGAACATACCATGTTACCAGATATGATTGAAATTGGCTCATTCATTGGAATGGCAGCCATGACTCAATCTGAAATCACCATCAAAAACTGTCAAATAGCAGAATTAGGAATCATTCCAACGGTATTCCAAAAATTGGGTATCAAAATGGAATTCAGAGGTGATGATATTCATATTCCAGCGCAAGAGCATTATGAATTGGAAAACTTCATTGATGGATCCATGTTGACCATTTCGGATCATCCTTGGCCAGGCTTCACTCCTGATTTATTGTCCATTATTTTGGTTACTGCCATTCAAGCCAAAGGAACAGTTTTGATTCATCAAAAAATGTTCGAAAGTCGCTTGTTCTTTGTTGATAGATTGATTGAAATGGGTGCACAAATCATTCTTTGTGATCCGCACAGAGCTACCGTAGTGGGCTTTGATCGTAAACAAACCCTTAAAGGCATCCGAATGTCCTCACCAGATATCCGTGCAGGCGTTTCTCTATTAATTGCAGCCATGTCTGCCAATGGCACTTCCATCATCGATAATATCGAACAAATTGACCGTGGATATCAAAATATTGATACAAGGTTAAATGCATTAGGTGCTGAGATAGTTAGGATTTAGGGAAGAGAGAAGAGAGAAGAGAGAAGAGAGAAGAGAGAAGAGAGAAGAGAGAAGAACGCGCTCGGCTGTGCCGAGTGTGTACTATGAATTGAACTTGTAGTTCAATAGGCTGATACAAAACGTGCTCTGAACTGCCGAGTGTGTACTATGAATTGAACTTATAGTTCAATCATTAATACAAAAAAACTAAACTCATTGAAAAAAATCGTTTCTACCATACAACTAGCAATCCCTATTGTCATTGGACAATTGGGAGTTATGTTGATGGGTTTGGCAGATACGATCCAAGTGGGTCAAATGAAAGAATTAGCTGCTGAAAGCCTAGGTGCTTCCGGCATGGCGGGATCCATTTTTTTCACCATAGCGATTGTAGGTTTAATTTGCTTACAAATCATTGCTCCTATGATTTCCAAAGCAGAGGCGGAGGATAATGTAACAGAAGTTGGACATTTATTAAGAGCAGGAATACGAATAGCTTTATTTTTGGCCATCATTACCATTGCCATCATTGGAATTGCGGGTTGGAATTACGATTTATTTCAGCAAACTGAAATCAACAAACAATTAACCCTACCCTTTTTGGCATTAATTGCCTTTTCAGTTATTCCCACCTTTCTTTTTACGGCGCTAAAAAGCTTTACTGATGGCTTAAGGAACACAAAAGTTGCTATGATCATCACGATTCTTGCACTCTTTTTCAACATTGGATTAAACCAAATATTAATCAACGGATTCGGTATCATTCCTGCTTTGGGTTTATTGGGAGCAGGAATTTCTACCTTAATCGCTCGAATATTAATGGCAGGAGCATTGGCCTTGTTTATTTTTCTCAAAAAGGAATACAAACCCTATTTTGTATCCAAATTATCTCATCAACATGCCTTGGAATTAGAAAAAAGCATTTTGAAAGTTGGCATTCCAAGTGGCATGCAAGGATTTTTCGAAATTGCGACTTTTGGTATGGCCGTGGTCATGATGGGTTGGATTAGCATAACAGCCCAAGCAGCTCACATTGTAGCCATTAATATGGCCTCATTGACCTATATGGCGGCGACCGGAATTGCTGCGGCTGGAGGAATCAACGTGGGAGCAGATTTAGGCGAGAAAAATAAAAAAGGAATCATTCAATCTGGTAATGCGGCATTGAAAATCGCTATTGGATTCATGGCCATTTGTGCCATTATCATGTACAGTGGTCGACATATTTTGGTAAGAGGTTACACTCAAGAAAACAATGTGATTGACATTGCAGTCCAATTAGTAGTTTGGGGTGCCATCTTCCAATTATTTGACGGCATACAAGCCGTGGCATTGGGATTATTAAGAGGCTTACAAGATGTCAAAATCCCAACAGCCATTACCATTTTTTGTTACTGGGTCATCGGCCTACCTTTAAGTTATTTTTTAGGCATTTATCTCAACATCGGAGCCACCGGCATCTGGATGGGTCTAACAGCAAGTTTAGTTTGCTCCTCCATTTTACTCCCTTGGCGTTTTTATTCTAAAGCACGAAGGGTTGATGTTTGAGGTAAAAGGTAAAAGGTAATAGGTAAAAATGCGAATTAAGAGTCAAAATATCTAATAATCACTTCTCTAATTACCGCTTCTTTTTTCAAACTCATCAATGAACTTTCGGTTAATCCCAACGAAAGATTTGAACGTAGCGGTAGGCGGAGCTTTGACAATGCGCAAAGGCGATGTGCGTCAGGGTCAAAGAAAATAGCCGAGAGCGAAGTGAAAATCGGTCAGCCGACAGGCTGATTCGTCTTGGATTAACTTGCGACAAATAAGTTTTTTTGTTTCTTTTTTTTCAAAAAAAGAAATACCATAGAAAATGAATTAGCCAGGAAATTGCATTGTTGGCAAGAAAAAGGTAATCAAATTTGATTTAGCCACAATTTTTGGAAAGGATCCTAAATTTTAGTTTTTAACCCTTAATTCGCATTAATAGGTAATAGGTAAGAGTGTTTGACTTATTGGCCTAACATCGGCTCTTTACTAAATGGGCAATTTGCTTCTCAAAGTAATAAATCCCATATTGGTAAATCAGGGTATTAAAATTTATTTCACCTATAACCTCTTACCTTTTACCTCTTACCTCTTACCTTTTACCTTTTACCTATTACCTCTTACCTCTTACCTCTTACCTCAAACCCTATTCTTCACATCCCTAATTTCCACATGTTTGGTAGATTTTTTACGCATTTGGATATTGATAAATTCCACAAATACGGAGAAAGCGATGGAGAAATATAGATAACCTTTAGGTACTTGACCGATGTGATTTCCGAGAATAACTACTTCTGAATCGTGGCTAGCTTCCGCGATGAGCATAAAACCGATCATGATTAGGAAAGATAAACCAAGGACTTGCAAGGAAGGGTGGTTATTGACAAAACGACCTACAGGGCCAGAGAAACCCATCATAATAAGGGCAGAAACGACAACGGCGATAATCATAATGGTTAAATCGTTGGACAAACCAATGGCAGTTAAAATGGAGTCGATGGAAAACACCAAATTAATGAGCGCGATTTGCGTCACCACTTTACCGATATTGGACATGGCTTTCTTACCCATGGATTTTTCCACATTGATCTCCTCCCCTTCCAATTTGTGAAAGATTTCATTGGTGGCTTTGTAGAGAAGAAATAATCCACCGACGAACAGGATAATGGATTGTCCAGTAGGAGCAGCAGATACACCCAATATATCAAAATGCGTAAAAGGTTTTTGTAGGGAAATCAAGAAAGAGATACCAAAAAGCAAGATGATACGAAAGATCATGGCTAAAGCGAGACCGATGTTACGGGCTTTGGATTGTTGATCATGCGGCAACTTGGAAGCAGTAATAGAGATAAAGATGATATTATCGATACCAAGAACGATTTCTAAAAAGGTTAGAGTCAATAAACTAACAAGATTGTCGACAGAGAGTAGTGATTGCATAAAAAAAATGAAAAAATATTTGATTGCAAAGATGGTGTGTTTCAAGGAGATAATCAAAAAATAAGGCTCAGCAATAAAAAAAATACACATTTTTTCTAAGTAGCATTTGCATAAAAAAAATAAAATTCAGATATTTGCAAACCGATTCACACGGAATGGTCTAATAGCTCAGCTGGTTCAGAGCACCTGCCTTACAAGCAGGGGGTCCTAGGTTCGAATCCTAGTTGGACCACCATTCAAAACACAAACACACCTTTCACATCAAATGAAAGGTGTTTTTTTTGATACCTACTAAAAATTCCACCATTTCTTCCACCAAAATAGTGTTTTTTAGTCCTTTTGTTTAAAACTATCCAATCAAGAAACTAGAAGAAGAATCCGTATTATTTTGATCCTTCTCGTTTTGAGAAATAAGTAAAGTCTACTCCAAAATCTACATTTACCCATATTCGATCAGGCAAACGGGTTAAATCATATTTTTGAATCCAATTTTGTCCAGATTGTTGAACGTTTATTGATTTAAAACCTATTGGATTATAAAATTCTGGGCCACTCAACACATCTTTTTGCACGTTTATTCCGACCAAGGTCGTATTTGCTAACGAGACTAGAATTCCTTTTTTATTTTCCGCTTTACCAGAAAAATGCATTTCCCCATTTTCTAAGAGAATCGCGCCTTCCACCATTACCTCATCACCAGCTTCTTCTAGATTAAGTTTTACATCGCCAAAACGAACCGCAAAACCCTTTCCCGCTAAACCCTTCATGATAGCTTGATTTTTCATCCCGATTGTCTCAGGTATAGATATCGCATCTTTTAAAGGTATGATAAGGTGGGCAACCCCTAATGAGCCATATTGCTTCTTTCCAATGAAATACCCTTCTGTGCTACACAAAAACAGCATTAACACGCCTTTACCATTTTGTATCCGCGGAACTTGGTTGGCCGGCAATATTTCCCGAAGCTTTGCCTCTGGAAGGCTCCAAAGCAATGTCAGCCCAATGGTTTTATCCTCTGAACGCATTTTCCAACTTTCTCCCTCTTTGATCGTAGCACAACTCATCAATAAAGAAAAAATAGCGATTAATCTTAAACCAATTTTCATCATCCTTCAAGGGAAGAAATCATTTGTCTCCCAACATTTTATTGATATTTCGAATTAAGAATCGTAAATGTACACAATTAACAAAAATATATTAATCCCAACAAACCCAATATAATTCGTATGGATTTAATCAGTTTTAACTAATTGCCCACCATTACAAAACCACCAGCAAAATTTGTATTTATATTTTCAGGCATTTTCGATGAATACAGAAAAAATTGAATTCATTTCAATTACTTTGTAAAACTAAATCCAAACCTATGAAAATATTCCTCCTTTGTTTACTAAGCAGCTCCATGCTCTGTTTTGGCCAAAAGGCTCCACTTCTTAAGGATGTAATTACTTTTCGATTAGGTGCCTCAGTTAATCCTCGCTTATTGAATGAGAATGATGCTTATCGTGAAATTGCAAACAATGAATTCACCAGCTTAACCGCTGAAAATCACATGAAAATGATGCTTGTGCATCCTGAGGCAGACCGATTTGATTTTTTGAAAGGGGATGAAATCGTGGATTTTTCGATGGCTACAGGTAAACGAATGCATGGACATACCTTGGTTTGGCATAATCAAGTTCCGCAATGGATGAAAGATTTTCAGGGTGATCAAGCAGCTTGGGAAAATCTATTAAAAACGCATATACAAACGGTTGCGAAGCATTATAAAGGCAAAGTTTCTGGATGGGATGTCGTCAATGAGGCCTTCCTAGATGATGGAAGCTTACGACCATCTTTATGGGCTGATCACATTCCCGATTACATTGCCAAAAGCTTTCATTGGGCACATGAAGCGGATCCTAATGCCACCCTTTTTTACAATGATTATGGGCAAGATGGCAAACCCAAAAAAATGCAGGCAATACTTTCTATGGTTCAGGATCTGAAGCAAAAGAACATCCCCATTCATGGACTCGGCCTACAAATGCATATCAATACTAATTCAAAAAAAACTGAAATCGAGGAGGTCATCAAACAATCCGTTCAGACAGGCTTAGAGATCCATTTTTCGGAATTAGATATTGCAGTGAATCCAAAAAACAATCCAGATTTTATCTACGACGAGCAAGTACAATCCAAACAAAATGATTTATTCACCTTTGTCTTTCAGGCATACCAGACGATCCCCGCTGCTCAACAATACGGCATAACATTTTGGAATGTATCCGATAAAGATTCTTGGCTTCGAGCTTATTTCAAAAGACCGAAAGAATATCCACTATTGTTTGATGATCAGTATGAAAAAAAGCAGGGGTATTTCAATTTGTGGAATATATTAAATAAGAATATGAATTAAGAGTTTAAAACAAAATTCAGAATCCTTTCCAAAAATTGTGGCTAAATTAAATTTAATTGTCGGAGGACCGATTTTCACTTCGCTCAAATCTTTCGTTGGTATTAACTAATAATGCGAATTAAGAGCCAAAACTTGCTTTGTGAACTTGGTGTTTAAAAATTGGAGTTAACACTGAGTGCTCGAAGTTTTTAAACATTAAGTCATTAAGAAACATTAAGATTTTTCTTTTACCTAACATCATACATCTCTACCGCTACGCTCAAATCTTTCGTTGGGATTAACTAATAGTAAATTGGATAGACAACCTATTTAAAAAAATAGTTTGACAAACAGCCAATTAGCCCTAAGAAAATTAATTGCTTGTACCACTTTTTGCAAAAGGGAACAAATAAAAAGTTCATAAATCTTATCATTCTTTGGATAAAAATTAAGTTCGTGGATGGCATAGCCATATCTCAATTTAATTTTAACAAAATCCATTTAATGATGAAAAAACTAATCTTACCCCTACTATTTGGAACCATCCTCTTCACTTCTTGCGAGAAAGCCGCAGAAAAGAAAGAAGCCATTAGCCAAGATTCCCTAAAAAAAGAAGTTGAAGCCTGGAATGTAAAATTTGAGGATATCGTAAAAAGCAAAGATTCCGTTGGTTTCGCTAATCTATTTTCAGAAGATGCTGTACGTATGGCTCCTAATACTACATCCACCGAGGGCAGAGGTGCCATTCAAAAAAGTGTTATAGAACCATTTAAAGTAATTGGCTCAACGAACCTTACCATGACAGATGCAATAGGTGATGAGAACTCTATTACCACTTTTGGAACCTACGAACATTTCTTACCAGATGGCAAACCACTTGAAAAAGGTAAATACATGGGTATTTTTAAACGAGTGGATGGCAAATTAATCGCCATTAGAGATATTTGGAATTCAGATGCTCCGGCTACAACACCTACGGTGAAATAACACTTTTAATTGGTCATTTGAGAAAGATAAAACACCTTTCATCTTAAATGGAAGGTGTTTTTTTGTTTTTACCTTCTTGTAACAATTTCGACAATTCTTCCACCAATTCTGGGTGCTGACTCGCCACATTGTTCTTTTCTCCGATGTCTTCACGTAGGTTATAAAGTTGTGGCGAAGAACTATTGCCTAATTCCACATTTACTAGCTTATTCAGGGCAGGACCTTTATTAGGCTCAATGTATTTCCATTCTCCTTTCACAATCGCAAGAAAATTCATTCCTTGTTCGATGAGCACTTTTCTACCATCAGAACTTTTCCCTAGCAAAGCAGGCAACATATTCTCACTATCTGAAGCTTCGTTAGAAGGTAATTTTTTGTCAAAAAATTGGGCAAAGGATGCGATAAAATCTATTTGACTCACCATTGCATTGGACACTTTAGGTTTGATTTTTCCAGGCCAATGAATCAACATTGGTACTCTAGTGCCTGCCTCAAAGGTACTATATTTTCCTCCTCGCAATGCTCCCCAAGGTGTATGCCCATTTAACTGAGAAACGGCACCATCCTGGTACCCATCATCCAACACGGGACCATTATCACTTGAAAAAATGATCATGGTATTATTTGCGATACCTAATTGAGTTAATTGATGTACAATTTCACCAACGGTCCAGTCTAATTGTAAAATCGCATCACCCCTTAATCCTAATCCACTTTTGCCCTTAAACATCGTAGAAGGCATTCTAGGCACATGCGGTTCGGTTAATGCATAAAACAAAAAGAAAGGATTTGCCTTGTTACTTTCTATAAATTCTTTGGCTTTCGTTAAAAAAGTAAGCGGCATTTCTTCATCGGTCCAACGTGCCAGTTGACCTCCAGACATATACCCTATTCTACCAATTCCATTCACAATGGTATTATCATGACCTTGGCCAGGAGAAGATTTTAGTTTTAACAATTCAGGATGTTCAAAACCTGTCGGATCATTGCCCACTTTTTGAGCATAGTTTACTTCGATGGGATCATTGGAATCCAGCCCAAGAACATAATTATTTTCTACAAAAACAGTCGGAACTCTATCCGCCGTGGCAGGAAAAATGAATGAATAATTGAATCCCACTTCATTGGGGCCTGGAGTTATTTTTTGATTCCAATTTTTTTGAACAGTATTACCCAGTCCAAGATGCCATTTACCTACCAAACCCGTTGAATAACCTTTTTGTTGAAACAAAGCAGGAAGTGTTATTTTATCCGTTGGAATAATTAATGCAGCATCTCCCGGTAAAATGCCTGTCCCAGATTTACGCCAAGGATACTGACCTGTCATTAATGCATATCGGGAAGGCGTACATGTAGCGGAGGTCGCATGTGCATTCGTGAAACGAATTCCACTTTTAGCCAATTTATCAAGATTGGGCGTTTTGATTTTCTTTGCTCCGTAACTACCTAAATCGCCATATCCCAAATCATCTACATAAATAAAAACGACATTTGGACGATTTGCTGTTTTTTGTGAATAGCCATAACTAGTTACCAACAAACTAATTGAAATGAATAAGCAATAGTTCAAACGCATAATTGTACCAATTTTGTAAAACAAACATAGTTCAATTCTTATTGAAACAAATAAAGAATTTTAAATATTTATTTTGTGCGAGAATAATTTACCCATAAAATTGTCATATAAAATCTGCTAAACAAAGACGTTTAATTTAGATTAAATCCTAAGGCTAAACCAACCCATGGTTTTTGATTATAAATCCAATGAGATACATTTTCATCTAGTAATTGATCAAATCCATAAGCAATTCCCAAAGTAAAATTATTGATAGCGATAAAACCTGCACCCCCCTTTGTAAAAGTTATTCCTTGATATTCATAAGCTACTTTTCCTTGACTCACATCGGTATTAATTTGTGCATTTCCTATGCCAGCAAAGCCCCCAACTGAAAATCCATAATGATCTATTTTTCTTTTGAATCGCTTAGATTGTGCTTGATCATAACTAACCTGAAAATAATCTTTGCGTTTGCCTAAATAAAGTGCCGCATTAATTTCACTATTGAGCTGATTGGGTAAACCAGCTTGAGAAACGCGATATTTGACTGGAATAGCAACAACATCTATATCAAAAGTAGATTTTTGAAAATTGGAAATACTATGGTCTTGAAACCTTACGATGGGAAGATTATAATTCAATTTCCCATTTTCCTCAGTGACCAAAAGTGTATCATTTTGAGTTTCAATGAAAACCTTTTTGTGATTCATTTGATAGGTCCCATCTTGCAATCCATATTTTGGAGTATTTCGAATTACAGTACAGCTTCCGAGTAGAATAAACAACAATAAATAAACTAAATAACGCATAATTGTTTAGATTTGAAGAGCAAGTTAATCAATTTAGTTTATCCCAAGATTAAATTTCCAGATGGCAATCGAATATTTTGAGAACAAAGTGCAGAAAATGAAATGGGTGGATGTGACAGCACCAACTCCCGCGGAATTATTTGAGATAAGCGAAAAGTATCACCTGAACCAATATGCCTTATCGGCTTGCTTGCAGCCAGACCACCTGCCAAAACATGAAGACATTGAAGGGACTCATTTTATCATTACTCGAGTGCTGCTACACATTCGAGGGGGGCAATCAGTGTCCATTCAATCCATTTCTACTAAAATCGCATTTTTTTATCGGCCAGGATTACTCATTACCATTCACCGCATTCCACACGATTTTATTCAAGAAGTTCGTACTCGATTTTTTGAGCACGGAAATTTTCATTTGGTAGAATCCATTGTTGCAAAATTACTTTGGCATATTTTACATTCGTATGAAACACCAGCCGTTAGTTTATCGAACGAATTAGATGAATTTGAGAGCAAAGTTTTCTCCCAAAATTTAACTCCGCAAATGTTATCTGAATTATACCAAATCAAACGAAAAGCCTTGATGAGCAAAAAACTTTTATTATTTAGTCAGGAGGCAGTTAGTTCCGTTAAATTACCCATCGCAGAAACGGATGTATTACAAGATTCCCGCGATTTACACCTAAAGTTGTTGAACATTTATGACCAAATTCACGAAGACGTTTCCAATTTAGTGAATTTTTATCTTTCGATTTCAGCGCAAAAAACGAATGATGTGATCAAAGTATTGACGATTTTCTCTGTATTTTTTATGCCGCTAACCTTTGTGGTTGGAATATATGGAATGAATTTCGAATACATGCCCGAGTTAACAAAACCTTGGGCATATCCAGCATTATTAGGATTCATGGTCCTAATCAGTGGTTTGATTTATTGGTGGTTTAGAAGGAAAAAGTGGTTGTAGAAATGAGGTAAAAGGTAAGAGGTAAGAGGTAAGAGGTAAGAGGTAAGAGGTAAGAGGTAAGAGGTAAGAGGTAAGAGGTAAGATATAAAAGGTAAAAAATTCTTTGCGTCGTTGTGTTAAAAAAAGAGTAAATAAGTTGACCGAGTACGATTATTCAGGTTTCAAGAATACGATTTTGTTTTCTTGAAGAACTACTAAATCAGATTTCTTAGCTTTCTTGTAGGCCATTAAATTGATTTTAACCTGAGCCATTCCAATTTCCAACTTCTCAGATGTTGTCAAATTCTTTTTTATTGTTTTTTGATTAATAGATCTCATTTTTCTTGATTTAATATTTTGTCTTTTTGAGCAATAAGTTCAGATTCGGCATTTGAATTATCATAAATAAACCAATCATCAACTAAAGACAAATATATGCTAAACAAATTGTTCAAAATAAAATAGTATACCAATTTTCTCTTTTTTCAAAAACCAAAAATTGAGAATATCAAACTTTTTATAATTATTTCAGCTATCTTGGATTGAATAAAAAAGTAAATAATAATTTACCTAATCGCTATGAAATGTACTGAAGCTTTGCGAATTTTGCAATCGCATGGATGGATTTCAATTTCTCAAAAAGGATCGCATATTAAATTATGTCATCCATCAAAAAATGGAATCATAATTTTTCCCAATCACGGAAGCCGAGAATTAGGAACAGGTTTACAAAAGAAAATCTTTAAACAAGCAGGAATCAACTAATGAAACGTTTTAAAGGACAAATTACTTTTATTGTAGAGATTACAAAAACAGGCTATTCTGCCTATTCAGAGGAGAATATATTATCTACAGGCAAAAATATTTATGAATTAACTAGCAATTTAGTGGAGGCTTCTAATTTATATTTTGAAGATGAAGGCTTTATAATTGGTATTGACCAAATAAAATTAACTTTCAATTTTAAGGAATTTTTCAAAGCATATCGTGTTATTAACGCTCACTTTTTAGCTAAAAAAATCGGTTTAAATCCAACATTATTATCACAATATGTCAACGGTCAAAAAGAACCTTCGAAAAAGCAATGCCAAAAAATCATTGAGGGCTTGCAATCCATTGGTAAAGAATTAATGGGTATTGATTTGATATAAATAGTATAAATTCCAGATAAATTCCAGAGTTGACGACCATTGAAGATTCTTTATTATTCAAAGCTTTTATTTTGTTTGTTTTTACTAATAAAATTCAGGAAATTGAATGTTAAAACAAGCTAAAAAAATCAATAAATGATTCAAATCAAAAGACTCTATTTCATCATCCCAACGTTCCTTTTTTTTGCTTGTCAATCAGAAAATATCGTGGAAACAAATCCTACAAATTTTAAACCATCAAATTTAAAAATATCTAGCGGAGATTACAACCTTAAAATACAATGGGATAGTATCAAATCAACTTCTATAAAATCATATAAAATTTACCGAGATACCCTTTCGGCTCCAACTAAAATATTGGTAGAAAATTATCCTAATTGTACTTTTGTCGACAAATTAATCATCCCTAATAAAAAGTACTATTACCGAATAAGTTCCACCAATTTGGCAGGAATAGAATCCGAATATTCCGTGGAAATCAATGGAAAAGCAGAGGAATCCATCAATACTGCCACGCCAATCAATGGTGAAATAGGTGGATTAAATTATGCTTACTGGGACTTCCCCAAAAAAACATTTACCAAAATTTCCCATGAGTTTACCATACATCGAAATCCAACCGCTTCAGATGGTTCGGTGACAGAAGATGGATTATACTATCAGTTTTATCAAGGTCAATTAAATGACGACATCGGGTTTTATTATGGTATCCAAAATTTGATTTACAATCCCAATGGTGGCACACCCAAAAAAGGAATAATTTTTTCACGCTGGGGTACCCGAGATATACAAAACTACAAACTAGCACCCGGTGGATTTGGGCAAAGTGCAGGTTATGAAGGTGATTTCATTGGAATCCGTTTGAATTATGAATGGACGATTGGCAATTATTTGATAGAATTAAAATTAGATAGCAGCGATAATATCGGTGATTGGTACGGATTGTATTTGACCAAAAAATCGAGTAATGAAAAAACGTATGTAGGATCCATTCGTTTTGAGAAAGGAATAAAATCTCAAGGAATCAAAACAGGCGGCATAACATGGACGGAATTGTTTTCCAAAAAGAACAAACTAAGCCCTTTACCGAATTGGCACATTTCTGTGGATCAAGTATTAGCAGACGATACTCCACCCAACAGCGTGTCGGTAGATTATAACCCTAATAAATTTGTGGGTTTTACTAACATCTTCACCACCAACAAAAAAGATATCCATTTCTTAATGGGTCCAAAAGTTAAAAAAGTAAATCCGAGTGGGAGGATATGGTAGGACATCTTTGTGACCTTTGTGTTAAAATCACAACAATAGCATTTCAATAATTAATTTAATTGGGTGCTATACCCCCACCAAACCCCACCATAACAAATGTTCATTCAACATAAGAGTTGAATCGCCTAAAATCCTATCCATAAAAACCGCATCTCCACCAGTTAAAATGACTTTACCTGTAGGGCAATTATTTTTGAAGGCTTGAATGAACCCGTTCATTTCAAATTGAACCGACTTTACGATTCCTAAGGCTAAATTCTCATGGGTGTTTTTTCCGAATTCCAAGTCATTTGAAAAAGTTGTCCAATCGATATGAGGTAATTTTTCAGTAAACTGATGCAATGCCTTCGCGCGCATTTCCAAACCCAAACTGATCACCCCTCCCTTAAATTCTTGATCTTTTGACACCCAATTATAGGTAATACAAGTACCCATTGATATAATCAAACAATCCTGCTGTGGATATTGACTAATTGCTCCTATTGCCAATATCTTTCGATCCATTCCCAATCCCTCTATTTGATAAGCGCCAAAGTTTAGATGTTTCAATACATCTTGATCGTTCAATAAACGCACTGGAGCAATCCTGGATAAAAATTGTAGATATGAATGGGGAATTTCTATCACACTTGAAATAATGATTTGCTCTATTTGAAAATTTCCAATCAAAGCCCACAATTCCTCCTCCTCAAATGATGTTAAATATTCAAATAATACAAAATCGCCTTGTTCATACAAAGCCATTTTTTTCAAGGTATTCCCAAAATCAAAACATACGATCATTTCTACTATATTTGCAGCTTAAAAATAAGAATTCATGTACCAAATACAAATATTAAAATCAAAAGTCCACCGCGTAAAAGTAACGGAAGCTAACATCGATTACGTAGGAAGTCTCACTTTAGATGAGGATTTAATGGATGCTGCCAATTTACTAGAGCACGAAAAAATACAAGTTGTCAATATCAACAATGGCGAACGTCTAGAAACCTACCTAATCAAAGGTAAAAGAGGATCTGGTATTGTTTGCCTAAATGGACCTGCGGCTCGTAAAGCTGTCGTAGGTGATATTGTCATCATTATTTCTTACGCGGTCATGGATTTTGAACAAGCAAAATCATTTAAGCCAACTGTCATTTTCCCCAACGAGCAAAACCAACTCGTTTAATACGACTCCGATGCATTAGGGAATTGCTGTGTTTTGACATCACTGATGTAGGATTTCACAGCATTTCCAATGCTCTCTTCTAAATTTAAATACTTACGCACAAACCTAGGATGAAAATCATTGTTCAATCCCAACATATCGTGCACCACCAAAACCTGTCCATCACAATCCGCACCAGCCCCTATTCCAATAATTGGTATTTGGATGGATTGAGATATTTCACTTGCTAAGCTAGATGGGATTTTTTCCAAAACAATGGCAAAACAACCCGCATCTTGCAATAATTGAACATCTGACATCAATTTTTGAGCCTCCTCTTTCTCTTTGGCTCTAACTTCATAACTCCCAAATTGATAGATACTTTGAGGTGTTAATCCCAAATGTCCCATCACAGGTATTCCAGCTCCCTCAATTTTATTTATGCTTTGAATAATTTCTAGACCGCCTTCCATTTTAATGGCATGTGCGCCCGTTTCTTTCATGATTCGGATTGCCGATGCCAATGCGACTTCCGAATTACTTTGGTAAGAGCCAAAAGGCAAATCCACAACCACCAAGGCTCTATTTGCACCTCTTACCACACATTGAGCATGATAAATCATTTGATCCAAAGTAATGGGTAAGGTTGTTTCATGGCCAGCAATAACATTGCTTGCACTATCGCCCACCAATAACACATCAATGCCCGCATGATCCAAAATTTTAGCCATGGTGAAGTCATAACAAGTTAACATCGAGATTTTCTCTTGTCTCGACTTCATTAGTTGTAAACTTTGGGTCGTAATTTTTTTAAATTCTTTGTGTATGCTCATGAGTCAAGTAAAAATTATCTATCAATCGAACCTGCCCTAAAAACGCTGCTACAATCACCAAAAATGAAAATTGTAGTTGAGAAATTTCTCTCATTTCATTGGGTTCAACAAATGCTATGTAATCTATTTTATGAAAGCCATTTTGGTATAACTGATCTTCGAACTGTTTTTTCAACTCATTTAAATCAAATGAATGGTTCAAAATACCTTTTTGAATGAATTGAAAACCCTTGTAAATAGCTAAAGCCTGTTTTCTCTCCTCTGGATTCAACCTTAAATTTCTGCTGCTCATGGCTAATCCATCTGCTTCTCGAATGGTCTTTCCGGTCAAAACCTGAATGTTGGATAAATCTTTATGTTGGGCAATCATTTTCCTTAAAACTGCCACCTGTTGAAAATCCTTTTCGCCTAAAAAAAGGGTATCCGGTAAGACCAGTTGAAGCAATTTTTCAACAATTAAACAAACTCCTTGAAAATGCCCAGGCCGATGCTCTCCTTCCCAAATTTGCTCCAATTCCCCTAATTCAAAATGCTTATTTTCATTCAATCCATTGGGGTACATTTCATCGACAGTCGGAAAAAAAAGAATATCGCAACCTTCTGAAATCAATAATTGTTTATCCGCTTCAATGGTTGAGGGATATTTTTCAAAATCTTTGGGGTCATTGAACTGAGTAGGATTCACGAAAATACTACATACAGTCACATCATTCGACTCCTTTGAAAGTGCAATTAAAGAAAGATGGCCTAAATGTAAGGCTCCCATGGTTGGCACAAAACCAATTTTTTTATTTTCAGATCGGAGAGTTTCTAAATGATTTTGTAAATCACTTTTAGAATGAAAGATTAACATAAAGCGGATTTTGAGGTAAAAGTATTTAATTTTGTACAAATCCCCATCAAATTGCTGAAAGGTAAGAAAATTATTATTGGTATTAGTGCAAGTATCGCTGCGTATAAAGCAATTCTTTTAGTTCGTTTATTAAAAAAAGAAGGCGCTGAAGTACGAGTTATCATGACCTCAGCTGCGAAAGATTTTGTTTCACCTTTGGTCCTATCTACTTTATCAGAGAATCCTGTTTGGATTGACTTTCACAAAGAAAATAAGTGGAACAATCATGTGGAATTAGGACTTTGGGCTGATCTGATGGTCATTGCTCCTGCAACAGCTAATACACTATCAAAATTGGCGAATGGCTTATGTGACAATCTTTTGATTGCTACGTATTTATCTGCTCGTTGTCCAATAATGATTGCCCCTGCCATGGATGAGGATATGTTTAAACACCCTTCTTCCCATTTAAATATAGAAAAATTAATTTCCTACGGAAACCAAATCGTTCAACCGGGAAATGGATTTTTAGCAAGTGGTTTAATCGGAGAAGGTCGATTAGCCGAACCAGAGGAAATTTTACAGGCAGTAATAGCTCAAATAGGTAGAAGCGAGGAATTCAGAGGTAAAAAAATAGTCATCAATGCAGGACCTACGCAGGAAGCCATAGACCCTGTACGATATATCTCAAATCATTCGACAGGTAAAATGGGAATCGCTTTGGCAGAAGCCGGTTTTTTAAAAGGAGCTGAGGTTGAATTGGTGTTGGGACCAACTCATTTATTACCCAAGTTTCCTGCCATAAAAGTTCACCATGTCGTTTCAGCAGCAGAAATGTTCGCTAAAATGCAAGAAATCTTTCCTGATTGCGATTTATTCATTGCCTCTGCTGCAGTAGCGGATTATCGAGCAAAGGATATTTCCAATGATAAAATCAAAAAAAATAAAGCAAATTGGTCGATTGAATTAGAAAAAAACATCGATATTTTGGCTCATTTATCTTCACAAAAAACACATCAAATAGTCATTGGTTTTGCCTTAGAAACTCAGAATGAGACCAACTATGCTTTGGAAAAATTAAACGCTAAGAACTTAGATGCCATCGTATTAAATTCGATGAATGATCAAGGTGCTGGATTTGGTACAGACACCAACCAAGTAAAAATGTTTTTTAAGGATGGTACAATTTCCGAGATGGGTTTGACAAGTAAATCTGAAATTGCGAAACAAATTTTAGAGGAAATCCAAGTGAATTTTTTCTAAAAAGCCTTAGTGTTAAAATCATTTTTTTAACACTAAGACAAATTGTTATCCTTTCATGTTAAGTCCTAACTCCCGTATTTCCTCCTTGACTTAAACTGATATCAACAGGTTGATTGGTTTTCCAAGATCCTCTAGTAAAATCTGGAACATCCATCGACTTGGAACGATTATTCACCGATATTTCACTTAAAGGCACGATAGAGCTCCATAACGCAGCATCATATACGTCTTGATCTAAAGGTAATCCATTTCTCAAGCAATCAATTAGACGCCAATCCATCATAAAATCCATACCTCCGTGACCTCCAATTTGCTTGGCTAATTCGCCAATTTTAGCAACAATGGGTGGAGCATATTTTTTCTCCATTTCTGCCATTTGTTCTGGCTTAATCCAATCGTGATGATGATCCGATATTCTAGGTTCAGGATATTTCATGGCAACTCCGTTTGTTCCACTTAATAAATGTATACGCGAATAAGGACGTGGACTAGAAACATCGTGTTGTACGATGATTGTTTTACCATGATGGGTTTTAATGGTAGTGGTATTCATGTTACCACGGAATTTTTTATCCACAAATTGTTTGTAATAAGGATCTTTTTCAGCCATTTCTTTAGCCATTTTTTGCATCGAAAAATCATCGGATTGAACTGAAACTAAATAGTCCATTTGATCTCCTCTATTTACATTCAAAAGCTGACAAATAGGCCCTAAACCATGTGTAGGATATAAATTTCCATTTTTCAAATTCGCTTTTAAACGCCAATTATCATAATATTGATCCTGCTTAAAGTTAGCACTTAATAGATCATGAATGTACGCTCCTTCCACGTGCAACAACTCACCAAAATAGCCTTGACGAGCCATATTGAGTGTCAATAATTCGAAAAAATCATAGCAACAATTCTCAAGCATCATACAATGCTTTTTCGTTTTTTCTGATGTTTCTACCAATTGCCAACATTCTTCTAAAGTAGTTGCGGCAGGCACCTCACACGCCACATGTTTTCCATGTTGCATGGCATATACAGCCATTGGGGTATGCAAATACCAAGGGGTAGTAATATAAATCAAATCGATGTCAGGCCTTTGGCACATTTCTTTCCAGGCCTCCTCCTTTTCTGTATAAGTAACAGGACTAATATTCATTTTTTTCAAAGCTTTCAGCGCACTGTCCACTTTACTTGGTCGAATATCACAAATAGCCACTGTTTCTACATTCGCTATTCGATTTACTCTGGTAATTGCACCTGAACCGCGATTGCCTAATCCAATAAATCCAATTCGAACGGTATCTATTTTTGGAGCAGCAAATCCAGACATATTAAAAGTCTGCTTGGTTTTTTTCATTAATTGATTAATCTGGTCTTCAGCAATATTTCCAGCTTCAGTAGACGAAAAGGAATGAGTTAATCCAATGGCAGAGAGACCTCCCATTTTAAGAAAATCTCGACGATTATTTTTCATGTTTATTTCGATTAAATAGGTTTTTGAGCATAGTGAAAAAATTAACCTCTCTTCATTATGTACATTATTTTCTTGAATTTATCTCAAATTACCAATTTTATTGCATCTTTAAAAAAATCAGTATAAATTAATACCTCTTAGAAAAACCTATTAAAAAATGAAAAATCCCGTAGCGGTCAGCTCCTTAACCCAAAGAGATACCCAAATTTCTATCATGCTGATTGCAATGATGTTTTTCATTTTTGGATTTGTGTCATGGGCTAATTCCATTTTAATCCCCTATTTTAAAATTGCTTGTGAATTGAGCAATTTTGAAGCATATTTCGTCACTTTTGCATTTTACATTTCCTATTTTATCATGTCCGTTCCATCCTCCTATCTTTTAAAATCCATCGGATTTAAGAGAGGAATGATGTTGGGATTTTGGATTATGTCAATAGGTGCCTTTATTTTCATTCCTGCAGCAATGGGCCGAACATATCCTTTGTTTTTAGTGGGTTTATTCACATTGGGGACTGGATTAGCCATTTTACAAACCGCTGCAAATCCATACATCACCTTACTAGGACCGAAAGAAAAGGCTGCCCAAAGAATCAGTATCATGGGTATTTGCAATAAAGGAGCCGGCATTTTAGCACCTTTGGTTTTTGCAGCAGTTATTTTGAAAGCAACCGATAGCGATTTATTCAAAAACTTAGCTTTCATGACTGGCGAAAATCGAAACAACGCTTTAAATGAGCTTATCTCCAGAGTCATTGAACCTTATTTTTTTGTAGGTATCTTATTATTCTTACTCGGGCTTTCGGTAAGATTTTCGCCTTTGCCAGAAATTGAAACTGATCAAGAAAGTGAAGAAGTAGCACAAATCAATTCCTCCAAAAACAATATTCTACAATTTCCTCATTTAATACTTGGAGCTATGGCTATCTTTTTACATGTAGGCACCCAAGTCATTGCCATTGATACAGTAATCGGATATGCTGGATCCATGAATATTCCACTTATTGAGGCAAAAATTTTCCCTTCCTTCACACTTGCCGCAACAATTTGCGGATATATACTTGGAATTATCTGCATTCCACGTTTGATCAGTCAAGTCAATGCTTTACGGATTTGCACTATTTTAGGATTTATTTTTAGCTTGGGTATTCTAGTTAGCCATGGGACGGTAGAAATTATCGGTTTAAAAACGGATTTAAGTATTTGGTTTGTAGTGGCTTTAGGTTTAGCAAACTCGCTGATTTGGGCAGGAATATGGCCATTGGCCTTGGATGGTTTAGGGAAGTTCACCAAAATTGGGGCTTCTATCTTAATCATGGGACTATGTGGAAATGCCATTTTGCCTCTTATTTATGGACATTTTGCAGACGCTTATGACTTAAAATCTGCTTATGCGGTTTTACTACCTTGTTATCTTTACTTAATTTTTTATGCCATGAAGGGGCATAAAATCAAAAAATGGAAACATAGAAAATAATATGATGAGAGAAAAAATGACACGTAGAAATTTTATGGTTCCTTTGGCATTAACTGGCTTAAGTTTACCATTTTCTAGACTAGCTTTCCATTCAGATTCATTTTCTGGTAAGCGAATTGGCATCATTGGCTTAGATACTTCCCATAGTGTTGCGTTTACCAAAGCATTGAATGCCAATTCTCCGAATCCAATTTATGATGGATACAAAATTGTCGCTGCTTATCCACATGGAAGTAAAGATATCATATCTAGTTCAGAAAGAATTCCTGGCTACACAGAAGAAGTAAAAAAAATGGGTGTTGAAATTGTCGATTCCATCCAAGAATTGCTCAACAAAGTAGATTTTGTCATGCTTGAAACAAATGATGGAAGATTGCATTTGGAACAAGCCATAGAAGTGTTTAAAGCAGGAAAAATCACTTTCATAGACAAACCGATGGCAGCCTCATTGAAAGATGCAAAATCAATTTTCAAGGAAGCAAAAAAATACAAAGTACCTATTTTTTCCTCTTCATCGCTTCGATATGCTACGGGCATGCAAGATATTAAAGATGGTAAAATTGGAGCTATCACTGGAGCAGATACCTATAGCCCAATGAAATTTGAAAAAACACATCCGGATCTTTTTTGGTATGGAATACACGGAGTAGAAATGCTTTTTACGGCGATGGGTCCTGACTGCATCTCTGTTCAAAGGACCATTTCCGAAGAACAAGAAATTTGCACGGGAATCTGGTCAGATGGTAGAATTGGTACATTTAGGGGAATCAAATCCGGTAAACAAGACTATGGTGGAACCGCTTTTGGCAAAAATGGCATTCTACATTTAGGCCCCTACAATGGATATGACCCACTTCTTGTAAAAATCATTGAATTTTTCAAAACAAGAATTCCACCTGTGGAAGAAACGGAAACTTTAGCCATTTTGGCATTTATGGAAGCCGCAGATACAAGTAAAAAACTACAAGGAAAACGCGTTGAATTAGCAAAAATCAAAGAGTAAGATCATGAAAAAAACACTTGTCATTTTTTGTTTAAGTTGTGCCTTATTTGGCTGTCAAAGTAATAAATTGAGCCATTCGGAAGAAAAAAATGGTTTTCAACTTCTGTTTGATGGAAAATCAACTTCTGGCTGGAGAGGAGCCTATCAAAAACAATTTCCTACCCATGGTTGGGTCATCAAAAATCAACAACTTTTGGGAGAACTATCTTCAGGAAAAGAATCAGGTGATGGAGGAGATATTATCACACTCAAAAAATACCAAAATTTTGATCTGCGTTTTGACTGGAAATTAGGGAATTTGGGGAATTCTGGAGTCAAGTATTTTGTAGAAGAGCTTCCTACAAAGCCAAGTAATTCGAGTTCCCTCATTGGGTATGAATACCAATTAATCGATGATCGTGATTTTATTTATAATGATAAACACTTACCTGAAGACCATAAAACAGGTGCGCTTTACAACATCATTCCTCCGACTAAACCAGATGTTAAAATTGGAAAATGGCATACTTCTCGCATCGTTGTCAAAAGAGATCAGATCGAACATTATTTGGATAATCAACTAATTATGAGCGTCAATAGAAATTCACCGGAATTCAAAATTGGATTCCAACAAAGTAAATTT
The DNA here is from genome assembly GCF_054558315.1 of Aquirufa sp. ROCK-SH2. Lineage (NCBI taxonomy): Bacteria > Pseudomonadati > Bacteroidota > Cytophagia > Cytophagales > Flectobacillaceae > Aquirufa > Aquirufa sp. ROCK-SH2. The sequence continues at coordinate 343,560 of NZ_JBPXKB010000003.1, read as the reverse complement.
AAATCGATTACTGGATATGATCAACGAAATGAAGGCTATATATTATTACAAGATCATGGTCATAATGTCGCCTTCAAAAACATTAAAATCAAAGAGTTGGATTAGATTTTTGATAAACCAAATTACCTTTTACAATAGTTTTCTGAATTTCAATTTGAGGATCAAATATCACTACATCGGCATCCGAACCCTTGGTAAATGATCCTTTTTGGTTTGAAATACCCATAATTCTAGCGGGCGTGCTAGTCATCATTTGAACTGCCTCCACTAAAGGAACTTCAGCTAATTCCAACATGTTTTTTAGCAAACGATTAGCTGTCGCTACACTTCCTGCAAAAGCAGTGCGGTCTGGAAGTTTGGCTACTCCATCTTCCACAATAACTTTTAATCCATTCTTATAAGATCCCAAAACCGAATCACCTTCCGGCATTGCGGCAGCTCGCATCGCATCCGTAATTAACGCAATTCTGTCCGGCCCTTTTATTTTATAAATCAATTTCAATAAGGGTGCTGGCAAATGAACACCATCAGCTATGATTTCCACATCCATTTCATCCAATAAATAAGCGGTTTCTATAACACCTGCATATCTAAATGCGTTTCTACGCGTCACCCCAGACATAGCAGAATAGAAGTGGGTAGCAAGAGTAAATCCGCCATTCTGAAAGGCATCTAACACTTCTTCATATATGGCATCTGTGTGTGCAATAGCTGCTAAAACCCCTTTTGAGCTAATATATTTTCCAAATTCTACCGCACCTTTTAATTCAGGAGCAGCAGACCAGCGCTTGATAAAATCAAAAGAATTCAATATTTCTTGGTATTCCTTAGGGTCAGGATCACGGATATATTTTGGGTCTTGTGCCCCACGCTGAGAAACCGCAAAATAAGGCCCTTCTAAATGCATTCCAATAAAATCGGCACCTAAGGTATTAGATAAATGCGCTTTTTGATAAGCCTCAAGCGTTTGAATTAAATCCTCTTTTTCACAAGTTAAAGTAGTGGGCAACATTGACGTGGTCCCATATTTTGCATGCGTTTGCGCCACCTGCAAAAATGCCTCCATGGTGCCATCCATGAAATCAGCACCACCACCGCCATGAATATGGATATCTATGAATCCTGGGGAGACAAAATTCCCCTTTGCATCCACCAATGTTGCTCCTGGAAAATCTATATCTTGACTTTCAACATTTAATATTTTACCATTTTCAATCAAAAGGCAAGCCCCCGAATGAATTCGATTTTGGTGTATGATTTGACCATTAAAAATTTTAATTCTACCTACCATCCTATTGGAAATTAACTGGAAGTCGAGAAGCGGAACTTGAATCTAAATATAAGTCAACTTGAGGATGATTTTGTAAAATACTAGCAGGAAACAAATTAGATACTCCTTTTGTCAAACAATCTGCCACAGCTTGAGATTTTCTTTCATCAGGAACCGAACAAACAATATATTCAGATTTAAGAATTTGTTGAATCGACATACTAATTGCCTGTTTTGGAACATCATCCATTGTTTCAAACCAACCCTCTCCCATTTGTTGAGCACGACATGCTTCGTCTAAATCAACAACGATATAGGGTTTTTCTGTATGAAAATCGGCTGGAGGATCATTAAAAGCTAAATGTCCATTTTCGCCAATGCCAACCAAAGCAACATCGATGGGATTTTGTAAAATCAAATCATCTAATCGTTTGCATTCCGTTTCAGGATCAAGTTCTCCATTGATTAAATGTGCTATTTTCAGGTTGGGAACTAGCTTAATAAATCTTTCCACCAAATAATTTCGAAAACTAGCTTTGTGTGTTATCGGAAGGCCAATGTATTCATCTAGATGAAACATTTGAACTCTTTCCCAAGAAATTTCAGCATCAGAAATTAATTGTTGAATCGTTTCAAATTGGCTCGTCCCTGTAGCTAAAATAATATTCGCAAAACCTTTCTGCTGTATCGTTTTTTTAATTAATTCCGCCGCTATTAGTCCAGCGGAAACTCCTAAATCCTTTGAATTGTTACTGATATGTACTTTCAAAATAATGAATAGTTAAACGCGTAAAAATATATTTTTCTGATATAATAATCGTAAAAAAAGCCATTTAAGGGCCAGTATGGTAATAGCTACATAAACAATGAAACTTGGTTCACCAGCTAATTGAATAAGCCATTCAAAAAAATACTTAGCGGTAAATTCCCAATCAATAAATTTCTCTGAAAGATAAATCAAAATTGAATTAACGCCAATGACTTGGAATGGGAAAGCCCATTTTTTGTAGCCTAAAACATCAATGACATAATAGAAGAGCGCAAACAACAAGAGGCTAAAACCGACGGTTTGCATCACAAAAGAACTAGACCAAAGATTTTTATTAATAGGAAAGTCCAAGTTCCAAATTTGGGCAATAACTAAAGAAAGGAACCCAGAGCACACTAGATATATCGTTTTTTGTTTACCATTGAGATTTGTCTGTTTCAAAAACACTCCCACCATAATACCAGCCAATGCATTTGATATAGCTGGAATATTATTAAAGAAACCAACCGTATCGTGAATTCCTTTACTTAATTTACCAGGCAAAATCAATCGATCCACATAAGAAGCAAAATTACCAGGCATACTTAAATCGCCGATGGGAAAACCTGGAGCTGATGTAAATTTCAAAATCAAATAATACCCTATTAAAAGTCCTGAAAACCAAATGAATAACCAACGTTGTTTGACATATAGAAATAAAATATTGGCGAACAAATAAGCGATGCCTATTCGTCCCAGAACAGAGGAAAATCGAATATCTTCCAAAGTTCTTATGGAGAAACCATTGTTATAAAAGATTCCTAAAATCACCAAAACGCCTCCACGAATCAAGATTTTTTTCAAAAGCAGGTGTTGGGGAACACCCTTATCCAAAGATTTACCAACCGAAAAAGGTGTAGAAACTCCTGCTAAAAAGATAAATAAAGGAAAAATTAGATCATAAAAAGTAAAACCGTTCCATTCTGGATGTCGAAGCTGATCAGAAAAAGCTTGAAAAAAGGAAGAATTGGTCACTTTAGATAAACCATGAACGATATCTTCTGCCCCTATAATCCAAAATAGATCAAATCCCCTAAGAGCATCTAATGAATACAATCGATTGTTCAAAAAATCCTCTCGCTTTTCCAATAAATTTGATGAATTTGCCATAGGTTAAATTTTAGGTTCCCAACCAGCTTCGTATTCACGCGACCAATATTTCATGGCTTCTTTATCATTCAAAATGTGTCCGTTTTTTGGATTAATAGCTAAAGAACGGCCTACGCGCTGAGAAATATTTCCCAACTGAACCAAAAGTGTACTTTGGTGACCACTCACTATATCGGAGTTCAAAGTAGAACCTAAACGAATACCATCAAAAAAATTCAAAATATGAAGCGCATCTAAATTTTGAGAAGGATCTGAAAGATTTCTTGCATCTACATTAAAATTATTTTTCACCTCTTTCACCAAATTATTTTTAAGGTCGTAAATTTTATATGAATTTCCGCTCTCAATCACCATACTTCCTTGCTCTGCATAAAAAATAATCCCAACACTGTTGGATTCAATGGATTTGCCATTGCAACTCCTTCCTTCCCAAGAAATCATCGTATTATTTTCAAATTCAAGATTTATTACTTGTGTATCTGGCGTTTGCCAATCGTCTTTATACATATATCTTCCACCTGAGGAACTCACTTTAGAAGGGTATTCAACATTTAAGCCCCATCTAGCTAAGTCGACCATGTGTGTTCCATTGTTCAACGCCTCTCCTGTTCCCCAATGCCAAAACCAATGCCAATTATAATGAATCAAATTATCTTTAAATGGTTTTCTAGGAGCCGGTCCTTGCCATAAATCATAGTTCAACCATGCTGGCACGGCCGTTTCTTTGCCTATTCCGATGGATGGACGATTATTGGTGTACCATGTTTTGGCAAAATAGGGCCGACCAATTACTCCAGCATGAAGTTCAGCAATGGCCGCAGCAACATTGGGCCAAGATCTTCTCTGGTTTCCCATTTGCAATACACGTTTGTGTTTCGCGGCAGACTTTACCAACATTTCACCTTCATTGGGATTATGGCTACATGGTTTTTCTAAATACACGTGTTTTCCCGCAGAACAAGCTAACATAGCTGCAGGTGCATGCCAATGATCAGGAGCAGTTACAATTAGAGCATCCAAATCTTTATCCTCCAAAGCATTCCTGAAATCGGGTGTTGCTTTAGGTTTAAACGCTTGGATTTTCTGAATGGCATCGATACAAATATCTGCAGCGCGCGAGTCGACGTCACATACATGAAGAACTTCGCAATTTTTCTGATGAGCGAAATTTTTACCAACAGCCAATCCGCGACTATTTACACCCATGCAAGCGACTCTAATTTTTTCGTTGGCACCCAAAATATTTTGATAACTTTTTGCTGAAAAGGAAGGAAGCATACCGCCCAAAGTCAAAGCAAATGCTCCAGATGAGGCCTTTTGAATAAAGGTTCTTCTTGAATTTTTCATAATATATAGGTTAAAAAGTTCCTAAAGATTACGAATTTATTCGACTATTTATATATATTTTATTAAAATTCAAAGAGGAAACAATTGATAAAAAACAAATCCATATTCTATATCACTCTTTTTGCATGTTATACATCAAAGTTTGAATTCTCCATTCATCCCCAACTTTAATGAATAAAAAAACATCGACGCCTTTGTGGGTAAACTTGCCATTTAAATAAAATTCATAAGGAACCCAAGCGCTTGCAATTTCATGATCTACCAAAATTTCACCCCATGAGATCACTCGCTCATCCAAATCACCGGACTTTCTAGTCATTACATTTTGGACAAACTTAGCAATGGGCACTTCACGAATGATGTTTCCTTCTGGTCTTATTTGACTGACATGTAAAACAGCATTGGGTGTAAAGCAGGATTTTAAAGCCACCGAATCTACGGATTTCATGGCCGAAAAAGTTTTTAAAATAACCGCTTTGATATTTTCCTTTTCATCATTCCCTGAATGATTTGTTGCTTGAACATAAAATGGGCCAAACAACAGTATTACTAATAAGCCAAAATTGTAGATAGTTTTCATAAAACTAATTTAAGAGTTTTGAAATAAATTTAATAATGCGAATTAAGGGTTAAAAAATAAAGTTCTGGATCTTTCCAATAATTGTAGCTAAATTAAATTTAATTGTGTTTTTTCTTGCCAAAAATGCAATTTTCTGGCTAATTCATTTTCTATGGTATTTCTTTTTTTGAAAAAAAAGAAACCAAAAAACTTATTTGTTGCAAGTTAATCCAAGAATAAATAGCGTTGGCTGAGCACGGTTGCTGAACACGGTTGCTAAGTCTGTCGAAGCACCGAAGCCAAAAGTGGTAGGAAAGGGAAAACTTGGTGAATCTTTGTGTTAACTCCTATTTTTAAACACCAAGTTCACAAAGGATATTTTGACTCTTAATTCGCATTAATAATTATCAATAAACTGATAATCTAATGTTTGCTATTTTTTTAGCCCTTTTCATTTTTTAAATTTATTAACCTAATCACTAATATAAATGGAAAATCAAATCGAAATTTTCAAAACCAATGAAGGTACTACAGAATTAAAGGTACAAATCTCAGCAAACACTGTTTGGCTATCACAAAAGCAAATGTCAATGTTATTTGAAAAAGATTCAGATACAATAGGTCTTCACATAAAAAATATTTTTAAAGAAAAAGAGTTAGAGGAATTGTCAACTACCGAGAATAACTCGGTAGTTCAAATAGAAGGAAAACGTAAAATTAAAAGAACAATAAAGTCATATAATCTCGATGTAATCATTTCAGTCGGATATCGAGTAAATTCAAAACGCGGTACTCAATTCCGCCAAAGGGCTACGCAACGACTAAAAGATTATCTTATTGCCGGATATGCGATTAATCAAAAACGACTAGAAGAGCAAAATAAAAAATTAGAGGTATTAAGAGATGGCATTCGAATTATGAGTAGAACCATCGAAGAAAAAGCTACTCATTCAGAAGACTTTAAATGGTTACGACAATATAGCCTTGGACTACAATTATTAGATGATTATGACCATGAGAATTTAGACAAAAGGGATTTGAACAACATGACCTCCTTCTATTCAAGAAAAAGCAGCGATGCTTTTGTATTTAATCATAAAAAACCACGCCTTTATAGATGGCAACAAACGTATCGCTGCTGCTTGTTTTTTATTATTCCTGAATAAAAATGAACTTCTTTTTAATCCAAAAGGGCATTTTATCATTAGCAATGAAGCACTAGCCAGTTTGACACTTTTTGTAGCAAGCAGCCATCCAGATGAAATGCAAACCGTCAAAATGCTATTAATAAGCGTTTTAAACAGAAGTTTAATTGATTAAACTCCTATTCCTCCAAACTCTTCATTATCCAATTTTTAAACTCCGTTCTTAATTTAGGAGGATTCGTGGACGGCCTTTGCAATAATACCATGGCAATCATTTCATGCTTTTGATCGATAAAGAAAATTGGGCCAGTCGCGCCACTCCAATACAAAGTGCCAGCTGGACGCGGGTCATTTCCTATTTCCTTTCTTTTGATTGCATAGCCGAACGTAAATCCATTGTTCTTTAAATTGTCGGTCGGTGTAATAGCCGCTTCCAAATTCAATGGTACATAATCCGTTTTCATCATGGCAATGGTAGAGGGCTTTGCAATACGAACACCATTCAATTCTCCATTTTGTAAAACCATTTGGCTAAACTTGAAATAATCTAATGCGGTAGAATGCAATCCACCTGAACCAGAATAATAGGTTTTTTGTCCACTAATTCTAATGCTTTTTTCAGAACCTGGATCGATTAAAGCCAACCCTCCTTTTCCATCTGGTTGATAATAAGATGTAAATCTTGGTGCATCTTTAGGCTCTAAATAAAAATGTGTATCCACCATACCCAAAGGATCTAATATTCGTTTTTGCACAAAATCTTGGAAGGGTTGCCCTGTAATTACTTCCACAATTCTACCAGCTACCAACAAACCAGGACCATAAATCCATCCATCACCCGGCTCATGCGTTAAAGGGAGTTTCGACAATTTCTTTACATAATGTTCCAAATCGCTGAAATACACATCCTTGGTAATTGCATTGTAAATTTCGGGCATATTTCCCCCATAAGCACTGGGTTGACCTGTGGTGTGCGTCAAAACATGTTTAATCAACATGGGTTTGGTAGCTTCTTTGGTTTTATAAATCCAATGTCCATCCACACTATCTTTAGAAATCAAAACTTGCTGAGAAGCAAATTCGGGCAAATACTTACTCACGGGATCATTAGGCTTACATTTGCCATCCTCCATCAATAACAACAAAGCTAGTGTTGCAATGGGCTTCGTCATTGATGCCAAACGAAAGATGGCATCTTTCTTCATGGGAATATGGGTCTCCATTTGCGACTCCCCTTTTGCTTCAAAATGTACAATTTTACCTTTGCGCGCTATGAGCGTGACCGCACCTGCAATATCTTTGTTTTGAATCGATTGAATGACAAAATTCTCATAGTCATTTAATATAGACGGCTTAAATCCCAATTCTTTAACTTCCTTTTCTCCAACAGATTCTAAACTAACTACTTTCTTTGTTGGCTTTTTGATCCCCTCATAAACTCCTGTCCTAAATTCATCGCTAAAATAAAATTGATAGGGATTCGGTGTTGTTAAAGCACCAATTTGCGTCATAAAAATACCAATCACATCATCTTTAGGATTCACAAAAAAATGGGTTGAATTTGCACCACTCCAGAAATACTCACCAACTGACACATTGGTTCGATTCGCAAGCATTGGATCTTTTAACATTCCAAATCCAATACCAAATCCGTAGCCTGGTTCCAAATTCGTACTTCCATCTTCATCCATGGAAATGCCCGTTGCAATTTTATAAATTCTTGAATTTTGATCTGGCTTGCGCGTAATATCATGGGTTACATCCTGACGCATCAATTCCAAGGTTTCCTTTTTCAAAATCCTTTTTCCATTTAATTCTCCATTATTGTAAAGCATTTTAGCAAACTTCAAATAATCATCCATAGTGCCCCATAAAGCATTCACTCCCGCAAAAACTGTTACACCAGCACTTTGTGGTTGCATTTTTGAACGAGTCAAATTTTTACCATCGGCAAAATCATAAACAATCATAGCACGTTTTTGCTGCTCTTCGTTCAAATTGTACCCAATGTCTTTCATTCCCAAAGGTTGAAAAATGGTTTTCTTTAAAAAGGAATCCGTTGTTTCTCCAGATAAAACTTCAATCAAACGAGAAGCCACATCTGGACCAAAAGAATAATTCCATTTAGAACCAGGTTGATAAGACAAAGGTATTTTAGCCAAAGCTTTGACACGCTTTTCAATCGTAGTTAAACTTTGATCATATAAAATGGTATTCCAAATATCGCGATCCATTTTTACTTGAGTAATTCCGTGTGACATACCAGAAGTATGACTCAACAATTGACGAATGGTTATTTTTTGTTGTGCTGGGATCAATTCACTGGACATTCCCACATTCACATCTTTTACTACTTGAAGATTTTTAAATTCTGGCAAATAATTCTCTACAGGATCATCCAATTGAAATTTACCTTGTTCATAGAGTGTCATTAAAGCAACAGTCACAATCGGTTTTGACATGGATTGTAAATAATAAATTTCATTGCCAGACATTTTTACGTTTTTATCAACATCTCGATTACCATAAAATTTATTGTAGACGACTTTGTCTTTATGATATACCAAACCATGGACTCCCATTAATTTTTTCGATTGAATTTCATTTTTCAAAAATTGATCGAGAGTGTCAAATTTTTGAGCAAATGTTGTATTTACAAAGAAGAAGACCGCTAGTAAAAGCGTGATTTTTGTTAAAATTATTTTCATAGAAATAAAAAGTTTGAGCTAAAATTACAGAAATATTTCTCACAAAAAAGTATCACGAATGAGTCAAAAAAAAGGGACCAAATTGATCCCTCTTTTAAAAAACTATATCAATTATTTTAATCTATACAAGTGTTTAAAATTTTCAACAAACCTAAACCATAAATAAGTCATTTTTGAGAATCACAATGTAATGATTGTTCCCATTTCAGAAAAAGGAACAATTGAAATGAATTTCACAAATCCCAAAATCAAAAAAGAATAAATCTGGACAAAAATGACAGAAATATGGACAAATAAAAAGTTCACAATTCCATAAAATTGAAGCAAAATCAATCTATTTGTTCTTTTGATATCTTCTGTAAAAAATAATCAATACGGCTATAATGGCAAATAATATGGGGAAGGTCATAATTATGAGTTTAATTTAATTAAATATACAGCAAGCAACTTCAAACTCCATCCATGCAAAATCAAAATTACCCAGTCATTTTATTTATAAAACAAGGAATTAATCAGTAAATGGAAGTACATCACCCGCATCATGCACCTAAAAATTGGAAAGAATACTTCAGCGAATTTCTAATGCTTTTTTTGGCAGTCACACTCGGCTTTTTCGTTGAAAACTACAGAGAACATTTTGTAGAGCGGGAAAGAGAAAAAGAATTTTTGGAGTTAATTGTAAAAGACTTAACAATGGATATTCGGATGGTGGATTCGAATTTATATTATCGAAACATTAGGGCATCCATTTGCAAGGAATTTGCTGATACTTATACCAACGAAACCTATAAAAAAGACACAGGACCTTTTTATTTAAATAGTAGAAGATTACATGTTCGATATTTGTTTGAACGCACCGATGCAGGTTTTCAGTTGTTAAAAAATGCTGGTGGATTACGTTTAATCCATAATCCAGAAATTGTTCAAGCCATTCAACATTATGAAAATTCCATCGCAGCGATAGAAAAATTTCAAGAAGGAGAAATGAATTATTTGCGAGAATACTCTAGAGCAAATGGCGAAATTTTTGACATCAAGGTCTTAATGAAATATTCTGGTGGAAAAGTAAGTAATTACTTTTCCTATTTAATGCCAAAAGAGAATCCTCCACTCCTTTCCAATGATCCGGTTAAATTAAATCTAATGATGACTCATTTTTTTGGTATGGATAAATCCAATTATGTGGTGATGTTTTTTGAGGAAAAGCTCAAAAACGAAGGAGAAGATTTAATTCATATCATTGAAAAACAGTTGAACAAGTAAAATCTCATTGAAATAAATCCCATATTCATTTCAACACCTATGGGTCGAATCAACAACTGGCTAAATATGAAATAATTATGCAAATAATACCTTTCTAAATACGAGAATAATCTTAGAAAGCTGTATTTTGCCATATATTAAAATCGATATGCCTAATTTCAAAAAAGTTTCTGATTCCGAAACCACCATCACTGAATTAATGATTCCTGCTTTTGCCAATTTCAGTGGTAAAATTCATGGGGGAACCTTATTGTCTTTGATGGATAAAGTTGCTTATGTATGCGCCGCCAAACACAGCGGTCAATATTGTGTGACAGTCGCCGTCGAAGGTGTGGAATTTTTCAATCCCGTAGAAGTTGGTGACTTAGTCTCCATCAAAGCATCCGTTAATTATGTAGGTCGAACCACCATGATTATCGGAATGCGAATCGAGTCATTAAAGCCCAAAACTGGAGTGGTTACTCATACCAATTCTTGCTATTTCACCATGGCGGCAAAAAATGAAGAAGGGCAATTAACAGAAGTTCCTGGATTGATTTTAGAAAACGAAACACAAGCTCGTCGATTTGCCGAAGGAAAATTATTGCGCAAATTATCTTTAGAAAAGCGTGAATTATTAAAGTCTGATTTAAGAAATATTGCTGGAGATATTCAAGAAATGTGTATTGGAGAAAAATGCGAATTGAAATATCTTTAAAAGGTAAAAGGTAAGAGGTAAGAGGTAAGAGGTAAGAGGTAAGAGGTAAGAGGTAAGAGGTAAGAGGTAAGAGGTAAGAGGTAAGAGGTAAGAGGTAAGAGGTAAGAGGTAAGAGGTAAGATGTGGCTTCGAGAACCTCAGCCACCGAATTTCCTCTTTTCTCTTTCCTCTTTTCTTATCAATAACTCAAAAAAGCCGCATATATCAATTCTGCCCATTTGCGGTAAGCTAGTGAAGAAGGATGTAGGCCATCTTGAGCTATCCAATCCGGATTATTTTTGGCATTTCTACCAATTTCCGTAATGTCTATGTAGGAACATTTATTTTGAAGCGCTATCCGTTTATTGATTGCATTGAACATATCAATCTCTTTACTAATCTTCAATGTGTCCAATTGCTTCCCAATCGGTGTTAAGCTATAATCTGGAATAGAAAGAACTAAAACCCTTCCTACATCTCCACCTGCTAATTCAATGGATCTATTTATAAGAAAGGTAAAATTTTTCCGATAGGTACTCGTATCAATTCCTTGATATTGATCATTGACACCAACCAACAGTGAAACAAAATTATGTTCTTCTAAATTTTGCTCCCCCATCGATTTAAGCAGGTCAGCACTTGTCCAACCCGTTTTTGCCAAGTAAGTCAAACGTTTGGTTTGAATGAATTTCATTTTCAACAATTGCAGTGCTTGATAAGGAAAACGATCTGATTGATTTACCCCTTGGCCAATGGTGTAGGAATCTCCCAAGGCCAACCAAGAAATAGCTGTAGAGTCTTTTTGAGAGATAACAGGCTTTGCAATAATTATTTCGGATTCAAAGGATTTCTGACAGGAAAAGCCGAAAATCAGTAAAAAAATAGCGAAACAATATTTCATTCTTTACAAACCAAGCAATTGATGAATTGTTTAAATTTAGTATTTGGAAGTTTATACAACGAAAAACACTTAGTGAACTAAGAGTTAAAATAAAAACAACAAGAGTTTTATTATTTTTTGAACAAAATAAGATTATGTTTACAATATCAAATTAGCCAACGAAATCTCTAAATCTAAGATACCATGTTAAAACATCATCTATTTATCGTCTCATTTTTGTCCATCATTTCTTGTTCCAAACCCTCAGAAACGCTGACTAACTACTTTAGTTATCCAGATAGCTTAGAATCTGCAGGTGTAAAAATGATACCTATCCAAACACCCAAAGGCACATTCAAAGTTTGGACAAAACGATTTGGCAATAATCCGAAAATAAAAATTTTATTATTGCATGGAGGTCCAGCGATGACACATGAATACATGGAATGTTTTGAGACATTTTTTCAAAGGGAGGGATTTGAATTTTACGAATATGATCAATTGGGCTCTTATTATAGTGATCAACCGACCGATTCAACGCTTTGGAAAACGGAACGATTTGTAGAGGAAGTAGAGCAAGTGCGTAAAGCCATAGGAGCCGATGCTTCTAATTTCTATGTATTAGGAAATTCATGGGGAGGAATTTTAGCCATGGAATATGCCCTGAAATATCAGCAAAATATGAAAGCTTTATTGGTATCCAACATGGTAGCCAGCGCACCTGAATATGGAAAATACGCAGATGAAGTATTGGCCAAACAAATGAAACCAGAAATACTGCATGAAATCCGTGCGATAGAAGCCAAAAAAGATTTTTCTAATCCACGCTACATGGAATTACTAATTCCGAACTTCTACCACGAGCATATTTGCCGACTCAAAGAATGGCCTGATGCATTGAATAGATCCTTAAAACATGCCAATGGGACAATTTACGTACAGATGCAAGGACCAAGCGAATTTGGCATCAGTGGATTATTAGCCAAATGGGATATCAAAAATCGTTTAAAAGAAATAGTTGTTCCCACCTTAATGATAGGTGCCAAATACGATACCATGGATCCTAAAGCCATGGAGGAACAAAGCAAAATGGTCCAAAACGGAGAATACCTGTATTGTCCAAACGGCAGTCACCTAGCCATGTGGGATGACCAAAAAAAGTATATGAATGGGGTGATTGGGTTTATCAAAAAAGTGAGTGGGGAGTGAGATAAATAGGTAAATCACCTATTTGTCTACATTCTTTCACGTATCTTTTCAGGGGAATTTTTATATTTGTGTACACCGTATTTTACGTTGAATACATTCACAAGTTTCTAAAATTTATACCATTTACTATGAGGATATGTGTTGGCTGGAAAGTCATTTTCTTATTATTGAATGTTGGTCTCTTGTCATTGAATTCCTTGCCCTATTCACATGAACTCAAATCGTTCAATCAAGAAAGAAAACTGCTTATTAAAATTGATTTACAAACCAATCAGGTTTTCCAAGAAATTCCCAATGCTGAAAATTTTGAATTCATAGGTACGTTAGGGACAAAGCATCCAGAGATAACTTCCTTGGATTGTGATATCTTTAACATTCAGGAATTCAATTTAAAAAATAGACCTATCATCAGTATCAAAGGGACTAGCTTGGTCTACCAATTCGTTCGAAAAGGAAATACTTTTGAACTAATACGATTAGATCATTCTTCCTTTAAAGGTTTTAATTTCTTCGCCTATCAATTTGTTCGAAAGGACACATTGTTTAGCATTGGAGGGTATGGATTTTGGAATTATAATAACAAATTAACCTACTTTGACGAAAATAATAAAGGTTGGGAATTATATAAAATCAATAATGAAGGACCTTTATCTGTAGATTATAGCGTCTGTGGATACGATTCAAAAAAAGATGGAATTTGGACACTAAACCTCATTAATCCTGAAAACTTAATCATCGGTAAAAATGAACAAAATCTTTACTTTTACGACTTCAAAACAAAAAATTGGGATAAGAAAGGAGAGATTAATAAAGAGATTTTAGCCAAATATCATGCTTCCTTTGAGAAAGCAATTGGATAGACAACCATTTTATCTTTAATCTAAAAGAAGTATGTATTGCCGCAGATCCAGGAACTCTTCAACTGACTATTTTTGATAAAAAAATGGTAGAAACTGGGGCAATGGAAGTGACATCGTTCAAATTAAGGATAGTATTTATTTGTACAGTGCTCAACAAGAAATAAATCCCAACATAAAGTTTCAACAGGTTAAAACAAAGGCAAGTCAATTTTTAAGTCAATTTAAACCTATTGATGAATCTTTTGTAAAATTTCCCATTTACACATCTAAAATCTTCTTAATGTTTGCCATCATTCTAGCATCATTAGGTGTTTCTGCTCTGTTGTTCCTTGGTTTCAAAAAACAAAATTCGATCTTTAATGACATAGAATTGGCCTTTTTGAAAATGCTACAAGAAAAAGAAGAGGGAATTAGTACGGAGGACTTAAAACAGTTCCTCGACATCGCAAAGAAAAATGTGGATATCCAAAAGAACCAACGCAATCAATTCATTAAAAATATCAATACCAAATTTCAGGCAAAACATAGCACAGAGGATAATCTAGTGGATCGAAAAAGCTCTGAAAACGACAAGCGATTTGTGCGCTATGTGGTGAATGGGAAATATGTAGGTACTTTAAGTTAGGTATTAGTTGTTAGTTATTAGTTATCAGAAAATATTAACAACTAATAACTAACAACTAATAACTAACAACTAATAACTATTTCAACGTTCTCTTAACTTCTTTCATTTCGTAGCATTCCAACATATCTCCAACTTCTAAATCATTGAAGTTTTTGACAGAAAGACCGCATTCGTATCCGAATTTAACCTCTGCTACATCGTCTTTGAAACGCTTCAAGGCTGAAATTTCTCCATCGTGAATCACGACAAAGTCACGAATGACACGAATTTTATGTGAACGTTTTACGGTACCATCTAAGACATAACATCCAGCTACAGTACCAATTTTAGTAATTTTAAATACATCACGAACTTCGATATTGGCGGTGTTAACTTCTTCAAATGTTGGAGCCAACATACCTTCCATGGCAGCCTTGATTTCATCAATGGCTTGGTAGATAATCGAATAGTTACGAATTTCAATTTGCTCAGTTTCTGCCAATCTACGGGCATTTTGAGAAGGTCTAACCTGGAAAGCAATAATTACTGCATCCGATGTACTTGCTAAAGCGACATCTGATTCAGATACTTGCCCCACCCCTTTGTGAATGATACGTACTTGAACCTCTTCCGTAGAAAGCTTCATCAATGAGTCAGACAAGGCCTCCACTGAACCGTCCACGTCACCTTTTACAATTACGTTTAATTCACGGAAAGTACCTATTGCCTTTCTACGACCAATTTCTTCTAATGTAATGTGCTTACGAGTACGTAAAGATTGCTCACGTAAGATTTGCTCTCTTTTGTTAGCGATTTCTCTGGCTTCACGCTCATTTTCTAAACAGATTAATTTATCACCTGCTTGAGGTGCACCATTTAATCCCAAAACTTGAACTGGAGTAGATGGACCCGCTTTTTTAATTTTATTTCCATGGTGATCGAACATCGCTTTCACACGACCGTAATTATCACCTGCTAACATCATATCACCCACATGTAAAGTTCCCGCTTGAATCAATAAAGTGGTCACATAACCTCTACCTTTATCTAATTCCGCTTCAATAACAGAACCTACTGCTTTTTTATTTGGATTGGCTTTCAATTCTAATAATTCAGCCTCCAACAATACTTTTTCTAATAAATCATTAACACCTAGTCCAGATTTAGATGAAATTTCTTGAGATTGATATTTACCTCCCCAATCTTCCACCAACATGTTCATGGCTGCTAATTCCTCACGTACTTTATCTGTATTGGCACCATCCTTATCTACTTTCGAGAAAGCAAAAATGATCGGCACGCCAGCTACCATAGCGTGATTAATAGCTTCTTTCGTTTGTGGCATCACTGAATCGTCCGCTGCAATAACGATAATTACAACGTCAGTCACTTTAGCTCCCCTTGCACGCATGGCGGTAAACGCTTCGTGACCAGGTGTATCTAAGAAAGTTACTTTTTTACCAGAATCTGTTTGTACTGAATATGCTCCAATATGCTGAGTAATACCACCAGCCTCACCTGCTGCCACTTTAGCACGACGGATATAATCCAATAAGGATGTCTTACCGTGGTCAACGTGACCCATGATGGTAACAATCGGTGCTCTTGGAACTAAATCAGCCGGATCATCTTCTACTTCCACTTCAACAGCATCAATTTCTTCTTCCGCTGAAACGAAACTCACTTCAAATCCAAACTCATCTGCAATAATGGTAATCGCTTCTGCATCCAAACGTTGGTTGATCGAAACGAACATACCTAAACTCATACAAGTAGAGATAACCTCGTTCACAGAAACATCCATCAAAGAAGCTAAATCACTAGCCGAAATAAATTCCGTTACTTTTAAGATTTTTGCACCTTCATCTTCCGCTAATTGACGCGCCTCTTCAGCCTCTGCTCTCTCTCTTCTCTTTAATTTACGCTTATCGGCACCAAAACTTTGCTTGTTGGTGGCACCTTGCAAACGAGCCATTGTGGCCTTGATTTGCTCTTGAATATCTTTATCAGAAAGTTCTTCTTTCGGTTGAACTTTGTTTCCTTGCTGATTTCCTTGATTTCCTCCTGGCTTTTTCGTGAAATCCTTCTTTTTGTTTGGATCTTGCGAAGCTTGGTTAGGAGCATTATTCGGACGATTTGCCTGATCAGCATTTCCTGCAGGTTTCTTTTCGTCTTTAACGATTCTCTTACGCTTGTGCTTGTTGGAATTATTTGAACGATCATTCGCAACAGGTAATTCAATTTTACCCAAAACAGTTAAACCTTTTAAGGTTTCACCTCTAGCTTCAATCAATTCAATTTCTTCAGGTACCACAGGAGCTATAACTTCAGGAGTTGCGGGCTCGACTTTTACTACAGTTGGTTGAGGAGCTTCTTCTTTTTTTACTTCTGCAACAGGAGTTTCCGCTTTAGGAGCAGGAGCCTCCACTTTAGCCTCAATTTTAGCTTCTTCTTTAACGACAGGCTCGGCTTTAGGTCTAACAGGATTTCCATTTTTATCTAAATCTATTTTACCTAATATTTTTAAACCTACTTGTTTTGGCTCTTCCTTTACCTCTTCCTTTTCAACAGAAGGAGCAATTACTGCTTCAACTGGTTTTTCCTCCACTTTCGCTTCAATTACTGGAGCCGGCGCAGGGGTTGGAATAGGTTCTGGAACAGGTTCAGGCTTAGGAGCTTGAACAACAATTTCAGGTTCTGGAATTGACACAGGAGTAGGCGCAACAACCTCAGCAACCTCTTCAACTTTTCTAGGTGCCTCTCCAGCTTCAAGAATATGCTCTGCATGATATTCTTTGGCTAACAAAGTCAACTGCTCAAAGTTCAATTTGGCGTTTGGGTTGTTGTCAATTTTGTGCCCTTTAGCAGAAAGAAATTGTAGAATCGTAGACGTTCCTACATTAATTTGTTTTGCTACAAGGCTCAATCGCATTGTCTTTTCTTCTGCCATAAATTTTACTAAATACTATATGTTTTAAACTATTAATCTTTACTCTCAATGATTATCACTATTCAAACTCAGAACGTAAAATAGCCATAATTTCATCAATTGTGCCTTCTTCTAATTCTGTTCTACGCTCTAATTCTTCTTTCGACAATGCTAAAACTTGTTTCGCTGTATCTAAACCAATTTTATGCAATTCTTCCAAAATCCAAGCATCGATATCGTCTGAAAATTCTACCAATTCTACATCCTCGTCATCTAACTCTTCTTTTGGAACATCTCTAAAGACATCTATTTCGTAACCGACTAATTTACCTGCTAATTTAATATTTTGTCCACCACGTCCAATCGCCATAGAAACTTGATCCGAATTCAAATAAACCGAGATACGCTTGCGCTCTTTGTCAATCTTCATTGAATTCAATTTAGCTGGACTCAAAGTACGGTTGACCAATAACTCTAAATTATCTGTGTAATTGATTACGTCAATGTTTTCATTTTGCAATTCACGAACAATTCCATGAATACGAGAACCTTTCATACCCACACATGCTCCTACTGGATCAATGCGGTCATCGTAAGATTCTACTGCAATTTTAGCACGCTCACCTGGTTCACGAACAATTTTACGAATAGTAATGGTTCCATCATAAATTTCTGGAATTTCTTGTTCGAATAAACGCTCCAAGAAAACAGGAGAAATACGCGACATAATGATACGTGGAGTACCATTTGACATTTCTACTTTATGAATAATTGACTTGATAGTATCACCCTTCTTAAAACGATCTTTAGGAATCATCTCTGATTTTGGCAAAATCAACTCATTATCTTCGTTGTCAATCAAAATCAACTCACGACCTAAGATTTGATATACTTCAGCAGAAACTAGTTCTCCCACTAAATCTTTGTATTTGTCATACAAACTCTCTTTTTCCAAATCTTTGATCTTTTGAATCAAGGTTTGACGAGCAGTTTGAACAACACGACGACCAAAGTCTTCTAATTTAATCAATTCTGCAACTTCCTCACCTATTTCAAAGTCTGGCTCAATCAATTTCGCTTCAGCCAATGGTATTTTATCAAAATCCCAAATATCTTCTGAATTGTCATCAACGATTTCACGTGTACGCCACATTTCTAAGTCGCCACTCTCTGGATTTACAATCACATTAAAGTTTTCATCGGAACCAAATTTCTTACGAATCATGGTACGAAAAACCTCCTCCAATACCGAAATCATCGTCGGCTTGTCGATATTCTTCTCCCGAGCAAACTCTGCAAATGACGAAATTAATTCAACACTGTTCATTGCTATTAATTATGTTTTTTTTATTAAAATGACACTTGTACTTTTATTTTATCAATCTCCACTAATGGAAAATGAGAACTTTCTTTTGCTACTATTGTACGGTGTTTGACCGTTTTCTCTGTTAGTACTTCGATGGATTCTGCTGTGTGAGACAACAAAGTCCCTTCAACACTCTCCGCTTTTTTCAACCAAACTTTCACTTTTCTACCAGCATTTTTTTGAAATTGCCAGCCCTGTGTCAATGGAAAATCTAAACCAGGTGATGAAACTTCAAGATTAAAAGCGTCAGGCATTAAATCATTTTCCTCAATAAAATGCGCCAATTTTCTACTTAATAAAGCACATTCATCAATCGAAATACCTTCCAATGTATCCACTAAAATGGTCAACAAAGTCCTTTTAGTCCCTGGAACAAATTGAAAATCAACTAAAAATATAGGCCCTTGTCCAATGTATTCTAGTACCCAATTCTTAATTTTTTCAGCTATATCACTCATGTAATTTATTTTGAAAACAAAAAGAGGGATTAAAAACCCCTCTTCTTTTCATATTTTTCCGTTGCAAATATAAAGTAATTAATTGGTAAAAGCAAGACTATGTTGATGTAAGATGTAAAAGGTAAAAGGTAAAAGGTAAGAGGTAAGAGGTAAGAGGTAAGAGGTAAAAGATAGCTTAGCTTCTCGAAGCCACAGATTTCTACATTTCTATCTTCTCTCTTCTCTTTTCTCTCTTCCTAAGGTTTAAACCTTTCATACACATCCTTTCCAGTAACTGGATCTTTGCCAAATAATTCAATGTAATTAACCGAGGGCATAAACTTCTCCTCATTTACACTAACGAAGACCTTTTTCAAGATTTGTAGTCGGCCATTGATGGGAAATAATGCGATTGGGGAACCTTTGGCATCCATTTTTACCACAAATTTTCGCTTTCGATAAGCTAAAAAATAACCTTCATAACTATCAGTCTCATTAACGATTGGATTCGTATAAAGTCCGTAGGCTAAGGTTCTTTGAATGGTGGTTAATTCTTCTTTTTGCCCTTTATCAGTATATCTGATCCAATAAGTATGCACTGGATTTTTCGGATTCAGCTTTTTATCTGCTATGAAATTAGCATCATAAATCACCGCATTGGCATTGGAACTCCTTTGGATGTAAAACAATGAAATTTTACTTTCAGGAGGGGTGGGAAATCGGTCATTAGGTTCAATAAAACTAAATAATAGTCCACTAAATAGAATGAAAACTAATGACCGATACATGTTAAAAATTATGTGCAAAGAAATTGAACGACTAATTACCCATTTTGTCTACGATTTCCTCAGAAATACCCACTGAAGAAAATCCGCCATCATGGAACAGATTTTGCATAGTAACTTTTCTAGTTAAATCTGAGAACAAGGTAATTACATAATCAGCACAATCATCTGCCGTAGCGTTTCCTAAAGGTGCCATTTGATTAGCATATTCATAAAACGCATTAAATCCACTGATACCTGTACCTGCTGTTGTTTTAGTTGGCGATTGAGAAACGGTGTTCACACGAACTCCTTTGCTCTTTCCATAATGATAACCAAAACTTCTTGCGATTGATTCTAACATGGCCTTCGCTTGAGCCATGTCTGTATAATCTGGAAATGATCTTTGAGCTGCGATGTATGACAAAGCAACAACGGAACCTCCTTGAGCAATGGCGTCTTTCTTTTGGGCAACTTGCATCATTTTATGAAATGATAAAGCAGAAACATCCAACGATTTCATGAACCAATCGTAGTTCAAATCATTGTAAGGTTTTCCCTTACGAATGTTGGTAGACATGCCTATTGAATGTAGAACGAAATCAACTGGTCCGCCTAAAAATTCCATCGACTCATCATATAAATTCTCTAAATCTTCGATTGAAGTAGCATCTGCTCCAATGATTTTAGCGCCACAAGATTCCGCTAATTTATTAATTTCACCCATACGCATTGCGATCGGTGCATTAGTCAATGTGAACGTTGCTCCTTCTTCATGAGCTCTTTGAGCAATTTTCCAAGCAATTGAATTTTCATCCAGCGCACCAGAAATAATTCCTCTTTTTCCTTTTAGTAATTGATATGCCATATCTAAAGATTAAAATCTATGTTTTGTGATTTTGCCTTCAAAAGTAAGGAAATTTTCATGAAAGTGGAAATCGTGCCTTAATAATAGGATTTAGAATTAAAAATCCTTCAGCTTCAAGATTACATTTTACTAGCTTATTATGATATTACGGCATTTATTTAACCTAAATGAGAGAAATAAAACACCTTATTGTCTCTTTATTTTAACCCAATGATTCGAATTAATTCAAGTAAAGTTTTTTCTGAACAAAAAAATGGAAGAGGAGATTTTGAATGTCTTGATTAAAATCACATAATTGATTGAAAATATAAGTTTTTCAAATGCGATTCTGATTTTCTTTTTTTAAGGGGTAATGCGTCCCCTTACCCCCTGCAATTTACAAGTATTATAGTTCAGTTTATTGATAAATTGATTAGATCTAAAAAGAAGTCCAATTATTAGCATTGGTTCAAATTTGAGAATACTATTTCCGATGTTTTTTTAACACAAATTAGGATATAAACATCGTTACTGAGTAAGGTTGTTGAGCCTGTTGAAGCAACGAAGTAAAAAGCCGTAAAAAGAAGAAGAGTGAAAACCTTTCTCTCTTCTTCTTTAATTTTTAATTATATATCAAATTTTTCCTCAAAATTTCATCTCCAGATTAAATTGACCATTTCGAATTTGACCATTATAACCGTACAATTCCATAATTTCATGATTGAATACGTTTTTCAAAACAAATCCCAAACGAAATTTTTTATTCAGTTGGTAAGTAACTTGCAAATCAGTCCAAAGATAAGCGTTCAATGTTTTTGCCACTACTGCAAATGTTTCATCATCATATACATAATCGGTTCTTGCATCAATCCATTGATTCAACATAGAGAGTTTCCATTTATCACTCATATCATAACTTAAACGAAATGAAACAGCATTTTTAGGTCTTCGAATTAAAGAAGAATAAGTACTATCCTTTGTACCTACCAGTGTAGAAATTTGACCATCCATCAAGGTATAACTTAATTGACCTGACCACTTTTTTCTGTTGAAAGAAAATTCAAGTTCTACGCCTTTTGTTATTTGCTGAGAAACATTCACATATTGCCCATAAGGTTCCACATTTTTTGATTGAAATACAATACCATCTTTCACCCTATTTTCAAAAAATACGGCTCTAAATTTAGTATTTCGAACATTTTTTTCCCAGCCAAATTCATAACTCAATCCTTTTTCTGCCACCAAATTCAAATTCCCGTAAGGAGAATACAATTGGTACAAAGAAGGCACTTTGAAACCCGAACTGATATTGATAAATAATTTTGAGTTGGGACGAAAATACCAATATGGATTCAAATTAAAACTCATAAAATTACCAAAAGTGGAAGAATGGTTCCACCTCCCCCCTAATTCCAAACCAATCTTTTCATTCCAATTTTTCTGTAATAGTCCGTATGCTGCAAAAATCGATTGATTGGCCAAAGATGCATCCATGTTGGGCGAGTCATAACGACCATAGGAACTAATCGAAAAATCAGATTGGTTGGTGGTTTGATTTCGTAATTCTGCCCCAACAATACCCATTAAATCATTGCTCAAAGGAATTTTGGCATACAATTCTAATCCTCTACTTAAACCCTGATAATTGGATTCATAAAAATTAGAATAGGCAAATGGTGGAATATAGGTGGAATCGTTCCTAAATACCCGATTAATTTGGTCTGAAAAACCACGAATATACAGATCCGCCGATTTGATTTTTATTTGAAACTGGAAACGCAAGGAGTTAGAATGTGCCTTGGAAGTATAATCTAATTCGTCCGTAAATGGCCCTGCATCCAAGTTTCCTCGATAATTTTGAAATGAATAATATACATCCAACCAAGAATTTTTACCCACAGGCCGCGAAACAGCCAAATCAATATTTTGTTGCCTAAAGCCATCAGTTTCACCCCCTCCTGCTACTTTTGCTGCAGAAAATCCAGATGAAAAATAATCCTTTCCTGAAAACCTCCACTGCCATTTCTGCCATTTTCCTTGAAGTTGGAGTTGAGGAGAATAAGTCCCAAACGAACCAGCCAAAAGTCCAACCGAACCTTTCATTTGTTGTACGTCTGATTTTTTTGTCACCAAATTAATCACAGCAGCCATAGCATCAGAACCATATAATGTAGATTGTCCACCTTTTAAAATCTCAATTCTTTCCAATGTGGAAAGACTAATCAAATTCCAATCCCAAACTTGAGAAATATGAGAAGGATCGTTGATGGGAAATCCATCTATCAAAACCAATACATGACCCGTATTTGAACCACGGACATAGACCTCTTGGTTACTTCCTTGTGCACTCCTGGCACCCACAATGGAAACACCCACCTGTTCTTGTAATAATTCACCCAAGTTTTTCCCAAACGACATTTGAATTTGATCTTGAGAAATAAGGGTGAGAACTTTCCCAGTCTGACTAATTTTTTGGGGAAATTTAGGAGCACTAACTTCAACTTCAGACAAAAGTTGAGTTTCTTGAGCGAATGTAGAAATACTACAAAACAACCCTAAGGCACATGCAAAAGCTGGTGCAAAACGAAAATTGAACATAAAACACGCCTTTTAAAAGGCAATAAAAATGGAAAATACTCGAACGCTCAATCTCGTTTCATCCTCCGTAAATCGAAATCAAGAATAAATATTGGCAGGTCTCCTGACTTGTTTCCATTCCTTTTCGTCTTCCCAGCCTAAGCCAGTGACAAAATTGAAAAGTATTGTAGAAACTTACAGTTGCGGGGACAGTCTCGGCTTCAACCGAATTCCCTATTAAGTAACGTTTTTGGAAAAACGTATACACCAGTATCTGGCACAAAGGTAAAATAAAATAGCTGAAATTTACTTGAATCTTCGAACTAACTTGACTGCCAGCATAATAAAAACGGCAAAAAGTGCGAAACCTAGTAATCCGTACATCCAATCTACGGCATTTTTATTCACTACCAAAAATACCACGGCTACTAATAAAATAGTTGCAATTTCATTGAACAATCGAAGCGCGGAACTGGTAAAAATGAAGTGTTTCTGTTTGAATTGAAGCAAGATGTGTCGACAATAAAAGTGGTAAATTGTAATACAAACCACAAAAGCTAATTTTAAATGCAGCCAAGTATGTAGCCCGAATGAAGACCACCAAGAAAAATAAATCAATGTTAGACCTGTTATCCAAGTTAAAAACATCGCTGGAATCATGATGGCATTGAAAAGCAATTTTTCCATTTTTTCGAATTGCTTCGTCAAAACTTCTTTTTCAAGATCCGTTTTATCTTGCGCTTCTACATGATAAACCAATAAACGAGGAAGATAAAATAAGCCAGCGAACCAACTTACCACGAAAATAATGTGCAAAGATTTGATTACTTCGTAAGTCATTAATTCGATTGATATCGTTTAAACAAACTACTTATTTTTAATTGAATCACACCAAAAATGGCTTCTTTGAAGATATTGGCAGACATTTTACTTTCTCCCTTGGTTCTATCAGTGAAAATAATAGGCACTTCCTTTAGCACAAATCCATATTTCCATGCAGTAAATTTCATTTCTACTTGAAAGGCATAACCAATGAACTTAATTTGATCCAAAGGAATGGTTTCTAACACCTTTCTCTTGTAACAAACAAAACCAGCTGTGGTATCTTGAATATTCATACCTGTGATAAATCGCACGTAATATCCAGCAAAATAAGACATCAATACTCGACCGATCGGCCAATTGACTACATTAACGCCATTGATATATCTGGAGCCAATCGACATATCTGCACCATTTTCTGAACAAGCCTGATATAATTTGATTAAGTCCTCTGGATTGTGTGAAAAATCAGCATCCATCTCAAAAATGTATTCGAAACCCTTTTCTAAGGCATATTTGAATCCAGCTATATAAGCTGTTCCTAACCCCAATTTCCCTTTTCTTTCAATCAAATGAATGCGATCGACAAATTGAGCTTGTAAATTTTTAACAATCGCAGCAGTTCCATCTGGTGAACCATCATCCACAATCAAAATATCAAAAACAGGTTCCAAGCTAATCACTTTTTCGATGATCGCTTGAATATTTTCTATTTCATTGTAAGTGGGGATGATAACTACCCTCGAATTCATTGACTGATATTTTTAAAAACCTTTGATTAACTTCAAAGCTAGCATTTTTTTGTGAATTAATAACAAAAACAATCCTTTACATGATCATCTACCATTCCCGAGGCTTGCATAAAAGCATAAACTATGGTGGGACCTATGAATTTAAAACCTTCCTTTTTTAAAGCTCTACTAATTTGAATTGATAGTTCCGTAGCAGCAGGTAATTCATGATGGTGGTTAAAATGATTTTTAATCGGTTGAAAATCAACAAAAGACCAAATATATTGGTCAAAACTCCCGAATTTTTCTTGGATTTGAATGTATGCCATAGCGTTCGTTTTTACGGCATTTATTTTTAATCGATTTCGAATGATTTTGGGATTGGACATACACGCATCTAATTGATCATCTTGCCATTCTGCAAGTTTTCGATAATCGAATTGCTCAAAACAAGCTCTAAAATCTTCTCGCTTTCTTAAAATGGTTATCCAACTTAGTCCAGCTTGAAAACCTTCCAAAATCAATAATTCAAACAACTTTTGTTCGTTATGTTCTGGCTTCCCCCATTCTTCGTCATGATAAGCTTGATACAAAGCGTCATTTCCTGCCCAAACGCAACGAATTTTTGTCATAGCAATATTTTATTTAAAAACCTTTGCATTCCCATCAATCGATTTAGGATCATAGCTTAGTCCTAGTATTTGTGCAATTAAAGGAAAAACATGGATATTCTCAAAAGCCTCCACTTTTTTACCTGCTTTAAATGCAGGCCCCCAAGCCAAGAAACTTGCTCGCATTTCTGGCAAATAGTTATCAAATCCATGTTTACCCAAGGAAGTTTGATTTTTCCCCAAATTAAAAACTCGAGGCAATTTAGGCACCAATAATATATCTCCTAATCGATTATATCTGTCATCGGAAGCAGAAAAATGCCAACGTTTAGGTGTTTCGCAGATTAAATAAGTATCAAAATCCGAATTCTTTTTCAAGGATTCATAAGTACTTTGAATTTTACTTTTATCCTTTGCATACACTTGCAAAAGTGCATCTCCAAAAGGCACTTTAAATGCATCCAAATCAATTTCCTTTGGCAAACCAATTGTATTGACATTGTCAACCTCCTTCATTCCATGATCTGATACAAAAACATAGTTAATAGGCAAATTTAAAGGCTTTAAAGCTTCTTCCAACTTTTGAATACTTTGATCGACAAACTGAACTGATTCCTTTACTCGAACATCATTTGGGCCAAATTGATGTGCATCATGATCAACTTGAGGGAAATAAAATGTAATCAAATGAGGTCTTTTTTCTTCCGGCAAACTTAACCAATCTTTTACCGCCTGAATTCGTTGATTGATTTCCGTTACTTCATTATAAACGTAAAAATAAGTCGGTCTGACACCTTGAATATCCGCCTCTGAAGCCACCCAAAAATAACTCGCTGCTAACATTCCTTGTTGTTCAGCTAATACCCAAAGTGGCGTACCACCATACCATTTACCCTCTCCAACCAACTTTTTATTACCCATGCTGTATTCTGTACTAGACGAAACATCAAAATATCGGTTATTCACCAAACCGTGATGTGCGGGATACAATCCTGTGACAATGCTATAATGATTAGGGAAAGTCAAGCTTGGATAAGATGGAATCATATATGGCGCCGACATTCCTTGTGATTTTTTAGCTTTTAAAAAATTGGCTTGATATAAATCAAAAAAATCAGCCCGAAAACCATCTGCAGAAATCAAAATCACATAAGGCTTTTTTAATTGATTGGCTAAATTTTGCCTTCCTTCTATGACATGTTGAGTTGTGTCTTGCGCTTTGAGTAAAGCACTAAATAAAAATAGCTGGAGAATTAATAGAATAATATTTTTCATTTTTTAGGCATTTTTAGACGGGCAAATTTCGTAAAAATTCATCGATTTTCCCTGTTACTTCTTCCCAACCAGTTTCAAGCATGAAAGTATGTGAACCAGTTGGCAAAATAAAGGATTCTGCGGAATAACTCTTGGCTAAAGAAAGTGTATGAGGTACAGAAAACAAATAATCTTGGCCACCACCAATAACCAAAATAGGTATATGATTCATAGGAATCTTCGGTTTATTCCACAGCATTTGCAAAAACACCCAAAAAGATTCATCCTGCAACTGATTCTGAATGGATTCTAATTCATTCTCAGGAAAATCAGCTCGAAACATTAATCTTTTCAATCGATTTTTTTGATGTAAAATAGGCAACCAAGAAGCCTTGCAAGTAGATTCAATAAATTTCAATGGGTATGTCAACAATAATTTTCCAATTAAGGACCAAACTCCTTGGCGGGGAACGGCACAAAGCATAACAGCAGCTTTCACTTTAGAATCAGCACGGTTCAAATAATTTTGAATGACCATCCCTCCCATGGAATGCCCAATTAAAATCACATCCCCTTCAATATCTACCATAATTCGCACCAAATCTTCTACATAATCTTGTATGCTATTCCAACGCAAAGAACCGTTTCCTTCACTTGCTCCATGGTTCCTAAAGTTCAAAGCATACATATTGAAATTTCTTTCAAAAAAATACGGAATGAAATTATTTTCCCAAACCCAGGCGCCTAAACAAGCACCATGAAGCAATATGATACTTGCTTTGGGATTCGATTGTATTTTTGAAATTACTTCCAATCTTAACATTAGCTTTTCAATTGTTTTAATAAGCGTTTTTTGAATTGATGAAAATCCACTGTAATGGTATGTCTTGGTGTATTTATCTGTTTGTAATCGGGATTTTCCAATTCCGTTTTAATCGCTAAATTAATATCAATGGGTCTATTCCATTTTCCAGAAAGTTCGCGGGCCATGATTTTGCTTTGTAATTCAGACCCTGGCCAAATACATCCAAGTGGCTGAAAAAGTCCAATAAAATAAAGATTATTCATTTCAGGATGAATCATTCGCAAATAAAGAGGTACCTCCCCTTCGGAATAATCAATGAGATTTTTATCAAAAAAAGGATGGCTAATCACATATCCAGTGCAGGCGATAATGACATCAAAATCCTTTTTATTCCCATTTTTAAAGACTACGGTTTGTCCGTCAAGGTAATCGATGTCATTTTGTGGGGATATTTTCCCATGACGAATGGTAAAAAAAAGATCTTCATTAATGGTCACATGATGAGAACCTAATGGCCCATCAGGTTCTTGAAGACCGTATAATGAATTTTTTCCATTTCGAATAAATAAACTTAAAGCAGAAAGTTTTGCCCAAATCCAACGTGGTAAAAAGTTGATTTTGGTATTAAATACATCCGCAGGTTTACCCATCAAAAACTTTGGTGCAATCCAATATCCTCGCCGCCAGGACAAATCGACACTTTTGGCTACTCTACTAGCCTCTACTGCTACATCACACGCAGAATTTCCACCTCCAATAACTAAGACTCTTTTTCCCGAAAAATAGGAGAACTTTTTTACGTCATGTGAATGCATCCATTCTCCAGAAAACGATCCTTTATAAGTTGGCATTCTAGGTTGCCAGTGGTGTCCATTGCAAACCGCTAAGGCATCAAACGATTCTGAACTTTTTTCACCCATACAATCGAATGAAACAAGCCAAGAACCATCATCTTGAAGTTGACAAGATTCTACTAAAGTGTTGAATTGAATGTATGGATAAAGGTTAAAATGTTTGGCATAATTTTGAAAATAGGATGCTAATTGCCAATGAGAAGGATAATCAGGATAATCCTCCGGCATTGGAAAATCTACATACTGACTCAAGGTCTTGGAAGAAATGATATGAGTGGTTTCAAACACGGAACTATGTCCTACTTGCTCATTAAAAACCCAATTGCCCCCCACTTCCGAACCCAAGTCATAAACTTTGACTTCATGGCCCTCATCCAATAGATTTTTAGCAGCTGTTATTCCAGAAGGCCCCGCACCAATCACACAAACTTTTTTCTTCATCATGGTTTCAAAAATCTTGAAATTTCGAGGGATACTTGATGCGGCACCTCTTCCATAGGCACATGTCCTACATTGTGAAAAATTACTATCTTGGCATTGGGAATATCCTTTTTAAATAATGTTGCATTTCCAACATCGATTAAATGATCCTTGTCGCCCCACAAGATCAATGTAGGGACTTTTACTTTTCGAATATTCTCATAATCAGCTTTCAATCCACCATCAAAAATACTCAACATGGCAGCCCGATTCCCTTCACGAATGGCCACATCATGAAAACGTTCCACTTGGGCATCAGTCACCTTTGTTTGATCAAAATAAATACTTTTTAGACTTTCACGAACCAAGGATTTGGGAGTAACAAATAACATGATTTTGTTCAAAACAGGCGTAGATGCTAATAAAAAACCCAATGATCCTTTTTCATTTAATTTAGGATAGCCCGCCGCGTCGATTAAAATTAATCGGTGGATTTGATTGGGAAAATGAACCGCATAATTCCAGGCAATGGCTCCACCCAAGGAATTTCCTGCAATGGACCATTTTTGAATTTTCAAACGTTGTCGAAATTGATCTAGAAATTCAGCATAATAATCCAAGGAATATTTATTTTCTGGATTGGGGCCCGTCAAACCAAAAGCAGGTAAATCCAAGGAAATAACTCGATGATTTTTCTTCAAATCAATCGCTACCGAATCAAAAGTATGCAAAGAAGAAGACATGCCGTGAATCAATAAAATAGGAATAGAATCGTTGGGATTTCCTTCATCCCGAAAATGCACATTCATTCCCATGATAGGCACGAATTCTGACTCTGCATTGACATATTTGGCTTTCATTTCTTCCAAAGACAAATCAGATTCTCCAATGAATAGAAATAAAATAAAAATCAAAGAAACGATTCCAAGCAAAAACCAAGCGAGTATTTTGAAAAACTTTTTCATCTAGACTTATTCAAATTTGACTAACCTTCAAAACTAAAGAATTCCCTTTGAAATTTTAACTTTTAGATAGGTAAAATAGCAAATTGAATTTAAGCCAAAAGGATAAATTATTAATGCGAATTAAGGTTTAAAAACTAAAATTCCGAATCTTTTCCAAAAGTTGGGATTAAATCAAATTTAACTGTCTTTTTTCTTGCCAACAATGTTATTTTCCCGCTAATTCTTTTTGTATGGTATTTCTTTTTTGGAAAAAAAAGAAGAAATAGCGTTGGCTGAGCGGAGCCGAAGCCAAAAGCAGAGAGAATGTAGAATTAAGAATAAAAAATGAGAATCATCCGTGCACAATGTTTTTAAACATTAAGTCATTAAGAAACATTAAGATTTTTCTTTTACCTATTAATACGAATTAAGGTTTAAAAACTAAAATTCTGATCCTTTCCAAAAGTTGGGATTAACCGAAAGTTCATTGATGAATTTGAAAAATGGATAATTTAAATCTTAATTCGCATTATTAGTAAAAAAACACTTTATTGCAGTATTAATTTTCGAAACCTATTTCAATGAAAAAATCAATTACCAACATGCTCCATCTGAGCTTGTGCTTTTTTGCTATTTCACTTTTTGCACAAAGTCCGAAAATCACAAGAGGACCCTACATTCAAAATATCACATCCACCTCTGGAGTGATTCGTTGGAGAACCGACATCCCTACTTCAAGTAAAATCACATTGGGGGAATCGATTAACTCACAAAAATTAAACGCAAAGAATGCGGCTTTGGTAACGGAACATGAACTTCCCATTTATCATTTGCAACCTGATAAAAAATATTTCTATACCGTTGGTTCCATCGAACAATTGGAAAAACCATCGGATCAACAATTCATCAAAACAAATCCCAAAAAAGGTTCTACAAAACCTATTCGTATTTGGGCTTTAGGCGATTTTGGGGCAGGTACAGAGAATCAAAAGGCCGTAAATAATACTCTTTTAAATTATGTGGGTAAACGAAAACCCGATGTTTGGATTTGGTTAGGGGACAATGCCTACAATAATGGGAAAGACGAAGAATATCAAAAAAATGTATTTGATTTTTATCAAAAGGATTTTCTTCAAAATACGACCTGTTACCCTTCTCCAGGCAATCACGATTATGCGGGTAAGCATGATTCCTCTTTACCTCCTTATTTTAATATTTTCACTTTACCCAGCAAAGGGGAAGCTGGCGGAGTTCCATCTGGTACTGAGTCGTATTATTCTGTCGATTATGGAAATGTACATTTGATTTCATTGAACACAGAAGAAAAACATGCCGATGGGACTTCTTTATATGATGGAAAAGGTGCTCAAGCAGAATGGTTAATCAAAGATTTGGAAGCCAACAAATTACCTTGGGTGATTGCCTATTTCCATAAGCCTCCGTATACCAAAGGTTCGCATGACTCTGATTTTGAAGATGATCTTATCATGATGCGTAAAAACGTAACACCCATTTTTGAAAAATACAAAGTAGATGTAGTAATTGCTGGACACAGTCATGTGTATGAAAGAACTTACGCCATGCGAGGACATACTGAGTTGAACAAAACCTTTGATCCTCAAAAACATATTGTTGAAAATAAAACTTCAAAAGATAAATATGTCATTGATAAAAATGGACAAGGTGTCATTTATGTGGTTTGTGGATCAGGCGGAAAAGTAGGCGGGCAAAAAGCGGAATATCCATTAAAGTCTTCCATTTATTCCAACAACAAAGAGGGAGGTTCTATGTTATTTGACATCAAAGGTAATTTTTTAGATGCAAAATGGGTAGCATCCAATGGCGAGGTGCTGGACCAATTTAGCATTAAAAAAACACAAAAATAAAATCTTTATATTATTTAATCAATCCATCTTTTTATGAAAAATTTCTTCAGTTTAATGTTATTGAGCATAGGATATTCATCTGTTGCTCAGGTTAGTAAACTCCCTGCCTATCCTTTAATCACTCATGATCCTTATTTCAGTATTTGGTCTTTTTCAGATCAAGTGAATCAAAATACGACAAGGCATTGGACGGGGAATGAACAATCTTTGGTAGGAATCATAAAAGTAGACAATAAAGCATATCAATTTTTAGGCAAAATCGTCAAGCCTGCCGAAAATATTGTACCCTTCGGAGAATTGGCAAAACCAATTGATTGCCAATTTATTGAATCTGATCCCGGTCAAAATTGGATGAATGAGAATTACGACGATAAAAACTGGTTCCAAGGAAAAATGCCCTTTGGAAAAGGTTGGGGAAATGATTTCGCGACTTCATGGAATTCAAAGTCGATTTGGGTGAGAAGAAGCTTTGAATTAAATGATTTAGATATAGATCAATTCATCTTGCAACTTCGTCATGATGATGATGTACAAGTTTATTTAAATGGCACTGCTATTTATGATTGCAAAGATTGCCATAACACAAAAGTGAAGAATTATTCAATGACAGATGAAGTCAAAAAAGCATTAAAAAAAGGAAAAAATCTTTTGGCGATTCATTGTATTAACCCAAGAGGAAATGCATGGTTAGATGCAGGTTTTGCCAAACAAAAAAGAGAGAAAGATGCTAATTTAGCTATTCAAAAATCGGTGGAAGTAACAGCAACCAAAACTACTTATGTTTTCGATTGTGGTCCTGTTCAATTAAAAGTTCAATTCCTTTCTCCATTAATTGCTTCCGATTTGGATTTATTATCCAGACCACTTTCTTACATCAGCTACGAAGTACAATCAAAAGATCAAAAAAGTCATTCGACAGAGATCACTTTTGGAGTTGCTGCAGATATTGCAAGAATGGATCCGAAGCAAGCATTAAACATTACAAATGGAGAATTCCAACATGTAAACTATTTGAAGAGCGGTACTCAATCACAAAAAATCCTAGGAAAACAAGGAGATGATGTCCGCATTGATTGGGGATATGCGTATTTAGCGAGTGGCAATAAGAATCAAGTTCTTTCTGTAAAATCTTCGAGCGATTTATCCGGACTTTCTAAGAATCAAAAAAACAGCAGTTCGAACTCAAATCCACAAAATGATTCATTTTTGTGTGCTCAATGGAAAACCATTGCTAGCAAAAAACCACAAAAATCGATGATTATGATGGCATACGATGACATCAGTTCGATTCAATATTTCAAAAAAGATCTGAAAGCTTGGTGGGTGAAAAAACACGGTAAAATAGAAAATCTATTAAGTGTTGGTTACAATGAATACCAACAAATCAACGAATTGGCTACGAAATTCGATAAGCAAATTTATCAAGATGCTTTGCAATCCGGAGGAAAAAAATACGCAGAAATTTGCGTAGCTGCTTATCGACAATCTTTGGCTGCGCATAAATTAGTGCGTGGAGAAAATGATGAAGTGTTATTTCCACAAAAAGAAAATTTTAGCAACGGTTCCATTTGGACGGTGGATGTAACCTACCCTTCTGCACCATTAAGCTTGATTTACAATCCAGAATTATTGAAAGGTATGGTAGCTCCATTGATTTATTACAGTGAAAGTGGCCAATGGAAGAAGCCATTCCCTGCACATGATATTGGAACATATCCATTAGCTAATGGACAAACTTATCCAGAAGATATGCCAGTGGAAGAAGCTGGAAATATGATTATTTTAACTGCGGCCATTTGCAAAGCAGAAGGAAATGCTTCTTTCGCTAAAAAACATTGGAAAACCTTATCGCAGTGGGTGGCATTTTTAGTAAAAGATGGACTAGATCCTGCCAATCAATTATGTACAGATGATTTTGCAGGTCATCTAGAAAGAAATGCCAATTTATCTATCAAGGCCATCAATGGAATTGGGGCTTATGCTCAAATAGCCAGAAACCTAGGAGATATCAAAACAGCAGATTCATTGCAAAGCATTGCCCAAAATTATGTGAAAAAATGGATGAAATTGGCAGATGAGGGAGATCATTATGCTTTGACATTCAACAAAAACAATACTTGGAGTCAAAAATATAATTTGGTTTGGGACAAATTATTGAACCTAAATTTATTTCCAGAAGAAGTTTATAAGAAAGAAATCAAGTACTATTTGACCAAGCAAAATCCCTTTGGACTACCATTGGATAGTAGAAAAACGTATACCAAAAATGATTGGATTATTTGGACGGCAACATTGGCCGACAATGACAATGATTTCCAAGCATTTATTAATCCAATTCATAAATACATGCTAGAAACCCCGACACGTGTTCCTTTTGGAGATTGGTATGAAACAACGGATGGGAAGCAAGTTGGTTTTCAAGCGAGAAGCGTGGTAGGTGGGTTTTTCATCAAAGTTTTGGAAAAAAAATGGAAGAAATAAGTAAATATTAGGTGCTTTTAGGTTTTGATATAAAAAATAAACAAGATGAAAACATTACAAAATTCTCGTAGAGATTTTCTGAGAAGCTCAGCTCTAATGACAGCAGCTTCAGCATTTCCTTCCTTTTTTGTCCACAAAAATCCAGGCGAAAAAGTCAATTTAGCTTGTATTGGCATTGGAAACCAAGGTGGATCAGATGTAATGTCATTGTACAATACAGGATTGGCTAATATTGTTGCTTTGTGTGACGTAGATATGGGCGCTCCGCAAACCTTGAAAGTATTAGAAAAATTCCCAGATGTACCTCGTTTTCAAGATTTCAGACAAATGTTTGATAAAATGGGAAGCCAAATAGAAGCTGTTGCGATTGGAGTACCTGATCATTCTCACTTCCCCATCACTATGATGGCTTTGGGTTTAGGAAAACACGTATTTGTGGAAAAACCAATGGCAAGAACATTCAATGAAATTGAATTGATGATGAAAGCTGCCAAGAAGAATCCCAAATTAGTGACTCAAATGGGAAATCAAGGACATTCTGAAGCCAATTATTTTCAATTCAAAGCTTGGAAAGAAGCTGGTATCATCAAAGATGTAACAGCCATGACGGCTCACATGAATTCAGCAAGAAGGTGGCATGGATGGGATACCAATATCAAAAGTTTTCCTCCCAAAGAATCTATTCCAAGTACCTTGGACTGGGACATTTGGCATGGTGTCGTACAAAATCACGACTATAACAAAGACTTAGTCAATGGCCAATGGCGTTGTTGGTTCGATTTTGGACTAGGAGCATTAGGCGATTGGGGTGCACATATCATGGATACTGCGCATGAATTTTTAGAATTAGGTTTACCTACGGAGATAAATATGCTGAAAGCTGAAGGACATAATGCCTTTTTCTATCCACAATCTTCGACCATTAATTTCAAGTTCCCTGCCAGAAAAGACATGCCAGCCATGGACATTACCTGGTACGACGGTATCAATAATATCCCTCCTGTTCCTGAAAATTATGGAGTAAATGAATTAGATCCCAACATCCCTCCAGCAAGTAATGGTAAAATCCAACCCGCAAAATTAAATCCAGGTAAAATTATTTACGGCAAAGATTTAACGTTCAAAGGTGGCTCACATGGTTCTACTCTTTCTATTTTGGGTGATAAAGCCAAGGACATCAAGCTTCCTGAGGTTCCTAAAAGTCCTTCTAACCATTATGCCAATTTCTTATTAGGCTGCATGGGAAAAGAGCAAACAAGATCTAGATTTGAAATTGCTGGACCTTTAAGTCAAGTTTTCTCTCTTGGTGTTATGGCTCAAAAATTGAACACTAAATTATTGTTCGACAGAAATACCAAACAAATTACCAACAATAAATTAGCGAACCAATTGCTTATAGGTGCCGAACCTAGAAAAGGTTGGGAGCAGTATTATCGGGTATAGGTGAAAGGTAAAAGGTAAAAGGTAAGAGGTAAGAGGTAAGAGGTAAGAGGTAAGAGGTAAGAGGTAAGAGGTAAGAGGTAAGAGGTAAGAGGTAAGAGGTAAGAGGTAAGAGGTAAGAGGTAAGAGGTAAAAAGTAATAGGTAATAGGTAATAGGTAACGCGCTCGGCTGTGCCGAGTGTGTACTATGAATTGAACTTTTAGTTCAAAAGTCAAACACTTTTACCTTTTACCTATTACCTACATTCCTAATATTTCAAATAAGACCAACCAGCCTCTTGCTTCAAAACTACCTCAGCAACTCCGGAAGGAACAAAACCTGATTGCTGTAATAATGTTGCTTTGTCAATTTTTCTTTCTCTGATAGTATTTTCACACGCCTTGAATAAAACGCCACTAGCGGCTAATTCAGCGATTTTAGCTTTTTGAGTAGTCTTGGATTCTATTAAAATTCCAATACCACTTCCGTGAGCGACTACCTCCAGTTGCGTGTTAGGTCCTAATGCTGCCTGCAAATTGGAAATATTTTTTAAAGCTCCATGCCATACCAACGTATCACTAGTATTCAATTGAATAACCACTCTATGAGTAGGATTTTGTGCATTCAATAAAAAAGTGATGGCAAAGAAAAAGGGGATCAATAATAATTTTTTCATAGCTATTTTATTTTTGACGAAACTACAAAATTTTAATGAACTTAAAAGACCACTCAAAATCGCAATAGAGACATTTGTCACGAAATTGCCCTCTTACAGAAGCTATATTTGCATCACAAATCCAAACAGCTAATGTTAGAACTATTAAAAAAAATATTTGGTATCGGTCCGAAAGTAGACCTAAAAGCACTCATCAAAGATGGAGCTGTCATAATAGATGTTCGTACTCCTGCGGAATTCAATCAAGGGCACGTTTCTGGCGCAATTAATCTACCTTTGCAAAATATGCCTGCCAATTTAAACAAACTAAAAAAGGAACAAACAATCATTACTTGTTGTGCATCAGGAGTTCGAAGTGGTGCAGCAAAAAGACTGTTAAAAAACCAAGGATTCGTTCATGTTCACAATGGTGGCACATGGATTTCATTACGCTAATTTCATTTAAAATCGATGTATTATGAGCAATTTCGCAGAATTATTGAAATCGAAGGAACCTGTTTTAGTTGATTTTTCAGCCGAATGGTGTGGACCTTGTAAGCAATTGAAACCCATTTTGGAACAAGTCAAAAAAAATGTGGGCGACACAGCAAAAATCATTAAAATTGATGTGGATAAAAATAGAAGCACTGCCGAAAAATTTCAAATCAGATCTGTTCCTACTCTAATATTGTTCAAAGATGGAAAATCTGTTTGGAGACAATCAGGCGTCATTCCTGCCAAAACTTTGGAAGAATTAATCAAAAAATATCACTAAAATTGAAAAATACCATTCAAATGAGAAAAATCATTCTTGCTCTTTCTGTTAGTTTAATCCTATTTTCTTGTAATAAAAGCAATGACACAGGTTTAAAGGATTTACCTGCCAGTGAATTCCAATCCGCGATTTCATCAGATGAACAAAAGCAAATCATAGATGTTCGTACCAAAGGCGAATTCGAATCTGGACATATCGAAGGTGCTCAAAATATGGATATTCAATCGATGGATTTCCCAGAAAAAATTGCTGGATTAAATAAAGAAAAAACCGTTTTTGTGTATTGTTTATCAGGGGGACGATCCTCTTCTGCTGCAGCTCAACTTCAATCGATGGGATTTAAGTACATCGTTAATCTTCAAGGAGGAATTTTAGCTTGGAATGCGGCACAATTAGCTTTGAGTAAAGAGGATTCAAAACCTGCCGCTTCTGGATTGAGTTTAGCGTCTTACAAAAAATTAGTTGCTGGCAAAAAATCAGTCATTATCGATTTCCATGCAGAATGGTGCGGGCCTTGCAAGCAATTGAGTCCAATTTTGGAACAATTTGTCAAAGAACAAAAAGGTGCAGTAGAATTAATTAAAATTGATGTAGATCAAAATCAAGAATTAGCAGCAGCCCTTCAAATTGAAGCTATTCCTTATGTGGAAAGATATGAAAATGGCCAATTAAGCTGGAAAAAAACGGGTTTATTTTCGGCAAATGAGTTGAAATAATTCAATTTTATGGCATTTTTGACGAACTCAAATTGTTTTATTTCTAATTAAATGAATTATTTTTAAGAATTATTTTCATTTAATTCCACTCCTTTGAACATATTAATCGTCCATGATCAGAAATTACCCGTGTTTACCTATGGTGGAACAGAGCGGGTAATATGGGCATTAGGAAAAGAATTACACCTTTTGGGACATCAAGTCTCATTTTTATTACCCGTATTCACGCATTGTGATTTCGCGAAAATCATTGTTCGAGATTATTCAAAAAATATCAATGATCAAATACCAAAGGAAATTGATATCGTTCATTTTCAAAAAGAACCTGACCAACAAATCACCCAACCCCATGTGGTAACGATTCACGGTAACGGAAATGGGACTTCGCAGCTAAATATCAATACTATATTTGTATCTAAAAACCATGCGGAAAGACATGGATCTACTTCATTCGTTCACAATGGGCTCGACTGGAATGAGTATGCGAAACCAGATTTACAAAGAACAAGAAGTCATTTTCACTTCTTGGGAAATGCAGCTTGGAGAGTTAAAAATGTAAGAGGAGCGATAAACATCATTCAAAAAACGCCTCATGAAGAATTAGACGTTTTAGGCGGATGCCGCTTCAACTTCAAAATGGGTTTGCGATTTACCTTTAGTCCACGTGTTCATTTCTTTGGCATGGTGGGAGGACAACAAAAATTTGATTTATTGAATCGTTCTAAAGGCTTAATTTTCCCTGTACTTTGGCATGAACCCTTCGGTTTAGCCATTACTGAAAGTTTATTTTTTGGATGCCCTGTTTTTGGAACTCCTTATGGTGCTTTACCTGAAATTATCAGTTCGGAGTACGGTTTCCTTTCAAACAACTCTCAAACAATATCCGAGCATATTCAGCAAGCCGAGTCCTATGACAAAATAAAATGCCATGAATACGCTAGGGAAGTTTTTGACTCTAAAACAATGGCAAAAAAATACCTTTCCCATTACGAAAAGGTATTAAATGGACAAACTTTAAATTTGAAAAATCCTCAATTGATGGAAAAAAATGGCCCAAAATTTTTAGCTTGGGCCTAATTTATTCTACATTCGACCGGGTAAAATTTGATTCCAATATAAATAAGGCAAAATGTATTTTTTCAATTGATACATGGACCATCTTTCTTGTGATTGATCAAAAGGAAATGTTTCAGTAGGTACATTGTTGTAATCAAATTCAGCCAAAACTAATTTGTTATAACCTGTTATAATCGGACAAGAAGAATATCCATTATAAAATTCAGAAATCGGTTCTTCCTTCATGGTGGAAAGCAAATTACTCACCAAAACGGGAGCTTGCTTACGAATCGCGGCACCAGTTCTAGAAACAGGTAAATTGGCCGCATCTCCACAAGCAAAAATATTCTTAAATTTATTGTGTTGTAAAGTATGTTTTTCAACATCGATCCAACCTGCTTCATTCGCAATGGGGCTATTTTTAACAAAATCAGGGGCAGATTGGGGGGGAGTGACATGAATCATTTCATAATCCACCCAATATTCTTGATCCTTATTTGCTTCTCCAAAACCAAGGAATTTAGCTCGTTTATTTGCTCCATCAATTTCATCCAATTTTACAAAAAAATGGGTTTCGATTCCATATCGACTAATTACCTTTTTGAGTGTTTTCTCATATTTTTCCACACCAAAAACACGAGTCCCACCGCTCCAAAATTGCACTTGCGTTTTAATATGATGCTTTCTAAAATAATCAGCCGCTAGGTACAAGATCTTTTGCGGAGCTCCTCCACATTTAATGGGTGTATTTGGATTGGTAAAAATGGCATTTCCGCCTTTGGTATTTTGCAGACATTCCCACGTATATGGCGCTGTTTCAAAACTGTAATTGCTACAAACTCCATTTTTGCCTAAATTTTCTTTTAATCCTTTAATGGCAGACCAATTCAGTTGAATACCAGGCACTACAATCAAAAAGGCATATTCAACTTCCTTGCCATCTTCTAAGACTACTTTATTTTGCTCAGGTAGAAATGATTTAGCCATTTGTTGAATCCAAGTGACATTCTCAGGCATTACAGAAGCCTCATCACGAACCGTATCATTGATATCAAATTCACCCCCTCCTACCAAAGTCCATGCCGGTTGGTAGTAATGCTTTTTGCTTCCTTCTACGATGGCGATATCTAAATTAGCCTCTTTACGAAGTAGCTGAGAAGCGACAGAAATACCTGCATTCCCACCACCAATAATTAAAATTTGATGTTTCATAGCAATTAATCATTTAACCTTATTTAAAAAAGATATAGTAATATTATCGGATAAATCTTATATTCATTGTGACTATTATCACGAAGATGATTCATCAAAAGTGGCAATTTTGAAAATCATTTATAAAAACAAAGCTATGTCAGATTCTTCACCTAAAAAGAATTTTCAAAATTTAACAACTCTATTATACAGCTTATTTGTATTGTTGGTGGGTATGTTCTTTTTTTTAGGATTCAATCAGATTCAAAAATTTGAAAAGGTAAAAAAAGATTCAACCCGCACTTATGTGGCTCCTGATTCTAATTTCAGCCATTTATGGACAGCGCCGTCAGATTGGAGGATGATGTATTTAAGCAAAGAAGAAAAAGAGTTGGTACTTTATGGAAGAGAGTTGATTGCACACACAAGCGAATATTTAGGCCCAAATGGTTCTGTTCAACATAGTTCAAATGGCATGAATTGCCAAAATTGTCATTTAAACGCAGGGACTCAAGCTTGGGGAAATAATTACTTTGCCGTTCAATCCACTTATCCAAAATTCAGAGCTCGATCAGGGACGAAAGAAGATCAATTTAAACGCGTAAATGATTGTTTTCAAAGGAGTTTAAATGGACAAGCCTTGTTGAAAGAAAGCAAAGAAATGAAGGCTATTTTGGCCTATATCAAATGGCTAGGATCTGATATTGAAAAAGGAAAAGTACCCAAAGGAGCAGGAATTTTTAAGTTGAAAAAATTAAAACGTGCAGCAGATCCTTCGAAAGGTCAAGCAATTTATGCATCGAAATGCCAATCTTGTCATCAGGCTAATGGGGAAGGAATATTAGCAGAAAATGGCAAATCTTACACCTATCCACCCTTGTGGGGGCCTCACAGCTACAATCAAGGTGCAGGATTATACCGTATTTCAAATTTTGCTGGATTTGTCAAATACAATATGCCTTTAGGCACCACTTATGATAAACCTCAACTTCCGAATGAAGAAGCTTGGGACTTGGCTGCTTTTGTCAATTCCATGCCAAGACCCGAAATGGATTTAAGTAAAGATTGGCCTGATATATCTAAAAAACCATTTGACCACCCTTTTGGCCCATATATAGATGGAAAATCAGAATTACAACACAAGTATGGGCCCTATGGAAAGTAGTATTAACTTAACTTAAATTCAGAAGTAAAGTGGAATTCTACATCCGGATTATTTTGTTGATTCATACGCAAAATCCAATCCGATTCAGCTAGAAAAACATAATTCCCATCTTTATCTTGTGCAATTTGTTGACCTTTTAAACGGACAAATTCCTGTAATTTTTTAGGATCCTCGGCGGTAATCCAACAAGCTTTTGAAACGGACATACCTTCAAAACGACATTTTGCACCATATTCATGTTCCAAACGGTATTGAATTACTTCATATTGTAATTCACCTACGGTACCAACAATTTTACGGTTACCTAACTGCGGTTGTGTGAATAATTGAGCTACTCCTTCGTCAGTTAATTGATCAATCCCCTTTTCCAATTGTTTGGCTTTCATCGGATCTAAATTAATTAACTCTTTAAATATTTCTGGAGAAAAACTTGGGATACCTTGATAATTCAACACTTCCCCTTCCGTTAACGTATCTCCAATTTTAAAAGTACCGGTATCGTATAAACCAACTACATCCCCTGGAAAACCTTCGTCTACCACTTCTTTGTCTTGTGCCATGAAGTTGTAAGGGTTCGAAAATCGCACATTTTTTTTCAAACGAATGTGCTGATAAAAAGTATTTCGATGGAAAGTTCCTGAACAAATTCGTAAAAATGCAATTCGATCACGATGTTTAGGATCTAAATTAGCGTGAATTTTAAAGATAAAACCCGTGAACTTCTTTTCATTCGGCTCAACAATACGAACATCCGTTCCTCTTTCTTGCGTTGGAGGAGCTATTCGAGTAAAAGTGTCCAATAATTCTTGAACCCCAAAATTATTCACAGCCGATCCAAAAAAGACAGGAGCAATATCTCCTGATAAATACGTATTTCTATCAAAAGGCTCATAAACCCCATCAATTAATTCCACATCCTCTCTCAACTGTTTGGCATCTCTCTCACCCACACGAGCATCCAACTCAGGAGAATTAATATCCACCGCGTAAACTTCTTTTTCAATTTTGGTTTTATTGGCAGAAAAAAGATTTAAAGATCGATCTAACAAATGATAAACTCCTTTGAAATTGGAGCCCATATTGATTGGCCAAGTTAAAGGACGAACTTGAATGGATAATTTTTGTTCCAATTCATCCAACAAATCGAAAGGATTTTGTCCTTCCCGGTCCATTTTATTAATAAAAATAATCACGGGAGTTTTACGCATCCGACAAACCTCCATTAAGCGCTCAGTTTGCTCTTCCACACCTTTCACACAATCAATCACCAGAATAACAGAATCGACGGCTGTAAGGGTACGGTAGGTGTCTTCTGCGAAGTCCTTGTGACCAGGAGTATCCAGAATATTGATTTTTAAATCATTGTACTCGAAAGTCATCACAGAAGTTGCCACAGAAATACCTCTTTGTCTTTCAATTTCCATGAAATCGGAAGTGGCCCCTTTTTTAATTTTGTTGGATTTCACCGCACCTGCTGTTTGGATAGCCCCACCAAAAAGTAATAATTTTTCAGTTAAGGTTGTTTTTCCAGCATCAGGGTGGGAGATGATTCCAAAGGTTCTTCTTTTGGCAATTTCAATATCGAGCTTACTCATTCGTGTTTTTTAAAATCAAAATGCAAAAATAAGCCAAAAAAGGTGGAATTAAAAGACAAAAAAAATAGCCGATGCTTTCGCAACGGCTATTTAATAAAGTTGTTTTGAATTACACTCGAGTATTCAAATGCGATTTAGGTCTTCCGTAAAGGAAGTAAACAACTAAACCAAACAAAAGCCAAACAATAGCAAAAAGTTGTGCAGTTCTACCTAAATTCAAAATCAAGAATGTATTTACTATTATTCCCAATGGTGCAATGATATTCAAGCCTGATACTTTAAAAGGACGATCACGCTCTGGATCTCTAAAACGTAAAATCCAAACCGCTAAACACACCATTGTAAAGGCAAATAAGGTTCCGAAACTGGTCATATCTCCCAATAAAGAAATTGGAGTAAAACCAGCTACAATAGATACAACAGCACCTACTAAAATAGTTGATTTCCAAGGTGTCTTAAATG
The DNA here is from genome assembly GCF_054558315.1 of Aquirufa sp. ROCK-SH2. Taxonomy (NCBI): domain Bacteria; kingdom Pseudomonadati; phylum Bacteroidota; class Cytophagia; order Cytophagales; family Flectobacillaceae; genus Aquirufa; species Aquirufa sp. ROCK-SH2. Next base: position 300,357 of record NZ_JBPXKB010000003.1, on the reverse strand, counting down.
TTGGATGAACCTCAGCAAAGAATTTTGGCAATAAACCATCCTTCGCCATTCCTAAGAAAACACGCGTTTGGCCTAACATCATCACCAACATAACAGATAATAAACCTGCAGTAGCTGCTGCGGTAATCACAAATACAGCCCAAGGTTGTCCTGCCACATCAAATGCAAAAGCAACAGGTGCTTTTAAAGCATCTCCCGTGATATCTTTGTAATTGATCATTCCGGTCAACACTAAAGAAACAGCGATATACAAAATTGTACAAATCAATAAAGAAGCAATGATTGCGAATGGCATATCTTTCTTCGGATTAATGGCTTCACCTGCTTGGGTAGAAACAGCGTCAAAACCAATGTACGCGAAGAAAATTGCTGATGCACCTGAAATAATACCACCCCAGCCATAAGCAGGAAGCATTTCACCACTTTCGTGTTCTACTAAGGTTTCAGCAGGAATAAATGGAGTCCAATTAGCCACATCGATATAAAAAGCACCCATGATGATCACAAATAGAATCACTGCCACTTTAAGAACAACTATTAAATTATTCGCACTAGCAGCTTCTTTGATTCCTTTGACCAAAATCCAAGTCACAAACCAAACAATAACCAAAGCTGGTAAATTCACTGCCACTCCACCAAAAGATACAGGATCATTGGTTAAATTTGCAGGTAAGTGAATCCCAAAGAGATGGAGTAGCTTATTAAAATAACCTGACCAACTCACAGCGACAGTCATAGCACCCATAGCATATTCGAGAATTAATCCCCAACCAATAATCCAAGCAAATAACTCACCTACTGTACCGTATGCATAGGCATAGGCACTTCCTTCCACAGGCAACATGGCCGCAAACTCTGCATAACAAAGCGCAGCAAAAATACATCCAATTCCAGCAATAACGAAGGAAATTGCTAAGGCAGGACCCGCATGATAATGTGCTGCGGTACCAGTTAAAACGAAAACTCCGCCACCAATAATCGCTCCAATACCAATGGCTGTTAAACTCCATTTACCTAAGACACGCTTGAGCTCGCTTTTTTGCATGTCTTGCTCAAACATGTGCATCGGTTTTTTTCTCCAAATACTGTTGTTCATAGTGTAAGTTGTTAGTTGTAAGTTATGAAGAATGAAATATGAATTATGAATTATGAGGTATGAATTATGAGGTATGAAATGACTTTCATAATTCATAATTCATAACTCATAATTATTTTACTTTTTCTTTTGCTCTTTTGTCGAAGTACCTAAGTCAATAACAATCGGAGCAGCAACGAAAATTGAAGAGTATGCCCCAAATACTACACCGATAAACATAGCAAATGAGAAACCTCTTAATACATCGCCTCCAAAAATCAACAATACAGTTACTACTAAAAATACAGTAGTCGCTGTCATGACAGTACGAGACATAGTATGGTTAATCGATTCGTTGATTGTTTTGATCATTAGGGCTTTATTACCTAAGTCTGGATTCACACCGATTTCCTCACGAATACGGTCAAATACTACCACCGTATCATTGATTGAATAACCAATTACAGTCAAAACTGCAGCAATAAATACTTGATCAATTTCTAATTCAAATCCAAATAATCGTACGATTCCAACCATACCCAATACTACTAAAGTATCATGCAATAAAGCAACAATACCACCTAGAGAATATTGCCATTTACGGAAACGGATTAAAATATAAATGAAGATAGCAATTAAAGCATAGAAGATAGATAAAAACGATTGCGTCAAAATATCATCTGCAATGGTTGCTCCAACTTTAGATTCCGACAAAATTTTAGGAGAAGCTGATGAAAACTCTTTCAATCCATTTTCTAATGCTGTTCTAACAGTATTATTTGCAGTGATAGATTCATCTTCTACCAAATAAGAAGTAGTTACTTTTAATTTAGTTAAACCGTTGTATGTTTTAACCTCTGAACCTACTCCTTTAAAATCATCTTTCAATGCTTCTTTTACTTTTCCAGCTTCAACGGGTTGAGTAAATTCTACCACATAAGAACGACCTCCTTTGAAGTCTACTCCTAAATTAAATCCTCCTTGGATAAATAAAACAATTGCACCAATAGCAATCAATCCCCAAGAGAACCAATAAGAATATTTACGTTTTCCAATGAAATCAAAATTCATTCCTTTGAATAAATCTCTAGAAATAAATGTTTCAAAGGTCATTTCTTTCTCTTTTCCTGCTTTGATAGCTCTTTTTGCCATCCAATCAATTAAAATATGAGAAATATACACTGCTGTGAACACCGACGTAACCAAACCAATACAAAGTGTAACACCAAATCCTTTCACCGAACCTGAACCAAAAATAATCAAAATTACACCCACTAAAACGGTGGTAATATTTCCATCTAAGATCGCACTTAATGCTTTTTCATAACCCACATTGATTGCATCTAGCAATCCTTTTCCAGCATGTAATTCTTCTCGAATACGCTCATTAATCAATACATTGGCATCAACCGCCATACCCAATGTTAAAACGATACCCGCAATACCCGGCAATGTTAAGGCTGCTTGGATTTGAACCAAAACTCCAGCAATAAAGAATACGTTAAATAATAATGACAAATTCGCCATCCAACCTGGTGCACCATAATAACCAATCATAAAGATGATTACTAATAATAAACCTAAGCCCATCGACATATATCCTTGATTAATTGATTCATTTCCTAAAGATGGGCCAATGAATGCATCTTCTACAATACGTGTTGGAGCTGGTAATTTACCTGCTTTTAATACGTTCGCTAAATCTTTTGCTTCTTCAACTGTAAATGAACCAGAAATAGAAGAACGTCCTCCTGGAATTTCTCCATTGATCACTGGTGCAGAATACACATAACCATCTAAAACAATTGCAATTCGACGGCCTACGTTAGCACCTGTTAAATTTTTCCAAATACGAGCTCCAGTTCCGTTCATCGACATAGTTACTTCTGCACGACCAGCTTGATCATAATCCTGCGCTGCATCTGTAATCACATCTCCTTCTAAAGGAGCATTTTGACCTTCTCCTTTTTTCAAAGCTTCTAATGTCAATATTTCATCACCATTTTTAGCAGGAATTCCTTTAGCTGCCCAAGCGAAAGATAAATTAGCTGGGAACAAAGCTTTCACATCTGCACGGCGGAACAATGCATTCACACGCGCTGTATCTTTTCTATAAACTCCTAAACCATTTCCAATAGGTAAAAATAATTTAGTCAAGGCAGAACCAGCAGCAGTATCTGTCTTCGCTTTTCCTGAATCTTTTTTAGCAGCTCCAGCTAATTGATTGCCCAATGAATTGGCTGTAGTATCCTTAGCAGTAGTTGTAGATGCACTTGCTTGAACAGTAGGTTGCTTCTCTTCACGCTCTAAAATAGAACCTAATACATTTAAACCTGTGCCATACTCATTTAACTCATAACACTCAATAAACTCCAATTTAGCAGCTCCTGATAATAATTTACGAGCACGCTCTGGATTATCTACACCTGGTAATTCAACCTGAATACGGTTAGAACCCGGTAAACGTTGAATATTAGGGTTAGCCACACCAAATTTATCGATACGCGCTTGAATAATTTTGTAAACACGATCCACAGCTCCATCAATCTCAGCATCAATCACTTTCTTAACTTCAGAATCAGAAGAAGTTGAACTGATTTTACCTCTATTAACTGAATTAGCAAAAACAGATGCTAACTTTTGTGTAGGTGCTACCTTAGCAAACTCCTCATAAAACAATTCATTGAAAGGCTTGGTAGAAGTTGCTTGTTGCAAACTAGCTTGTGCCAACGCTTTCTCAAAATTTGGATCATTCGATTTTCCAGATAAAGCTCTTAATATTTCTATCGGAGAAACTTCCAATACCGCGTGTAAACCGCCTTCTAAATCTAGACCCTTGTGCAATGCATAATTCGTAACTTCTTGAAAGGTAAAACCTAAATATACAGGTTGCTTCCAAAGCGAATCAATGAAATGTAAACGCTTTGCTGGATCATATTTGCCATCTTTGGTAGTGGCATATTTAACTGCTTGATCTCTTAAATCACTTGCCTTCCATGTAAATGAAAGAAAGAAAATACATAATGCTGATATAATTGTACTCAGCCATACAATGAAATTTTTGTAACGCATTTGAATAAAAAATTAATGAAATTAAAACAATGATTTTGACTCTGTCGATGTATTAACCGACAATATCAAGGGGCCAGAGTGGCGATAAATTGGGTAAATAAAATGCTCAATAATTGAGTTCTGTGAATCTGAACAGGCAATTTAACTTGATGCAATTGCTCAGCAAAAAAAGTGAAGACCGGAGCACTGAAGGTCCAATCTGTTGGAAAATCGATGTTTAAATTCGCTGCTGCTTGATATACTTGATGATCAGCGTAAAAAGTAGCCTGTGGGCTTGACTTTTCTTGACTAGATTTAGAATGAGCAGAGGTTTTAACGAATTTGCAAGGAGAAGATGTTACCGTTATAGGCTTTGCCACCAACCAAAATAGGACGGGCAAAAATATAAATAACCGAAAAAATTGAATCTTCTTTTGCATATTGAGTAGCAAAAATAGGATATTTTAATTAAATAACAAATGTTTATAAAGTACCTCCTATTCCAATCTATGTTTTTAAGCAACAAGATTGTTGTTTATCTTTATTATCCAAATCTCCATTAAGTTTTGAACACGATCATGAAAATCTATATTCCCATCATTTTTATCCTATTTTTGTCTTTTGAATCGATGGCCATTGGTCCAAAATCAAAAAAACCAAATGTCATTTATATCTATGCGGACGACTTAGGCTATGGAGAAATTGGTGCTTATGGTCAAAAAATCATTAAAACTCCTTTTCTCGATGCCATGGCTAGGCAAGGAATTAAATTCACTCATCATTATACTTCCGCACCTGTTTGCGCACCAGCTAGATGTATGTTGTTGACTGGAAAACATGCAGGTCATTCTCAAATCAGAGGAAACTTTGAATTAGGTGGCTTCAGCGATTCAACCGAAAAAGGACAAATGCCTTTGGAAGAAAATACATTCACCATTGGCCATCTCATGAAAAATGCGGGTTATCGAACCGCTGCCATAGGCAAATGGGGGCTTGGAATGGCCAACGGAACAGGCAATCCAAACAAACAAGGCTTTGACTATTTTTATGGGTTATTGGATCAAAAACAAGCACATAACTATTACCCAACTCATCTTTGGGAAAATGGAAAATGGGATACCTTAAAAAACCAATCCGTTTTTGTGCATGAATACCAAGGAAAAAAGAATTCAACAAATGTGGATTTTGATAAATTCAAAGGCAAAGAATATGTGGTTGACAAAATGATGGAAAAAGCCATCCATTTTATTCAAGAAAATAAAACAAATCCCTTCTTTTTATATCTTCCTCTTCCTTTACCTCATCTTTCTTTGCAAGTTCCTGATGTAGCTATTGAACCCTACCTTCATGCATTTCCGGATAGTGCCTATTGGGGTCAAAGAGGATATGTTCCCAATAAAAACCCAAAAGCAACTTACGCTGGAATGATTTCTTACTTGGATTTGCAAGTCGGTAAGATTTTGGAAACACTCAAAAAAGAACAATTAGATGAGCAAACCATCGTCTTTTTCTCTAGCGACAATGGGGCTACTTTTGATGTGGGTGGAGTGAATACTCAGTTTTTTAATAGCACTGCGGGACTAAGGGGGCGTAAGCAAGATTTATACGAAGGAGGAATTAGAGAACCCATGATTGTTAGATGGCCTGGGGTAATTCCTGGTGGACAAATAAAAGACCTCCCATCTACTCAATACGATGTCTTAGCTACATTAGCTGAATTGACTCAACAAAAACTAACAAAAACAGATGGCATTTCATTTCTTCCTACATTGTTAAACAAAGGTCAGCAAGAAAATCACCCCTATTTATATTTTGAATTTCCTGAAAAATCAGGCCAGATTGCTATTCGGATAAAAAACATAAAAGCGGTTAAATCTAATCTCAAAAAAGATCCAAATGCAGCATGGGAAATATATGATTTAGCTTTAGATCCTCAAGAAACTCAAAATATTGCTCAACAGTATCCTGAATTAATTCCAAAGCTAAATCAAATTGTTTTGAAAGAACATCAGCCTGCTAAAATCAAGGATTGGGAGGTGCTGCAAAGCCGCTCTTCGCCAAAGCTTTAAATAGCTGGTCGACCTTATTGATTCCATTACTGTCATTGATATCAAAATATCGATAAATTTCTAAATCGGTTTTATGAATTCCGTTTTCTTGAATAGCTCCTTGGGATTTGTATTCAGCAATGACCCAATCAGCCACAATCTTATAACTTACTTTATCATTTTCCTTAAATCGGAAAGCTCTATTTAAAATAAATTGAGGCGAATTAGGTTTAATTTTTGTCTCTGGAAAACCCTCTAATTGGCTAAATTCATTGGGTTTTGCATTCAATGCAGCTGGGCTACCAGCTATAATAATAGGTTTCTTTGCTCCTTTATATCTTTTTACTGCTCTTAAACCCATCAAAACAGCTGTTTTATGATGTCCATGTTGGCCAGCATGCGGAAGCATGGTTATCACAAAATCATAGTCTCCATCTGCCAAAATTCGATCCATTCGCTTTTCCACGTAAGGAATATCCCAATTCTTACCACTGATATAAGGCGTTGGATCAGTTGTATACCAATCGTCCGGTTGCTCCATGTAAAACATATTTCGCACGCCCATGATTCGTCCAGCGTTTAAAATTTCTTGTTTTCTTAACAAAGGCAGGTGATTTCGAGCGGTTACTGAATCTGTTAAATTTAAGCCGTAATACATCGCACCTAATTGTGAATCTGCAAATCCCCCACCCCCATCGGTCATCACTGCCATATCCACAATACCCTTTAATTCATGCGTAATTTTAAACATCGTAACAGAAAAACCAGTTTCATCATCTGGATGGGCCGTCACAACTAATACCTTGGGACCTTGTGCATAAATTACACTTGTCATTAATAAGCAAATGCTCAAATAAAATAATTTCGATTTCATCGTTTTATAAAGATTTAAATTCTTTTAATAAAGCTTTAGTAATGACTTCATATCCTTTGTCGGATGGATGTAAACCATCATAAGTCATTTGTATCGACTCCATTGGATAAGGATATTCATCTTTGACAGGATCAAAAGGAATGTTGGTAAAATCAGGGAAAGTATAATTTTGATATTCGCCTGTGTTTGGATTTTTCAGCCGTTTGAACTGAACCAAATTGGGATGACTTAATTTTTTGTTGTGGTATAAATCAACAACAGGAAAATGTTCCATTCGACCAATCTCTACAATGGCATTGGCAAAGGATTCTAAAAATTGGCCATTTTTATCTTTGTATGAGCCGTATGCATTGTTCTTAAAATTGTTGATATAAACAAAATCAACGCGTTGCATAGGAGTTATAAAAATTATTTTAGCCTGCGGATTTAAGCTTTTTAATTTATCGGTGATCACTCGAAAAGCACCATTAACCGTATTTAGACCTGTATTATTTTTATAATTATCTAAAGTTCCCAAGGGCTTTCCGCCCCACCAATCGTTGGTACCCAAAAAAATACTGTAAACATCGGCTTTTTGTAATCCTAATTTTTCGATGTCAGTGGCAATTTTAATTGCCGTCCAACCATTATGTCCTTGGTTTAAATAATGAACATTTGGCAACTTTTCGGTTAACATGGTCATATAACCTTTACTAATTCGATTCCCTGTTTCATTGGGATGATCATTCAAATAAGTGATTGAATCGCCAATGGCTACCCAGGTAATTTCTTTGTCAATTGTAAATGACAAGTTTAAAGCAAGTAGTAGAACTACTAGCATACATTTTTTCATAGTATTTCAGGTTTGTGTACAAATCTAATCAAATTTGTGTAATTCAAAACAAGATAAAAATTAATGAAAGATATACCTAGCATTGAATAAAAGGGGATATGGAACCTATTTGTACATTAAATTGTATAAATTTTATCGTTTAAAATCCATAAATAATACCTTTGTCCCATCCAATTTGAAATCACATGACAACCTTACAAGAATTCAAAAAATTCAATGAAGAGTTACCCATTCAAAATTATTTAATGCCTGTATTATTTATCGGACATGGCTCTCCAATGAATGGGATAGAAGATAATGATTTCAGTAAAAGATGGAGCAGCATTGCCAAACAAATCCCAACACCTAAAGCAGTTTTAGTTATTTCTGCCCATTGGTTTACCAATGGAACCAAAATCACCGCTATGCAATCGCCTGCTACCATTCATGATTTTGGTGGATTCCCCAAAGCCTTGTTTGAAGTACAATATCTGGCTCCTGGAAATCCAACCTTGGCCTTAGAAACGAGTCAACTAATTCATTCGGCAAAAGTAGAATTAAATCACGACTGGGGATTGGATCATGGAACCTGGACGATTGTGCGTCACATGTACCCAAAAGCAGATATTCCAGTGTTACAATTGAGTATAGATTACACCAAAGATGCGAAATTTCATTACGAATTATCCAAGGAAATTACTGAACTACGTAAAAAAGGCGTATTAATCATTGGTAGTGGAAATATGGTTCACAATTTAAGAATGGTAGCTTGGGACAAATTAAATGGTCCTTCATATGGCTATGATTGGGCCTTAAAATTGAACGAGAGTTTTAAAAATGCGATCAAAAACGGGCAACATGATCATCTAATTCACTATCAAAAATTAGGACAAGAAGCAGCATTAGCCATCCCAACACCTGAACATTATTTACCGTTAATTTATACCTTGGGAGTGAGTAATTCCAAAGACACCATTGAATTTTTCAATGACAAAGCAGTTGGAGGATCTTTAACGATGACCTCAGTTAAATTTGGTTAAATAATTGTTGAATTTCGGTAATCAATTCCTTCCCGACATTTTCCAATAAATATTTTTCTTGAAATAAACGATACCCATTTTGACTTAAGCTTTGCTTCAAGTCTCTATTCTCAACAAAATGAATTAAGGCATGGGTCAAAGAGGGTACATTGGGCTGACACATAATTGCTGCTTCATATTCTAAAGCAGCCTCACGAAAACCGACTTTATTACTAAAAATACATGGATTTTGATAAGCAAGAGCTTCCAATGCAGCAATAGAAAATCCCTCAGAATAAGAAGGTAAGACAAAACAAAACTTCTGCGACAATAAATACTTTTTTTCCTCTCCTTTTACCGTTCCAATTTTTAAAATATTGTCAAAAGGATAATCTTGCAAAAAATGATTTAAATCAGCAGAATAATCATCATCTGGCCCAGCAATAATTAATTTAATGCGATTTTGATAGGTTTTACTAATATTTTCGAACGATTGTAATAACAAATTAAGTCCTTTTTTAAAACTAATTCTTCCAATAAAAACAAACACCACTTCTGCCCCCACAATATATTGATCAATCGAATTTTTGAAATTAGTGTCAGGCAACGCTTTGACTAAACTAGGCTCTTCCAACGCATTGGGAATACAAACGATATTGTTGTTCGGAAAAAGTTCCCGCAAAATCCTTTCCTCATCTTTATTAATGGCATGTATTAAATCACAAGACTGAACAAATCGTTTTTGGAAGAATGTCCAAAACAATCCCTTTTTCCATTTGGAATCTTTTCTGGTATAACTATCTAAAAAACCATGAATCGTAATAACTTTTTTTGCTCGGTTGGGAATAATAAAAGGTAAAACAGCTCCGAAATACCAAAGGCCATGAATATGAATAACATCAAACTTGTTTCGATTTTTGAAAAACCAAAAAATCAGTGGAAATGAAAATTCAGATAAAAAACGAGAAAAATAGCTTTGTGAAAACACAAAAAGCTTTATTCCTTTTTGAATAGGATATAAATGATGATTTGACTTAGTTGAACTAGCAATAAAAACTTCAAAATCATTTTTTAGTTGAATCTTTGAATGATTAAAAATTACACTTGAGGGGCCGCCTGTTTCCCAAGTATAATTACAAATGTTCAAGATTTTACGTTTTGTGCTCATCAAAAATTAATCCTCAAATTTAATTCTCCAATCGTTCAATATGATTTCCTTCATTACCTCTACATCTCCTTTCGCTAGATTTTTCAATTCATAAATCGTAATATCTACTAAAAGTCGATACCAAAGTCCCTGCATAAAATGAAATATCCAAACCTTCGGATGATCTAAAAATCCCAAACGAATGACAAAACGATAAAAAAAGTATAATAGAGGTCTTAAACCTAATGGTAAATGATGATAGACTTTATTTTTTAGAACTCGCTTTAATATAGCCTCTTTCACGCCAGATTTCTCTTCTAACTTGGTCGTTTCCATCAAATGATATTCTAAATTAATAGCATCTGCGGCTTCCCTACGAGCATAATTATTGTGTTTATTAACCCACCAGTGCATAGAATTCAAATTCTCATCAATCAAATAATGATCAAATGAAACGACCTTTCCTTCGTCTAATACAATGTGCTCATCCATCAAACGTTGTTCACAAATGCCATGACCAGTCCTCCAAATCCGCAATAACTTAAACTCCTTAAATCCTCCAAATCGAATCATTGAACCTTTAAATACAATTCGACGGGTTAATTCTATTCCAAAAACATCTTCATCAACCTGATTGAGCTTGTTCGAAATCTCTTGTTGAATTTCAATTGGAAAATGCTCATCAGCATCTACTCTCAAAGTCCAAGCGGTTGAAATTTGACAATTTTCAATCGCCCAATTTAATTGTTTTGCATAATTATTTTCCCATTTATTTTGATATACATCAGCCCCTAATGATTTAGCAATTTCAACCGTATTATCGGTAGAAAAAGAATCAACCACACATATTCTAGCACAAAAGCTTTGTAAACTTTTGATGCATCTTTCTAGATGTATTTCTTCGTTAAATGTTAAAATAATTGCCGTAATGCTAGACATACAGGATTATATTCATGAATAATTGTAGGTAAAATCAGAAAATTCAGATTAAACTTATGCAAAATAAGTTATTTATCCCAAATCACTTCCATTCCAATGTTTTGATTAAATGCAAAGCATCACGTTTAATAAAATCGATAATGGGCGCTAAAGAATCGTTTTGAGTAGCAGTTCTTACATACACCGCACCTCTTAAAAAATGTTGCGTACTGTCAGTCGTAAAAAATTGAAAAGAGGTAGCCACTTCCCCATTTAATTCAATCAAAGTAGCAGATTTCCCATTGGAAGAACGCATTTGATATTCTTTGGTACCACTGGATTTCATATTATGCTTAGCTACTAAGGTATAGGCATCATTGATATGTTCAAATAATTTCTTTTGATCGCCATTCAAGGGCTTATAAGTCAATTGTATAAAAGCCTGCCATTTGGGATAATAAACATATAACCAATGCGGTTCTGCCCAAGAAACGGTATCAGGCAATACTTGTGCAAATTTTGACACCTCAAACGTAAATGGATGGCCTTTTTCTAACACTTTGTACTGATGATTTGGAAGTATAATCCGATTATATCCTTTGGGACGTGGCAAATCGGAATTAGTATCTTTTTGACAATCGCAAGAATTCAAGATCAGTAATAAAGTCAACAAAAAAACACATTTTAGGACATTCATTCTTGTAAAGATTAATTAGGCAAATCAATAGAATAATGTGCTAAAATAGGCAACTGTATAGATTGATACACTTTTTCACGTACAACAGGTAGATCGTCCATGCTTAAGCCTCTTGTGATAATTGGCTCATGAACATGTACTTTAATTACACCTGGTCGTAATAGAAAATTATCACCATTCAACATCAAATGATTATTGAACAAGCTAATGGGAACGATAGGTACCTTTTGTTGAATCGCCATTTGAAAAGCACCATCTTTCAATGGTGTTGACATATAAGGAAACTGCTTAGAGGTAATTCCCCCTTCAGGAAAAATGGCTAAACTTCTATTTTGCAATGCTCTTACTGATTTTATCAAAGAACTTGCCCGACTAGATTTACTTCCTCGGTCTACCAAAACGTGTAGTTTGGCATACATATATCCAAATAAAGGAACTTTACGAATACTACTTTTACCAATAAAGGAAAAATGATTTTTGATTAAAATCACTAAAACAGGAATGTCTAAATAAGAGAAATGATTGGCGCAAAAAACGTAGATTTGATCTTTTTTTGGCTTAAAATCATAACTAATATCAAAACGTATAAAAGAAAAGAGAAAGAAAAGTTTTCCCCAAATATGAATTAATTGTAAGGCATTTTTTCTCCAAGGTACTCGATGAATAAGTACAAAAATGATGGGATAAAGCAGCAAAAAGAAGAATAAAAACCAAAAAGCAGCCCATAAAGTGTATAAAAAGGTAAATGACTTAGATAACCAAGAAACTTTCTTTTTCATACGCGTTTAAAGGACTGCCTTTAAGTAAATATTATTCTACAATACCTAATTGTACTGTATTTGTTTTTTTATCTGTATTTGCAGGAATAGATAGCGTTGTAACAAACACATCTCCTTCTTTTAATAATGCTGCTTTTTTCAATTGATCAACCATTGCAGCTACTGTTTTTTCAGCACTTTCTGCAGATGGATCATAGAAGAATACTTTTACTCCCCACAATAAGCCCATGGTAGACATTAATTCCTTATTGGAGGTAAAGACAAACAAGTCAGCCTTAGGACGGTGAGCAGATAAACGAAATGCTGTATACCCTGAATTAGTAATACACAAAATTGCCTTAGCTTTCGCATCACGAGCTAAACGACAAGCTCCAGCTATTAAACGATCATTTAAAGTTATTTCAACACTTCCATGATTACTTAATGCGTGATTTTTAAAATAGATTGCAGCTTCGTCACCTTTTACAATTTCAATTTGATTTTGTTGTTGTTCAACTACTTCATGAATATGCGCCATTGTTTCAACCGCCTTAACTGGATATGCTCCAGAAGCTGACTCACCACTTAACATAGTTGCAGAAGCTCCTTGTAATACAGCATTGGCAACATCTGATGTCTCAGCACGAGTAGGAACAGGATTTGTAATCATTGATTCCAACATTTGAGTAGCAACAATCACAGGTTTACCTGCTGCTGTACACTTCTCAACCATTACTTTTTGTAAATAGGGTACCACAGCGCCATCCATTTCAACACCTAAATCACCACGAGCTACCATGATTGCATCAGTAGCTGCAATGATTTCATCTAAATTATCAATCGCCTCTGGTTTTTCAATCTTAGCAATTACACGCGTATTTTTACCGTAAGCCTTAATTTTATCTTTTATATCCCAAATATCTGATGCTTTACGTACAAATGATAAAGCTATCCAATCAACGCCATGATCTAATCCAAAATATAAATCTTTTTCATCTTTAGGAGTCAAACAAGGCAATGAAACCTTTGTACCCGGTAAATTAATACCTTTCTTAGATTTCAAAATACCACCATATATTACTTCAGTAATAACTTCCTTTTTTTCTTTATCGATGGAAATCACTTTCACTTCAAGATTACCATCGTCCATCAAAATTCTTTCTCCTACATTCACATCTAAGTACATAGATGTATAAGTAGTTCCAACCTTTTCAGCCGTTCCCAAGAGATTTTCATCCATGGCAAAAATCAACTGCCTTCCAGCCTCTAACAATACACCACTTCCTTCAACCAATTGCGTACGAATTTTAGGACCTTGTAAATCTTGTAAAATACTAAGGTTCAAATTAAATTCTTGACTGATAGAACGAATTGTTTTTAAACGTTCTAAATGATCTTCATGGGTTCCATGAGAAAAATTTAGTCTGAAAACATTGACGCCAGCTTTGGCTAATTGAATTAAAGATTCTCTTGACTCAGACGTTGGTCCGACAGTTGCAACAATTTTTGTCTTGCGTTGATACGACATATTTAATTTTGATTCAAATTATCCTGCAATTTACATTTAACTCTTCAAAAAAAGGAATTATTGGGAGATATTGTACCCTATTTTAATGTAAATTTTAGTTTTTACTTATTTTTAAATGTATTATACTCGAATATTACAATTATTAAATTGGATTATGATGACATTAAAAAAGGGAGAAAATCTCCCTTTAAAAATCTAGAATTAATTTTCCCACATATCGTGTTCCATTTCTAATAATTCATATTCCAATGATTGCGAACGATTTAAACCGTCTAATTCATTATTATTAATATCTGTCAAATATTGATTTCTTGCATTTCCTTTTTTCACAATTCGCGCTTGAAACATTCTTAAATCGAATGCATCCGCCATATTTTTGTGTTGAATCTCATTTTGAGAATTATACCAAATGCAGTTCGGAGTGTTTCTAAATAATTTATACACATCTTTGTATCTAAACGATGCTACTGGTTTATCAAACCCTGCTTTGGTTTTGACCGCTGGAATAATCAAGGTAAATGATTGAATATCGAAATACAATCTTGAACGTTGACGATCAATGATTGCATCTTCTTTAATTTCAATAATCGTTAACTCTTTCGGGAAATAATAAGCTGCAGTTGTTGCTGAACCTGCAGGTTTTTCTGAAAAAGCATCTGATACCTTTGGCTTTTCAGCAGTAGTAGCCGTTTTTCCACCCCATCCATCATCTGTGCCAGCAGCAACTGTTTTGCTTTCTGTACCAAAACCAGCAGATTTCTCAGCTTCAGACAATTCACCATCTACAACGCCTTCTTCAATTTTCAAGTTTTCCTTGAACTGAGCAAGAGTCATTTTGGTCAACAAAGAATCATTCATATATGGAGTTAAAACACCCGCTTCAACCCACTCAACTAAAAATTTAGAAATTTCGTTATTGAATGAAAACAATGGCTGATTGATTTTTTCATTCAAATCTAATCGACGCCAAAGACGTACCCTATAGTGCACATTTGCATCATCTATGGGACGTACAGAGTTTAGGGCTGCCGCATTTAAAGGTTTTTCTTGGGCAAACGTATTATATCCCAAAAATGAAACCAATAAGCAACTGATACTCAAGAATAATTTCATAACACAATATTTTCTAAACCTATTCAAATTAATATAAAGGAATATTTTTCGACAATGTATAAGGGATTGACTCAACTGTTCCTTTAAAATTCTTGCGCTGAACTCCTTTTACTTCAATATAATAACGATCTCCTGCTTGAGCCTGAGCAGCTAACTTAGCCAATGAACCACTTCCTGGTAGAGTAATATCATCTATCTTTCTTTGGCCTCTCGCTAATGCAACATATAGTTCAGATACTCTAAAATTAGCATCTTCTGGATTGGTTGATTTAAATGACTCATCCGCCAAAGCACGCGCATCAATCGTTCTTAGTGAAGTAGCACTAATTCCTCTTTTTTCATCCAATTCACCACCATTTCCAAAAAGCTTAACTTCAGGTCTTGGCACACGACGTACTCTAAACGTTTCTTTTCCTAATAAAGTACCTGAATTTGCTACATTTAATGTAACATTTGCAGAAGTGGGTACAATGGTCACTTTTCCTCTGCTTTGTCCAGCAATTGCCTCTCCTCCATCTGCTGAAAACTGTGGATTCCACAAAGCTCCAAGTCCAGGACTAGCCACACTTAAGCGATTCGCACATCCTAAATACAAGGCTGGCAAAGTAGCTGTTTCAATATTATAGGTTGGTTTTAGAACAAAATACTCTTTCGTAACAGATTCCGTTTTAGGACCTGCTGGACTCATGTAAGAAACTGTTGCAGTATAGGTCTTTTTAGATAAACCATTGGCATCATAATTTCCACCAGATGTTTTGAACTTAATTTGTCCACGTCCATCAGAAACAGGAATTGAACTACCATTAAAACTCATCCTTGGAGTAAATCCACTCGATGTTGCGGCGATAAATACCTCAGCTTGATATTCCATTCCTGCTACTACCGTATTCGCATTGGCAGAAACTTGGGCAAACACTTTATCAAACTTAATTTCTTTGGCACCAACTTTAGACGCTAATTGATTCAACACTTCACTTTCATATCTTCTGATTTCCGCTTGTTTTTGACTCAATGTAGCCAATGCTGCTGGAACAGGTGTTTGTTGAAAGTTCAATTCAGCAAAATCTTTGTTAGATTGATTCCAATCACGACTAACAATCGGATCGTCTTTTGCATCCAAAGCTAATGGTGAAAATTTGGTTCCTTTGTCTGCTAAAGCTTCTAAACTTTTTAAATATTGTTCAAACAAAGGCACTAATTTATAAGCTTCACCGCTTTTATTAGAACCGATCATCAATTCGTATACCTTCTCTTCTTCTTTCGGATTTTTAATATTACCCGTTTCTGGATCAATTCCACCTCCTACTTCAATCACCTTAGATTTCACTGCATCTAAATGATTGATTAATTCATCAGATATTTTTCTAACCTCGTTTGCGCGCTTCAAAATATCTGCATAAGCTGCTGGATTAGGTAAATCTTGAATTCGTTGTTCAATTCCTTGAACCATACCTTTATTTTTGGTGGTAGACGATTGATTCGCTACTTCCAAACTATTATTTAATAGGGTGAATTTTTGGAGTAATGCATCACTTACTTGCAAAGCAAGCAAAGCGGTTAACACCAAATACATCATCCCGATCATTTTCTGCCGAGGGGTTTCCTTTAACGCTGCCATATCTTATAAAGCTATTGTTTTAAATTAGCCTTTCATAGCTGTTAACATACTACCATACACTTGGTTAAGCGATTGAATGTTTGCATTCAATTTAGCTAACTCAGATTTGAAAAGTTCAGCATCCTTCTGTGTAGAAGCAATTTGCTCTGCAGAAGTATTAACATTTCCATAAAAACCATTGATGGCCTTCAAATGCTTGGAAGCTTCTTGAATTTCATTTTCATATACTGCATTTAAAGCAGCTAATTGATCTCCTGCTTTGGCATATTGAGTAGCATATTTTGCCGCTTCCAAAGAAGAAGTTGAAATACTTGTCAATGAATTTGCTGCATCAGATACAGATTTGTTCAAAGCTCCCAAGGATTGTGAAGAAGAAGTTAATGATTGAACAAAATCTTGAGTAGCTCCAGTCACTTTAGTAATTTCTTGTAAACTATTCGCTGTAGCAGTTAAACCTTTTAAAGAACTTGTTAAATTTTCAACAACCTCAGGACTAATTCCATTTTGACTTAAACTAGATAAATCAGCTGAACGTTTTACGGCAGGAGCACCATCTAATAATTCTGGATATACTTTTTCCCAATCATACGATTTTTCAGGCTTTTGTTGCAAATACAAAACACCAAATAAAATAAAAATAGCGGCCTCGGTAAACATACCGACAATTAGCATTTCATTGGCTCCTGTCCAGTGTACAATTTTAAACAAAGCTCCTACAATAACCACTGCTGCACCAAAACTCGCAACTACATTAATGATTTTTTCTAATCCGTTCATTTTATTATAAAGTGTTAAATTTTAAAATTATTTACTTGGTTTGCCTAAATAACGCATTGCACATCTAAAACCTATGTAAGATCGTTTACTGTTTTCAAGCTCATAAGCTCTCGTTCCTGTTTCCAAATAATAAGCGATATCTTTCCATGACCCACCACGTGTAACTTTTCTTGGCTCATCTGAATTTTTGTTCACAGTATTTAAATCCCAGGTCAAAGCCACTGCATTATCAGCATAAGCATCCTCACACCATTCAGCCACGTTTCCTGACATATTATACAATCCAAACTCATTGGGATTATACGCATTTGCAGGGGCAGTATAAGCATAACCATCCGAATCAAAATTACCACGATGTGGTTTGAAATTAGCTAACAAACAGCCTTTTGCATTGGATATATAAGGGTTCCCCCAGGGATATTTAGCAGAAGCCTTGCCTCCTCTTGCTGCCCACTCCCACTCTGCCTCAGATGGCAATTCAAATCGTGGTAAAATATACATACCCTCTTTTCTGCGATAATTATTCAACATTTTACTTCTCCACTCGCAAAAATATTTACTGGCTGTCCAACTAACTCCAACGACAGGATATAAATCAAAAGCAGGGCTAGAGAAATAATATTCCAACATTGGATCACCATTATGATAGGTGAAATCACGTTTCCAAACAGTAGTGTCTGGATAATAATCATTCATGATTTTATCTTCACCTAATACAGACACAGAATCTTTCAATAGTGAATTGGTAAATTGACGGTATTCATGGTTGGTAATTTCCGTATCATCCATAAAGAACGGAGATACAGTTACACGTTTATTGAAGTTAACACCTGTATGTGAAATATCTTCATCCGCTTGGCCCATCATGAAACTTCCAGATGGAACTAAAACCATTCCATAAGGAGTGGGCTGACTCCAACCTCTACGCGCAGAAGCAACAATTTCACCGTTTTCTACACCAACAGTTTCCTTGATTCCCTTTTTAAAACTAAGCAATCCTCCCTTGGAAGAAGAACTACCTTTTTTACTACTTAGTGTTTTACCTCCTCCTTCTTTCGATTTAAATAAACCACAACTAAATAAGGTTGAGGCTACCAAAACAATAGAAAGGACTTTAAAAATACTTTTACCAACAAGTTGAAAATTCATATTCAAGTATAATAATATCTAGTCTCTAACGTATCTGAACACAATAAATTGTATTTTAATCCACAATCCCTTGCAAGATTGATTCAAATTCCCCAAAATTAAAGGTTTTATATCAATAAATATTCAAAAAAATACATTTTTAAAATATAATATTTTATAAAATCTTAAATCGAGGGGTTTTAATTGGTACTCCTTTAGAAGGTGCCTTCAAATTTGGCAAAAGAAATTTTATAAAAATTTCATGAGACAAAGGCGCTTTTACCGCAGCATTAATTAACGTATTATCTAAAGAATAACCAATATCTATCTTTTGTTTTAAAGCAGAAATCCCTACCATTCCAATGACAGCATCATTCAAACGGTAACTACCACCTATCCAAAATGTATCAAATAATTCAATTTTTGTTCCTCCTTCCGGCAACAGACGCCCTGAATAATAACGTAACGCAGCAAAAGGTTGAACATTTATGACATCGGACAACATAAAATCAATGTTGGCATGAACGGTATAAATGGGTTTTAACACAATGGCTGCATTATTTTGAAAAGAAAAACTAGGTGAATTTATGTGATCGACATTGACGCCAAATGAATAATTATCTTTTGAATAAACAACACCTAAACCCAAATTGGGTAAAGATTGGCTAATCGATTTACCTGATAATGGTTCAATGATAGGATCGTTAACATCTCTAGGTTTAAATACTCGCCCATCAAATGATTTAGAAGAAAGACCAAATCGTACACCAGCTGAAAGTTGGCCACCACCCAATTGAAAATGTTTGGCAAGCTGTATGTTGACAAATTGTTGACCAACTCCTGATGGGGTATTATCTGACAAGTAAAAGACAGAAGCACCCATGTTAATTTTGGGAATGGGCATTGAAATTCCTGCCATTTGAGTTCCTAAATTACCTGCACCGTCATACGAGGATTGATATTGAGTCCATTGATTGCGATAATGAATTTGAGCATACGATTCTCCATTTAAACCAGAGAAGGCAGGATTCTGCGTTATCTTATTAAAAGAAAACATACTTAAACCTGGATCCTGTTGTGCCAATAAACCAAAAGGTAATAAGCACAAGCTCATCCCAATGATTAGGTTCATCAAACTATAAGGACAAAATTTTCGCACGTTAGGCATTAGTAATATTTACGTTCTAAAGGCAATCAACGGCTAAAAATAAACAATATTTTTATTCCAAATGATTTTAGTAGACAAATAAATAAAAAAGCCCCATAATCGGGGCTAAAAATTCTAATTATTGGCTTGTTTGATATACACTTCCAAAGCTCCTGTCATGGAAGGCGCATTGGGCATGGGTGCTTGAATATCTAAAATCAATCCAGCATCCGTAACCGCTTGGGCTGTTGTTGGCCCAAAAGCTGCGATTCGTGTATTATTTTGTTTGAAATCAGGGAAATTTTCGAATAAAGATGTAATCCCTGAAGGACTAAAAAATGCAATTATATCATAAAAAACATTTTCTAAATCTGATAAATCTGCTGATACAGTTTCATACATTACAGCCTCTGTCAATTGATAATCGTTCGTCCCCATATAATCAGGTAAATCTTTTTGTCTCTTGTTGGAACAAGGGAATAAAAACTTCTCCGATTTGTGTTTTTTAATTACCTCCAATAAATCAAGCGCTGTTTTTGTACCTGTAAAAACCTTTCTTTTACGAATAACAATGTATTTCTGAAGGTAATTAGCTGTTTGTTCAGTAATACAGAAATATTTCATATCAGCTGGCACCTCTATTTTTGCCTCTTTACAAATACGAAAGAAATGATCAATAGCATTTCTACTAGTGAAAATAATCGCTGTATGCTCTAAAATATTTATTTTTTGCTTGCGAAAATCTTTGAAAGCAATTCCTTGAACCTCAATAAATGGTCTAAAATCTACCTTGACATTGTACTTTTTTTCAATCTGAAAATAAGGTGATTGTGCATCGGTAGGAGCCGCTTGGGTAACCAAAATACTTGTAACAGTTTTAAGTCGATCCGTTTCTGTTTGGGTAACTTTAGTCATTTCACTCATAAACAATTGGTAAGTTTACTCTATTTTGAAGGATGAACAATCCCTAATTGGGTGCAAAGATAAGAATTTTTCAAGAAAAAATTAACTCTTCTTTTTATTTGATGGAAGGAAAAAGAATTTGATTCAATCCAAAGAAAAGGACCTGACCTTCGATGATGATTAAATAAGCTCCCAAGGTAATGGCATTCACATGGTATCTTTTTCTGAAAATTTGGAAAAAATAAATAACACGAACTATGAAATAAACATATAATATATTGTAAATCAAGTCAAAATTAGGCAGATATGATGGGCCAAAATAAAGAGTCATCAATACAAAACTTGCGTAAATCAGAGCAATAAATTGCAAATTGGTTTGAATAGCTTTGAAAAAATGTGCCTTAGTTAAAAATTCAATTTTAAATAAACTCGTAAAAATTCGATAAATTAAATACCTGCTAAAAAACAAAAGTAAGGCTAAAATTGCCCTTGATCCAACCCAAGCAAAAGCTGAATAAAAACTCAATTCTTCTCCTTGTGATAAGAAAAAATTAGGGTTAGAAAGGGTAAAATAAAAACCAACAAATGCAGACAAAAGACTTAAAACTACGATGACCAAAATATTAGGTAAGGCGAAAGGAGTATTTTGTATTACTGAATCTTTTATTTCCCAATGAAACCAATCCGAATACTTAAAATACGTATAAAAATATTTAGGAAATGAGTAATGTAAAATGGATAATAAAGTTAAAATTAACAACAAGCTAATGAATACAAAATTCGTTTTAAACCGTGTTAATCTTTCCAGTGATTTTACTTGAGCTGCTGCAACCAGCTGAAGCTTTGATGCATATTTTTTCCCTAAACTAATTTCAGAAGGGATACCTTTTAAATCATCTTTGTAAAATGTCAGGATTAAGTTAGATGCATCAACATATTTATTCATCAAACTATCCACTGAAAATACATAAGTAGAATCTTTCTTCAACTGAAATTGATAAGTTCCATTCAGGAATAAATAATACGAATCAATCGGGCGAACTTTCAGAAAATGATCGGGATAATCTTGCGCATGCAAGATGATGGATTTCGAGTGGTAATTGAAATGTTTATTGGCGATATAGGGCAAATAACTTTTCCAAGTAGATTGATAAATGTACCAATCCTTATCAAAATCATGGGTCTTTTGAAATTGTCCAAAAGCAGAAATTGTGCTGAGTAAAAAAAAAGCACAAAAAAATCTGCTTCTAATGGCCAAGAAAGACGTCAAAGAAGCAGATTGATTCATAAAAGGAGTTTTCCTTTAATTTATGTTACTTAGAAGCTAATGCTTTCAACATTGTTTCTCCAATATCTGCTGGAGAATAAACAACGTGAATACCGCATTCTTGCATGATTTTCATTTTTGCTTCAGCCGTATCATCAGCTCCACCGATAATGGCACCAGCATGACCCATACGACGACCTTTTGGAGCAGTTTGTCCAGCGATAAATCCTACAACTGGCTTTCTATTTCCATCTGCCTTAATCCATCTTGCTGCCTCTGCTTCCATACCTCCACCAATTTCACCAATCATAACAATTCCTTCTGTTTCAGGATCATTCATCAATAATTCAACAGCTTCTTTCGTCGTTGTTCCAATGATAGGATCTCCACCAATTCCAATGGCAGTTGTTTGACCTAAACCAGCTTTTGTCAATTGATCTACTGCTTCATAGGTTAAAGTTCCTGATTTAGAAACAATTCCTACTTTACCTTTAGAGAAGATAAAACCTGGCATGATACCCACTTTACACTCTTCTGCTGTCATTACTCCTGGACAGTTTGGTCCGATCAAACGACAATCGTGATTGCTAATGTATTCTTTCGCAACAATCATATCCTTTGTTGGAATACCTTCAGTAATACAAATGATTACTTTTATTCCAGCATCAGCTGCTTCCATAATTGCATCAGCAGCAAATGCTGGCGGTACAAAAATAATAGAAGTATCAGCTCCTGTTGTTGAAACAGCTTCTTGAACTGTGTTAAATATAGGGCGATCCAAATGCTTCGCTCCTCCTTTTCCAGGTGTTACCCCGCCCACAACCTGAGTGCCATAGGCAATCATTTGCTCTGCATGAAAAGTACCCTCAGTTCCAGTAAATCCTTGAACTATGATTTTTGAATTCTTATTGACTAAAACGCTCATTTCGTTGGTGTTAATTTAACTAGGCGAAAAATTTTCTCAAAGGTACAAATTATTGATAAATTTTATCAAAAAGCTTTTCTTCTTTTACAGAAATAAAATTGAAACAAAGAAATTGTGTAATTTCAGGGTTTGAAGACAATTTAAAAAATGCTCAAGCATCTACATATTCAAAATTATGCTTTGATTGAAACCCTTGACTTAGATCTAGACAAGGGATTAATTGTCATTACAGGAGAAACGGGTGCAGGAAAATCCATTTTATTAGGCGCCATCTCTTTATTACTGGGCCAAAGAGCAGATTCGAAATCGTTGTTTGATCAACAAAAAAAATGCATTATTGAAGGTAGTTTCCATATTGAAAACTACCCCCATTTAAAAGATATATTTCTCGAAGAAGATATCGACTGGGATACCATTTGCCTTATTCGTAGGGAAATCAATCCGCAAGGAAAATCCAGAAGTTTTATCAACGACAGTCCAGTCAATTTAGACGCACTTAAAAAAATTGGACAAGAATTGGTCGATATCCACTCCCAACAAGATAATAGCTGGATGTACCATGCTGATTTCTCTTTGGATTTGGTAGATAGTTTCGCTCAAAATCAAGAAATCAGACTTCAATACCTCGAAAGTTTCAAAGATTATTCTAAAAATGTAGATATTTTTAAAAATCTACAATCAAAAGCGGAATCAAGCAAACAGAATCTAGATTATTTGCAATTTCAACGAAATGAACTAGATAAAGCCCAGTTAAAAAGTGGTGAATATGAGCATTTACGTAGCCAAGTAGAGCGACTTCAAAATGCAGAACAAATTCATGAAAAATTAGCAAGCCTTAGTAATTTATTAAGTATTTCTGACTTTTCGGCCTTGCAACAAACTCGATTGGCCTTGCAACAAAGTCAGGCCTTGAGCAAATGGGGTGTTGATTTTGAAAATTGGAGAAGTCGACTAGAATCCATCTGGATTGAATTAAAAGATTTAAGTTTAGAAATCGAATCGGAGGCGGAATCTAGCCTTTCAGAACCTATTGAATTAGATGCGCTTCAGCAAAGACTCGATTTATTAAACCGACTACTTCAAAAATACCATGTCGCAGACGTTGACGAATTAATAAAAGTCCAAGAACAACTAGAAAACGAATTAAGTTTAGTTGAAAATCTAGACGAAAACTTAATAATCGCACAAAAGAACCTGACCAAGGCACTGGAATTAGCGATCCAAAAGGGACTTAGATTAAGAGAAAGTAGATTAAAGGTTATTGATTTGATCATTAAACAACTATCTAATTCTTTGCAACAATTAGGTATTCCCAATGCCAAGCTGGATTGGGATATTCAAGAAAAAGAATTAGGTCCAAACGGACTAGACAAAATTCAATTATTATTTTCTGCCAACAAAGGTCTTTCTCCCAAACCGTTTAAACTCATTGCCTCGGGTGGAGAAATGAGTCGATTAATGCTTTCCATCAAACATTTATTGGCTGAAAAAAGGGCATTACCAACATTAATTTTAGATGAAATCGATACAGGTGTATCTGGAGAAATTGCCATAAAAATAGGCCAAATGTTGGGTCAAATGAGTCGAAAGCATCAATTAATTGCGATTACTCACCTACCTCAAATTGCATCGGCAGGTCAAAAACATTTGTTTGTTTACAAGAACCATTCTGGAGAAAAAACCGTTTCTGCCATTAAACATTTGTCTGAAGAGGAGCGTATAGATGAAATTGCCAAAATGATTGGGGGACAAAATGGCTATTTAGATCTTAGAGAAAATGTCAAAAAACTTATTTCAGATAATCGAGTTTAAAAAAAATGAAAGCATTCTTACCCATAATTCTAATTGTAATTATTTCAACTACTTTTTCTTGTCAGCAAGCAGAAGAAAAAACCAAAGAAGTTTTAAACGAGCAAGTCATGAATTTACATGACAAACTGATGCCACAAACAGAAGAGATTATACAACTGAAAAGCCAATTGGATAGTATTTCAACAGGAAAAGATTCCACGCATGTGAAAAATTTAATACGTTCTTTGACGAAAGCCGAAAATGAAATGATGGATTGGATGCATCATTTTTCTTTGGATAGTTTAGAACAAATGGATGTAAAAAACCAAGTAAAATATCTCCAATTGCAATTCAATCAATTAAAATCCGTCGAAAATATTACAGATTCTACCTTAAATGCAGCTAAAAAATATATTTCTAAGTAGTCTTTTCATTTTCATATTCCTTTCTGCTTGTACAGAAAAGAAAGAATTACCTTTTTTAGGTCCTAAAACGACTCAAAATATTGGCGGGAAAATAGATACCATTTACCACACGATTCCACCCTTCCAATTTCTGAATCAGGATTCAGTTTGGGTAAGCCAGAAAAATTTAGATCAAAAAATCTATGTAGCAGATTTCTTTTTTACCTCCTGCCCTACCATTTGTCCAAAAATGAAAACCCAAATGCTACGATTGTACGAAAGATATCAAAACAATCAAGAGGTTGCGCTCGTTTCTTACAGCATAGATCCTGATTTTGATCGCCCCAATGTGTTAAAAAGTTATGCAAAAAGGTTGCACATTGAAGCCCCGAAATGGAATTTATTGACAGGTGACAAAAAAGCTATTTATACTCTGGGTGAAAAATCTTACATGGTGACAGCTCAGGAAGATAAAAATGAGGCGGGTGGATTTGTTCATAGTGGAGCCTTTATTTTGGTAGACAAAAACAAACATGTTCGTGGGATATATGATGGTACAAAACCTGAAAAGGTTGATCATTTAATAGAGGACATGGAAATTTTATTAAAAGAGAAACAATGAAAAAGTTGACATACATTGCGTTTTTAGGCCTATTCAGTTTAGTTTCTTGCCAAAGCAAAGAAGAAATTTTGCGTCAACAATATTCCATTGAAGGAATGAATGCCTACCAAACTCATTGCGAAAACTGTCACCAAAGAGATGGAAAAGGTTTGAAGGATTTGTATCCTCCAGTGATGGGGACGGATTTATTTCAACGCGTGAAAAATCAATCATTGGTCCATTTAATTAAATATGGACAAAAGGGCGAAATCCTGGTAAATGGGAAAAAATACGATGGATTTATGCCTGCTAATAATCGCTTGGAGGCCTTGGACATCGCGGAGATAATTACTTATTTAAGAGAAAAAAATGGCATAAAAGTAATTTTCCCCTTAGATAGTGCGAGGAAATATTTGGCGAAACAATAAACGATTTATCGTTTTCCAATCACAAACCTAGGATTATCTCGAAAATCATGGATCAAAGCTACTTCCGAAAATCCTTTCTGTTTTAACAATTCAATAGTTTCATTCCCAAATGCTCGATTGATTTCTAGCATTAACCAGCCATTGTTATGTAAACTGTTGATGGCAAAATCGGCTAAAGTTTTATAATACTTCAATGGATCGTTATTCGGCACAAATAAGGCTAATTTAGGTTCAAATTCAAGCACATGCTTTTCCATTTCAAAAGCCTCATTTTCTAATACATAAGGAGGATTAGAAACGATAATATCCCAAAATTGTGTTGTTTCAGCCCATTTGAATACATCTTGTTGAGTAAAATGAATTTCAACCTGATGCTTTTTCGCATTTTTTTGAGCGATCTCAATGGCTCCTGGGGAAATATCCCAAGCAGAAATTTGAGCTTGAGGAGATTCTATTTTTATCGAAATTGGAATACAACCTGAACCTGTACCCACGTCTAAAATGCATGGATTTGTCTTCCATGTAGGAATTTTATCTAATACTAAATCGACTAATTCAGCGGTTTCAGGCCTTGGAATTAACGTATGTTCATTTACATCAAAAATGGCTGATTGGAAAAAGGCCTTTTGAATGACATATTGAAAAGGTTCTCCTTTGCTCAGCCTATCTAAAATTTGAATCCAATGAGAAGGTCTTTCCAAATCTCTTCCCATGTACACGTCCATTTTACTACAATCAAATTCAAGATCTAGCAATCGATAGGCAATGGCTTGAGCTTCCTCCTCCGCATATAGGTGCTTGATGGACTCAATGATTTCAGAAATTAAAACAGAAGCTTTGACGATCGACATAAAATGGATTATTCTGTAAAATTAGATGAATTATTCTCCAAAAAGCATCCAATTCGGATTAGTTTTTTTAGAATAATTGTATATATTTGAAATTCTTTGAGAAATATTTTAATTTTTTCTTTAAAAGAATTTCCTCGTATCGAATAAACCGAAAATAATATGAAAAAAATGAACAGAAGAGATGCTGTCCAACGAGTAGCATTTTTAATGGGCGGTATGATTTCAGCTCCAGCAATGGCTGGTATTATGGGCAAAAAAACCAACCGTGGTGCATTTGTCCAATTTACCCCAGAACAAGAATCTTTATTAGCTGAAGTAGCTGACGTGATCATTCCAACAACCACCACTCCAGGTGCGAAAGCCGCCAAAGTAGAACAATTTATCGTTCGTGTGGTAAGAGATTGTTACACCAAAGCTGACCAAGACATTTTCTATGCCGGATTGGAAAAATTAGATGCTGATTGCAAATCTAAATTTGGAACTGGATTTGTTGCTTCCAACGCTACACAGAAAAAAGAAGCATTAACAACTTCTATGTTAGAAGCCGATTTAGCTCGTAAAAACAAAAAAGGCCAAGCTACTTTTTTCTTTATGATGAAAGAATTGACCACCACTGGGTATTTTACCTCTGAAATTGGCGCAACCAAAGCATTGGAATACCTACCAATTCCGGGCAAATTTGATGGCTGTATGCCGTTAACAGCTGGTCAAAAAACTTGGGCGATTTAATCTTTAAACCGAATAACGATGAATTTAAATATAGATGCAATTAAAGGCCAAACATACGATGCGATTGTCGTAGGTTCTGGTGTATCCGGTGGTTTTGCTGCCAAAGAATTAACCGAAAAAGGATTAAGAACCCTTGTATTGGATAGAGGTAAACAAATGGAACATATCACTGGATATGCTCCTACGTACAAAGATCCTTGGGATTTCAAATACAATGGTTTATTAACACAAGAACAAAAAGCTAGTCATCCTAAATTAGCTAGAGATTATCCATACAATGAAATGACGCAGGATTATTGGTTCAATGATTCTGATTCTATGTACAAAGAGGTACAGCGTTTCGATTGGTTCAGACCCAATATTGTGGGTGGAAAATCAATCATGTGGGGACGTCAAACTTATCGTTTATCGGATATCGACTTTGAGGCAAACTTAAAAGATGGTATCGCTGTCGACTGGCCTATTCGTTATAAGGACATCGCACCTTGGTATTCGTATGTTGAAAAACATGTTGGTATTTCTGGTGAGGCATTAGGATTACCTCAATTGCCTGATTCGGAGTTTTTAAAGCCGATGGACATGTATTGTGTGGAAAAAGAGGTTCGTAAAAGAATCGAGAAAAACTTTCCAGGCAGAAATATGACAATTGGGCGTGTTGCCAATTTATCGGAAGCAAAACAAGCGCAATTAGGCATTGGTCGTTCTGCTTGTCAATACCGAAATAAATGTAGACTAGGTTGCCCTTATGGAGCATACTTTAGTTCTCAATCATGTACCTTACCTCCTGCGGCAAAAACGGGTTTAATGACCCTGCGCCCGGATTCCTTGGTTTCTGAAATTCTTTACGATGAAAAGAAAAACAAAGCAAAAGGTGTACGTGTAATTGATACAGTAACCCATGAAGTAAGAGAATACTATGCAAAAGTAATTTTCATTTGTGGATCAACAGTTAGCTCAACAGCCTTGTTATTAAATTCAAAATCAGCTCGTTTCCCGAATGGATTTGGAAATGATTCAGGTGAATTAGGTCATAATTTGATGGATCACCACTTCCGTACAGGTGCAAGTGGAGTTTGGGAAGGTGATGAAGACAAATACTACATCGGCCGAAGAGCGAATGGTATTTATATTCCAAGATATCGTAACATTGGAAATGATAAGAGGGATTATTTACGTGGATTTGGTTACCAAGGAAGTGGCTCTAGACAAAGTTGGAATAGAGGCATAGGTGATTTAAGTTTCGGTGGAGACTACAAAGAATCCTTAACTAAACCAGGACCTTGGACGATGAACTTGGGTGGTTTTGGCGAGACATTACCGTATCACGAAAACAAAATGTACTTAGATCCAACGACTAAAGATAAGTGGGGATTACCAGTAGTTGTTTTCGATGCTGGTTTGAAAGAAAACGAGATGAAAATGCGTAAAGATATGATGGAAGATGCTAGAGAAATGTTGGAAAGCGCAGGTTTGAAAAATGTCAAAACGCATGACAACGGCTCATATCTAGGTATGGCGATTCACGAAATGGGGACAGCTAGAATGGGTAGAGATCCTAAAACTTCTGTTTTAAACGCACATAATCAAACACATGCTTGTAAAAACGTATTTGTTACAGACGGTTCGGCCATGACTTCAACGTCTTGTGTCAATCCATCTTTAACGTATATGGCATTAACTGCAAGAGCAGCCGATTTTGCGGTAAAAGAGTTGAAAAAACTCAATTTGTAATCCTTAAAACATAGACGTGCATGCTCACATGCACGTCTTTTTTTTCTTATGTCAAAATACCTTCTCTCCTGCTTTGCAGCACTTTTAGCGATTTCTAGTTTTTCTATGAAAGCACAAAATAACTATCCAACAATTGGTAGAATTGAACGGATTGATTCTGAGTTAGACCATTTATTGGATGTCAATTCAAAAATTGAAATCATTGCAAAAGGCTTTACATGGTCGGAAGGACCTGTTTGGGTCAAAAAGGATAAATTCCTATTATTTACAGATGTTCCTGAAAATAAGATTCACAAATGGACGGCGGCAAAGGGCTTAGAAACCTTTTTAGAACATGCGGGCTATACAAAACCAGAATATTATTCAGAAGAGCCTGGTGCAAATGGATTAATCATCAATCAAAAAGGCAATTTAGTCAGCTGTGAGCATGGTGATAGACGCATTGCGGAAATGCCCATTCATCATCCAGACCAGAAAAAGACTTTAGCTCATATTTTTGAAGGGAAAAAATTAAATAGTCCGAATGACTTAGTTCAACACAGTTCAGGGGCCTATTACTTCACAGATCCTCCCTATGGCTTACCCGGTAGAGGAAAAGAAGAACCAGCCAAAGAATTGGATTTTCAAGGTGTTTATAGAATTGATACCCAAGGGAATTTAAGTTTACAGTCAAAGGTTATGACCAGACCCAATGGTTTAGCCTTTAATTTAGATGAATCAATCTTATACGTTGCACAATCTGACCCCAATGCCTTAATTTGGAATGCTTACCCAGTAGATAAAAATGGGAATTTAGGTAAGCCAAGTATCTTTTTTGATGGAAATGCCATGCACAAAAGTGGTTTAAATGGTTCTGCAGATGGTATGAAAATTGACAAAGAAGGCAATATATGGGCTACGGGTCCTGGAGGAGTTTTAATTATCAATGCAAAAGGAAAATTACTTGGAAGAATTATTACAGACAATGCTAATTCAAATGTGGCTTTTGGAGAAGATGGAAAAACATTGTTTATCACTTCCGATATGAATTTATTGCGCGTAAGAACGAAAGTATTGGGGCATGGATTTGAAACAAAAAAAATAAAATAATTTTTTATTTAAGCTCCATTCACGAAATTTGTGAATCAAATTCTTTAGCCTGACCGCTTTCGCTTGTTCATGTTTAACATTATTAAGCGATTCATCAATTTATAACCTTTATTGAATTACTGTGTAATCATCAATCGTTTGGTTTAGGCAATATACTTGTTAAATCAAATCCCCTTAAATAACGAAAGGCTTGCCGCGAGGTGAGCCTTTTTATATTCTTTCTTGAATCTTGAATTCATGTTCTTGAACTACAAGTTCAAATCATAGTACACACTCGGCACAGCCGAGCGCGTTTTTTAGCCATTTAGTATTCTTTCTTGAACTACAAGTTCAATTCATAGTACACACTCGACACAGCCGAGCGCGTTTTCACTTTTCTCTTTCCTCTCTTCTCTTTTCCTTTCAAACCCTCAAAAGTGCCTCCCGTTTACTAAGTGCTGCCAATGCATGGTTTTCAACAAAATCAATGACCCAAGGAGCATCTGTTCTAGCATATTGGCGCAAGGACCAACCAATGGCTTTTTGAATAAAAAACTCTTTGGAAGAACTTAATTCTAATATTATTTTGGATAATAATCCCCTATCCGTTTTCGATTTATACATTAGTTGAAAAAGAATACAAGCTCTTTGCAACCAAAAATTATTTGATTCCATCCATCGAGTCAACCAATAGGTTTGTTGTTCAGGGAAACGCAAAAAGTAAGGCCCTAATACTTTGGGAGATAAAACATCCACAACATCCCACCAAGGTTGGGCTAAAATCCAAGATTCAACCAGCGATGGGATTCGCTCATCCCATTCTTTGGATTTCTTTTGCAAAAAATCCATGGCTACATACTGATATTCACGCTCTTTTTTAGCAAATAAAACATTACATACTGTCCACCAATCCTCTTTACTACCATGCTTTTTATATAAATCAACAAATACCGCATGCCGTTCAGGTTTTTTTATTCCTAAATAAGGAAACTGATTCCGCATGTATTTCGTCATCCAATCTGCATTTTCAGCATTTTGAAGCAAATGAAATGCCACTTCTAATTCATTAATAAAAATACTCATCGGTTGGTAAAAAATATATTCCCTTTTAATCCACTGGTATCGATGGCCCAATTAGAAGCATCAAACGGTTTATAACGAATATCCACAAAATTGATTTCATGGAAATTTTTCCAAACAACACCTTTTTTATCTAAATCCCTAATTCGGTTGGCAGATAAATTGGTCACCTCAATTTCAAATCGATTATGCTCTTTTAAAACTCCATTGGGAATATCCAATTGGAAAGGAATAGCCCATATCTTACCCACTAATTTTCCATTAATGGTAACTTTTGCCCAATCTTTCAATTGATCTAAGTGTAAAACTTTCGCATATTTGATTTCCTCAGCTGTCAAATCAAAATCAAAACTATACTTCCCTGTCCCCCAAAAACGGTGGGTAGAAGAATCTTTCGTCCAAAAATCCAAGCTTTCCATAATCATCGATTTAGGCAATTCAGGAGCTCCTTTGACAAAATCAACATTGATTTTACTAGAAGGAGTTATATTAGTCAAAGTGAGTGAGATTACAGGAAGCATTTTTTGAATCTTTTTTGCTTTAACCGTTCTTATAATAACACTTTGACCCGGTAATAATTGGACAAAAGCACCTTTCATTTTATCCAATGGAAGTTGACCTACTTGCCCATTCATTGGATTTAAGGTTGAATAGGCATTGGATTTTCGGGCAAAATTGACAAATCCTTCATTAAATGTATTGGATAAATTAGTCACAAAATAGGCGTAATTACCATTTTCTCTCTTCCGGATAAAGGACAATCCCAATTCACTCATTTCCTCTTTAGCCACCCCTTTTCTAGCCAGTACATCGCGAGGGTCAGACAAAACATTCATTACTAATTGCTCTCGCAATGTGTTCCAATTTGATTTTTGTACCTCAGATTCATTCCAAAGAATATTTTTTTCTGGAAGTTTCTCAAGGAAATAAACAGGATAGCCCTTTTTGACCCAATCAGCTAACAATTCCAAGGTTGATGTTGATAAATAATTAATCGGCGGAATCAAAATGGTTTTGTATACGTTTCCAGAAGATGCCGTAAAAGTCTTGTTCGCATTGGGTTTCAAGGTTTTCAACAAATCGTCTGAAATATAATCTGTTTGATAACCTCGATCTTGTAAAACTTGAGCCCATTTTCCGAAAGGGGTATTTTTCAACCAATTTCTACTGTTTGCATGCAAGTCGAGCGTATGCATTTTACCTTTTCCATTTCTTTGATGCCAAATTTCTTCCATGGGGAAGTACAACAACAAATCAGAATCTGTTGCATTATTTTGCAAGAAACTTTGGCAAGTCTCGATGTATTTATTCAATTCTGGCAATGCCTCCCAAAAATGACTTTGGGGATTGAAATTCGTACTAGCATAAAACAACCAACCTGGCCATTTCACTTCCGGTGGACTAAAGGTTGCTCCGTGGAAGAAAACATGATTGACACCTCCAACAAACACTTCATCGATGATGGGTTTTACTTGAGATAAAGAAACTTTAAAATGATTCCCTAACCAAGTGGCAGTTTCACTGGTCACTAATTTTTTACCCACTAAATTGGCTGCCGAAGAAGCCAACTTCAAAGCACGAATATCCGGTATACCAAATGTCAAACTATCATATTCAGGATCTACTCGATAATTCGGAATTTTGTAGGGTTTACTACCAAAAAATTCTGCTTCAGGAATATCGACAGCGCCATATAAATCCAACAAATTCCCAGGAGAACCATGTGCTTGATCTCTACTTAAAAATCCCATTCCCTTTGCAAAAGCGGCAAAAGGTTGAGTAAAATTTTTCATTAATAATTGAGAAATGGTTCGATGATAGTCTGCCCAGATTTGATTCTCTGTTTCATTTTGGGCTTGACTTTTATACATAACATCCAAATGTGCCCGAAGATCATAGCCATTTAATTGAACAAATTGATCAAAAAAATCAGAGGTCCAATTGGCTCCAAATGCTTCATAAGAATCGTTATAAATGGCCCTTAAAGGTCGATGAGATTTTTTTAGCAAGGCGGTAAAGGGAACTTTGTAGGCATCAAATGCATCTGCATTAAAATGGTCCATGACCAAACCCTCCCCACCTGGTGCAGCTCTTTTGACCATTTGTTTGGTCAAGGTTTGATACATCAAATAAATATGAGTGGAATCCGATTTAGAATGCCATGTAGCTAATTGTTTTTTTTGAAATAAGTCAAAAAGATTTTCCTTGTATATGCCATTTTCAAAAACAGAAATGGCTGTTAAAATGGACCCTGGAAATTTCGCTAAGGAATTGTCTAAAACGGGTAATGTTGCCCCCTCTGGGATAGTCAATTGAAATATTTGGTAGGCTTTTGCTGCTTCCAAAGGAGTAATTTGTGGACCTCCAAATGGCCAGCCTGTTCCCAAAGTCAAGTCAATACCCAAATGCAGCCTTTGAGCTTCTTTTAAGGTAAAGGCAAATTTTGCTTTCCAGTCGGCAGATAAATAATTTAGAAACTGATTTTCAAATCCTTTGGCCCCATAAATAGGAATGATATGTAATCCCCCAAATCCTTGTTTAGCAAAAGCTTCTAAATTGTAAGTAATACTCTTTTCATTGACAGCACTTCCAGGCCACCACCAATAAGCCCATGGTTTAGAAGTAGAAAAAGCAGCAGGTTTTTGACCCACTGCTTTTAAATTTATCATAATTAATAATAGGAAAATCGGCAATATATTTTTCATATCTAATCCATTGTATTAAACGAATCGACCCAATAAATTCTCAAGATATTCTTGTTTTCCAGATAGCATTTGAGGCTCTCCGATTTCCGTCGCAATTTGGAATAAATCCTCTAATTTCAATTTTCCTGCTTCGTAATCTGCACCTTTTCCTTGATTGAAACTTGCGTATCTTGCAGCTTTAAATTTAGCAAGCTCACCGTTTTTCTGAATCTTTTCTGCGATCAATAAAGAACGTGCAATGGTATCCATTCCACCAATATGAGCATAAAATAAATCGGCTGCATCGGTAGAATTTCTACGACGTTTTGCGTCAAAATTAATACCACCACCAGCTAATCCGCCTTGATTCAAAATAATTGACATAGCTTCCGCCCACTCATAAATATCCAAAGGAAACTGATCTGTATCCCAGCCATTTTGGTAATCACCACGATTCGCATCGATGGAAGCCAACATACCCGCATCAGAAGCAACTTGGCACTCATGCGCAAAAGTATGACCTGCCAAAGTAGCGTGATTCACTTCAAGGTTCAATCCAAACTCAGATAGCAAATCAAATTCACGCAAGAAACCAATAACAGTGGCCGCGTCATAATCATATTGATGCTTAGTTGGCTCACATGGTTTTGGCTCAATAAAAAACTTCCCTTTAAAGCCATTTCTACGTGCATATTCCACACAAGTATGTAGCATTCTTGCAAAATGCTCTCTTTCACGCTTCATATCTGTATTTAGCAAAGTCATATAACCTTCTCTACCTCCCCAAAACACATAACCTTGGCCACCTAATTTAATGGTTGCATCAATAGCTCCTTTTAATTGAGCACCTGCATGGGCAACTACTTCAAAATTAGGGTTGGTAGAAGCACCATTCATGTATCTCTCATGTGAAAATAAGTTGGCAGTTCCCCAAAGTAATTTCACTTGACTTTCTGCTTGTTTCTTTTCAAAAACATCCGCAATAAATTTCATTCTTTCTGAAAATTCTTTCGGATCATTGCATTGATCGATGGCATCTATATCGTGAAAACAATAATAAGGTGCACCAATTTTGGTGATAAATTCAAAGGCGGCATCTGCCTTATCTAATGCTCTTTGTTTAGGATCATTGGAAACATCCCAAGGATAATGATGAGTTCCTGGACCAAATGGATCCGCACCATTTCCACAAAAGGAATGCCAATAAGCAATGGCAAAACGAAGGTGCTCCTTCATTGTCTTACCTGCAACCACCTGATTTTCATTGTAGTATCTAAATGCTAATGGATTGTCCGACTCAGGACCTTCATATTGAATTTGATCTATTCCTTTAAAATATTCTTTTTGTCCAACTAAAATACTCATATAAATAAAATTAAATTATTTCTTTAAAGACTTAAATCTACAAATTCTAAACAAATAAATTAAATTTTTTAATAAATAAATTAGCACAGGATAGCACAGAATTCAATGTTTAGATCCGGATTAATCTAAGTTAAATCGTTGGTCTGAATTTAGTATGTAAAAACTTTTTTATAGATTTGAAAAAACTATATCAACAAATGATAAAAAAATTATACCTCTTGACTTTCATAAGTCTTCAAACTTTCATTGGCTTGGCTCAATCTAGCTCTGCCAATTACAATGCAAACAATCGTTTTGAACAATTAGAATCTACTTTACCTACTCCAAATTCTTATCGCACAGCGAGTGGTTCACCGGGCAAGGATTATTGGCAACAAAGAGCTGATTATGATATCAAAGTAGAATTAGATGATATCAATCGAAAAATCATTGGTTCTGAAACCATTACCTATTTCAATAATTCACCCGACGAGTTACCTTATATTTGGTTACAATTGGATCAAAATTTATTTGAAAAAGGATCTAATGGTAGCACTTCCAAAACGGGTGGAATTAATGGATCGATTAGCGCAGCAGCGTTTAAAGATTTAACAAATCCAAAAGATTATGGGTATAAAATAACTTCTGTAAAAGATATGAAGGGTAATCCCCTTCGACATACCATCAATCAAACAATGATGCGAATTGATTTGCCTAGTCCGATAAAAACGGGTCAATCAGTGAGCTTTTCCATTGATTGGAATTATTTAATCACAGAATATTATGGTCGTTCTGGTTATGAATTTTTCGAAAAAGACGGAAATGCCAATTACTTTATTGCGCATTGGTTCCCAAGAATGGCTGTTTATAATGATGTGTACGGATGGCAACACAAACAATTTTTAGGACAAGGAGAATTTACCTTGAACTTTGGAAATTATAAAGTTGAAATTACTGCCCCTAATGACCATGTTGTAGGTGCTTCTGGTGAATTACAAAATCCAACAAAAGTGTTGTCTGCTACTCAGTTAAAACGTTGGGAGCAAGCCAAAACAGCGACAAGACCTGTGTTATTGGTGAGTCAAGAAGAAGCCGAAAAAGCTGAAAAAGGGAAACCAACAGGCAAAAAAACGTGGATTTTCAAAGCGGACAATGTTAGAGATTTTGCCTTTACTTCTTCAAGAAAATTCATTTGGGATGCGATGCAAGTAGATGTGGAAGGGAAAAAAGTGATGGCTATGTCTTACTACCCGAAAGAAGGAAATCCACTTTGGGGAAAATATTCTACGATGGTAGTAGCCCATACATTGAAGTCTTACTCAAAACGCACCGTAGCCTATCCATATCCAGTAGCTATTTCTTGTCATTCCATAGCAGGAGGAGGAATGGAATATCCGATGATTTCTTTCAATGGTGGTAGACCAGAGGCGGATGGAACTTATTCGGAAAATGTAAAAAATGGAATGATAGGAGTTATCATTCATGAAGTTGGACACAACTTTTTCCCAATGATAATCAATTCAGATGAGCGCCAATGGTCGTGGATGGATGAAGGATTGAATACATTTTGTCAATACCTAGCTGAGCAAGAGTGGGATCGTAATTTCCCTGCTAGAAGAGGGGAAGCGCAAAGTATTGTTCCTTATATGAGATTGGATTCCAAAAGCCAAGTACCGATCATGGCCAACTCGGAAAATATCATGGAATTTGGTAATAATGCCTATGCAAAACCAGCAGCAGCATTGAATATCTTAAGAGAAACGGTTATGGGTCGTGAATTATTCGACTATGCATTCAAAGAATATGCGCGCAGATGGGCATTTAAACAACCCTACCCTGCCGATTTCTTCCGTACTTTAGAAGATGCCTCAGGTGTCGATTTAGACTGGTTCTGGAGAGGCTGGTTTTATGGAACGGAGCCTGTTAACCAATCGATTGAAACCGTTGAATGGTTTGGTGTTGATAACCAAGACCCAACGGCTAAAAAAGCCAATGATAAAGCTAATTTTGATGCAAAAAGACAAACAATTTCGAATATTCGTAACAAAACGGATATCAAGGAAACAGTGGTAGAAAAAGAAAGCGATATGAATGATTTCTATAATACTTTCGATCGTTTTGCTGTATCAGAGGATGAAAAAAAGAAATACCAAGATTATTTAAAATCTTTGACAGATGAGGAAAGAAAATTAGTTTCTGCTGGCAAAAACTTTTATGTAGTCAATTTCAAAAACAAAGGAGGTTTACCGATGCCAGTGATTGTCAAATTAACCTTTGAAGATGGGACAGACCAAGTGCTTAGATTCCCTGCAGAAATTTGGAGATTGAATGATGTTCAAGCGAAGAAAATAATTCCAACGGACAAGAAAGTAGCAAAATGGACATTGGATCCTTACTTTGAAATTGCGGATATCGATACAGATGACAATGCTTATCCAAGAGAGCCTGCACAGCCTACTAAATTGCAATTATTCAAAATGAATAGACAAGGCCCATTGAATCCTATGCAAGAAGCTCAAAAAGCTAAATCAAGTGGAGCGGCCTTAGGAGGTGCGAAATAATATAGATTAAAATAAATTTAAAGTCTTTGTCATTCAATTGGCAAAGACTTTTTTTTATACAAAGAATAATTTGAGACTCGCAATGATCAAAACCAATCCTAAAATGTATTTGATCCACTTTGAAGAAGCATAATTGGCTCCCCAAGAAGATCCTAAAATCCCTCCTATCAAAGAAGCTAAAATCATCCAAACAAAATTTTGTTGTTCTAAAGCCACCCAATTTTTCACTGCTATTAAACCTGCCAAAGAATTGACAAAAATAAAAAGAGCACTTACTGCAGCAGTTTCTTTCATATTTGCCCAAGCAAACAATAGGATTAATGGGCTTAATAAAATTCCTCCACCAATGCCTATCATACCTGAAATCAGACCGATAATAGCACCAATCATCAGGGCTGCAATCAAAGGAACTTGCTTTTGAGAAGGTTTTGCGTTTTGTTGAAACATTATTCTCAACACAGCAAAAAACAAACAAATTGCTAAGACTTTTTTATAAGTTGAATCACTTAATATCCAAAGTGAACCCAAATAGGACATCGGAATACTTGCCAATGCAAAGGGCCAAAAATTTCTCCATTTAAAAAATCCCTTTCGATAGAATTGCAAAAAGGAAATCATAGAAACCCCCAAATTTAAAATTAAGGCGCTTTGTTTCATGACGGCGGGAGCTATTGAAAATAATGCCATAACGGCTAAGTAACCGCTCGCACCACCATGCCCCACGGAGGAATATAAAAATGCCATGATAAATAAAGCAAATATCAACCAACTAGCATTTTGCAACAAAAAATCCATTATTTATTTTTTAAGAATAAGCTGAAAATAAATCAAAAATTTCTCCCAATCGGGTACGCGAACTCGCTCGTTTTTAATCACATCAACTGAGCTAGCCTTGATTTTTTCGAACAAACGAATGTAATATTCATAGGCCAAACGAACACCTTTTTGAGAATTAGAAGGTAAGTTTTTAACACCTCGCAAACCAGCATCAAAATCCAGTTGAATATCTGCTTCGATCTCCTTCTTTTGATCTTCAGTAAAATTCAAATAATCAATCTCTGGGAAATATACACGACCCCTTTCTTCATAATCTGAGCGAATATCTCGTAAAAAATTGATTTTCTGAAATGCCGAACCTAAGGCACATGCATCCGCTTTTAGGTAATCAAAATGCTGTGGATTCCCTTTGCAAAAAACACGCAAACACATAAGCCCAACGACCTCAGCAGAACCATAAATATATTTTTTGTATTCCGAGTCATCATAAACTGTCTCTGTCAGATCCAATTCCATGGAATACAAAAAAGCTTCAATGTATTCTTTATCTATTTCAAATTCATGCACCACTGACTGAAAACAATGCAAAATAGGATTCAAACTTATTTTTTCCTCCAGTGCTAGATAAGTATCTTTCTTAAATCGCTCAAAGAGCATTTTTTTATCATGTGAATGAAAGGTATCCACAATTTCATCGGCCAAACGCACAAAACCATAAATGGCATAGATCGGGTTATGCACGCGCTTAGACAAGGTTTGAATTCCCAATGAAAAAGACGTAGAATATGCCTTTGTCAATAATTTACTACAAGCCAATGAAACTTTTGGGTATAAATCCATGCTAAAGTTTTTTAAGTTCTTTATCTAATTCTTTGGCAACGACCAACCCAGAAATCAATGCAGGTGGCACGCCAGGGCCTGGGACGGTTAATTGACCCGTGTAATACAAATTTTTCAATCGCTTATTTTTCAAACTTGGTTTTAAAATAGCGGTTTGCATTAAGGTATTAGCTAATCCGTAGGCGTTTCCTTTGAATGCGTGGTAATCATTTTTAAAATCTTTGTGCGCATAAGACCTCTTGAAAACAATGGCTTCTCTAATGCTTGTACCACAATAACTCTCCAAACGATCCATTAATTGGTCGAAATATTTTTCTCGGATTTCTTCTGTATCAACCAAATTGGGGGCAACCGGAATTAATAAAAACAAATTTTCGCTTCCCTCGGGCGCAACACTCGGGTCTGTAACAGACGGAGCAGAAGCATAAAATAATGGATCAGAAGGCCAGGAAGGTTCTGTGTAAATTTCGTTGGAATGAACAGAGAAATCACGGTCAAAAAAGAGATTATGGTGTTTTAATTTGGGTAATCGCTTGGAAACACCGAGGTAAAATAAAATAGAAGATGGGGCCATGACGCGTTTATCCCAATAATCTTCTGTATAGTTTCGATAATCGTCACCCAATAAAGTTTCTACATGATGATAATCGGCACTTGCTACAACTGCATCGGCATAATGAATACCTGATTTCAATTGTATGGCTTTCACTTTTTTATCTGCTATTTCAAATCCCAAAACCTCTTGGTTGTAATGAATTTTAACACCCTTTTCTTCCGCCAATTGAACCATTCCCTCAATGATTTTGTGCATCCCTCCCATTGGATACCAGGTCCCCATGGTTATTTCAGCAAAATTCATCAAACTGTACATCGCTGGAGTATTCTGGGAAATAGCACCTAAAAAGAGGATGGGAAATTCCATGATCTTTAGAAGTGTACTCGACTTAAAATACTTTCGAATGTGGGTGTAAAACGATTGAAATACATCTAAACGAATGACATCAATCAATAACTTTAAGCTTAGAAATTCTGAAATTTTCCGAGAAGGCTTCCAAACAAAATTTGTAATTCCGACTTGGTATTTATAGGATGCTTGATCTAAAAATTGATCTAATTGATTCGAGGCACCTGGTTCAATTTGTTCAAACAATGATTTAATATCATCCAAATTGGCTGGCAAATCAATGACCTGATCGGGTGATAAAATGACCGTGTAAGAAGGATCAAGTCTTTTTAATTGATAGTAATCCGATGGTTTTTTATGAAAAACAGAAAAATATTTCTCAAAAACATCAGGCATCCAATACCAGCTTGGCCCCATGTCAAATACAAAACCTTGCTCTTTGAATACCCTCGCGCGGCCTCCAGCTTGTTCATTTTTCTCAAATATTTCTACCTCATAACCCCAATCCG
Source organism: Aquirufa sp. ROCK-SH2 (assembly GCF_054558315.1). Taxonomy (NCBI): domain Bacteria; kingdom Pseudomonadati; phylum Bacteroidota; class Cytophagia; order Cytophagales; family Flectobacillaceae; genus Aquirufa; species Aquirufa sp. ROCK-SH2. The sequence goes on along the minus strand of NZ_JBPXKB010000003.1, from coordinate 259,251 downwards.
CCAATTGAGTGGCAGTTGAAAGTCCAGAAAATCCGGCACCTATTACGATTACTTTTTTCTTTTTCATCATCTTAACTAATGACCATAGTAATTAACAAATATAAACAATTTAACGGGCTAATGGGCGCAACGATTCGACTAATTACCCCTATATTTTTGGTTTGCACCAAAAGAAAAAGTCAGAAATTATCTGACTTTTTACTCAATCTTTTGTTAACCTAAACCTATTTAAAACCTCAAATCAATTGGCATACATTTTCAATTGACTTTTTAACTCTTTACGAGCAATATGAATTCTATTTTTAACTGTGCCAATCGGCAAGTCAAGTTCTTCAGCAATTTCATGGTACTTAAATCCTTCAAAATACATTAAAAAAGGTGTTCGGTACATCTCTTCCGTGTTGGCCAAAGCCTTCTCTAAATCCTCTTTTACAAAGGAATTTAGAGCAAGGTTGGACTGTATAGATTCGGTTGAATTGATGAAGTGTAAATTATCTGTTGTGTCGATAAAAGTATTTCGACGGACCATTCGCTGGTATTGCGTTATGAAAGTATTTTTCATAATGGTAAATAACCAAGCTTTCAGATTTGTCCCATCTGAATATTTATCTCTATTCGTGTAAGCTTTTACAAGTGTATCTTGTATTAAATCGTTCGCATCATCTGAGTCTCTTGTCAAACGTAATGCAAATGGTTTCAAAATCTTGGAGAAATTCCCAACCTGATAAGTGAATTCTAAGGCAGTCATTTGTGTTCGATTTAAATTTTGTTTAACAAATTTATAAAAAGATTAAACAAAACAAATATTTATTTCAAAATTTTTGTCAACTTTGTTTAACAAGTCATCTTCAAAAATTCAACTTTCATCGATCGTGAACCTGTTAAGTACCTATTAAAGCATATTTAAACGTATATTTAAAGTCTGATTTAACATTTCATCATCTACATGCGCCTAAGCATCTTATTTATTTTTTTTCTCCATTTAGCCAGTTTGACTGCATTCGCACAAAACAAATGTGATTGCGTTTTGCGGGGCACAATTAGTTCAAGTGAAACAAAACAAAAAATAGGGAATGCGACTATCTATTTAAAAGGCACCAAATTTGGGACAAAGTCAGATGAAAAAGGTTTTTACCAATTAAATAATATCTGTCCAGGCACCTATCAGCTAGTTTGTGAATTAAGTACATTCGACAAGTTCGAAATGAGTGTTACTTTAAAAGAGGAAAATCTGCAAAACATTGATCTACACGAACACGAAGAGCATTTACAAGAAGTGATTGTATCGGGTAAAAAATCAGAAGCAAGTAGTCAATTGACAGGTAGACTTTCAGATGAAGAACGTTCTCAAAAAGACGGATTAAGTCTTGGAGAAATGATTAAAGGTATCAGTGGGGTTCAAAGCTTACAAACGGGCAGTACGATTTCTAAACCAGTCATTCATGGAATGCACTCATCTAGAGTCATTATTTTAAATCAAGGAGTCCGCCAAGAAGGACAACAATGGGGTAGCGAACATGCTCCAGAAATAGATCCGTTTGTTTCCAAAAACATACAAATTATTAAAGGACCAGCTGGTTTGCGCTTTGGAGGAGATGCCATTGGAGGGATTGTATTAATGGAACCAAATGCTTTAGCAGATACGGCTGGGATAAAAGGGGAATTACAAAACATTTATTTCACCAACGGAAGGCAATGGGTTTTATCTGGAAGTTTAGAAGGTGGAATAAACAATTTTAAAGGTTGGGGCTGGAGAATTCAAGGAACCATTAAAGATGGGGGCAACATTCAAAGTGCCAACTATTACTTAGCCAATACAGGAGTTAAGGAAGAAAACTTTTCGGCACAATTCGGGTACAAATCAAAATTATGGGGCTCTGAACTTTATTACAGTAGATTCCACAATATCATTGGTATATATTTAGGATCACACATTGGTAATGTTGGTGATTTGGAAGCTGCTATCGCCAATCCTGTTCCTGCAAATATATACACCCCCACTCAGTTTATTAGAAATATAGAAAGGCCTAATCAAGATGTTTTTCACGACTTATTGAAAATTAAAAACTTTTACAAACTAGAGAATGGTTCTGCAATTCGGGGAACTTTTGCCTATCAATTCGATGAAAGATTGGAGTTGGATGTCTTGCGGGCTGGAAAGAATGTCAATAATTTAAGATTTGAATTAGACACTTTTACTGGCGAATTATTATTGGATGAAACCAATGATTCCAAAACATGGAAAGGACAATTTGGACTTACATTCTTGCATCAAGGAAATATAACATCGGGTAAAGCTGTAAGGAATCCCACGATATCCAATAGCCTTTTACCCAATTATTTTCAAACTAATTTAGGAGTATTTGGTATTGAGCGACTGGCTAAGGAAAAATATGAATTAGAAGTTGGACTTCGTTTTGACGCAAAAAATTTAGAAACCCATCGTACATTAATCAGTTACTCAGGTCAATCCAGAAGTGATCAATACAATTTCAATGGCATTTCAGGTAGCATTGGGGCAAAATATCATTGGACCGATCAATTAGAAAATCATTTTATTATTGCCAGAGCCTTTCGGGCACCCAGCGCGAATGAATTATTTTCGTATGGTGTCCATCATGGTGCTGGAGCATTTGAAATCGGGGATCCCTATTTAAAAGGAGAAACTGCCACAAATTTGAGTTTAAACACTATTTTCAATAAAAATAAATTAGAAGTAGAACTAGGTTTGTTTTATAATTACATTCAAAATTTTATCTACTTAAGGCCGATGGTAGAAAATGGAGAGCCTTATTATATTCAAACTGTCAGAGGTGTTTTTCCTGGTTTCGAATATCAACAAATCAATGCTACTTTTCAAGGTATCGATGGAAAATTAACTTACCAACTAGACAAACATTGGTCTTTAACGCATAAAGCAAGTATCACAAGGGCGTATGATGTAAAAAACAAGGAATATTTGGTTAATATTCCTCCAGACCGATTTGAATATCAAATTCGCTATCAATTTAGTCAATCGGAACAATACATTAGCGCTGGAATAACAGAGGTATCAAGACAAACGCGTGTAGAACCTGGTTCAGATTATGTTGAACCTCCCAAAGGCTATCAATTGGTAGAAATAAATTGGGGATTGAAAGTGCGCAAATTTGACTTTGGCATACGAATCAGCAATGCATTAAATGCGGCCTATAGAGATTATCTAAATAGATTTAGATACTTCACAGATGACCAAGGAAGGAATGTAAGTTTGAGGGTTAATTATAGAATATAAGGTAAGAGGTAAGAGGTAACAACATTTCTTGATTCTCTTTTCTACATCTTTTGACTTCGATGCTTCGACAAGCTCAACAACCATGCTTCGATAGGCTGAGCAACCATTCTAGGAAAGGCTTCAAACTGTTCTCAGTCAAACCCTAATTGTTTAAAAAAATTGAAAACCGCTTTAACTAATTGTAAATAAGGCCTAAGCAAGGAATCTTTTTGATATAATCAATTTATCAATTAACTGAACTTTATAACACGTAAATTGCAGGGGGTAAGGGGACGCATTACCCCTTAAAAAAAGAAAATCAGAATCACTAACAGAAAACTTATATTTTAGATTAGAAATTAATAAACCTATTACCTATTTTACCTGTTACCTTTTACCTCTTACCTATTACCTTTTACCTCTTACCTCTTACCTATTACCTCTTACCTATTACCTCTTACCTATTACCTCTTACCTCTTACCTCTTACCTTTTACCTCTTACCTCTTACCTCTTACTTCCTCAGCCATGCTTCTGGATTCTGACGAATGGTGTTTTTCCAAACTTGAAAATTAATTTCAGCCGTTCCATCATCATCTGATGCAACAGATCCAATTCGTTGACCCGTTTTAACTCTTTGCCCCGTACTTACAGAAACATTATCCAATTTACTATATACAGTAAAGTAATCTCCATGTTGAATGGCGACAACCATATTAATGCCTGGAATATTTACCACTGACTGTACAACTCCTTCATACACTGAATGAACTGCTGAGCCTGGAGATGTTTGAATATCAATACCATTATTATTTATCATGACACCTTTTAAAATAGGATGTTTATGAACCCCAAAATGGTCTGAAATAAATCCAGAAGGAACAGGAAATGGCATTCTTCCTCTTAATGCACCAAAAGAACTTGCCAATTTAGCTTCTTCTGCATTCATGTAATAAGTATTACTTTCTAAAACAGGTTGTTTGGCCTCTACCTTCGAACTAGCAGCCTCTTTAGATTCTGCAGCTTTTTCAGATTTAGCAATTTCTGTTCCAGAAGAATTCTTCGCTGATTCTTTTTCGGATTTATCTACATATTTTGGAAGTGATCCATCTGTCTTTAAAGTAGGAAGTGCTGGCTTGTTCACCTCCATTTTCTTGGCTTGTTGAGCCATTCTCAATTTCCTCTCTCTTTCCTGACTTTTTTGAATTTCACGAGCAACGATATTGGTAATTAAATTGTCCAATTTTCGAATTGCTAACTTCTTCTTTTCTAGTTCAATTCTTAGTTTTTTCTCTTGCTGAGTTAAAACGGTTACTACTTTATCCTCTTTTGTTTTTAATACTTCTAAGGTTTTCTTCTCTTTTTCTTTTTCAACAATGACCTTCTTCTCTTCTTCCTTTTTAAAAATCACCTTTTGTTTTTTGGTCATTAAATCCTGGCGAGTTTCAAAAATTTTATTGGCTTGTTTTTTTCTATTGATTGAGAAATGGCGCAGATAATCAAATCGCTTCACAAACTCTCCCAAATTATCCGATAAAATCAAAAAAGTTAATTTATTATATACATTGGACGTCTTTTGTGCTTCGTAAAGCATAATTGCATAAGCACGCTTCAAACGTTTCAATTTCTCGGCTAACACATCACTTTCTTTGGTTAACTTTTCAGCCTCTTGTGCTAAAACAACTTGGTTTTCTGAAAGTATATTAATTTGTTTCTTTTGTACACCTATCTGCTCTTTTAAAACATTCAATTTACCAATAGAAGCATTTTTCTTTTTGGAAGTCCGAGAAATGATCGAATTCAACTCCTTGATTTTGGCCAAGTTATCTTTCTTTTGTTGTTCCAATTGAGTTTTTCTATCAACCTGTGCCAAAGCACTAAAACCCAGGATAACAAAAAGGATAAGAAGGGAATTTTTCAAAAATTTTAACATTATTTTTTCAATAATTTTTCAGGAACACGGAAAGGAAATTGCAAAGGAGTATCTAACAATTCCACTTTGGAATACTTAATACTAATGACCGTTTGCTTAATTTGATTCTCTTTATTTTTCACATCCAATGTAATTGAACTTGAAAATGGAAACAATATTTGATTGATAGTGGAAAAATCTTCATAATCCATCACCATTTTATTATTCGAAGGTTCGTCACTCACCAACAATTTTTTCAGTTTCCGATTAGGTCCTACAAAATTATCAATCTTAATTTGTCCCTCTTCTTGTTTAAAAACAAAGTTATCATTCTCACGTATTACCCGAGAATTATTCTTCTTAAAAGGCTGATTTCCAACGATTAATGACTGTAAAATATTATAATCAATTTTAAAACCCATTAGAACACTTAAACTATCATAAGTTAAGTCAAAGTATTCATTGTTGATTTTATGATAAAACTGGATTCGATCTTTAGTGAATAATCCTGTTGCACCAGTAATCATTGTCACAGAAACATTTACCCAAATAATACTATCTTTTTTTACTCGTATATCAACGGTATAATTATCCTGATTATTACTAGTTTTCCAAGAAACTTTAGATTTAGCTTTTAAATAATTAAAATTCAATTCTTCGGAACGAAGCTTTAAATCTGGATTTTCAATCAAATTCTCTGACTTACTAGAAACACTATCTATTTTTAAAGAATCTGTTGCTATAATAGCTGGACTTAGAACACTATCTATTTGTATTTCCTTCAAAATGGGGCTAATTTTTTTCGAACAAGAAAAAATTCCCACCGATAAAAGGAAGCAAGAAAAAATAGAAAGGAAAGCCTTAGATGGCATACATTAAATTTAATTTTACAAAAATATCTCAATTTTCCGAAAATTGCTTCATCTGAATTTTTTTATCCAAAATTAAACTTGCTCCAGGTAGCTTTTTTGCAATTTTCCAAGCATTAACTGCCTCCTCTACTCTGCCTAATTTGATAAAGGTATCACCCAAATGCTCCCAAACAACTGAATTTTCCTTTTTATCACCTTTAACTGCCTTTTCCAAATAGCCTAAAGCAGTTGTGAATTCGTTTTTTTGAAATAAAACCCAAGCATAAGTATCTAAATAAGTTCCATTGTCAGGAAATTGCTCAACTAATTTTTTAGCCATCAAGGCAGCCTTTTCCAAATTCGTTTTTCGAAGGGATAAATAATAACTATAATTATTTAATACATGTTCTTCATTCGGATCCTTTGAAAGGACTTTTTCGAAACTACTATCCGAATCTTTGGAACGACCTAAAGCATGATAAGTGTCTCCAAGAATGGAATACAATTGAATATACCATTCATCTTTTTCTGTTACATAAGAAATAGCAGTTTCCAAAGAGGCAAGCGCTTGAAAATTTTTCCCTAAAATATGCTGAGCAAAACCTAATTGAAAATACAAAAAACCTTGATTGGGGAACAAATTCAATGCTTCTTCTACATGCACAATCACGCTATCAATCCGGTTTAATTCAAAATCGATTTGAATTATTCGTTGCCAAATCTCAAAATTATTGGATCCTAAATGAACAGATTTTAAAAAATACACTTGCGCCTGGTCTAATTTACCTTCGCTGGTTAACACATCCGCCTTTAAGGATAAAAATTTTGATTCACTTGGAAAAACCAACAAAATTTGATCCAATAATATATTCGCTTTTTGTAAATCTTCTTTTGACTTCAATAAACTAAATACATTCAATGTCATAGCCCCAACCATTTGATATTCCATTTGTGGGTCTTTTAAACTATTGGAAATATTTCTGACAGCAAGATCAAAATTCTTATGTTCAACATAATATTTACTCAGAAAAATCGGAATTTGCCCCATCTCGGGATATTTATTGGCAAGTTGTGACAATACCATTTCTGCCTTATCCCATTTTGAGAAATCGATTAAATCAAGTAATTCCCAAGAAAACAATGTTTCTTCAGGATAATCGACTAACAATTTTTCGCCCTCGGCTATCATTTGATCAAATGAATTTTGCTTCAAATAAATCAATTGTTTCATTCGATGTACTCCCGGATATTCTTCTAATTCCAAATGACTAATGTGAGATAAGGAATTCAATGCCTCATCATACTTTTCTTGGTACAAATAGGCCTGCGACAAACGAAGATTCACTTCTGTTTGTTTATCATCGTATTGCAAAAGTTGCGTTAAGCATTTGACTACTTCATCATAATTTTTATTTACACTTAATAAATCAGCATACAATAAACCATAATCCAAGGAATTGGGAGAAAGCAGATTGGCTTCTTTGGCATTTTGCAATGCATTTGCCATACTTTTTAATTCCAAATGAGCTTTGGCTAAATAAAAATAAATAGCAGGATTGTCCTTTACCTTTTGAATCATTCCTTCCCAAACCAGAATGGCCTCGTTATAATCTGATTTCAGATATAGGCGCATCCCTTCCGCAAAAGTTTCTTCTTGAACAGACATAGATGGGGATTTTGAAACAGGGCTAGCTGTCTTTTTATCCTGACTTAAAGCCTGAAAGAAACCTCCAAATAGAAAAGAAAATACTAGAATTAGGATGAATTTTTTCATATCGAACTTGAAGATACTGAATAGATTAGAATCTTGACAAAAAAATTAAAAATCAGGGGATAAAATCAAAGATAATTCGATACATTCGGGTTAAAAATTAAACTATATGCGATTATTTTTGACTTTACTTCTTTTTTCTAGTGTCTCGCTTTTTGCACAAGAAAAAACCATGACTTTTGAAGAATACGATCCTGTTTCAACTTTGAAAGTTCCAGAACATCAGGTTACACGAGCTAAATATCCCTTCATTGATATTCATAATCACCAAGGAAATATGCCTAATCAAGATTTGGCTTTTTTGCTTAAGCAAATGGACAGCTTGAACATGCGAGTAATGGTCAATTTGAGCGGAAAAGGATTCCAAAGAAATGCAACAAGAGAGTCCGGAACTGATTTTCTCATTCAATCTACCAACGCTGGAAAGGAAAAGACAAACAATCGAGTGGTTGTTTTTACGAATTTAAATTTCAATGACATTGATCATCCGAATTGGTCTTCTGAAACAGTAAAAGCCTTAGAGAAAGAAGTAAAAGCGGGCGCAATGGGTTTGAAAATTTATAAAGATTTAGGTCTAGAAGTAAAAGATAGCAAAGGGAATCGCATTGCGACAAACGACCCAAGATTGGATCCTATTTGGGCGAAATGTGGAGAATTAAATATTCCTGTTTTGATTCACACGGGAGAACCCATTTCATTTTTTGATACGCATGACAAAACCAATGAACGCTGGTTAGAACTAAAACAATTTCCGAGCAGAGCTAGGCCTTCATCCAAATATCCTTCTTGGAAAATAATCATGGACGAGCAAACGGATATTATTCGAAAGCATCCAAAAACAAAATTCATTTCAGCACATCTGGCATGGTTGGGAAATAATTTAGGTGAATTAGGACGATTATTAGACACCTATCCCAACATGTATACAGAAATTGGAGCTGTGATTCATGAATTAGGAAGACAACCCAAGAATGCAAGACAGTTTATGATTAAGTACCAAGACCGAGTTTTATTTGGTAAGGACATTTGGACAACTTCTGAGTATTATACGTATTTCAGACTTTTAGAAACGGGCGATGAATATTTTCCTTATTACCGAAAAAGACATGCTTTTTGGAGAATTTATGGCTTAGAATTACCTGATGAAGTTTTGAAAAAAGTCTATTATAAAAATGCCCTACATCTTTTGCCTTTGATAGATAAAAAACAATTCCCTAATTAGATTTTGCTAGGGAACGATTGAGAAATTCCAACCAGATTTTAGCGCCATTTTTATTCCAATGAGAATCTGATTTGAAATAATTTTGAGAAGCATTCACTTTTAGAGAGTCCGATGGATCAATGATCTCGACCTTTAAATTTGGATGCTTTTTTAGTCGGTTTAACAATTGATTCGTTGAAGATTTTTCAGTTTGCAAAATGGCAACGGGGTTGGCTGGAATACTAATTAATACGCGTTTGAACCCAGCCTTTAAATAATAATCATTTATCTCATTCAAATCAGACACGAATGAATCGATTTCTTGATTTGTAAATGGATAAAAAGAACTGCTAGAAACAGAAGGATCTATGGTTTCTTTTAAGTACAAAAATGAGCTATTGTGTGCTAATGAAGCAGCATGATCAATCCTTTGAAACCAATTCAAATTTAAACTTGCTTTCAATTCTTTGATTTTCCGAAAAACTCCTCGACTAAATAGGATAAAATCCAAATTAGTTTCCAGGGTTTTGTGATATAAAACTTGCTTAACAGCCTCATTCAGATCATGCAAAGAAGGGAACTTAAATGTATTTTGAGCGACAGCGGACTGTTTTAATTCAGGTTTGGCAATTGCAATTCGAGCATTCACTTCAGATAATTTCAAACGCATAATTGCATTACGCTCTACACATTCTATCAAAAGAATTGAATTGGAAGATTTTAACTGATTGGAATTAATTAAGGTGTCTTCCGTCCATCTAGTGAAATAAGCATTCTTTACACCCTTAAAATAGGTGGAATTTTCTTCAAAGGAACTATATAAATAGCTATCGCACAAAATGAATAAATCCTTTGTACGTTGAATCGTATCCAAGTAAGACGGTAATTCAACATAACTTGGATCTTTTACAATTCTGAATTGCGGCAAATAGGTAAATCCATATAAATCGCCAAAAGTATATTTATCAGATTGTAGATTTTCAGGCAAGTGGTTACTGAGTTTATTTATCCACTTCATAGAAGCATCTGAGCCAGTGCAAACTAACACAAATGCAAAGAGCACAAATAAAAACCAAGCTAAAATTCTACGCATGTTAGAATTGGAAATAAATGAATTGTTTTAAATTAAATACACCCAAAAAGTAGATGCTTAATAAACAAGCAACCATTATCGGCCAAAAATATTTACCATTTAATAAGGAATTTTTCCAATTTAATTTTTCAGCTATGATCAACAAAGCTGCCAAAATAAAGCATAAAATTAATTCGTTGGCATTTAAAGCTAAATTCAATCGATCGGAGAATGACAAACTCGAAAGTTGTTTAAAAAATAATTTTACTTCCGAAAATTTGGGAATTCTAAAAAACACCCAAGCGAGTGTTACCAAAGCGAAAGTCCAAATTTGATAAATCACTTTTACAAAACTCGATTGAATTTTATCTGCTGCTAAGGCTGGAAAAAAGCGGTTGATACTTAATCCGATTACTTGAAATGCACCGTGCAAAAATCCCCAAATAATAAAATTCCAACTCGCCCCATGCCAAACTCCAGAAAGAATAAAAACAATCATGATATTCATATACCATTTTGGTATAGATACACGATTCCCTCCTAAAGAAAAATACACATAATCTTTGAACCAAGTTGACAGTGAAATATGCCATCTTCTCCAAAATTCAGGCAATGATTTAGCTAAATAAGGGCCGTTAAAGTTATCCATTAATTTAAAACCCATTACCCTTGAAGCACCGATTGCCACATCAGAATAACCCGAAAAATCACAATAGATTTGAAAGGAATATAAAAAGGCAGCGACCAATAAGTTTAATCCTGTTTGTTGACCTAAATCCTGATAGGCTGGATCAACAACCATTGCAAAACGATCAGCAATCACCACTTTTTTGAAAATCCCAAATGCCATTTGCAATAATCCTGATTTAACTCGAGGCCAGTCCCATTCATGTTTCTCATAAAATTGATGCAACAAATTTTGAGGGCGTTCAATTGGTCCTGCAACCAATTGCGGATAAAACATGACATACAAACTGTAAATCCCAAAATTTCTTTCTGCTTTTTGATGACCGCGATATACCTCTATCGTATAACTCATGGCCTGAAAAGTATGAAAAGATAAACCTATTGGCAATAAAATATTAAATGCTGGCAAGTGGTAGTCGGCACCGATTAAATTGGACAAAAATCCAATGTTTTGGTCAATGAAATGATAATATTTAAAAATAGCCAAAACTCCAATATTGGCAATTAAACTAAAAGCCAGAAATATCTTTTTCTTTTGACCAGTAAATTTCTCGAGATATATTCCTGCGAAATAATCAATAACAATCGTAAAGCCTAAAATAACAATGTAAATAGGTACAAATGCCATGTAAAAATAGCATGAACCCAACAATAACAATAGCCATCGATATTTGTGATTCAACAAAAAATAGGCACTGGTGATTAGTCCAAAAAATACCAAAAAATGGAGTGAATTGAATACCATATTTATTGTGGGATAGAATTTAAATAGTTGTTAACTTCATTTAGCCAAATTGTCGCTCCATTGGAGTTCCAGTGAGTATCCGATTGGAAAAAGTTACTCCTTGCATGAACTTTTAATTTAGGTGAAATATTCAACATGGATGCTTTTAAATTTGGTGAAGCTAAAATTCGTTCTAATTGGTGATTTTGTCCAAATTCATTTTGGCCAACCAAATCATAGGGATTTGGAATAATTGAAAATAGGACGTAATCAAAACCTTTTGATTTAAAAAACTGATTTAATTCATTGATTTTAGCTACTTGATCCTCAATTTCGGTTTCAGTAATTGGATAAGCGGCACTTCCTACATGTGTTTTACTAACCGTATTTTCCATGAAGAGAAATTGACGATCTTTGGATAAAACAACAGATCCGTTAACACGGTCAAACCAATTCAACAATAAATCTGATTTCCACATTTTTAAATTCAATAAAAAATCGAAATCAAACAGAATAAACTCTAAATGTGTCTCAATATTTTTATGATAAAATGTCTCACTTACCCACTTATTAACATTTCCTATTAACCTCCTAAAAAATGCTTTCCAATCTATTTTATCATCGTAAGCATAATGAACTGTGGAAGCATTTACCGTTCCAGATAAATTTGAAAAATCTGATTTATTCGTAATATTTTTCAAATTTAAATCTGTGAATAGATTTCTTAGAACGATTTCGACAATGATTGCATTTTTGTGGTTATTAGAGAAACGAGGCACTTCCCAGTTTGAATCTTTTAATTTCAAAAAATGCACATTTTTTGCCCTTGCAAAATAATCCTTTTTACCGTCAAAAGTTCCAAAGACATAGCTATCACAAATAAAATACAATGACAAGTCTTTTTTAGATTCAACAATACCCTTGGGCTTATTTAATTGCTCTACTTTCTTGATTTTAAAACGCTCCAAATAACAAATTCCAAACAAATCACCATATTGATATTTTGGAGAGCTAAACATTCCTGTCGACTGATACCTAGATTCAGTAATCTCCTTCATTGAGTTCTCCGAAACGGAGACTTTCAATAAATAAACACAAGCGACAAAAATACAAGCGGCAACAATTTTCTTCATCTTATTCCTTCTAAACTACCCAAACTCTTACTTGTAAGGTGGATTCGTCTATTTCGATAGAATTAAATTCTTTAGCACTTTGATTCACAAAGTCCAAAGTTAATGCTTGAACTTCTTGTGAAATATAGGTTTTAAAATCAGTCAAGCTACTGATCCATTCTTCATCGGCATTCAATACTTCAATCCGAATCTTATCGACCACATCAAAGCCAGAATCCTTTCTTAAATTTTGAATACGGTTGACAAATTCTCTAGCTTTCCCTTCTCTTATTAATTCAGGAGTCAATTGATTATCCAAAGCAATGGTTAAACTTCCTTCACTAGCCGTCAAATAGCCCGGCATATCTTCCGTTAAAATTTCAATATCGGTTAAATCAATCGCAAAATTACCTCCTAAAACAATGGCATTTTTTGATTCAATTTCCGACAATTCATCCTCAGACATAGATGAAATCAAATCAGCAACTTGCTTCATGTCTTTGCCAAATTTCGGCCCTAAAGCTTTGAAATTAGGTTTCACTTTTTTGCTTAAAACGCCAGAAGCATCATTCAAATAATTTACTTCTTTTACGTTCACTTCCGACTTGATCAAATCCTCTACGCGACGAATTTGCTCACGAACACTTTCCTGTAAAACTGGAACTAACACTTGCGCCAAAGGTTGACGTACTTTTAATTTATGAATCTTTCTCAAAGAGTGTACCAAAGAACAAATTCTTTGTGCTAATTCCATCGACTGCTCCAAATCTGTATCTTTCAAAGTCCCATTCACTTTCACGAAATCAGTCAAATGTACCGACTCTTTATTCGACAAATTCTTGTACAACCACTCTCCATAAAAAGGTGCGATGGGCGACATCAATTGAGCAACCGTTTCTAAGCAAGTATATAAGGTTTGGTAAGCAGATTGCTTGTCTTTACTAAAACCTTTGTCCGCTGATTCTGGATTCCAAAAACGTCTTCTCGACAAACGAACATACCAATTGGATAAATGATCACAAACAAAGTCTTGAATTAATCGACCCGCTTTGGTTGGTTCATAAGTTTCGTAAGCTTCTTCCACTTCTTCTATTAACGTCATTAATTTAGATAAAACCCAACGATCTAATTCCGTTAAATCTTCCTTTTGAATTTCTTCTAATTGTCCCGACTTAAATCCATCTAAATTGGCGTATAAAGCGAAGAAATTATAGGTATTGGTCAACGTTCCAAAGAACTTATTTCTTACCTCAGTAATCCCTGCTAAATCAAATTTTAAATTATCCCAAGGTTGTGCATTGGTAATCATGTACCAACGCGTAGGATCTGCTCCGTATTTTTTTAAGGTGTCAAATGGATCGATGGCATTGCCCAATCGCTTGGACATTTTATTACCATTTTTATCCAAAACCAAACCAGTTGAAACCACATTTTTAAATGCTACCGATTCTTCCACCATGCTAGAAATCGCATGAAGCGTAAAGAACCAACCTCTCGTTTGATCCACTCCTTCTGAGATAAAATCCGCTGGATAATTTTGCTTAAAAGTTTCTTGATTCTCGAAGGGATAATGCCATTGAGCAAATGGCATCGCACCTGAATCAAACCAAACATCAATCAAGTCTAATTCACGACTCATCAATTGGCCACTTGGACTCAAACAATACACTTCATCCACATAAGGACGGTGTAAATCGGCTTTACCTTCCGCTAAAGCTTTCAAAAAGGCATCATTTCCTTTTCTTTGATCTGTACTTAACTTGCCAGAATTATTCGCTTTTTCTAACTCACTTTTAAGATCAGCCAAAGAACCCATGCAAATTTCTTCAGAACCATCTTCTGTTCGCCAAATGGGCAAAGGAGTTCCCCAATAACGAGAACGAGATAAATTCCAATCCACTAAATTCTCCAACCAATTCCCAAAACGACCTGTTCCAGTAGATTCAGGTTTCCATTGAATCGTTTTATTCAATTCAATCAATTTTTCTTTTACAGCAGTTGTTTTGATAAACCATGAGTCCAATGGATAATACAAAACAGGCTTATCCGTTCTCCAACAATGTGGATAAGGGTGATCAAACTTTTGAACATTAAATGCTTTATTTTCCGTTTTCAACTGAATAGCAATTCGCTCGTCAACAGATAAATATTTATCACGACCTTGCTTTTGCTTTTCACTTTCTTTCTCCTCGTCTGTTAAGTAGGCTTCTTTGACTGGTTCCAGAGCATAATCTGTCACTTCCTCCACAAAACGACCTTGACGGTTTACCAAAGGAACTTCCTTTCCAGAGGCATCCAACACCAAAATAGCGGGAATCCCGTTTTGCTGGGCTACACGAAAGTCATCTGCGCCAAAAGTAGGAGCCGTATGCACAATTCCTGTACCATCTTCAGTGGTAACAAAATCGCCCAATATTACTCGAAATGCTGCTTCTTTCGGCTGAACATAAGGCATCAATTGCTCATATTCTACCCCTTCCAATTGGGCTCCTTTGCACTCTCCCAATACTCGATATGGAATAGCTTGTGGCTTTTTATCTGCCGCCAAATAAGCGTAAAAGTCGCCATTTTCTGCAACAGCTTGAAAATAATTTTTCACCAAATCTTTGGCCAAAACTACATGAACAGGAAGATAAGTATATGGATTAAATGTTTGAATTAATACATAAGTAATATTCTTCCCAGCGGTCAATGCCGAGTTAGAAGGCAAGGTCCAAGGCGTAGTTGTCCATGCTAAGACATATACATTTTCACCTTTGGCCAAATCGAATAAAAATTCAGATTTAGCATTTTGAATCACTTTAAATTGGGCTGTCAAAGAAGTATCTTTTACATCTCTATAACAACCTGGTTGATTCAATTCGTGTGATGACAAACCTGTTCCTGCAGCTGGAGAATAAGGTTGTATGGTATAGCCTTTGTACAAAAGACCTTTGTCGTATAATCGTTTTAATAAATTCCAAACGCTCTCAATATAATTGGCTTGATAGGTCACGTAGGGATTTTCTAAATCCACCCAATAGCCCATTTTTTGAGTCAAATCATTCCATTGGTCAGTAAATTTCATGACCGTTTCACGGCATTTTTGATTGTATTCTTCTACGGAAATCGATTTCCCAATATCCTCTTTGGTAATGCCTAATTCTTTTTCTACTTGCAATTCTACAGGTAAACCATGCGTATCCCATCCTCCTTTTCTCTTTACTTGTTTGCCTTTCAAAGTTTGATAACGACAAAAAATATCTTTGATGGTTCTTGCCATGACGTGGTGAATACCAGGAGTACCATTGGCAGAAGGCGGACCTTCAAAAAATGTAAAACTAGGTTTCCCCTCTCTCGAAGATATTGATTTCTCGAAAATCTCATTCTCTTTCCAAAATGATAATACTTCGTCTGCTACCTGTGCGTAATCTAAATTTTTATATTCCTTGAAGTTCACTGAATTGTCGGTTTTTATATTTTACGGCAAAATTGAGGCAAATTTACAAAAAATTATTCACCTTTTTTTTGCCAAAAAAATCGATTGAAATTTTTATTAAAAATAATGGACGAACCATAAGTACGGTTGATTTGGTAAGAGTTTAAAGACCCCGCTAAAGTGGTTTGAACATTGCGCGTATAAGCCTTCCACCTGAAACTTCCATCCTTTTTAATAAACCACTCCGTAGACCAATCTCCTAAAAACATTTGCAAGCTTGTTTGATTTCTAGCATCCGTAAAACCTCCACTTCTTGTAACCCGAAGTTCATCATTAATGGTATAGGTTGCTCTTAGTTGTAAATTCGTTAATAAATCTTGATTCAAACTACCTCCACCTAAATACACATCTATATTTAGATCCTTGTTAATTTTGGAAGCCAAATTACTTAATTGATTGGAAAGCATCTCCGTAAAATTACCCACCAAACTACCCAACTCGATTCCGCTTCCTCCATAAGGTGGAACTAATTGACCAAACAACAAGACATTACTTACTTGCCTGGTTAATTCTTGCTCATCCGTTTTTATCCGATTGGCAAAAGCGGTAACTGAACTATTAAAATTGACATCTTTGGGATAATCTCTAATTCCAACATTAAAGCTTATATCTGGCGATAACAATCTATTTTTTAAATTAATACTCACATCGACAGGATACCTTCTTTTGTATTCTGGAGAATTGGCTTTATTGGAAGTATCTAAAAGTATTGGATAAAGAGAGGCATATTGTGTGTAAATAGCTTTGATATTGACTTGTGCATCCAATGGATTTCCTTTCCAAGAAATTTTCGAATTCTTTTCTATACTAAACTTTTTATTGATAACATTTTGAAGGGTAAAAGTATAATCCCCTTGATCAATGGCATATTCACCATTCATTTGAAATTTACCTTTTTTATCCAAAGTCATGTTGACATTTCCTTGACCATAAACACGCATCAAATCACCTTTTTTCTGATCAAATTGGACTTCGCCATAGGCCTCTGGAGTTAATTCCAAGTCCAAATTCATTTGTATGCCATCATCCGATAATTTCTGAGTTAAACTTTGTTTTTCCAGTTCAGTTGAAGCTTTGATTGTTTTGCTTAAAAATTCATAATCTTCTTCATCGGAGAAAACCTCTTCCCTGTCTAGAGGAATAAATAAACGTGTACCTTTTTCAGATTTCAAATTACCCGAAATCATTAAATTTTGAAGCGTACCATCTATTTTCATCAATCCACTTGCATAACCGATTCCGTAATAAATAGAACTCGGATTTCTTTGTGTATTCAATATTTTAAATTTCGACAATTCAGCTCCAAGAGATAATTCAAAAGGTTTATCCAACGGAAAAGAAACTGCAGTATTAACCTTAGCTGTGTTCCCATCCGCATCTTTCACCAACCAATTTTTTCCAATAATTTGTCGAGGTAAAAACTCAATGGTATCTGAAAATGCCAAAGTAGTATTCAAATAATCAAAGGTGACTCCAGCTTTCTGGACAGCCAATTTACCCGTAACTATCGGCTGAGATATCGTGCCACCAATATGTAATTTACCCAATGCAGTTCCCTTAAAATCCGAAAATACTCCCACAGTAAAGGGCTCCAAAATTTGCAAATTTGTTTTGGTCAAATCAGCTACCAAATTCAGCTTTTCATTCTCCTCAAAGGGTTGATAAATGCCACTCATAGACAAAACAGATTCACCAAATCGATTTAAATTAAAATCTAAATCCATGACTTTTTCCTCTGCACGATAGGTACCCAAACCCAACAAATTACCCATATATACTTTACCCAATCGGAAGGAATCTATTTTCGCCCAGGCATCAATATGGGTATGTTGATACCAATCTTGTATGCTTAACTCAGCGTTTAACTCCCCAACAGACTTAATCGAAAAAATGGGCTTCAAGGTTTCCAATTGAAACTTTTTAGCCTTCAATGTCAATACATTCGTAGAATCTTTAGAAATGCTACCTTGCAATGATATAGATTGCTTATTGTTCGAAATAAAAACATGATCCGCCTTTAATTCTTTGCCTAAAAAACTCAATTTATTGAGCGGATCAATGGACCAATCTTGCCCTAAAATCCTAAAATAGGAATCCTTAAATTTCAATGAAAATCCTTCTTTTTCAAACTTCCAAATACCCCCTAAATGGGCTGAATTTTCCTCTTCTTGCTGTTTGAAATCCAAGGTGAAATTGATTCGGTCTTGGTCCCACAATGCTCCTAATTTAAAATTTTCAGTAGGAGTCAAAAAATTCAAATGTTGCCTTCTCGACTGAAAAACCAAAGAACTAGATACTTCCGGACTACCCAAAAACTTGGAACTTTGGAAAGAAAAAATAGATTGATAAAATTTATATCCTCCAAAAACTAAAGTATCTGGATAAGCCTCCAAACTAAGATTTAATGCACGGCCTTTCATGATATTTCCTGAAAAAACCGTGTTTTTAGCAAGGTCAATGCTTGGGAACCAACGTGCTAAAATGGGTGATAAATGGTGACAAATAATCGTAAAATCAGCATGATATTTATCCGAATTTTCAGCATTTTTTTGGGCATAAAATAGCGCTCTTTCTGCATCATTTTTCTTAAAATAATTTCCATACTCTCCCCATAATTGCAATAAATCACTCTTCAACTGATTCGGCAAAAAATCACCTTCTACATCAATCGAAACTAAATCTGAATTGAGCTTATAGCGTTTCTTATTTTTACGACTTATGTCAGAATTGAATGACAATAAATCAACGGACAATTCGGGAACATTTGGCTTTTTAATGAGCAAATCTGTCAAAACAATTCCTCCTTCGAAATCGTCTAAATCATTGAATTTCATATCCAATTTAAAATCAGCATTGACTTTCAAAGGAGATTGAATTAAATTCAAATTCACCAAATCAGCTCGAGTGATTCTACCATCTAATTGATAATGAGGCTTTTCATTTCTTAGATTAATTTCACCAATCATTGTTGCCAATAAATTCGAATCTTTCACAGAAACAGCACCTTTGAACAATTGCTTCTGTAAATTCCCTCGAAGTGCTACGCGTTTATAGGCATAATGATTCAAATTGATTTCAGATATTTGTCCATCAAAATCAATATTAGCTGATCGATTGGAGAATCCCGTTCCTTTGATGTTTGCATCTAAATCAATGGTCCCAACATAATCTTGCAGATCTACCAGAACGCCTAACCTAAATTTCTTTAAGGAAACTTTACCTTTGTAAGCTGAAAATGCCATGGAATCCTTCAAAGCCATATCAAAATTAGCCTCCATATAACCTAGGCCTGTTTTCATTTTACCAGAAGTAGAAAAATTCAAATGGGTTCCAACAAATGTTCCATCCAAAGTACTTGGACCCAAAATTTTCATTTTTTCAGCGGCTGGTTTAGAAATAAAAGTGGCCAAATCTTGAGGAACAAAAAAGGAGTTTTTCATTTTAAAATCCATCAAGGTCTTCTTAACATTTGGCAAACCTTTAAATCCAAAATCTCCTTTTAAAACACTTTTCGTACCAAATCCCAATTCAAAGTTTTTCAAATTCAAGGATTCAACTGTTCCGTTTAATTGTCCTTTTAATCGATAAATTCCTTTGTATTCATTCATCGAAGAAACAAATCTCCCTAAATCTTCTCCTAAAATCTTGGCATTATCAAAATTAGCCTGCATGTTGACCTTCGTATTCCAACTACTCAATGAACCTTTGTTGGCATAATTCATGACAACTTTATTCTTCAACCAAGAATCATTGAACCACAAAGAAAGCTGATCAAAACGCATCTGTTTGTCTGAGATCAAAAACTTAGTATCTAAACTCTTAACCGTAAATTTGGTATCTGGATCAATGCCAGAAAGCCCTATGGTTTGTAAGGCTATGGTATCATCCTTGACATAAAATTCTTTAACTTTTGAATGGATTTTTTGAATGGAGAAATGGGAAATATCAAAATGAGTGGGGGTTCCTTCGTCTACAGTTTGAAAATCATCCAAAGCAAAAGCCCCATCAATTACTTCAGCTTCATGAATAAAAAACATGGAACTAGGTGCCTTAGGATCTTTTTTACCAGGACTAATCCATTTTGATAATCGATCAATGAATTCTTCCAAATTCATTTTTCCCGATTTTTTTTCAAAAATCAAATGTACTTTTGGACGAACCAATCTGGCATAATCAAGGGCGGGTTGTGTTTGCCCCAATAACAAATCATAGATACTAAAATTTACATCCAATTGATGAATGTAAATCATTTCTTTTCCCCAAGGGTCTTTCACTTTTAATCCCCAAAAGCTGACTTCATCAAAAAACTTCAGCTGTATTCGATCTAAAGTAAGCGGATAACCAATGGCCTTTTCAATTTTAGGCGCATAATATTTCGCAAGAAGCGTTTGATTGGAAGGTGCCCTCAACAGCAAAATGAACATAAATAACAACAAAAAGATAGCCACTAATCCATAGAGGAACGACTTGGCTAAAATTTTGAGATATTTAATCATATTTTCTTTGGAAGAAAAAATCTATTCCGGCAAATTTTGCCCTATTTTTGCAGAGAATTTACAAATATGAATCTACTGGCAATCGAATCTTCATGTGACGAAACCTCCGCAGCTGTTATGGTTAACGGAATTTTACGTTCAAATGTTATATCTACTCAACTCATTCATACTGAATGGGGAGGTGTAGTTCCAGAATTAGCCAGCAGAGCACATCAGAAATCTATTATTCCTGTTGTCCAAGAAGCTCTACAACTAGCAAATATAAACAAAAATGACCTGAATGCCATTGCTTTTACCAGAGGGCCTGGTTTATTGGGGGCCTTATTGATTGGCACTTCTTTTGCCAAGTCTTTGGCATTGAGTTTAAACATCCCGCTTATTGAAGTAAACCACATGCAGGCGCATGTATTGGCACATTTTATCGAAGATCCCAAACCACAATTCCCTTTCTTGTGTTTGACAGTAAGTGGTGGACATACACAAATTGTTTGGGTAAAAAGCGCCTTGGAAATGGAAATCATTGGAGAAACAATGGATGATGCAGTGGGTGAAGCATTTGATAAAACAGCTAAATTGATCGGTCTTCCTTATCCAGGTGGACCACTCATTGATAAATTGGCCAAAGAAGGAGACCCCGATCGATTTAAATTTCCAATGGGGGAAATTCCAGGATTGAATTTTTCATTTTCAGGAATTAAGACCGCCATTTTATATTTTTTACAAAAAGAACAAAAATCCAATCCTGATTTTATCGAAAATAACAAAGCGGATATTTGTGCTTCAGTTCAGAAAACCTTGATTGAGATCCTTTTAAGAAAAGTTAAAAGAGCAATGAAGGAGAAAAATTGTAAACAAATCGCCATTGCTGGTGGAGTTTCTGCCAATTCAGGTTTAAGGACTCGTTTGAAAGAAATGGGAGAAGAACAAAATTGGGAAGTTTTTATCCCCGCTTTTTCTTATTGCACAGACAATGCAGGCATGATTGCCATGGCAGGATATTTCAAAGCATTGGCTGGAATTTACTCAGATCAAAATGTGAGTCCATTAGCTCGAATGGAATTTAATTCTCACAAAAATTAACAATTTATACAGGTTTAGTCAGGTTGATTTTCTCCATCAATTCACCAACATGAGAATCACTGACAGGGATATCATAGGTCCCAATTTTAATTCTTTGTTGTTTGACTTGCTCAATTTTTCGAAGATTAACGATAAAGGATTTATGAACTCTCAAAAAATTAAAACCTACCACTTTGGCTTCAATGGACTTCATCGTCAATTTTGTTAAAATGGGTCTTTTTTCCCCTTCAATGAAAATTTTTATATAATCTTTTAGGCCTTCAATGTGCGTAATTTGTGGAATAGAAATCCGAACTAGTGAATATTCTACATTGACAAAAAAGAAATCTTCTTGATTTTGGCTTGCATCTGCTTGAATAACTTGTGCAGGTCTTTTAGATTGAAATAATTGCAAGGCTTTTTGAGCAGCCATCGTAAATCGCTCTAAACTTGCTGGTTTGACCAAATAATCTACAACATCTAAAGCGTAACTCTCAATCGCATAATTTTCATAAGCAGTGACAAAAACAACCAAAGGTTTTTCCTTCAATGTTTGTAAAAATTGTGTACCCAACATTCCAGGCATTTGAATATCCAAAAACATTAAATCTACTTGATGTACATTCAAAGCTTCCATGGCTTCAAAAGCATTTTTACATGAAGCGACTAAATTTAAAAAAGGTAATTGCTGAATATTATCTTCTAACAATTTTCTCCCCATACTTTCATCATCTACAACAATACAATTCATCTTTTGCATACCTTATTTATTTTTATGTAATGAAATGGCTAATTTAACAGAGAAAAATCCATCAATTTGATCAATCGATAATTGATGCTTTTTAGGATAGAGTAAATCCAATCTTCGAGACACATTTTTCAAGCCAATACCCGAATCAGGATCTTTGCTTTCAGTAAGGGATGTGCCTATTTTATTGATTACTTGAAAATTCAAAACCTCAGCGCTCATAAAAAACTCAATTCGAATGGTAGGGTCAATCACATTTCCAACCCCATGTTTGAACGCATTTTCAACAAATGGAATTAATAACATTGGTTCAATCATATAAGCTCCTGCCAAGCCTCTTTGCTCAAACTCAATTTTCACATCGTCTTCAAACCTGATTTTTTGCAAATCAATAAAATTTTGCAAATATTCTAATTCTCTACTTAATGGCACCATCGATTGATCGGAATCGTACAACATATAGCGCATCAAAGATGATAATTTTATGGTAACAGCTTCCGCCTCTTTCCCTGATTTCAATCGAATTAAATATACTATGCTATTAAGAACATTAAAGATAAAATGAGGGCTAATCTGTGATCTCAAAAAGGATAATTCCGATTTCATCTGTTCGCTGCTTTTCTCTTCTTTCTCTGCTTCTATTTCAATGAATTCTAAAAGCAAACCATAGGTAGAAGCAATTCCTGCGATCATAATCAAAGGGAAAACCCCAAAAATTTTCTTCGGACCCTCATCGAATTGCTCAAACGACATGAAATACATTTGTATCAAATATTGAATGCCCATGAAAGCAAAAACCAAAACAACCAGCGAAAGAATAAACATTAACACCCCTCTTTTTTTAAATACATAAGGTATCAAGACCCATGTAATGATGTAAAATAAAGGCACAACTGTTGATAATTCCAACCATATATGTTCTGAAAACTCTGGATTTTCATGTGGATGCGGATGGGTATTTTCATGCGGATGATGCACAGGACTTAATAGAGGTAAACCTACCCAAATACCCCAAAGGGTTAGATTAAATAAAATCTTAAATGTTAATTTCGCGTTAGGGGAATTCCAAACTCGCCACATAGGTTTTTAACTTATAATTCTACAAAGCTATACATTTTAAAAGCAATAGAAAATTCAAACTACCAGCCCAACATTTTCATCGACCAAATACCCATTCAAGCCTATTTGCGTGGGAATACAATTTCATCGACAATAATTTGTTTTAGATAGACTTCTATACGCCACTCATCGAAAAATGAAAGTTCTTACAAAAAAGTTCATTAGCTTGCCGAACATTTAAACGCTAAAAAAATATGATTAATTCAATCCGCCTAAAATCAGCTTTGATTTTACTACTAAGTTCAAGTACATTATTTGCTCAAAATACCTCAACCATAAATTCAAATGATTCTGTAAAACACAAAAAAACAGAATCTCAGAAAATGAAAACTTTGTTTTCAGATAGCAAAACTTTTCAATTAAAATCTTGGGGATTATCCATGTCACCTTTGGTTCAATTTGGTCAAATTGGTCAACAAAGAGGATTTAATTTTGCCTTCCATGCTAATAACAAATGGGCGATTGGAATTGCACATATCAGAGGCATCGGCGATAGACATGACATGATGAATTCAACAGGAGTTTTCCAAAAACCTGAAACCGCCTTTACTGCTCTCTCATTAGAATACACCGCCAAATCCAATTCAATTTTACACGTTAGTTTTCCATTTATGATTGGATCCATCGTTTCACGTGATCCAAACATGATGTTAATTCAACCAGCCTACTCGCAAAGTATATACGACCCAAGAATGGACAACCATTTAGATAACCACGCTGACTTCAGAGGACCTAAATCTTTGGGGATTCAAGCAGGAGTTAATCTAGAATTAAATGTTTTCAAATACGTGAAATTATTCTCAGGGGTTAATTATCGTTTCGCTGCTGGAAAAAATTCCACACAAGAAATGGAAGGCATTTCAGGAACTGTGGGATTGAAATTAGGGTTGTTTGATCAAAAAATCAATAAAGGTAAGAGGTAAGAGGTAATACGTAAAAGGTAAAAGGTAAAAGGTAAAAGGTAAAAGGTAAAAGGTAAAAGGTAAAAGGTAAAAGGTAAAAGGTAAGAGGTAAAACCGATGGCTGAGCGGAGTCGAAGCCAAAGGTCGAAATGATGTTAATTATGACCGAGGCTCTCGAAGCCAATGATTTTATAAACAAGAGAATATCTGAAACCTATCACCTCTTACCTTTTACCTTTTACCTAAATTCTTATTTCAAAACTCCCCATACGTATCTTCTAAATACTTTTGCATCACTAAGATATCTTCCTTACTAGTCAAATCAGGTACATTTTCTGCCAAAGGAATAGCAAAAAATCCACGACCGGTACCTTCTCCATATAGCGCAACAGATGTTGGCAATTCTTTTTCATTGCGTACAGGATGAAAAGGTGTTTTCTCCAAATAAGGTAAAAAAGCACTTGCTTCAAAAACAAAAATATTCATACTTACCCCTAAACGACCAATTTGAGCTTGCAATTCCGTTGCTTGTTCAGCCGTAGGTTTTTCGATGATTTCCAATAAATAACCCTCTGAATCTGTACGAATTAAAGCAAATGCTGAAATTCTTTCTGCAGGATATAATAGACTATCTCTATGGTAACTAATCAATGCCTCTGAATGCTCCGATGCCCAAAGAGTTTTTAGTGCATTGACAGAATATAAATTATCCGAATTACAAACAATGACACGCCCCTTTTGCCAATCAGCATGTTGCATCAAGGCCTGATATACTGCATCAGCTGTTCCAGCAGGTTTTTCGCGATCCGATGGAATTTGTTGCCGAGAGAAAACTATTTTCATTCCCCAGGTAGCATCTTTCGCCATTAACGCTTCGCAATATTGTTGAGTAACCTGGTCAGTTGGATGTAATAACAACATCACTTCCTCAATTCCAGCCAAATGAGCATTGTATAATTGATAATCGATTAATGTTTTTCCATTCCGACCCACTTGAATCATTCCTTTGGTAACAGAATTGGCCTGAGCCACTAAATTAGGATCCAAATCGCTTCCTTCACTTAATGCTTTCTTCATTCGAGAAGCCATCCCTCCCGCTAAAATCAATAATCTTTTTTTCATTTTTTATTAATAAAATAAACTCTCATTTTCTAATTTAGTACCTTCATCTACTCGTATGATATAAGCTTTTCCGCCTTCCGCTTCAATAGCCTTTACCACTTTCTCTGGTTCAACAGGTGCATACGCAAACATACATCCGCCTCCACCTGAACCATTGATTTTAGCCCCTAATGCTCCTGCATCTAAAGCTGCCTGAATCATTCGATCTATTTTAGCCGTAGAAATTCGCTTATGCTCCCGTAAATTCACTTGGTGCAAATTTAACAAATCTCCTAGTTTTTTGTCGTCCCAAATTTCCTTTCCTTCAAACATATTTTTTGCGGCCAATAGAATATCTCGATCAGATAAATTTGCACTTAATAAAATCCATTCATCCTCCGTTAAAAGTGATTGATAAACTTCACATTCTTCCAAGGTGCAAGTGGCTAAATTAAATGCTGGATTTTTTTCTTGAATTTTCTTGATTCCCGCTAAAGTACCAAACTTTACTCGGGAAAGAATTCCTAAAGTATCTTTGGCTTCCAATGAATCACCCAAAACAAAGGTTCCCATTTTATTTTGGTAGGTTTCAATGGATATTTTAGGAACGCTCTCTAAATAAATCACATTTCCTACGGCTGTAGAATATTGATCCATCATTCCACCTGGCTCGGTAAATTCCAAGACCTCCGCTTCATAAGTTATTTCACCTATCTCTTTTTGAGTATAGGGCAAATGATACATTTCACACAAAAACTTAACCCATGAAACCAATAAGGCAGATGAACTAGATGTACCAGAATTAATAGGAATATTTCCACGGATCTCTAACTCTAATCCACGATTAATTAAATGGCCTTTTCTGGACAAAACATTACAAACGCTTTTAAAATAATCACGTTCTTTGGAATAAGTAAGTGGATAGTTCAATTCAAAAGACTCTTCTTTTCCAATATCTGGTAAAGAAAAATGAACCGTTTGATCAGCGCGAAATTGACCTTTTATTTGAATGCGTTTTGAAATAGCCGCAGCAATGACAGGTAAACCAAGATAATCTTGGTGTTCACCAAATAAACAAATACGGCCGGGAGTGGAAACAATCATAAAAATTTTATAATTAACAAAAGTACAAAATTGAAATTAAATAAATACCTTAGCTGTTAAACACAAAATTTAAATCATGATTTCCCAACGAATACCTTCAGTTGATTACTTCCGTGGTTTTATTTTATTTCTTTTAGCTGCCGAAAGCACGGGCCTTTATCATAACCTTGATAAACTTTTTCCAGATAATCCCATTATTGAACAATTCTTTCATGTTGATTGGCAAGGATTACATTTTTGGGATCTCATTCAACCTGGATTTATGACCATAGCTGGATCTGCTTTGTATTTTTCAACCTATAAAAGATTAGATAATGGTGCTACTTATGCTAACTTATGGCCGAAGGTTATAAAGAGATCTATTTTACTATTTTTATTTGGGACTGGGCTTCATTGTTTATACCGCGGTAAAATCGTGTTAGAACTTTGGAATGTATTAACCCAATTGTCTGTCACGACCATCATCGCGTTCTTTTTATTGAGGTTCTCTATTCCTCTTCAAATTGCTGCATCGCTACTTTTACTTTTGCTATCACACAGTCTTTATGTTTTTTCAGAAATCCCTGGATTTGATCAAGCATATACACCAGATAAAAATTTTGGTTCTTATATGGATTTGCTATTAATGGGCAAATTGAGTGGAGGCCATTGGATTGCTATTAATTGTATTCCAACGGCGGCACATACTATTTGGGGTGCCTTATTAGGTAGAATTATTCATCGAACAAAGGACAAACAAGCTGTTCTTAGGACTTTATTTTCCTTGGCATTTATCGGTATTGTTGTCGGATATGGACTCGATTGGGCAGGAATTCCGATTATTAAGCGAACGGCTACTATTTCTTTTACGATTGCATCAGGCGGCTGGGTAGCTTTAATGATGGGCTTTTTCTATTTAAATTGGGAACGTGAAAAACCCTTGATCAATGTTTCCAATACGATTTTATCGTTCGGTAAAAATTCAATCTTTATCTATCTTTTCTTTGAATCAATCGGACCTGAATGGCTAAATGACTCATCTTTGATTTTCATCAAAGGACTTGCGGAAAAAGTCAATATTAACGAACCAGTTTATCAAGTAATCAATTCATTGGTTGTATTGGGACTCATTTCCATCATGGCGGTCTTCATGGATAAGAAAAAAGTATATATTTCACTTTAATACGCTCTTCCTTCTACCCCTTTCATGAAATTGACAAATGCCTTGTTTACTACTTGATTACCCCCTTTGGTCGGGAAATTACCCGTAAAATACCAATCGCCTAAATGGTTGGGACAAGCGACATTTAAATTGGCTACCGTTTGATAAACAACGGAAATCTCTGCACTTAAATTCTTTGGTCGGACTATATCTGCGATTTTTTCTGAAATTTCATCATCGGTAAATGGTGCATAAATCGCTTTGACTAAATTCTCTTCTTGCGCAGTACCGTTTTCCAAAGCCTGAAGACATTTCAAATTAACTTCATCTAAAATATGTTCCAATCCACGTTCCTTCAATAACGCCAAAGCTGCTCTGAATGCGACAAATTCCTTCATTTTAGACATATCAATGCCATAACAATCAGGATATCGAATTTGTGGAGCAGAAGATACGATTACAATTTTCTTAGGTGATAATTTATCTAATAAACTCAAAATACTTTTTTCCAATGTTGTGCCTCTCACAATGGAATCATCTATCAACACTACTGAATCTACCCCTTTATTAATCACCTCATACGTAGTATCGTATACGTGAGAAACCATGTCGTCTCTTTGGTCATCACTCGTAATAAAAGTACGCACTTTGACATCCTTCGAAATCAACTTTTCTACACGTGGTCTAAAAGTCAATAATTCATCCAAATCTTCTTCAAAAAGTACTCCATCCATGATGGCTTTTTTACGTTCTTTGGCTAAATGATCTTCTAAACCATCAATCATCCCTAAAAATGCTGTTTCCGCTGTATTGGGGATATATGAAAATACGGTATTTTTTAAATCGTGATTAACTTCTTCTAAAATTTGAGGAATCAATAAACGACCTAATTTTTTACGCTCGTGATAAATATCTGGATCTGAACCTCTAGAGAAATAAATTCGCTCAAATGAACATGACTTTTGTTCTAATTGCTCTATGAATTGGACTTCATCCACTGCCCCTTCCTGATCGATGATCAAGGCATGGCCTGGTGTTACTTCTTTTATCTCGTCATACGCACAATTAAAACTCGTTTTAATGGCCTGTTTTTCAGAGGCTACAACCACGACCTCCTCATCTACATAATAAAATGCGGGACGAATACCAGCAGGATCTCTCGCAACAAAAGAGGCACCATAACCCGTCATACCCACCATGGCATATCCACCATCAAAATCTTTGCATGAACGCTCCAAAACACGTTTAAGGTTAATTTTACTGGCTAATACATCCGATAATTCTGGATTGGTATATTGATCTTTGTATTTTAAAAATTGTCTTTGATTTTCTTCATCCAAAAAGTGTCCGATCTTTTCCATTACGGTAACGGTATCTACTTTCTCCTTTGGATGCTGACCCAATGAAACTAATTTATCAAATAAATCATCCACATTGGTCATATTGAAATTACCCGCCATCACTAAATTTCTACTTCTCCAATTATTCTGACGCAACATTGGATGACAGTTTTCTATCTCATTTTGCCCATGTGTGCCATATCTCAAGTGACCCAACAAAACCT
This sequence comes from Aquirufa sp. ROCK-SH2, assembly GCF_054558315.1. Taxonomy (NCBI): domain Bacteria; kingdom Pseudomonadati; phylum Bacteroidota; class Cytophagia; order Cytophagales; family Flectobacillaceae; genus Aquirufa; species Aquirufa sp. ROCK-SH2. Next base: position 229,957 of record NZ_JBPXKB010000003.1, on the reverse strand, counting down.
CACCTGTAAAAGCAAAATTGTCTTGCCACCAAGAAGCATCCATGGAAGGATCTACACCCGTTTCCTTTTTATGATCTTTGGCCAACTTTTGAGCTTTACGAAATTTCTTGTTGATTTTCCCGAAGATATCGGCCACAGCTTGTGGTTCTACTGATCTGTAGCGACTAATATACCTGCTACCTGGCTTGACATTGATTTTGATATTAGCAACCCCAGCTCCATCTTGGCCCCGATTCACTTGTTTCTCCATCATTAAATACAACTTTTTGAGGCCGTAACTTGGAGTTTTATATTTGTCAAGATAATACTGGAATGGCTTTCTTAATCGAATTAATGCAATTCCGCATTCATGCTTAATAGAATCAGACATTTTCTGGTTGTTTCTCTAGGATTGTAGTTCAAATGAAATGGGAATCAAAATTAATAAATAAAATGACCTAAAAACGGAAAAGTTCAATTTTTTTCGCCACTTATTTCCAAATTGTTAAAAACATATTTGGCAAAATAAACATCAAGATAATTATGCCACTCAAGATAGCATAAAGCCATAAATACGATCCATTTTCTGATGCTGATTGAATATTATTTTCTTCTGATTTTTTAAAATAAATCCGATATGGAATCTTTAAATAATAAAATATAGAAACTGCTGTAGTAAAAACAGAAACTAGTAATAAAATCATGACCAAACGTATTCCACTATCTTGGTACTTTTGCCATAACAAAGTAAAATAAGTCAATTTTGCTAGAAAAGTTCCTGCCGGAGGTAAACCCACCAAAGAAACAAATCCAATCAACACGAATAAAGCCCAAAATGGTTTCGATTGAGAAAGTCCACTCCATCGACTCAAATCATCTTTTTGATACTTAATTTCCTCTCGTTCATCCAAAGCATAAAAGACTAAAATCGTACTTAATCCATAAATCAATGAATAAAACCACAAAGCTTGCATTGCTTCAGCAATAGGAAATATCCACACCATTGCCATAAAACCACCATGCGCTATACTCGAATAGGCCAATAACCTTTTCGTATTCGTTTGTAGAAGCGCTCCAAAATTACCTACTAACAAAGTGATGATGGCTAAAAGACTAATTGCCTCCACCATAGAAATGGGTACAACCTGAATCAAACGTAAACCCAACCAAGCAATGGCCATTTTAGGAGCTGTGGAAATCCAAACCATCCATGAAGCGGGTAATGTTTCGAGTACGTCTGGACTCCAAGGTTGAAAAGGCGCCCATGACATTTTGAATAAAAATCCAGCACCAACCATAGAAAGTGCTGTAATGACTAAAAAGGGATTTGCCTCACTTAACCCTCTCGTAAATGTAGCATCCGATAATGACAATGTTCCAGTTAGTCCGTAAACCAATGAAATTCCATACAATAAAATGGCTGAAGTGGCTAAGCCAAAAAGTACATAAGGGATAGATGCTCTCGTACCTTCTACATCTTTACGAATTCCAACTAGTAAATATGTCCCTAAAGACATCAATTCGATACTTAAATAGATAGATAACCAATGTGCGCTAATACAAGTAAACAATGCACCACTAAGTATTGAAAAAAAGCCTATTTTCTCTTCCAATTGAAAGCGTTTTTGTTGCAGCTGATTAATGAATAAAATCAAAAATGCAAAAAACAAAATCAAGGTATTCATGGCATTAGAGCCTGAATTAATGGAAAATAAACGGAAAGAAGCCCACGCATTCACTCCTAATTCCATTCGCTGAATAGACAGAACAAAGGCCAATAATATCCCGATTTGAGCAACAAAATAACGCCAAGAAGTAGCAAATTTTTCCGATTTACCATGCAAAAACAGCTCAGCAAATAGACATACTACCATCCAAAAACAGATGAGTAGTTCCGGAATCATGGCATTTAACCCATCAGTGATTAGATGAAGCTTTGAATCTAAAGAAGCGAGAATTTCGGAAGAAAACATCTACAAACTTAAGGGTTTTTAACAATTAATTTTTCTTTCAAGTAATCGGCAGTAAAATTATCTTTCAATTTTACCATTTCTTCTGGCGTTCCCTCAAAAGTTATATAACCTCCATTCTCTCCACCTTCGGGCCCCAAATCAATGATATGATCTGCACATTTGATAACCTCCATATTATGCTCAATGATGACAACGCTATCGCCCTGCTCTACCAAATCATTCATGGCCTTCAATAATTTTTTAATATCATGAAAGTGCAATCCCGTTGTTGGTTCATCAAATATAAAAAGCGTTTTACCTTTATTGGGATTCCCCTTACCTAAGAAACTGGCTAATTTGACACGCTGAGCTTCTCCTCCAGAAAGTGAATTAGATGATTGCCCTAATTTGATATAGCCTAATCCCACCTGAAACAAAGGGTCAATTTTGTCTGCAATTCTAGGATGTTTTTGTCTGAAAAATTCAACAGACTCCTCTACGGTCATATCTAAAATTTCAGAAATGTTTTTTTCTTGGAATTTAACATCCAATATTTCTTGTTTAAATCGACTTCCACCACATGATTCACAGGTTAATCGAATATCCGCCATAAACTGCATTTCGATCGTTGTTTCTCCTTCTCCTTGGCAGGTTTCACAACGCCCACCCTCTACATTAAATGAAAAATGAGCCGGTTTATATCCCCTTGCTTTGGCAACAGGCAATTCAGAGTAAAGCAATCGAATGGCATCGTAGGCTTTGATATAAGTCACAGGATTAGAACGAGAAGATTTTCCAATGGGTTGCTGGTCCACCATCTCTATACCCGCAATTTTATTTAAACTTCCTCCTAATTCCCTAAATCGGCCCGTTTCTTCTGTACCTAATTGTAAATTTCTTAATACAGCAGGATATAAAATTTTGCGTATCAACGTTGATTTTCCTGAACCACTAACACCTGTTACAACACTCAAAACGCCCAATGGAATTTGAGCATTTACATTTTTCAAATTATTTTCAGCAGCGCCCTTGATTTCAATATATGCCAAAGGTTTTCTACGAAATTTAGGTACTTCAATTTGATCTTCGCCACTCAAAAAACGTAAAGTATGGCTTGTTTTATTTTTTTCTATTAATGCTTGCTTCAAACTTCCTTGGAACATCAAATTACCTCCCAATCTTCCTGCCTCTGGTCCAATATCGATGATTTGATCCGCAGCGCGCATAATTTCCTCCTCATGTTCTACCACAATCACCGTATTTCCCATGGCTTTTAGCATGAGTAATACAGAAATCAAACGAGTCGTATCTCTAGGATGTAATCCAATACTAGGTTCATCCAAAATATACATGGAACCAACCAAGGCGCTACCCAAAGATGTTGCCAATTTTATCCGTTGAAATTCTCCACCTGATAACGTGGAGCTTAAACGATTAAGTGTCAAATAACCTAATCCAACTCGATCCATGTATTCCAAACGATTGTTAATCTCAATTAAAATACGTTTGGATAAAGCTTGATCGTGAACATCTAGCTGTAAATTTTCAAAGAAGCTTTTCACTTTAGTAAGTGGCCAAAGAACTAAATCGATGATAGAAACTCCACCAATTTTGACATAAGCTGCATCTTTTCTTAACCGCGAACCCTTGCATTCTGGGCAATCTGTTTTGCCTCTATACCTAGACAATAATACTCTGTATTGAATTTTATAAGTCTCTTTTTCTAAATGATCAAAAAATTGATTTAATCCAGCAAAATATTTATTGCCTTTCCATAATAACTCCTTTTCCTTTTCTGTCAAATCTTTATAAGGCCGATGAATTGGAAAATCGAAATTGACACCATTTCTTAACAATGGATAAAGCCATTCACTCATTCTTTCGCTTCTCCATGGAGCAATGGCTCCTTCATAAACAGATAATTCATGATCTGGAATAACCAAATTTGGATCTAAGCCCAACACTTTACCATAACCTTCACAGTTACGACAAGCACCATAAGGATTATTAAATGAAAATAAATTCAAACTAGGCTCCTCAAAAACGATGGAATCTAATTCAAACTTGTTGGAAAACACTCTCCGCTCTTCCCCTTCGACTTCTATCCAACACACACCATCACCCTCAAAATAAGCCGTTTGAACAGAATCCCCTAGTCGGAATAAAGTTTCTTCATCATCTGCCTTACTAAGCAAACGATCAATTAAAATCGCAACAGAATCTGATTTTTTTTGAAATTGGGCTAATTGTTCTTTATCCTCAAGCAATTCTTCCAAGTCCAATGTTTTACCTTCAAACATTAATCGAGAATAGCCTTTTTGAACCAGCAATTGACATTCATACTCGAAGCTTCGATCATCATGACGTAAAAATGGAGCTAATATCAAAACTCTTTTTTGATCGTATGTTAAAATCCAGTCAACAATCACAGAAACTGAATCTTTCTTAACTTCTTCACCTGAAATAGGTGAATAGGTTTTACCAATTCGGGCAAAAAGTAGCTTTAAATAATCGTAGATTTCAGTTGTAGTTCCTACAGTAGAACGTGGATTTTTCGTATTTACTTTTTGTTCAATAGCTATCGCCGGCGAAACCCCTCGAATATAATCCACCGCAGGCTTTTCCATTCGTCCCAAAAACTGCCTTGCATAGCTATTTAAACTTTCCACATACATTCTTTGCCCCTCGGCAAACAAAGTGTCAAAAGCTAAAGAGGATTTGCCTGAACCAGACAAACCTGTTATCACAACCAATTGATTTCGGGGTATCGCAACATCTATATTTTTCAAATTATGGACGCGCGCGCCTTTGATAATTATATGCGACTTAGGATCTAAATTTTCAATCCCCGAATTTGTAACAGAACTAGAAACAACATCATTCATAAAACAAAATTATCCTTTAATTTTGTTAATCTTGCGGGACAAATCATAAACCTTCAAAAAAAACGTTGATTGCTTACATAAATTGAAAAAAAAATGAAAAAACTACTACTTATCATTGGACTACTAAGTTTTGGTAGTTCGCTATCCACTTTCGCACAAGATGCAGTTGTCATCAAAGAAGAGGGAGCAGAAGGCGACTTAGATGTAGAAAAAGATGTAAGTGAATTAAGTTTCAAAGAAAGAGTCCATTTTGGTGGCGGTATTTCGGGATTAAGTTTTGGAAATCCAACAAGTATTGGCCTCTCTCCCATGGCTGGATATCAATTGACTAACAATACGGTGATTGGCCTTGGAGTAACCTATCAATATTATTCCATTAATTATGGAGGTTCCATTGGTAAATTAACTTCAAATTTATTAGGTGAAAGAATTTTTGCAAGGCATTATGTCCCTGCTTTATCTCAAATTGTTGGGCAAAGTTATCTAACAGCCCAAGTTGAAAACTATTCAAATCTTTCAGGTAACACTGGGCTCAGTTATTCCAATCCAGTTTTAGTCGGTATCGGAATAGGTTCCAAAATTGGACTCAATTTGACTTTGATGTATGACCTAAATTATTCATCGGGATATGGTGCCAAAAGCTCACCGTATGGGTCAGCATTTGTGGTTCAAGTAGGAGGATTTTTCTTTTAAATTTCATAAAACAAATTGACCTAACGGTGAGTTTATTTATTTGAAATTTAATTGACCATTGCCTCTTAAATTAGTTTTAAAATTATTAAATTCGAATTCAATTTTTCTAAATACATGTCAAAAGCACTTTTATCGGAACCCTTATTAGTTGAAGATCCTAACAGATTCGTTTTATTCCCCATTAAACATGATGATATTTGGCAGTTTTACAAAAAAGCAGAAGCTTCTTTTTGGACAGCCGAAGAAATTGATTTGTCGCAAGACATCAATGACTGGAAAAAAATGAACGACGGTGAACGTCATTTCATCTCCCATGTCTTAGCATTTTTTGCTGCTTCAGATGGCATTGTGAATGAAAACTTAGCGAACAACTTTTTAAGAGAAGTGCAATATGCGGAGGCCAAATGCTTTTATGGTTTTCAAGTAATGATGGAAAATATCCATTCGGAAACCTATTCTCTTTTAATTGATTCTTATATACAAGAACCTAAAGAAAAGGATCGTTTATTGCGTGCCATTGAAACCATCGATTGTGTTAAGAAAAAAGCCGATTGGGCATTAAAATGGATTGAGAGTGACAACTTCGTAGAGCGATTAATTTCATTTGCAGCGGTAGAAGGTATTTTCTTTTCAGGATCATTCTGTTCAATATTTTGGTTAAAGAAAAGAGGCTTGATGCCAGGCTTGTCCTTCTCTAATGAGTTAATTTCTAGAGATGAAGGATTGCACTGCGATTTCGCTTGTTTATTGTATTCTGATCATATAAAAAATAAACTATCTCAAGATCGAGTATATGAAATCATTTTAAATGCCGTTGAAATTGAGAAAGAATTCGTTACAGTTGCTTTGCCAGTTTCATTGATTGGAATGAATGCGGAATTAATGTGCCAATACATCGAATTCGTAGCTGACCGATTGTTAGTTTCATTAAATTGTAAAAAATACTACAATGCAACTAATCCATTTGATTTCATGGAGATGATTTCTTTGCAAGGAAAAACCAATTTCTTTGAGAAAAGAGTTGCAGAGTATCAAAAATCAGGAGTTATGTCCGATAAAGAATCGATGGGATTCTCCTTAGATGAGGATTTTTAAAATAGATTTATCGTATTATCAAAAAAAGGAGGCTAATTAAATTAGCCTCCTTTTTTTTATTTTAATCGAAAGATTTGATCCAATACACGTAAACCTTCAGGTGTTATGGTATAATTCACGAATCTCTTGTCATGTTCTGAAGAAATTCTTCCAATAGCTTCTGGCACTTGAAATTCAATTTCAATCCAAAGATTCAAAGTAGAAATAAATTTGGATCGAATTTGCCTTTGATTTTCGATGGATTTATCACTACAATTTAATATAGCATTCAATTCTTCAGTGGAACAAATATGATTTTCTCGGTCAAACATAAATCTTAAAAACTCTTGACTATACTCAGGAAATTCTATGGATTTCACTAAACCTTGATGGAAGCTTTGAATCAATTTATTTTTACGAATTTTGAAAAATTGAATGATTAATATAAAAACCAAAAACACAATTCCAACTAAATAATAATTGATACCATCTAAAAAAGAAACTGGTTGGTAAAAAGTACCTAATACAGCGCTATCCTTCAACAAGGATTTTACAGAAATGGAATCAACTAATATTTTATCTTGGTTTTTATTGTTCAATTGTAAAAATGAATACAAATAGGCTCCTTTTGATTCTAAGTGGACAGACAATGAGAAAAAGGACTTTTTATTGCCCATGTATTTGTAGTGCTTATTTGCCACAGGATCAATAAAATGAGGTGAGGTAAAATCATGTGAGAAAAAGAATTGCCCCGTCCAAAGTAAATCTAAATGATCGTATTGCATATAGGAAGTGGGCAAAGATTTAATAGTCCCTAATTTCAACCAAATCCTTTTTTTGAAATCAAATTGAAAAAATGGAATTGGTAATAATTCTTTTTCCGAATAAGGATCTTTTATTTCTGCCGCAAAAATTTTGTCTTCCATTGGATGATATCCACCAAATTTTGAAACAATACGTTCGGGGGCATCGTCTGTGAATTTATGTTGAAGTAATTCCCATTCATTCAGTTTTTTATCATAATAAGTCAAAATATTATTGATATGCCAAAATCCATAACCACCCATTGAATAAATTGAATCCTTTCTTGCTATTGGAATTGCGAAAAAATTATATCCACGATAAAAAGTTTTATCTAGTCTTTTAAAAAGATGATTACTAGGATTGAAGGTGTAAATTTGCCCCGTTCCAGCGATTGAAAGATAAAACTCACCGGCAGATTTATTCAAACAATTTACATGAATATTTTGATCGATATCCTCTATTTTGACATTTTCGAAATTCAATTTAAAAGGTCCAATTCTGGTGTCTTGATTCATCACATAAAATATCTGATGTTCCAGATCAATGTTAAAAATCGACTTTGAAGCTAAATCATAAATAACAAACTTTCTTCTTTCTAAAACTTCTTGAGAATATGTAACGATGCCTATAAACTGAAAAAAAATAAGCAATAGGTAGAAATATTTTCTTTGAAACATAAGATCGAAAAAGATTTTTGGAAAATCCATGAAACCAACAAATATCAACCACAAACGGAAGAATTAATAAATTCAAATTGTAAATGCTTATATATGTTGATTGTAGAAAAAGAGTCTGATAAAACTTAAAATCAAAATTAACAGATTTCAAGAATTTAGAAATGTATTTGAAACTTAATATCCCCTAAATTTATTTAACGGTACTATTACTTTCAAATAATTATGCACACTTGCCTAAATATGAAAATTGAAATTAAAATTGACAGAAAACTATTTCATAAATTTTTCCTTAATTGCATAAAATAAACCTATCAAACAATGACAATTTCAGAAAATCAATTAAATCCATCTAGTTCAAAAAGACTCTATTCGCTTGATGCCCTTAGAGGTTTCGACATGTTTTGGATTATGGGAGGTGAGGAAGTAATTCATTTATTAGCCAAAGCATCAGGCTCAACATTTTGGGAAACAGCAGCCTATCAATTGAGTCACCCTGAATGGCATGGTTTCAGAATGTATGACCTAATTTTCCCTATGTTTTTATTCATGGCAGGTGTTTCTACTCCTTATGCCTTAGGCCGACAATTAGAACAAGGAAAAACGAGAGAGCAATTACTCATCAAAGTAATCAAACGAGGATTAATTTTAGTTGCCCTAGGCATTATCTACAACAATGGACTTGAATTCAAACCCATAGAAGAAATAAGATTTGGTAGCGTATTAGGCAGAATTGGATTGGGCTATTTATTTGCGAATATCATCTTCTTGTACACCAAAAAGAATGTTTTTCAAATTTTATGGTTCGGAGGAATCTTGATTTTCTATTACGCTCTATTAAAATTCAATGCAGCACCTGGTTTTCCGATAGGCGACTTAACACAAGAAGGTAATTTTGCATCCTATTTGGATAGAATTTTAATGCCAGGTCGTCTATACAAAGGCAATCACGACCCTGAAGGATTAACTTCTACAATTCCAGCAATCGCAACAGGTTTACTAGGTATTATCACAGGAAATTTCTTAAAAAACAACGAAAAAAGTGGAAAAGAAAAAAGCCTTTATTTATTAATTGCAGGCATTTCATCGATCATTTTGGCACAAATTTGGAATTTAGACTTCCCAATCAATAAAAATATCTGGTCAAGTTCTTTTGTCTTACAAGCAGGAGGTATCAGTTTAGTTTTCTTATCAATTTTTTACTACGTCATTGATGTTTTAGAGTATAGAAAATGGGCCTTCTTTTTCAAAGTCATAGGAATGAATTCTATTTTAATCTACTTATCCAACGCATTTATCGATTGGGAATTCACTGCTGATCGATTGTTTCATTGGTTAGGACAATTATTTACTGAATCTTATAGCGCAGTGGTAATAGCCATCTGTTATTTAGGAATCAAATGGGCATTTTTATATTTCTGTTATCAGAAAAAAATGTTTTTTAGTGTGTAGGGATAAGAGGTAAGAGGTAAGAGGTAAGAGGTAAGAGGTGTTTTCTCTTTTCTCTTTTCTCTTTTCTCTTTTCTCTTTTCTCTTTTCTCTAATTCCTATTTCCAGATATTTTTTGCAAATACTTTCCTATAATATCAAACTCTAAATTAACACGATCACCAATTTTTAATTGATGAAATATGGTGTTTTCGTAGGTATAAGGGATAATCGCCACAGAAAATGAATGATCCCCTGATTGTACCACAGTTAGGCTTGTTCCATTTACACAAATGGACCCTTTTTCAACCGTTATTTGACCACTCGCTGCAGGGTATTCAAAAAAATATTCCCAAGAACCATCTTTCACTTGAATGTCGGTGCAAATTCCCGTTAAATCGACATGTCCTTGAACAATATGACCGTCGAAGCGCGCATTGGCTAGCATACAACGCTCTAAATTGACTTTTTGTCCAAGAGTCAAATCACCTAAATTTGTTTTTTTAAGTGTTTCGTCAATAGCCGTTACTCTGTATTGGTTATTTTTAATTTCAACGACTGTTAAACAGACTCCATTGTGAGCTAGTGATTGATCAATCTTTAATTGATCTGTAAAAGGACAAGAAAACCAAAAATCATAATTACTACCTTTTATTTCTTTTTTTTCCAAAAGCCCCATGGCCTCAACTATTCCTGTAAACATCCGCAATATTTTTTATTTTTGTAAATACCTTTCAAAATTACATCCAATCCTATGAAATTCAAGCCTTGGTTTTTAATTATCTTTTCTCTAATCGCTTTCATTATTTATATCAGTATTCCCGATAATTCAAAAGTGGAAAAGCTAAAAAGCAATCAAGACTCCATTGCCACCATTAATTCAAGAGCTCAGAAAGTTGAATCATTTCGAACCTTGGACGATTCTCCGATAAAGGATAAGGCGAATTTTAAAGGGTTAACATACTATCCTTATCAATCTGCCTGGAAACTTGATTTTCAAATAAAAAAATTAGACGAAATAAAGGAGATTGAAGTTAAAATGACAGATGGTAGTGTTGAGAAAATGGTGTTATTCGCTGTCATAAGTACCGAAAAGAACGGAAAGCAACTTTCATTGGATTTATATCAGCACAGTAATGGAAATTTCTTTTTAGCTTTCAAAGATTTAACAGCACCCATCGAAACCTATGGCGGGGGACGTTACATTGACATCCCAGCTGATCAATTGAATGGAAATAAAATCACCGTCGATTTTAATCAAGCATATTTTCCTTATTGCGCCTATAATGAAACCTATGCTTGTCCAGTACCACCCCAAAGAAACTCCATACCTCTAAAAATTCAAGCGGGAGAAAGGAGGTAAGAGGTAAGAGGTAAGAGGTAAGAGGTAAGAGGTAAGAGGTAAGAGCATCAGTCATTTACTCGAACCACCGAAGAAGCCCCAGAGACATCCTTACTCACATTTGGACTCCCTTTGTAACTTACTTTTGAGGCTCCAGAGGCATTTACTCGCAAGGTTTTTTGAACTTGAACCAAGGCATGGGAAGCGCCAGATAATTCAAGATCCACATCTCGAATAAATGTTTCTGCGGCATCCAATTTACTAGCACCTGAACAGTCAAGATTTAATTTAATGATATGGCCTGTTAATTTAACATGACCAGCGCCTGAGATTTCTAAAGACAATTTATCTGCATTAAAATCCATTAAATTCAACTTTGAAGCCCCAGAAACAGTCATATTACAATTTTCCTCATCGGTAAATCCTCTCACTTCCACTTTCGTAGCTCCTGAAAAATCGGCTGAAGTGATTTTTGGCATTGAAATTTGCAAGACAATTTTTTTTCTATTTTTCCCCCAATTCCACGAGAACCAATTAGAATTTTCTTTGAAATGGACTTCCAAGGTATTACCATTAATATCCACCTCTAAGGCATTCACATCCTCAGGATGACCTGTTGCTACTAAGGAAAAAGTAGATGATTGTTTTACTTGTACTTCGAAGGCACTTCCAATTTCTAAAGCAGAAAAACCAGCAACCTTAAACGCTTTTCTAATCGTTTCATTATCGGCCAAAAGAGATTGACTAATGAACAAAAAAGCCAATAAAAGAATGGGTTTTTGAAGATGTAATTTCATAAGATAAAATTTAAATATGAAAAGAAGATGCTCTTAGCTGACATTAAGTTGCATGGAGTATATCAATTATTTTTTCTTTTGATTCAATAGTACTTTTAAAGATTTTTGAGCTGGATAATTAATCACAGCACTTTCTTCCTTCTTTCCTTTAATAGACTCACTTACATTTAATTCCATTTTAGACTCATTTTGGGCAAATACTAAAGCATTTTTGGTCGTCCAATTATTAGCGATTAATTCCGATTGATCAAAAGTCGAAGCTATTAATTTATCAGAAGATCCATTTAAAGTAAGGCTATGTTCATTTTTTAATATAAGCTCTAAATTAGTCAACTTAAAGCCGCTTAATTCAGTCCGCGCACTTCCACTTAATTCCAATTTCTTCAAATTTGGCGTTTGAATCACCACTTCTATCCCCGATTGAATTTGATCAAATTTTAAAACTCCTGCATTTACTTTTGCATCAGAATCAAAATCAGAAGAAGCGAAATCACCCTTAAAGGAAACTTTGTATTCTTTTCCCTGCTCAATTTTAATCAAAGAAGCATCTGAATTATTCACTTCAATGGTTGAAAAAGGCTCATAAGTTTTAGAGATCGAAAATTGGCTTTGTTCTGATTCACCATCTTGAGAAGAATTATTCCCAAAATTGGAACCAAACTCGATTGGCTCACGATTATTACAAACCAAATTATCTACTGAAGTAAAAGTCCATAAAGAACCCGCGAACAAATCTCCTTTTTCCTCATTGAAATACCCACCATCAATCACATTATCTACATAGCTTGCAAAATCGCGACTCATACTAAATTCCATTCCATAAGGAATTAATATTTTTACACGAGCCCTTTGATTTCTAAATTTTTGATTTAAAATACCAAAATGCGTATCAAAAAGCAGTTTTTCGCCTACTTGACTGAATCCATAATTGATACTTTTTGCATTTTTTTCAGCATCTGAACGGTCAAATCCATTCGATTTAGAAAATTGTATGATTTGTACATTCTTACCTGAATATCCTTCTAAACTAATTCTCACTCGACTAAATCCTCCATTATTGTATTCATGAATATCTTCGTCTTCTACAAATTCATCCACCAAAGCTTTATTCCCCAACATTTTTTCAAAAATCGATTCTTGTGATTCTTTTTTCACATCTAAAAGGTAAGGTGCTTTATTGATTGGTAAATCTTTTACTTGATTAACAGATGCTGTTCTCGCAAAATTCTTACCTAGGGTAGATGCTGCAAAAAATAGTGCGATCCAACCTATTAAAATGACTGCAAATGACACATAGGAAAACATTTTATTAAATACTTTTCGATTGATCAAAAGTGACACTCCGGTCATACAGATGGAAACAATGATAGGTAAAAAAGCAGCCAAAAATGCCCAAAAAGTCCATGAGGGCAAATCTTTAGCTAATAAAAAGATTGGTAATTGTGCCTCGCCTAATGAAATATTTAATAAGCCATGATCAAAACCTGAGGCACCTGACACCGCAAAAACAAACAAGACAACTAAAAGCGCTAATCCCAAAACTGTCAGAACAAATCCCGCGGCAATTTGAAAAAACCAACGTATCCCAATCAATACTCCACTTAAAGATTTGAAAACTATGGCTAATGCTCTAAAAGGGAACAATAAAATTTTTGACAAAGTGCTTTCTGGGCCATTTTCATTATCAATGGATTTTTTAATGTTATTTTCAATGTTTTCCAAAGTAATCGGCTCACCTTGCATCTCCATTTTATCCGTCAATGTTTTTGCTTGTGGAGAAATCGCCATGATAACGATGTAGGTTAAAATACCAGCACCAAAAAATAAAGCTGAAATCACTGCCAAAACTCTTAATAAACCTAAATCCCAACCCGTATAGGCGGCAATACCCGCCATCACTCCACCAATTACTTTCTTTTCAGGGTCTCTATAAAACTTTCTATATTGACGATCATCTTCCGTGTAATTCTCTCCTGGGATAGCAATCCAACAAAGGATATAAGCCCAAAAAATCACATTCCCAACGTGTAACAAAGGGATTAAACCAAAAAATCCCACCAACAAGATAATTCTAACCCAAATTGGATCAATATCGAAATATCGACCTAAACCTGCAGCAACTCCACCCAATTGTTTTCTTAAAATATCTCTTCTAAAAATCTTGGCATTTTTTGGTGTAGAATCTGTTTTTGTTTGACCTGAATTGGTCGCTTCTTTACGGTATTCCTCATTTTCAATCTCTTGAAAATCAGCAACAGTACCAAGCGCAGCAATTAGATTATTCACATGCTCTAAGGAGATGGCTTCGGTTTTTTCCTCTTCCCGAATAGTCCAAAATTTTTCAGCAATTCGCCCCTCAATATCGGCTATGATTTCCTTTGAACCTTCAAAATTTTCAAAATATGCTTGAATCGATGATAAGTAAGCATCTAATATTCCGAATGCATCCTCTTCTATATGGAATACAACTCCGGCGATGTTGATTGATAAAGTCTTTTTCATTTTTTATGAATTTGAAGATGATGGATCGATGATTTGATGAACTGAATTTTCCAAATCAGTCCAAGTTTCTTTTAATTCGGCCAAAAAGGTTTGGCCCATTTCTGTTAACACATAATATTTGCGAGGTGGACCTGAACTAGATTCAACCCATTTGTAATCCAATAACCCAGCATTTTTTAAACGAGTCAGCAAAGGATACAATGTCCCCTCCACTACCATGATTTTTGCAGAAGTTAATTCTTGCAACATCGTCGAAGCATAAACTTCTCCTCTTGAAATAATTTGCAGAATACAGAATTCTAAAATCCCTTTTCGCATCTGCACCTTGGTATTCTCAATATCCATTGGTTTGTGTTTTAAATTAACAATGCAAATATAGGCAAGGTACTTTGCAATACATAGTACCTTAGAAACTTTTTTTTTGATTTGTGGATAAACGGTAGGTAATTTGTGATGAATGTAAGATTTTCATAGTTGAAAATAATTCTATGTTGAGAGATTTATCAATACCATTAGCATTTTACAACCGAGACACTTGGTTAAAAGTGGCGTTTATAGCTGTTTGTATAGTCATGGCTAGCTTTTCGCTTTATTTTACAGACGGGTTAGTCTCTAAACTGGAAGAAAGGGAAAAGCAGCAGATTGAGTTATACGCCGAAACGATTCGCTATGTAATGACAAGTGATGAAAATGCGGATATCAATTTCTTTTTCGAAAGAATTAAGAAAATCAATGAAAACAATACAATTCCTGTTATTTGGAAAGATGGAAGTGGTCATTTAAACTCGATCAATATTCCCATGTCAGACCAATTATCCACAGAAGCAAAGCAAACTTTATTAAAAACAAAATTGGCAGAAATACTTTTGGAAAATAACAAACCCATCGAGATGGACATGGGATTTCAAAAGGAATATATTTACTATGGAAATTCGCAGTTACTAAAATTATTGAGATATTATCCATTGTCTCAATTGGTTGTTGTTCTAATTCTAGTAGGTCTAGGCTACATCTTTTTCTCTTATTCGAGAAGAGCGGAACAAAACAGGGTTTGGGTAGGACTTGCCAAAGAAACGGCACATCAATTGGGCACTCCCCTATCCTCTTTAACAGCGTGGGTAGAGATTCTCAGAAATGAACCCCACATTAATCCAGAAATTGTAGAGGAATTGACCAAAGATATTCAACGATTAGACACCATCACCACTCGGTTTTCAAATATTGGCTCATTACCCATATTAAAAGAAGAAGATATCGAAGAATTAATTTCAAGTTTTTTGAAATACTTGAAAATTCGAATTTCTTCCAAAGTAACCGTAGATATTCAATCGCATTTAAATCCCAATCAAACGGCTAATGTGAACCGCTATTTATTCGAATGGGTAATAGAAAATATTTGTAAAAATGCAGTAGATGCGATGAGTGGTACGGGTTTAATTAGTATTATTTTGACGGAAGGAAAAAACAATGTTATCAACATTGATATCACAGATACAGGCAAAGGAATATCTCCAAAAAATACAGGAAAAGTATTTTCACCCGGATTTAGTACCAAAAAACGTGGTTGGGGCTTAGGACTAACTTTAGCAAAACGAATCGTAGAGAATTACCACAAAGGAAAATTAATCCTAAAATCGACAGAATTAAACAAGGGGACAACTTTTAGAATTATTCTTCCGATGCCGGATTGAATAATAGGTAAAAGGTAATAGGTAAGTAGTCTTAATGACTCTTAATTTCTTAATGTTAAAAAAACAAAAAGATGATAAAAGATAACAGGCATTTAGTTAAATAATTCTTTAAGGTTAATAGTTTTCAACAAAACGCTTACCGCTGAGACGAATATTCCAAAGAAGAGAAAACCTATAGTAATTAAAGCTCTTTTAGGGCTATTTTTCTTAATAGGCACTTGAGCTGGCTCTAATACCTTAATGACAGGTGTTTCTCTATGTGTTTTGATTTGAGCATCAGCCAGTTGATTATTTAAACTTGAATAAAGATTATAGGCTAAATCAACTTCATATTGTAATTTCTTTTCTTGATCCTTGGCAACATTTAGAAAAAGGTTTCTATTTTGATCTCTGTAATTGGACAAAGTATGTAAAGCTTGGTCATATCTATCTTTAGCTTCTTGTTGGCGCTTCTTTAAGAATATCACTTCTTTGACAGATTTTTCAGTACGATATTTAGTTACATAATCAGTCAAATATTGTTGTGCAAAATAACTCACACTTGCCGCAGCAACAGGATCCGGTAATTTAACTGAAATGGTAATTACCCCCGTTTTTTTATCTATTTCAGCTGTAATTCTATTTTTCAAATTCAACAAAATTGCACTACTTTTCTTATCTAAATTGACTAATCCATTAGCCAAAGCACCTTGAGGAATGATGAATTGATCCCCCTCTTCCATCTGTTCTTCCTCTTCATCATCTGACAATGAAAGAGGAGCTTTTATTCTTTCTTTCGAAAGAAGATCTCTAAGAATAATCCACTTTCGTTTCTTAGATACATAGATTTTTTTATCCAAAATAGATTGTAAAAAAGGTGTACTCTGCAAAATATTTGGATATAAATCAGGACGTATAGCCTCAGTGCTTGTTGTTGAATTTAAATCAATCCCAGCCAATCCAGCTAAAGATCGTAATCCACCCATTCCTCCAACAGATTTGGAATCAATTTCAGGCAATAATTTTACAGTAGAAACATACTCATTGGGGCTTGTCAAAGAGTACAATGCACCTAGAATCGCAAAGACAAAGGCAAATATTAATATCCTCCATTTATGAGCAATTAAATTATGAAACAATTGAAGTAAATCAATTGAAATTTCATCTTTTCCTGATGCAGGTAATTCATTATTATTTTTTATAGAAGAAGACATATCTGTTAATTCAAAAGTCTGATTAAAGTGATTAGTGCAATAGTAACCGAAGCGAGAGAACTACTCAATCCAATTACCTCAGCAGATGTCAACCCTTTTTGTTTATCAGCAGGATAAGATGGAATGATAATTTCTGAACCAATTTCAACTCTAGGATAAATATTCCAAAGGATGAATCTTTTAGTTCTTGTTGAAATTCCATTCAACCGTTTCACATAAATATGTCTTTTAATCGCCGCATCTGTCAAACCTCCTGCTTCTGAAATATAATCTCTCACTCTGAATTTATTTTTATAACTCAAAGCAATGGGGTTTTGAACTGCACCTGAGATTTTAACAGTTTCAACAATTCTGGGTATATCGATACGATCACCTGACATTAACAATAAATTTTGAGCTGAATTTTTATTTGAGATGACGGATTTAATGTCAACCCCTACAATGGTACTATCTCGGTACAATTTTGCACCCTCAATAAAGCCTTCTTGCTTTAAACCGCCAGCTAAATCAATTAAATCGGAAAGTTTATATTCATTCTTCTTAAGTGCATAACCACCTGGATAATTTACCTGTCCAGTAATACTAACCATTCTTTGACTCTCATAATTGGGAGCTGACCGGATTGAAATTATGTCAAATGGCTCTAAAAGAAATTGACTGGCCTCATTATCTAACTTCAAACTGCCATCAAGATCAAAAGATTTTATGATAACACTTTGATCAGATTTATTAACACCATGATCAATTACTCTTCTGGCTAATTCTAATTTCGAGAAACTAGCAGACTCCTTAAAGCCATTGGCTAATAAGATCAAATCCCCTAATTTCATACTTTCATAGAAGGAAAATTGTCCTGTTTTATTTACTTCACCATTAATTGTAACATATCTCAACTCCTTTAAATCACTTTGAGAGAAAATTGCTAAACTATCTTCTCTTTTTAATGGAATATCACTTATTTCACCTTTCAATAATTTGGATAAATCAAAAGACAAAAGTTCAGATTCTAATTGATCATTTTTTCGACTCAACAATGCTCTATTTAAAAAGGCATTTTCTCTTAGACCTTCCGCTTTTTTAATCAATTCTTTTACAGTAGCTACTCCGTTTTCTAAAGCATAAATTCCAGGCCTAAATACAGCACCTCCTATTCGTACTCGATTCTCATAGCGATTTAAAATTTCCCCCACTTGAAATCTATCTCCGTTTTGAGGCAAAAATGCATTGACTTCATCTTGGGTAATGTTCAACAATTTCAATTCTCTAGATGTATTTCTTGTCAGGCTAATCGTGTAAGTATATGCCTTTTCTGTAAACCCACCTGCAAAACGCAACACATCTTTCAAGGTTTCATTTTTTTGAACCTCAAAAATCATTGGACGCTTTACTTCTCCCATTAAAATAACTCTATTTTCATAATCCGCTACACGAATAATATCTTGGTCTTGCAAATGGATATTATCGCTCTGATCAGCTTTCAAAAGAAAATCATATAAGTCGAGTACACGAACCACTTTATTACCTCTTATGACACGTATATTACGATAAGAACCATATTGACTTGGTCCACCAGAGGAATATAAAGCATTAAATACAGTAGCTAATGAAGAAACAGTGTATGTACCCGGCGACTTAACTTCACCGGTAATTGTCACTTTGATACTGCGAACATTTCCTAAAGTAACCTGCCCAGAAACTCCACTACCGGGGCGGTTGATGCCTTGGTACAATTGACGTAATCTACTCATGATACGTTCAGAAGCTGCATCAATCGTTAAGCCATTAATGTATATAGGACTTAGATTTAATATTTTAATCGTTCCTTCAGGACTCACTTTTACTTTGAAATTGTCCAATACTTCTCCAAAAATATCAATGTTAAGTTCATCATCAGGTCCTAATTGATAATTTTTAGGAGTTGCAATCCTTAAATCAGGCTCAAATGATAACTTAGCATTAGAAAACAAAGATTCTCCAAAAAGTAAGCTATTGGAAGTTGTACTATTTTTCATCCCAGTTTCTGAAGAAGAAGGCAATAAAGTTTTTCGACTATTATCGCTAACAGTCAAGCTTGAGGAGCTCATTGATGAATTTGAGACAAGTTGGGCAATTCTTTCTCTAACTTTGGCAATATCAGCGGGGGTATAACCTTGAGATAAGGCTGCTTTTTCAATTTGCACTTCAGACATACCACTACTCTGAGCTTTTCTATAAAAAGCTGTGATTTGATCGTCGCTGACTTCATCAATATTCTTTTTGGTTGATTGAGAATAAGAAACAAAAGTGAATCCTATTAAAAATATCGAAAAAACAATTCGAAATAATGAATTATTCGAAAAAGATGAAAGCATATAATTGGAGGTATGAATAAATTTAAAACGAATTTAAGAATTTTTTTGCATGAAAAGCTACATAGCTAATCATAAATGCTCCTGCTATCCTTCAAAAAAAATTCGATGATGAAATAAACATCAAAAGCCTAACTGCATCACTCTTTCAAATATCATTGGCAAACAAAGTCCAATAATCATCCCTGAAACAACTAAAACTAAACTTTTATGTTTAATTTTTAAAACATTTACAACAATGGAGGAAACAAGTAATATGAAAGATAGAGCTACAATTTGCCCAATTTCAAGACCAACATTAAAAGAAAATAACGCTTTAAATATAGACTGTTCTTGACCCAATAAACTTTGCAAATAATTAGAAAAACCTAATCCATGAATGAGTCCAAAAAATGTGATACTCACATATTTGAACAAAGACAATTTCTCTTTAGAAGGAGCTACTTTTTCAAAAGAGAAATTCGCCAGAGCTGACAAAAGAATGGTACAAGGGATCAAAAATTCAATCCAGTTTTGGGATAAATTCACCAATTTAAAAGTTGCCAAAGCCAAGGTGATGGAATGACCTAAGGTAAATGCAGTTACTAGATAAAAAGTATGTTTTAAATTGGCAAAGGTATAAACACAAACAAATGATAAAATAAATAATAAATGGTCCACGGCCATTATATTTAAAATATGCTGCAATCCAAGTAAAAAATAAGTATATAATTCTTGCATATAGTGATATATTTTTCAGTAAAAATATAGAAATTTATTAAAATTATACAAAATACTCATTAAGCTATTTCAATATGCAATTTGATTACATCATTGTGGGCGCTGGTACTGCGGGTTGTGTTTTAGCCAATCGCTTAAGTGAAAATCCTCAAAATCAAATACTAATCATAGAAGCGGGGATGGATAATAGAGATCCAAGGATTGAAATGCCTTCTGCTTATTCAACCTTAAATCATTCTTACTTAAATTGGAATTTTTATACCGAACCACAAAAGCATGTCAATCATAGAAGGCTGTATCAGCCTAGAGGTAAGGCAATTGGAGGAAGCGGAATGATCAATTGCATGGCTTATATCCGAGGGAATAAAGAAGATTATAATCATTGGGCAAAAATGGGTTGCGATGGGTGGGATTATGAAAATATGTTACCCTATTTCATTAAATCAGAAAACAATCAAACTTGGAATAACAAATACCATGGCCAAAATGGTCCCATGACAATTTCTCATTCTCAAAATGAAAGCCTATTTGGGAATGCCTTTTTAGCGGCTTGTGTAGAAAATGGAATACCTCTTAATGAAGATTTCAATGGCGAAAAACAAAATGGTGCAGGTTTTTTCCAATTCAATATAGAAAATGGCGTCCGTTGTTCTACGGCCAAAGCATTTATTCAACCCATTTTAAACCGTAAAAATTTACATATTTTAACCCAATTTCATGTATCAAAAATAAATTTCAATAACAACCAAGCTATTGGTATTGATGGGTTTAAACATGGTAGCAAGGTGGTTCAATCTTTTGAATGTGAAAAAGAAATCATTCTGAGCGCAGGAGCATTTCAAAGTCCACAATTATTACTACTATCAGGTATTGGTGATAAAAATTATTTGAAAGGGCTTTCAATCGATTCTCGAATAGATTTACCAGGTGTTGGACAAAACTTATCAGATCATGTATTTGTCAATATGAATACAGAGGCTTCTACGAAAGGGTTATCCTATAATACGGTCATAAATGCACCTAATTTCATTGAATATCTATTCAAAAAATCAGGAATATTAGCTTCTAGTCCATTGGAAGGATGCGCATTTTTAGATACTTTAAACCATTCTGATGAACCTGATATTCAATTCCATTTCTCGTCCGCGTGGGCACAAGACATACATCATTTTAACAAACGACCTTTGAGTGATGGCTACACCATCTTGCCTACCTTACTAAAACCAAAAAGTAGAGGCTCAGTCGGATTGAAAAGTTCAAATTATTTCGATTCACCAATAATTGATCCGCAATATTTATCTGATGCAAAAGACGAAGATTTAGCTACCTTAATTCGTGGGGTAAGAAAAGCACAAGAGGTATTAAATGCACATGCATTTGATCCTTATCGAAAAAGGAAAAATTATCCTTCCAAAGAATTAGTATCAGATGATGAAATTGCGGAACACATCAGAGAATCATTGGAATGTGTTTATCACCCAGTAGGTACTTGCCAAATGGGAATAGGTAAAGATGCAGTCACAGACCCCAAAACCTTAAAAGTTTATGGAACGGAGGGCTTACGCGTGGCGGACGCTTCCATCATGCCCGATTTAACCTCAGGCAATATCAATGCGACAGTAGTTGCTATTGCGGAGAAACTAGCGGATGAGGTGAGAGGTAAAAGGTAAGAGGTAAGAGGTAAGAGGTAAGAGGTAAGAGGTAAAAGGTAAGAGGTAAGAGGTAAGAGGTAAGAGGTAAGAGGTAGAGGTAAGAGGTGGCTGAGGTTCTCGAAGCCACGATGTTTCTCTCTTCTCTTTTCTCTCCTCCAATACGAGTATATTCAACAACAATTTGTATTTAATAAGAAAAATCAAAAACTATGAAAAAAATCATTTCAACATTCATCATTTGTTTAACCTCCTTTTTAGCTATGGCTCAAGAAAAATCAGCTGCATCCTTGAAAGAAGCAGATTTAAATCGATTTAAAATCATGATTGCCCAAGACCAAGCTGGTCTAGAGAAAGTATTACACAATGATTTGGTGTATATCCATTCATCAGGAACAAAGGATAATAAAGCAAGTTATATTCAATCCATTGTTTCGAAGAAAACGATTTATCACAAAATAGATGTGGTAGAAATTTCTCAAAGAATTTATGGAAATATTGGAATTAATAATGGCGTAGCGCATATTACCAACTTAAAAGATGGAGTTGAGCTGCCAGTTAATAAATTAACATTTACAGACGTCTTTATTTTCGAAAATGGCCGTTGGCAAATGATTTCTTGGCAATCGACAAAGTTGCCTAATTAAGAAGAGAGAAGAGAGGAAAGAGAAGAGAGGAAAGAGAAGAGAGGAAAGAGAAGAGAGGAAAGAGAAGAGAGGAAAGAGAAAAATCTTAATGATTCTTAATGACTTAATGTTTAAAAGAAAAGAGAAAAGACCGTGACCTTGGTGTTATCAACACAAAGATCACGGTCTTTTTTAATCAAAAATTTCTTTCTCCAGCTTCTCTTTTACCTAACATGACAGCTCCTACCATTGCTACGAAAAACAAGATAGAGACTAATTCAAAAGGCAATAAATATTCCGAATATAAGACTTTTCCTAAGTTCTCCACCATTCCATTTTGAGAGGAATAGGTTTGTACATTGGGTGAAGGAATATTTGTATTACGATAAACAGCGATTAAAATAACCAATAAACTACCAGCCACTACTGATCCTGCCAATTTAGTCAAAGGTGTCTTTGATTCAGGTTTGTTTTTTCGCAAATCAAACATCATGATTACAAATAAAAATAATACCATGATGGCTCCTGCGTATACAATGATATTCACTGCCATTAAAAATTGTGCATTCAATAAAACATAATGCCCAGAAATACAGAAAAACGTGAAGACAAGATAAAGTACACTATGTATAGGATTTTTAGCCAAAACCACCATCAATGCACTTAATAAAGTCAATCCTGAAAGAAAATACCAAATATTAGAAATTTCCATGTTATTATTATTTCCAACCCTCGCGTAAATAGCGCTGATCCATTTTTTCAACTAATTTATCTTTTCCGTAAATAACTTCATCTCTACTGTTAAATACGGGAACCATTTTATCGTGACGTAAATAAATGGCTTGTTTTGGACAAGCTTCTTCACATAATCCACAAAAAATACAACGAAGCATATTAATTTCATATACTTTGGCATATTTCTCTTCTCGATACAATTTCTCTTCTCCTGGTTTTCTTTCCTCAGCTACCATAGAAATTGCCTCCGCTGGACAAGCTACTGCACAAAGTCCACAAGCAGTACAACGCTCCGCTCCTTCCTCATCCTTTTTAAGGATATGGTGCCCACGATAAATTGGCCCCAAATATCTTTGTTGCTCAGGATAACGAATCGTTACAGGTTTTGAAAAAAAGTGTTTTAAAGTCGTAGCCATACCTCCTACAATTGCAGGAAGATACATACGCTCTGCCAAGGTCATTTCACCTTGTTCTAATACTTTTGTTTTATTGCTTAATTTCATCATTAGGCTATTTTTTTCTTAACTAACAATTGATCATATACAACCAATCCAACAATCAACAACACAACGCCGGCAATACCCGTTAAAATCGGTTGATCTAATAAAATACCCAAGCCTGTTACCACTACATTGAAAATGGAAATTGGAATTAATCCGGTCCATCCCAAACCCATCAACTGATCATAACGGAAACGAGGTAAAGTCCAGCGAACCCACATAAATAAAAATACGAATCCCAATGCCTTGCCTATCAATGCTCCAGCACCTAACAAAGTCGCTACCGTTGAACCAAATTGATCCGTGATAAACCCAACTCCTGGATAATCGTACCCACCAAAAAACAATGTAGCCATTACAGCACCAGAAATAAACATATTGATGTATTCAGCAAACAAATAAAATCCCAATTTCATGGAAGAATATTCCGTATGGTAACCACCAATTAATTCCGTTTCACATTCGGGTAAATCGAAAGGGGTTCTATTACATTCTGCGAAAGCACAAATCAAGAACACAATAAATCCAATAGGTTGATACAAGATATTCCAATGCCCTGCTTGTTGTGCTTCTACGATGGCCTTGGTTGATAATGAACCTGTAAACATCAAAATTGCGATAATAGATAATCCCATCGCTAATTCATAAGAAATGTTTTGAGAAGCAGCACGAATAGCACCCAACAAAGCAAACTTATTATTAGATGCCCAACCCCCAATTAAGATACCATATACGCCTAAGGATACAATTCCAAAAACCCATAAAATACCAATATTTACATCTATACCTTGTAAATCAAACGTTACTCCGGCAATGGTAACTGTGTCCCCAAAAGGAATAACTGCTGATGTCATCAAAGCCGTAAACATGGAAATACAAGGGCCTAAAATAAACAACCATTTGTTCGATTTAGCAGGAATAAAATCCTCTTTCATGAACATTTTGACAGCATCTGCCAAAGGCTGTAAAATTCCGAAAGGGCCCGCACGATCAGGACCAATTCTATCTTGCATAAAAGCAGCAATTTTTCTTTCAAAATAGGTTGAATAAGCAGCCACACCTAAAGTAATAGCAAAGACAATACCTACAAAAATGGCCTTTGCTGTAAAAAGAGCATTGAATATGTCCATTATTTTTTCTCGTTTAATAAGTTAGCTGAATTCGTTAAAAAACTACGATCACGATCATCATCAATCAATTTATAATCACGTGCAGCTTGTTTTATAGGGAAAGCCGGTTTAATTAAATTCGCGCCATATTTGTTGGCAGAAATAACGGAATGTCGAGCAACCTTCGTCGGTCCCTCTATCGTCCAATCAGATGTTTTTTTCTTATCGAAGCGACAAGTATTACAAATAAAATCAGTTACCTCACCCCATTCATTTTTTCTACCTGTTACACGAATAACCTCTTCACCTTTGTACCAAAGCGTCACTTTTCCGGAACATTTCTCACATTCACAATGCGCATCAAACGGTTTTGAGAACCAAACTCTACTTTTAAAACGATAAGTTTTATCAGTTAAAGCTCCTACTGGACAAACATCTATCACGTTTCCTGAAAAATCATTGTCAATTGCTTTTTCAATATAGGTACTGATTTCAGCATGATCTCCACGGTGCATTACACCATGAACACGTCCGTCTGTGATTTGATCAGCTGTGTAAACACAACGATAACATAATACACAGCGATTCATATTCAATTGAATATTCGGGCCTAAATCAGTTGGTTCAAAGGTATTTCTTTCTTCTACTGTACGTGTAGATGAAACTCCATGCTCAAATGAGAAATCTTGTAAATGGCATTCTCCCGCTTGATCACAAACAGGGCAATCCAAAGGGTGATTCAACAATAAAAACTCAACAATCCCTTTTCTTGTTTCCAAGACTTGTTCGCTTACCGTATTTTCTACTACCATTCCATCTTGAACGGCCGTAATACAAGCAGGCACTAATTTAGGCATTGGTCGAGGATCTTTTTCAGAGCCTTGAGTTACTTTTACTAAACAGGCACGACATTTTCCTCCAGAACCTTTTAAAGGTTCATAGTAACACATCGCAGGAGGTGCTATTTCAGGACCAATTTGTCGCGCTGCCTGCATGATAGTGGTGCCAGGTTCCACATCAAGTGTGATATTGTCAATCGTTACTTTCATTTTCTTTATTTTAAGAAATCAAAATCAATTAAAAGAAGCATTTAAGCTACTCCATCTATCAATAAAAGCCATTGGAAAATAGTTCAATGCTCTTCTTTTCATTTCCTCTTTAACTTGTTGTAAACTTTCAAAATCTTTATTTAACCAATATATTATAAGTTGACTCATTTGATTTTCATCTAAATAATCAGCTAACATTTTATTTAACCCTTTATTAAAATCACTAACTCCACCGCACTTTTTGAACCCTAAAACAGGTAATCCCATAAAAGCTGCTTCAATCATCACCAAAGGAAATGGATCCTCTCTGGATGATAAGAAAAACAAATCCGACGACATATAAAAGGACGATGGATCTTCAACAACTGGAATAAAATGAACTTGACTTTCCAAATTCAGCTCTTTTCGTTTTGTTAAAAGCTCATTCCCAAATTCATTTTCTTGAAAACCAAGCCAAATAAAATGCACATTCGGAATATTTTTTAAAACTAAACTCGCAACATTTAAAAACAAATCAGTTCCTTTTCTCCATTCACTTAATCCACAGCTCAAAATAACTTTGGCATCTTCAGGAATCAATAATTGACGTCTCAAGTCAGATACACTATTCCCTATTTTCGATTCAGGAACATAAGTAACTGGTGGAAGTAAATAAATTCGTTCTTTGGGAATATCAAATTTTTCTTCCAACATAGAACAAACTTCTTCTGAAACTCCAATAACTCTATCTACTTTTTCTTTCAAAAAAGATCTTTCCTTCGGACTTGAATACATTTCCATGGAATAATTTAATTCATGGATATATATACCTAGTTTGATCTTCAATTCAGTTAATTTTTGCATTAAACTTATACTTGCAATGGTATTCCCAAGTATAAAATCAAATTGATGAAATGACAAAATCTTCAACAATTTGAAAATCCCAAACTTTCCAGGCTCTGCGACTTTATTATTTTTCTCTCTTTTGAAAAAAAATTTTCGATTTAAAAGTGAATGATATTCTATTTTAGGTTTCTTCCAAACCCAAACTTTCGATACTTTTTTATACTCTTCTAGTAAAACTCCTCCTTCCTCTAGCAATAAAAAATTTTCTATACCATTTCTTTTGTTTTCTCTCAACCAATGCAATAATACAAGTTGGGCTCCAGCCCTATTTGCATCATGTCCTAGGAAAAGAATTTTACTCGCCATTCTACAAAGTCCAACTAGCACCAGGGCGCATAAACACAGCTCCTTCTTTTGTTGCCTCCTCAGGATGCTCAATATGCCACTCAAATTCATCTCTAAAATGACGAATAGCAGCTGCCACTGGCCATGAAGCGGCATCACCTAATGGACAAATGGTATTTCCTTCAATTTTCTTAGCAACATCTACCAATAAATCGATATCCTCTTTTCTACCTTGTCCATGCTCTATGCGCTTCAATACTTTATCCATCCAGCCTGTTCCTTCTCTACAAGGTGAACATTGTCCACAAGATTCATGATGATAAAAACGAGCAAATGTTAAAGTATTATGAACTATACAAGCCGTTTCATCCATTACCACAAATCCTCCAGAACCTAACATAGTTCCTGTAGCAAACCCACCATCAGAAAGCGATTCATAAGTCATCAAACGCTTTTCTCCGGCTGCAGTTGTTAATATTAATTCAGCTGGCAAAATAGGAACAGAAGAACCTCCGGCAACTACTGCCTTCAACTTATGTCCATCACGAATTCCTCCACACCATTCATCCGAATAGATAAAATCTTCTACTGTAATTCCCAAAGGAATCTCGTAAACACCTGGTTTACGTATATGACCTGAAGCTGAAATCAATTTAGTTCCCGTACTTCTGCCTACCCCTATGGCCGCATAAGCATCTCCTCCATTATTCACAATCCATGAAGTTGCAGAGATCGACTCGACATTATTTACAACGGTTGGACATTGCCATAAACCTTTTACTGCTGGAAAGGGAGGTTTGTTACGAGGGTTTCCTCTTTTTCCTTCCAATGATTCCAACAAAGCTGTTTCTTCTCCACAAATATAGGCTCCACCACCTGGCTGAACGAACAGATCCAAATCGTAACCTGAACCCAATATATTTTTACCTAAATACCCTTTATCATAAGCCTCTTGAATGGCTTTTTCTAAGATTTGAATGACATACATCAATTCCCCTCTCACATAGATATAAGAAGTATTGGCACCTAAAGCAAAACTGGAAACAATCATACCTTCAATCAAAGTATGTGGCGATTTCCACATCAAATAATGATCTTTGAAGGTACCAGGCTCAGATTCATCTGCATTACAAACCAAATAACGAGGGACACCCTCAGGTTTAGCTAAAAATGACCATTTCATACCTACAGGAAATCCTGCGCCTCCTCTTCCTCTCAATCCCGACTTTTTTACCTCTTCGGTTACTTCGTCCGGAGTCATTTTTTTCAAGGCCTTTTCTACCGCTTTATATCCACCATTTTTGATAAAAACATCTATGGTTTCAATTCCTGGTACGTCAATATGTTCGGTTAATATTTTCATCCTCGCTTATTTTCCAAGTTCATCAATAATTTGATCAACTTTTTCCTTCGTTAAATTCATGTAATATTTTTCTCTGATTTGAAACACAGGGCCCCATCCACAAGCAGCCAAACACTCGACTTCTTTGATCGTAAATTTACCATCTTTGGTTGTTTCACCAGTTTCAATTCCTAGGCGCTTCTTTAAGTGGTCGTAAACTTCTACCCCACCCATCAAACAACATGGACCTGTTCTGCAATATTCGATCACATGATCACCTACGGGTTCCAAATGAAACATGGTGTAAAAAGTGGCTACTTCATAAACCTCAATTGGTGAGATTGACAATAAAGAAGCTACATAATCCATCACTTCAGGACTGCACCATTTAAACTCAGCTTGTGCTAAATGAAGAATAGGCAATAATGCCGATTTCTGTTTTCCTTCTGGATAACGTGCAATAATTCTTTTAACCAATTCCAACGTTTCAGCTGGGAATACTATGTTATTCTTAACTTCCATGTAAGTCTTTAATATTATGTATCTAACTCGCCTGCTATCACGTTCATTGATGACATCGTCACAATAGCATCGGATAGATTGGAACCTTTAATCATTTCAGGGAATGCCTGGTAATAAATAAATCCAGGACGTCTAAATTTCAAACGGTAAGGAGTTCTTCCTCCATCTGAAACTAAGTAAAAACCTAACTCGCCATTTCCACCTTCTACAGAGTGATAAACTTCGCCTACTGGAGCATCAATTTCTCCCATCACAATTTTAAAATGGTAAATTAAGGCTTCCATGTTTTGGTAAACATCTTTTTTATCTGGCAAATAATAATGAGGTGCATCAGCATGATAAGCTCCCTCTGGCAAATTCTCCAAAGCTTGCTTAATGATTCTCATACTTTGCCACATCTCCTCCTCACGTACTAAGAAACGATCATACGTATCTCCTTTTGTTCCTACAGGCACATCAAATTCAAAATCTTCATAAGAAGAATAAGGATTCAAAGCACGAACATCATAATCAACTCCAGTTGCTCTTAAATTGGGACCCGTAAATCCGTAATTCAAGGCTCTTTCAGCAGAAATAGCTCCCACATTTTGAGTACGATCCATAAAAATCCTGTTACGCATCACAAGACCTTCAAATTCTTTCAAAGCTTTGGGTAAACCTTCTAATAAAATGTTGATTTTTTCAATAGCCACTGGAGTGAAATCTCTTTCCATGCCACCAAATCGACCCATATTTGTCGTCAAACGAGCACCGCACAATTCTTCGTATATTTCGTAAATATGCTCTCTCCATTGATAAACGTACAAAAAGCCCGTTAAAGCTCCTGTGTCTACCGCAAGAACTGAATTACAAACAATATGGTCGGCCAAACGAGCTAATTCCATCATGATCACACGCATGTACTGCGCGCGCTTCGGAACTTCAATGCCCAATAGTTTTTCAACCGTCATGTGCCATCCCATATTATTGATTGGGGATGAACAATAGTTCATACGATCCGTTAAGGTCGTTATTTGATAAAAAGGTCTTCTTTCAGCAATTTTTTCAAAGGCACGGTGAATGTAACCTACTGTTTGTTCAGCATCTACAATCGTTTCTCCATCCATGGTCAGAATATTCTGGAAAATTCCATGGGTAGCAGGGTGCGTGGGACCTAAATTCAACGTGGACAAATCATTCACATAAGGACCTCCTTTTTGCGATTTATCTAATCCGACGTTAGGGTTTGTTACTAAGGCTACTTCAGACATATTAGCTATTTTCAAGTAGTTTATCTACCAAATAATTCATCAATTTTATCATGACGCGTGGCGTCTTCCAAAGGATATTCTTTACGCATTGGATGATAATCCATATCATCTACGTTCAAAATTCTTGTCAAATTAGGATGACCTTCAAAAATAATTCCATAAAAATCAAAGGCCTCTCTTTCCATCCAATTAGCTGTCGCATAGAGCCCAGTAATCGTTGGGAAATTGGGATTTTCTATCGGCGCATAGGCCTTTATCCACAATCGAACATTATTTTCTAAACTATGCAAATGATAGATAACTCCCAATTCTTGACCTTTCGCATCGGGAAAATGTATCCCAGCCAAATCTGTCAAAAATTGAAATTTCAATACCGGATGTTGATATAAAAAATGCAACATAGGAACAATTAAATCCACTGAAGTAGTTAATTGTAAGGTTCCATGTGATTCTCCTAATCCATAAATCGAATCTTCCCCAAACTGAGTTTGAAGTGCATCGATGATTTGTTGATTATTCACTTTTTCCATGCTTCTATTACTTATTCTATCCCGTATGATGCCAACAAAGCTTTGTATTCAGGCTCATTTCTACGGCGTATTGATTCTGTTTTTGCCAATTCTTGAATTTGCATAAAACCATCTAAAATTTGCTCGGGTCTTGGCGGACAACCTGGTACATAAACATCAACAGGAATAATGCGATCAATACCTTGTAAAACTGAATAAGTATCAAAAATACCTCCTGAACAAGCACATGCTCCTACCGAAATCACCCATCTTGGTTCAGCCATTTGTAAATAAACTTGTTTTACAACGGGAGCCATTTTTTTAGCGATTGTACCCATCACCATCAAAACATCTGCTTGACGAGCCGAAAAACTTAATCGCTCAGCTCCAAAACGACCAATGTCATAATGAGATGCCATCGTCGACATAAATTCAATACCACAGCATGAAGTTGCAAAGGGCAAAGGCCAAAGCGAGTTAGCTCTTGCCATTCCCACCAATGAATCTAAGCTAGTAGCAAAGAATCCTTGTCCTTCTATCCCTGCGGGAGCTTCCACAATATTGACAGTTGAATTGCTCATATTTTATTTTTTCTGAAGTATATAGATAAAAAAAAGTGGAAGAGATTACTTCTCCCACTTTAATATTCCTTTTTTGATTACGTAAATAAATCCTACCAATAATAAACCCATAAACACAAGCATATCCCAAAAACCAGTCCAAGACAATGCCTTAAAATTTACGGCCCAAGGGTACATAAACACAATTTCAATATCAAATAGCACAAACAAAATGGCTACTAAAAAATATTTAATTGAAATAGGTGTTCTTGCGTCACCAACAGATTCAATTCCGCACTCAAAAGAATCGTCTTTCTTTTCAGAGTGTCGCTTTGGTCCCAATGCGTGAGTCACGACCATGGTCAAAACGATGAATGCTAAAGCTGCTGCTATTTGCACAAAAATGGGTAAGAAATCTTGAGGCTGGTAATTCATATTATTAGGCATGAAAAATTAAGCCGCAATTTACTCACTAAAATCTAAATTTGAAGCGTTTTTCTTAAAAATACTTTGTTTTTCCTGGGACTGCCACTGGATACAATCCATTCTCATCTGGATTCAATGGCATTTCCGCATCCCAAGCAAAGTTTTTAGGCGCTATGCTTAGTCCAGAATTAATCGCTTTATCCCATTCAATCACTTGTCCAGAATATGTAGCCATTCGCCCTAAAATAGACGTCATGGTCGAATATGCCCCATTTTCTGCATCTGCAAACTTATAATTTCCTGCAGCTACTTCAGCCCACAATTCATCATGCTCTGTTTGATATGGATTATTTTCTAGGGTCTTTTTATCATAGCCAAATTTCACATTGCCCTTGTAATCAGAAATTTTTGCTGCATCAAATTCTACCTTTCCTTTGGTTCCCACTAATAACTCATCCACTTTGGTCCAAGTTCCTGGAATGTGACGACATTGACTGTTCAAAATAGTACCATCTGCATACTCAAATTCAACAATATGGTGATCAAAAATCTCTCCATAATTTTTCCCTTTCCTCACTTCTCTACCACCTGTTCCTCTGGCTTTTACTGGATATCCATTTTTAGCCCAGTTAATTACATCAATATTATGAATATGTTGCTCTGTAATATGGTCTCCGCAAATCCAATTGAAATAATACCAGTTTCTTAATTGGTATTCCATTTCTGTTTGTCCTGCCGTTCTTGGTTTTACCCAAACCCCATCATTATTCCACCAACATGAAGCTGAAACGATATCACCAATTTGGCCATCTTGAACTCGCTTCATCAATTCTCTGTATGAATTTTGATAATGACGCTGTAAACCTACTACGACATTTAACTTCTTTTGCTTAGCAATTTTTGCTGCAGCCAATACACGTTGAATTCCAGCCGGATCAGTTGCAACAGGCTTCTCCATAAAAATTTGCTTACCCTGATTTACTGCCTCCTCAAAATGATAAGGTCTAAATCCTGGAGGAGTAGTCAAAATAACAACATCAGCCAATTCCATAGCTTTTTTGTATGCATCAAAACCCACAAATTTATGATCTTCAGGTACATTTACCTTTTGACTAACTGGTGTAGCTTTCAATGATTTATCCTTTTCTCTGGAATTCATAATGCTTTTGTAGCAACCATCCAATCGGTCTCTAAAAACATCTGCCATCGCAACCAATTGAATATTTTCTTTGGTTGAAAGTGCTTGAACGATAGCCCCTGTACCTCTACCTCCACATCCAATTAATGCTACTTTAATCGTATCATTCACATTACTTTGCGAAAAGCTTACGTTGGATAACCAAGGAGCCAAGGTTAAGCCTCCCGTAATTAATCCTGATTTTTTAACAAATTCTCTTCTTGAATTTTTCATAATTATATTAAAAAGGTTTAAAATTATTCATCTAAATATTTGGCAAAAAATGCCCTAACTTCTGTTTCAGAAGGCTGTTTGGAAGGCCTGACAATTCGAAATCCCACAAAAGGAGCATCCGCATTCCACCATTTACTCTTAGGTATTTGAGGATCTCTTCGATTCCATATTGGATCAGCAGGGATACGATATGCCCACGTTAAATCTTTTTTCTCTGAATGAAAATTACCTCCTTTAACCACTGCATCAGCATATTTATCAATAAATACCGCCTCATTAGGTTTTAAATTGCTTCGCTTTTCTTGATAATGATCAAGCACCCATTCCGATACATTTCCCAACATATCGTAGATACCCAAAGCATTAGGCTTTTTCAAAGCAACTTTCGCATATTTCTTGCCAGAATTCTCCGCATACCATGCCACTTCCTCCAAATTTGTCATTGATGCATTTTTAGCACCTAACTGAAAAGCATACTCCCATTCTGCCTCTGTTGGCAATCGATAAAATACGTTCGTTTTGGCATATAACCATTTGCAATACATCAATGCAGCAAACTGTTGCATGGAATTGGCAGGAAATCCACCTACCTTTCCCATTCCTAAGGTAAAATCGATGTATGGTGGACTAGGTCGTGTGACAGCATCAGGCCCTTCCACAGGTGGTTTAGGGGCAGGATCTCTCTCCTCCTCAAAAAACAATTGATACTCGTCATAAGTCACTTCTGTTTTTCCAATCCAAAATCCTTCAATGGCTTGACGATTCATTTCTCCTGCTGGAATGGCAACCATATCGAATTTAACGTCCGTTTTGGGTATTTCCTGTGTATATGAGCTCAATTTTTGCGCCAACAAGGAAGTCGCAAAAAGCATAAAACTGATCAAAAAAAAGATTTTTTTTATTTTACAATTCATTGTTTATAAAATTCATAGTTAAAAATAATTTCCAATTTACCTGATTTGTTTTGCCAAACCAAAATTTTCACATCTTTAAAATAACTTATTATTTCTTTTAAATTTTCTATTTCTAAAATGGTGGCAGCCGTAGCTAACCAATCTGAAAGAGCACCGTTTTGGGTAATTACTGTAGCCGATCGAGCGTGTGTCAATGCCCACCCAGTAGTAGGATTCAGCACATGCGAATATTCTTTTCCATTCACCTCCACAAATTGGTAGGTTTTACCAGAAGTTGCTAAAGAGGTATTTTTCACTTTCAAATAATCTGTAGCCAATTCTTTACTCTGAGGCAATTCCAATCCCACTTTCCAATCGTCTCCTTTTTCATTGACTTGCGTACAAACAATTTTGCCACCAGCATCGACCAAAACATATGTTAAACCTTTTTGAACTAAAAAATCCAAGACTTTTTGCGCAACAAAACCTTTCCCGATCGAACCAAAATCCAATTGACACATAGCATTTGTCAAATAAATAGCAGTGCTATCTTTTGAAAACACGACGCATTCACCCGAAATGGCTTTACTAATGGTTTGTAAAAGCAATGAATCAGGTAAAATTTTGGTTGAACGAGTCCTCCGCCATTCTTTGACCATTTGTCCAGCAAAAACATTAAGTGCACCATGGGTTATTTTTTTAGCGCGTATAGACTCCAAAAGAATTTCTTTAAATTCTGGTTGAATGAAAAAAAAAACACCTTTTCCAGCTAATCGATTCACTTGACTAACATCTGAATTTGCCCGATAATCACTTAATTGATTTTCCAAATCCTCAGCGCGTTCAAAAGCCTTTTTAATGATTTGACTTAATCCAGTACTATCTTGGGTGGATACAATAATCCGAAATGGCGACCCCATTTTACCTGTTTCGAAGGTATATTTCTGGGATTGAGCCTGCACCGTATAAAAATGCAAAAGAAGAATGCCAAATAGAATTGTATAATTTTTCAACATATTCGAAATATTACATTTTTTTTTCGTAATTTTGTCCGGCAAATAAGGGTATGATTCCCTGACATCAACATTGATCCTATTACCCATTCAAATTATTTGCCATGCTAGATTCCAACAAATTCCTTTTTGAAGCTCTGACATACGATGATGTATTGTTACTTCCAGCCTATTCTGAGGTTTTACCAAGAGAAGTAAGTACTAAATCACGACTCACAAAAAACATTACATTGAATATCCCAATTGTATCAGCAGCGATGGATACAGTTACAGAAGCTGACTTGGCAATTGCTTTGGCACAAGAAGGTGCTATCGGAATCATTCATAAAAACATGAGCATCGAGCAACAAGCTGCTCAAGTGAGAAAAGTGAAACGTTCAGAGTCAGGCATGATCATTGACCCTGTTACTTTGTTGGATCATCAAACTTTAGGCGATGCACAAAGAATCATGCGTGAGTTTAAAATTGGAGGCATTCCTGTTATAGATGGCGAGGGAAAGTTAGTTGGCATTTTAACCAATAGAGATCTTCGTTTCCAAAAACAAACGACTCGTCCAGTTGCGGAGATAATGACTAAATCCAACTTGATTACTGCCAAAGAAGGAATCA
Organism: Aquirufa sp. ROCK-SH2; assembly: GCF_054558315.1. NCBI lineage: Bacteria > Pseudomonadati > Bacteroidota > Cytophagia > Cytophagales > Flectobacillaceae > Aquirufa > Aquirufa sp. ROCK-SH2. The sequence continues at coordinate 194,502 of NZ_JBPXKB010000003.1, read as the reverse complement.
GCATGGAAGAAGCAGAAAGTATCTTGCAGGAACATAAAATTGAAAAACTTCCTATTATTGATAAAAACGGGAAATTAATTGGATTAATTACCTACAAAGATATTTTAAAAAGAAAAAGTCACCCAAATGCTTCTAAAGATCCATTAGGACGCTTACGCGTTGGGGCGGCGGTTGGAGTTACTCCAGATTTATTAGACCGAGTAGCTGCTTTGGTAAAAGTAGGTGTAGATGTGGTAAGTATTGATACTGCCCATGGACACTCGAAAGGAGTAATCGATGCATTAAAATCAGTCAAAAAATCTTTCCCGAATTTAGATGTGATTGTTGGTAACATCGCCACAGGTGAAGCAGCAAAGGCATTGGCTGAAGCGGGTGCAGATGCGGTTAAAGTCGGTGTTGGACCAGGTAGTATTTGTACTACCCGAATCATTGCAGGTGTTGGTATGCCACAATTGACCGCTGTTTACGAAGCTGCCAAAGCTTTGGAAGGTTATGATGTACCAGTTATTGCCGATGGTGGAATTCGTTTTTCAGGCGATATTGCTAAAGCCATTGCTGGTGGAGCTAGTACAGTGATGATTGGTTCTTTATTAGCTGGAACGGATGAGGCACCTGGTGAAATGATTATTTTAGAAGGAAGAAAATTCAAATCTTACCGCGGTATGGGTTCATTAGAAGCCATGGAAGATGGTTCCAAAGACCGTTATTTCCAAGATGCGGAAGATGATATCAAAAAATTAGTCCCAGAAGGAATCGTAGGTCGTGTACCATTCAAAGGATCTGTTACCGAAATCATTTATCAAATGGTGGGTGGTTTAAAAGCTGGTATGGGCTATTGCGGTGCTGCTAGCATTGAGATGATGCAACAAGCCAAATTTGTAAAAATAACTTCCGCTGGTGTAAAAGAAAGTCACCCTCACGATGTAAGTATTTCTAAAGAAGCTCCGAATTATAGCGTTAAATAAGTTGTTAGTGTTTAGTTATTAGTTATTAGTGTTTAGTTAAGAGGCATAAAATTTTTAATACTAATAACTAAATACTAATAACTAAACACTATTAACTAATACCTAATACCTAAAAAGAATGCACCGTATCAACAAAGCACTGAACTTTATCAGGATCAATATCAGGATAAACTCCATGGCCAAGATTGGCAATGTATCTTTGTTTACCAAATTGCTCTAGCATTTTAATGGTCTCTCTTTTAACTGTAGCAAAATCGCCATAAAGGGTGCAAGGATCTAAATTTCCTTGCAAGGTTTTATGAGGTCCCACTAAATTTCTCGACTCCTTAATGTCCATGTTCCAATCCAAACCAATGGTCGCGCAATTTAATTGAGCCATTTCTTCTCTGGCAAAAAACGCTCCTTTGGCGAATAAAGTAACAGGAACTTCCAAAATCGCATCACAAATTTGCTTTAAATAGGGAGTGGAAAATTCACTGTATTGTTGAGGCGATAAAATACCTGCCCAAGAATCAAATATCTGCACAAGATTGGCACCAGCAGCAATTTGTGCTTTCAAATAAGAAATCGTTGAATCTGTTATTTTTTGCAATAATTGATGAGCCAATTGAGGTTCGGCATATAACATTTTCTTTGCTTGCGAAAATGTCTTGGAACCCTTCCCTTCTACCATATAACAATAAATAGTAAAAGGTGCTCCAGCAAAACCAATCAAAGGCACTCGACCTGCTAATTCCTTTTTAACAATTTTAATCGCATCCAAGACATATTTTAAATCCTCCTCTGGATTAGCATCTTTTAATGCATCTAAATCTTTGAGCGAACGAATAACCTTAGGAAATACAGGACCTTTTTGCTCTTCCATCAAATAAGGCAAACCCATTGCCTCAGGAACAACTAAAATATCAGAAAAAATAATGGCAGCATCTACTCCAAAACGATCCACAGGTTGTAAAGTAACTTCAGCAGCTAATTCCGGATTAGTTGCCAAACCAATAAATGACCCTGCTTTTGCTCGCACTTCCCGATATTCAGGCAAAATACGACCTGCTTGTCGCATCACCCAAACGGGAACTTGATCCACTTCTAATCCTTTCGCTGCACGAAGCAATCGATCATTTTTTAGTACTTCCATATTTTTTTCAAAGTACAAAAATACCAAAGAAAGCTGAAGCAAACAAAAATTCTATTTCTCCATCTTGCATAAATATTCCTTATCTTTGCATTTCAAATTTCATCCAAGCTATGCAGGTTAAAAGTGCCAAATTCATTACAAGTAATACGGATTATCTAAAATGTCCACCTGCCAATATGCCCGAGTTTGCCTTTATTGGAAGATCAAATGTGGGAAAATCATCCTTGATCAACTCCATTACTTTCCAAAAAGGATTAGCTAAAACTTCTCAAACACCTGGTAAAACCCAATTAATCAATCATTTTTTGATCAACGACAATTGGTATTTAGTAGATTTACCTGGGTATGGATATGCCAAAGTAAGCAAGGAAAAAAGGAGAGAATTTGAAAAAATGATTTTTGATTATCTATTTAAAAGAGAAAATCTTACCTGCTTATTTTTATTGGTGGATATCCGTTTAAAACCGCAAGAAGTAGATATCGCATTCATGAACCGAATGGTGGAAGAACAAGTACCTTTTTATATTGTATTCACCAAATCCGATAAATTATCTCAAAAGCAAATTGATGAAAATGTTCATTTCTATCAATCTTTCTTGTTAGAATCTTGGGAAAGTTTGCCAGAAATTTTCATCACCTCTGCTGAAAAACACAAAGGAAGAGAAGAAATTTTGGAAAGTATTTCACAATTAATTCAAACTTCTCCCTTTAAATCAGGTAAATAATAATATTTTTGCATCCGAAACATTAAAATAATATGGAATTATTAAACGAAATCGCCCATATTTCTGGGAAAAGTGGATTATACAAGGTGTTAAAACCAACAAGAACTGGTGTTATTGTTGAAACATTAGATCAATTAAAGCAACGCTCGGTTGTAAGTGGACAAACAAGAATCTCGGTTTTAAAAGATATTTCACTTTATTTAGATGATCATCAAGATAGCACTTTACCATTGGCTGATCTTTTCAATTCTTTGCATGAGAAATTCAATGGAAAATTGACTATTGAACCGAAGAAAGCAACAGACATGGAACTTTTCGCTACGATAGCTGAGGTTGTTCCTAATTATGATGCCGACAGAGTTTATGCTTCTGATATCAAGAAAATTTTATCTTGGTACTTGATTTTGGTGAGCAATACTCCAGAAATTTTTAAAGCAGTTGAAGCAGCTCCTGCAGAAAAAGCAGAAAAACAAGTGAAAGAAAAAGCGCCAAAAGCAGAGAAAGTGGCAAAGGAAAAAGCGCCTGCAAAGAAGAAATAATTTTCAATCAATTGACATAAAAAAAGCCCTTGAATTTCAAGGGCTTTTTTATTGGTTAACAATTCTTATTTCAAAGAGTTAATAAATTTCGCAATTTTAACTGCATCCGCCTTTGGTACTGTCATCGGTGCCATTGGTGGGTAACCTGGCCAGTTAGATGGCTGAGGTTTTGCTATTAAAGCAATGATTTTATCTACGCTATATTTCTTTTTTGCTACGTCTTTATAAGCAGGCCCTACTAAACGAGCATCAACTTTATGACAAGCAAAACAAGTATATTTTTGCATCAATGGTTTAATATCTTCTGGAAAATCCTCCGCTTTTGCTTGAAATCCAAAAGCAAAAATTCCTAAAGAAACAGCTACAATAAGTTTAGATATCTTTTTCATGAATAATAAATGTTAAAATTTGACACAATTTAAAGCATTTAAACCTATTTACAGTCCTTTAATGCCTAAATATTTAAAAAATCCCTATTTATTTGACTGAAAGGCATCCACCGCTGCCCTTACACTCCCATACTTTTCTAATAAATCCGCAGCATGCTCATCAGATACACCAATGGATTCTTTCACCATTCGAATGGCGCGTAAAACCAATTTATGGTTACTCAATTGCATATCCACCATTTTATTTCCTTTAACTCTACCTAATTGAATCATGATGGAGGTTGAGATCATATTCAAAACCAATTTTTGCGCAGTTCCAGATTTCATTCTGGTACTTCCTGTTACAAATTCAGGCCCAACCACCACTTCAATTGGAAATTTAGATTCTTTGGCGACCAAACTGCCTTCATTACAAACGATACTTCCAGTCAGAATATTATTTTCATTCGCTCTATTTAATCCTCCAATCACATAAGGAGTTCTTCCTGAAGCCGCAATTCCAATCACAGTATCCAATTCATTGATATCAAAAGCTTGTAAATCCTTCCAAGCTTGCTCAATATCATCCTCTGCGTTCTCTACCGCTTTTCTAATGGCAGTATCGCCACCTGCAATGATACCAATCACTAAATCGAAAGGTACCCCATACGTAGGTGGGCATTCTGAAGCATCTAAAATCCCTAAACGACCGCTTGTTCCAGCTCCAATGTAAAAAAGTCTTCCTCCTTTTTTCATTCTAGGTACAATGAGTTCGACTAAATTAGCAATGCTAGGAATAACTTTTTCTACAGCATGGGCAACTGTTTTATCTTCTTGATTGATATTCGTTAATAATTCAATGATAGATTGTTGTTCCAAATTCTCATATTTAGAACTGGACTCAGTTGCCAAAAGTGTTAAATTTTCGGTGGCCATTAGGATTGTGACAAATGTTTGAAATTTTGAAAAAATACGGGAATTGTATCAATTCCCTTATAAAAATTAAATAAACCGAAGTGCTCATTGGGCGAATGAATAGCATCTGAATCCAACCCAAAACCCATTAAAATAGATTTTATGCCTAATTCTTTCTCAAATAATGCAACAATCGGTATACTTCCTCCACCACGCGTAGGTATGGGTTCTTTACCAAAGGTTTCAGTCATTGCCTCACTTGCTGCTTGGTAAGCAATGCTATCCGTTGGCATTAAATAGGCTTCTCCACCGTGATGTGGAGTAACTGTCACTTTTACTCCTTTGGGAGCTATGGATAAAAAGTGATCCGTAAACAATTGAGTAATTTTTTCAGACGATTGATTCGGTACTAAACGCATAGAGATTTTAGCATAAGCCATAGAAGGCAATACTGTCTTTGCGCCTTCTCCTGTATAGCCACCCCAGATACCGTTGACATCTAATGTTGGACGAATAGAGGCTCTTTCAATCGTAGAAAATCCTTTTTCACCATGAACAGATTGAATTCCTAAATCTTGTTGATAGGCTTCCAAATCAAAAGGTGTTTGTGCCATCGCTGCACGATCTGCAGCACTAAGATCCAATACATCTTCGTAAAATGCTGGTATATTAATTTGATTGAACTCATCATGTAAAGAGGCAATCATTTCACATAAAATATTAATTGGATTAGCTACTGCACCGCCATAAACACCAGAATGTAAATCTCTGTTAGGACCTTGAACACTCACCTCTAAATAGCTTAATCCACGCAAGCCAACATCAATGGATGGAATATCATTGGCCACAATGGCCGTATCCGAAATAAGAATAACATCTGCTTGTAATAATTCTTTGTGATTTTCGACGAACGTAGATAAGTTGTTGGAACCTATTTCTTCTTCTCCTTCAATCATAAACTTAACATTGCAAGCCAGTGAATTGGTGGCTAACATTGCTTCAAAAGCTTTGATATGCATAAACATTTGGCCTTTGTCGTCGCATGCACCTCTGGCATAAATAATGTCATCTTTAATTACTGGCTCAAATGGTGGGCTATCCCATAAATTCAAAGGGTCTGCTGGTTGAACATCATAATGCCCATATACCAAAACCGTTGGAGCATTGGGATCTACCATCTTCTCACCATAAACAATCGGGAAGCCTGCTGTTTCTTCCAAACGAACGTGATCAGCACCTGCTTGTTTTAAATTATTCGCTACCCATTCCGCTGTTTGACGAACAGCAGGAGCATAAGATGGGTCAGCAGAAATGGATGGAATTTTTAACAAATCTAATAATTCAGATAAAAAACGATCTTTATTAGATTGAATATATGATTGCGTAAGATTCATTTGAGCGAAAATTTGATAACTACCGCACAAATATAAGGGTTTTAACTAGGATTTTGTCCCTTTCTAGGGATTAGATACATACGATTTTCTGTACCTTCAATAATTCTTTGAATGTTTTTTCTATGTGTGAAAATGACTAAAAAAGAAACAAAAAAACCAAAGTAGATTAAGAGTGGAATTTCTTCGCCAAATACCTTCATCATCATTAAAAAAGGGAAGGATAAAGAAGCAATCATTGAACCCAAGGACACATAATGAGAAAAGTGAAAGACGATTAAAAAAATGATGATACTTACAAATGCGGCTTGCGGATGTAAAGCAAGCACCATACCTAAAAGTGTAGCAACACCCTTTCCACCTTTAAAATCACAAAATATAGGAAGCAAATGCCCGATAATGGCCAAGAAACCAAATAAAATTTTTAGAGTTACACACATTTGCCAGTCGATGTATTGAAAATGATACAATACCGCTGCCATGGCAGTTGCAACAAAACCTTTCAATGCGTCAAAAAACAAAACAATGGAACCAGCTTTTTTCCCTAAGACCCTAAAAGTATTAGTTGCGCCAGCATTTCCACTACCCATCGTGCGGATGTCTATTCCATGATAAGTTTCACCATATAAAATAGCAGTAGGAATGGAACCTAATAAATAACTGATAAGTGATAGAACAACAATAAGTACAATAAAAAGCATAATTCTGAATTAGACCCATTCCTTTTGTGAGCAATGGAAGTCAAATATAGTTTGTGAAAAATCTAAAATCAAGAAGTTGAAAAATATTCTTGAAATCGTTAAATTTTCATCTTAATAATATACTAATTTGGCTCTAAAATGAGAAATTAACGGAAGCCATGATGCGAAAAGCATTCGCTTTTTCATGGTCTAAATATGTTAATCGATGAAAAGCTTGAACCCTTAAAATTTTGAAAATATTATCAATCCCATAACCTACTTCAACAAAAGGCTTATTGGGATCTAATGAATCAAATGCATATCGGTCTAAAAACTTGGAACGTAAAGGACTGTTCACATCTTTCATTAAATCATGATTTTCTTTGCGCTCACTTCCTAATAAAATATTTGAGCTAGCAATAAAACGCCAATTCAATTTATTGATTAAAGGGATTCTATTGAACAATAAGCCTTCGAAATTATGATTGTATTGCAAACTTGCATACCTGTCACTGACAAATTCAAAATAATTCATGGTTGAATAAGCACTTCTTACAAAGAAAAATGTTTCATTTCCTAAGTGTGGGAAAAGTAATGGTGCTGGTAGATTTGAGGGAGTATAACCCGCAGAAAGCGTATAATCGGATCTTCCCAAAGTTCCTAATCGAAAGGTCTGATAGGCTTTAAGTGTTATTTTTTCATAATCAAAATTTCCACCTAAAAAGCCTTTTATACCTCTTTGATATTTCAAGGTAATTACCGGAATACGCTTAGTAGCCAAAGTAATCCTTTCATTACCATTTAATATAAAGGTTTCATTTTTAGCAAATCTAGCCTCAAGCGTCACAAAAGATTCTTGAAAATAATCTTGTACAGGAGATTCCATTCCCATTTTAGGATTTAAACGATATTGAAAACGAAATAAGGGGTCAAAAGAACGTGTATTAACTGAAGAAGACAAAGTCAAACCTTTCGTTACTTCTGTTGAAAAGAAAGCCTCACTTTCTCTTCTAAAAAAGGCCCCTGAAAATGCCCCAAAACGGGTAAAAGCATAAAACAAGCGGTTATCACCAATCAATTCTGGAGTTAAACCAACTCTCTCAATGTCATAGCTATGTCGAAGACCAGCCACCGTCCATTTCTTTTTGGAAAACAAATAATTGACCTCCATGGAATACTTAGGCACCAAATCTTTCGTACCAAAACCTACATTTCCACGCAAAATCCAATGCTTATCAAAGTTTGCATTGGTCCTAAAACCTAATCTAAATCGAGCACCTTCAATGGCATTAACAGCAAAACTGCTGATATAAGGTCCAACCTCTATGTCATTGAATTTTTTATAGCCACTTAATACCAATTCAGCAATTTCCACATAGGTTTTCACTGTAGGTAAATTTTTAACAGAATCAATTAAGGAAGAAGCTAATAAATCTTGTCTACTGAGTGATTCATGCCTAGCATACTTCCAATATTCAGGATTTGGCTCTTTGGCATCTTCCGCTACCTCAGAAGTAATGTCATAAAATTCAGTAGGATGCGGTTGATTGGTAATGAAGTCTTTGTTCGAAATGTACATTTTCAACAACATTCCAGCTGAACCTTTGGTTATTTCTTCAATATCAATCAAAAAACGCGTTTTGGCGGGTAACCAGGCGCCACTTTTAGTTTGTTCTAATTCTTGAGAAATTTTGATTTTATCAATGAAATTCAAATTGGCTGTTTTATCTACGGTCGCATCAATTTGAACCAAAGCAAAACTTGTTGTATCTATCCACATCTGCCCATTAAACACCAAATCCTTGGCATTTCTAGGTTCAAAATCTATTTGATAGCAAATCTTGCCATCTAAATTCGTTGTATCGTTCAGGTAAAACTTGTAGCTTCCTTTCCAGTTTTCACCAATTGGACTCGCAAAATCTTTCCCAAAAAAGGGCACATAATTTTGGTAAAAATTATAATTGGCAAATAAGTTACCGCCTACTAATTGAGAAATAAAACTACCATCCGTAACCCCTACTCCTTTAATATTCGTTTTTAAAATCTTCTCTTTCTTTCTTTGTGGAGATTCTTTGTAATAAAACTTGCTAATGGTTTCTGATATGTAAGTCGGAATAACAGGTTTTCCATCTTCGCCAGCTATTTTTTCAAATTTTTTAATCGCTGATTCTATCTCCTTCATGAATTTCTTCTCCCGCATTTTCTCGGAAATATTATCTACATCCAATTCCATTTTAGTGTAGGAATCATATTCATAGGCAGTCAGCTTACTCCGATCATTGATTTCTTTGTTTTTAATGACATTCCTTAAAATCTTAAAAGCAGGGTTCTCTCCAGAATATACGACAACCTCTTGCAGGGAACGATTCGTAGGTTCCAATTGAAAATCTACCTCTTGACTATTTAATTTTCGGTCGATTTTTTTAGTTCTTTTTTTGTACCCAACAAAAGAAACATACAAAGAATCAGCAAGGAACTTCGAGTTTAAGGTGTATTCTCCTTGAAAATTGGTTGCTGTACCAGCATTCACGCCCTTTAATCCTACGGAGGCAAAAGGTATTGGATCTCCATTGCTTGCATCTGTAACTCGTCCTTTAATAACAAATTGTGCGTAGACATTTGGCACAAAAAAAAGTGCGATGAAAAGAATGGAAAATGAATTTCTAAAGGATTTCAATGACAAATTGGGTTAATATTTTATATAAAGCGCTCAGCTCTAATTAAGTGGTTATTATTTTTTATGTCTCAACAAACAAATGTTTCGTCGACAAATTTAGCAAATTTTTTAAAAGCTCTTGCACGATGTGCAAATAAATTCTTTGTTAACAAATCCATCTCCGCGAAGGTTCTATGGTCATTTTCTGGCACAAAAATAGGGTCATAACCGAAACCTTCCGTCCCTCTTGCCTCTTTACATATAATCCCTTCCACCATACCTTCAAATTGCACAAATTCACCTTTTGAATAATAGGTCAAAACGGTTACAAATCTTGCCTTTCGATTGCCCTGGCCTTCCATATTTTTCAAAAGTAATTCCAAATTGGCTTGATCATTTTTAGGAATACCTGCATACCTTGCCGAATAAACACCGGGCGCACCATTTAAAGCCTCCACCTCCAAACCTGAATCATCGGCCAAACAGGTTACACCAAATCGATCAGCAATATACTTTGCTTTTTGCATCGAATTTTCTGCTAAAGTTGAACCTGTTTCTGGAATTTCTTCTTCAATTGGTAATTCAGCAATACTCTTAATAAAAAATTGCTCACCAAACATGGAGAGCAATTCTTTTACTTTATGCTGATTTTGCGTAGCTAAATAGATAATTGGTTTGTCCATTCTTTATCTATTGAGCGGCAGTTAATGTAACTTCAAAATACAAAGGAGCATAGCCAGGGATTGCTCCGCTACTACTTCCATTAGCACCATATCCGATACTTGAAGGAATGATAAATTGAGCTTTTTCTCCAACGCGCATACGCTGTAATGCCTCATCAAAACCTTTGATAAAACTACCTGTACCTACAGAACCCGACAAAATACCTGAATCAAATTTTGAATCATAAATAATGGCCGTACTTGATGCAGATTCACGTTGCAAATAAGCATAAGCTAATCTACCCAAATAGGTAATACTGAATGTCATTCCTGTTTTAAGCTCCGCACCCGTTGGATTTTCAATCATTTTTTTAAATACCAAACCACTTGATGTTTTAATCGCATCTGTCATTTTATTTTTAACCGTCATTGAGTCGATTTGTTGTTGCTCAGACATAGCAGATTCCATTTCAATATCCAAACGAATAACTGAATAAGCAGGAAGTCCATCAAAAGAAGTTCCTTGAAAAGCTAGATTGGAAGGCAAAATAAAATAACCTTTTTCACCCACCTTTAAATTACTTAACGGCAAATTAAAAATACTATTTCCAACACCATACATAAAACCTTTCGGTTGTTTCAAAACTTTACTTGTGGAATCTAAAATAGAGCCACTTAACAAAGACATTTTATAATACATTTTGACTAAATCACCTGCCGCTGGCACTTTCCCTGATGTATTTTTTGAAGTAACTTCATAATACATCCCTTCAGGCGATTTCATGGGTGATAAGTTTTTGAACTTAATATAATTTTGTATTTCGGCTTCATTATTAGCTGAAATTTTCTCTGCTTCATTGGATAAACAACTACTTAAAGTAAGGATAAAACAAAATCCCAAAAGAGCAAAAACATTCAATTTCTTCATTTTATTATTTAATTTTGGCGACATACAATTCAAAAACCAAAGGGGTAAATCCAGGAATACTACTAGATCCCTTTTCTCCATACCCTAAGGTAGATGGAAAAACGACTACCGCTTTTTCACCTGTTCGCATTTTCTCAATGCCTCTTTGAAAACCTTGAACAGTTTGAGTTCCACCAAACGTAACACTGAAAGTGTCTGTTTTGGCCATGTTGCCATCAAAGGCAACACCGTTCAAAAATCTTCCTGTATACTTCATCATCATTATTTTTCCACTTACCCCAAGATCACCTGTTCCAACAGCAGTTCGAATGAAACGCAAACCATCTGTAGATTTCTCAGTCACCACCCAGCCTTTTGAGGCAATAAATTCATCAATTTTATCACTTTGACTTCTTACTTTGTATTGTTTAATGACACATTTCAAAGGCGTGTAGGCAGGCAACCCATCAAATGCTTGTGATGTACCTGGCATAATCATTGTAGCTTGTTCTCCTTCTTTTAGAAATCCCATTAATTTCGCAAAGACCGGATTTGTCAAACCGTAGCGATAAATATATGGAGCATTTATTTGACGATTGGTGCTATCTAAAACTTTACCTGTATTCAAATTTGACAATTCATAATGCACAAATAATGAATCACCTCTAGAAGCAATTTCACCAGTTGAATTCGTCTTAGTAACAGTGAAAAATGCACCGTTATCGAGTGCGACAGGAATAACTCCTAATTTGGTGAAATAATCCAAAATTTGAGTTTGATTTTCTTTGGCTTTTACTTCATCTTGTAATTCGACATTACTCAAACAAGAAGTCAAAAAAAGAATACTACCAAAGAAGATAAGGGCTTTGAAAAAACTACTTTTACTCATATTTTTTAGACAATTTTCCATTCACAAACGATATAAATCGATGTTTATTATAAAAAAGGGGACAAAAAGCCCCCTCTAAAATTATTTTTTAGAAATTAACTCAATTTCAAAAACCAATACTGAATTAGCTTCAATTGGGCCTCTAGCTTGATCACCATAAGCAATCGATGATGGGATTACAAAAGTACCCTTTCCTCCAGCTTTCAACAAGGTCAAAGCTTCATTAAAACCAGGGATCATTTGTCCCACTGGCATTTCTGCTGCTTTCCCTTCATCGAATACTTTACCATTCATGAAAGCTCCTTTGTAATTCACAGACCAAGTTTCACCTAATTTAGGAGAAGCACCTGTACCTGGTTTTTCAATAAAATAACGAAGCCCTGAAGCTGATTTTTGGAATGCTTTTCCAGTTTTGGCTGTGTAAGCATCAATCGAAGCAGGTTCTCCAGCTAATCTTTTAGAAGCCTCTGCTTTTGAAACTTCCGCTTCTTTTGCCATCTCCTTTTCAAATTCAGCACGTGTCTGAACTTTCTTAATTTTAACGGTATATTTCAAATCGGTACCTGGCTTCAAGAACGGAGGCAAAGGCGCCTGAACCGATTTAATTAAACTATCAATCGGAACTAAAATAGTAGCACTATCTCCTAAAGACAATACGCGCAATCCATTTTCAAATGTTCCCTTAAATGCTCCTGGACCTCCATTAGGTGCTTGAATCATTCCTTTACCTGGCTTGCCATCTTTTCTTGTGTCTTGTAATACAGAATCGGCACCATTTTTGATCACTAAATCAAACGTAACGATATCGCCATCTTTTAATTTTTTTGCCTTATCATCGTGACTGTGAATTTGAATCTTCACTCCATCGATCACTTCTACTTTATTTTGGTTACATGCAGCCAATAAAAGTGCTGATGATAAAATTAACCCTAGTTGTTTACGCATGATTTTTAAGTTTTGACCTTCGTCAGTTTAATTAAATTGTTTAGTTTATTTTTTATAAATTTTTTACTCGATTGATCTCTTCAATTTGCAAAGGTAACACTTCATTTAGTTTTTTCCTTGCTTGTTCCAAAGTCCCTTTAGAAAGTCGACCACCTGATGCATTTTTATGACCACCTCCTTCAAAATAACTAGCTGCAAATTTATTAACGGCAAATGGCTCTATGGACCTAAATGAAAATTTAATCCCGTCGGGTCTTTCAATCATTAAAATCGACCAAACGGCCCCTCCAAGCTGTAAACCGTAATTGACAATCCCTTCTGTATCGCCTGCTTGAGAATTAAATTGTTGCTGATCTTCTGCCGTAATCCACATCAAAGCCAAATGATAATCTGGCAGATATTCCAATCGATTGGCTAAAATATGTCCCAAAAATTTTAATCGATCAATGCTCGCCGAATCAAAAACTTTACGATGCACTTGGTTCGTATTTACACCAATCTTTATCAATTCTGCCACCACTTCATGCACATGCGCAGTTGTATTTGGATGCCTAAATGAACCTGTATCAGTCATAATACCAGAATATAAGCACTCTCCAATCGCTGTATCAATCAATGAATGGTCTCCCCATTCTACGATCAAATCATAAATCAACTCACAAGTGGAAGCCGCAATGGTTCGATGATAATAAAAATCCGCAAAATCCTCAGGATCTAAATGATGATCAATGACGATTTTTTTAGCATTTGCTTTCAAAATCATTTGACTGAATCCATGCAAACGTTGAAGTCCAGAAAAATCCAAACAAAAAATCCAATCGGCATTTTTTACCAAAGCATCAATGGTTATTTTATCTAGCGTTTCCTCAAAATTTAAAATTGAAGAAGCACCATTCATCCAAGTCAAATTGGAGGACACCGCTGATGGAACAACCACTCGCACGTCTAAACCCTTTTTTAATAAATACTGTTGCCAAGCTAAACTTGAACCGATAGCATCTGAATCTGGATTAAAATGGGTAATAATTAGTACTTTTTGACCAGGATGTAATTGAGCCTTTAAGGCGGAAATGGAATTCATAAAAAAAATTGTCGCCGATTAAAATTTGGGCATTCACAAAGTTAAAGATAAATTGCAGAAAAAATTAATTATGCCTACAAATAGAACATTCACCATGATTAAGCCAGATGCTGTCGCTGACGGCTTTACTGGACCAATTATCCAACAAATAGAAGAAGCTGGTTTTCGAATCGTGGCTATAAAGAAAGTTAAATTGAGTAAAGAAGAAGCTGGAATGTTTTATCAAGTTCACAAAGAAAGACCTTTCTACCAAAGTCTTTGTGAATATATGTCTTCCAATTACATCATTCCCATGGTTCTTGAAAAAGAAAATGCAGTGGAAGATTTCCGCACCTTGATTGGATCCACCAATCCTGAGCAAGCTGCTGCAGGCACCATTAGAAAACGTTTTGCGAGATCCCTTGAATCCAATGCCATCCACGGTTCCGATTCAGATGAAAATGCTGGCATTGAAGGAGCGTTTTTCTTTTCGGAGAAGGAACTGAAGTAGTGGTAATAGGTAAGAGGTAATAGGTAAGAGGTTCTTCTCTCTTCTCTTTTCATTTAAACATTAAGCCGTTAAGAAACATTAAGTAATAGGTAATTAAAGGATTTCTATTACCTATTACCTTTTACCTCTTACCTCTTACCTTTTACCTTTTACCTCTTACCTTTTACCTCTTACCTCTTACCTCTTACCTCTTACCTCATCTATCTCTTTCTCTTATAAAACAAAAATCCATTCTCCTCTTTCATCAAAATCAAACGAGAATCATATTTGAATTGATCTTCAGCATCTGCTTTTAATACAAAAAAGATGGGGGAGCTTCCTGCTCCTTTTTCCAAAAGTTCTTGGGCACTTGGACCTTTGCCGGGCTTTTGAAAATACAATAAATGGGCGAAGGACTTGAATCCCATTGTTTCAATATAGACATTTTGACCAACTTTTGATTCGTAAAAATCAATGGGGGTTCTTTGAGTATAAGCTTCTATTTTGGGTAAGAGCACTGCGGATAAGGACATCACAACAGCTATTGACACGCCCATCAATCCATAAATTTTGCGAAGTGTCACCTCCCCTTTTTTGGCAAATAAATAAACAATTGATATTAAAAAGATTATTCCAATCAGATATTCAGCTCCTGACCAATAAACAGGTGCAGATAAATTCCCTTGAACAAATTGATCAGCAATTTTAGGAGCAATCCAGCTTGTATTTAATCCAATAAAAGGAATTAGCAATAAAATTAAGGCAAACAGGAGACCCACAAATAGCGCTACAAACGTGTAGGATTTTTTCCAAATCCAAAGATCCTTTTGCCACTCATATAATACCTCTGCTGATACAAAAGTGAGAGGAATCCAACACATGGAAGAATAATGAATGATTTTGGTTTTCACTAGACTGAACAAAATCAAAACTACCCAAAACAAAATTTTCATCCATTTCGAAAAGTCTTGTTGATTTTCTTCTAACAATAATACTGAATGATTTTTTCTGCGAAACAACCTCGCTCCTGCCCAAATTGAAACCGGAAAACAACCAATTAATAAGATGATAAAATGGTAATAAAAAGGTTGTCCATGTCCAGCATCTCCAGTAGTTAATAATCGTATTTGATAATTGAAAAAATCTTGAATGATACCAAACCCTAATTTAAAAGCAATTAATCCATACCAACCCGCGAACAAGCTCAATGAAATAATTCCAGCGATACATGCCCCTAAAAATAATCGCCCCAACTGATTTGCGACTTTTTTCCATTGAAATATGGCATAAGTAAGCAAAGTTAAACCCCACAAAAGCAGTGCAACAGGCCCTTTTGTCAACATCCCTAAACCGATGGACAAGCCTGAAAAAAGCACCCAAATAAATTGTTCTGGATGTTGTTTAAAACGAATGAAAAAATAGATCCCTAAAAAAATAAACAAGTTAAATAAGGGATCAATGATTCCTGAGCTAGCATATAAATGGGGGGTCATTGCTGCCAAATAGGAAAAAGCCCAGAAATGGCCAAAATTAGCAGAAAAATGTTTTTTCCCGATTAAAAACAAAGAAATTAAAGTAAGCAAACCCACCAAAGCATTGGGTAACCGCGCTGCAAACTCCATACTTACTAATGGATGATCCGTAAATATACCTAGGCATTGAAAGCTTAAAGCTTGCAACCACATGAATAAAGGTGGCTTTTCCCAAAAAGGTTGAAAATTGATTTGAACGGTTAAATAATCGCCAGAAACAATCATTTCTCTGGCAGATTCAGCAAAATTCACTTCATCCCAATCAAACAAATGGGTTGATCCCAAAAAAGGTAAATAGACCATTAAAGCGATCAGAGTCCAAGTTAAAATGGGGCGTTTTTGAGCAAATTGAATCATACATTTTTTGTGTTTGGTAAAAAAAGATAATAGGCTACCGAAGCACTCAAAAAGCCAATCAGTGCGCCTAGTGATGTATCAATCGGAAAATGTTGAAACAAATAAACTCGAGAATAAGCGACTCCAATGGCAGCAAAGACACAAAAAATGGCCCAAGCCTTGGAAGGTTTGAGCATGGCAATCCAGAAAAACAAAAACCAAGCGGCAGATGTATGTCCGGAAGGAAAACTATTGTATTCATTCATCAATATGCCATCCACAAAATGCCAAGTGTAATCGATCCCTTTAAAAAAAGCAAAAGGCCGTAATTCGTTTGCAAAAACTAAGTGTTTTAAGCCTTGTGTTATTAGAGTTGCTGTTAAATAGGATATTATATAAGGAAACACGAATTCCTTTCTCTTTTTCAAAAAATATAAAAGCAGGAAGATGGCTAGATAAATTTCAGCTAAAAAAGTAAATCCTTGAAAAATATAATCAAAAATAATGGAATGATTAGAGTTGATCAAACGCATCTGATCAAATCTAGAAAAGTTCAATGCGTAACTTAAACAAAGTATTTCAAAGCATATAAACCCTAGAAAATAGATTTTAAAAGAAACATTCAGTGCTTTCATCTTCCAAAGGTCGTAAGTTTTTATTAAAATCTTGAATACCTTACTTGCTGTTTCAAAAAAATTACCTAATTTTGCATTCTTTTTTACCCCAAGCTGGTACATGAAAGTTTTAGAGAATTATCAAATACCAATTATATCCCTAGAGGACAAAGTATACAAATATACTTTCGAAGGTTCAGATGATTTTTTTGAAGCCATCGACCAGGATTGGATTAAAAAAGGGAGTTTTACTGCAGAAGTTGAATTAGATAAATCAGCAGTAATGATTCAAGTTCGATTAAAGATAGAAGGCCATTTAAATTTAATTTGTGACCGTTCTTTGGAAGAATTTGAATACCCGATTCGAATCAATGAAAAGCTTATTTATAAGTTTTCTGACCATTCGGAGGATTTAGGTGACAATTTATTTTTGCTAGACAGAAAAGAGCCTAAATTAGATTTATCGCAGGATATTTACGATTTCATAGCCTTACAAGTACCTATGAAAAAGTTACATCCCAGGTACATCAACCCTACTGATGATTCTTTAGAAGATGAATTTTTATATTCAACGGAAACATTGGAAGAAAAAGTAAAAGATGAAGCTGAAATAGACCCAAGATGGGCAGCTTTACAAAAATTAAAAGAAAATAGTAAGAACTAATACAATTCAAATAATACAATGGCACATCCTAAAAGAAGACATTCTACAACTCGCCGTGATAAAAGACGTTCACATGATTTTGGAACTCCAAAGCAAATAGCGGTAGATAGCCAAACTGGCGAAACTCATTTATTTCACCGTGCACACGTTCACGAAGGAAATTTATTTTACAAAGGTAAAATGATCGTAGAAGGTTATTCTTCTCAATCATAATAAGTTCCAATCAAGATTTATACATCTTTTTTGACTTTTGTCGAAAATATCCCGTTAAAATGCTATTTTTTGACTAAATTTAATACTATTTTTGCGCACAGCTTTAGTAATTAAAAAGAAATTAGATGAATATAGCAATCGACGTGATGGGTGGGGATTATGCCCCAATAGCCGTGATTGACGGAATACTTTTAGCGATAGAAAGTCTTTCGAAAGATGTAACCATTCTTGCCATTGGCCCTGAAAATACGATAAAACAATTATTGACTGAGCGTAATTATTCTGGAAATCAAATTCAGATTGTTGCAGCAGATCAGGTAATTGAAATGGGAGAACATCCCACAAGAGCATTATCACAAAAACCCAATTCCAGCATCGGAGTTGGGTTTACGCTTTTAAAAGAAGGTAAAGCTGATGTTTTTGCTTCCGCTGGAAACACAGGAGCAATGATGGTGGGCTCCCTATTTTCTGTAAAAACAATCGAAGGAATTCAGCGCCCTGCCATTGCGGGATTTGTTCCTCAAATCAATGGGAAATATGCAGTAATGTTGGATATTGGTGCCAATGCTGATTGTAAGCCCGAAATGTTGGATCAATTTGCCCTTTTAGGCTCAGTCTATTACGAAGCAACAACTGGTTCCAGCCAACCGCGAGTTGGATTAATGAATATCGGAGAAGAAGAGCAAAAAGGCTCTATACTTTCTCAGGCAACTCATGCTTTATTAAAAGCCAATCCCAAAATCAATTTTATTGGAAATATTGAAGGAAAAGATTTTTTCCAAAACAAAGCAGATGTGATTGTAACAGATGGTTTTACGGGAAATATCATGTTAAAAATGGGGGAATCCATTTATAACATCATGAAAAGCCAAGGAATATCAACTGAATTTATCGAAAATACCAATTACGAAAATTATGGTGGTAGTCCCATCATTGGAATAAATGGAAATGTCATTATTGCACATGGAGCATCTAGTCCCAAAGCAATCCTAAATATGATTAAACTTTCCGTTTCAGTAGTGGAATCCAATGTTTGCCAAAAAATTAAGGCATCCATTGAAAATAAATAATTGAAATAAACGAGAGACATGACTCAAAAAATAAGTGCAGCCATTACAGGAGTACACGGTTACGTACCCGATTATGTGCTTACCAATCAAGAATTAGAAAAATTGGTTGATACCAATGATGAATGGATAACGAGTAGAACAGGTATCAAAGAAAGAAGAATATTAAAAGGAGAAGGCTTAGGCACCTCTTATTTAGGCGCGAAAGCAGTAGAAGGATTGTTGGAGAAAACAAACACAAAGCCTGAGGAAATTGATTTGTTAATTTGTGCAACAGTAACTCCTGATTATTTTTTCCCTAATTCAGCTAATTTAATTTGCAAATCCGTTGGGATTAGAGCTACAGCATCTTTTGATTTATCTGCGGCTTGTTCAGGCTTTTTGAATGCATTAGCAACAGGAACAGCCTTTATTGAATCAGGAAGATTTAAAAAAATTGTTATTGTTGGAGCAGATAAAATGTCTGCGATTGTAGATTATTCTGATCGTACAACCTGTATTTTGTTTGGAGATGGTGCAGGCGCTGTACTTTTGGAACCAAACACAGACGGTTTAGGTGTACAAGATTTTATCCTAAAATCAGACGGAGATGGCTGCGAGAGTTTAATGCAGAAAGGTGGCGGAAGCGCTTACCCTCCTACATACGAGACAATCGATCAAAAATTACACTATATCCGTCAGGAAGGTCAATCCGTTTTCAAATTTGCTGTAACTAGAATGGCTGATGTATCTGCAGAAATTATGGAAAGAAACCATTTAACTGGAGATGATATTGCCTTTTTAGTCCCTCATCAAGCGAATAAAAGAATCATTGATGCTACTGCCAGCCGAATGAATATTGGAGAAGAAAAAGTAATGTTGAACATTCAACGATATGGAAATACAACGGCAGCCACTATTCCTTTGTGTTTGTGGGATTACGAAAAACAATTGAAAAAAGGAGATAATTTAATTTTAGCCGCATTTGGTGGAGGTTTCACTTGGGGATCTACTTACCTGAAATGGGCTTATAATTCAAAATAAATTTAATTTTAAGAATGGCAACTACAGCAGATATTAAAAATGGAATGGTTATTAATTATAACAATGATCTATATTCCATCGTAGAATTTTTACACGTTAAACCAGGAAAAGGTCCAGCTTTTGTTCGTACAAAATTACGTTCATTGACATCTGGAAAAGTGATTGACAACACCTTCAATTCTGGAGTTGCAATTTATCCCGTACGTGTGGAGAGAAGAAAATTCCAATACTTATTTGGCGATGAGTACGGATTTAATTTCATGGATAACGAATCATTTGAGCAAATTCTACTGGATAAAAACATGGTAGAAATGGCTGATTTGATGAAGGAAGGTCAAGAAGTTGAAATTTTGATCAATACTGAAACTGATAAAGCTATTTCATGTGAACTACCTCCATTTGTGGAGTTAAAAGTAGTTTATACTGAACCAGGTGTACGTGGAGATACAGCCAATTCACCTAAAAAACCAGCTAAAGTAGAAACTGGAGCAACCATTACTGTTCCAATTTTTATTGAGCAAGATGAAATTATTAAAGTAGATACAAGAACTTATTCTTATGCAGAGCGTGTCAAATAGCTTGCATTTTTAATACATTTGCACAGACATTAAGCATTAGGTAAACACTCATACAAATATTACAAGGAATGGATACTAAAGAAATTCAGCGATTATTAGATTACATCGCAAAATCACCGCTTGCGGAGGTTAGTATTGAAACAGAAGACTTAAAAGTTTCAGTCAAAAAACACAGTGCAGTTGCTCCAACTGTTCAAGTTCAAACAGTTGCGGCTGCACCTGCTCCAGCGGCTCAAGCTCCCGTAGCGTCAGCACCAGCAGCACCTGTTGCTGCTCCAGTATCAGATAACCTTTACACGATCAAGTCACCAATGATTGGTACATTTTATCGTGCGCCGGGACCGGATAAAGACAACTACGTTGAAGTAGGAAGCTCCATTGAACCTGGAAAAACAGTTTGTATGATTGAAGCAATGAAATTATTCAATGACATTGATTCAGAAGTTTCAGGTAAAATTGTGAAGATTTTAGTTGAAAATGCAACTCCAGTAGAATTTGACCAACCGCTTTTCCTTGTTGAAAAAGCTTAATTGGCTAAATTAAATTTAATTTAGAACTTATGTTTAAAAAAATACTCATTGCAAATCGTGGAGAAATTGCTCTACGTATCATCAGAACTTGCAAAGAAATGGGCATCAAGACAGTTGCTGTATATTCAACTGCCGATAGAGAAAGCTTGCATGTTCGCTTTGCAGATGAAGCTGTTTGTATTGGACCTCCTCCAAGTAGACAATCCTATTTAAGTATGCAGGCTTTAATTTCCGCTGCGGAAGTTACAGGTGCAGATGCCATCCACCCTGGTTATGGCTTTTTATCAGAAAATGCTGAATTTTCAAGAATTTGTGCAGAACATGGAATTAAATTCATTGGTGCCTCTGCGGAGATGATCAATGCCATGGGAGATAAAGCGACGGCCAAAGATACGATGAAAAAAGCAGGAGTTCCTGTTATTCCTGGTTCTGATGGTTTGTTAGATACAGTAGAAGATGCTATTGAATTAGCTAAACAAATTAAATACCCTGTCATTATCAAAGCAACAGCTGGTGGTGGTGGTAAGGGAATGCGTATCATTCGCGAAGAATCTGAATTCAGAAAATTGTGGGATGATGCGAAGATGGAAGCAAGTGCTTCATTTGGAAATGATGGAATTTATATGGAAAAGTTCGTAGAAGAACCAAGACATATAGAAATCCAGGTTGTTGGAGATAAATTTGGAACCGTTTGCCATTTGTCCGAGCGTGATTGTTCGATTCAAAGACGTCATCAAAAGTTATGCGAAGAGACTCCATCTCCAGCATTGACTGATGAACTACGTAAAAAAATGGGAGAAGCTGCCATTGCTGGTGCAAGCGCTATTAGATATGAAGGTGCAGGTACAATTGAATTCTTGGTAGACAAAAACGGAGATTTCTATTTCATGGAAATGAATACGAGAATTCAAGTGGAGCATCCAATTACAGAGGAAGTAACCGACTTTGATTTAATCAAAGAACAAATAAAAGTTGCAGCAGGAATTGCCATCAGTGGGCAAAATTATTTCCCTAAATTATATGCTTTGGAATGCAGAATTAATGCGGAGGATCCTTCAAATGGCTTCCGTCCATCACCTGGAAAAATAACCAATTTGCATTTACCAGGTGGTCATGGAGTTAGAATTGACTCACATGTTTACTCTGGTTACACTATTCCACCGAATTATGATTCCATGATTGCGAAATTAATTGTTTCAGGACAAAGTCGTGAGGAGGTTTTATTAAGAATGAAACGTGCCTTGCAAGAATTTGTGATTGAGGGAATTAAAACAACAATTCCATTCCATATTAAACTAATGGATGATCCAGGTTTTCAATCAGGTAAGTTTACGACTGCCTTTATGGACACCTTTGATTTAAGTAATTTATAATCAAAAGAATAGATTAAAGTCAAAAAGGGGCGATTGCCCCTTTTTTATTTGACATAAACGAAAATATTCTTGAAAGACACTTGCAAAATTGTACTTGATTGTATAAATTTGCACTCCCATTTTTCGATTGAATGCCCGTTTAGTTGCAAAATAGGTCATAATTAATGTTTTTAAGAATCATTCCGTCATCTTAAAAAGATTAATTCAACAGTTAAACAATACTATAGTGGATACTTTAAGTTACAAAACCGTCTCTGCCAACAAGGCTACAGTTCAGAAAGACTGGGTGGTGGTAGATGCTGAAAATCAAGTTTTAGGACGTTTATGTTCAGAAATCGCGAAAATTATTCGTGGAAAGCATAAGCCTTCGTTTACACCGCATGTTGATTGTGGAGATCAAGTGATTGTTATCAATGCTGATAAAGTTCGCCTAACAGGAAAGAAAATGACAGATAAAGTTTATATCCGTCACACAGGTTATCCAGGTGGACAACGTTTTGCTACTCCAAGAGAGGTTTTGATTAAAAACCCAAGAGGAGTTGTAGAAGCGGCAGTTAAAGGTATGTTACCGAAAAATCGTTTAGGAAGACAATTGTTCAACAATTTATTCGTTTACGCTGGTTCTGAGCATCCTCACGCAGCACAACAACCTAAAGAAATTAAGTTTTAACGGACATAATGATCTAAAACAGGTCAATTCAATATCAAATGGCAGAATTAACAAGTAAAATCGGTAGAAGAAAAACGGCAATTGCTCGTATTTCAATGACCCCAGGAAAAGGCCAGATTAAAATCAATGGCCGTACAATGACTGAATACTTTCCATCTGAAATTCTTCAGATTGTGGTAAATCAGCCTTTCGCTTTAACCAACACAGTTGGATCATTCGACGTAACTGCAAATGTTGACGGAGGAGGAATTAAAGGACAAGCGGAAGCTTTACGTTTAGCTATTTCTCGTGCACTTCAAACTCAGGACTCAGAATTGCGTTCTCCTTTGAAGAAAGAAGGTTTTTTAACTCGTGATCCTAGAATGGTTGAGCGTAAAAAACCAGGACGTAGAAAAGCACGTAAGAGATTCCAGTTCTCTAAGCGTTAATACTACATCGCATTTACGTGGAAAAAGCTTGTGTGTTGCCGATGCTTTTTCCACATTTTTATTTTTCACAATTTTAAACACCGAAAATGGCACAATTAAGCTACAACGAACTGCTTGACGCAGGCGTTCACTTTGGTCACTTGACTCGTAAGTGGGATCCAAAAATGGCTCCATACATCTTCATGGAGAAAAATGGTATTCATATCATTGACTTAAACAAAACAATTACTTGCTTAGATGAGGCATCAGCTGCGATTCGTGCTATTGTACGTTCTGGCCGTAAAATCATGTTTGTTGCTACCAAGAAACAAGCACAAGAAGTTGTTTCTGCAGAAGCAGAAAAATTAAAAATGCCCTATGTAACTGACCGTTGGTTGGGAGGTATGTTGACAAACTTTGCGACTGTACGTAAGTCGATCAAGAAGATGTCAAGCATTGATAAAATGTTAAAAGACGAAGTAATCGTTAAGACTCTTGCTAAGCGTGAGCGTTTAATGATGACTCGTGAAGAAGAAAAATTAAACCGTGTTTTAGGTGGTATTACAGACTTAACTCGTCTTCCAGCTGCATTATTCATTGTTGACGTTAAGCGTGAGCATATCGCAGTGAAAGAAGCGAAAAAATTGGGCATCCCAGTTTTTGCTATGTGTGATACTAACTCAAATCCAGAATTAGTTGATTATCCAATCCCTGCTAATGATGATGCTTACAAGTCGATCGCTGTTATTACTACAGCTATCAGCAAAGCAATCGAAGAAGGATTGAATGAAAGAAAACAAGATAAAGATGATGCTCGTTTAGCGGAAGAGGAAGAAGCAAAGAGAGTGGCTGATGAGGAGAATCAAGAAGTAGCTAAGGTAGCTGCTAAATACGAAAAAGAAGCAGAACAAGAATAAATAATTCATACAATGTCAATTACAGCCGCAGACGTTAACAAATTACGCCAAATGACTGGTGCAGGAATGATGGATTGCAAGAAAGCTTTGACAGAAGCCGATGGTGACTTCGAAGCAGCAATCGATATTCTTCGTAAAGCTGGTCAAAAAGTAGCAGCAAAACGTGCAGATAATGCAACGAACGAAGGTGTTGTATTAATCACACTTTCAGGAGACCATTCAAATGGTAAATTAGTCGCTTTAGCTTGTGAAACTGAACCAGTTTCTAAAGTTGCTGATTTCAACAAATTAGCGCAAGATATCATGGATGCAGCAGTTAAGTCTCATGCTCCATCTGCTTCAGCTTTATTGGCTGAGCCTCTTGCTGATGGTCGTTCGGTAGAAGGACACATCATTGAATTAACGGGTAAAATTGGTGAGAAAATTTCTTTAGCAGCTTACGAAAATGTAGATGCAGAGAAAGTAGTTTCTTACATTCACTCGAACAACAAAATTGGAGTTTTGGTAGCATTTGAAAATGTTCAAGGTGCTGATGTTTCTGAAGTTGGTAAAGATATTGCTATGCAAATCACAGCTATGAAGCCAGTTGCTTTAGACAAAGACGGTGTAGATGCTGAGACAATCGAACGTGAAATTGAAATTGGCAAAGACCAAGCTCGCCAAGAAGGCAAGCCAGAAGCTATGCTTGAGAAAATCGCAGTTGGTAAATTAGAGAAATTCTACAAAGAATCTACTTTATTAAACCAACAATTTGTGAAAGACTCTTCTATCAATGTTCGTCAATTATTAGAGCAAACACAAAAAGGATTAACTATCTCTTCTTTCAAAAGAATTGCATTAGCTTAATCAAATCCTATTTTTTAAAGGCCATCCGACTAAATCGGTTGGCCTTTTTTTTTGGCATAAACTTATCCACAAAAAAAAGATTGACAGAAAACTTATCAGATTTTCATTAGTCATAGACATTTTTTAAATTGTAGATAAATTCTTTTCAATTCATTTAGTGTTCTTTTGCAAATGTCAAAAATCATAATTTTAGGTGGCGGTGAAAGTGGTGTTGGGGCTGCATTATTGGCTAAATCAAAAGGATTTGAGGTGTTTCTTTCCGACCAAGGTCAATTAAAAGATACATTCAAAAACACATTGATTGTAAACAATATTCCATTCGAAGATGGACAACATTCCATCGAAAAAATCTTGGAAGCGGATGAGATAATCATTAGCCCAGGAATTCCCGAAAAAAATCCGATCGTTCAAGCTATCAAGAAACAGAACATCTCGTTGATTTCAGAAATTGAATTTGCTTCAAGATATACAACTGCTAAAATAATTGCCATAACAGGTTCCAATGGAAAAACCACCACTACCCTTTTAACCTATCATTTATTAAAAAATGCTGGTTTGAAGGTTGGTTTGGCTGGAAATATTGGACAAAGTTTTGCCAAGCAGGTAATGGAAAATCAGCACGAATATTATGTACTAGAAATTTCAAGCTTTCAATTGGACCGATGCTTTCTATTCAAACCAGATGTTGCTGTATTAATTAACATTACTCCAGACCATTTAGATCGATATGAATATCAATTTGAAAATTATATTCATTCTAAATTCCGAATTTTCCAAAATGCTGATAAAGAAAGCACTTCGATCTTTTGGATGGATGATCCAGTTATCACAAAATACCATCATTTAATACCTGCTGGATCGCAACTTCAAACCATTAGTTCTCAACAAACCGATGCAACTGCTTTTATATCAGAGGATACAATAAAAATTAAACCAACATTATCCATTGATCTAAAATTAGCGCCATTAAAAGGCCCACATAATGCCATCAATATGTCTGCGGCCATTTTAGCCAGTTTGGCCATCGGAGTTTCTAAAGAACAAATCCATCAGGCTTTACCTAGTTTCATCAATGCAGAACATCGCTTAGAACCTTGTGGGAATTGGAAAGGAATTCAATTTATTAACGACTCTAAAGCAACTAACGTAGATGCGGTATATTTTGCATTAAACAGCTTTAAACAACCCATCATTTTAATTATGGGCGGTGTTGATAAGGGAAATGATTATACTCTATTGGATGAATTAGTAAAAAATAACGTCAAAGGCCTAATTTGCCTTGGAATTGATAATCAAAAATTAGAAAATCATTTCAAAGGATTTTGTCCACAAATATATTCCACTGATAATTTAGAAAAAGCCGTAGCCAAAGGTATTGAATGGGCCCAAGAGGATGATATCATTCTATTATCCCCTGCTTGTGCGAGTTTCGACTTATTCAATAACTACGAAGATAGAGGCAGAAAATTCAAAGAGGTAATAAAGCACTTAACAGATGGAAAATAAAATAGCTGAGATAACAAAAAAATACGTTGTGGGTGACTACCAAATTTGGTTTATCGTCATCATATTGAATCTATTTGGTTTATTGATACAATTTTCTGCTAAGAGTAGAATGGTCATGATGAGTCCTATAGACCCTATTTCTGGGTTTATAAAAACACTTTTCATTTTAGCTTTCTCCTTTGTTTTGATGTCATATTTTGCCAAATTAAATTATAGTAAAATAGCTCAACTTAGCAATTTTGCCCTTGGAGCCTCTTGGATACTTATTCTTATCGCATTGGTTTTTGGTGAAAATAAAGGAGGAGCCAGTCGCTGGATAGATCTAGGACCTATTTCTTTCATGCCTTCTGATATGGCGAAACTTTGCCTTACGGTCAGTTTAGCCAGAGATTTTAGTGCAAGGCAGGCTGACCCTGAATCTTATACATGGCAAGTCATGCTATCCATTCTGATTAAACTTGGAATTACTTGTTTTTTAATCATGCTTTCCAACTTTTCAACCAGTATTTTGATTTTTTTAACAAGTATCGTATTGATGATTTTCGGAAGAGTTCCATTTAAACAAATTTTCAAAACAATCGGATTATTTGCGGTTTTGGCGGTCAGCGTAGTGGTTTTAGGAATTGGTCAAAGAGCTAAAACGGTTCAGGGGCGTATTAAAAATTACGTTCAGAGAATTGGAGAAAATGAAAAAAATTCCAACAAAAACTTAGGAGAAGATTACCAAATTCACCGAAGTTTATTTGCCATCGCCACAGGAGCATTAAGCCCAAAAGGACCCGGAAAAAGTCAACAGAAATATTTCTTATCCCAAGCCGAATCCGATTTTATCTACGCGATTATTTTGGAAGAATACGGTTTATTAGCGGGTATTTTATTGCCTATCTTTTTCATTTACTTTATGTATCGAGGTGCCAGTGCGGTAAAATTTAGCGAAAAGCCATTTGGAGGATTACTCTCGGCTGGCCTAACTTTTTCCATAGTTATACAGGCTTTTATTAACATGTTAGTAGCTGTAGACGCAGGTCCTGTTACTGGACAACCTATGCCAATGATTTCCGCAGGAGGTACATCACTTATTTTTACAGCCATAAGTATCGGATTAATCTTATCTGTAAGCCGTGATAAAGAAAAATTTTTAGCCCCTAAAGAGAAAGCCTAGACCTATGTCAAAAAAAATTATCATTTCAGGAGGAGGAACAGGCGGACATATTTATCCAGCTATCGCCATCGCGAATGCTTTAAAAGATATCGATGCATCGATTGAATTTTTGTTCGTTGGGGCAGAAGGCAAAATGGAAATGGAAAAAGTTCCTAAAGCGGGCTATGATATCGTTGGATTACCAATTGCAGGAATTAATCGACAAAGTATTTTTAAAAATTTAGCGCTTCCCTTCAAATTAATAAAAAGTTTAACAAAAGCTTTTTCATTGATCAATGAATTCAAACCTGATTTAGCCATCGGAGTTGGTGGTTACGCTTCTGGCCCCATGTTGATCGCCGCTTGGATGAAGGGTATCCCATTTGTCATACAAGAACAAAATTCATACGCAGGAATTACCAATAAATTGTTAGCTTCAAAAGCTGAGAAAATATTTGTAGCCTATCCAAAAATGGAACAATTTTTCCCGAAAGAAAAAATTCTACTTTTAGGAAATCCCGTGCGAAAAGATTTGATCGAAACCAAAGAAAAAAAAGCAAAAGCTGCTGAGTTTTTTGGATTAGAGCCTACTCTTCCAACCATCTTGATAATAGGCGGAAGTCAAGGTGCAAGAAGCATCAATCAAGCAATTTTAGCAGGATTAGATAAATTCCTTTCCAATCCTTGCCAAATTATTTGGCAAACAGGTATACCATTTGAAAAAGAAGCAAAGGCTGCTGTAACAAAAACACCTTCTTTAAAAGCCTACGTTTCAGCATTTATTTATGAAATGGATTTTGCCTATTCCATGGCGGATTTAGTCATTTCACGAGCGGGTGCCTTATCTGTTTCAGAAATATGTTTAGCTGGAAAAGCAAGTGTGTTGGTGCCTTTACCTTCCGCAGCTGAAGATCATCAAACACAAAATGCTAAAAGTTTAGAAGTTGAAAATGCAGCCATTTTAGTGAAAGACATCGAAGCCAAGGAAAAATTGGTAGATACAGCCTTGAATACCTTAAACAATAATTTTTTGCTTAAAGAGTTGGAAGAATCAAGTAAAAAACTTGCCAAACCTGAGGCTGCCAATGAAATAGCTCAAACAATTTTATCGATACTTGCTACCCAATGAATCAAAAAATAAACCTTTCTAATTTAAAAAATGTCTACTTTCTGGGTATAGGAGGAATAGGTATGTCGGCCATTGCAAGATGGTTCTTGCAAAATGGATTCTATGTAGCGGGATATGATAAAACAGAAAGTCCTTTGACAATCCTTCTTAGCCAGGAAGGCATGGATATTCATTATGTAGATTCAATCAATCAAATACCTGCTAAAATAATCCAGGAGCAGGATTCAACCTTATTTATTTACACTCCTGCGATACCAAAAGATCACATTGAAAAAAATCATTTAGAAAATATCGGAATTAAACTTTGGAAAAGATCTGAGATTTTAGGTTGGATTACGGAGCAAATCCCTACACTCGCTGTTGCTGGAACCCACGGAAAAACAACTACCTCCAGTCTTTTAACTCACCTCTTAATTCATGCCAACAAAAATGTAACAGCCTTTTTAGGGGGAATCACACAAAATTACGGAACCAATTTCATTCCCAATAAGGGAAAAGAAAATATGATTTGCGTTGTGGAAGCGGATGAATATGATCGATCTTTTTTAACACTTCATCCTTTAGGAGCTACGGTAACTTCCACCGATGCCGATCATTTAGATATTTATGGCGCGGCAGAACAAGTTTTGGAATCCTTTCAACTTTTTGTCAACCAAATACAGCCGAATGGGTTTTTCATTCAAAAGGAAGGATTGAACTTGCAATCAAAACATCAAAAAATCAGCTTTGGACTAAACAAAGGAGATTATTTTGCTCAAAATTTAAAAATAGAAAATCATCGAATGGTTTTTGATATGGTCTATCCCGATGGAATTATAGAACATATTCAAATGAGAATTCCAGGCTTTCATAATATAGAAAATGCTTTAGCAGCAGCTGCATTGGCCATGTTTGTCGGCGTGAGTCCAGAAAAAATCAAATCAGGAATTGATACCTTTAAAGGTGTAAAAAGACGTTTCGAGTACCATGTGGAAACAGAAAAACATGTGTTAATCGATGATTATGCGCACCATCCTACGGAAATAAGGGCGACTTTATCTTCCATTAAAGCTTTATATCCTGGGGAAAAATTAACGGTCATCTTTCAACCGCATTTATTTTCTAGGACCAAAGACTTTTTAGAAGATTTTGCGCAAAGTCTAGGATTAGCAGATGATATATATTTATTAGATATTTATCCAGCTAGAGAATTGCCTATTCCAGGAATCAATTCTGAATTACTTTTAAGCAAAATTCCATCAAATCATAAACAAGTAATTAGTAAAACTGATTTTATTCAAAAAATGAAGTCAGAAAAACCAAGATTATTGGTTACCTTAGGTGCAGGTGACATTGACTTGATTTTACCAGATCTCGTTAACATATTTTAGTTCTATTTCAGACCAATGGCTTTCGATAAAAAGAAAATATTTTATTTAAAAAAATTAACCAGTCTAATTTTACTAATTAGTATTTGGGTTTCTGCGATCGCTTTTGCTCAGTACTCTTATCAAGAATCCAAATGCACGGGAATCATCGTTAAACTTGATTCAGAAAATGAAAAACCACTGCTTTCTAAAAAACACATTAACCAAGTTATTACTGAAGAAGGTACCAGATATTTTGAAGATAAACCGCTAGAAGTAATTTCTCTGCATAGAATGGAACAAAGTGTAAAAAAAATACCATTGGTTAAATCATGTGAAGCGCATTTTGATTTCAGTGGAAAAATCATTGTTTCAGTCAAAGAATTTAGCCCCATCGCCCGAATTCTTAGATCAACTTCAGAACTTTCCACACAACCGGATCAATATGTCACTGCAGAAGGTAATTTCATTGGAACTAGTTCATTATTTACACCAAGAGTTTTAGTCGTTACTGGTGATTATTTCAAATCAAATCGAAAGGATTTAAAAGATGATAAGGGGAAAACTTTGTTACCCTTATTTGAATACATCAATGAAAATGAATTTTGGAAAGCCCAAATCTCCCAAGTAGTTGTTGCGAATGATGGAGGAATCATACTTGTCCCAACTTTTGGAACAACTAATATCGATTTTGGTCTTCCCATCAATATTGAAAATAAATTTAAAAAACTTGCCATTTTTTATAAACAAATAATCCCCAACAGAGGATGGAATACCTACAGTTGGGTAAGATTAAAATATAAAAATCAGCTTATTTGTGATTAAGCTGATTTATCAGTAGTTTTAAAGTTTGTAGGCATTGGAAAACACTTGTGTGCTAAAATTTAATAGATAAATAGAAATATGCGTAATGATTTAATCATCGGATTGGACATTGGTAGCTCATTCGTTAGGGCCGTTATTGGAAGACAATCAACTGAAAACAAACTAGAAATATTATCCATAGGTAAATCAAAAACAATTGGTCATATCATCAATGGTGATATTGTCAATATCAACAAAACCTCTGCTGCGATTTCTGAGGCTTTAAAAAATATTGCTAGCACGATCGAAGGGAAAAATAATGATTATTATTTCAGCTCAAATATTTCAGGTAGCCACATCAATGTCAATACATTTTCCATTACTCAAGCAAGAGATAATGCCATGTCGCCAGTTAGTGAAACTGAATTAATTCAACTCATTAATAAAGCGAAAAAATCCAATGCAGATAAAAATCCTTGCATATTACATACTTTACCGATCGGTTTTCAAGTAGATAATTTACCTGAAACATTAGAACCCATCGGGCAAATTGGATCTAAAATAAAAGCGGATTTCATCGTTGTTACGGCGGATCAAAATAAGAATGACATTTTAAAACAATGCCTAATTTCTGCCCAATCTGAACATTTAAAAACGGGTAATATCTATTTTAGTCCATTGGCTACAGCGAGCTCAGTTCTTAATTTAGATGAGAAACAATTAGGCGTAGCTTTGGTGGATATTGGAAGTGGAACCATTGAAATTAGTGTTTATACTAAAAACCGTTTGAGACATTCCAAAGTAATTAATTGGGGTGGCGATAGAATCACAGAAGATATTCAAATTGGTCTAAATGTTTCTTTAGAACATGCAGAAGTACTTAAAACAAAATTTGGCTCGGCACTAAGTAAAGAAATTGATATCAATGAGGTGGTTTTAATCCCTGGAATTGCAGGTAGAAAACCGACACCTATTTCTGTTAAAAATTTAGCTATTATCATCGAAGAAAGAATAAAAGAACTTGCTGCGATTATTTTAGTAGAAATTTCTAAAGTTACAGATCCATTATTACTAAAAGGTGGAATTGTGATTACTGGAGGAGGTGCTCAATTACCAGATATTGCAGATTTAATTCAAAAAGTAACTGGTTTAGAATCGAGAATAGGAGAACCTATGGCATTTGCGAGTACAGCACAAATTGAAGCTGAAATCAAAGATCCTTCCTATGCCACTGCCGTTGGTTTGGTTCAAGTGTATTTTGAACAATTGAATCAGCCAGAAGTAGAAGAAGAAGTTTCAAACCCTACACTGCCACAATCTCCAACTATACCAAGTGGACAAACTGCTGCTAAACCAAAAGGCCCAAGCTTTAAAGATTTATTAAAGAAAACGGTGGAAGTTCTGATGGGAAGTAATGAAGAAGAGGAAAATTATCCAGATGAAAAATAAAGAAAAAGGAGGACTAAAGTCCTCCTTTTTTTATGCAAATAATTGCTTCTCTATCAATTGAATGAGAATATGAATAATCTTAATATGAATTTCTTGGATTCGATCTGCAAATCCAAAATGATCTACTCGAATTTCCAATACATTTTGAAATTGAGCTAATTGACCTCCATCCTTGCCCGTCAACAAAACAACTTTCATACCCTTGTTTTGTGCTGCTTTGACAGCTTCAATGATATTTTCTGAATTACCACTCGTAGATATACCAAAAAGCACATCACCTGAAATTCCCAATCCTTCAATAAATCTTGAATAGATGTAATTATACCCAAAATCGTTCCCTACACAAGTAATATGCGAAGGATCTGAAATGGCCATGGCAGCTAAAGCGGGTCGATTCTCTCGGTATCTACCAGATAGTTCCTCCGCAAAGTGCATGGCGTCACAATGACTTCCTCCATTTCCGCACGATAAGATTTTATTACCTGCCTGCAATGCTTCTACCAAGCATGCTGCGACTGATTCAATTTGTTGAATTTGTTGGGGATTACTTAAAAAATCTGTTAAGACTTTTTGAGCTTCCTCTAAATTTTGTCGAATGATATCTTTCAAAATAATAACAATTATTAGATGTACGATTAAAAATCACCTCCGGCGCCACCACCTCCAAAGCTTCCTCCTCCAAATCCACCAAAAGAACTACCTCCACCAAAAGAACCTCCTCGAGAACTTTCTCCGCCTAAAAAGATTGGAGGAAAAAACATTCCGCCACCATTGCTCCCTGGCCCTCTCCCACCTCCTCGGTTTCGAAAAGCGTTGATAATCGACAAAATTACAAAAAGTAAAAATAGAATTAAAACAGGTGGAATTCCTTGATTTTCACCTTCACTTTCTTGATCATTTTTAAAACTGCCACTCGCCCTTTGCATCATCTCTGTAGTAGCCAAATCTAAGCCTTCGAAATAAGCATCTCTTTGAAGAGCAGGTTTCAAAATTCGATTGATAATTCTTTTACAAATTGCATCTGGCAAAACATCCTCAATTCCCCTTCCTGTTACAATTCTTATTTTTCTATCCTCTGAAGCAATTAATATAACAACCCCATTGTTTTTACCTTTTTGGCCAACACCCCACGTTTGAGCAATTTCCATGGCATAATCATAAGGATCTCTTCCCTCTGTGGTTGGAATGACAACTATGACAAATTGTGTTGAAGTAGAATCTGCGTAAGATCTAAGTTTGAGCTCTAAGGAATTTTTTTCTTCCGAATTCAATTTGGAAGATAAGTCTAATACATACGCATTGGGTTTTTCTGGAATGCTAGATTGCGCGAATCCAAAATAAGCATTAAAAAGGCATAATCCCAAAAAAAGAAGTTTCAATTGTCGCATCCTATCAAACACCGTAAGAAATATCATTACTCAATTCATTCACATCTCCTTCTAAATAGGGGAAACTTTCAACCAAAACTTTACCAATTCGATTGACACCTAATGCTAAAGCTTTCCCAAATTCATTGGTCGCCAAAATGGGTTTCATTTCATCACGAATTTCTTCCCAAAATTTCAATGGAACTTTAGCATCTATCCCTTTATCTCCAATGATGGCATATTTACGATCTTTGGTGGCCAAGTATAATAAAACACCATTCTGCAAATCAGTTTGGTCCATGCCTAATTCAAAAAAGAGCACCTTCGCCCTTTCGACGGGGTGCCCTTCACAATGACTTTCTACATGCACACGAATTTCACCAGAGGTTTTTAATTCTGCTTCCTGAATAGCCAATAAAACTTCTGCTTGTTGAATTTCGCTTAAATGCATTATTTTTTTTCGTCAAAATTTACTTCAGGTGCTTTTTCTGAACCTGCCTCCGCTTGGAAAAAACCTTTCTCTGTAAAGCCAGAAAAAGAAGCGATTAAATTATTAGGAAACGTTACAACCTTCGAATTAAAATCTTTCACCGTACTATTAAATACATCTCTCTCTTCTTTAATTCTATTTTCAGTTCCTTCTAATTGAGCTTGCAATTCTGAAAAACTTTCAGTTGCTTTTAATTGAGGATAATTTTCAGCAACAACCATTAAACGTCCTAAAGCGCCTCCTAAGGAAGACTGGGCAGCCTGGTATTTGCTTACATTTTCTGGACTTAAATCCTTCGCATCTAATTTCATTTGAGTCGCACTTGCACGAGCCTCAATAACTGCAGTTAAAGTCGACTTTTCAAAATTTGCAACTCCTTGTACTGTCTTAACTAAATTCGGAATCAAATCCGCACGACGTTGATAAGCACTCTGTACATTGGCCCAAGAAGCCTTTACTTCTTGATCACTTGTTGCCATTCCATTTCTAGCACCAATACCCCAGAAAATAACGAGAGCAATAGCACCTAATACGATCCAAAGTTTTTTGTTCATTGTTTTAATTTTTAAAATTTTAACATGCAAATGTAGCTAATTCAAAGCATCCCTTTTGCATTTTTGTATCAAAATCATTTTTACAGGATAAAAGTTCAAAATAAAGGATAAACAATTTTGATTAGTAAATTGCACCATGATTAAGAACATCCCCAATCCTCCCATCGCAACAGAAAAAATTGAGCTTCTTACCATTCATGGTGATACCCGCATTGATCCATATTATTGGTTAAATGACCCTGGAAACAAAGAAGTGATTGATTATCTAAATGCGGAAAATACCTATACAGAAAAAGCATTTTCGCCTATTTCGGACTTGAAAGAATCACTTTTTCAAGAAATGAAAAATCGTATCGAAGAGGATGATTCATCTGTTCCTTATTTCAATGGAAAAGATTGGTTTTATACCAAATTTGTCAAAGGTGGTGAATACCCCATTTATTGTCGAAAAAGAAATAACCTTGAATCGCCTGAAGAAATTTTGATTGATGGGAATCAATTGGGAAAAGACAAAGATTACTTTCATATTGGCGGCTTGAGTTTGAGCGACAACGACAAGTATCTGGCCATTGCCACCGATGAATTAAGCAGAAGAAATTATCAGGTAAAATTCTTACATCTTGAAACGGGAGACTATTTCCCTGAAACCATAGAAAACACGGAAGGCGGCAGCTATGCTTGGTCTGCTAATAGCGATTATTTCTTTTATTTAAAAAGAGATAATCAAACCTTATTGGCCTCGCAAGTTTTTAGACATCGATTAGGAGAAGACCCGAAAAATGACGTCATGGTTTATGAAGAAAAAGACCCTCAATTCTACATGGGTCTTTATCGGTCTAAATCAAAGAAATACATATATAATTTATCCAGTCAACAAGGGATTGCTTCTGAATACCGAATTTTAGAAGCCTCAAAACCTTTGGAAGAGTTTAAAGTATTTCAAGAAAGAATGGATGGCCTGGAATATTTTTTGGAACATCAAAACAATCATTTCATCATTCGTTGCAATGCCAACCAAGCGGTCAATTTTCAATTGATGCAATGCCATATTCAGGAAGATTGGAATTTAAAAAATTGGCACCCCCTTTTGACTCATAAAAAAGATGTTTTAATTGAAGACTTTGAAGTATTTGAGGAATTCATTGCGATTGAAGAGAAATTTAATGGATTAAACCAAATTCACATCATTTCAAATGATAACCGTAAATCTGAAATCATTCAAATGCCAGAAGCGGTTTATCAGGTAAGTTTGGGTCAAAATGCACATTATCAAAGCAAAAAAATTCGCTACAATTACACCAGCTTAACTAGTCCCAATTCAGTCTTTGATTTTGATACAAATACAAGCGAAAGTACACTATTGAAAGAAGAATTAGTCCTTGGCACCTTTGATCGAAATAATTATCAGAGTGAACGAATTTGGGTAACGGCTAGAGACAATACACAGATTCCGGTTTCCTTGGTTTATAAAAAGGAATTCAAACCCAATGGAAAAAACCCATTGCTCTTATATGCCTATGGTTCTTACGGACATAGCATAGACCCTTATTTTTCGAGCAGTCGACTTTCTTTATTAGACCGAGGTTTCAGTTTTGCGATTGCGCATGTACGAGGTGGGCAAGAAATGGGAAGACATTGGTACGAGGAGGGCAAGATGATGAAAAAGAAAAATACATTTTATGATTTCATCGACTGTTCCCAATTTTTAATTCAGCATAAGTATGTGGCTCCTGATGCCTTATTTGCTCAAGGGGGATCAGCAGGAGGAATGTTGATGGGAGGCATTTGTAATATGGCACCAGAGTTATACAAAGGAGTCATTGCAGCGGTCCCTTTTGTAGATGTAGTTACAACTATGTTAGACGAAAGTATTCCGTTGACCACAGGTGAGTGGGAAGAATGGGGAAATCCCAAAAACGAAGAACATTATCATTACATGAAATCATATTCGCCTTATGATAATGTAACAGCAAAAAATTACCCTAATCTATTGGTTACAACAGGTTTGCATGATTCTCAGGTACAATATTGGGAACCCGCCAAGTGGGTTGCAAAATTGAGAAAATTAAAAACAGACAACAACCTATTATTACTTGATTGCGACATGACAGCGGGACATGGGGGTGCATCAGGTAGATTCAATCGATTTAAAGATATAGCTAAAGAGTATGCTTTCTTGATAGGATTGATTAATTAAAGAAACTAACCGCAATAATTTGAATATATATACCTACACTTATTGATATCCAAGAAAATTTCGGATACATTTTAAACAAAATAATACAAAAAAATATGGGATTATTTTGGTTTTCCGACAATTAAGTGCAATTTTTGGGACTTATTGTAAATCAATAAAGATAATTTAGTATTTAATTAAGTAGAAAATTTAATCAAGAAAGGAGGTCAACTAAAAACTATTCAATTACAGAATTATCAATTTTTCACATTTTTTATCAAAACAAAATTTTATGAAAAACAAATTACTAACTCAATTAACGAGTGTATTTGCAATCACGGCTCTATTTTTGTGGAGTCATGCGGCAGTCGCTCAAAGTAAAAAGATTACAGGTAAAGTCGTTGCTGCAAAAGATGGCGATGGCATTCCTGGTGCTTCAGTTATCGTTAAAGGTTCTAAAACGGGTGTTGCATCCGATGCAAACGGTAACTTCTCTATTGCTGTTACTGATGGAAACAGCATTTTATCCGTTTCTTCAGTAGGATTTGCGTCTCAAGACGTTAAAGTTGGAAGCCAAACTTCTATCACTGTACGTTTAGCAGAAGAAACTTCTACATTAAACGAAGTTGTTGTAACAGGTTACGGTTCTCAATCTAAAAGAGAAATCACTGGTGCAGTAACAACTGTTCAAGCGAAAGATTTACAATCTGTTCCTGCTACTACTTTTGCTCAACAATTACAAGGTCGTGCTTCTGGTGTGACTATCGTAAATGATGCAACTCCAGGTGGTAACGCAACAGTACGTATTCGTGGTTTTGGTACAATTGGTAACAATGATCCATTGTTCATCATTGACGGTACTCCTACTGAAAACCAAGGTAACTTGAACCCGAACGATATCGAGACTATCCAAATTTTGAAGGATGCTTCTGCTTCTTCTATCTATGGTTCTCGTGCAGCGAATGGTGTTGTTATCATCACAACTAAAAAAGGTAAAACAGGTGCACCGAAAATCTCTTTCAATGCATACTATGGTACTCAAAAAGTTGCTAATGATGTTCAATCATTAAATGCAAAAGAATTAGGTCAATACTTGTACTTAGCTGATAAATATGCTGGAAAAACTCCTTCTCACGGACAATATACATTTGGTTCTAATGGAGAGGTTTCTATTCCAGATTACGTTTTCCCATCTGCTGGAAAAGCAGGTTCTGCTGGTGTAGATCCAAAATTATACTCTTTAACTCCTGACAATATCTATGCAATTACTAAATCTGCAGATACGTATTGGTGGGGAGCTTTGACGCAAACAGCACCTATTCAAAACTACCAATTGAGTGCAACTGGTGGTACTGAAAACAGTAAATATGCTTTATCATTAGGTATGTTTAGTCAAGATGGTGTGGTTAAATTCATCGGTTATGATCGTTATACATTACGTTCAAACACTGAATTTTCTGCTATCAACAAAAGATTACGTGTAGGTGAAAACTTCACAATGGCGGTAGATAACCGTAAAGGTGGTTTCAGTAACAACGAAGAGCAAAATGCTGTTTCTGGTTCTTACAAGCACCATCCATTATTACCTATCTATGACATCGCTGGCAACTTTGCTGGTAGCCGTGGAGCTAACTTAGGTAATAACTCTAACCCTTATGCTACTTTGGCTCGTGAGGCTGATAACAGACGTTATAGTATGAGAGCATTTGGTAACGTATTCGCTGAGTTTGATATCATTCCAGGTGTTACTGCTAAAACTAGTTTTGGTGTTGACATCACTACAAGTAATGGTAAATACTTAGGACGTGCTAATCCAGAGTACATTGAAGGTAGTTTCAACAATGGATCGACTTCAACTACTAGCTACGATTACCAATGGGTATGGCAAAACACTGTATCATACAGCAAAACTTTCAATGATATTCATAAAGTAGATGCTTATGTGGGTGTGGAAGCAATCAAGCAATTTGGAGAGTATTTCCAAGCAGGTCGTAATGGTTATGCTTTCGAAATTCCTTCTATCATGGGTTATTTAGACTTAGGAGATCCTACTAAAGTTTCAAACAGCGGTAGCGTAGGAAGTGATTACACTTTATCTTCTCAATTTGGTAAATTCAACTATGCATACGGCGACAAATATTTAGTTCAAGCAATTGTTAGAAATGACGCTTCTTCTAGATTCTTATCTGCTTCTCGTAATGCACTTTTCCCTGCATTCTCTTTAGGATGGCGTTTATCAGAAGAAAGCTTCATGAAAGATCAACTTTCTTTTGTTAATGACTTAAAATTACGTTTCGGATGGGGTAAAACAGGTAACCAAAAAATTGGTAATTACAATGCGTATACTACCTACCGTGCGGACATTTTCCACGCTGGTTACCCAATCGATGGTTCTCAAACTACTCCAGCAATTGGTTATGATGCGAACGCATTCGGAAATCCAAACGCGAAATGGGAAACTACCACTTCAACTAACTTCGGTTTAGATGCTGCTTTATTAGACAATCACTTAACTTTGGAAGTTGACGTTTGGAATCGTGTAACATCAGATATGTTATTCACAACTCCAATTACTTTCTCTGCAGGTGATGCAAGAGCTCCAGCTTTCAACGTAGGTCAAATGACTAACAAAGGGGTTGACTTAGGAATTAGCTACAAAAATTCAGTAGGAGATTTACGTTACACTATTTCAGGTAACTTATCAACTTACAAAAATACAGTAGATAAATTAGATGCATCTCCAAATACTCGTTATTTCGGATATGGTTCTCGTGTTCCTGCTGTAACTTTGACTCAAGCTGGATTACCAGTTTCTTCATTCTACGGATACAAAGTTTTAGGTATTTTCCAATCAGATGCTGAAGCAAAAGCTTGGGCTCCTTATGAGGATTATAACAAAGCTGGTAAGTTCAAATATGCTGATATCAATGGTGATGGAAAAATCACAGATGCTGACCGTACGATCATCGGTTCACCACACCCAGATTTCACTTATGGTTTGAACTTGAATTTAGGATACAAAGCATTTGAATTAACTGTATTTGCAAACGGATCTCAAGGTAACTCGATCTTCAACTATACTCGTTATTTCTCTGATTTCAATACTTTCCAAGGTAACCGTTCTAAGCGTGCATTATATGAAGCTTGGCAACCAAGTAACCCTAGCGGTACTGTACCTATCATGGATGCGAATGACCAAGTATCAAGCCGTCCTTCAAGCTATTTCTTAGAAGATGGTTCATACTTACGTATCAAGAATGTTCAATTAACTTATAATTTACCTCGTTCTATCGGTAAGAAATTTGGTTTAGACAATGCTCAAATTTATGTACAAGCACAAAATTTAGCTACGTTTACGAAGTATTCAGGACTTAACCCTGAAATCCAAACTGGTGCTGATAATACAATTGGTTTTGATGGTGGTTATATGCCAGTATCTAGAACTTTCATCTTAGGTGTTAACCTTGGATTTTAATTTGTAATTCTTTAGAATACAGATAATTATAAAGTTTGAACATTGTAAATTTTTAATAAAAATAGAAATATGAAACGCAATAATATTTTAAAAATGTTCTTGTCAGCTGGTTTCGTTTTAGGAATTGCTACTGCATGTAGTGATGAATTCTTAACTCGTCAGCCGCAAGCTCAATATAGCCCATCAGCCTTACAAACGGCTA
The DNA here is from genome assembly GCF_054558315.1 of Aquirufa sp. ROCK-SH2. Taxonomy (NCBI): domain Bacteria; kingdom Pseudomonadati; phylum Bacteroidota; class Cytophagia; order Cytophagales; family Flectobacillaceae; genus Aquirufa; species Aquirufa sp. ROCK-SH2. The sequence goes on along the minus strand of NZ_JBPXKB010000003.1, from coordinate 153,766 downwards.
AGGGTGTTGAAGGCGTACTTTTAGGTGCTTATGCCATGCTTGATGGTCAAGGTTTAGATGACCAAGCTCCTTGGGAGAATGATATCCAAAACTGGGTATTCGGTGGTTTAACTTCGGATGATGCTTACAAAGGAACTGACGCTGGTGACCAACCGGAAGAATCTTTCTTAGAGAAGTGGGATTTCCAAGCAACGAATGGTCATATCAAGAACAAATACAGAGGTTTGTTCAAAGGTGTTGCTCGTGCAAATGATGCAATCAATACATTAAAAGCTGTAAAAGATATCGCACCAGAGAGAGCTACTCAAATCAAAGCAGAAGCTCAATTCTTGAGAGCATTGTTTCACTTCGAGGCTAAGAAAATGTTCAAAAACATTCCTTACATCGATGAGACTATCTATAACTTGAATGACCTTGAGTCAACTAAAGTTCCAGTTAACCCACAAGCTTGGGCTAAAATTGAAGCTGATTTGACTGCTGCTGCTGCTGTATTACCAGATAAGCAAGCTCAAGTAGGTCGTCCAACAAAATGGGCTGCTAAAGCTTTATTAGCAAAAGCTAAAATGTTCCAAGGTTGGAATATTTCAACAGGTGCTGCTAATGCAACTAAATTAACAGAAGCAAAAGCAATCTTAGAAGAAATCGTTAACAGTGGTAAATTCAAATTGGTAGATCTTTACAGAGATAACCACGATGCTAGCACTCGTAACAATGCTGAGTCTATCTTTGAAATTCAGTACGCTTCTTCTTCTGCTAACGCAGATGCTGCTAACGCAGGTGTGGGTCTTGCTCACCCTTACGCTTCACCTTGGGGATGTTGTGGTTTCTACCAACCGTCTCAAAACTTGGTTAACGCTTTCAAAACTGAAAACGGATTACCAATGTTGGATACATTCAATAATAGCGATGTAACTAATGACCAAGGTAAAAAATTAGAAGATGCTTATACTCCTTATACAGGTGAATTAGACCCACGTTTAGACCATACCGTTGGTCGTAGAGGTATCTTATTTATCGACTATAAAATTCACAATGTGGATTTCATCCGTGACCAAACTTATGCGGGTCCTTACTCACCTAAGAAACACATTCCTTCTAAAGCATTTACAGGAATCAACGGTTGGGGTAACTTAACTTCAAACAACTATAGAATGTTGCGTTATAGCATGGTATTATTATGGTTGGCTGAGTGTGAAGTAGAAATCGGAAGCTTAGAGAAAGCTCGTGCTTTGGTTAATCAAATCAGAACTCGTGCAGCTAATCCAGATGGATTTGTTCAAAAAGCTGTTCAAGGTGCTACTCGTGACGCTTATACCTTGGTATTTGACGGAAACGGAAAACCAGTTCCAGCTGCTAATTATGTAATCAATAACTATACTGGAACTTGGACTGACAAAGATGTTGCTCGTAAAGCTGTTCGTTTCGAAACTCGTTTAGAGTTCGGTATGGAAGGTCACCGTTTCTTTGACTTACAAAGATGGGGAGTTTCAGCAGAGGTATTGAACAAATACAATGCTGTTGAAGCTACTAAGCGTGTGTACAAAAAAGGTGCTAACTTCGTAAAAGGTAAGCACGAGTTCTTCCCACTTCCTCAAGAGGCAATTGACCGTTCTGAGAAAGATGGAAAAGCAACTTTAGAGCAAGATCCTTCTTACAAATAGTAAACAGGAAAATATTCTAATTTTTCAAAGAACAGAGATGGCAAATGTCGTCTCTGTTCTTTTTTTTAGCTATTTTTATAAAAATTTCACCAAAGCATTTATGAATATCAAATCTACCCTAGCAAGTATATTCACTATTTCAAGTATTCTAATTTTTATAAGCTGTCAATCAGAGGAAAACACACTTTTCACTGAATTAGAACCGGCTGAAACAGGAATCCAATTCTCCAATCGGATTACTGAAAATGACACCATGAATATTTTAACTTTTGAATATGTCTACAATGGCGGAGGCGTTGCATTAGGAGATTTCAATAATGATAATAAGGTGGATATCTATTTTACAGGTAACCAGGTAGAAAATAAATTATACCTCAATCAAGGTGTAGGTAAAAACAATCAATTAAATTTCAAAGATGTAACCAATGAATCCCACACAAATGGTGAAGGTCAATGGAACTCGGGTGTAACTTTAGTTGACATTAATAACGACAATCTTTTAGACATTTACGTGTGCTCGACGGTGAAAAAAGTAGCAAAAGAAAGAGCCAACATCTTATACGTCAATCAAGGGATTGACAAAAACGGAATACCTAGCTTTAAAAATTTAGCCGAAGAATATGGCATTGCAGATACAACGCATTCTACCAATGCGAATTTCTTCGATTACGATAATGATGGCGATTTAGATCTTTATGTCATTGTAGATGAAATGGCAGACATACATTATCCCAATATGTATCATCCGAAAATCATCGATGGCTCATCTCGATTAACCGATCGACTTTACCGAAACGATTATGACCCTAAAACAAAACATGCCCATTTTACGGATGTTTCCAAAGAAGAAGGTATACTCATTGAAGGTTTTGGTTTGGGAGTCAATATTACTGATATTAATCAAGATGGCTGGAAAGACATTTATGTAACCAATGATTATTTAAGCAACGACTTACTATATATCAACCAACATAAAAATGGGAAACATACTGGATTCCAAGATCAAGCTCCCTCCTATTTTAAGCACACATCTCATTCAGCCATGGGCAATGATGTCAATGACATCAATAACGATGGATTAGTGGATATCATAGCGGTAGACATGATGGCAGCAGATAATTACCGCAAGAAAATGTTAACCATGGCCAATAATTATCAGACCTACCAAAACAATGATAAATATGGCTATACCTTTCAATTTCCAAGAAATACTTTGCAATTAAATAGAGGGAAGGATCCTAAAACAGGAATTCCAGCCTTTAGTGAAATTGGTTTATTTGCTGGTGTAGCAGAAACAGATTGGAGCTGGACACCCATGGTGACAGATTTTGACAATGATGGTCTAAGAGACATTATTATTACCAATGGATTCCCAAAAGATATCACCGAACAAGATTTCATGGTTTACAGAGCAGAAAAGGGGAATTTTGCAGAACCACAATTTCTCTTGGACATGATTTCGTCTGTTAAAATCCCAAATTTCGCATTTAAAAATAATGGTAATTTAGGTTTTGATGATGTATCCAAAAAATGGGGTATCAAAAAACCAAGTTTTTCAAATGGGGCTGCATACGCAGATTTAGACAATGATGGAGATTTGGATTATGTAGTAAATAACATCAATGATTCAGCATCAGTTTACAGAAACAATGCCATACAAATAGCCCCTGAAAAAAGTCACTACTTACGAGTAAAATTAAAAGGTTCGGGGCAAAACATACAAGGCCTTGGTGCTACCCTAGAAATTAAATATGGAAAAGATCAAAAGCAATTTTACGAATACAATCCATACAGAGGCTATTTGTCGACTGTTGAAAGTATCGCTCATTTTGGTTTAGGAGACAATCAAAAAATAAATGAGTTGAAGGTCCATTGGCCAAATGGTAAAACACAAATCATGCGCAATATTCCTTCGAATCAATTGATTACTTTGGAAGAAAAAAATGCTCAATTTGTACAAAAGACCGAAAAGGCGACAAACACTTTATTTACTGATATCTCAGAGCAACTAAATATTCCCTACGTGCATATAGAAGACGATATCATCGATTTCAATAATCAAAAATTACTGCCTCACAAATTCTCCCAACAAGGTCCATGCTTGGCTGTTGGAGATATCAATGGTGATCAATTAGAAGATGTTTTTATTGGAGGATCGACGAGGCATTCAGGCCAATTTTTGATTCAGGATAAATCGGGAAAATTCCATTCCAAAGATTTGGTTAAAATAGAAAATGGCTATTCCAAGACCCAAGAAGATATGGGATCCTTGTTGTTTGACATTGAAAATGATGGGGATTTAGACCTTTATCTTGTCAGTGGCAGCAATGAATTACCTTTGATGGATCCTGGCTATAAGGATAGAATTTATTTGAATGATGGCAAAGGAAATTTCACAGAAAATAAAACTATTTTACCTGCTTTCACCAAAAGCGGCTCATGTGTTAAAGCTACCGACTTCGACCACGACGGTGATTTAGATTTGTTCATAGGTAACAGAGTAGAACCAGGTTTTTATCCAAAACCTGTTAGTAGTTATATTCTTAGAAATGAATCACCTCGACTAAAATTCACAGATGTTACATCCAAAGTAGCACCAGAACTTTCCAATATCGGATTAATTTGTGATGCTATTTGGTCGGATTTTGACAATGACGGATGGCAAGATTTAATCTTAGCAGGAGAATGGATGCCTATACAGATGTTTAAAAATAAAGGAGGCAAATTGACTTCTATTAGCAAAGAAACAGGCATTGAGCACAAAATGGGCTGGTGGAATAGTATTACTGCTGGCGATTTCGACAATGATGGTGATATGGATTATGTGGCTGGCAACTTAGGTCAAAACACTTTACATAGAGCTAGCGACAAAACTCCTGCGAAAATATACTCAGCGGATTTCAATGGAGATGGCACTTATGATGCCATTCCTACCATTTTCTTCAAAGATCAAGAGGGAAATAAAAAAGAGTTTCCATTTAACACAAGAGATGATTTAACCAAACAATTTATTCAAACAAGAAAACGATTCGATACATTCGCAAAATATGCGGTAGCAAGCATTTCAGACGTATTAACTGCGGAAGAATTAAAAAAAGCGATGGTATTAGAAGCGAATTGGATGAACTCAAGTTACATTGAAAACCTGGGTGGTGGAAAATTCCGAATTTTTGCTTTGCCACGTTTAGCGCAAATTGCTCCTATTTTAGCCATACAAGTACAGGATTTTGATGAAGATGGAAACTTAGATATGGTCATTAGTGGAAATGATTATGGCAATGAAATCAGCACTGGTAGATTGGATGCTTCCAAAGGATTATTGTTAAAAGGGAATGGGCAAGGTAAATTTAGAGAAATTGCCTTGACGAAAAGTGGAATTAACATGGATGGCGACAGTAAAGCCTTGGTCAAAATCAAATCAAGCAATGGCGCTCTCCTATTAATGAATTCTCAAAATTTAGGTAAATTAAAAACTTATCAATTGAACAAATCGGTCAAAGATATTTTAATCAATAACAATGAGTTTTCTGCCTTATTAACGCTAAAAAATGGCAAAAAAAGAAAAGAAGAATTCCCAATGGGAACAACCTATATGTCTCAAAATGGCCAGAGGCTTTGGTTGAATTCAAGTATTTCAAATATTAAAATCACAAATCAAAAACAACAAATTACTAGAACGATAGCCAACTAATATTTATGCGTTTTTGTTAAAGCTATGCATCCATTTGACCCAAAATCTATCATTTCATCTCTCCCAGAACAACCGGGTGTTTATCGATATTTTGATGAAAATGATGCATTGCTCTATATTGGTAAAGCTAAAAATCTAAAAAATAGAATTTCTAGCTATTTCGTCAATGGGCGAAACCATGACTCAAAAACAAGGCGACTTGTTCAACAAATTAGACGGGTAGAATTCACGATCGTACACTCCGAATTTGATGCTTTATTGCTGGAAAACACCTTAATTAAACAATTTCAGCCCAAGTATAATATTCTACTTAGAGACGACAAAACCTATCCCTTTATTTGCCTTACAAAAGAAAGATTCCCCAGATTAATTACATCTCGCAGAATTGACCATTCGATTGGATATTTTTTTGGCCCATTTGCCAACCCAAAATCCATGAATGCTTTATTGGAAATGCTGCATCAACTTTTTCCTTTACGAACCTGCACATTTGCCTTAAAAAAAGAAGCCATTGAGCAAGGTAAATTCAAAGTTTGTCTAGAATACCACATTGGTAATTGCAAAGGCCCCTGCGAAGGCCTTCAACAAGAAACCGAATATTTGGAATACATTGATCAAATCAGCCAAATACTAAAAGGAAACTATCAAAAACCCAAGCAATTCTTTTTTGACCAAATGCAAAAATCGGCTGCCAACTTAGCCTTTGAAGCAGCCCAAGAATGGAAAGAAAAATGGGAAATTCTGGAAAATTACCAAGCAAAATCAACGGTTGTAAATCCTGCCATTCATAATGTAGATGTATTTTCTATGGTTGCAGATGATCAATTGGCTTACATTAATTTCATGAAAGTCATCAATGGAACAATCACTCAATCGCAAACTTGGGAGGTAAAAAAGAAACTAAACGAAGAAGAAGCCGACCTTTTAACCATGATGATTTGGGAAAAAAGAGAACAATTTCAGAGCGAGGCAAAAGAAATTATTACCAATATTCCTATGGAAATTGAATTCCAAGGCGTTAAAAATACAATACCACAATTGGGCGACAAGAAAAAACTATTGGATATGTCGCTAAAAAACGTTTTGTACTTTAGAAAAGAAAAAGCAGATAAAAAAGCAGCAGAGGAAAGTGGTGGAGACAAAAAAATGCGAGTCATGATTACATTGAAAAACGATTTGCGCTTAAGTACACTACCAAAACACATCGAGTGTTTTGACAATTCAAATTTGCAAGGAACTAATCCCGTTTCGGCCATGGTATGTTTCATGAATGCCGTTCCTGCAAAAAAAGAATATCGATTATTTACTCCCAAAAATGTAGAAGGCCCTAATGATTTTGCAACAATGTATGAGGTCATTACAAGAAGGTATTCACGCTTAATCGAAGAAGAGGCCGACTTGCCTGACTTAATCATTGTGGACGGCGGAAAAGGACAATTAAGCGCGGCCTGTGATGCATTAAAGGCCATTCGTTTATATGGTCAAGTACCTATCATTGGTATCGCTAAACGCTTAGAAGAAATTTATTTCCCAGAGGATAGCCTACCTCTGTACATTGATAAAAAATCTGAATCCTTAAAATTGATACAACAATTGAGAGACGAAGCCCATCGATTTGGAATTACAGCCCACAGAAATAAAAGAAGCAAAAATTTCTTGGTCAGCCAATTGGAAGAATTAGATGGAATTGGAAAACTTACTGCTCAAAAATTAATGAAGGAATTTGGCAGCATCAAAAGAATGAATGAAATTCCTATCGAAGATTTAGAAAAGATTTTAGGTAAAATGAAAGCCCTAAAATTTAAAAATCAATTAAAAAATTGGATGGGATAATATTTTCACCTCTTACCTCTTACCTATTACCTTTCACCTCTTACCTATTACCTATTACCTACTACCTCTTACCTCTTACCTCTTACCTTTTACCTCTTACCTTTCACCAAACCTCAAACATCCACATTTTTATACATCCGATACATCTGTAAAATCATAGCCAAAGCTATGGCCATTTCACAAACTCCTACCACCAAAACGAAAATAGCCATCAATAAACCTTGATTGGCTTCATCATTTCTTGAAAAAGCGATTAAATTCAAATTCGCGGCATTGAGCATTAACTCAATTCCCATCAAAATAAATATGGTGTTTTTTTTGAGCAAAATCATTGCAATCCCTATGGAAAAAAGAAGTGCACTCAAGCCCAAAAAGCAAATCAAGGGTATCTCATTCATGATTCTTTGCGATATAAGTGGCACCAACTAAGGCAATTAATAAAAAAATACCCGCTAACTCGAAAGGAAAAGAATAAGTTGTTAATAATTCTATACCTACCGAGCGCAGTTTAGAAGAATTTTGAACAGGAATATTCTTGCTAAAATCCAACTTTGTAAAAAGCCAAATCAATCCTAAAAAACTAGTTAATCCGATAGAAAAAGCCAAAAATTTACCTGAATGTTGAGTCCATAAATCATTGGATTGGGATGTTTGATGTCCTCCTTGATTGGTTAACATGATACCAAACAACAGCAAAATCATAACTCCACCCACATAAATCATTAAATGTGAAACTGCCAATACATCCGCATAAGCAAGCACATAAACCCCTGCCAAACCCAACATACACAGAAACATTGCCAAAGCTGCATGCAATAAATTCTTTGTAAACAACATATACAAAGCACTTCCTCCAGTCAAAATGGACAAAAATAGAAACGATAAAGTCAAAGGATTTATCATGTTTATTCTGCTTCGGGATTTGGTTTTTTAGGCTTAAAACTTGGCTTAAAAGCAGGTTTTGGCTTAACAGATTCCTCTTTCACTTCTTGATTTTCTTCAGGCTTAACCTCTACTACTTTTGCCTTGAAACTTGGCTTGAAAGCAGGTTTAGGCTTAACTGGCTCTTCTTTCACTTCTTGATTTTCCTCAGGCTTTACCTCTACCACCTTTGCCTTGAAACTTGGCTTGAAAGCAGGTTTTGCCTTTGGTTCAGCATCTACCAAAGGTTTTTCAATTTCAGCACTTTTACTTGCTGCCTTCATTGCCTCTTTTTCTGCGACAAATTGCTCATATAATCGCTTCTTTTCTTCGGCTTCCTCTGCACTTAAATTAGCAAAAGAGAAATTATGTGTAGTGATATCAAATGTTGCAAAATCATATTCTGACGTCATTGTCAAACATTCAGTTGGGCAAACCGTTGTACACAATCCACAAAAACAACATTTTGCCATATCAATATCAAACTTGGCAGCATACAATCGAATGGGTGATCCATCTGAAGTATATCCAACTAATTCGGTAGCTTTGATAGGTTCAATATCAATACAATCTACTGGACAAACCTTAACACATTTGTCACAGACGATGCAATCATCCATTTCATTATGAAGTTGATACCTTCCATTTACAGGGGCAGGCACTTCAATATGAGGGTATTGACTAGTAAAAATTCCTGTACTTTCAGTAAAATAATTGGGGTCTTGAATGTTTTGAATCTTACGACTTCTTCTCGCATCCAAAAGATGTTTCCAAGTTAGTCCCATACCTTTTTTGGTACTAGAAATAGCATCAAAAATCGACCGGAAATAAGATTGTATTGCTGACATCTTAGAAATAAATGGCTGGATAGGTAGTAGGATCAGATTCTCGCATTATTTCATACACTTTATCCACAACGTTCTCTACATTCGGTTTTGAGAAATAATCTCCATCAGAACTATATGCAGGTCTATGTGGCGCAGCAGCCAAACATTCTGCCGGACTATCTAACCAAGAAAAAGCGCCTTGTTTATCCAACACTTCTTGCATCATAAAAGCACTCGCACCACCCGGCATATCTTCATCCGCAAACAATACCCGATGCGTTTTTTGGATCGATTGTAGAATACTTTGGGGGCGATCAAAAGGTAACAAGGTTTGGACATCAATCACTTCAACAGAAATCCCCATTTCAGATAACTGATCTGCCGCTTCCATCACAATTCGACACATCGAACCATAAGTTACCACTGTAATATCATTCCCTTCTCGTAAAACTTCTGGTACTCCCAATGCCACTTTGATCTCTTCCAAATTATTAGGCATTGGCTCTTTCAAACGGTAACCATTCAAACATTCAATCACAATTCCTGGATCATCCCCCTCTAATAAAGTACGATACATTCCAGCTGCTTGTGTCATGTTTCTAGGAACACAAAAATGCATGCCACGTAAGCCATTGATCAGTGTCCCCATTGGACTACCTGAATGCCAAATCCCCTCCAATCGATGTCCTCGAGTCCTAACTATCATCGGGGCTTTTTGACCACCTGCTGTTCGATAATGCAAACAAGCTAAATCATCCGACAATAACTGAAAAGGATAAAATATATAATCCAAATATTGAATTTCAACAATTGGCTTCAAACCTCTCATGGCAGCACCTATTCCCTGCCCCACGATGGTCATTTCGCGAATTCCAGTGTCTGTGATCTTTAGTTCACCAAATTTTTCTTGCAAACCAGCCAATGTTTGATTAACATCTCCAATTTTACCCACATCCTCCCCTAAAATAAATACTCTAGGGTCTTCTAGAAACTTAGAAAAACTCTTATTTAAAATTTCCCTACCGTCTACTAAAACAGGATCCTTTTCATAAGTTGGAGAAATAGGTGATATTTTCAAAGGCGAGGAAGTAGATTCACTTAATTGATGTGAACTAAATCTTCTTCTATTTTTATGTTCCAACTCTGCCAGCCATTTTCTCAATAATTTTACGGCAGGACCTTGATAAAATCTAAATGCTCTCAAAGTCTTTCTTCCTGCACGTACTAAATCACTAAAAATCGGATAAGGCAATTGCTTTAATTCATCAATGATAGGCTGTAGAATAGTGGGCTCATTCGTTGAATCTATTAAATTTTGGGCAATTCTTAAAAATCCTTGGCGATCAAAATCAATGGAAGTCATGTAAGCACTAAATGCTTCCTTTTGATATTTTCTTGCCAACAATTTCGCTTCACTATCAATAGAATTCAAGGTTTCTTCATCTGAAAAACCTTGGTCTAAAATCCATTTTCTAAATAATAAATTACAATCTGCCTCTTGTTCCCAAGCCAAACGTTCTTGAGATTTATATCTTTCATGCGAACCTGAAGCTGAATGACCTTGCGGTTGAGTGCATTCAATAACATGGACCAAGCATGGCACAAATTCTTCTCTAGCTAAATTAGCAGCACGCTGATAGGCTGCTATCAGACCTGGATAATCCCAAGCTTTTGCTTGAATTATTTCCAAGCCTTTTTTATCTCTACTACGCTGAAATCCAGCTAAAGCCTCAGAAATAGAGGACTTTGTTGTCTGGTATTCTATGGGAACTGAAATACCATATCCATCATCCCAAACCGAAAAAACAACAGGAATTTGTAAGACCCCAGCGGCGTTGATACTTTCTAAAAACATTCCTTCAGACGTTGAAGCATCACCAATGGAAGTAAAACAAACTTCCTTACCATCTTTAGAGAAACCCGATTTATAGGGCGTTAAATCACTGTTTTTTTGATACAATTTAGATGCATAAGCTATCCCCAAGGCCCTAGGAATTTGTCCTGCCGTGGATGATACCCCTGCAATTGAATTTAATCGATTGGTTTGATCCACCCAATCTCCATTCTCGTCCAACAAACGAGTCGCATGGTGATTATTCATTTGCCGTCCCCCGGAATGAGGATCAAATTGTATATCAGGATGGCCATATAATTGAGCAAAATACTGTGGCCAAGTCATATCGCCATTGGCAGCAGCAACTGTTTGATCTCTGTAATATCCAGAAAAATAATCCCCCAAACGCATGGAATTCGCCAAAGCAATTTGACATAACTCCTTCCCATCTCCGTAAATACCAAATTTTGCTCTCCCAGAAAAAACCTCTTTTCTAACTAGTAAACTGCATTGTCTACTAATTACTGCCAAACGATAGTCCTCTAAAACCTTCTTTGGGTCAAAAGATATTTCAGGCTGAGAAAATTGTACTTGTTGAAGATTGAACAAAGGCTTGATAAATAAATTTTAACGTAAAAATACAACAAAATACTTGTGAGTCAAATAACCTAGCGCTAACTTATTATTTAAAAAAGAGTTAAAATACTTTGTCTAATCTTTACTTTATTTTAGCTTTGTTTTCATTTTAAAATCATTTAACAATTTATATCATAACCATGAAAAAACTAATTGCCTTATTCGCACTAATTTTAGGATTCGCATTTCAATCAAATGCTCAAGGTGGTACAATCAAATTCAAAACTGAAAAACATGATTTCGGTAAAGTATCTGAAGGAACTCAAGCTAGCTATACATTTGAATTTACCAACACAGGAACAACTCCAGTTGTAATTTCTAATGTTCAACCTTCATGTGGTTGCACGACTCCTGAATGGACTCGCGAGCCAATTATGCCAGGTAAAACAGGAAAAGTTACAGCATCATATAACTCTACAGGAAGACCAGGACCATTCAACAAAACGATCACGGTTGTTAACAATGGCGCCGTTTCTCAAATCGTTTTGGGTATCCAAGGGGTGGTAGAAGCGAAGAAATAGAGAAGAGAGAAGAGAGGAAAGAGGAAAGAGAAGAGAGAAAAGTGTTGATTTATACATCTCCACTTTTCTCTTTTTTTATGTCCTAATTATACTAAATTTAGTTATTAGTTATCAATTATTAGTTTCCTCTCTTCTCTTTCCTCTCTTCTCTTTCCTCTCTCCTCTCTCCACAAAACCTAATCCCTATTTCTCAAATCAGGAGACAAAGAATTTATCCACTTAGCGATTTTCAATACATCCTTCGCAGGCACATGACTCATAGGTGCCATTTCAGTAGCATATTCTGGCCAATTCTGAGGTTTTGGTCGGTAAACCAAATCCAAAATTTGTTTTTCAGTATACTTTCGCTTTGCAATTTCTTGGTAAGCAGGACCTACAAGTTTCTTATCTTTGGCATGACATGCCAAACAAGTATGTTTTTTCAACAATGCCATTACTTCTTCTTCATTAACCAATGATTTACTTCCCTCTTTGGAAGTGGCAATCACACTTTTATTTTCAGAAATAACTACTTTCTCTACGATTGGAGCCGTTTCATTGGTAAGGGATAATTTATCTCCACTCGGAATTTGATTCAAAGTATAATAAGCTGTTTCATGCAACAAAGATTCTCCTGCAGCATTTAATAATCCAGTTAGTTTAAATTCATGAATGAAATACTGACGAATTCCATCCAAAACCAAACGAACCTTTTTCTTGTCAGAAGAAACCGAAATCGCCTTTATTTTTAAATCTTGTAATTTTACAATGGGACTACCATACTGATGATGATATTCATAAATATAGGATCTAATGGCATAAGACAAAGCTTTTTTAGCAGAATTGACATCAACCTCTTGCGTAAAACTAAATTCAAATCCATCCGGTCTTGCTTCTATCATATTGATTTCAAAAGGGACTTTACCGTTCCAAACCAATCTTTGCAAACCGAAATCATCTTTTCCAGTAGAACCCCAGCCTCTTGAGGTCATACCCACAAACATACTTCCATCTAATCCAAAACGTTCTCTTAAAATTCCTGATTGAAACCCTTCTCGATAATTGATGCAAAAACCTTGATACACTCCATTCACTTTTTCCAGAGCCATTCGCATCACTTTCGATTGACCTTGATCTGCTACGAAATATTGTCCAGGAAATGGGCTAAACTTCCCTTTCGTGGTATCCTGCAAAATATCGGAAGTGGAAATACCCATGATAGCATGAGGAAACCAAACAGCAGGTAATTTTAAATTCTTTACTTTTTTTGTAGCTTCAAACATCGGCTCCGAATTATCAGGAATTTCTTCTAATGTCAACTTGAATGGACTATTAGGCTCTTTCGCCCATTTTAATCCCCCCGGATTCCCTGCAAAATCACCTTTGGCTAAATGAGTGACCCTACCCGAACCAACCCAGTCGCCTTGATTTTCCCCATAAAAAATATCTCCTTCCTGATTCATACTATATCCGGCTGGAGAACGTAACCCTGCGGCATACGGCTCCAGTTTACCATCTTTAGAAATCTTCACTAACCAACCTCTCCACTTTGCAAATTTCCCTTCTCCAAATCCTACCCAAGCTAAATTCAAGGTAACCCACATATCACCATTTTTATCAATCACAGGTCCATAAGTATATTCATGATAATTACCCGACAATTCAAATTGATAAACAGGTTCATACAAATCAGCCACACCATCACGATCTGTATCACTCACCTTGGTTAACTCACCCCTTTGTGAACAATAAAAAACCCCGTTTTGATAGGCAAGACCTAAAATTTCATGCATTCCACTTGCGAATCTATGGTAATAGGTTTGATGATTTCCTTTTTGATATGGATTTTCAATGATCCAAATCTCACCACGCCTTGTACTTACTGCAACCCGGCCATCAGGCATTGTTGCAATCCCGCCAACTTCCAATTTGATATCGGCTGGAATGGCTAAGGTTTTGATTTCGTAAAAATCTTGTTCAGTCTTCGGATTAGACTTTTGTGCAAATGCTACTAATTGACTAAAAACCAATAATATAAGTATGTTAAATTTCATTGCTTTAAATTTTACCAAATGATTTGATATGAAAAACTATTACCTTCCACAGGCACTCTGACCTCCTTTTGTTGTTGAGAAGAATTTAAAAGTGTCGATTTTCCACTATTCCACAACACATAATAAGTCATTTCATTTAGCGCTAAATAACCTTTGTCTAATTCTACGACATCTGGACTATTACCAATTACCGCTTCTAAAGATGACTGATCAGGACTAGCTCCAATTAATTTTAATGTTCGAATCAATCCATTTCCTTTTTCATTCGGAACTATCCAATCTTCCAAACGAAGTTTTGCTTGAGCATAATCGTACAAAAATACTGGACGCCCATCCACAATTTTATAACCATTATAAATCAAATCCGTAGTATTCATGCTATCCGGAAATGCCTGATAACTTTTCACTAGAGGAAATTTACCATCTAGTACAACTTTTACTCCCATGGGGTCTGCGGTTTGAGGTTCACCTCTACCATCCCACATTTGAGTGGCGTCTAAAAACTTACCTTTCCATACTTGAAGAATGCCTCCTTGTTTCAAGTTATAGCTATAATGCATACCCGAAGGATCTCCAACATGGATTACATGCGTTTTTTTGACACCTTTATGAAAAGTAAATGAACGCTGCAATATAGGCTCCGAATTGGCTTCCATTATAATTTCGGAAACAGCCTCTTGTTCGGGTAATGATGTCCGCTCATGTAAAGGAATTAAATGTGCACCCAAGCGCTTCACAAAAACACCAAAGGCCTTACCTCCCCAACCAAAATCTTTGGCATAAATCAATGTAATATGGTGCTTACCAGCCTTTAACATCTTGGATGCACTTACTTTTTGATTATACCAATGTGCCCCATTGTTTAAGGTCTCGCCATCCACAACAAGTTTTCCTGATCCTGTCCAATACGTTTGAAATTCATAATTATCTTCTTCTGGAACCAATAATTCTCCATCAAATTGAATCAAAAAATCGCTTTTCGCTTTGACTAATTTATGAGTCAAGTCTTTCGTTTTTCCTGTATCCAAAGGCTTGTTATCCTTGATTTCTAAATTAGGAAACTTTCCTTCGTAATATCCATAGGTTAAATTTTCTAAACTTACAGACGGTTTGTCAAACGTTTCATACCAAAAATTTTTAAAAGCCACAGGCCCATGATCTCCTTGAATCAACAGGGGCCCCAAAGTCGATTCTTTGTCAAATATTGCACCGCGAGTCATCCCTGAAACTTCAATATTTTCATGAATAACAACATCATTTAGTATCACTTTTTTGAAAAGAGCATTTTGAATTTTCTTTCCTGTTGCATCAAAACGAGGAGCCTGAAAATCGATTTCAATGGTTTGCCATAATCCAGGTGCGCGGCAAGCATTTTGACGAGGAGCAAAACCTTCATACCCTTCATTTCCTTTTCCCTTAGATTCATCCCAACGCTCATATATTCCACCACAATCACCAAATTTCAATTTCTTTTTGCCCCAAGAATCATACAATTGAACTTCATATCTACCTTGTAAATAAATGCCCGAATTAGCCCCTTTGGGTAATAAAAAATCGAATTTCAGATGAATATCGCCATGATTTAATTGAAACTTCAAATCATCTGATCTTTTATATTTTCCATTTCGTAAAGTATTAACCAAAATCCCTTTTCCCATCGAAATTTGAAATGCAGTATCTGTATACTTTGATTTCACCATTTGTTCTATGGTCCAATTATTACTGGGATGATCAAAAGCACTTAAATCGTTTAATGGAATTGTTTGCTGAGCCCAAACAGGCAAAGAAAAACAGAAGAAAATGAGAATTTTCCGAATCATTTGAAATAGGTTTTAAAATTTGAAACAATTTACTGAGTAATTCCAATAAAAAAAATTTCTATATTTCATCGGCACATTCAAACTATAGGTATATTTAATCTCAGAATTCAAAAAGTATTTAATACTTTGCTGAAAATTTCCCTAAAGATATATGAATCAAACTTCCATTAAATTCAGACCGTTTCTGATACATCTCGTATTCTGGTTGTGTTTTATATCCCTACCCTATTTAATGCGACCAAGCATTAATTCAGCTAATGTTGAAGAAATTACAAGACACAATCAATGGACTTTATTTTTCATCATTTATGCCATTGCCAACATTCCTTTTTTTTATTTAAATACTGAAATTTTAATCCAAAAAGTATTCAAAAAACATGGAGTGGCACTTTATTTAGTTCTACTGCTTGTAAGTATCATTTTCATGCTATGGTTAAATGATGAGATTAGAGATTGGATTTTCAGCAATGATCATGTTTCTAAAATAGGCAGATCAAATGGATACAAGAGAGGACCTGTAATGGGCACTACTTTTCAATTATTATTTGTGGTTACCATTGGCGTCACCTATCGTTTTTTCGCCGATAATTTAAAAGAAAAAGAAATCATTAAGGAAGCTGAAAATGAGCGATTAAAGTCAGAATTGTCATTTTTAAGATCTCAAATCAGTCCACATTTCATGTTCAACGTTCTAAACAGTGTCGTTTCATTATCTCGAAGAAAACCGGAAATGGTAGAACCCGTGGTTATTAAACTATCCGAATTAATGCGCTACATGATTTATGAAACAACCGATTCGAAAGTGCCATTACAGAAAGAAGCTCTTTACCTAGAAAGTTACATTGAACTTCAAAAAATTAGATTTGGAAACGATATTCAAATCAATTACCAAGTAGAACAAATTGATTCAACTTGTAGCATTGAACCGATGCTTTTAATTCCTTTTGTTGAAAATGCGTTTAAGCATGGAGTGGGAATGATTGAAAATCCTAGCATAGATATTTTGCTGAAATACGAAAACAACAAAATAATTTTCTCTGTTCAAAATAAAGTAAATCCATTGAGTAAATTAGAGAAAAAAGACGAAAGCTCAGGAATTGGATTAGCGAACGTAAGACGTAGATTAGAATTGTTGCACCCAAATAATTATTCATTGAACATTCAAGAAAAAGAAGATTCTTACCAAGTGCATTTAGAAATATCAAATTGTTAAGACATGGAAAACGAAATAACAGAGAATTTTATTCCTCAAAATAACACTAAACTCTCTTGTATAATCGTAGATGATGAAAGTCTAGCTTTAGATCTCTTAGAAGATAATGTGGCTAAAGTTCCTTTCTTACAATTAAAAGCACGTTGTAGAAATGCTTTTGAAGCCTTGGAATTTTTACAAAATAATCAAGTTGACTTGATTTTTCTAGACATACAAATGCCTGGAATCACAGGGGTTCAGTTTTTAGAAGGGCTAACCAACAAACCGATGGTTATTTTCGTTACCGCATATCAGCAATACGCCATTGAAGGATTTAATTTAGATGTGATCGATTATGTATTAAAACCGATTTCATTTGAACGATTTTTAAAAGCGGCAAATAAGGCATTGGATTATTTCAAAATTAAAAATGACACAAAGTCGATCGGCCCTGATTCAAACAAAATAGAATACATTTTCATTCACGCAGACTATTCCTTGATGAAAATAATGCTGGAAGATATTCTTTACATTGAAGGTTTAAAGGATTATATCAAAATTCACCTAACCACTCAAAAATACCCAGTTGTTTGTCGAATGACCATGAAGCTAATTGAGGAGAAATTACCTTCTAACGAATTTTTACGAATACATAAATCGTATATCGTTTCATTAAAAAAAGTGGAATCTATTCGCAATCAAAAAATAAAAATTGGAGAGAATCACATCCCACTCAGTGATAATTATTCAGAGAACTTTTATCAAACCATTGGTTATCAAAAGCAATAATTACTTTTGATTTTTAGGGAATTTATTTTGTCCAAAATGATAGCTTAAACCAATCCAAGCTCTTAATAAACCCGTTTCAACTTTGGTATCTGTATAAGGCGTCACTTCAAAATTGATTCCAAATTTTGGCATTTTCTCAAAAGGAAACGCTCTAACACCTAAACTCCCGTAATATCCTTTTAAAATTGAAGAGTTATTTAACACATTAGAGGCCCAGCCAATATTCACACCGCCACCAAAATAATACAAAGCATTTGAGCTTTTATGAAAAGTAATCATTGGACCTGTTTCTGTTGTAATTGCAGAAGTTGCTGAATTCATTTGCATTCTAGCTTCCAAAAACACCACGTTAGTTGGATTAGAAGAAATGGCTAATTGGGAATTAAATGGATAATAACTAATATTTTGCGCTTGAATAGCTCCTGATATAGTTAATAGAAATAGTAGTCCGTAAAAAAACTTTTGCATTGGGTATTTTTTATTTGAAAGTGCAAGTTAACCAATATGTCCAATTTTTAAAAAATTGATGAAATAGGAAATTGGGAATTTAATTTGAACCATTATTTGCAAACTTCAAGAAATAAATAAAATGATTAACTTTGAATTGGTGAAATTGAAAGAATGTCTATACTAAAAAAATTAGCGGGTGAAACTTTATCGTACGGATTCAGTACTATTTTGGGAAGGTCACTCAATTTCTTATTGGTATTTGTACATACCAAAGCATTTTCACCAGCTGAGTCAGGAATCAATGTAAAATTATATGGTTACATTGCGGTTGCTAACATTTTATACACTTATGGCATGGAAACGGCCTATTTCCGATTTGCCAAAGAAGCTCCTCTCAAATACTATCGACTGATATTAAGTGCCATCATAGCAACGACAAGCTTTTTCACCATCCTTTTGTTTCTTTTTTCTGACCCATTAATTGCACAATTAGGTTACCCAGGAAAAGGGATATTTTTAAAATGGATGGCATTCATTTTAGCCATCGATTCGATAACGGCTATCCCCTTCGCTAAATTACGTCTTGAGCACAAAACAAGATTATTCGTCAAAGCTAAAATCAGCTCAATCCTTGTCAATGTTGGTTTAAATTTAATCTTTTTACTTATTTTAAAACCCATTCATGAAGGAGAAATCGGGCATTCCCTTCCTTATTTTGTTAAACAATTGTATTTGCCTAGCATTGGAGTTGGATACATTTTTTTAGCGAATTTGATTTCCAATGGAACTTTATTTTATTGGCTGAAACAAGAATTTGCCTTATATCGCTGGGAATGGGATTGGAAAGAATTAAAATCTTTGTGGATTTACGCCTACCCATTAATGTTTATGAGTTTAGCAGCGATGTTCAATTTAATGTTTGACCGATTATTGCTAGAAGAACTTTTGCCTGCCAATTTCTATCCAAATAGAAGCAGTCATGATGCTTTGGGAATTTATGGTAATTGTTACAAACTATCCGTTTTCATGAGCTTAGCCATTCAAGCATTTAAATATTCAGCAGAGCCTTTCTTTTTAGGTAAAAAAACGGAAGAGAACAGCAAACAAAATTTAGCACTTGTAACACATTGGTTTATCCTAATTTGCACCATACTTTGGGTCGGAGTTTCTTGTAACCTTTTTTGGATTAAGAAATTATTCTTGGGAAGACCCATCTATTGGGAAGGAATTGGAATTGTTCCAATTCTTCTTTTAGCTAATTTGTTTTTAGGAATTTATTACACCCAATCCGTTTGGTTTAAAGTCAAAGACAAAACCTACATGGGAACAATCATCACCTTCATTGGCTTAATTATTACCTTGGTAGGCAATGTAATCTTCATTCCACAATATGGCTATATCGCTTGCGCTTGGTCTTTTTTAGCTTCGAGTATTGTGATGACACTCTTGTGTTATTTAGGCAGCCAAATTTACGATCCAGCACCATATAAATGGAAGCAGGCATTGTTTTATTTATTATTAGGGATTTGTGCCATCCAACTATCTACCTATATTCCCGATTGCGGTATCCCAGAATTCATCAAAGAAAATTTAGGAGTTTTGATATTTATGCTTGTTTTCATTTTCAAAGAGTTCCAATTCAAAAATGGTCAACTTCAATTGGCAGAAAAATAATCGTATGAATCCAGAACTAAAAACACAATACTTAACGCTACAGCTGAAAATTAGTCAGATGGTTTCAACCTTACGTGAAAATGAAGGAATAATTAATGAACTAAAAAGAGAGGTTGAAAGTTTAAAAGAGGAATTAAAAAGCAAAACTGCAGATTTAGTAAACTCCAAAGACAAAGTAAAAGAATTGGAGAAAAACATTAAAATATCAGATAAAATTACTAAAATTGTAATTAATACAGATAATACAGCAGTCCCAACTGCTGAGTTGAAGAAAAGATTAGATAATTATATAGCAATTATAGATCAAAGTATTGAAATATTACGCAATAAATGAGCCAAAAACTTCCTTGTAATTTACTATTAGGAATCCAAACGCTAGCTTTAAAAGTAAGCCCTGAAGAGGAATATTGTGTAAGAAACGCTGCCAATATGGTCAACCAATTGGTTCAATACTATGAAAAAAAGACAAACAGTTCTGATCCTAATAAGGTGATGGCATTAGTAGCTTTAGATTTAGCTATGTGTGGAGTAAAATTTGACACGGAGTTAAGCACTCTAAGTTCAACTGTTAACGAACAAAATAATGACCTATTGGAACTAGTTAGCAACTATAAAATCTAATTCCCCATTTTCTTCTTTCAGATTTGGCAACTGTTGTACAAAACATAAAATTGTACCCTATGTCAATAATAACAATTATCACATCACTCGTAGCACTAGCAGGTGGGGTGTTTGCTGGAAAAATATTTTTTTCCAAAGTCAACAAAAATTTAGAATCAGAAGCTCAAAAAAAAGCAGATGATATCATCAAAAATGCAGAAATCACTGCTGAGAATATCAAAAAAGACCGAATGCTGGAAGCCAAAGAAAACTTCTTACGCCTGAAAGCTGAATTTGAAGAAGAAAGCCAAGCGAAAAAAGGAATTTTAATCGAAAACGAACAAAAGTTAAGAGAAAAAGAAAGGACACTAGCTTTACAACAAGATCAACAAAAACAGATTGATCAAGATATTCAATCTCAAAAGCAAAGTTTAGCTTCTAAAGAAGAAAATTATCGTAAAAAATCAGAGGAAGTTGAGCGTAAAAAAGCAGAAGCAGAGGCAATGCTTGCTAATCAAATTAGTCAATTAGAGCGAATCTCTAATCTTTCTGCCGACGAAGCCAGACAACAATTAATGGATGCTTTAAAGGCTGAAGCAGAAAGCAAAGCAAGCTCCATTGTAAAAACTGCTATTGAAGAAGCGAAACTGACAGCCACAAAAGAAGCAAAAAAAGTGGTGATTGAAACCATTCAAAGAACAGCTGCTGAAAATGCCATTGAAAACTGTGTTTCTGTTTTCAACATTGAATCAGATGATGTGAAAGGTAAAATTATTGGTCGTGAAGGTAGAAATATCCGAGCTTTAGAATCTGCAACAGGTGTAGAGTTTATTGTGGATGACACTCCGGAAGCCATCATTATTTCAGGTTTTGACCCAGTTAGAAGAGAAATTGCTCGACTATCCTTGCACCGTTTAGTACAAGATGGACGTATTCACCCTGCAAGAATTGAAGAGGTGGTGAATAAAACCAAAAAGAATATTGAAGATGAAATTGTTGAAATTGGAGAAAAAACGGTGATCGATTTAGGGATTCACGGTTTGCATCCAGAATTAATAAAAATGGTCGGCAGAATGCGTTTCCGTTCTTCTTATGGTCAAAATTTATTACAACACTCCCGCGAAGTAGCCAAGCTTTGCGCAACGATGGCAGCCGAATTAGGGTTAAATGTAAAATTAGCCAAGAGAGCTGGATTATTACACGATATTGGTAAAGTATGGCATGAAGAACCAGAATTACCACATGCTGTTTTGGGCATGGAATTGGCACAAAAGTACAAAGAACATCCAGAGGTATGTAATGCCATTGGTGCTCACCATGATGAAATTGAAATGACCTCTTTGATTTCTCCAATCATCCAAGTATGTGATGCGATTTCAGGATCTAGACCAGGTGCTAGACGTGAAATGATGGAATCATACATGAAGCGATTGAGAGACTTAGAAACATTAGCCACTTCATTTGATGGAGTTCAAAAATGTTATGCTATTCAAGCAGGACGTGAACTTAGAATCATGGTAGATTCCGAAAATGTAAGTGATGAAAAAGCGTCAAATTTATCTTTTGATATTTCACAAAAAATCGAAAAAGAAATGCAATATCCAGGCCAAATCAAAGTAACGGTAATACGTGAAATGAGGTCAGTAAATTTTGCAAAATAAAAATAGAATGCTGTAATTTAAGGCTGTTTCTCTGAAGCAGCCTTTTTTATTTCTATGGAAATCAAACAACCTATAAGTCCAGAAGACTGGAAACAATATTATGCACTTCGATTCGAAGTATTAAGAGAACCTTGGAATCAACCTTTAGGTTCAGAAATCCTACAAGATGAAGAGTTGGCGATTCATGCGATGATAGTAGAGAACGATCAAGCATTGGCTGTAGCACGATTGCATGAAGCAACAAAAGGAATTGGACAAGTGAGATGCGTTGCAGTAAAAACAAAACATCAGGGCAAAGGCCTAGGAAAGATCTTGATGAACTATTTGGAAGAGGAAGCGAAAAAAAGAGGAATGCATCAAATCATTTTAGAAGCGAGAGAAAATGCAGTTCCGTTTTACGAAAATTTGGGATACCGAATAAGCAAAGAATCCTATCTTCTTTTCGGTGAAATCCAACATTATACGATGGAAAAGAAAATACTCTAGCTGAGATTATTTATTAACAATAATTTACTTTTCTTATCCACTTTCAACATAATCCAAAATAGTCCCAGCAATATATAAATTTCCATTAGGAACAGTATTAACTTGATAGGATTCATTAAATCAACATAAGAGTTAATATAAGGTAACCCATTTCTCCACCAAATTGCTGGCTGAATAACAAGTAATATATTTAGTCCTAGGAAAAAGGAACGCTCTAAAAAACTATCAAATTCAATATAAAAGATAAGTGGTAAAATAAAGACATAGGCATAATTTGCATATGAACTTTGTTGGATTATCATCAAAAACACAAATAATTGAATAAATACTCCTTGGATAAAAAGAGGTAAAGAATGAATCTTTTTATATCTCAAACTAATTGTAATCACCAATAACTCAATAAAAATCAATCCAATCCAATTCAAATATTTTTGACCAAAAGGCGAAATTCCGTTGGTAATCGTATGTAAAAAAGACCATAAATTAGGCGTTCGAGGTATGTTCGCTTCATTTAGTGGACCCAAAAATGCAAATCCCGAATTATGATAAAGTACATAAAATGATATTAGGCCAACCATAGACATTCCAATCAAAAAAGTCTTCCATTTCTTCAAATACAATAGAAAGGCAGGAATAATTAATATGAATAGAAATTTTGTAAATAAACAACCAAAACCCAACAAAACACCAGAAAGGAAATGCCTTTTACGACCTTGAAAAACCAATAGCACCACGGAAATAAAACCCCACATTAATATATCTTCCTGACCGCCAAGAACAGAAAAAACCAATCCAGTTGGAAGAGATAGATAGAATAAAATTTTCACATATTTATACTCATCATTTGACAGAATATAAGTCAAGTAAACTGCTACTAATTCAAAAAGTATCAGGACCAAAACAATCGCTTTAGAATGATACCAGAAAGGTAAAATAATGGAAATCAAATAGGGAAACAAGGGAGAATAAACGGTTTGAAAATCTCTGTAAACAAAACCTCCATTTAAAGCTCCTTTTGCCGAATCAAAAAAAATGGGGACATCAGAAGTTGGTGAAAAATTAAAAAAAATGTACACCAAATAAAAGGGTAAAATTCGAAGTAAGGTGAATGAAGAAACAAAAAAAAATGTTCGATTTTTAGAGGCAAGTGATTCTATTAAAACTTTTTGAGTTAAAATAATAAAGGAAAAAATACTTAATAAAACAGCAACTGCCATTTTAACGAATATGATTGTCATATATATTTAATAAAACAAAAAAAATACTTTCCAATTTCGTAATTTTAAGACATTATTCAAAAGTAAAATTGTCATTTGGATAATTTATGTAATGATTTCATTTGAAAAAATTTTTATCTTAAAGTTGCTATTTTGTTTTATTAGCAGTTTATTTTTTCTTTTCATTTCGTACAATGAAGAAACATCGACTAGGATTTTAAGCAAAAACAGAAATTTATTTACAAATTTCATATTCTTCAGAATTCTTCCTTTCATTGTTGTTTATCTCTTCTTAAATCAATCCCCACGAGGTGATATTCCATTCTTTTATCCGAAAGCACTCTTTGCCTTGGAAGGAAAATTAGTCTACAAAGATTTCTTGATGTATCATGCTCCCATTTTCCCATACATCTTAGCATTACCTTTGATTTTTTGGCAAAATGCAAAAGCACTTGTTCTTCTTTTTCTATTTGGAGAATTTATCACCCTATTACTTACTATCCAATTTCTAACATCTCAATCAAATAAAAAAAAGCTCATCTATCTTTCCAATCTATATTTGATGCTTCCTGCACCTCTCATTATCGTACTACTCGGAGGACAAGAAGATATTTGGCTATGGGGAATTTTAATGATAGGATTGTATTTCTACAGAAAAAAAGATAATATTTATTTATTAGGGATAATATTATCATTTCTTTTGACTACGCTCAAATTTACAGCTGTCATAGTATTTATACCCATGTTTTTCATGCTCGAATTCAAAGACAAAATCAGGTTGGTCACATCAGTTGCAATTCCAACTTTGTTAATTCTAGGCATCTTTTACTTGAATGTGGGAAATGATTTATTCATGTTCATCAAACATACAGAAAATCCTTATAGTCCAAATATCTATTCAATTAGTAGTCCGATACTTTCATCGTTATTTAACCAATTTAACCTTACACAACTAAATTGGATTTTTTTATTGCTATTGTTTACGATATTATCGGTGATTGGTATTTATTTCAAAGGTCTATCCCTCACGAAAGCACTTCCTTTTGTTTGGATAATTAGTTTTGGATTATTCAATATTCTCCTACCTGCAACCATGCTTTATTATACGTTTATCTATTTGATTGCTATTTGGTTTTATTTAGTAAAACAAGAGCATAAGAAAAGTATTTTCACTTTTCTTGCTTTCAACGTATTAATCATTTCTCAACCTTATTTGTTCGTAACGCAAGGTGGAGTAATTCACTCCGATTTTTCATTTATCAAGAATAAATTGGAAGCAATAGAATATCTTACTGAATTACTTTCAGTTGGATTTATCTTATTTTACTGCATCCAATCTTGGAAACAGTTGAAATTACAAAAATCAAATTTGTTATTAGAGAAGATCTAAGCCTAAATTCTTAGTGATTATGCTCTAATCCTTGAGCACTTGGAATTTGATTAAACTCAATCCCCAATTTTTTGGCATCTTTAAATGCTTCTTTCGGTTTGATACTCAAAATTTGAAACAACTCTTGGTCCGATTTAGCATCTGGATTAGGGGTTGTCAATAAAACGTCTCCTGAAAAAATAGAGTTTGCACCTGCCATAAAGCAAAATGCTTGTCCTTCATAATTCAACTCTAATCTACCTGCTGATAATCTAACCGCCGATTTAGGCATCATAATTCTCGCTGTGGCAATCACACGAACCAAATCCCAAACAGAGGCTGTTGCTTGATTTTCAAAAGGAGTTCCTTCAACGGGAACTAAATTATTTACAGGTACCGATTCTGGGTGTTCAGGTAAATTGGCTAAAGTCAACAACATCCCAATTCGATCTGCTGAGGATTCCCCCATTCCAATAATTCCACCGGAACAAACTGAAATCTTCGCTTTACGAACATTACCTAAGGTTTCTAACCGATCTTGGTAAGTTCTAGTAGAAATTACATCTTCATAATAATCTTCACTCGTATCTATATTATGATTATACGCATATAATCCAGCATCTTTCAACTTCTCTGCTTGTTCTTCTGATAGCATCCCTAAAGTACAACAAACCTCCATGCCCAAAGAGTTAACCCCTTTTACCATCTCTAATACCTTATCGAAATCTTTGTTATCACGAACCTCTCTCCAAGCTGCACCCATACAAAAGCGTGAGCTTCCATTATCCTTTGCTCTTACTGCGGCAGAAATCACCTCCTCATAGGGCAATAATTTTTGAACTTTCACATTGGTATGGTACCTAGCTGCTTGCGAGCAATAGGAACAATCCTCTGGACAACCGCCTGTTTTGATCGAAAGTAACGTACTAATTTGCACCTCATTAGGATCATGATGTTGACGATGCACAGTTGCTGCTTGATATACTAAATCCAAAAATGGTTGATGATATATTTTTTCGACTTCTTCTCTAGTCCAATTATTTCGAATCATAATTTTTAATATTTAATCAAAGATACTAGCTGAATTTCAATAAATCACGTGAAATTCTATTCAAGTTCCATCATAAATGGCATCATTGTCAAAAAGCCTTCTCTTTTTTTCATTTTATCTAATTCCCAAATGGATTTTGCCCATGGAAATTTCGATTTTGTAAAACGTTCTTCTAAACTTGTTTCTGAGCTTGCTGAATCCAAAATTTCATCCAAAAATGATTTTGCTTTCGGATAAACCACCACTTTATACGAACCAGATTTCAATTTCACTTTATTGGCAGCTAATTCAATGGCCTTATCTAATCCACCCAATTCATCCACTAATCCAATCTCTTTCGCCTGAGAACCAGTCCATACTCGACCACCTGCCAACGATTTCAAACGCTGAATCGACATTTTTCTGCCTGCTGCAGCTTTAGAGGTAAAAGACTCATAACCTTGGTTAACCATATTTTGAACGACAGACTTTTCAAAATCTGACATTTGACCTAAAGAAGTCATAAAGCCTGAATTAGCATGTGTATTTACATGATCTTGCGTAATACCCAACTTATTTTTTAAGAAATTATCCAAATTTAGCCATTGTGCGAAAATCCCAATAGATCCAGTAATGGTAGTTGGCTGAGCAACAATAGCATCCGCTCCCATGGCCATGTAGTATCCACCCGAGGCTGCATAATTAGACATAGACGCAATGACAGGTTTTACTTTTTTGGCCAATAATATTTCTCTCCACATTATTTCAGAAGCCAAGGAAGATCCTCCTGGAGAATCGATTCTCAAAACAATAGCCTTTACCGATTTATTATCTCTTAATTTTTTCAACTCTTTGACAAAATCATCTGAACCAATACTTCCATCTCCCCCTTTTGTTCCCACAATTTCACCCTCAGCGATTAAAACACCTATTTTATCAGTCCCTTCCACTTTCTCAATTGGATTTTTAGCCTTCAAATAGTCGTTCAATTTCACATACGAAATATCGTCGCTTGTTTTGATCTTTAATTTATTTTTTAAAATAGATTCAAATTCATCCCAATATCCTAACTTCAACATTCCCAATTTTTCAGCATTTTTGGGATTATATGCTTGTAAGCTATCTGCAATTTTATTTAGCCTATCAACAGGTATATGAACGGATTTAGAAATTTTTGCAAAAACTTGTTGATTGATTGATTGCAGAAAAGATAAGGTTTGCATTTTGTTTTCCGCACTCATATCTTCTCGAATAAATGGTTCTACAGCTGATTTAAATTGACCAACTCGAAACACCATCGGCTCAATTTCTAATTTATCAAAAGCCTTTTTGAAGAACATGTATTGTGCACTAATTCCATTAAAATCTAACAAACCTGCAGGATTCAAATATACTTTATCTGAAACCGATGCGATGTAATACGCTTTTTCAGAATAAGCATTTGAATAGGTATAAACAAACTTTCCAGAGTTCTTGAATTTTTCAATCGCATCCCTGATTTCCGTTAATTGAGCAAATCCCGCCACAGGAAAACTAACATCCACATATAAACCTTTGATATTGGCATCCACTCGAGCTCTTTCTAGTGCTGCAATAATTTGAACCAATCCAACTGATTCTGTATTCGACAAAAATGGGCCTGCTAAATCAGAAAATGGATTTTCCTCTGTAGAGGCATTTTCAACAATGGGATGATTTAAATTTAATTTTAAAATCGAATTTTCTTTTACCTCGTATTCTGATTCAGAACTGCTCATAGCAGAACCTATTCCAACAATGAAAATAAAACTAAGTAATGAAAACAGAAATAAACCGATAATAGTCGCTAGGGTATATTTGACGAATTGCCACATAAATTGAAATGTTTAATTTGAATTACAAGTTTCGACATTATTTTACAAAAATTCAGTAAAATAATGTCGAATGGAAAAATTCTTCAAACAATGGAAATATAACTATCCGAAATTTTTACGATAATCTTCTCTTGACTGGCGAATTACTTCATGTGCAATTTCTCTTCCATAAACTTCATCTATATCTACTGCATTAGATGTTGTTTCTCCAGGTAGCATTTTATAGGTCCAAAAATAATGACGTAATCTTTGAACAATATCTTTTGGGGCATCAGAAATATCTCTCCATTTGCCATAAATAGGGTCATCTTTCAATACAGCAATGATTTTATCATCAGCTTCACCTTTATCAATCATACGAATTCCTCCAATCGGTATAGCTTGACAAAGGATATCTCCATGGGTGATGGCTCTTTCCGACAAAACCAAAATATCTAATGGGTCACCATCACCTTGTGTAATGTCTTTTCCTGAATATTTTCTGGCTAGTTCCGCAATTCCTTCTGCACAATAAGTTTGTGGTAAAAAACCATACAAAGCAGGTACGATATTGGAAAATTTTTGTGGACGGTCGATCTTCAAATACCCAGTTTGTTTATCAATTTCATATTTAACTGTATCTGTCGGTACAATTTCAATAAACGCTGTTACTTGTTCTGGCATTTGATCCCCTATTTGAATACCGTGCCATGGATGTGCTTTGAAAAAATTTCTATTCATAATATCTTTTATTTTATCTACTTAGGATTAAAATCTTGGCAAATTACAAAAATTCAATCAAATTCTTTTCAAGACCGCATGACATAAAACATAATATTAATACGACATTGACCACTTAAATTTTTAGGCTTTCCATTAAAATGATTAAATTTGCGGTTTGATTTTAAAAATATGATTTACCCTATCATTCCATACGGAGACCCAGTGCTAAGAAAAGTAGCGAAGGATATTGAATTTGGAAGTATTGATTTGATCAAACTTTCGGAAGATATGTTTGAAACGATGTATGCCGCAAGTGGAGTAGGCTTAGCTGCACCTCAAATTGGAAAAGATATTCGTCTTTTTGTGGTAGATGGTAGACCGATGAATGAAGGAGAAGATGAAGAAGATATTGATCCTTCATTGATTGATTTCAAAAAAGTATTTGTCAATCCAACTATCATTGATGAAACGGGCGAAGAATGGGGTTTTGAAGAAGGTTGTCTTTCTATTCCTGGAATTCGAGGAGAAGTTTTTAGACCTGAATACGTCAAAATACACTATTGGACAGAAAAGGGAGAGGAAAAGGAAGAAGTATTTGAAGGTTTAGCGGCAAGAATTATTCAGCACGAATATGATCATATAGAAGGAATCTTGTTCACGGATCACCTGAATGTGGTCAAAAAAAGATTAATAAAAAATAAATTAACAGACATTACAAAAGGTAAAGTTTCAGTTGATTATAAAATGAAATTTACCCGTTAAAAATAAAAAATGAAGATTTCTCTTAATTGGCTCAGCGATTTTATTGACATTTCAAAACTTCCTCAGAAAGGCAGCAACGAAGAACTTGACATACTTTTAACCAACACAGGCTTGGAAGTAGAAGGCATCGAAGCTCATGAAACTATTCCAGGAGGACTAAAAGGATTTGTGGTTGGTGAAGTATTGACATGTGAAAAATTTCAAGTCAAAGAAAAAACCTTGAGTTTAACAACAGTAGATGCAGGTTTAGATGAAATTTTAACCATTGTTTGTGGTGCATCAAATGTGGCACAAGGACAAAAAGTAATTGTTGCTACTCCAGGCACTACTTTATTTGATAAAGAAGGAAAAGAATTATTCAAAATCGAAAAAAGAAAGGTTTACGGTCAACCTTCCGAAGGAATGATTTGCGCAGAGGATGAAATTGGCATTGGCGATTCGCACGACGGTATATTAATACTTGATACTGCGCTAGCAAATGGTACTCCAGCAGCTCAATACTTTCAATTATCTTCGGACAATGTATTAGAAATTGGTCTAACACCCAATAGAGCCGATGCTGCCTCCCATTGGGGTGTAGCTAGAGATATTCGTGCAGTGAGTGGTATTGAAATCAAATTACCTTCTACTGATTCTTTCCGAGTAAATAATAATGATTTCCCGATTCAAATTGACATCAAAGATGATGGATGTACTCGTTTTTGTGGTTTAAGTATCGATCAAGTAAAAGTAGGTCCATCTCCAGAATGGTTACAGGAGCGATTAAAGGCGATTGGATTAAGACCTATTAATAACATCGTAGATATCACCAATTTTATTTGCCATGGTTTGGGTCAGCCCATGCATGCGTATGATTGGAATAAAATTCAAGGTGGAAAATTAATTGTTCAAACATTATCGGCAGGATCCATCTTCAAAACCTTAGATGGAATTGAAAGAAAACTTTCAGGAGAAGAGATCATGATTTCCGACGCAAATGGTCCAATAGGATTAGCAGGTGTAATGGGCGGAGAGGATTCTGGAATCCAAGAAAATACAACACGTGTATTTTTAGAAGTTGCCCATTTTAAACCCGAGAGAATTAGAAAAGCCTCTCAACAACATAGTTTAAAAACAGATGCTTCTTTTAGATTTGAAAGAGGAACAGATATCGAAGCAAAATTATTTGCTTTGAAATATGCGACCCTATTAATTCAAGAATTAGCTGGAGGTGTAGTTTCCTCTGAAATCACAGATATTTATCCCAACAAACCTGAATTAGCGGAAATTTCAACCACTTATCAGCGCATCAAAGATTGGATGGGTATTGAATTACCTCAAGAAAAAATTCAAGAGATTCTAACCTCTCTCGATTTTCAATTGAAGGATATTTCAAAAGATGGATTTACAGTTATTGCACCTGCCTATCGTGTAGATGTGACTCGTGAAGCAGATTTAATTGAAGAGATTTTACGTATTCATGGTTTAGATAATATCCCATTATCGGATCATTTAAGCGCTGCATTTGTTTCGGAATTTCCTGCATTGGACAAAGAAAAAATCCAACAAGACACTGCATTGAGTTTAGCAGCAAAGGGTTTTAATGAAATCATTTCAAATTCATTGACAAAAGCTGAATATCATACATTTATTCAAAGTGAATTAAATTTTGAAGATGTTGAAATCTTGAATAAGCTTTCCGAAGATTTGGGAGTATTGAGACAAAGCATGGTTTTCAATGGTTTGGAAGCCATATCTCATAATATCAACCGAAGACAAAAAGATTTAAAGTTTTTTGAATTTGGAAAAACCTATCATAAAAAAACGCCTAAATACCTTGAAAAAAGGCATTTAGCATTATATATGACGGGATTATTGAATGGTGAAACGTGGGATAATGCTCCTCAAAAAGTACAACTACACCATTTATATCAAGTTTGCCAGGCTATTATGGTCCAATTAGGAGGAAAAGCATTTGAAGCTGAAGCCATCGAAAAATCGAGTTTATTCGCTTACGGATTAAAAATTTCGATCCAGAAAAAAACTTGTTTAGAGCTTGGTATGGTACACCCCAATTTGGCAAATAAATTCGACATCAAACAAGATGTATTTATGGCTGATTTTGATTGGGATTATTGGTTAAAACAAGAGAAAAAAGATTTTACCTATCAAGAAATATCAAAATTCCCAGAAGTAAGAAGAGATTTATCTTTGGTAATAGATAAAACTACTACTTTCCAAGAAATCAAAAAAGTTGCTCAACAGACTGAGAAAACACTTCTTAAATCGATTAGTATTTTTGATGTATATGAAGGCAAAAATTTAGGTGAAGGAAAAAAATCTTATTCTGTTTGTTTCATTTTGCAAGATGAAAATCAAACGTTGACAGACAAAGTAATTGATTCAACAATGGAGAGATTGATGAAGAGTTTTGAAAAAGACTTAGGTGCAATAATTAGGAAATAAAGATAACTAAATCAATAAAAAAGCCCTTTTCAGGGCTTTTTTATTATCTCTTAAACATGTTTCCCACGTTTGGCATTTTCATTTTGCCATCTTGAACTTTGTTCATCATCTTCATCATTTTACGCATATCTTCAAATTGTTTCAGAAGATTATTGACTTGCTGAATAGATGTTCCAGAACCTTTGACGATTCTATTTTTTCGAGATGGATTTAAAATATCCGGATTCTGACGTTCCTTAATCGTCATAGATTGAATGATTGCTTCAATAGGTTTGAAAGAATCATTGGAAACATCTACATCTTTGATGGCTTGTCCCATGCCAGGAACCATTCCCATCAAATCTTTGATATTACCCATTTTCTTGATCTGCTGTAATTGAGCATAAAAATCTTCAAATGAGAAATTATTTTGACGTATTTTCTTATTTAAACGTGCTGCTTCGTCTTCATCAAAAGCTTGTTGAGCTCTTTCAACCAATGAAAGAACGTCGCCCATACCTAAGATACGGTTTGCCATACGATCAGGATAAAACTGATCCAAAGCCTCCATTTTCTCACCGGTAGAAATAAATTTAATTGGTTTTTCTACTACTTGGCGGATGGACAAAGCTGCACCACCACGAGAATCACCATCTAATTTCGTTAAAACAACGCCATCAAAATCCAATCGGTCATTGAAGGTTTTAGCTGTATTTACGGCATCTTGACCTGTCATGGAATCCACAACGAACAAAATTTCAGTCGGCTTTATGGCTTGTTTCACTGCTGCGATTTCATTCATCATCGCTTCATCTACTGCCAAACGTCCTGCAGTATCCACAATTACCACCTTCTTACCCATCTTGCGAGCATAAGAAAGTGCATTTTCTGCAATTGAAACAGCATTTTTATTTTCGGGCTCTGCGTAAACCTCTACTCCTACTTGCTCTCCCAAAACCTTCAACTGGTCGATAGCGGCAGGACGATAAATATCACATGCAACCAATAAAACTTGGCGACCTGACTTTTTGATATATTGAGCTAATTTTCCAGAAAACGTAGTCTTTCCTGATCCTTGTAAACCTGCTATTAAAACAACAGAAGGATCTCCTTTTAAATTAATTTCTTGTTTTTGACCACCCATCAAATTCGTCAATTCTTCATGAACGATTTTTACGAGTAATTGACCAGGTTCTACAGAAATAAGAATTTTTTGACCTAAGGCTTGCTCTTTAATGCGATCCGTAATCTCTTTTGCCACTTTATAGTTTACATCGGCGTCCATCAAAGCACGACGAATTTCCTTAACAGTAGCTGCTACGTTTACATCAGTAATACGACCGTTCCCCTTTAGGGTACGCATCGCGGTGGTCAATTTGGAACTTAAACTCTCAAACATATTCTTAATTAATTGAAAAAGGAATGCAATTTACGTTTTTTAAGGGAATTTTATTCAAATAAAATGGTCTTATTCTGATGAATAAATACACGATCTTCTAAAACCATTTTAATCGCTTTGGCTAAAACGATTTTTTCTACTTCTTTTCCCGCTTTAGACATATCTTTTGCCGATTGTGTATGGTTCACTGAAACAACATCTTGGCAAATTATTGGACCCTCGTCCAAATCATCTGTTACAAAATG
This sequence comes from Aquirufa sp. ROCK-SH2, assembly GCF_054558315.1. Taxonomy (NCBI): domain Bacteria; kingdom Pseudomonadati; phylum Bacteroidota; class Cytophagia; order Cytophagales; family Flectobacillaceae; genus Aquirufa; species Aquirufa sp. ROCK-SH2. The sequence continues at coordinate 120,136 of NZ_JBPXKB010000003.1, read as the reverse complement.
AGCTGTTGCTCCGATGATTTTTACACCCCGATTAAATGCTTGTTGGTAGGGATTGGCACCTATAAATGCTGGCAAAAAGGAATGATGAATATTGATCATCTTTCCCAGATATTGAGATGCAAATTGAGAAGATAAAATTCGCATATATTTTGCCAGTATAATTAAATCAGGTTGATATTCTTCGATTTTACTTCCAATTAATTCTTCATGCGCTTCTCTCTCCATACCATCCGCAGAAATGAAATGGAATGGGATACCAAATTGTTTACAAATGGGTTCAAGCGTATCGTAATTACCAATGACTGCCTCAATCGAAAATGGCAAATCTTTGAATTGATTTTTGATTAAAAGATCTCCTAAACAATGATGTTCCTTTGTAACCAAAACTACGACCCTTTTTAAAAAGGGAGGAATAATTTCGACGATAGACTGAGCTGGCAATAAATCAATCATTTGATTCCTTAATTCCCCAATATCACAATGCCCAGTAAAAGAAATACGCATAAAAAAACGATTGCTAGGTTCATCAACAAATTCGTTTGTGCGGGTAACATTCAATAATTTATCAAAAAGTACGCCTGTTATTTTATGTACCAAACCCTTTTCGTCACTACAAGCAATCTTAATTACAGTCTCCATTAAAAAATATTGATAAATTTTACAAATTTACCCCAAAATAATGGAGTAAAAAAGATTTAGTATATACCTTTGCAGGATTATTGAATCTCATAGAAAAGATATTCACCAAACATTTAAATTACTGAAACGTAAAATGGAAAAAATTAAAGTAGCCAATCCGGTAGTGGAACTTGATGGCGATGAAATGACCCGTATTATTTGGAAGTTCATCAAGGACAAATTAATATTACCTTATTTAGATTTAGACATCAAATATTATGATTTAGGTGTAGAATATCGTGATGAGACCAATGATCAAGTTACTATTGAAGCTGCAGAGGCTATCAAAAAATATGGTGTAGGTATCAAATGTGCAACAATTACTCCTGATGAAGCTCGTGTAACTGAGTTTGATTTGAAGCAAATGTGGAAATCGCCCAATGGAACGATCCGTAACATTTTGGATGGAACTGTTTTCAGAGAGCCAATCGTTTGTTCAAATGTACCAAGATTAGTACCAAACTGGACTGCTCCTATCATGATTGGTCGTCACGCTTTTGGAGACCAATACCGTGCAACTGATTTTGTTACGAAAGGAAAAGGTAAATTAACGGTAACTTTCACTCCAGAAGATGGTGGTGAAGCACAATCTTTTGAAGTATATAATTTCAAAGGAGATGGTGTTGCTTTAACAATGTACAACACAGATGAGTCGATCAAAGGATTTGCTCACTCTTGTTTCAATATGGCTTTGAGCAAAGGATGGCCTTTATATTTATCAACTAAAAACACCATTTTGAAAAAATACGATGGTCGTTTTAAAGATATCTTTGAAGAAATCTACCAAAGTGATTACAAAGCGAAATTTGATGCTGCAGGAATCGTTTATGAGCACCGTTTAATTGATGACATGGTTGCATCTGCTTTGAAGTGGAATGGTAATTTTGTTTGGGCTTGTAAAAATTATGACGGAGACGTTCAATCAGATACAGTTGCTCAAGGTTTCGGTTCATTGGGATTAATGACTTCGGTATTAATTACTCCAGATGGTAAAGTGATGGAAGCAGAAGCTGCACATGGTACCGTTACTCGTCACTATCGTGATCACCAAGCTGGAAAACCAACTTCAACAAATCCAATCGCATCAATCTTTGCTTGGACAAGAGGTTTAGAATTCCGTGGTAAATTAGATAACAACAATGCTTTGATTCATTTCTGCCAAACCTTAGAAAAAGTTTGTGTTGAAACGGTAGAATCAGGTAAAATGACGAAAGATTTAGCTGTTTGTATTCATGGAAACAAAGTAAACCATGGAGAACATTATTTATATACAGAAGAATTCTTAGCTGCATTAGATCAAAATTTACAAGCAGCGTTGGCAAAGTAATATTTGTTGATTTTCAATTAAAAAAGCTCAAGAATTTTATTCTTGAGCTTTTTTATTGACTGAACTTAAAATTTCTATTTGGAAATAATCAAGGCTTTTTCGTAAACGTGATTAGATGCATTTAGGATTAAAAAGTATTTTCCTTCTCCTAGTTCACTCACATTAAATCCATAAACACCGTCTTCATTTATTTTACCGTTTAACATCTGTCTTCCATCAAAGCTGTATAAAGCATAAGTAGCATTTTTAAGATTTGAAATGGATTGTACATTGACCAAATCATTTGCTTTCGCAGGATTTGGATAAATTGTCAAGCCACCATCTTCAGGTACTTTATAGGTATAATCGGCAAAAGCTGAAATACAAGTTGGACCATTCACGTATTTTTTAGCGACAGCAACACCATAATTTCCTGAATCAAATACCCGCAAATAAGCTCCATTTTCAGTTAAAATATTTTTATTAAACGTCCAATAATAATCAGTGTCAATCAATTTTAGCCCTCCATATAAATAATATGGAGAAGTCATCGTGATTGTTGTAGGTTCTGGTGTTGAATACAATTTAGTTTTAACAGGGGATGAAAAATCAGATTTACAATTATTATCATCGATGGTATACACTTGAAAAACCCCTGCTTTATCTACAATTATTGACTTATTCGTTTCACCTGTTTTCCATACAAATTTTGAAGCGCCATTTGTAGCGACTAATTCAACGGTTTTTCCGGAACAAATCAAAGTATCACCAATCGCATTAATGATGGGTTTAACAGGATTAGGATTAACTTTAACGTACAAAGGATTTGAAAAAGGAGAAACACATTGATGAAAATCAATAGTTTTAACTTGAAACATTCCAGTTTTTGAAACTAGCAAAGAATCGACAGTTTGACCCGAATTCCATTCAAATCGGCCTGCACCATTAATGGCTTGTAATTTCACCAATCCACCATCGCAAAAGACCGTATCACCCTTTGCTATAACATTCGGGCTAAAGGGATTAGGCCAAACGGTTACATAAATATTATTGGAAGGTTTTGATTGACATTTATTGGAATCAATAGTAGCAACATGGTAAATGCCTGATTTAGCAACTTTGATGGATGTTAAATTTTCTCCCGTTGACCAAATCAATTTATCAGCTCCCATGCTTGCAAGTAATTCAACTGATTTACCTTCGCAGAATAGGGTATCACTTGCAGCAGAAACGACAGGTGGTGTTGGCAGAGCTAATGCTGTAATTTTCAAGGAATCGGAATAATCGGATTTACAATTATTCGCATCTATGGTTACCACTTTGGCATACATCGATTTCCTTATACTGACAAGTTGAGTTTTTTCACCTGTATTCCATTCATATTTGCCGAGCCCATTTGTAGCCATCAAATCGGCTTTAAGGCCGTCACAAAATGTAGTACTGGAATTAGCAATTACCAACGGTTTATTGGGCTTAGGCAATTTGGTCAGCTTGATGGTATTTGATGTTACAAAACAATTATTCTTATCTACAACATGCACTTGAAAAGAGCCCGAACCAGCTAACTTAATCGATTGTGTTGTATCGCCCGAAATCCATTGATAAGATTTATACTCACTTTTAACAAATAACTCATTTATGGTTCCATCACAATAAGTGGAATCCTTCGTTACGTTTAAAACCAAAGCGGGAGTCAACGTAAAATTATTTACACGAAAACTAGGCACTTTAAATCTCAATCCAATACTATCAACCAAAACAAGCGAATAAAAGTCAGGTACTAAATTTGAATATTCTAAGCTCGAACCAACATATTGATTCGAAGAATTATATAATTCTACCTTTGCTTTGCTAGAATTAATCACAAAATGATTGGAATTATTCGTTCCACAATCTTTGGATAAAATTGGCAATAAATTCGCAGAAGTGGGTTGGGAAGCTGCTAGAAAATCAGGGTTGATTTTATTTAACCAAGTATTGGCTACCTGATTAAAATAATCTTTAGTAAAATGCACGCAATAGGAGTCTAAATCACCTTTACGGGGAATTTCAATATCATCCGTATATGGTCCTTGAAATAACTGTGATAAGTTAGAATCCGTTAAAAATTGTAATTGAGCATCGGCAATTTGGCTATTATAATCTACGACACAAGTACCATTATCATTCCTGATTGCATAAAAAGAGGCTTGAGCAATTACCCAAGGAATATCTTCACCAATATCTTTTCTAAAAGTAGAAATTAATTCTTTCAAGTAGCTTTTATAAACACTAGGCAACATTCGTTGATAGGAATCTGTTTCACCATTGTGCCACAAAACAGCGCGAATGCCATTCTTTTTTCCATAAATTTCTGCTGCTTTTTTCAAATTCATGTATGGATAACCGTCTTGATAATACAAACCTGCTACCCAAGGATTTTCCGTTAACAGTCCTCTAGAAGACTCAGCCCAGTTTCTAATAGAGGTTCCTCCCCAAGCTGCATTAAAAAAGCAAATAGGAACATTGTATTTTTTCGCAAGAGAGTCTCCTAAATTTGCCCAATAATAATTAGTTCCACCTGTTGGTCCAATGATTGCATCCTTACTAAGTTGCTTGTATACATTTTCAGGAAAATCAAAACTCCCATTTGGAATAGGAAGAAAATCATCACTTGCTCCACTGACTGAACTTATCCGATTACTAAAACTAGCAGAATTCACTCGATCATCTAATGCACCAACATCACCAGGATACTTTTCGACACCTTGAGCATTAGATTGCCCGGCAATGATAAAGTTTTCACCGACTCCTACTCTAGACAAGGTAACAGAATCCATTTCAATTCCATTGGATATTAATTTTATCTTCAGGGAATACCACCCTCCTTTGGCTGTAATTTTGCCTTGGTAAAAACCGCCCAATGGATTCTTGTCTAAATCAGTCCATGGAATCGCGGTACCTTGATTCGCTTGTACTGGCACGAGTTGATATCGAATTAATGTGGCATTCGATGGGCAATTTCCTAATACAGAAAATTCAGCTTGATTATCATTATTTCTTTGAAAGACTTGTCTTTGATATGGATAATTAATTGATAGTTGTGCCGAAGCGAACAGAGGCAGAAGTAACAAGAAAATAATAAATCTTAGACGCATTAATCGATTGAATTTTTCTAAATGAATGTAAAAATACCAATAATTTTTAAAATTTCCCCTTAAAACAAAGAAAGGTCATTTCGTAAACGAAATGACCTTTCAAGAATTTTTAAAATCAATTATTCAGCAACAACTGAAAAAGAAATTTTATGCTTTACCTCTTTGTGCAAATCTAAAGTAGCAGAGTAATCACCTACCATTTTCACTTCAGAATCAATAGAAATTTTCTTACGATCTACATCGAATCCTTTTTCTTTCAATAAATCTGAAATTTGTAAGCTAGTTACACGACCGAAGATTTTACCACTATCTCCTGTCTTAGCAGGAATAGTTAATGCTAATTCGCCAATTGAAGCAGCTAAATCTAAAGCATCCTGACGAATTTTCTCTACCTTGTGAGCAGCTTGCTTTACATTTTCAGCTAATACTTTACGATTGGATGGAGTTGCCATTACTGCAAATCCTTGAGGGATTAAATAATTACGACCATATCCTGGCTTTACTGCCACAACGTCATTCTTATATCCTAATCCAGCAATATCCGTTTTTAATATTATTTCCATTTTACGTTATAATCAAATGTTTATTGGATTAACCAGATCTATTTTAAGCCATCAGCTACATAAGGCATTAAAGCCAAATGACGAGCTCTCTTGATTGCTTGTGCTACTTTACGTTGAAACTTCAAAGAAGTACCAGTAATACGACGTGGTAAAATTTTACCTTGCTCGTTTACTAATTTTAATAAGTAGTCTGGATTCTTGTAATCGATGTATTTGATACCAGATTTCTTAAATCGGCAATACTTTTTACGATTACTATTTTTATCTACAGGTTCGTTTACAAGTGTCATATTATGCTTCTGTTTTTTCTGGTTTTCTACCTACTAAACCTTTTTTCTTCTTTTCATTATAAGCAACTGCATGCTTATCCAATGATGTTGATAAGAAACGAATCACGCGCTCATCACGCTTGTATTCTAATTCTAACTTCGCAATCAAAGTAGGCTCCGCTAAAAATTCAAATATTTGGTAATATCCAGTGTGCTTGTTTTGAATTGGATAAGCTAACTTACGTAAGCCCCAAGCCTCTTCGTTCACAATTTGTGCACCGTTATCTACCAACAGCTTTTTGAATTTTTCAACGGCGTCCTTCGTCTGTTGCTCAGACAAAACGGGAGTTAAAATGAACACCGTCTCATAGTTTTTTAATTCCATAAAAATTGTTGTTTGTAAAAAAATAAAAATTTGGACTGCAAAAGTAGAAAAAAATACTTTAAAATCAAAACATCCAAAAAATTATAATTATCGAACCTCAAAAGAGCCTAGTCCGATTAAGAATCCTTCCGAATAAAGTTCTATTTCATGCTTCCCTTCGCGATAGGCACCTGGTCTAGCATAAATAAACTCTACAGATTGATGATTGTTTTCGTAAAAAATTCTTTGCTTGGCCGTATAAGCCAATTCTTTCCCTTTGAAAGTAAACATTCCTGACCCTAATGAATAATCAGATAAGGTATTTCCTGTTGGTTCTATGATTCGCAAATAGACTGTTTTAATCTCTTTTGTTGCTAAACTATTTTCCTGCAAATGGAACATGACACGAATTTTCTCAATCTTTCTAGCTTTCTGATTATTCACACCAACCTCTTTCCCTCTCGATGAAATAGCATAGACATTCACGCCTTCAGCTCTTAATGCAGCAGCTACATTCACCATTTCAGCTAATTCTTGGTTTTTAACTTCTAAAATCCTAGATCGCTCACTTAACTCTCTTTGCTTTACTCCAAATGTCAAACTGGAATCTTTCAAAGCTTTTTGCACATTACTTAGGCCATCCTGTAAGATTTTAGCCTCTCGGCTCAAAGAATCATTTCTTGCAATCAATGCCACATTTTCTTTTTTCAAACGCTTGATTTCAAGATCTTTTTGCCCCAACAATCTCAAATAATAAGAGAGTTTCTTTTTAAAATCTTCTTCATCCATCTTTGGATTAGTCGCCAATTCTTTTTGATCTCCTAAAATTTGTTGTTTAGCAAGCTCCAACTCATTGACCCTTCCTCCCAACTTTTTTATTTCAACCAATTTCAAATTCAATTGATTAGCGATGGAATCCAATTGGTTGTTGGCATTATTAACAAACTCTTCTTTTGATTTAGGTAGAAATGGAATATTCAAGTCCCATTTCTCATTTGCCCACATTCCTGCAAATAATACGACCAAAATTGATAATAAAAGCACCACACTGTTGGGCTTTTTGGGTTCAATATGGTTTGAATCGTTTTCCATCATATATGCAAATAAATAATTGCTCGATTAATTTAATCGTTTCAAAAATAATAAATTAATTTTGAATTCAAATTAATCTTTTTCAAGAACTCAAAATGTCCATTTCAGATAATTTATCAGTCATTCTCAATCAATTAAAAAATAGTTCCGCCAAATTAATTGCTGTAACTAAAACTAGAAGCATTGAAGAGCTGCAAGAAACCTATCAAGCAGGTATTGTCGACTTCGGAGAAAACCGTGTTCAGGAAATGATTGAAAAATATGAGCAACTGCCTAAAGATATCAGATGGCATCAAATTGGCCATTTACAAACCAATAAAGTAAAATACATCGCCCCATTTGTCTTTTTAATTCATTCTGTCGATTCTTTCAAACTTTTAAAAGAAATAAATACCCAAGCCGTCAAAAACAATCGGATAATTGATTGCTTATTACAAATGTATATCGCTCAAGAAGAAACTAAATTTGGCCTAGACCTAGAAGAAGTATTAAGCATGGTACAGTTGGATGCATTCAAAGAACTGAAAAACATCCGCATTGTTGGACTTATGGGTATGGCTAGTTTCACCGAAAATGAAGAGCAAATTAGAAAAGAATTCAACTCTTTATACCTCTTTTTTGAGCAACTAAAATCAGACCAAATAGGACTAGAAACGGGCCTAGTAGAATGGAAAGAGCTTTCTATGGGTATGTCTTCCGACTACCTTTTGGCAGCAGAATTAGGCTCCACTTTGGTTAGGGTTGGTTCGGCAATTTACGGGGCAAGGCATTGATTTTATAAAATCCCAAAACAGCCATTTCAAGCAAAAACAAAATCAGAGATAACCACAAATAATACTTCGAGGCATTCTCAATTTGAAAGTCGCCAGATGCGATTTTGAAAGTATCTGTCGGATCCAATACCTCGACATTCGGGTACTTTGCATAATGACTTTTCAAGTCCTCATGCGAATAGGTAACAGTTTCGCTTTCAGACTTTGGATAATTGATTGCCCAAATTCCCAATTTTTCATTTCCAGCAAAAACAGCATAAAACCCATTCAATGCTACACCTGTTTCCACTGAAGAAGGTAATCGGCAATTCCAATGATCACCCATCCATTCCTGCTCAGGAACAAATTCCATGGTCGAATTTTTAAATTTCAACAATTGTTTTTCCTTATTAACAAACTGAAAATCTTTCTTTGGAAAAATGGAAAACACTTTTTTTTGATAGATCAAATTAAGCGGCTCTGAATAACAATTCTGTAAAACTATTTCTTGAAAAATAGGCAAAAATAAACTGTGTTTTTGAAAAGCAATCCCTGCCTCCAAAACATCTGCAGCGAAAAGAAATAGATGTCCCTTCCCTATTGGAATATTCTCCAAATAAGAATTCCCCTTTGTAGTAGATAAAATTGAACTTTTCGATTTAGGTAAAATCAAAGAAATTCGAGAATCCCATGTTTTTAAATTCTCAGCCATGGAATTCAATGGAATAATTTTTCTAAAAAATGCTTGATTAAAACTTGGATGAATGACAGATAAGCCTTCCTCAGAATTAAGTGAAATCTTTTTTTGCCCCCAAAAGAGATTCAAAAATCGAATAGCTTGATTATTTTGTCCCGCGCTAGGAATTAAGATCATCGACTGCCCATTGGATAGGCGTTGTAGGAGCATTTGCCATTCTGTGTCAGTGAAATTTTCTACACCATGAATAATGGTAAATCCATGGGAAGTATTGCCTTGTGAAATCCACTTCTCTTTCGTGATTGGATCAAAATCGAAAAGCGAGTCGGGTTCAAAAACCCTTCTAAGGGGTAAATCAAATTGACCATTTTGCACAAAATACACTTTTTGCGCCTTGGAGGTGCTGAGGACAAAATGGTATTTATTATCAAAAATCACTTCATCATCCAGGATAAAATGTGCTGGAAAATCACCATTACTCGGAAGAGAAAGTTCAAAATCCAAGTCACAAAAACCACTTGGATTAAAGCTAATTACTTGATTACTCAACAAAAAATCATTCAAGTAAAACCCAATTGTGCGCCGTTTGGAAGAACGAGTCATCGTACTATTTTTCAGTCGCAATTTTACCTTGAATTTTTCCTTTAATTGAATAAATCCATCTTCCACCCAAAGACTATCCACAATAATATTTTCCCCTAAGGCCTTTGAAATGGGCAATAGTTTAACCTGTTGATTCTTTTTGAATGCAGGTATTTCTTTGTTTTTAGGAAAATCAGAAATCCATACATAAGTGGGGTCTTGATTTTCACCATCTGATAAATTTTCAAACTGGTTAATGACCGATTTAGCTAAAGGATTTTGAATACTTGGTTCAATTTTATACCAATTTGATTTTATTTCATTGGAAGAGCTCCATTCAAAATCGCGCGCTTGAAACTCATTGAAAAAAAAACGAATATTTTTGGAAGGGGAAGGTTCTATTTGATTTTTAGTCGCCAAAAATCCCTTTCGATTACCTAAAATCAAACTCGGATGATTATCTAAATAGAACATGTAACTGCCTTCTTTTTTAATTGTTTTTGGCAAAAAAGTCCATTGGGGTTTAGCAAAAGCCAAAATCAAACAAATCAATGCTAATATTCGCAAAATCAATAATAAGATATTTTTCCAATCCTTACTTCCCTTTGACAAATCGGTATTTAAAGCAAGCCACCTTAAATCAGAAAAATATGCACTTTGCTTATTTTTTTTCTGATAAAAATGTAACCAAATGGGTACTGCTACACCCAAAAGTGCCCATAAAATTCCAGGATTTCCGAAAAATGAATTCATGATGGCTAAAAATACAAAATCCCAATCTTTCGATCGGGATTTTGAACAAATATTGTTGAATAATTAGCGTGTGATAGACACGATTTCAAATTCTAATTTTCCAGCAGGTGCTTGAATTTCAGCTAAATCTCCTACTTTTTTACCTAGCAATCCTTTTCCAAAAGGAGAAGAGGAAGAAATTTTACCAGCTCGTAAATCAGCTTCTTCTTCCGAAACAATCGTATATGTAACTGTTGCCCCAGATTTGGTATTTTTAATTTGAACGATGGAATAGATGGACACTTTGGAAGTATCAATAGTAGATTCATCTAAAACTCTAGCATTGGCAACAATTTGCTCCATTTTAGAAATTTTCAATTCCAAAAGTCCTTGAGCATCTTTTGCTGCATCATATTCAGCATTCTCACTTAAATCACCCTTATCACGTGCCTCCGCAATTTGCTTTGCCATATCAGAACGACCCTGAATTTTCAAGTGATGAAGTTCAGCCTTTAATTTATCCAACGCTTCTGCTGTGTAATATTGAAAATTTGCCATGTTTTTATCGTTTTTTCAATGAATTTATAGGGTTATAAAAAACAAAATAGAACGGCTTCCGACCGTTCTACTTATTTTATTTGTAGTTTTGTTTCGGATCCAGACTATTGTAAATATCTTGTTTTTAGCACCATTTTGTTTTTTACAAGTGCAAAGGTAATCAAAATCCAAATATATTACCAAATAAAAACATTTTACCAGAAAGGATAAATCTTAGAAATTAGAGATATGCGAATTATATTTTTCGGAACACCGGAATTTGCCGTAGCAAGTTTACAAGCCTTGGTTGAAGCGAACATGAATGTAGTTGCTGTTGTAACGGCACCTGACAAACCTGCGGGCAGAGGTCAACAAATTCAGTCGTCTCCGGTTAAAATATATGCTGAGAGTCAAGGTTTACCGATTCTTCAACCAGAAAAATTGAAAAATCCTGCATTCTTGGATGAACTTAAATCCTACCAGGCAGATTTACAAATCATTGTAGCTTTCAGAATGTTGCCAGAACAAGTTTGGAATATGCCAAAAATGGGAAGCTTTAATTTACATGCCTCTTTATTGCCCAATTACAGAGGCGCTGCTCCCATCCATTGGGCAGTTATTAATGGAGAAGTTGAAACAGGTGTTACTACTTTCTTTTTACAACATGAAATTGACACGGGAGACTTGTTATTTCAAGAAAAAGAAGCCATTTCTGATACTGATACCACAGGTGAATTATATGAGCGATTGATGCTTAAAGGTGCAAAATTAGTGGTTAAAACGGTTCTCGCCATTGAAAATGGCACAACAAATCCAAGCCCTCAAATTGAATCTTCTGATTTAAAAATTGCCCCTAAATTACATCGAGCTACCGGAGAAATCCATTGGTCAAAAACAGGAAAAGAAATTTATAATTTGGTCAGAGGCATGAACCCATTCCCTTCTGCACACACCGTTTTTCAAGGAAAAAATTGCAAAGTTTACCAAGTAGCCTATCATCCTCAAATTATTCCAAGTTTGGGGATTGGAATATGGGACACTGACCAAAAAAGTTTTTTACGAGTGGGTTGTCAGGATGGATTCATTGAAATCCTAGAATGGCAAATGGAAGGCAAAAAACGATTGAAAATAGAAGATTTCTTAAGGGGATACTCATTTTCCTTTTAAGGTTCTTTCTCCTTAATTATTTAGTTTCCATGTGCCTAATTGGTAAAAATAGCCCGTCTGGCCCTTTTGAACATAAGCCCATTGTTCCAAAAGATCCACATAAACTACCGCTTGTGGAGTTGAAATGAATTTCGTAATTAGTCGATTAACTTCTTCACCCGGAGCTGGCATCACAGCCTTTGAACACAAACAAGCTCTATTTTCTCGCAATGAATTCAAGTCATTCAATAATGATTTTGTATCCTCGACCAAGTATGCCATCCCTTTTTGATCTTGGTTCAAATAGGTATTTTCGTAAGTTGCTTTGTATTTCTCAAACTCGAAACCTAAAATAGGATATTTATGGATCAAACTAGCACTATTGGGAAAGGATTGAATATGTCCAGGATCTGGGAAACCCACAAAATCTCCTCCCCAAAACAATCCCAATTCTTTTGAATAAGAACCTAATTGTTGATATATATTTCCACGCCTTATGTATTTCTTATGACGATACAAACCAACATCTGCGGCTAAACCAAAATTATGCAAGGAAAGCATGATTTTCGATTTCCCTTTTTTATGCAATTCAATTTGTTTGGCCAAACTTCTATTTTCTGAGACATACCGCAAGCGATATGGTTTAGGTGGAAAAATCTTAGTCAATGAATCTTTTTTGACCGAAAAACTATCAATTTCAGCTTTTAAAGTTTTATTCCAAAATGAAGCTATTTCAGAATGTTGGTGAATTAAACGCAAAGCATATAAATCAAATTGATTTAATGAATCTAAAGGAGGGTGTGATTGCCCAAAAGTTTTAAAAGATTGCGTTGAATCTTTTAACCTAATTCCTAGTGTTAGATTTTGATCATTTGCAAATTCTGAAAGCGTGTCTTGTTGTTGATAAAACCAAAGTAAATCTTCAAAAGAAAGGGAATCTATTTTTGTCAATCGACAAATTCGAATCGGATTTTCACTGTTTTCCTGAGCCCATTTGAAACTACTGAGACCGAAAGCCAAAAAAAGCAAGAAAAAAATACCTAAAACAAGCCTTTTCAAATTATTAATTCAGTGGTATAATTAATTGCTCTCCTCGTAAAGTGATATCTTGATCTTTATGATTGACTTTCATGATCGACTCTTTGGAAACATGGTATTTTTCTGCCACAACGCGTAAAACATCACCCGGACCTACCGTATGAATTGCCTTCACTTTCACATTTAATTTTGTTACCCCGACTTTTAAACCAGCAGGATCTACCCCGGGATTCAAGGCTTTTAGTTGATCAAATTTTAAACCGAAACGGTTAGCAATACCCAAAAAGGTTTCACCCTTTTCGACAACATAACCGTGATTTTTCCCTTCAGGTAATTTAATTTTTTCCTCGGGAACTTTTTCCGCCTCTGCTTCCTTTTTTTGCTCTTCCAAATCGTTTGTTGTGTTGGAACTGGAATCTGTAGAATTTTCCTCTGCTAGCGTTGTATCTTTTTGTACCTCCATAGAGGACAAAGCCACATCGGGTAATTCATCACTAATTAATTCTTCGTTTTTAAGTTTGTCCGCTTTGGTTAACTCATTTTTATCAGTTCCAAAAAAACTATCATAACCAATATACATCAAAAGCGCGATGACTACCCCTAAAACGACTAGCGTAATAAAAGGCAAACGGTTAGTTGAAGACTCTTTAAAAATGGGTGAATTATTTTTCATTATTAGAAACAGCAGATTTTGTTTTTTGACTCATTTCATTCACTTTATCGATCAAATCTAACTTATAGGCTTCCAACTTGCCAGCTAGATTTGCATCAGAAATCGCGATCATTTGAACAGCTAAAAGTCCCGCATTTTTAGACGCATTTAATGCCACTGTAGCTACAGGAACCCCATTCGGCATTTGTAAAATTGAAAGAATAGAATCCCATCCATCTATCGAATTGGATGATTTCACGGGAACGCCAATAACAGGTAGAATAGTAGCTGAAGCAACCATACCTGGTAAATGAGCAGCCCCTCCTGCACCAGCAATGATTACTTTTACTCCCCTTGATTTAGCTTCTTGGGCATATTTTAACATTTTTTCTGGAGTTCTATGTGCAGAAACGATATCCACTTCAAATTCAACTCCAAAGTCCTTACAAACTTGAATTGCATCTTGCATTACAGGCAGATCAGAGCTGCTTCCCATGATAATTCCAACCATATTCGTCTTTTAGCTAATTACTCGAATTAGATTTTTTACTTGATTTGCTTTTTGTTCAATATCTTCTCTTGAATCACCCAAGATAGTAATATGCCCCATTTTTCTAAATGGTTTCGTTACTTTCTTTCCATATAAAAATGGATAAACGCCAGGAATTTGTAAAATATCAGATAAACCTTCATATTTAGCTTGACCTTCAAAACCTTCTGCACCTAATAAATTTAACATTCCTGAAAATGCTAAGGCCCTCGTTTCTCCCAAAGGTAAACCAGCAATCGCGCGTAAATGTTGCTCATATTGAGAACATGAATTTGCTCGTATCGATTGATGACCAGAATTATGCGGTCTAGGTGCCACTTCATTGATGAGCACTTCTCCATCTATGGTTAAAAACATTTCTACTGCCAGCACTCCAACCAATTCCATTTTTTCAATAACATCTCTCGCAATTTTTTCTGCTTTTTCTTCTATCTCCTTTGAAATAGAAGCAGGAGAAATCAAAAATTCTACCAAATTTTGCACAGGATGAAACACCATTTCTACTGCTGGAAATGCCTTTACTTCCCCTTGTGGATTTCTTGCAACAATTACTGCTAATTCTTTGTCAAAATCAATGGCCTTTTCCAAAAGACCAGGTGCATCAAACCCTTTAGAAACATCGGATTTATCTGCGATTAATTGAACACCTTTCCCATCATACCCCCCTTTACCTAATTTATGGAATGCAGGCAAAAAATCTTCATGTTGGTTCAAATCAGCTTGATTATCCGTTAAACGAAAATCGGCAGTTGGAAACCCATGCATTCTAAAAAACTCTTTCTGAGTTCTTTTATCTTGAATCATGCGTAAAAGATGCGGTTGAGGATAAATTAATTTACCTTCCTCCTGCAATTTTTCTAATGCATCGATATTTACGTGCTCAATTTCAATACTAATTAAATCCTTGTCTTTCCCAAATTCATACACGGTATCAAAGTCCTGAAAAGAACCTTGAGTGAAACTCGCGGCCAATTGTGAACAAGGAGCTTCAGCATCTGGATCCAAACATGCAATTTGAAAATCTAAATCGATTGCCGCTTGAAGCAACATTCGGCCTAATTGACCACCACCTAATAAACCTATTTTGGGCAAAACTTTATACATATATTCTTTTAGAATGGGTAAAATTACGGCTTTTGTTTTACCTTTGGAAATTATTTGAACATACAAACTATAATTCTTAAGGAATTATGTCAACAATAATGACAAAAAAAACAGGAATTCTCATCGCTTTTTTGGCTTTAGCTATTGCTAGTCGCTTTATTATTTTGGCAGGACCTAATTGGGCTAATTTTTCACCAATGGCGTCTATGGCTTTGTTTGCAGGCTTTTATTTTCCAAAACGCTCACAAGGAGTATTGTTTACGATAATCGCCATTTGGATCTCCAATATATTATTGAATAATCTTTTATACTCTGCTTATTATGAAGGATTTTCATGGGGATTTGACAAAGTTCATTTAAGCATTTTTGCACTAATTGCCGTATTTGGTCGTCAATTTTCGAACAATTCTATCCACGGGAAAACATTCATTGGTATGAATTTGATGACTGTTTTGGGATTTTTCTTATTATCTAATTTTGCTGTTTGGTTATCGAGCGACGTGGCTTACAACAAGGATTTTGCTGGATTAATTGCTTGCTACACGGCTGGTATACCATTTATCAAAAATAGCCTTTTGAGTCAGTTTGCTTTTTCAATCCTATTTTTTGGTGGATTTGAAGCTGTAAAAGTAAAAGTGTTAGCGAATTAATTATTGATCGAAAAAGGTTCTTTACCTGAACGAACTTCCAAAAAATCAAATTTCTGATTGAGAATATCAGTTTTGAATTTGTAATTCCTTTTTTCTTTTTTTACGGGGAAACGACTCCCCTTACCCCCTGCAATTTACAGGTTAAATAGTTCAGTTAACTGATAATTTTATTGGGGCTAAAAAGGAATCGTATTTTAATAGAAAAAATTAGCAAATTATTTTAGGTCCCAAAAATTAATCAAGTTCCTTGAAGGATAATACCATTCCAATATGCTTCCAAAAACTTGGATAGGACTTATTCACAACTGAAGGATCGTGGATGATTATTTCTTGCAATAAAGCCACCGGCGCAAAAGCCATTGCCATACGGTGATCATCGTAAGTTTCAATTTCAGGAATTTCTTGCTTCACAGAAAATTGAGGAGTTAATTCATAACGTGTTTTTGCTTCTACCTCATTCAATTCTGCACCTATTTTTTTCAATTCATTTTGCAAGGCTAACACTCGATCTGTTTCCTTTACTTTCAAGGATTCTATACCCGTTAATGTCAGAGCAATGTTTTTAACTGCAGCAACAACACAAATTGTTTGAGCTAAATCTGGACAATCCGTAAAATCCCAAGCCAGACTTGATTCAGCAGCACATTTTGTCAGCAAATAACCTTTTCCAGTATAAGTACTTTTTACCCCTAAAGGCAGCATAATATCCTTAATGGCAGAATCGCCTTGTAGAGAATCTTCTTTCAATCCTAACAACTCTAATTGTGCATCTTCAAAAGGTGACAAGGCGACCATGGAATACCAATAACTAGCTCCAGACCAATCTGACTCAACCGCAAAAGGGATATTTTGGTACTTCTGAGCAGGGATATCGATTTTGCCTTCTTCCCAATTCACTTTAGCTTCAATACCAAAGTGTTTCATTTGGGCCAAAGTCATTTCAACATAAGGCTTAGAGCCCAAAGAACCCGTAATGGTCAACTCTAGTCCTTCTGGCAAAACAGGGGCTAACATAATCAAAGCTGAAATAAATTGAGAACTTACATCACCTCGAATGGATAATTTTCTATTTCCTGCATAATTAAAACCTTTTAAATTAAGAGGAGGATATCCTTGAACCTTTTGGTATTCAATTTCCGCGCCTAATTCTTTTAAAGCCTCCACCAAAATACCAATGGGTCTTTCGCACATTCTTGGTGTTCCTGTCATTTGTTTTTGTTGGCCAGTTACAGAATAATAGGCAGTCAAAAAACGCATGGTGGTACCAGCATCCAAAACATCAGCAACGGGTCCATTTTCAGCCAACAAACGAATCATCGTTTGAGTATCTCTTGCCTCCGCCAAATTGGACAATTGGTCCATTGAACCTTTCGCCAAAGCATTTAAGATCAAAGCTCTGTTGCTTTCTGATTTAGAGGCTGGCAAAGGAATAATTTCTTGGAAAGTACTTAATCTCGGATATAGGCGAATTTGACTCAAAATGTAAGAAGCGTTTAACGCAATTTTAGTGTAACAAGAGAAATAACAGCTAGAATAATACCCACAATCAAAAATCGAGTTACAATTTTTGCTTCATGGTAATTTTTCTTTTGAAAATGGTGATGCAATGGCGACATAAGGAAAATTCTTTTCCCTTCACCGTACTTCCTTTTGGTATATTTAAAATATGCTACTTGTAAGATGACAGATAAATTTTCAATTAAAAAAATACCACATAGTACGGGAATTAACATTTCTTTTCGAATAACTATGGCCAAAGTGGCAATTACTCCACCCAACATCAAACTACCTGTATCTCCCATAAATACTTGAGCAGGATAAGTGTTATACCAAAGAAAACCAATACATGCACCCACGAAGGCAGCGCAAAATATGGCCAACTCTCCTGAATTAGGAATAAACATGACATTTAAATACTGCGAAAAAACCTTATTTCCTGATACATAGGCTAAAACGGCTAAAGTTAAACCGATAATCACAGAAGTTCCTGCTGCCAAGCCATCTAAACCATCCGTTATATTAGCACCATTAGAAACGGCCGTAATGATAAAAATTACCACTAAAACATAAACAATCCATACATATTGATCAGGAATAAAATCAGGTAACAACATGTTATAATCAAATTGATTATTCTTCATAAACGGTACGGTTGTCATCAATGATTTCGTATCCGTATATTTTTGAATTTGTGTTCCGTCAGCTAAAGTTTGTATTTTTTGATAAATTCTTACTTTGGTATAATCGTTGAAATACATTGTTAAACCCACAATGACTCCAAGACCAATTTGTCCAATAATTTTGAATCTTCCAGAAAGTCCATCTTTATTTTTCTTAAAAACCTTGATATAATCATCTGCAAAACCAACTGCGCCTAACCAAACGGCAGAGATAAGCAACAAAACGATATATACATTGGTTATTTTGGCAAAAAGTAAGGTTGGTATGATCAAAGAAAGCAAAATAATAAATCCACCCATAGTAGGAGTACCTTTCTTGGCCATTTGACCCTCTAGGCCTAAATCTCGTATTTCTTCTCCAATTTGTAATCGTTGCAATCGATAAATCACCGCTTTACCCCAAATAGCTGCTATTCCTAAAGATGTAATAACCGCAGCAAATGCTCTAAAAGTAATGTACTGAAAAACGCCAGCACCTGGAACATTTAAATGTTTATCCAAATAATCGAATAGATAATAGAGCATAATAGCCTTTGGAATTAAATTTTAGGGTGATATAAGTGACAAATTTGCAAAAAAATCTTCCTTTTAGCAAAATTATGCAGGCGAATGATTGGGCACAAAGAATCATATTGAAAAAAATCTTTTAAATACTTGCAAAATCACAAGTCAACAAAATAGCTATTCAAATAACTTGGGAGAATTTTAAAACTAATCATCAAAATTTAATCCCCTTTTCTATGCATCAACCTTTTTCCTTCAAAAACACGATTTTTGCATTTTTCGCCATCCTTTCTTTCCTTTTTTCATTAATTAGTTGCGATGGAACCTCTGATCCAATCAGCCCAGCCACACCTTCTACTTTTGAATATTTGTATGTTACCTCTTCCAATTCTCACCTAAGCGGTCAAGCGAACCTTTGGGATGTCATGAAAGAAACCACCATTGGAAGTGGAATTGCTAACCCTATTCGATTAAGACCAGAAAATTTATCTCCTAGTCTTTTCCCAAATCTGTTCAATACGCAAAGCTCTGCTTATGATAAATTAAATAAGCGGTATGTAGTTTCCACTGGGGATAAAGTAGTTGTATATAATGTAGCAAACAATACGCCTCCAAATCCGACTATTTATCCCAGCACAAATGTGCAAGCCATGGAATTCGCCAATGGCCGATTCTTTATGGTGGAAAATAATATTCTTGCAGAATATGATGCAACAGGAGCCATGGTGCGAACTTTCCCCAATTACCAATTATCGAATTCAGGAAAAATCTCCAATATGACTACCGACGGAACCTATTTGTACATAATTAGCAGTAATTTATTGTATAAAATCGATATTAACACTGGCGTAAATGCCTCCGGAACCAATCCTAGCTTTTTACCGGGATACCCAAAACCAGTGGCAGTAGGTACATATTATGGTTTAGAATATATCAACTCAGCTGGATGCCCAAATAGTCTATATGCGGTTAAAATTGTTCAAGCAACAAATGGATATGTACAATCTTTTGTTAAAATAGACCCATCAACCGGAGTAGAAACGGTTAAAATTGCCAATTTGAATACTCCATCCAACTTTAGATTTTCTTCAGCTCTAGATTACACGACGGAATTTTATTATTTGGATGCCTCAAATGGAACTGGAAGTAATCAACATACATTGTATAACATTGATTTAACACCGTCTTCCGGCACTATTACCGCATCTCCAATGTCGAGTCCAAATAATGGTTATCTGTTTGGGTTGCAATTAAAAGATTAACAGAAAAAATAGAGAGTGAATTTCACTCAATTTGCTCTCTATATTTTTAACTCTTGAAAAGCACCGGCTATGACCTCTTTGTCATCAAAATGGTGCTTTACCCCTTGAATATCTTGATAGTTTTCATGCCCTTTTCCGGCAACTAAAACGATATCTCCTTTTTTGGCGATCAATTGAATGGCCGTAAAAATAGCTTCTTTACGATCAATCATCCGTTTTATTTTTAAAGAATTTTCAGCTTTTATTCCTGCTTCCATTTGATCCAAAATCAATTCAGGATCTTCAAATCGAGGGTTATCTGAGGTTAAAATCACAAAATCACTGTAATCACCAGCCAAAGCAGCCATCATGGGTCTTTTTCCAGCATCGCGATTCCCTCCGCATCCAACCACCGTAATTAATTTTTGATCTTTTTGACGAATAGCAAGAATCGTTTTCAACACATTTTCCAAGGCGTCTGGCGTATGTGCATAATCAACGATTGCGATTTTATCATCAGGTCCCATTAATTGCTCAAATCGGCCAGGAGCTGTTTTTAAAGCTGATAATTGAATCAAAACCTCTTCTTTATTTTCCCCTAAGAGAATCGCCGTGCTGTAAATAGCCAACAAATTATATGCATTGAATAAACCAATCAATTGTGCATGAATGGCCTGCCCATCCAATTCCAATTGTAATCCAGCAATGCTATTGGAAATAATTTTGGCTTTAAAATCGGCGCTATTCAATAATCCATAGCTAAATTTTTTCGCTTTGGTATTTTGCAACATGACCGTTCCTCGCTTATCATCCACATTCGTTAAAGCAAAAGCGTTGGATGGTAAGGCATCAAAAAAACCTTTTTTTGCCTTGATGTATTCATCAAAAGTTTCGTGAAAATCTAAGTGATCTCTGGTAATATTTGAAAAAATAGCACCTCTAAATTGCAAAGCATGTATACGTTTTTGGACAACGGCATGAGAACTCACTTCCATAAAAACATGACTACAACCTGCCGAAACCATTTCAGCTAAAAGTGCATTTAGATGTAAGGCATCTGGAGTAGTATGAGTGGATGGAATAACTTTATCTTGAATCTTATTTTGAACTGTTGAAATTAGGCCGCATCGGTGCCCCAAATTTTTAAACAATTCAAAAAGTAAAGTAACGGAAGTTGTTTTACCATTTGTGCCAGTAATCCCAATTAAATTAAGCTTTTCAGAGGGTTTGTCGTAATACAAATTGGCAGCCTCAGCCAAAGCTGCATTGGAATCATCAACAAGAATACATGTAATGTGTGCTGGCAAATTATCTGGGATTTGCTGAACCACACACGCAGTACAACCTTGTTCAAATACTTTGCTCAAAAATGAGTGGCCGTCTACTTGAGTACCTGGAATAGCAAAAAATAACGCCCCTTGACTAGCTTGCCTAGAATCAAAACAAATGAAGTCGATCATTTGATCTTCACCCAATACAGATCTACGAATATTCGCTGGTACTAAAGAAAACAAAGACTTAGCCATTCTTATTTATTTCAAAGTTAATTTTACAATCGCATTTTTAAGGGCAGGCGAACCCGCTGAAATAGATTGTGCTAACACACGTCCATAACCTGTTGCCTTCACCTTAAATCCTCTATTTTCTAAATTAAAAATGGCATCCCGCAAAGACATTCCGACCACATTGGGAACTGTTTTGGCTACAAAACTTACTGGCAAATTGGTAGCAACTTTTTTATCCAAATTAAATTGAATCCATCTACCATCTTCCTCTATTTTAGGTAAACCAAAATTGGCAGACAATATTTCATGATCATTAGGGTGCAGAAAATGAGATAATTTAGCATTGTTCAATGAATCTGGCAATTTACCGGATAATCTACGATGCAATTTCATATCTCTTGCATAAATATTATCAGCAATTTCCCTGAAAACGGGGGCTGTCACTTGTCGAGAATAAGTCGTTTCTGAATTTCCCTGTGGATTGTCCATGGCAATCAACATCGTATATTTTGGTTTCTTCGCAGGGAAGTAACCAATAAATGAGGTATAATAAGTTCCTTTAACATAAGCTCCATTCACTAATCTTTGGGCTGTACCTGTTTTTCCTGCGATACCATAAGGCGTACCTTTAATGTTATTTCCAGTGCCTCTTTCCACAACCCCTTCTAACATTGCTCGTATTTTTTGCAAGGTTTTCTCTGAACACAATGGAGAAGAATCGCGAACTTGTTTTTCCGTATAATCAATTTTTACTTCTTCACCCACTGTCGCTTTTTTGACGATAATCGGTTGAATCCAATAACCATTATTTGCGATGGCATTGTAAAAACTCAATAACTGCATGGGAGTATATGAAGTAGAATAACCCACAGAAGACCAAAGCATTTGCCATTTATCCCACTTAGCGGGAACCGTAAATCGAGGTTTAGGATTCCGAGATCGAATTTGAAAATTAATCGGATCAATCAAATGAAATTTCTTTAAATAATCATAATACTTGGCCTGCTTTGTACCAAATGTTCTCCACATCAATTTCATTACTCCATTATTAGAGGACGCCTCAATGATTCGCTGAACCGTTGCATCTCCCATCGCATGAGAATCTGACATGGGTTTACCAAAATAATAAGAAACAAGAGGCCCCACATGAATGATTTCATCCAAACGAATATCAGCCTCTTCCATCATAGCCATCATGGATGGTAATTTAAATACGGAACCGGGGTCGTTTGGAGTAGTTATCGCATGGTTATCAGCTTCTAAATAACCCGTTGGAGATGAAGGACTTTTGGACAAATTAGATATTGCTTTAATTTCTCCTGTTGCCGTTTCCATCACAATTGCTACAGCATAATTACCTTTATAATCCGTCAAGGCCTTCATTAAGGCAATCTCAACAATATCTTGAATATTTACATCCAATGTAGTTTGTAAATCATAACCTGGAGTAGGTATTGTTTCTCTTCCACTATCCACGGGTCTCCAAGTATTTTTATCCATTTTTTCAAAGAGACCTACCCCTGGCGTCCCTCTCAATTCTTTGTCAAAGCTTCCTTCAATTCCAACAGCCAATTTATCTTTTAAATAACCAATCGTCCTGTAAGCCATCTGACCAAAGGGCGCATAGCGAACATTAACTTTGTCAAAAACAATTCCAGTCTTGGTAGGATCACCCTTAAATTCGCGAAAAAGAGGAAATTTTAATATTTTTTTTCTTTCTTGAAAATCCAACAATCGATAATTGATCAACAGATAATTTCTTCCATTTTTTCTGGCAGATTCTATCCTATTTTTATATTCATCTGCAGTTCTGTCTTGAAAAAAATTAGATAATTCAATACAAAGCGCATCGATATTTTCTTTGTATTTCTGTGTGGCAATTTTTGTTCGTCCATAAACACTTGGATCTAAACCTAATCTGTACTTGGGTAAAGAGGTTGCCAATAAACTACCATCATTGGAATAAATATTACCTCTTGTGGCTTCGACATTCCTTTCTTTGATATACGTTTGAGCAGCCTCCTCTCTCAATTCCGGCCCCTTAATCCAAATAACTCTCCACAAGAAAAACATCAATATAGCAAATAAGGCTATAATGAATATGATAAACACGGTAAACCTTTCAGTTATAATTTCACGAATGTTTTTTCTCCGAGTACTTGCCATTTAAACAATATTGGTTTTACTTTTCTATCTTTTCTTCACTTACTACCTTGGTTGGAGGTATAAGGCTCAATTCTAAATTATATTTTTTCATTTCGTTCGCTAAATAACTCTGCTTACTTGCTTTCATATATTCAGCTTTTTGAGTGGTATAATCGGCGCGAACTTCCTGCAATTCTGTTTTTATTTTCGCAATTTGATGAATTTCACCTTCGGCTAACATGGTATAATAAATGTAAAAAAATATCAAAACTGCAACAAAAGAGATTCGATATATTAAATACAAGGGCAATTCTCCACCTGTAATTGGATCAATATTAAATACCATATCTAAAATCCCAGCCTTGGCTTTGGATTTAGTTTTTTTCCCATCTGAACTTTCTAACGATGATGCCATATTTAAACCTTATATGCGATACGAAGCTTTGCACTTCGCGATCGTGGATTTCGTTTTAATTCTTCTTCAGTTGCCGTAACCGGCTTTCTAACTACAGTTTCTAAGGGCTTATGAACTACCCCGAATAGATCTTTGTCCTCTTTACCAAAGCAATCGCCCGTTTTGATGAAGTTTTTTACCAAACGGTCTTCCAAGGAATGGAAAGAGATAACACACAATCGACCATCCTGAGCCAAAACCTTGGGTACTTGATTCAAAAACTCCTCAATAACAGCCAATTCTTGATTTACTTCTATTCTAACCGCTTGAAAAGCCTGAGCAAAATACTTAAACTCTCGAGATTTTGGCGCTAATTTAAATAGAATATCTTTAAAATCTCCAGTCGTCTCTAAAGCCGAACGAGTACGGGCTTGAATCACAGCTTGAGCCAGTGTTTTAGCATTTTTAATCTCTCCATACATCCCAAAAATTCGTTGTAAGTTTTCAGCAGAATAAGAGTTTAAAATTTCTTTCGCATCGCTCGGAGCTGAAGGCCCCATTCGCATATCTAAAGGCCCATCAAATCGAGTAGAAAAACCGCGATCTGCTGCGTCTAGCTGATAAGAGGAAACCCCAAAATCTGCCAAAATACCATTTACCTCTTTTACATTGTGTAACCTCAGAAATTTTTCCAAATGGCGAAAATTCCCAGTTATCAAAGTCAAACGATCATCATCAATTTTTTCAGCTTGCTTCCAAGCATCTGGATCTTGGTCAAA
This sequence comes from Aquirufa sp. ROCK-SH2, assembly GCF_054558315.1. Taxonomy (NCBI): domain Bacteria; kingdom Pseudomonadati; phylum Bacteroidota; class Cytophagia; order Cytophagales; family Flectobacillaceae; genus Aquirufa; species Aquirufa sp. ROCK-SH2. The sequence goes on along the minus strand of NZ_JBPXKB010000003.1, from coordinate 95,539 downwards.
TGCATACAAATGACCTTCAGATCCTAATTTTTCCAAGATAGCCTTGGAATGTCCACCGCCCCCAAAAGTGACATCTACATAAATGCCAGAAGGCTGAATCGCTAATCCTTCTATGCACTCATCCAATAAAACGGAGGTATGATAATTCTGTTCAGACATAATTTTTATTCTAAACAAATTTACAAATTATCCTTTGCCCATTTATATCCATTTTGATTTTTGTCATTATTTTTATTGCCTGCTTACTTTGATGTATCTTTGTTCATTAAAATTCACATATATGCACTTATCTTCTCGACTTGTCATCATCTTTTTCATATCCTTGACGCAATTCAATTTAATTGCTCAAAGTAATCAAGAAATAAAAAATGGCCCTTGGAGAGGCGAATTGGCATCCATTGGTGGACAATTACCCATCAACTTCAGTGTAGAAGCTGGTAAATCTGCCAAAACTTTTAATATCAAAATACAAAATGGTGCGGAAAGTTTCAATTTAGGAGAATCCTATTTTAGAGGAGATTCATTAGTTATCCCTTTTGACCTATATGATTCTGAATTAATCTCCGCTGTAAAATCAACCGATAAGCTAAAAGGCTTTTGGGTAAAAAGAAGAAATGGAAAAGAAATTGGAAGAATTCCTTTTTCTGCCAATCAAGGATCCACAGAGCGATTCACGAATTTAAAACCTGCCAAAGTAAATGTAAGTGGTAAATGGGATTCCGATTTTTGGAGTGATGAAACCAATCATAGTCCAGGGGTAGGCGTCTTTGAACAAAATGGAAATCAAGTAACAGGAACCTTCTTAAAAACCAGTGGAGATTATCGTTTTTTACAAGGTAATGTAAGTGGAGATAGTTTATTCTTGAGTTATTTCGATGGAAGTGGAGTTTATTTATTAAAAACAAAAGTAACAGGCAAAGAAATCAATGGTCAATTCTCTTCTGGATTTGCCGCAAAAAGAATTTTCAAAGGAAAATTTGATCCAAGCGCAAGTTTACCCGATTTGAAAAAATTAACTTTTTTGAAAGATGGTTATGATAAATTGGACTTTCGCCTACCGACTCCCAATGGAGAAATGATTAGTTTACAAGATGAACGTTTCAAAAACAAAGTGGTAGTGATTGAACTTTTAGGATCTTGGTGTCCTAATTGCCTAGATGAATCGCGGTTTTTAGCTCCCTTTTATAGAAAAAATAAAGAAAAAGGTTTAGAGGTATTAGGGGTTTCATTCGAATATTCACCCGATTTAGCCGTTTCTGGACCCAAGATTGAAAACTTTAAAAAACGAATTGGCATAGATTACCCCATCGTTTTTGCAGGAGTACCAAGTGATGAAACAATCAAAAAAGTTATACCCATGTTGAGTCAATTTTATGGCTATCCAACGACGTTTATTTTGGACAAAAAAGGTAGAGTTCGAGAAATTCATACAGGCTTTTCAGGACCAGGTACGGGAGTATATTACACAGATTGGACCATTGAGTTTGAAAAAACAATTGATTTATTGCTAAAAGAATAAGAATGAAATATTGCGTGACTATCCTTTTAAGCTTGATACTTGTTTTTAATCAATCTTCAAAAGCTCAAGATTCTATTTTAAAAAAATCTAGACCATGGATTGCCCCCGTTGTATTAACAAGCTTAGGACTAGCCATGTACAATGAAGCATCAAAAAATGCACAATTAGATTTCAGGAACAATCATTTAAGCAATTTCCAAACTCGTGCTGATGACTTTCTACAATATACTCCCAGTTTAATGTATCTAGGTGCCAATGTTGCTGAAAAAATAGCTGGCAAAACCGATAATACATTAAAAGAAAACCTAGGTATTTTTGTCATTGGAACAGGAACCTATGTAGTAATTTCTCAAATTTTAAAAAGGGGAATTAATGAAGCTCGGCCAGATGGTAGCGATTATTCGTTCCCATCTGGGCATACTTGTACCGCCTTTTTTGGAGCTCGATTATTGGATAAGAAATTTAGGAAATCCAAGCCTTGGTTAGTTGTAAGCGCATATACATTAGCAAGTGCGACTGGAACATTAAGAATGGCAAATAATAAACATTGGGCCAGTGATGTACTGGTCGGTGCAGGACTAGGAATCGCCTCTGCCGAATTTGCTTCGTGGTTATATCCGAAATTAAAATCAAGCTTCAACAAACATCAAGCTTTTCACATCGAGCCTATTTTGACTCCAAATTTATATGCAGCTAGGTTGGAGTTTCGGTTTTAATTTTTGGAAAAGAGAATTTAGTTATTAGTTATTAGTTATCAATTATTAGACTCTATTAGACCACTTTTCTCTTTTTTACTAATAACTAAACACTAATACCTAATAACTAAATTCTCTCTTCCTAAACCATCAAATAAACCAGCGCTCCAGCGAAGTACCCTAGCAATGCTAATAAGCCAATATTTTTAGCATACCAGCCGAATTCTATTTTTTCCATGCCCATCACTGCTACTCCAGCTGCGGAACCAATGATTAAAACACTCCCTCCTGTGCCAGCACAAAAAGCTAGATATTCCCACATTGAATGATCCATCGGAAAATCTGATACAGAATACATCCCCATGGTGGCTGCTACCAGTGGAACATTGTCTACGATAGAAGAAGCCAATCCAATCAATGTAACAATGATATTTTGATTACCGATCAATTGATTTAAATTTAATGCTAGTGCCGCTAAATAACCAAAAGATTCCAAGGCAGATATAGCCAGTAAAATTCCTAAGAAAAACAGTACACTTGAGGTATCTATTTTACTCAAGGCATGTCCAACAGTAAACGGTTTCTTTGTCGCTTCATCCTTATCCGAATGAATATACTCCGACAATATCCACACAATTCCTAATGCCAACAAAATTCCCATATAAGGAGGTAAATGAGTTAAGGTTTTAAATACGGGAACACCCAATAAGCTTAATCCTCCAGCTAAAAGCATTATTTTCCCTTCTCTTTCTTCTTGTTGGCTTAGAATTTCTAAAGAATTAGGAGTTCCAATACTCATTTTTTTAACTTTCAAACTTGCAAATAGCAGTGGAATCAACAAAGAAATAATAGCAGGCAAAAACAAGGCTTTTACGATTCCGGAAGCTGAAATTTGACCACCAATCCATAACATTGTTGTTGTAACGTCTCCAATGGGAGACCAAGCTCCACCAGCGTTGGCAGCAATGACCACAATTCCTACAAAATATTTTCTGGTGTGAGTGTCAGAAATCAACTTTCTTAAAAGGGTAACCATCACAATAGCAGTGGTTAAATTATCTAAAACAGCCGACAAAAAGAAGGTAATCAATGAACTTATGACTAATAATTGAACAGGATTTTGCGTCTGAATCAACTTGCTAATAAATCGAAAACCTTGATGAGCATCAACCAATTCGACCAGAGTCATGGCGCCTAAAAGAAAAAACAATATCTCAGAAGTAGCACCTAAATGATGAGTCAACTCATTTAATTCTCCTTGACCTTTGACCAATGCGAAAACAACCCATACCAAAACTCCTGTAACTAAGGCACTAGCCGTTTTATTGATTTTGATCGGATGTTCAAAAGCGATGGCTAAATATCCTAAGACAAAAATAATGATTGATAGTATTTCCATGTTGATCAATAGTCATAAAACAAACAAAGGGGCTTGACCCCTTTGTTTGTAAATATAAATAAAATGTTTGTATTACTTCAACTTGGCAACCGCCTCTTTGATACGGTCACAAGCTTCTTCCAATTGCTCATCAGCTGCGGCAGTTGAAATACGCATACAATTTGGAGCTCCAAAACCTGAACCTGCTACTGTTGCAACAAAAGCATCTGCTAATAACCATGAACAAAAATCGTCAGAATCTTTAATGACAGTTTTGCCATCAGATTTACCAAAATAGTAAGAAATATCTGGGAACGCATAAAATGCACCATCAGGCATATTTACCTTAAATCCTGGAATCTCTCTTAATTTACCTACAACCAACTTTCTTCTACGGTCATAAGCAGCCTTCATTTCATACGCATGATCCAAAGTACCATTAAAAGCAGCAACTGCTGCTTTCTGAGCAATTGAATTTGTACCTGAAGTCACTTGACCTTGTAATTTTTCGATACCATCTGCAATCCATTTAGCTGCAGCGATAAATCCAATTCTCCAGCCTGTCATGGCATGACCTTTAGCCACACCATTAACCGTAATCACACGCTCTTTAATTTCAGGAATAGAACCTATCGAGAAATGACCACCTTGGGTAAAATTAATATATTCGTAAATTTCATCTGCTAAAACAAAAATACGCTCATGACGAGCAACTACGTTTGCAATATCTCTTAATTCAGATTCTGTGTAAACAGATCCAGTTGGATTGTTTGGTGAAGCAAACATCACCATTTTTGTCTTAGGAGTAATAGCTGCTTCAAATTGAGCGGCTGTAACTTTGAAATTATTTTCAAATGCACCTTGAACAATTACAGAAGTCCCTTCTGCTAATTTAACCATCTCTGAATAAGACACCCAGTATGGTGAAAATATGATAACCTCATCACCTGGATCAACTAAAGCTGCTATCGCATTGGCTAAAGAATGTTTAGCACCTGTAGATACTACAATGTTTTCAGATCCCCACTCAAGACCATTATCTCTCTTTAATTTATTGGCAATCGCTAATCTCAAATCTGGATAACCTGCCACTGGAGAATATCCATGAAAACCATCATCAATGGCCTTTTTGGCTGCTTCACAAATATGAGCTGGAGTTTTAAAGTCAGGCTCTCCGACTGAAAGACTAATTACTTTATGGCCTTGTGCAGCCAATTCACGCGCTTTTTTTGTCATCCCCAATGTTGAAGACTCCTCTAAAGCTTGAATACGTTGTGCTAATAATGAATTTGACATATTTCGGGTAGAACTTTATAAAATCGATGCAAAAGTACCGTTTTCTGTCCTGATTTACTAATGAAATATGAAATTTGAGTGTAAGATTTATAAATAATTACCAACTAGATCGCATGACTCAGCTTCGCATAAGCTCCTTGTGGATTATTCATTAAACTCTCATGCGAACCTCTTTCCACAATTTGACCATGTTGAACCACCAATATTTCGTCTGCATCCTGAATCGTACTTAAACGATGCGCAATGACCAAAACCGTTCTATGCTTCATTAAATTTGTCAAAGCACTCTGTACCAACTTTTCCGATTCATTGTCTAAGGCGCTGGTCGCCTCATCCAAAATCAAAATAGGAGGATTTCTCAAAACTGCTCGAGCGATGGACAATCGTTGTCGCTGACCTCCAGATAATTTGGAACCTCGGTCGCCAATGTAGGTTTGATATCCTTCTGGATTTTGCATGATAAACTCATGCGCGTTGGCAATTTTCGCCGCTTCAATTACTTCATCTAAGCTTGCTTGTGTCCCAAATGCGATATTATTGAAAATACTATCGTTAAACAAAACAGATTCTTGTGTAACAATGCCCATCAAAGACCGTAATTCGTGTAGAGGTATGTTTCGTATATCCACTCCATCCATTTTTATTGAACCCTCCAAAGGATCATAGAAACGGGGTAATAAATCGGCAAGCGTAGATTTGCCTCCTCCAGATGGACCAACCAAGGCGATGGTTTTACCTTTTGGAATATCAAATGATACTTGCTTCAACACCTTTCTACCTTCTACATATTCAAACGAAACATTTTCAAATTGAATTGTGTCTTCAAAACTAGTTTTGTGAACAATGGGTTCTACTTCTTTGATTTGAGATTCCGTATCAATGATTTCCAAAATACGCTCTGCAGAAGCTACCCCTCTTTGCACACCGCTAAACGCATCTGCTATTACTTTGGCAGGTCGCATAACTTGCGAAAACGTGGCAATAAAAGCGATAAACGTAGAAGCTGTCAAACTCCCTTCTCCTTGTATCACCAAACTTCCACCATACATCAATATCCCAGTTATCACGAATACTCCTAAACTTTCAGAAACAGGTGAGGTCAATTCTTGCCTATATCTCATTTTTAAGAAAGATAAACGGTAATTATTATTGGTTGCCCCAAATTTTTCATCCATCATAGGCTCTGCCCTAAACGCTTTTACAACCCTCATCGCACCAAAAATTTCGTCCAAATGACTAATCAAAGCACTTAAATGATGTTGTACCCAACCAGAATCTCTTCTCAACTTTCTAGAAATCAAAGCAATAAATCCGCCAGAAAGGGGTAAAATCGACAAGGAAAAAATAGTTAGTTTTAGCGACATACTCCCAAGAAATACGAAAAATAAAATCAGTGAAAATATTTCTTTGAAAACGGCTGTAAACGCTCTGCCAATACTATTCTCTACTTCTTGAACATCCGTTGTAAGTCGGGCCATTAAATTACCCTTCTTTTGTTCACTAAAATAACCTAAATCTAAACGAATCGCTTTTTCAAAAACAGCTTGGCGCAAAGAGGCAATGGTATCTGCACCAACAGCAGCCAAAATTCTTTGGGAAAAATATCTGAAAAAATTCGATAAAATCACAGACACAATGATTGCCATACAAGCGTATTGCAAGGCCCCAAAACGGCCATATTGATCCAAAGCCTGATAAAAATAATGATTAAATAGAAAGGTGAAATAACTTGGACTTACATTAAATGCCGGTAAATTTCGATAAACAGCTAAATCTGCTTGTGCTTGTTGATTGAATAAAACATTCAATAAGGGAATCAAAAGCGTGAAATTTAAAATACCAAATAAGCTCGCAAAGAAGGAAAAACCGAAGTATGGCAAAATATACTTTCGGATAGATCCGGCATAGCTAAGTAATCGAAGATATGTTTTCAAAGATTTTTATTTCAAAATTTGGTTTAAATTACGACAATTTTCAGAAATAAGTTAAAAATCGGCCTGCCCAAATGACTAAAGATCCTGTTTCGAATACAAATTTTCCCAAAATATGCATCGTGATGGCAACATATTGTGGAGAAGATTTCTTGGAAAAACAAATAGAAAGTCATTTAAACCAAACCTACCCTCATTTAAGTTTTTTGTATATCGATGATGCATCTACCGATAAAACTTGGGAAATTTTAACTCATTATCATAAGAAAGATGCGCGAATCCAGCTATTGAGAAACGAATCCAATGAGGGGTACATTTCTACATTTCAAAAAGGTATTTTGGCAGCGAACTCAGATTTAATAGCTCTGTCTGACCAAGATGACATTTGGCTAGAAAATAAAATTTCACACTTATTTAAAGAACTTGGGAAACATGATTTAATCTATTCGGATTCCGAATTAATCAATGCAAAAAATGAGAAAATTGGAAAAAGAATGTCTGAAATTAAACGACAAATTGCTTATGATTCGCCATTGATGTACACTTTCGGGGCATGGGCTCCAGGACATAGTATGTTATTTAATAGAAGAATCATTCCCGCTAATTTCAAATTCCCCTCTTTTGTAAGTCATGATTATTTGATCGGTTTTTTAGCCACATGTAACCAAGGAATGACATATACCTCTGAGCCATTGGTTTTATACCGACAACACCACAACAATGCAATTGGTGCAAATCTAAAAAAAGCTCCTAAAAACACTCAGCATAAAAAAAACAAAGACCTACTCATCCAAAACAGGATGGATTTATTAGCTACACTTTGTCCAGATTCTTTAGAAGATGAAAAAAAAGTATTCGAGCAATTATCCATCGATTTCAAAGGAAAAAGCCTCATAAATCGATTAAGAAGAAGTATATTAACCATTAAACATCGAGACAAGATGTTAGCTTATAAAGGGAAAAGTGCCTTAGGTAATTTTTTATATGGATTTAAACTTTTATTCAAAATCTATTAGTATTAACTCTTAATTCGAATTATCAATTAACTGAACTTTATAACCCGTAAATTGCAGGGGGTAAGGGGACGCATTACCCCTTAAAAAATGAAAATCAGAATCACTAACAGAAAACTTATATTTGAGTTCAGTAAACTTATAAAATCGGGTTTTATCAACCAAAATTGACGAATGCCTCTAAATTTCAACTCTTATTTCGATTGCGATAAATAAAGTTTTTAAAACGAACCCAAAAAGGGATTTTACTTTGAACTAATGGACCATCAAAAACCTCCCCTCTCCTTAAAAAATATTTGGATAAGGTACTAGAAGTCATTCCCCATTTTTTAATAAAAGTGTAATATCCTTTGTTTTGTTTGACACGTTTGACAGAGATTGAACCAAAATGATATACCCTACTTGCACCCACTCCTTTAAAAAGTCGAACCCCATTTTGCCATAATTTCATTGAAAAATCTGGATCAGAATACATTCCCGGTGAAAATTCTACACTATAACCACCTACCTCATCCCATAGATTTTTATGAACTACATTGGGTGGCCAAGTCGCACCTTGCCAATCTTTAAAAGGCCACTTAGCATATTCTTCTAATAATTTTTCTTCTTCAAAATTCGCTATGCTCGTTCCATAATTTTGCTCAATGGAACAACTACTTTGGGCTCTTGGCTCAATCATTGTTGCAGATAGAAAAAAACGATGGTCTGGCAATTGCTCAATTTCTTTTTTCAAAATCCCATCCCATCCAGGCAGAACATACATGTCATCATTGAGGTACAATAAATAATCAGCAGTCGCTAATTTTCTCATTGCATTCATGGCATAACAAACTCCAACATTGGTTGCACTATAAGAAAAAGAAATATCCCCCTGCTTTTGAAGCCAGTCCATGGAACCATCATTCGATTCATTCAAATGAACGATAATTTCAAAGGAACAGCTTGAATGCTGCTTTATACTCTGTATACACAATTGCAAATAGGGCAAGTTATTCCAAGAGGGAATCAAAATAGAAAAATACGGATTCTTAATCTGTTTTTCAGCTGTAAAAAAAACAATTTGAGTTTCGATATCCTTCATAACAGTCGATAATTTTTATACTCACCAATCCTGAAACCAGTTAAATCCTCAATTTTTTGCAAGATTTTTCTACGAAGACTCATTTTTTTGCGTAATTGTTTGGGGTCAAAATGAAAGGGCCAATTTTGCGCCTCAATTCTGCTTTGCATTACTTTTGGGTGACTCCCCATAAAACGAGTTAAACGTTCCGCATTTTCAAAATCAAACTCATAATCAATCGGCACATTGGCTTCCATCCAAGCATCATCCCGATAAAATTGTTGAAAATTCCTCACCTTATTATTCAAACCTTTGGGAGGTTTCACCCAGCCATAATGGTAAATAAAAGCTGGAATTAACTTAACTTTTAATTTTTGACCCGCATTTCTAAAACCCTGCGCGTCCTTATACGAATGAATAGTTGGTAAATTTTTTATCACTCTTATTTCCCTCCGATACCACCTTCTTGAGTCGGCGACAAAATCGTATGATCCATAAAAATGTCGATAATTAAACAATAAACCTTCCACCTCATCATCGGCAGCATATTTTTGCATTTCACTCTGAATGATTGCCCAATCATTTTCGTGCACACATTCATCCCCTTGAATATAAAACGCCCAATCACAATCCTTTGAAATTTCTTTCAAGGCCTTATCTGTTTCCAAAGCGAAAGTTCGCCCTCCTTCCCTTTGAGAATCATTCCAAACGGTTTCAATGATGCGTATTTTGGGCGAATGGATAGATTGAATTAATTCCAATGTACTATCCTCTGATTTCCCTACAGCCACCACAAACTCATCACAAATGGGTAAAATGGAATTAATTGCCTCAACGATTAAATAATCGTTTTTTACGGCATTTCGGATAAAAGTAAAACCTGCAACTTTCATTCTATAGTTTTACTTGAATGCCATGATATTTCTCTTGCTCCACATAATCTTTCCTCAAAGGATGCCCTTCCCAATCTTCTGGCAATAAAATTCTTCTTAAATCTGGATGACCTTCAAAATTGACACCTACCAGATCAAAGGCCTCTCTTTCATGCCAATCTGCTGTTTTCCAAATGGAAGTCAATGAAGGAACGGATGGTAAAGTGCCATCTTCCAACAATCGAGAAACAAGCACTTGTATATGAAAAGTCAAATGATGGGGTATCGAATAAAGCGTATAAATGATTTCCAAAGTACCTTTTTCAGGTCCATTATCAATGGCTGTCAAACAAGAAAGTTGATCAAAATAACAAGCTGGATTTCTCCATAAAAAATCGCAAACCTGAATCAAATCTTTCGGTTCAATGGTAATTCTTTTCAAATTCTCATTCCATTCCAATGAAATGTGGCAATTTTCTTGAATCAGAGAAGGAAGGAAATCGACAGACATATTAAACTTGTTTTAATGCTTCTAAAATTCGCTTCGGTGCGACTAAAGAAGATTGATTGATTTTTTCTTGTAATTTGATGATCCCACCCAACAATGCTTCAGGTCTTGGTGGACATCCTGGCACATATACATCCACAGGAATCACACGATCCACCCCTTTGACTACATGATAGCCATGCTCCCAATAGGGACCACCGCAATTAGCACATGAACCCATTGAAATTACATACCTCGGTTCAGGCATTTGTTCATACAATCGTCTGATTCGATCTGCCATTTTAAAAGTTACTGTTCCAGCAACAATCATCACATCAGATTGACGCGGGGAAGGCCTTGGAAAAACGCCAAAACGATCTAAATCGTAGGATGAGGCAAAAGCCTGCATCATTTCTATCGCACAACAAGCTAAACCAAAACTCATGGGCCATAAAGAACTAGCCCTTGCCCAATTCAGCAAATCCTCTACTTTGGTGATAACAAATCCTTCTGATTGAAATTCTTGATCTAATAAACTCTTCATTTCTTATCGTATTATTGTTATTTCACCAACTACTTCAGGATAATCTTCTTCCGGCTTAATGGAGTACACATAAGTCCCAGTAGGCAATTTATATGGATGCGCCAAGGCATCAAATTGAGGTTTATTGCCCTTGCTCATAAAAACTTGTTGACCCCAACGATCAAAAACCTTAATGATAGCACCGGTATAAATATCTGTTCCAGTTATGTTTTGAATAATGAACACATCGTTAAACCCGTCACTTGTTGGGGTCATTACGTTGTAGGGATGAATTCCTGGTAAAATTTTAATCTCAATATTTGCAGTCTTTATAGGACAATTTGGGTCAGCAGGAGTTCCCGTAATTTTGTATTTCAAATTATAAATTCGATCCAAATTTTCTGGTGAAAATCTAGGATCAGAAAATTTAAATTGTGTTTTTAAATTAGTTAGACTTGTTAACAAACCACTCATCGTTCGCTCATTCAAATCCGTCCATTCCCAAGTTACTCCCGTTCCGGTTCCATTTACAGGCAATAAGACATCTTTCAAACCAGCGGCTGGATTGGCGGTTAAAACTGGGTTAATGGATTTATTCGGAGGATCCCCACCAATCAACACTAATTTTTCTTGCACTGCCACCCAAGGACAACCTGTTTGAGAAAAACTTTGATGAGAAGACAAAAAGAATATCAAAAGAAATGAACCAACAAAGGCCTGATTTAACCAAGAAATTGATAATTTTTGTATTAGATACATAAAGCTTTTTCTAATTCGCATCAAAGGTTTTGTAAATATACCTAAATTCACAAAATTTTTAAGCTATGTCGTTCAGCCATTTTTTTGATACAGACTTAAGTAAACTGAAAGGGGTCACTCCCGCTCGACTCAGTTTATTACAATCTGAATTGGGAATATTCACGTATGGCGACTTGATTCAATATTATCCCTTTCGATACGAAGACCGTACGGAGATATTGCCCATCAAACAAATTAGAGACGACATGGAACATGCCCAATTTGTGGGCAGAATTCGATATGTTGAAAAAATTGGTGTAGGAGTCAAACAGCGTTTGGTTGCTCAATGTTGTGATGAATCTGCTTGCATTGAATTAGTTTGGTTCAAAGGAATAAAATGGATTGAAAAATTACTTAATTCAGGGGCTGATTATTTGTTTTATGGAAAACCAGGAAGTTTCAATGGTCAATTGCAAATGACCCATCCTGAAATGGAACTCTATAAAGGCCAACAATTAACCGAAAAGTTTTTTCATCCTGTATATTCATTAACCGAGAAACTCAGAAAAAAATACATCGATAGTAAGGTCATTGCCCAATTACAAAAGAATTTATTGGCGATTGCTTTCCCTTATATTCGGGAAACATTACCAAGTGAAATCATTCAAAAATTCAAATTAATTTCCAAGCAAGAGGCCCTCTATCATATACATTTACCTCAATCCGAAAATTGGCTACATCAAGCTAAAAGAAGATTGAAATTTGAGGAATTATTTTACAATCAGTTACGATTGATCAAACAAAACCTCATTCAAAAAAACTCTTTTCCGGGACAAGTTTTTTCCTCTGCGGCTTTATTGACAGAATTTTATAACAATCATTTGCCTTTCCAATTAACAGAAGCACAAAAGAAAGTGATTCGAGAAATCTTTCACGACATGCGATCTGGGCAACAAATGAATCGATTACTCCAAGGAGATGTAGGTTCAGGAAAAACAATCGTCGCCTTTATTTGTATGCTTTTGGCCATTGATAATGGTACACAATCTTGTTTGCTGGCTCCCACAGAAATTTTAGCCGATCAACATTTCAAAGGCTTACAAGTTTTTGCTGATTTATTGGGAATCAAAATTGCCAAATTGACGGGTTCCACAAAAAAGAAGGACCGAGTGGGCTTGTTGGAAGATTTAGCTTCAGGCGATTTACAAATATTGGTTGGAACGCATGCTTTATTCGAAGATGTGGTACAATTTAAAAATCTTGGGTTATGTATCATCGATGAGCAACATCGCTTTGGTGTGGCACAAAGAGCCAAACTTTGGGATAAAAACAAACATATTCACCCGCATGTCTTGGTAATGACGGCAACACCTATTCCAAGAACATTGGCTATGACATTGTATGGCGATTTAGACATTTCCATCATTGATGAATTACCGGCAGGCAGAAAACCCATTCAAACCTTACACAAATACGATACTCATCGATTGCAAGTTTTTGGTTTTATCCAAAATGAAATCAACAAAGGCCGCCAAGTTTATATCGTATATCCTTTGATTGAAGAATCTCAAAAAATGGATTTCAAAGACTTAATGGATGGTTATGAAAGTATTTCAAGAGCATTTCCTGATGTGCCACTAGGTATTTTACATGGCAAAATGAAAGCTGCCGACAAAGATTTTGAGATGGCTCGTTTTGTTAAAAACGAAACTAAAATCATGGTGGCAACTACGGTGATTGAGGTGGGTGTCAATGTTCCGAATGCCAGTGTGATGATTATTGAAAGTGCGGAGCGATTCGGACTTTCTCAGTTGCATCAATTAAGAGGCCGCGTGGGAAGAGGGGCTGATCAGAGTTATTGCATCTTAATGACGGATTTTAAAATTGGTGCTGACACGAAAAAACGCATTGAAACGATGGTTCGTACCAACAACGGTTTTGAGATTGCTGAAGTAGATTTACAATTAAGAGGCCCCGGTGATATTTCGGGTACTAGACAATCAGGGGTTATTGATTTAATGATTGCAGACTTAGCCAAAGATGGAGAAATCCTGAAAGTCGCCCGAGAAACTGCCATGGAAATTCTACATACAGACCCCAATTTAGAACAAGAAAATCATATAGTCATCCGTGAACAAGTCGCCCACTTGAAAAAAGATGCGACCAATTGGGCGAAAATTAGCTAGGTAAGAGGTAAGAGGTAATAGGTAAAAGGTAAGAGTTTTCTCTTTTCTCTTTTCTCTTTTCTCTTTTCTATCTTCTATTTTCTCTCTTCTTTTCAATTCAAATTCGGATCTTCAGGATAGGTGGCTAGTACGCGGTAATTTCCTCCTTTGTCGCTAAGAATTTTTCTCCAAAGTTGATCTGTGGGTTCATCAAACACATATTGAGCGGTGGCGGGTTCAATGTACCAAGCGTTAGATTTGATTTCTCTTTCTAATTGTCCTGCGCCCCATCCGGAATATCCAATAAAAAACTTGATATCTGTAAATAAGATTGATCCATTTACTACCGATTCTATGGCTTTTTCAAAATCGCCTGACCAAAAAACATTGGGAGCAATTTCCAATCCACCAGGGATTAAATCTGGCCGACGATGTAAAAATTGTAAAATACTTGTATCGACGGGTCCTCCAGCAAATAAAGGAATGTTTTCAAACACCTTTTCGTCGACGATTGAATCAAATACAACATCTTGGTGCTGATTTATGATTATACCAAAAGAATGGGAATTGCTATGTTCGCAAAGAAGTATAACTGATCGTTTAAAAGAGGCATCTTCTAAAAATGGTTCTGAGAGCAAAAGCATTCCCGGTTTTAAATCCTCTGCGAAGTAATTCTTTGGCATAAAAAGAAATTTGTAAGTTTGATGTGAAATTAATCAACACATGTCAATAATCACTTATTTATCTTTAGGCGGCAATCTAGGAAATACGATTGAAATTTTTCAAGAGACTTATCAAATCTTAGAAAAAAAAGTAGGAGAAATAACAAAATTCTCTTCGTTTTATCAAACTGCTGCTTGGGGTCCTATCAAACAAGCCGATTTTATCAATCAAGTGATTGAAGTAAGTACACGATTATCAGCTACCGATTTGATGCAGACTTTGCTGGAAATAGAAAAAGAAATGGGTAGAATTCGGGATGAAAGATGGGGACCCAGAACATTGGATTTGGATATTCTTTTTTTTGGCGATCAAATAATTGCTAAAGAAAATCTGGAAATTCCTCATCCAAGAATGGAAGATCGAAAATTTGTTTTGATTCCTTTGGCAGAAATTAATCCCAACTTTATTCATCCAAAAAGTCAAAAAACAGTTAAGCAAATTTTATTGGAATGTGAAGATGAATGTGATTGCCGAGTTGTTTAATTAAGAAGAGAGGAAAGAGGAAAGAGAAAAGAGAAAATAGAAAACCTATTCGGTGGCTGAGGTTCTCGAAGCCACCTCTTACCTCTTACCTCTTACCTCTTACCTCATACATCTTACATCATACGTCAATTTTTCTGATTCGGGAATTTCCAGCTTTGATCGATGATTTTTTGGTAATAATTTTCATACATCGGCAGGATTTTGGCTAAGTCAAAGTGTTTAGCCCGAGCTAAAGCATTGGCTTTCATTTTCTTCAACAAAACCTCATCTGTCAATAAATGAATGGTATTTTTAGCCATATCATTGATGTCTCCAATTTTACTTACAAAACCCGTTTCACCATGAATATTGACTTCGGTAATTCCACCAGCATCCGAAGAAATAACTGGCACTTCACAAGCCATGGCTTCCAATGCAGCCAATCCAAAACTCTCTTTTTCTGAAGTTAAGAAAAAGACATCAGCCAAAGATAAAGCCTCCTCAATGGTATCTAATTTTCCTAAAAAACGCACATCTGCTTGAACATGTAAATCGCGACAAAGTGCTTCAATCACCGAGCGCTCCGGACCATCACCCACTAGCAGTAATTTACAAGGAACCTTTTTTTGCACTTTGGCGAAAACATGAATGATATCCTCAATCCTTTTTACTTTTCGGAAATTAGAAGTATGCATCAATAATTTTTCACCATGCGGACAAATGGCCAATTTAAAATGCTCTTTGGCTTGTTTTTTGAAGCGATTTAAATCAATAAAATTGGGAATCACCTCTATGTGACTTAATATTTCAAATTCAGAGTAGGTATCATTTCTCAAACTTTCAGAAACAGCTGTTACTCCATCTGATTCATTGATAGAAAAAGTAACCACCGGCTCAAAAGACGGATCACGACCCACCAAGGTGATGTCGGTACCATGAAGAGTTGTAATAATAGGCACATTAATGCCTTTAGATTTTAAAATTTGTTTGGCTAAATAAGCGGCAGATGCATGTGGAACCGCATAATGTACATGTAACAGATCCAACTTTTCATTGATGGTCACATCCACCATTTTACTGGCTAAAGCAGATTCATAAGGTAAATATTGAAAGAGTGGATAAGAAGCCACACTCACTTCGTGGTAAAAAATATTCTCGCTGAAAAAATCCAAACGAGGTGGTTGGGTATAGGTAATAAAATGAACTTCATGGCCAACCGCGGCTAAGGCCTTGCCTAATTCCGTAGCAACTACCCCGCTTCCTCCGTACGTTGGATAACAAATGATTCCTATTTTCATGAAATTCGATTAAAAAAAACAAAACTAACATTTAGTCTAAAAGGTTCCGTTTTTTAGCCCTAAATTTGCAAAAAAACATAGCTCCAATTTGAAAAATCTTGTCATCTTCGCCTCCGGTTCTGGCTCCAATGCCGAAAAAATCATTGAGCATTTGGCTCCTTTGCACCTAGCAAAGATACGTCAAATATATTGTAACAATGCGCAGGCGGGAGTTATTGAAAGAGCAAAACGACTAAATGTCCCTTGTAGAATATTCAACAGAGAGGAATTCAAGAATGGCACTATTTTACAAGAAATTCAAGAGTTGAACACCGATTGGATCATTTTGGCTGGTTTTTTATGGTTAATTCCCAAAGAATTTACGGTGGCTTTTCCTCAAAGAATCATCAATTTACACCCTGCCCTATTACCAAAATTTGGAGGAAAAGGAATGTATGGACATTTTGTTCATGAAGCTGTAGTAGCCAACAAAGAGAAAGAATCCGGCATTACCATTCATTATGTAAACGAGCATTATGACGAAGGTGCAATCATCTTTCAAAGCAGCTTTGAAGTACTACCCGGCGATACACCAGAAGACGTTGCCAAAAAAGGTCAAATATTGGAACATCGTGATTTTCCGAAGGTGATTGAGGGGTTAATTAGAGCAATTTGATTTCATTTTTTGGCATTCTTGCCTATCAAAAATTACCGTTAAATAAATAATAGAAAAAAATTTAGATTAATTTTCAAAAAGTTGCAAAAACACAAGTTTCGGTTTTGAAAAAAGTCAAATATTTGCAAACAGGTTTTGAAAAAATGTAAAATACCTAACCACAAAAATAAAAATCACTCTTTAAATTTATAATCTAAATTTAAAAATTGAAGTAAAATCTTGGTGAACTTAGTGTTCAAATTTAAACACCAAGACACAACGATCTCTCCATTCTATCATCAATTTTCACAATTCATTTTTCAAAAACCTTCCCGTATGGCTTGCTTTGATTTTAGCGATTTCCTCAGGAGTGCCTGAACCAATCAAAGTACCTCCCGCATTTCCGCCTTCTGGACCCATGTCTATGACGTAATCAGACACTTTGATCACATCTAAATTATGTTCAATGATTAAAACCGTGTTGCCTTTATCCACCAATTTTTGCAAAACATCCAACAACAATTTAACATCCTGAAAATGCAAACCCGTCGTTGGCTCATCCAATACATACAAGGTATTGCCAGTATCTTTTTTCGATAACTCCTCCGCTAATTTTACACGCTGTGCTTCTCCCCCCGATAAGGTTGTAGCATGCTGGCCTAAAGTAATGTAACCTAATCCCACTTCAGATAAAGTCTTAACTCTACGATATATTCTTGGTTGATGCTCAAAAAATTCCAAAGCCTGCTCCACCGTCATATCCAACACATCAGAAATCGATTTCCCTTTGAATCGAACTTCCAAGGTTTCTCGATTAAATCGCTTGCCTTTACACGTTTCACATTCCACCAACACATCTGGCAAAAACTCCATTTCAATTTTCTTCATCCCCGCTCCTTCACAGGTCTCACATCTTCCACCCTTTACATTGAAACTAAAACGACCTGCCTTATAACCTCTAATTTTAGATTCAGGAAGTTCACAATACAATGTCCTTATGTCACTATACATATTCGTATAGGTAGCAGGGTTAGATCTTGGAGTACGGCCAATGGGCGATTGATCCACTTCAATGATTTTATCAATAAATTCCAATCCTTCTATGGATTTGAATGGCATTGCATCTCGTTTCGTCCGATCAAAATGTTGTTTCAATTTCAATACCAACGTATCATGAATCAAACTCGACTTACCAGAACCTGAAACTCCAGTTACAGAAATCAATTGTCCCAATGGAATTTTCACGGTGACATTTTTCAAATTATTTCCTCTGGCACCAATTAATTTTATTTCTTTTCCATTGCCCTTTCTTCTTTTTTCTGGAATAGCAATTTCCCATTTTCCATTCAAATAATTCGCCGTTGGAGTTGCTAACTTCAAAAATTCAGCAGGAGATCCTTGCCCAACAATATGCCCACCATGTCGCCCAGCGCCTGGACCAATGTCCAAAATAAAATCAGACTCCAGCATCATATCTTTATCGTGCTCCACCACCAATACCGAATTGCCCAAATCGCGCAAATCTTTCAATGCCTGAATCAACTTTTCATTGTCTCTTTGGTGTAGGCCAATACTCGGTTCATCCATGATATAAAGTACACCAACCAATTGCGTTCCAATTTGAGTCGCCAAGCGGATACGTTGAGATTCGCCCCCCGAAAGCGTCTTCATCGGACGATCCAAGGTCAAATAACTTAATCCAATTTGCGTCAAAAAACCAATCCGTTTACGAATCTCTTTTAAGACTTCATGCGCAATTTGATTTTGACGATCTGATATTCTTTCTTCCAAATTAGCAAACCAATTTTCCAAATCTGAAATATCCATTTGGGCTAATTCCCCAATGTGTTTACCATCTATTTTAAAGTGTAATGACTCCTTTTTTAAGCGATAACCGTCGCATTCTGGACAAGTTTTGATCACCAAAAAATCCCTTAACCAATCTTGTGTTTTTTCTGATCCATTTTCTTGCTGCTTTTTCAAGAAATAGATAATTCCTTCATATTTGGTGGTCCATTCGGTACCCACATATTTCTTAGATGGAACAGGCACTACTTCATCCGTACCATAAAGCATAATTTCAATGGCCTCCTCAGGAAATTTTTCAATCGGTGTGGAAAGACCTACTTTGAAAGGCTTTAACAGAACTTCCAATTGCTTAAAAATCCAAAGTTCACGATACTCTCCAATCGGCGCAATGGCTCCTCGAATAATGCTCAATTTTGGATCCGGAATAACAGATTCTCTCGTAATTTCTTCAATAACGCCTAAACCATTGCAACAAGGACATGCTCCATAGGGACTATTAAACGAGAACGAGTTGGGAGCAGGTTCATCGTAGGATAAGCCTGTTTCTGGATCCATTAACGTTTTTGAGAAATAATGTAATTTTTGTTTTTCATCCAAAACATAAACCAAGCCTTTCCCCAAATTCATGGCTGTTTGCAAACTTTGAGATAGCCTTAACCTTTCCTCCTCATTCACGACTAAACGGTCGACAACAACCTCAATGTCGTGTACCTTAAATCGATCCACTTGCATTTTAGCCTCCAAATCAACAATTTCTCCATCAATTCGAACTTTGGTAAAACCCCATTTGGCAATTTGAACGAAAAGTTCTCTGTAATGTCCTTTACGCCCTTTGACCACAGGTGCTAATAATACGGCCTTCGTTCCTAAAAACTGTTGAAAAAGCGTACTGATAATTTGATCAACCGATTGCTTGACCATTTTCTGACCACTCAAATAACTAAAGGCTTCGGATCCTCTGGCATAAAGTAAACGCAAGAAATCGTAAATTTCGGTAGTCGTACCAACGGTGGAACGTGGATTTTTGGAAGTTGTTTTTTGTTCAATGGATATAACAGGCGAAAGCCCTTCTATTTTATCCACATCCGGACGTTCCATGTTACCCAAAAAGCTTCTTGCATAGGCTGAAAAGCTTTCCATGTACCTTCTTTGACCCTCTGCATAAATGGTATCAAAAGCTAAACTTGACTTTCCAGAACCTGAAATACCCGTCACTACCACCAGTTGATTTCTAGGTATTTTAACATCAATGTTTTTCAAATTATGCTCTCTTGCACCAAAAACCTCAATGTGTGAAAACCCTGTTAAATCCTTAGCTTCTTGCATGTATCGAATCAAAATTAATCGTCAAAGGTACAAAAAAAGAGGCTGCCCTTGGGAGGCAGCCTCAATAAAAAATGAGAAATTATTATTTGTTCAATAATTCATCAAAAGTTAAACTTACATAGTAAATACTACCAACGATTGGGTTAGCCCAGCTAGTAGTATATGCAGAACCTAATAAGTTAGATCCTCCAATTTTAAGGATGGATTTCAAACCTGATAATTTTTTGCTAACCTGAGCATCCACTGTGTGGAAAGCAGGAATCAAAGCTTGTTGTCCTAAACTTACTGCTTGAGAAACGATGCTTGAGTTCCAAACAAATTGATCTTGGTATCTCCATGTAACATTTACTCCCCAGCCCGAAGCTGCAATATTTCTGTTTCCTAATGAAACGTTGGTACGATAAGATGGAGTATTGAATGCGATTTGAGCATCCGTTGCACCACCATTATCTTTCACCGCATTATAAGAAACGTTTGAACCTAACACCCAATTAGATCCTAATTGATAATCTAATCCTAATGCCCAACCATTGGTTACAACAGTATTATCTGAATTAGATGGGAAAGAGAAAACTTTGTTACCAATGACAGAAGCATCCTTATGTTGATCTGGAGTTTGAACTACTACTGTTCCTCTTGAGAAATTAGTAAAATTAGATTGATACCAATAGAAATCCGCTAATAAGCGATCTCCTAAGAAACCTTTGTAACCCACTTCATACGTTTGAACTTGCTCAGGCTTCCAAGTTTTCGCTTGATATAATTCAGGTTTTCCAATTGCTAAAGATTCTCTAGTATATGAATTTCCTGATAATTTGTAACGATTTTGAATAATATCCAAACCTCCTAATAAACGAGCAGAAGGAGTGTTCAAGTCAATGTATTGATCTTGTGTAGTAGGAATACGGAAACCAGTTTGGTAAGAAGCTCTGAAGTTAGAACGTCCTTCGGTATAAACTCCAGAAAAACGTGGACTAAATACTCCATCAAAATTCTCATTTTTATCATAACGAATAGAACCCGTTAACTTCAACTTATCCGCTAATACTTTTTTACCTAATTGAGTATAAGCACCGTATTCGTTGATCGTAAATTCTTTCCCAGCGTTATCTAAAGCAAATAAAGTACCTTCTGAATTCAAGGCATATTGACGATAGTTCGCACCAACAATCATTTCTAGTTTGTTATTCAACTTTTCAGTCAAATTATACATACCTTCTAAATGATACAAAGCTGATTTATCTGTAAACTTAGCTCCCTTAGGAATAGCCGATTGCTTAATTTGTTCCACAGCTGTATTAAATGCAGCAGTTCCAGGAATCAAACGATTCGCATCTGCTAAAGCACGTGCTGTTCCATGGTAATATGGAAAACTAGCTTGCGTACTTGCAACAGCTGTACCCACTGCTACTGCTGGAGATTTTCCAGACATCAAAGCAGTTTGTAATTGCGTTCCAAAATTTGTCAATGCTAATTGAGCAAAAGTTCCAAAATATTGCGGATACCAAGTAGTACTTGGTTTTGCAACTTCATTAACAATTGCACCTAACGTACCCATGGCATAGGCATCACCTGAATTTTCTTGAGTAGTGTATCCTCTCAAGAAGAAATTTGCTCCTTTTAACTCCGCTTTGTATTGACCCATGCTGAAGTTTTTGATCGCATAACGATCTATACCCGTGTAAACCGTAGTACCTTGTCCATATGAACCTTGTAAAATCAATTCCACTTTGTCATTAAAACGATAATGTAAAGCTGCATTGAATTTCATGTTACGGTTTGCATAACTGGCTAAATCAACTTCTTTATAACCTTCTCTTGAAATTGTTGTATTTGGAATGATATAATTCAAGATTGCAGTTGGGGTTAACAAACCACCTGTTGCCGCTGAAATTTGATTAATTCCTGCTGTCAATGGATTTGTTGGATCTTTCAAAACAGGAGTTAATGAACTTAAAATATTCGCATTTGTGTCATCTCCGTATATGTTCACACCATTGTATCCTAAATTAGAAACTCTATCTCCTGAACTTAAAGAGGAACCGTTCAATAAACTTTGATCACGATAATCGGTTGCTTGCCAATCATCCGCATTTAACATATTAAAATTAATTTTATATGCCCACTTATTATTGAAAGCTTTAGCATAACGCAAAGAAATATCTCCATAAGGAGTAGTAGTTGTAGAACGATTTCCTGCATACATGGCTACAGCTTTCACCTGAGCACTTAAACCTTGGTACAAAAATGGGCTTTTTGAATTCATTAAAAGAATTCCATTCATTGCATTTGGACCATAAAGTGCAGAAGCTGCACCAGGAAGAATTTCAACTCCTTCTAAATCCAATTCAGAAATACCTACGATATTACCTACTGAGAAATTTAAACCTGGAGCTTGATTATCCATACCATCAATCATCTGAACCACACGAACGTTTCCATTGCTATTGAAACCACGCATACTGATGGTTGAAAAAGATACAGACTGAGTACTCATTTCTACACCTTTGATATTTCTCAATGCATCATAAAAGGATGCAGCAGGAGTCTCGCGAATTCCTCTAATATCTAATTTTTCAACAGAAACGGGTGATTGTAATACGCTTTCTTCTATACGACTAGCCGATACAACTACATCTTGTCCTAAAGTTGCTTGCTCTTTTAATTTAATAGCAAAATCTGTTTTAGCTCCTTTCACAACAATTTCTTGTCGCTCATAACCCACCATTGATACTGAAATAGTAAACGGTACAGGAGTAGAAGTTGTCAATGAGAAACTACCATTTGCATCCGTTATAGTTCCGATAACTTTTCCTTTCACGGCGATGCTGACACCAATTAATGCTTCATTTGAAGCTGAATCTGTCACTTTTCCACTTAATTTGGTCTGTGCAAAAACAGATAAACTAAGCATCATTAAAACGACAAAACTTGGTAGAATTTGAGTAAAGATTTTTTTCATAAAAGATTTTTTTTTGTGATTTAGTGAATGAATGCTTAAATCAAAGACAAATCTAAAAAATTAAATCCTTAACTCTTAAAGATTTATAGAAAAATTGCTAATTTTTTTACAAATAATACACTTTTATAAGTAAAAAAGAGAAGGATTAAAATGCATTGATCATCCAATTTGTCGATAAATGATTTCAAGCAACCTGGATTGTATCTCTTCATTTACAATATTTCTTAGTAGCTTTGGTTAATTTTTCAAGGCATGGAAAAAATCATTTCAAAATATACCCTACTCGTATTACTTTTCTGTTTGTGCAGCTGCTCAAAATTTGTCCCTGCTGTCTTAGATAAATCATGGAAAGAATCCCCAATTCCTTCTGAGGTTGATTATTCCCAATTAAAAAATTGGGCAGCATTACCTCAAATGAAAGATGCGGCAGATTTCGTGCCCAAAAAATCTCCTTACAAAGATCAACAGTCAGAGGCGAAAGCGGATGTATTTTTTATTTATCCAACTATTTTCACTTATCAACCCAAAAACGAATTCATTTGGAATGGATCAGTGGACGATACTTATTTGAATTCTTTGGTCGACAGTACAACAATTCTAAACCAAGCTACGGTTTTCAATGGATCTTGTAGGGTTTTTGCACCGAGATATAGACAAGCTCATTATTATGCTTTTTTAACACCCAATAAAGAAGATAAAGATGCTGCCTTAGATTTAGCCTATCAAGATGTAAAAAAAGCATTTGAATATTATTTAAAAAATGAAAATCAAGGACGTCCGATTGTTATTGCTGGCCATAGTCAAGGAACGATTCATGCAACTCGATTATTGAAAGAATTCTTTGATGAAAAAGCATTAAAAAAACAATTGGTCGTAGCTTATTTGATTGGAATTGCGACTCCAAAAGATATTTTCAAAGACATAAAACCTTGCGAATCATCTAATGATATAGGATGTTTTAATACATGGACAACATTTGCACAAGGATATTTTCCGCCTTGGCACAAAGGAGATGCGAACAATTTAGTCTCTACTAACCCCCTATCTTGGACCTTGGATGAAGAATTTAAATCAAAGGAATTAAATAAAGGTGGAGTGTCCTATGGCTTTAAATGGGTCGAACAAATGGCTGATGCCCAAAACCATTCAGGTTTACTTTGGATTAACAAACCATACGTATTTGGCAGAATGTTCATCTCCACTAAAAATTGGCATAGTGCCGATTATAATTTATTTTATTCTTCCATCCGCGAAAATGTGGATATAAGAATTCAACAATTCCTCTCGAATAAATAAGAATGAAAAATCAATATTTAATCATCATGGCAGGTGGGATTGGCACCCGATTTTGGCCAATCAGCAGAAGTAATCAACCTAAACAGTTCATTGACGTGCTTGGAGTTGGTAAAACCATGTTGCAACAAACGGCGGAAAGATTTGAGGGAATAGTACCCAATGAAAATATCTATGTAGTGACATCTGCTGAATTTGCTGATTTAGTACATCAGCAATTACCATTTTTAAGTGATGATCAAATTTTAAAAGAGCCACAAAGAAGAAATACCGCACCGTGCATCGCTTATGCAGCTTATAAAATTGCGAAGAAAAACAAAAAAGCGAAGTTAATCGTAGCGCCTTCTGACCACGTAATTTTGAAAGAAGAAGCATTCAAAGAAAATATTAGAAAAGCACTTATCGCAGCTGATGAACCGATCTTGGTTACTTTGGGCATTTTACCCACAAGGCCAGACACAGGATACGGTTACATTCAATTTCATCCTGAAAACCAAGAAGCTAAGCGAGTAAAAACCTTCACCGAAAAGCCCAATTTAGAAATTGCACAAGCATTTTTAGATAGTGGTGATTACGTTTGGAATGCGGGTATTTTTGTATTTAGTTTTCAAACCTTCAAAAAGGAATTAGAAAAACATCTTTCTAGAATGGCCGAACAATTTGAAGAGGGTACCGCATTTTATTACACAGACCAAGAGGAAGATTTCATCAAAAAAGTGTACGGAGTATGTAAAAGTATTTCCATAGACACAGGAATCATGGAGAAATCCAGAGATGTGAAAGTCATTCTATCTGACATTGGTTGGTCTGATTTGGGGACTTGGAAATCACTTTATGAAATAAGCGATAAAAGCCATGAAGAAAATGTGATTGATGGTGAGGTCCTTCTTTACGACACCAAAAACTGTATCATTAAAACACCAAAGGATAAATTAGTTGTGGTGCAAGGATTGGAAAATTACATCGTGGCAGAATTTCATAATGTATTAATGATTTGTTCAAAAGAACAAGAACAACAAGTCAAACAGTTTGTGGAAGACGCAAGCAATTTGGAAGCAAAATTCAGTTAATTTACCTATACATGAATCCAATATTTTTAAAACGATTTTTAATAGTACTATACGCAGCAGGATTAATAGGCATGAATGTGGCTGAAACTAGCGCTACGTTTATTTCTTTGGTGCCACTTACGCTTTGGTTCACCGGATTTATTTGTATTTATTTCTTCCCAAAAACAGATTTCAAAAGCTATGCCATTTTAGCCTTAATCGCTATTTCTGCTTGGTTTTTAGAAGTAGTAGGCGTTTCAACTGGTAAAATTTTTGGATCTTACCAGTATGGTAACACTTTAGGTTTTAAGATCAAAGATGTGCCTTTGACCATTGGTATCAATTGGCTGATTTTGGTCATTGCAACGAATGCCGTGGTAGAAGAATGGGGCATCGGTGGTAAAATTGGAAAAGCAGCTTTGGGTGCAGGATTAATGACAGCCCTCGACTTAATCATTGAACCAGTCGCAATCCACTTCGACTTTTGGCATTGGCAAAATGAACAAGTTCCAATTCAAAATTTTGGAGCTTGGTGGTTAGCCTCTTTCTTTTTTCATTGGATTTACATTTCTGAAAATCTTGGTTCAAAATCCAGCCTATTCCGATTGATTGCTTTATTACAATTTATGTTTTTCCTCGGACATTGGGCAATGAATTGAGGTAAGAGGTAAGAGGTAAGAGGTAAGAGGTAAGAGGTAAGAGGTAAAAGGTAATAGGTAAGAGGTAAGAGTTTTATCTTTTTACATTTTTAATTCTAAATTCTTAATTCTACATTTTTAATTCCTCTTACCTTTTACCTTTTACCTCTTACCTCTTACCTTTTACCTTTTACTTTTCTCTTTCCTTTTTTCAAAACAATTTCAAGTTAATGGAGTTTAAAATTTAATAACAAATTCCATGAACCAATACTCCATAAAAGATCTTGAAAACCTAAGCGGAATCAAAGCACATACTTTGAGAATCTGGGAGCAAAGATATGGAATATTAAATCCTCTTAGATCAGATACAAACATCCGTTCTTATGGAGATAAGGATTTGAAATTTGTCCTAAATATTGCATTACTACAGGATAAAGGCAATTTCAAAATTTCTGAAATCGCGAAAATGTGTGAGGAAGAAATTTCAAAACAAATTTTACTCCTCTCCGAAAGTAAATTAGATTATCCAGATCAAATACAAGCCTTGACAGTTGCGATGTTGGATTTGGATGAAAAAAGATTTCAGCTCCTAACTGAAAACATTGTTAAAAAAATTGGCTTTGAAAGCTATGTTCTGCATATTATCTATCCGTTTCTTGGTCGATTAGGTACATTATGGCTATCTGGTTCAGTTGGGCCAGCACAAGAACATTTCATTACCCACTTGATACGCCAAAAACTCATCGCGGCCATTGATCAACAAGAATTAAAATTAAAGCCAAACGCGAAAAAGTTTATCCTCTATTTACCTGAAGGTGAATTGCATGAATTAGGCCTTCTTTTTGCCAATTATATTTTGAGAGCGCGCAATCATTCAGTTATTTATTTAGGACAATCGCTACCGTTTGAAGAACTCGTTTTCGCTAATCAAATACATCAACCCGATTATATCTGTAGCGTATTTACAACCGAACCCTCTGCCTCAGAAATAGATGATTATGTTCAAGAATTGGCAAAAAAAATGCCGGAACCTCGTTTCATTTTAAGTGGATTTTTATTAACCCAAGACAATCGAAGTGAACATTTTCCCAAAAACATTCAAGTGTTAAAAAATTTCCAAGAGTTAATTACCATTGCGGAATCCATTTAATAAAAGATAATCTCGTCCATTCTTAACTTAGCGGGCTTTCCCGCTTGATCGAAAGGTTCCTTTTTGTCATTATTAATTAAATATTTAGGCAATGATTTAACTATTGTGGCTTTTAATTTAATTTTGGAATAATTTCCTGGGATTACATCTATATTTATGGCTTTATTGGAGAAACCCTTTCGTTCCGTTGGTTGCTCAAAACGAAACTTTCCAATACTTTTCCAAGTATTTTGAACTAGACCCAACACCTCCACATCTTTAGGAGGAAAAACACCCTCATCCGTTTTCTCTAAATAAGAAAAAGTAAGTCCTTTGATATTGTTTTTGCGTGCAAACATAAAATCGGCTTCAAAATCGGTTCCATTAAATCCCAACCAGGTATGATTAGGAACACCTTTGGTATACCTTGCCCCCGAAACAAAATTTTTCAAGGTATAAGAACCTTGGGCCTTGTATTTTGGCTCAGGTTCTGAAAATAAAATCACAGAATCCGGAATAAAATTGGATTTAAAAACTTTCAATTCCAGCACTTTACTTGCTAACCATCCTTCTTTGGTAGCTAATATCTTCACCTTTGCAAATTTTTGAATGGGAATCGGACCGCGCGTAATTAAATTACCTAAGGAATCTGGCGTTGAATCATTCAAGGTATAATGAAAATCAACTCCTTTCAAGGTGTGTTTAAAAAGTACATTTTCATGAGGCTTTAAAATTAAATTCTCATTGACCAAAATGGGTGGATTAATGTACAATTTTTCATCTTTGGGAACATAACCTTGCTCAATTTTCAATGTGGGAAATGCCTTAGTTAAAGATTGAATTTGAGAAGTATTTATGTCTGTATTCCAAATAAAAACTTCTTTCAAGGCAGGTATCTTTCTCAATAAAAGAGCTAATTCAGCATATTGAATGTTCGTGCCAGCCAATGATAAAGAGTTTAATTTTTGACAAGCTTCTAAATTAGAAAGTCCCTTACTTGTGATTTCGGTAAAGTTTAAATTTAATTTCTCTAATTGAGTCATTTGAGCAATCAACTTCAAATCAGCATCTTTAATTGGCATTTTAGAAATATTCAAAGCAACCAATTGAGCAGCTACTTTATTCAAGTTTTCCAATGTTTTAATGTCGAACTTTTTAGCCACAAAAAACTCTGCTTCCAAAGCGGGAGATTGACTTGAAATAGGCCTAACAGAACAAAAAGGAGTATTTACATCTGCTATTTCCGATTCAGATGCTGCCGAAAAATCATAGATTTTTCCTTTGGTATCCACTTCTTCCTGATGGGTACTATTTTGACTGATCCATTTGGCAAAGCCCAAATTTGAAGGATAATCTTGGATTTTTTTTTCTAGAGAAGCACCAGATTTAACCCATAATCGAAGTAAAATAATTTCCTCAGGCGTCAATTGCTCTTTTCCTTTGGGAGGCATGTGTTCTTTTGCGTCTAAAGGAAGTTCAATACGTTTGGTTAATAGACTTTGAAGTACATCCCCAGCTTTCCATAAAGATCCGTGCTTCCCTCCTTTCAACATTTTTTCTACGGAACTCATGTTTAATTGACCTTTGGTCTTTTGGTCATTGTGGCAAGATTCGCACTTTTTCTTTAAAATGGGTTGTATCAAATCATGAAAGACCAAAGATTCTTGAGTAATGTTGTTTTGCTCTTGTGTTGTTGGAAATAAAAACGCTTCCCCATGCGTTAAATTAGCCCCTCCGTGACCTGCTAGAACGAGTAAAATTATTCCACCCAAACTAACTAACAATGTTTTCAAATACCCCCTAATCAAATCTTTTTCAAACAAGAAAAGGGCAATTACATAATAAAAATTGACCACAATGCCTGCCCATTGATGGTAGGTGATTAATGTCGTATCATAGCCCGATTCCAAGGAAAGAAATAAACCAAATAAGGCTGTAAGTGCAGTTAATAGACTAGTGAAATATAGAACAAAACGGAATATTCGATAGAAATCGGTGGAGAGAATTTGCCCTTTGATTAAAAACATCAAAGCAAGTAAAAAGCCCAATCCAATAGGTAAATGTAAAATCAGTGGATGTAATCTACCCAAAACCAGAAAAGGTAAGACTAACTGATCTTGAAAAATCAAAGCAAAAACCAAAAGCACCTGCAAAAAGAGGATTATATTCAGTAAGATGTCATACAGTTTTGATTTCATCCTTTATGCGATTAGTCCTGGTAATACTTTCCCTGCTATATCGGTCAATCGATACCTTCTACCCAAATGTTTGTAGGTTAATTGTTCATGGTTAATGCCCATTAAATGTTGGATGGTCGCATGAAAATCATGAATATGCACAGGGTCTTTTACTACATTGTAGCCAAATTCATCTGTTTCTCCATACACTGATCCAGCTTTTACTCCACCACCAGCCATGAAAATACTGTAGGCTCTAGGGTGATGATCTCTACCATAATTATCTTTGGTAAAGGCTCCCTGACAATAATTTGTTCGACCAAATTCACCTCCCCAAATAACCAATGTTTCATCCAATAAGCCTCTTTGTTTCAAATCGGTTATTAATGCTGCAGAAGATCGATCTACATCCTGAGCTTGCATAGCCATTTCTTTCGGTAAATTCCCATGTGAATCCCAGCCTTGGTGATATAACTGCACAAAACGAACACCGGATTCTGATAATTTTCTAGCCAATAAGGCATTGGCAGCATAGGTTCCTGGAACCAAACAATCTGGACCGTACATCTTTATAATATGATCTGGTTCTTTAGACAAATCGGTTAACTCTGGAACAGCCGTTTGCATGCGATAAGCCATTTCATATTGTTGAATTTTGGCTTGAACCTCAGGATCTCCATTTTCCTCAAATCCTAAACTATTCAATTCAGCTAATTCGTCTAACATTCTTCTTCTAGAAGTTTTATCAATGCCATCCGAATCATTTAAGTACAAAATAGGATCCTCTGAACTACTAAAAACTACTCCTTGATGCGTAGAATCTAAAAAGCCATTGGTCCATAATTTAGAATAAACCCCTTGCCCGTTTCCTCTGCCTCTCGACAAAAGGACACAAAACGCGGGTAAATTTTTATTTTCACTTCCCAATCCATAAGACATCCATGCCCCCATACTTGGCCTATTGCCTACTTGGGCACCTGTTTGCAAAAAAGTCAAGGCAGGATCATGATTAATCGCATCCGTATTCATGGTCCGAATCACACAAATATCATCTGCAATGGCACCAATATTTGGGAAAATATCAGAAATCCATGTCCCCGATTTGCCATATTGCTTAAATCCGTAAAAAGAACCAATCAAGGGAAACTTATCTTGATTAGCCGTCATACCTGTTAACCGTTGGTTACCTCGAATCGATTCGGGTAATTCTTCTCCACTTCTTTGGACCAAAGTTGGCTTATAATCAAAAGATTCATATTGAGATGGAGCTCCGTTTTGGCATAAATAAATAATCCGCTTTGCTTTAGGAGCAAATTGCGCGACCCCTAAAGGTAATGAGGAGGAACTCTCTTCGCCTTTCCAAATTTCAGGAACCAACAAGGAGCCTAAGGCAAGACCTCCAATTCCAGCAACTGCTTTACCAAAAAAATGCCTCCTGGTAATGTTCAATTGATTTTTCAAAAATTCATTTTCTCTCATGCTCATTATACTCGGATTAAAGCCTCTTCCATGTTATAAATCAGCTGAATGGTTTGCATCAAAGCGGCCGTAAACGATTTTGCTGCACTTGCTTCTTTTTTATATTCTCCAATTCCCAATAATTTGTCCGCTTTCTTAGGATTAGCCTCAAAGCTTTGTTTCTCTTTATCAAAATACCTCTGAAGAATTTCAAGCTCTTTTTTCTGAGGTTTCCGACAAATAATTTTTCTGAATGCCAAAGTCAACAATTGATCTTGACTCAACTTTTGATGAGATAAAGCACTTGCCAATACCCTTGAACTTTCCATCACACTGGGATCATTCATCATCACCAAAGCCTGTAAAGGTGTATTTGTCCGTCCCCTCTGTACTTCACATTGATCTCGATTACTTGCATCAAAAATCAACATAGAAGGTGGAGGAACGGTTCTTTTAATAAATACATACATTCCTCTTCGATACAAATCTTGGTTATGATCTTGAATATAATTCATCAAAGATCCCCGACCCGAAGAGGCAATTTCCCAAATACCTTTTGGCTGATAAGGTTTGATGCTCGGCCCTCCTATTTCTCCGTTTAAAATATTAGCTGAACCCAAGACTAAATCGCGCACATTTTCTGCAGGAACCCTCATCCGAGTACTATGAGACAAATAAATATTTTCAGGATCTTTGGCTAAGGCCTCTTTAGAAATGATGGAAGATTGCCGATAGGTGGCCGAAGTTACTATTTGCTTAACTAATCGCTTAATATTCCAATGATGCGCTTTAAAATCCACAGCTAACCAGTCTAAGAGTTGAGGATGCGTAGGTAACTCTCCTTGCATACCAAAATCCCCTAAGGTTTTTACTATTCCCCTACCAAAAAATTGAGCCCACATACGGTTCACAAAAACCCGAGAAGTCAATGGATTTCGATCATCCAAAAGCCAATTGGCCAAACCTAATCGATTGGTTCCATATTTAACTGGCGAATAGGGCAAAATACTTTTAGGAACACCAATAGCGACTTCAGTCCCAGGCATATCATAATTTCCACGACTCAACACAAAGGTTTTTCGTTTTATTGAATCATCTTTCATCACCATCACATCAACCGCTGAGGTATCTTTTTTATTGATGAATTTCAATATTTTCTTTACATCCTTGCTTGTAATTTGCATGTTGGGTGGATCCGCAAAAGAGGCATCTATGGTTCCAAAAAGACCTTTCTCGGGTACTTGATTAAAAAATGCATAGGTACTGTAATAATCTTTTTGAGAAATAGGATCATATTTATGATCATGGCATTTGGAACATTCGAAAGTTAGGGCCAAAAAAGATTTCCCAAAGGTACTAGTCCGATCATTCACGTATTCAACTCGGTACTCCTCATCAATGACACCTCCTTCTTGGGTAATTTTATGATTTCGATTAAAGCCTGTAGCTAAAATCATTTCTTTGTTTGCGTGGGGAATTAAATCTCCAGCCAATTGCCATTTAACGAATTTGGCATAGGAATAATTGGCATTAAAAGCATGAATAACCCAATCGCGCCAAGGCCACATCGTCCTCAAACCATCATCTTGATAACCATGTGAATCGGCATAGCGAGCTACATCTAGCCAATTTAAAGCCATTTTTTCGCCAAAATGTTTATTGGCCAATAGCTCATCTACTACTTTTTCATAGGCATTTTCACTTTGATCCGCTAAAAATTTCTCTTGTTGTTCAATACTTGGAGGCAGACCAATTAAATCTAGATAAAGGCGTTTTAACAATTGCTCTTTTTCTGCTTCTTTACTGGGAGAAAGACCCTTTTCTTTCATTTTGGCATACACAAAATAATCAATTTCATTACGTGTCCAAGATTCATCCGATTTGGGCAAATCGGTTTTAACGGGCTGCATAAAAGACCAATGTGGCTTATAGATGGCACCTTGTTCAATCCATTTTTCAATCAAATCAATTTCATGTTGAGTCAAAGTCAGATTAGACTTAACAGGAGGCATTCTTAAAGAAGTATCCTTGGTAATTAAGCGCAAAAAAGCATCTGATTCATTGGGCTTTCCAGGAACAAGGGCATGAGCCTTTAAATTATCCTTAAATGCCGCATAAGCTCCCTCTGGTGTGTCTAATCGCAAATTCGCTTCCCTTTTCTTCGCATCAGGTCCATGGCATTTAAAACAACGATCGGACAAAATAGGTCGAATATGAAAATTATAATCCACTACCTCTGGAATAGCTTCATCTGAGGCACTCACAGCATTACAACTATAAAAAACATAGCAAAAAACAGCCAGAAAGGCAGTTAATAGCAAAGAATAAAAATATTTCATAAATAGGTTTAAAATCTTATTCAGATTCGAAGAATAAATATAATTATTTTTTAATTAAACCAGCCTATTTGGTGAAATATTAAATGCTGAACGAAACGAAAAAACCAATAAGTAGATATTAATTATCAATCAATTTACTTGTTGTAAAGTTATAATTCGAGAAATTTGAAAATATATCACGAAGCATTTTGTTTCCTATTAAAGAAACTAATATATTTGAAATAATTATAATGATCACTAATATTGAAATTGAACTATTAGAGCAGGTTGACATTTTTTTAGAGAATATTGATCCAAAAGCTCGAGAAAAAATCATCTATAATCTTTGGAAATTCAAACTTCAAAAAGATCGAAAACTTTTCAAAAAACTTACCCATGAAATTTGGGAATTTAGAACAAAATTTGCTGAAAATGAATATAGATTGTTGGCGTTTTGGAAAAAAGAAAAAGGATTAACAACAATCATTATTGCTACCAATGGTTTTGTAAAGAAAAGTCAAAAGACACCTAAAACCGAAATTGAAAAGGCAATGAATATTAGACAATATTATTTAAATAAATAACAATGAAAAGCTATACTCTTGATGAAATAACGGATAAATATATTGGTAAAATTGGAACCTCCAATAGAACTATTTTTGAAGACGAATTAAAATTAGATTCGATCGCACAAGAAATTAAGAATATTAGAAAAAAGCGAAAATTGACACAAGATCAGTTGGGGATTTTAGTGGGAGTAAAAAAAGCGCAAATTTCAAAAATAGAAAATAATTTAACCGATGCCCGATTTGATACCATTTTACGTGTCTTAAAAGCATTAAATGCTGAAATTATGGTAAGAATTACTTATTAAATTTCCTTATTTCTTTCCATGTAATTTTCTTATTTCTTTCCATGGACTAAAGTCCATGGCTACAATCTAAAAACATCCCTCCGGGATTATTTCTCTTTTCTATCTTCTCTTACCTATTACCTTTTACCTCTTACCTTTTACCTCTTACCTCTTACCTCTCTACCACCCCTCTGGCTTCGTTAAAACATATCCATCTTCTTTCCTAATTTCTTTAGGTAACTGAGCGTCCAATAATTTTTTTCGGCCAATGACTAAACTACTTCTGGCAACATCTTCGATGGAATTATTATTTCGTTGAGGTGGGAAAAACACAACGACAGATTTTTCACCAAATGTTTTATTGACAAATTGAATCGCTGGAGTCAAGTCGCTATCGCCCGTAATCACAATTGCCACATCATATTGATCTTGAAAAGCATCTGCCAAAATTTGAGTAGCCATGTTCACATCGGTCATTTTTTCATTCGGCACAATCCAATTATTTCCACATTTCCGACAATCCATGAATTTAGCTTGGTAAACCCCATAAAATATTTTCACACCTCTGACTTCGAGGGCTTCTAAATAGGTATTTTGTCGTTTTTGTTTGGGGGGATTATGGGTAATTCGACTGGTAAAAAATTTCACATCGACCAGCTCTTGATTAGAGTTCAAAAAGCTTTGAATTAATTTATGAACATCTAGCCATTTGCAATAAGCATATCCAGCATCTACCATTCCAAAATACAAATTGGCGGCATCAATGTAAGCGATCACACGATTCTTTTTATGCTCCATGCTTGGAAAAAGTGAAGGTTACGTTTATCTTTGGAAGCAAACTTCCCCAAAGATAGCATCTTTGGGCTGATGCCCCACCAAAAGTGGGGCATTTACTTTTTGGTATAACTAATTAATAATGCTTTAGTGACCTTTGTGTGGATCATGTCCGAAATCTGTGGGATAAATATTTTAAGAAATTAAGTTTGAGATAGGATTTTTTTTTAAACATTAAGGAATTAAGAATCATTAATGTTAAAAAAAGGATATGATGGAATCAAAAGGATGCGAACATTGAGACTAATAATAATATCATAAAATTCTAAATTATTTCTCAGCTCCACAACTATTGAACATGAACCCCTTGTGTTAGAGTAAAAAATTATAAAATAAAAAAAGCCCTAGCTTACGCTAAGGCTTTTGGGGTGGAAGATGGGGCTCGAACCCACGACCCTCGGAACCACAAACCGATGCTCTAACCAACTGAGCTACAACCACCATTTGGGATTGCAAAAATACACAAAAGGTGTTAGTAAGCAAACCCAATTCAAGAAAAAATGAATTTTCTTGCTTATTTTTTTTATGC
Source organism: Aquirufa sp. ROCK-SH2 (assembly GCF_054558315.1). NCBI lineage: Bacteria > Pseudomonadati > Bacteroidota > Cytophagia > Cytophagales > Flectobacillaceae > Aquirufa > Aquirufa sp. ROCK-SH2. Next base: position 60,370 of record NZ_JBPXKB010000003.1, on the reverse strand, counting down.
TTGCGCCTCTAAATAACGCTTCTCCGCTGCATTCCAGTCAATTACATTCCAAAATGAATCTACATAGTCAGGACGCTTGTTTTGAAATTTCAAATAATACGCATGCTCCCAAACATCTAAGCCAATAACTGGAAATCCTTTTACATCTGCTACGTCCATCAATGGATTATCTTGATTAGGAGTAGATGATACTGCAATCGACCCGTCTTTTTGAGCAACTATCCATGCCCAACCTGATCCAAAACGAGTTAAAGCTGCTTTCTTGAATTCCTCTTTGAAAGCATCAAAGCTACCAAATTTCGCGTCAATCGCCTTTGCTAAGGTTCCTACAGGTTGGCCACCACCATTTGGCGATAAAATATTCCAAAATAAATGGTGATTGTAATGTCCACCTCCATTGTTACGTACAGCTGGAGCCAAAGTAGAAATATTCACAAATAATTCCTCTAAAGTTTTTCCTTCCAATGCGGTGCCAGTAACAGCTGCATTCAAGTTAGTAACATAAGCATTATGATGACGATCATGGTGGATTTCCATGGTCAATGCGTCAAAATGAGGCTCTAATGCATTATTTGCATAAGGTAAGGGTGCTAATTCAAAAGCCATAATTTTAAATATTTAAAAAGTACATTCTAAAAAACTATTAACAAGAACATTTTGTTCCAAAATTATCTTCTCATTGAAAAAAAATCTTTCAATAAACTCTCTGATTCCGCTGCCAAAACTCCACCCAATATTTCCGTCTTGGGATGTAATATTTTTGCTCCCAATTGCTGAAACCCTCTCTTTTCCTCGCTTGCTCCATAAACCAATCTCCCCAATTGAGACCAATAAATAGCTCCCGCACACATTAAACATGGCTCTAAAGTCACATACAAAGTACAGTCTTTCAAATACTTGGCTCCAATCGTTTGAGCAGCAGAAGTAATGGCAATCATTTCTGCATGTGCTGTTACATCGGTCAATATTTCCGTTTGGTTATAGGCTTTGGCGATAATTTTTCCTTGACAAACTACCACTGCCCCTACGGGAATCTCTTCTTCCTCCAAGGCTCTTTCAGCTTGTTTCAACGCCAAACCCATGTAATAGGCATCTTCATCAAAAATCATAAGGCAGATGCTTGAATCAGTTTATTGCGCAAATAAAAATCTAAGATTACGATAGCTGCCATCGCCTCTACAATAGGTACTGCCCTCGGAACTACACAAGGATCGTGCCTTCCTTTACCAGAAACAGTAATTTTCTCCCCTTTTTCATTTAAGCTATCTTGATCTTGCATGATGGTAGCAACAGGCTTGAATCCTACGCGAAAATAAATGGGCTCCCCATTGGAAATCCCACCTTGAATACCTCCAGAATGATTCGTCAAGGTCTTAATTTTACCAGTTTCCGCATCTTTTACAATGACATCATTGTGCTCAGAACCTCTCAACTCCACACCATCAAAACCACTTCCATACTCAAAACCTTTGACGGCATTGATACTCAACATAGCCTTGCCCAACTCTGCATGCAATTTATCGAAAACGGGCTCTCCAAGTCCAACTGGGCATCCTTCAATATAGGCTGAAACAACACCTCCAACAGAATCACCTTGCTTTCTTATCTCATCAATATAAGTAAACATTTCCTCAGCCAATTGAGCATCTGGACAACGAACAGCATTACTTTCTGTTAAAGATAAATCCAATTGCTCGACAGGAGTCGTCAATTTCAATTTTCCTACTTGCGATACGTAAGCCGAAATTTTAACACCTAATTGATTCAAAACCAATTTTGCCAAAGCTCCAGCTGCCACACGTGCAACTGTTTCGCGGGCAGAACTTCTTCCTCCTCCTCGATAATCCCTTAAACCATATTTGGCAAAATAAGTAAAATCAGCATGAGAAGGTCTAAATTGATCAGATATATGGGAATAATCTTTGGAACGTTGATCACCATTCCAAACCAACATTGCAATCGGTGTTCCTGTGGTTTTACCTTCAAAAACGCCTGACAAAACTTCTAAAGAATCTGCCTCTTTTCTTTGGGTAGTGATTCTTGATTGACCAGGCTTTCTACGATCTAATTCTGATTGGATAAAATCCAAATCGAAATCAATTCCTGAAGGACAACCTTGAACTACCACTCCTACAGCAGCTCCATGAGATTCACCAAAGGTGCTAATTTGAAATATCTTTCCGTATAAACTTCCCATTTTTTATTATTTAGGCATTCTTATCATAACAAAAATTACGATAATGAACATTAAAACTACAACTGCATTAAATACCTGACTCCAATTAATCCAACGATTCCAAATCAAATCCAAACTACTATGGTTTTCCAATCCTTGATAAAGTTCAGAAACTTCTTCTTTTGTATTCAATTTTAAATCAGAAGGCTTTCCTTCTATTTGAAGAATTATTTTAGACTCAAGCGTATCTAATTGTCCTGTTTGAGTATTGAAATATACCCAATTAAAATATTTATTCAACGCAAATTTACCAGGTTGTTTAGGAATAATTTGAATTTTCTCTGAATTATCTCCAAACATTTGATCTCTAAATGGAAAAACCTTTACAGAAGAGTTCAAACGAAGAAAATCAATAAAAAAATCCGATTCCAATTTTTTCTTATCCCACAAAATACTATTCCCATCACCTTGTAAACTAAATTGATAAATCAACTTTTGCCCTGTTTTACCTGACTTTTTAGAAATGGTTTCTTTCAGGCTAAATACTCCAACAGGCAAATTGTTCATTGATTTATTGGGTAATGGTTTAGGCTGAACAATAACCAAAGGCGATTTAAAAAAAACATTGATTTTTTGTCCTTCATCACCCTTTTCCACTGATTTCACTAATCTTAAACTTAAGCTTGGTATTCGGATAGGTGTAGGATCCAAAGCAAAGTAAGTGGATTGAAAAAATCGATATTCCGTGTATTTTTTCTTATTGAATTCAACGGAAACAATCTTTTCTTCTTCTAATTCAAAATTCTCTTGCCAACAATTGGCCGGCTTAATTTTTTGGATCAAAAGAGGGATTTGCAAATCATTTCGATCAAATTCCAAATGATCTACATTGTTTTCAGGAATAAATAACGAAAATTTTAAGGTAAAACCTTGGCCAACATAAGGATGATAATTACTAGAAGAAACCAATAAAAAAGGTTTATTATTCGCTTGAATTTCTTTGGGGATGTTGGTCAAAGCTATTTCATCAGTGAGAGAAGGCAAATTAATCCCTTTGGTGACAATCACACTAAAAGGATCTAATTTCACTGCTTGTTGATTAAATAATACCTCTAAAGCGGGTACATTGAAAATACCACTATTGGATGCTCGATAATGTTGTGAATAAGTAAATGTGGTAATCAATTGCCCATTCAAATAATTGGAAGATTTGCTTCTACTTACTCCAATTTTCGTGAAAAAATTAATTTCAGGAAATTTAAAGCTGATGGGTTCATTGGAAACAACAGGAATTTGGCTAGAAACAGAAATCACTAAATCTTCTTCTGTAGTGATATTTTTCGAATCAACCTGCGCAGTAATTTCAGGTTTAGTCTGAGCGCTTGATAAAAAACTCTTAGAGACTAAACCTAAAAACAACAAGAAGAAAATTACTTTTCTAGTAAACATCTTCGCAATTTAGTTATTAGTTGTCAGAAAAGAGGAAAGCGAAAAGAGGAATTCTTAATTTACCTCTTACGTTTTACATCATACATCATGCATCAACTCCGCTTCCCTGTACCCACTCGAAATAGCACCATCTAAATAACCATTCCAGCGAGTGGCTGTTTCAGTACCTGCGAAGTGTAGATGCATGAAAGGTGTTCTGAGGTATTGCCCAAATTGCGTCATCGTATTTGGGCCCATTAAACCTGTATAACAACCTCGAGAAAATTCTTCCTCTGTCCAGCATTTGTCGATATATTCCAAAGGATGCGCGGCTTGTTCTCCAAATACCTTTACAAGTCGATCCAACACCCATTTTTCTCGTTCTTCAGGAGCTAAATCGATGAAATTTCGTGCATCATTTCCTTCCACAAAAACCAACAACACTCCTTTGTCAGAGTTACTATGACCTACATCGAAAGTTACTTTGACAGGAAATTCATCACTCACAATTTGTCCACTGAACCCTAAATCCCTCCAAAAAGGTGTCGGATAAATACAATAACATTTCATCGCAGCACCCATGGGCATACGCTGATAAAGTTGGGCTTTTTGTTGTGGCAAAACAGGTTCAAACTGAATCTGATTCATCAAAGCCGGCGCCAAGGCCAATATGCATTTTTTAGCTTCTATTTTTAAATGATCTGTTTCAGCTATCAAGCCAGTTTCGTGCTGACTAATTTTTCTAAGTACTTGATTAAAATGAATTTTATCCATCAAAGGCTTAGCTATTTTCTTCGCCAATCCTTGCATCCCACCTTTCAAAATCGTTTGTTGAGCACCATTTTTGATAGAAATTAAGGTGTCCATATTATCGCCCGATTGAAAATAAAACAAGGCAAACAACAAAGAAATCTCGCTTGCCTCGGCAGCAAAAACGGTTTGAATCCCAATTTCAAACAAATGCTTAGCTTTCTTTGTCCAAATATTTTTATCCATCCAAGTTGCTAAAGTCATTGAATCATATTCCTTGGCTTTAGGATGATTCCAAGGACTTTCCAATGAAATGCCTTTCGATAATTTATTTATTTTTTCAATCGCAATTCCTAAATCAACCAAGGAAATTGGATCAATTTTGGGGATAACTCCTGTGTAGGAAGATAATTTATCTCCAAATTTCAACAGATTTTTACCTGCATCATAGGTATCATAAAATTCCGTTTCCGTTTCTCGAATCCACTCCCACAATAAATGCTGTGTGGGTCCAGCCCATTTTGCACCTAAATCAACTGTCACTCCGCATTCCAAGGTTTCAGTCAACGTTCTGCCACCAATTCGATCTCGTGCTTCAATCAACACAAAATCTTTATTTGCTGCTTTTAATTTTTTAGCCGCCGCAATGCCAGCAAAACCCGCTCCAACAATTAAAATATCTGTTTGTATCGTTTTCATAGTTGCACTTTTTTATTTTGCCAATTCCAATACAAACGGTAAAAGAAGGCACCTTTGTTACTAATTAAACCCCTGAATTTTTGTTTCAAATCTTGTAAAAACACGTTCGATTCTACTAGGCAATTTTGACTAAATTCCTCCAAATGCCTATGGTCGAAATTTTGCAGCAATTGATAATCCTTCTCTATCCATTCTTCTTCATTGAATCGTTGAAATGTGTCCACTTCATGGTGTATGGACTGATAATTATTCAAAGCCTTCCGATGTAATTCTTCCCATTGCCACCAATAAGAGGCGTCAAATTTAGCACTAGGTGGCATGAAATTTTCCTCCATCAAGACATTTGTTCCAAAATAAAAGGGTTTAAAAACACTCAAACAAGGTGCGGCAGAACCTGTTAACCAAACCGTCGATTGTCCATTATTTCGAAGTTCCGCCACCATACTACCTGTGGTTTGTGAGGGGGTTAATAATCCTTGAGCATGCAAACAAATACTTCCCATATCTCCATCAGAAGGTTCAAAATTGCCCGATGCTTTGTGACTTCGCAAAATAGAAATTGCATCTTTTAGCCTGAATTTCACTGGACCGCTAGCCAATAAACCCTGCTGATCGCACTGAAATTTCCGTTGAGACCCTTTGCCCAAAAACGACATAATAGGTTCTGAAAAGGCTTTTTGAAAAGAAAAACTCTCAGTTCGTGAAGCCCATTTTTTTTGATACGCAAACTCCATGGCTTCTGGATGGATTTCATCGAAATCCCTAGCAATCGTCAAAATGTTCGATATGGAGGAATAAGAATTTACCTTTTTTTGAACCCAAAAATGACCCGCTGTTTCAAAAATATAGGCCTCTGAAGGATCGGCAATCAAAAAACTATTGCTATAAAACATTCCTTTATCTTGATACCCTCCACAAGCGTCTTGCCCATATTTTTCCAATAAATACTTAATGACGCGGAGAGCTTCTAGTGCCGTTTTTGATTGCTCCAAGGCCAAACGAAGCATATCCATACCCGTTAAGCCTCGATTCGTTTTGGCCAACTTCATTTTGGTGAACACAGCCTCATTTCCAATCGCTACACCATATTCATTAGCTCCCATTTCTGCACCCCACATTTGAAAAGGTTTTGAAAGAATGACTTCATAACATTCTTGGGGACAATCTACGGTAATAAAAGTAGTTTGAACTTTTTGATTCAAGCGTTTAGAAGAAGGAATTCGAACAATTTGCTGTGCTTCATTGGGTTCGCGGTCAGAATTTTTCGCTAAAATTGAATGTCCATGTTGGTTTAATTGAGCAGGACTATACAAAGTATCGCACATAGTTAAAGCTTAGATTTGTTTTACAAGTATCGGATTAATTATTGAGCTTCCAAAATATTTAATGGCAATGAAATTTCCCCATCGATATTTTCGTTTAAATTTCAGCAAATTATTCTAAGTTTGCAGATATAATGGTACTATGAAATACATATTGTTCCTCTTTTTATTCGCATTTACACTTCCAAACGAAACATTTGCCGTTTCTGTCAACAGCGCAGTACATTACTCACCCAATAATTTCAAGAAAGCGAATAAGGTTCGAAAAAAAAGAGGCTTCCTTTGGGGCCTTTTCAAAAAGAAAAGCTGCAATTGTCCAAAACATTGAAACCTTTTACAATAAATCAAAGAAAAACTTAGTGTACTTTGCGTTAAAATTTTAACACAAGGAACACAAAGTTTTTCATTTTCAATATCTTTGCTAATTACCATCCATCAATATGCGCGAAGATTATTTAACAGGTGATTCTGAATCTCTAAATCCACAAGAAAAGGAATTTGATAAGGCATTACGTCCTTTGAGTTTTTTGGATTTTGCTGGCCAAGGAAAGATTGTTGACAATCTACAAGTTTTTGTTGGGGCAGCGAAAGGAAGAGATGAGGCCCTTGATCATGTTTTGTTGCATGGCCCTCCAGGATTAGGCAAAACGACTTTGTCGCATATTATTGCCAATGAATTAGGTTCAACCTTAAAAATCACTTCCGGTCCAGTATTGGATAAACCTTCCGATTTAGCAGGTTTATTAACTAATTTACAACCATTTGATGTTTTGTTTATTGATGAAATTCATCGTTTAAATCCCATTGTGGAAGAATATTTATATTCAGCGATGGAGGATTATAAAATAGACATTATGTTAGATTCAGGACCAAACGCCAGAAGCATACAAATTGGATTAAATCCATTTACACTCATTGGTGCTACCACTCGTGCAGGTTTACTAACCTCCCCATTGAGAGCTAGGTTTGGTATCAATGCCCGTTTGGAATATTACAATGCAGAATTATTAACAAGTATCGTAAAACGTTCTGCTACCATCTTGAAAATGCCCATTGAAGAGTCCGGCGCTTACGAAATAGCCAGAAGATCTAGAGGTACGCCGCGTATCGCTAACAACCTATTGAGAAGAACGCGTGATTTCGCACAAATCAAAGGCACCGGAAAAATAGATGAGGAAATTGCTAAAATCGCGCTTCAAGCCTTGGATGTTGACCAAAATGGGTTGGACGAAATGGACAATCGCATTCTTTTGACCATCATTGAAAAATTCAAAGGCGGACCAGTTGGTTTAACCACCATTGCAACTGCCTGTGGAGAAGAAGCTGAAACGATTGAAGAAGTTTATGAGCCATTTTTAATTCAAGAAGGATTTTTAAAACGTACTTCCAGAGGTAGAGAAGCCACAGAAAAAGCTTATCGACATGTGGGAATCGTACCTAAAGCAGGCCTTGGCACATTATTTTAAGCATTCAACAATGAAAAAAATTATATCTATTCTTATCAGCATTTCGGTTTCAATGTCTTCTATGGCACAACTACACTATCCAACAAGCAAAAAAATCAATGTCGTGGATGACTACCATGGCACAAAAGTAGATGACCCATATCGTTGGCTGGAAGATGACAATAGCGAAGAAACAAAGGCTTGGGTAAAGGAACAAAACAAGGTTTCCTTCGACTATTTAGAAAAATTACCCACGAGAAATGCTTTTAAAAAACGCATTGAAGAAATTTCGAATTACGAGAAATTATCTGCCCCAATCAAAAAAGGTGAATGGTATTATTTCTACAAAAATTCAGGATTACAAAATCAAAATGTGCTTTATCGTCAAAAGGGATTAAAAGGCAAAGCAGAATTGGTCATGGACCCCAATACTTTATCCAAAGACGCCACTACCCGATTATCCAATTTTAATTTAAGTAAAGATGGTAAATATGCCTGCTGGGGAATTAGTAAAAGTGGCTCCGATTGGCAGACTTATTATGTGCGGGATATGCAAACTGGGAAAGATTTGACAGATGAATTAAATTGGGTAAAAGTGAGCGGTGTCGCTTGGGCGGGAAATGGCTTTTATTACAGCAGATACCCAGCGCCCGAAAAAGGCAAAGAATTAAGTACGAAAAATGAAAATCACCAAGTTTGGTTTCATCAAGTAGGTACAGACCAAAGCAAGGATCAATTGATTTTCGAAGATCCTTCTCATCCACAAAGATTTCATACAGTTATCACCAGTGATGATGAAAAATATGCTTTTCTAACCATAAGTGACCGTGGAAAGGGATTAGACGGAAATGCTCTTTGGTATTTAAAGACAGCAGATAAAAATGCAACGTTTCAACCGTTAATTAAGGAACCTGGAGAATTTGATTTTAGCTTCATTGATAACAAAGGCGAGCAATTCATTTTAAGCACCAATGAAAATGCTCCCAATCAAAAAGTTATCATCATCGACCCAAAAAATCCTGTAAAAAGTGCATGGAAGGTACTCATTCCTGAAAGCAAGCAATCTTTACAAGGTATTACAACCGTAGGAAACAGACTATTTTTAAATTATTTGAAAGATGTTTGTTCCAAAGTGATCATTTACAATTACGAAGGACAAAAATTAGGAGAAGTAAAGCTTCCAGGCTTAGGCAATGTTAGTGGATTTTATGGCTATAAAAGCGATAAAACCACCTTTTTCACCTATTCATCCTTCAATTTTCCGCCAACGATTTATCGTTACGAAATAGCGGATAACAAGTCCGAAATATTCCAAAAACCGAACCTCTCTTTTGATCCAACGGATTATACCGTTGTTCAAAAATTTTACCCTTCCAAAGATGGCACCCAAATTCCGATGTTCATCATTGCGAAAAAAGGGATTAAACTAGAAGGTAAAAATCCGACAATCCTATATGGCTATGGAGGATTCAATATATCTGTCACGCCGTCGTTTTCTTCAACATTAATACCTTGGTTAGAAAAAGGTGGAATTTATGCTGTTGCTAATTTAAGAGGTGGTTCCGAATATGGAGAAAAATGGCATGAGGCGGGAATGAAATTAAAAAAACAAAATGTTTTTGATGATTTTATCGCTGCCGCTGAATATTTGATCAAAGAAAAATACACCTCTTCCTCTCATTTAGCCATTTCTGGAAGGTCGAATGGAGGTTTATTAGTTGGAGCAGTAATGAATCAAAGACCTGATTTATTTGCTGTAGCTCTACCTGGAGTTGGAGTGATGGATATGTTGAGATTTCAAAAATTCACCATAGGATGGAATTGGATAGCTGATTATGGCAGTAGCGATAATGCGGAAGAATTCAAAGCACTTTATGCTTATTCTCCTCTTCATAACATCAAATCGCGCGATTATCCTGCTACCATGGTCTACACCTCAGACCACGATGACCGAGTAGTACCTGCGCATAGTTTTAAGTACGCAGCGACTTTACAAGAAAAAAACACGAGTAAAAATCCCACAATCATCCGCATTGAAACCAATAGCGGTCATGGAGCCAGCAACACTGCCAAAGCGATTGAATTAACGGCAGATATGTATGCTTTTGTGCTGGGAAACATGGTTAGGTAATAGGTAATAGGTAAAAGGTAAGAGGTAAGAGGTAAGAGGAATAATAGTAAACCCATGGGTATTTTATCTACTCTTTTTTAACATTATGGCATTAAGAATTATTACTAACCTGAAATCCCACCTCTTACCTTTTACCTATTACCTTTTACCTCTTACCTTTTACCTCATCCCTCTACTCAACCTCCACTCTCATCACCAAACCATCTCCGTTTTGTACGACGCGGACAAAATAAATGCCATTACCTGATTTTTTCAAATCGATTTGGCCCATATATTTTCCTTCAAAATTCTTGACCGATTCTGAAGCGATTTCTTTTCCATTTACATCCGTAACTGCGATAATAACATCCCCTTTTTGAATGGCGTTGAAGCGGACATTGATTTTCCCATTGAATGGATTGTTCGGATGAGCAATTAAGCCTTTGATCGTTTTTGATTGTCTTTGTTCTTTTAGCTTACGAAGAATTACATCATCCCTATCCAATCTATCTCTTCTCATCATAACATCACCTGGACGACCTAATGGTTTAACTAAAGGCCTATTTTTTCCATCGTTACGAAAAAAGATTACATCGTTTTCTGCAGGAGATCCCATTCGACCATCATCTTGAATGATGAATCTTCGTGTTGTTTTAGACGAATCACTCGGAGAAAATTCGCTTCTATTTTTGTTAACATTGACTGTAACAATTTTTCGTTTCCCATCTGATTGTTTCATGGAAATATCTAAAGAATCTGAAAACTTTTTGATTTCTTTTTGAGCCAATTCATCATCTGAAAAGATTTTTTCAATGATTTGCTTCTTTCCATTGTCGTCGATGACAATTTTCATCGAGGTGGTATTTTTTTTGTTTGCATCTTGGGCAAAGGTTGAGAAAATGGCCAAGCCTAAAATCCCCGTAATGAATAATTTTTTCATATTATATTAGTTTAAGACTTTGCAAACATACATAAATCATTCAAAACCTAAATGTTAAAGAATGTTAAGCGCGCAGTAAAAAGGATAAGTAATCAATTTATCATTTACTTTTGTATCCAGATTTTCATCAGATGTCAAAAAATAAAATTCGACTCATTATTGGCGCAATGACTTTAGCATTGATTGGCTTAATTGCTTTTCAAGCGTATTGGCTTGGCTTTATGATGGAATCCAAAAAAGAACAATTTTCTGTCCAAGCACATGATGCCATTGAACAAGTGGTTCGAAAATTAGAAAAGCAAGAATTGGTGGTGTTGGCTCAAAGACAACAATTGTACGAAAGACAAAAAAAAGAACTGGATTTGATGGCTGAGAAACTAGCCTCAAAACCGAAAAAAAATACAGAGAAGAAAAATACGGATGTAACTACCATCGATTATTTGGGTGCAACAAATCCTGAAAATTTAAGTAGAAATAAATTAGGTAATTTTCAACATGAAGTGCCAACTGACAACATCATGTATGTCAAAAAATCATTTCTTTTACCCAATGGCCAAATAGCAGAAATCACCGAGGAATATCATCAATTAGAAATCAATTCATCCGACATTCAAAAAAGGTACCAAGAGGAACAGCAATTGAACCAAATCTTTGAATCGGATATAAGACGGCCCAATAGAAATCCATTGGCTAGACAGCGAAGATTAAACAAAAAAATCAAAGAAAAAAACATTCAAATCAGCCAGTTAAAAAAAGAAATACAAACGGAATTAGGTAAAAAAGAACAAGAACTGCGAAAGGAAAAAGCCGAATTGCAGAAAGTAAAGCAAAAAACCGAGCTTGCAAAAGAAGTATTCTCGGATTTTCTGTTCAAAGAAAGACCTATCCAACAAAGAGTTGAACCGCATTATATCGATAGTTTAATCAAGATTGAATTGGCTCAAAAAAATATCCATCAAAATTATTTATTTGGCATTTCACCCTTAACTATTCAATCAAACAAAGATTGGATATATGCCTCCTCTCCAAGCTTGAAAAAATTCAAATCTCTGCAATCAAAAGAAGGCATATTTATTTCTTCTGCCTTATTTCCCAACGACTTACATTCGTCAGGGGAGTTTTTAACCTTGTATTTCCCTAGTCAAAACTCCTACATCTGGCAAGCAATGGCACTGAATTTTTGGGGTTCTGCACTGCTATTATTAATCATGATTGGCTGTTTTTATGTTGCTATCCTGACGATTTTGAAACAAAAAAAATTGGCAGAGGTTAAAAATGACTTTATCAATAACATGACCCATGAATTCAAAACACCTATTAGCACCATTTCTTTAGCAACTCAATTGATTCAAGAAGACCCCATAATGATTCAAAATGATTCGGTTCAGCGATATTTGGGCATCATTAAGGATGAAAATATCCGTTTGGGACAACAAGTGGAACGAGTTTTACAAGCGGCTCAAATGGAAAAAGAAGAAATTAGCTTAAAGAAAAAGAAAGTAGATTTACATGCTTTAATCCGCCAAATAGTAGAAATGAATGGCCCGTTGATTCAATCGCAAAATGGGCAAATTGAATTATTCTTACATGCTGAAAAACACTACGTAGAAATTGACGAGGTGCACATTTCAAATGTTTTGTTCAATTTATTGGATAATGCGATTAAATACAGCAAAGAAAATCCCATTGTAAGCATCACAACCTATGATGACTCACAATTCATGACTATTGAAATTAAAGATCAAGGAATTGGGATTGCGAGCGATTTGCTAGAAACTGTATTTGAGCCATTTTATAGGGTTCCCACTGGTAATATCCACAATGTAAAAGGTTTTGGATTAGGTTTAAGTTATGTCAAAAAAATTGTGGAGGCACACCATGGAAAAGTGAAATTAACCAGCAAGTTAAATGAAGGAAGTACTTTTAAAATCAGTTTACCCCTTTAATTTTTAAATATGGAAGCTAAACCAAATGTTTTATTGGCAGAAGATGATCCAAATTTAGGATTATTGTTATCTGAATTTTTAAAGAAAAAAGGATACCAAGTGCAATGGGCACAAAATGGAGATCAAGCCTTGGATTTTTTTGTCAAAGGGCAATTCGACCTTTGTGTTTTGGATGTAATGATGCCAAAAAAAGACGGATTTTCTTTGGCTAAAGATATACGAGCCAATCACCTTCAAGTCCCCATCATCTTTCTTACGGCAAAATCTATGGAAGAAGATACCTTGCAAGGCTTTAAAGTGGGTGCGGATGATTATTTGACAAAGCCTTTTTCGATGGAAGTACTTTTGGCTAGAATGGAAGCTGTTTTACGAAGAAGCCAAAAAGACAAAGTCATTCCTACTTTAGCAGAAGAAATTACACTTGGAAAGTTTTTATTCTATCCAAACAAAATGAAATTAGTCGTTGACGACAAGGAACAAAAATTTACTCCCAAAGAAAATGATTTAATGAAATTACTTTGCGAAAACATTGGTCATCCCGTGAGTCGTAGTTATGCCCTTAAATTAATTTGGGGAGACGACACCTATTTCAATGCTCGCAGTATGGACGTTTATATGACTAAGCTAAGAAAGATTTTGAAGGATGATCCCGAAATTCAATTATTGAATTTGCATGGAGAAGGGTTTATCTTGAAAGTTGGAAGATAAAGGGAAGAGCAAAGAGAAAACTTAGTGCCTTTGTGATAAAACATCCATTTTAACACAAAGGCACTAAGTTTTCCAATAACTCCTAAAATATCCTATCAAACCCACAATAAGGCACCAACACTTCAGGAATCATAATACCATCTGCCGTTTGATAATTTTCCAATAACGCCGCAACGATACGTGGCAAGGCTAAAGCTGAACCATTCAATGTATGGCATAAAATAGACTTCCCATCAATCTTGGTTCTTAACTTCAAGCGATTCGCTTGAAAAGTCTCAAAATTACTGACAGAACTCACTTCCAACCATCGATTTTGAGCAGCAGACCAAACCTCCATATCATAAGTTAATGCAGAAGCAAAGCCCATATCACCACCACATAAACGCAAAACACGATAATGAAGGCCTAATTTCTGTAAAATACCTTGAACATGTGCCGACATTTCCTCTAAAGCTGCATACGAATTTTCAGGCAATTGAATTTGAACAATTTCAATTTTATCAAATTGGTGCAAACGATTTAAGCCACGAACATGTGCTCCCCACGAACCCGCTTCTCTTCTAAAACAAGGTGTATGACCCACATTTTTGATAGGCAATTCCTTTTCATTGACTATCACATCGCGATATAGATTCGTAATAGGAACCTCTGCCGTTGGAATTAAATACAAACCTTCTTCTTTGGTAATGTACATTTGTCCCTCTTTATCAGGCAATTGACCCGTTCCATAACCTGAATCTTCATTGATCAAAATAGGAGGTTGAATTTCATAATATCCAGCTTTAATTGCCTCGTCTAAAAAGAAATTAATCAATGCTCTTTGTAACCGAGCACCTTTTCCTTTATAAACAGGGAAACCTGCACCTGTGATTTTATTTCCTAAATCGAAATCAATGATGTCATATTTCTTAATCAAATCCCAATGTGGTTGCGCATCCTCAGGTAAATTGGGCACTTCTCCCCAAGTAAGAACCACTTCATTATCCTCCGCCACTTTTCCTTGTGGAACTGAAGCATGTGGTAAATTTGGTAGGGTAATCAAAACATCCAATAAATCTTGGTCCGCTTTTTTTGCGGCTTCACCCAATTCTTTTGATTGAACTTTTAATTCGGCTGTTTCAGCTTTCAAACCTTCAGCTTGTTCTTTTTGGCCTGTTTGCATTAAACCACCAATCTGCTTGGCTAGCGCATTAGATTTTTCTAATACCTGTTCTGCTTGCTGCAATAAACTCTTACGCGAATCATCCAAGCTTAGAATTTGATGGACGATCGATTCCGCATTTGCAAAATGTTTTTTCTGCAAACCTTGAATGGTAACATCTTTATTATTGCGTATAAACTGAACCGTTAACATAGTATTTTAAAAGAATAATCCTTCGTTTAAAGCGTTTAATGAATCGTTTTTGTATTTAGCATCTACCAAAAGTGAAATATTGTGTTCGGAAGCTCCATAAGAAATCATTCTGATTGGAATATTTCTCATTGCATCCAACACTTTAATGGCAATCCCTTCTTTATCTGCATAAAAATTACCCACAATGCAAATAATCACTTGATTCATATCTGGATCTTCTAAATCAGCAAATTCTCTCAATTCGCTCATAATAGCATCCAAATTTTGAGTATTATCGATTGTGACTGAAACAGAAACCTCAGAAGTGGTAATCATATCCACCGGTGTTTTGTATTTTTCAAATACTTCAAAAACACGTTTCAAGAAACCATAAGCATTCAACATTCTGGTTGAATGAATATAAATAGCAGTAATATTATCTTTGGCAGCAATGGCCTTGATTTCTGTGTCCGTTGATTTTTCAGAAATTAACGTTCCATAAGCACTTGGCTCCATTGTATTTTTCAAACGAACAGGAACTCCTTTTAATTTCGCAGGAGTAATGGTACTTGGATGCAAAATTTTTGCGCCAAAATAAGCTAATTCAGCTGCCTCCGCAAAACTTAATTCACGAATCGGAAAGGTATTTTTAACAATTCGAGGATCATTGTTATGCATCCCATCGATGTCTGTCCAAATTTGAACTTCGTCCGCAGCAATAGCTCCGCCAATCAATGAAGCAGTGTAATCAGATCCTCCTCTTTTTAAATTATCGACTTCTCCCGCTGGATTCCGGCAAATAAATCCTTGCGTAATAAAAATTTGCTTGTTTTTGTGTGGCGCTAAAATAGCTACCAAATTGGTTTCTATTTTAGACAAAACTGGTTCGTTGTCCTCATCAATCACCATAAAATCCAAAGCAGGTAACAGCAAAGAATCCACTCCTTCTTCTTGCAAATAAGCTTCAAAAATTTGGGTAGAAAGCAATTCACCCAAAGCAACCATTTCTTTCTCCTCTTTGGAAGTATATGGTGCGGTAGCAATCAATTGATCAATAAATGAAAACTCTTTTTCAACAATCGCTTGGCCCTTCGCTAGTCCAGCTGGAGTTGCATACAATTCTTGTAAAAAAGAATCATAGTGCGCCTTCAACACATTGGCTTTTTCTTTGGCTTCGCTTATATTTTTTGAGATTAAAGATTCAGATATCGACAAAAGTGAATTGGTGCTTCCTGATAATGCAGATAATACAACAATTTTAGGTTTTCCGTCCTCTGTAATTAGTTGACGAATTGATTTCATTCTTTCTGGCTTTCCAACAGAGGTTCCTCCGAATTTCCAAACTTGCATAATAATCTATTTTGATTTTATAAACCTAACATTTTAATAGCGGTAAACGCCGCTTCATCTCCTTTATTGCCATGAATTCCCCCTGCTCTTGCCAAAGCTTGTTCTTGGTTATTTGGAGTTAATACTCCAAAAATCACAGGCTTATCATACTTTAAACTAACATTAGTGATTCCTTGAGCTACTGCGTGACAAATAAAATCAAAATGCTTTGTTTCACCTTGAATCACACATCCCAAACAAATCACAGCATCAATTTCGGGTCTTTGAGCCAACTTCTGTGCTCCTAAACTCAATTCAAAGCTACCTGGCACCTCCGCTCTAAAAATATTTTCAGCCTTTGCACCATAATTTATTAAGGTATTATAAGCGCCTTCATACAAGGCATCTGTCACCTCTTGATTCCATTCTGAAACCACAATGGCAAACTTTTTAGCACTTACATCTGGCAAATTCTTTGCAAGAAATTCACTTAAATTTTTATCTGCAGAAGACATATTATTGTATTTAAAACAAGAAGGGATAAGAACTGCTGCTCTTATCCCCTACCTTATATTTCGAAAAAATGATTATTCAGAGATTGAGCTTTCTAATTGAGCTTTGTATTTCTTTGCAGGAATCGACTCAGACGACTGCGGAAATTTCTCTGTAATTTGTGTGTAAACATCTAAAGCTTCTTTCGACTGTTTATTTGATTCATAAGCCGTAGCTAATTTCAGCAAATAAGTAGGTGTAAAGAATTTGTTCGCTTTATAATCAGCCGCTTTTTGATAATATTCAATGGCCTCAGTGTAAGATTTTTTCTCAGAATAAGCATCTCCAATTAAAGAATAAGCTCTTGCTTGTACCAACAAATCTGTACTGCTAAAGTTTTTTAATTTCTCGATTGCTTGATCAAACTTACCTTGTTTTAAGAAGGTAATTCCTAAATACAAATCAGCTAAATTTTGCGTATTCCCGCCAAACTCATCTGAAATTTTAGATAAGTCCTTGACAGCAGTAGATAAAGAATCATTTTCAAAAGCATAAACCGCTTTGAATAACTTCTTTTCTCCTTCAGCATCTTGTGAACTTGTATAATATTTGTAACCAAAAGCTGCAGCAATAATTGCTACCACGGCTACACCAATTCCAATAAGAGATGATTTATTTTTTTCAACTAAACCGGTTACTTTGTTGAATTCCTCTTGAAGCGCCTCTGGGCTTTCTATAATTTCAATTCCTTCTAATTTTTCTTTCTTTGCCATAACTGTCTTTATCAGGATTCTTTTTGGAGTTATCATTCTTTTGAACTTTCAGTCAAAAGGAATGCAAAATTATAAAATCTCTTTCATTTTTATCAATTTTATTAGAATCTTTTACGTTTATTTTTACATAATCTTCCTAAATTGTCGTTTATTCCTATTAAAGACTACTATTTTATTTTTTATGACATTCAATAGAACCTCCCAATTTCAAAAAATTCAAGAAAACAACTCAACCTATGATGTATGTATTATTGGTGGTGGCGCAACAGGTGCAGGTGTAGCACTAGATGCCACATTGAGAGGGTATAAGGTTTTATTGATTGAAAAAGGCGATTTTGCTGGCCAAACTTCTTCAAAATCGACAAAATTAGTTCATGGAGGAGTTCGATATTTAGAACAGGCTGTAAAAACATTCGATTGGCAACAATTCAAAATGGTGTATAAGGCCTTGCATGAACGACAAATCATGCTAAAAAATGCTCCCCACTTGGCTCATCCTTTGGGATTATTAACTCCTTGTTATTCTTGGTTCGACAGAATTTATTACCGAATAGGAATGTGGATGTATGATAAAATAGCGGGTTCAACCAATTTGCAAAGTAGTAAGGGATTGAGCCCAAAAGAAATGTCTCATTTAATTCCCGCCCTAGACACACAAGGAATGAAAGGGGGAATTTTGTATTTTGATGGCCAATTAAATGACGCCAGATACGCTTTAGCTTTGGTACAAAGTGCTGAAAAAATGGGCGCGACCATCCTAAATTACGCTGAACTAAGTCAATTTACGCTTAGTCCCAAAAGTTTAAAAATAAAAAAATTAACCTTCAAAGATTCCCTTTCAGGTACAGAACACGAAATTTCAGCCAAAGCATTCATCAATGCTACTGGCCCATTTACGGATGCTGTTCGCAAAATGGCGAATCCAAAATTGCACCAAAGAATGAAGGTGAGTCGCGGTGCTCATATCGTACTGAAAAAAGAATTTTGGCCTGGTGAATTATCACTTTTAATACCTAAAACGGATGATGGCCGTGTGGTCTTTTTAATTCCATGGAGAGATTACATCTTAGTTGGTACTACAGATGAAGCGGATTCCTTAAAAGAAAGTCCGGTAATCAAGGAAGATGAAAAAACATATCTATTGGATTATTTCAATCGTTTTGCCAAAAGAAAAGCAAGCATGGAAGACATCTGTTCCGATTTTGTTGGACAAAGGCCTTTACTCCAAGAAGCTTTACAATCTGCCATGAAAACGGACACAAAATCCATCGTTCGTGACCATGAAGTGGAATTTGATCAAAGAAGTAATTTGATCAGTATCATGGGTGGAAAATGGACCACTTACCGAGTGATGGCAGAAGATACAGTTGATGTAATGGAAAATGAAATATTTGAAAAAAATAAATCCAAATGTACCACCCGAGATTTCACTTTAGAGGGCGGGCATATCATCAATGAACAAGCAATTCAGGATTTTGCCAAAGAAACATCTCTTCTTCCCAAAACAATCGAGCATTTGAAAGAAATATATGGCTCTAAGACTTTGGAAGTTTTAACTTTTTGCCAACAACAAAAAAATGGTCTTCAACCAATTTTAGCTGATGAGCCTTATTTAAAAGGTGAAATTGAATACTTAAAAGAAAATGAAATGGCCACCGATTTAGAGGACATTCTTCAACGCCGCTGGGGGATCGAAATTAGGGATAAGGAATTAGCGGAGAGGATTAAGAAAAAACTATGAATTATGAATTATGAATTATGATTTTTGTAAAACATTTCATAATTCATAATTCATAACCCATAATTATTAATATTCGTCTTCATTAAAGAAGAAATCATCTTTTGTTGGATAATCTGGCCAGATTTCTTCAATACTTTCAAAGGGTTGACCATCATCTTCCAATTCTTGTAAATTTTCAACCACTTCTAAAGGTGAACCTGTACGAATTGCGAAATCGATTAATTCATCTTTCGAAGCAGGCCAAGGTGCATCTTCTAAATAAGAGGCAAGTTCTAGTGTCCAGTACATAATTAGTATATTTAAACCGTAAAATTGAATGAATAATTAAATCCTTCGGCTAATTACAAAAAGCCTTCGGACTGCAAAAGTAAAATAAAATTATATTTATAAAAGATTTATTGATAAATTTTAAAAAAATATATTTTCTCAGTTAAAATAGCGTAAAAAATAAGCCATGATTGTTGAATCCATAAAAGTTGAAGTTTGCTCCTATTCCCTATTTTCTACCATTTCAGCGGATCGAGCGGGGGCACATCGAGTTGAATTATGTGGTTCTCCTTGGGAAGGTGGAACAACTCCTTCTCTGGGATTAGTCAAGGCTTCAATTGCCTCCTCCAACATCGAAATTCATACGATGTTACGTCCGAGAGGCGGAGATTTTTGCTACGATTCCTTTGAAAAAGATACCATGCTTTTTGAAATTGAGTCACTAATAAAAATAGGTGTTCATGGAATAGTGGTGGGTGCACTTTTACCTAATGGAGATGTCGATTACCCTTTTATGGAAAAGATCAAAGCGAAAGTTGGCTCTTTGCCTCTCACCTTTCATCGAGCCATTGATGTTTCCAAGGATCCCTTGGAAGTATTAAATGCACTTGTTGACCTTGGATTTACGCGAATATTAACCTCTGGATGCAAAAACAAAGCCCATGATGGCATTGAAATGATTGCCGAGATGGTCAATGAAAGTCAAGGAAGAATAGAAATCATGGCAGGCAGTGGTGTCAATCCAATCAACTGCCTAGATTTTGTTTCAGCTGGAGTAAATGCCGTTCATTTGAGTGCAAGAACTACCAAAAACTCCTTGATGGAATATCGCAGACCTGGCATTTCGATGGGTGGAGTAGCTGAAATTTCAGAATTTGAAATTGCTTATTCCAACGAAGAAATCATTCGAGAAACTGTCCAAAAAATCAAAGCTATCTAACTATTCATGCGAATCAAGAGTCAAAATTTCAAATTTTTATTTCTCTACTTACCGCTTCTGGCCTCGGATACGCCCAGCCAACGCTATTTCTTCTTTTTTCAAACTTATCAATGAACTTTTGGTTAATCCCAACGAAAGATTTGAACGTAGCGGTAGGCGGAGCTTTGACAATGTGCATGGGCGATGTGCGTCAGGGTCAAAGAAAATAGCCAAGAGCGAAGTGAAAATCGGTCAGCTTGCTGATTCGTCTTGGATTAACTTGCGACAAATACGTTTTTTTGTTTCTTTTTTTTCAAAAAAAGAAATACCATAGAAAATGAATTAGCCAGAAAATTGCATTGTTGGCCGGGAAAAATGTAATTAAATTTTATCTAGCCACAATTATTAGAAAAGATCCTGAATTTTAGTTTTTAACCCTTGATTCGCATTATTCGTATAAGTTTGATTCTACCCATTCATTTTGAGGCACTCGATTGATGTCATACAAAGGAACATTGTTTCTTTGGTAAGTAGGAATTGAGAAATCTTTCGAATCAGGGCCACCCTTTTTATAACTATCCAATAATTTCGCAAAACGAACTTCTTCGCTTTCAACAATATTGGAGTTTTGTTTACTTTCAAAATCTGAAAAGTCGAAGGTTTCACCTGGGGTCAATACGGGATTTTCAGCAGATCCATAATGACTTGTATCGTCGAAAAGGAATCCATCCAAGGCATTTTGTTCATGCTCAAAGCCTGCTGCAATGACAGTTAAATATAAATCATCCCCAAGAGTTTCATCGGTAGAAAATCCAAATTTTACCATGTCCGCTTGCGTGCTTACGCGCGCCATTAGATAATCTACAATGACGGATTGTTCATCCATTCTTAAATCCTTGTTACTACTCGTTGCAGCAGTAATCAAAATACGCTTTGCCCCTTTGATTTCTTGAGAATTCAACAAAGGAGATTCCAACGCTTCTGTGATTGAATCCAATGCTCTATTTTCGCCTTTTCCTAAAGCGGAGCTCATCATCGCCTGACCCGCATTTTTCAACACTTTCTTTACATCCATAAAGTCCGTATTGATATCTCCAGGTTTTGCGATTACGTCTACCACACTTTTAACTGCTTTGGCTAAGACATCGTCGGCTTTAGCAAAAGCATCTTTCACCGCTAAGGACTCATAAATTTGAGCCAATTTATCATTCATAACCACTAAAACCGTATCGCAATACGTTTTTAATTCCTGAATACCGTTTAATGCGTATTGAATTTTATCTCTTCCTTCCCATGAATAGGGAGCTGTAACAACTGCCACAGTCAGCAATCCTTTTTCTCTAGCAATTTCTGCAATGACAGGCGCTGCTCCAGTACCCGTTCCACCACCCATACCTGCGGTAATGAAAATCATTTCAGTCCCAGGTGTCAAAACAGCCTCAATCTTGCCCTTACTCTCCAATGCTGCTTTCTTTCCAACTTCAGGGTCTGTTCCAGCACCTAAACCTTGATCGCCTAATTTAATTTTCGTTTTTACAGGATTGGAAGCCAAAGCCTGTGAATCCGTATTGCAAATAATTAAATCAGCTCCTTTGATCTTCATGTTGTCCATGTGGCGAACCGCATTGGATCCTCCGCCACCAATACCAATAACTTTTATAATGGATTTGAATGACGATTCTGGTACTACTTCAAAATTGTGATCAAAGAAAGAAGGACTATTGTTACTCATTTTATGGGTATTTTAGAATACAAATTTTGCAAAATTAATAAAATAAGGGAATATTTAATCGTTTCCCCAACGCCATTCTCCACCTAATTCTAAATCTCTCTTCAAGTTTTGTTGAATGAAAAAATCGCGAGTGGAATAAAAGTCTAAACGTTGCGTCGGAAATTTGGGCACATTGGCCAAACCATACAAAAGCATGGCAGTATATTTAACCGTATTTTTCAATTCTTTTTCATTCACCAAATTAAAACCGTCACAGTTGGCATGGTAGCAATCTACCACTCCTTTTCCCAATCTACCCATCGGTGTACTCGCTGCAATTCCTTCCATTAAAAACGATTGATTATCAGAATGTAAGCCTGCTGAATTGATTTGTTGATTTTCAAAATTGCCATCGATGGATTTAATTTTATCACCTATTTCTTTCAAAAGAGGTAATAATTCTTTTCTCCCTCCTGCATTAAAACCATGCACATCATTTGTCATATCTAAATTGACCATATACACTATTTCATCCAAATCACCATTTTGCTTGGCTTTTTGAATATAGGCTTTGGAACCCAATAAGCCTTCCTCTTCTCCCATAAATGCCACAAATTCAATGGTGCGCTTACTCTTTAATCCCAAGGCCTTAAATGTTCTAGCAATATCAATGACAGAGAATGAACCAATTCCATTATCAATCGCGCCTTGAGCTAAATCCCAAGAATCTAA
Source organism: Aquirufa sp. ROCK-SH2 (assembly GCF_054558315.1). NCBI lineage: Bacteria > Pseudomonadati > Bacteroidota > Cytophagia > Cytophagales > Flectobacillaceae > Aquirufa > Aquirufa sp. ROCK-SH2. Next base: position 37,549 of record NZ_JBPXKB010000003.1, on the reverse strand, counting down.
ATGGCCGCCAATCACGATTTTCTCGTGTTTATATTTACTATTATCTCCTTTTAAAGTGGCTATGATATTTCTTGCCTTGATGGGTTGACTTACATTGTGCATTTCAATCATCGACAATAATCCAGGTTGAGATTTCAACCAATTACGAATTTCTGTTCCACTTTCCCACGAAACACAAACTGCCGGAATGGAAATTAAATTTCCTGTAACAGAAGCTGTTCCTGTTAATAAAACTTGTCCTTTTACGGTATTCACAAAAATAACTCCAACCGCTCCATGCTCTATGGCTAAAGCAGTCTTTTCAGAACGGTGAATATTTTTTTCTCCAGCCTTTGGCTCTATTAAACCAATATTCATTAAAACAACTTTACCCTTAACTAAATCCTTTTTCTCAAGAAAATCGCCATCCAATCCATTTCCTACATCAATGATATTACCAGTAATATTGGCTTCAATCGGCGTCATGGCCAAAGAAACAACAGGTACATCTCTAAAATCATCCGATTTTGGTGGAGCAATGGATAAAGTAACAGTATCTCTCGCCCAAGCTTCTACTTGAAATGATTGGTATTTTGTATCTCTAAATCCGTATTTTTTAAATAAAGAATAGGCGTACTCTTCTGCTTTTTTGCCTTTTTCACTCCCCGTCAAACGATGGCCCATGGTATTACAAGCAAATCCAAGATTAGAATAAGCTTGTGAATGCTGATTTACTTCATCATTGATTCTTTTAAAGACATTTTCCCAAGATTCTTCGCCTATTAATGGGATAGAACTAGTTGATAAGAATAAGATTAAAAAGGCAGAAAATATAAGTAAAATTCGGTTCATCGAGGAAGATATAATTAAAGGTAATTTATAATCAGAAATTTAGTTCTTTTTGTGTTTTTATGCAAATGTTTTATAGTTTTGAAAAACTGTTAATTTAAACCTATTCACATGAGTTCGATTTTCGCTGGCGAGTTAGCCGGAACTGCTACCCTACTGTATATTGGAAATGGCGTGGTTGCCAATGTTTTATTAAAAAATACCAAAGGTCACCAAACGGGATTATTGGCCATCGCTGCAGCTTGGGCATTTGCTGTTACAATTGGCATTTTTGTTTCTACCTATTTTGGTAGTCCAGGCGCACATCTAAATCCCATCGTTACCATAGCGGAATCTGCAAAATCTGGTGATTGGAGTTTATTCACAACTTATGTAGGTGGACAAATTTTGGGTGCCATGTTGGGTCAATTATTGGTTTGGATTCAATATAAACCACATTATGATATCACGGAAGATGCTGGGGCAATCAAAGCTTCTTTTTGCACTGATCCTGCCATCAAAAACACGACATTCAATTTAATTTCAGAAATATTACCCTCTGCATTGATCGTTTTCGCATTAGGAACCTTCTCTTCCATTTCACATGGATTGGGACCATTTTTAGTAGGAATATTGGTTTGGGCAGTAGGCTTAGGTCTAGGTGGAACCACAGGCTATGCGGTCAATCCGGCTAGAGACTTAGGTCCCAGAATCCTGCACGCCATTTTACCAATCAAAAACAAAGGAGGAAGCGATTGGTCCTACGGCTGGATTCCTGTTTTAGGGCCCTCTTTAGGTGCATTATTGGGTGTATTTCTATTATCATTAAAATAAGTAATCATGTATATTGGATCTATCGATCAAGGAACCACGAGTTCCCGTTTCATTATTTTTAATAAATCGGGAGAAATAATCTCCATGGGTCAAAAAGAGCATGAGCAAATTTATCCACAAGCAGGATGGGTTGAACATGATTCAGCTGAAATTTGGAAAAATACACAGGAAGTCATTGGATTAGCCTTGGGCAAAGCCAATTTAACCGCCAATGATTTATCCGCGGTTGGAATCACCAACCAAAGAGAAACAACAGTTGTTTGGAATAAAAAAACAGGAAAAGCTTATTACAATGCCTTGGTTTGGCAAGACACTCGTGTAGGTTCTGAATTAGCAGAGCTTGCCAAAGATGGAGGGACAGATCGTTTTAGAGCCAAAACGGGACTACCATTGGCTACATATTTCAGTGGATTAAAATTAAGATGGTTACTGAATAATGTGCCCAATGTCAGAGAAGATGCCGAAAAAGGCGAGGCTATTTTTGGCAATATGGACACTTTTATTGCTTGGCATTTAACAGGAGGAACGGAAGGTGGTATCCATATCACAGATGTTACCAATGCGAGTAGAACGCAATTAATGAATTTAGAGACTTGCCAATGGGACGATGAAATTTTAAACGTGTTGAACATCCCTAAACAGATGTTACCAGAAATAAAATCTAGTTCTACCGTTTATGCAAAAGCCAAAGGCGTATTGAACGGAGTTCCCTTAGCTGGTATCTTGGGTGACCAACAAGCTGCATTGGTAGGACAAACATGTTTTGATCCCGGACAAGGCAAAAATACCTATGGAACGGGTTGTTTTATGTTAATGAACACAGGAACAAAAGCCATTCCATCTCAATATGGCTTATTAACCACTGTTGCTTACCAATTGGGCGACGAGCCTGTGCATTATGCCTTGGAAGGATCTGTGGCTATTACAGGTGCCCTAGTACAATGGTTAAGAGATAATTTAGGCCTTATTCAAGATAGTGTAGAAATTGAAACATTGGCCGCAAAGGTAGAGGACAACGGAGGATGTTATTTTGTCCCTGCATTTTCAGGGCTTTATGCTCCATATTGGAAATCTGATGCCAGGGGTGTTTTGGTAGGACTCACAAGGTATATCAATAAATCACACATTGCGCGTGCTGCATTGGAAGCAACCGCTTTCCAAACATGGGAAGTTTTGGAAGCCATGGAAAAAGATGCAGGCATTCCCATCACTTCACTGCGTGTAGATGGCGGAATGGTTGTGAATGAATTATTGATGCAATTCCAATCGGACATCATAGGACAGGAAGTCATTTGTCCAAAAATCATTGAAACTACCGCCTTGGGTGCCGCTTATGCCGCTGGTTTAGCGGTAGGTTTTTGGGAAAATTTAGAGGATTTGAAGAAAAATTGGGCGATTAAACATCGCTGGAATTCTCAAATGCAGCCTGAAAAAAGACAACATTTGCAACACCAATGGAAAAAAGCTGTTACGAAGAGCTTTGATTGGGCAGAAGAATAGTTGATGTAAGATGTAAGACGTATGATGTAAGATGTATGACGTATGATTTAAGATGTATAATATTTAATTCTACATTCTTAATTCTACATTCCTCTTACATCATACATCTTACGTCTTACATCTCAAATCCTCCTCACTTTCTCCACATTAGCTCTTGTTGTGCCATAAGCAGGGCAATTTGTACTTTGCGAGCATGAACTAACAACAAAGGCTGTAAGTAAAGCGATAGCGATTAATTTTTTCATATAAAATAGATTAGACTGACGTCAATTTAGCTTTTTTATTACTTGTGGCGTTGGTTTCTGGTACGATGGCATCTTTTTTGACATCATTATATCCTAGAATTGACAACATTGAATTGCTTGTTTGTTCTTCAGAGAACAACCTTGTTGTAATGGTTCCATCTTCCAAACGGTCTACAATCACATGTTTAGGTGCTGGAATTAAACAATGTTGAATTCCACCATAACCTCCCAAAGATTCTTGGTAAGCGCCGGTATGGAAAAATCCGACAAACTGTCTTTCCGATGCCTCCTCAAAAATAGGCAAGTACAAATCGGAACTATGCGCCTCCGTATTGTAAAAATCCATCGAATCACAAGTAAGACCTCCTAAGTTGACTTTTTGGTAAGGAGAACTCCAATTATTCACAGGCAACATGATGTATTTTTGGTTCATTCCCCAAGAATCTGGCAATTGAGTAATGAATGAACCATCAATCATATACCACAACTCTTTATCATTTTGCAACTTTTGGTCAATGATTTCATACAATACCGCACCACTTTCACCTACAGAATATGATCCAAATTCAGTAAAAATATTGGGCACTGGAACATTGTTTTTATTACAAATCCAAGAGATAGATTCTACAATTTCATCTACCATTGCTTGGTAATCGTAATTGAACTGCAAAGAAGTTTGAATTGGAAGACCACCCCCTAAATCGATGGAATCTAATTCCGGGCAAATCTTTTTCAATTCACAATATTTATAAATAAAACGACTCAATTCAGACCAATAATAGGCACTGTCTTTGATACCCGTATTGATAAAAAAGTGAAGCATTTTCAAATTAAAACGAGGATTCGGTTTAATTTTCTCTTCATACAAAATGCTTACATCTGAATATCTAACACCTAGTCGAGAAGTATAAAATGCAAAATCAGGCTCTTCGTCTGTCGCAATGCGAATAGCAATGTTTACCTTATCGGCGGTCACGGACTTTTCGTAAAAATCAATTTCCTTTAAATTATCTAAGATCGGAATACAATTAAAACCTTCATTGATTAATTCCGAAATATATTGGGTATATAAAGGTTGTTTATAGCCATTGCACAATATATAGGTCGATTTTGAAATCTTTCCACGTTCGTGCATATCTCGAATAATCGGGATATCGAAAGCAGAACTAGTCTCTAAATGTACATTTTGTTGTTCTAAAATTTCTTCCAAAACAAATGAAAAATGGGATGATTTTGTACAATAGCAATAAGTATAATTCCCTTTGTAATTGTATTTTTTGATAGCATTTCTAAACAAAAGCTTGGCATTTTCGATATGCTCACCAATTTTAGGCAAATAAGAAATTTTCAACGGAGTACCATATTGCTTGATGATTTCCATCAAAGGAACATTATTAAACAACAATTCATTGTTTTCGTTGATGTTGAATTCACGCGTAGGGAATTCAATGGTTTGATCAATTAGATCGACGTAATTTTTCATTTACTTATACCAAAAATTTAAATCATTTGTTTTTGACTCGTGTAAAAACGTGCAAAACTGCAATAAAAGTATGTACTTTGCAAACTATTCTAAAAATGTTATATGCCAAAAATTCATTTTATTGCAATCGGAGGTGCTGCGATGCACAATTTAGCATTAGCTCTTAAAGCAAAAGGGTACCAAATTACAGGTTCCGACGATGAAATTTATGAACCTTCCAGAAGCCTTTTAGAAGCAAATGGGATACTTCCAAGTGCATTTGGATGGTTTCCAGAGAAAATCACTACTGATCTTGACGCCGTGATTGTAGGGATGCATGCAAGAGCCGACAATCCTGAATTATTAAAAGCACAAGAATTAGGCATCAAAATTGAATCTTATCCATCTTTTTTATTCGAGGAAAGTAAAAATAAACAAAGAATTGTTATTGCAGGTAGTCATGGAAAAACGAGTATCACTTCCATGATTTTACATGTTCTAAAAACCCTTGGTAAAAAATTCGACTATCTTGTTGGAGCAAGAATTGAAGGTTTTGAGTTAATGGCATCACTTTCAGATGCTCCAATTATCATCATTGAAGGGGATGAATATTTGGCATCCCCAATTGACCGAAGAGCTAAATTCCTATTATATCAGCCTCATATAGCATTAATTTCAGGAATTGCTTGGGATCACATCAATGTTTATCCCACTTTTGAATCCTATACAGATTCCTTCAAAAATTTAATTCTTGAATTACCCAAATCAGGAAGCTTATTGTTTGATGAAACGGATAAGGTTTTAAAGGAATTAACTGAATTTTGCCCTGAGCATGCTCAAAAAACAGCTTATTCAGCTCATCCAGCCAGCATAAAAAATGGAAAAACCATTTTAAAAGGAGAAGATGGGATCAATTATGAAATTGCCGTATTTGGAGAACATAACTTAAAAAACATCAATGGTGCCCGATTAATTTGTGAGCAAATTGGAGTGGGCCAAAGTGAGTTTTACCAAGCGATACAATCTTTTAAAGGTGCTAGCAAACGACTTGAATTAGTAAAAGAAAGCCCAGATAGCATCATTTACAAAGATTTTGCGCATGCCCCTTCTAAGGTAAAAGCAACAACAGAAGCACTAAAAATGCAGTATCCTGACAGGAAATTATTTGCCTGTTTGGAGCTACATACATTCAGCAGCTTGAATCCTGCCTTTTTACCCCAATATGAGCATACACTAGATCAGGCAGACACTGCTGTGATTTATTTAAGCGAACATGCCCGTGCCATCAAAAAAATGGACCAATTGGATGAAAAAGATGTGCAGAAATATTTCAATCATCCCAATTTAAAGGTCATCAGAGAACCGGAACATTTATTGAAATTATTACAAGAACAAAATTGGAAAAACCAGAATTTATTGATGATGTCTTCTGGAACGTTTGATCAATTGGATTTTGAATCTTTGTAGGAAGAGAGAAAAGAGGAAAGAGAATAAATTATTTCCTACTTGCTTGATTAATGAACTAAAAGTTCAATCCATAGTATGCACTCGGCACAGCCGAGCGCCTTGTTTTCTCTTTTCTCTTTTCTCTTTCCTCTCTTCTCTCTTCTTCTATGCATTCAAAATGGCATCTAACTCAGTTTTGAAACTGGTCAAGAGCATTTCTTTCATGCTAATTTTACGCTTTTGCGTATTGATTTTACTTTGAACAGGCTTTTCTGCGATTGTACCATCCTCCTCAGAATCTGCTATGAAAATCTCCAATTCACTACGCTCCTTTTTAGTCATGTAGTCCATTTGGTTAATCATAATCTTCAATTGTTCCAATCTTGGTTTTTCATTCAAAGCTGGATGACGGTAAGAAATAACACGCAATAAATAATTCATCTCGAATATTTTATCACATACATTTCTGAATCGCTCGGCTAAATTACGATCAATTGTTTTTACTTGTGCCGTAATTTCTTTCCACTTAACTAAATAAGCTTTGGCTAATTCTGCGGTGGCAACAATATTGACTTGGTCTTTCAGTTTACCTTCTAACTCGACCATCATGTTGGTTAATTCATGAACTCGAGGGTCAATTCTAGGTTTTACTTCAATTCCCTTAATTCGATTATATTTCTCGAAGAACATTTCATTGGCCTTCTTGAAATTTTTCCATAACATGGATTGCTTTTTAGGAGGCAAACCCATGACGGTTTTCCACTCTCTTTGTAATTCTTTTACTTTGATAACGGAGTCATCTATATCTTCTGCTTTTCTCAATTGATGAACTGAATCAATAAAACCTTGAAGCTTCGCAATTTTTTCATCAATGATTCTATTTTTCTCTTCAAAGAAGGCTCTCCTGCGAAGAAAAAATCCGTCAACAATTTCTTGAAATTCAGCATTCAAAGCATCTTGTAAAGGCTTTTCAACAGGCCCCGTTTTCACCCATTTTGCTTTAACTTCAAGCAAACGATCGGTAGCATTGGTAATATCCTCTTCAGAAGCAATACTTTTAGCATCTTCTACTAAAGCACGTTTAATTTCCAGATTTTTCACCTGATTGTTCGCAATCAAATCTTTCAAGAATACTTCTAAACGATCTAATTCAGCAAACAATGGCACAAAATCACCTAGCCCGTCAAATTCAGCTAAATAAGCTTTCATCTGAATTACTTTGGTTAAAAACGACCCTTTGTTTTGAACTTCTTCGACTTCCTTAGACAAAGCAGCTACTTTCTTTTTTGCTAATTCAAAGCGATTAACAAAATATTCCAAGGCTTCACTTTCGGTGTTGCGAACAAAACCAATTTCTCTCTCTGGGAAATTCAAATAAGCATTGATAAAAACTTTGCCGTCGCGGCAAAATCCGAATTGATTAGATAAGGCAGAATCCATATGTAAATTAAAAGAGCTTCAAGCAATACCTTGGCTCAATAAAGGTTAAAATTATTAATTGGGTAAATTATTTTTGTTAAGAGAGCAAATCTATATAATTTTTCATATAAATCTAAATTTTTCTACCTTAAAAAATCTTTTTATAAGTTCTTATAGCTTTAGAATGAAAATCCTTTCAATGAAATTGCGATATTTGTCTTTTTAAAATTAAAAAAACATATGAGTAACGAAACGATCATCTTTTCAATGGAGCGTGTGTCCAAAACCATTCCTCCTCAGAAAACAATTATAAAAAATATTTACTTAAGTTTTTTCTATGGTGCCAAAATCGGAGTTTTAGGTTTAAATGGTTCCGGAAAATCGACTTTATTAAGAATCATTGCAGGAATAGACAAGTCATATACGGGTGATGTAGTTTGGTCACCGGGTTACAGTGTTGGTTTATTGGAGCAAGAACCTGATTTAGATTTAAACAAAACTGTGCTGGAGGTCGTAGAAGAAGGTGTGGCCGAAATCAAAAACCTTTTGAAGGAATTCGATGAAATCAATGAAGCATTTGGTGATCCAGATGCAGATTTTGACAAACTATTATCTCGCCAAGGAGAAGTACAAGAAAAATTAGATCATTTTAATGCTTGGGAATTAGACACTCGCTTAGAAAAAGCCATGGATGCGCTTCGTTGTCCGGATCCTGAAGCAAAAATAAGTACCCTTTCTGGAGGTGAAAAACGTCGTGTAGCGCTTTGTCGATTATTATTACAAGAGCCTGATGTATTATTATTGGATGAACCGACCAACCACTTGGATGCAGAATCTGTTTATTGGTTAGAAGAGCATTTAAGACAATACAAAGGTACTGTGATTGCTGTAACACACGATAGATATTTCTTAGACAATGTTGCGGGCTGGATCTTAGAATTAGACCGTGGTGAAGGTATTCCATGGAAAGGTAACTACACGTCTTGGTTAGAACAAAAACAAAATCGTTTAGCTCAAGAAGAAAAAACAGAATCTAGAAGACAAAAAACCCTTCAAAGGGAATTAGAATGGGTTCGAATGGCTCCTAAGGCTCGACAAGCTAAATCCAAAGCTCGTATCGGTGCTTATGAGAAGTTATTGTCTGAAGAGAATAGACAGAAAGAAGATAAATTGGAGTTATTTATTCCTGCTGGCCCAAGATTGGGTAATAAAGTCATCGAAGTTCAAGGCGTTTCTAAAAAATTTGGAGATAAATTATTATTTGAAAATTTAAGTTTTAGCCTACCTCCTGCCGGAATTGTTGGTATCATTGGACCCAATGGAGCAGGAAAAACGACTTTATTCAAATTAATAACTGGACAGGTTCAACCTGATTCAGGGACTTTTGAGGTTGGAGACACTGTTCAATTGGCTTATGTTGATCAAGAACACCATCAATTGAAAGCAGAAAAATCGGTTTATGAAACCATTGCAGATGGAAATGATTGGATTATGTTGGGTGGCAAACAATCCAATGCCCGAGCTTATGTAAGTAAATTCAATTTTGGGGGATCTGATCAAGAGAAAAAAATTGGCAACTTATCGGGCGGAGAAAGAAACAGAGTTCACTTAGCCATGATGCTAAAAGAAGGAGCCAACGTACTTTTACTAGATGAGCCTACCAATGATTTGGACGTAAACACGCTGAGAGCCTTGGAAGAAGGTTTGGAAAACTTTGCAGGTTGCGCAGTAGTTATTTCTCACGATAGATGGTTTTTAGATCGGATTGCTACCCATATTTTAGCTTTTGAAGGAGATTCACAAGTGACCTATTTTGAAGGTAATTATTCAGAATATGAGGAAGCAAGAAAGAAAAGATTGGGGAATGATTTGACTCCAAGAAGAATACGATACAAAAAATTGCAATAAATTGAGCGTTTTTTAAATACAAAAACATGGATTCAAGAAATAAAATAAATGCTGTCATTGAGGAGATGGGGAAAGTCGTTGTTGGACAAGAACGATTGATCAATCGATTGTTGGTTGGTTTATTTACAGGAGGCCATGTTTTATTGGAAGGGGTACCTGGTTTAGCTAAAACCTTGACCATCAACACCCTTGCTAAAATTCTTGATTTGCATTTTCATAGAATACAATTCACACCCGATCTACTTCCTTCGGATTTGGTTGGAACGATGATTTACAATCCTTTAAAATCAGATTTTGAAGTAAAAAAGGGACCCATTTTTGCTCAAATTATTCTAGCAGATGAAATAAATCGCGCTCCAGCCAAAGTACAATCGGCCCTTTTAGAAGCCATGGCCGAACGACAAGTAACGATTGGAGATACAACTTATCAACTAGACAGTCCATTTTTGGTATTAGCGACGCAAAATCCTGTCGAACAAGAAGGTACATTCCCGCTTCCTGAGGCGCAAGTGGACCGTTTCATGTTAAAGGTTTTCTTGGACTATTTGAACAAAGACCAAGAACTTGAAGTCATGCGAAAAATGTCCAATTTGGACTTCAAATATCAACCCAAGGTTATTTTAAGCTTAAAAGATATCCATCAAATCCAAAAGGAAATCAATCAGATTACCATCAGCGAAACCTTAGAAAAATACATCATTGAACTAATCTTTGCAACCAGAAATCCAGCTGATTATGGGTTGACAGAAGAAGTCAATTACATCCAATTTGGAGCATCTCCTAGAGCTAGTATTCATTTAAATTTAGCTTCAAAAGTACTTGCCTATTTAGAAGGCCGAGATTATGTTTTACCGGAGGATATCAAAGAAATGGCGCCGGATGTACTAAATCATCGGATTATTTTAAATTACGAAGCAGAAGCTGACAACATTACCACAACACAAATTATTCAAACCATTTTAAGCTCTGTTGCGATTAATCGTTAAATTTTTCTGACCATTTAATCTGTTTGACTAAAAATCAAATGAGTTGAATGGATGCTATTCAAATTATCAAACAACTGAATTTATTAACACGTAAATTGCAGGGGGTAAGGGGACGCATTACCCCTTAAAAAAAGAAAATCAGAATCCCTAATTCAAAACTTATAATTTCAATCAATTAGTTGATTTCAAATCCAGAATTTCAACAAAAAAATCACCCTGCTCAAAACAAGTAAAAAAAAGTCAAATTCTTCTTTCGAAGAAAGCACTCTTTATAATCATGAAAAAACACTTCTTTTTACTCGCTTTGAGCCTTCTGATTTTCAGTTTTGTAGAACCTGAACCCATTCGTGTTTTCTTAATTGGCGATTCCACTATGGCCAATAAGCAACCTGCAGATTATCCAGAAACAGGTTGGGGAATCCCATTTCGACTGTTGTTCAACGAGGCAGTTGAAGTTCAAAACCACGCCTATAATGGAAGAAGCACTAAAAGTTTTCGAACAGAAGGACGTTGGCAAAAAGTTTTTGAACAAATAAAAAAAGGCGATTATGTCATCATTCAATTTGGCCATAATGATGCAAAATTATCCGATACATCTAGATATGCGGAAGCACAAACAGACTATAGAAAAAACCTAACAAGATACATCCAAGAAACAATATCCAAAGGAGGAATTCCAATTGTGTTAAGTTCCATACAAAGAAGAAAATTTGATTCATTGGGACATTTTGTAGATCAACACGGAGATTACCCAAGAGTCGCCAAAGAAGTTGCCACGAAAGAAAAAGTCTTGTTCATTGATATGGAAGCTAAATCGCGTGCGTTGATTGAAAAATTGGGTTTGGACGCTTCTGAAAAAATATTCCTCCATTTACCGCCGGGAATTTATAAAAAATATAAAAAAGGGGTCAGCGATGATACTCATTTCACCGTATATGGTGCACAAATTATGGCAAATTTCGTGGCACAAGGAATCGCGGAATCCACAGAACACTTGAAAAGCTTTTTGAAAAAATCTGCATTCAATCAAAAATATCAATTTGAAATACCTGTCGTTTCGAAACCCGTTTTTAAATTAGATACCCTGAACATTAAAAATTATGGGGCAAAAACTGGTCCAACCTTCAATAATGCAATAGCTATTCAACAAGCAATTGATCAAACCCATCAAAATGGTGGTGGCGTAGTACTTATACCCAAAGGACTTTGGGTTTCAGGCCCAATTGAATTGAAATCAAACGTAAATTTACATATAGAACAAGGTGCCATTTTACAATTCTCAGATAATTCAGCAGATTATCCATTAGTAAAAACATTTTGGGAAGGTGTAGAAGCCATTCGTGCACAATCACCCATTTCCGGAAAAAATGTAAGAAAAATAGCCATTACTGGGCAAGGGGTCATTGATGGTGCAGGAGAAGCTTGGCGACCCGTTAAAAAGCAAAAGCTAACAGCTGGAGAATGGGAGAATTTAGTTCAAAGTGGTGGTGTTTTGAATGAGAAAAAAGATACATGGTATCCAACACAAAGGGCTTTGAAAGGATCTCTAAATCCATTGTCAGGTAGAACGGATGCAGGTTTCAACTTGGAAAATGCAACTGAAATCAAAGAATTTTTACGGCCCAATTTATTGAGTTTAATTCAGTGCGATGAAATCATTTTAGATGGTTTCACCATTCAAAACAGCCCTGCTTGGACCATCCACCCTTTACTTTGCACCCATGTTACAATGAGTAATTTGATGGTCAAGAATCCCTGGTATGCACAGAATAGCGACGGTTTAGATATCGAATCATGTGAATATGTCAATGTCAATAATTGCAAAATAGATGTCGGCGATGACGGTATTTGTTTGAAATCAGGTAAGGACGAACAAGGTAGAAAAAGAGGCAAACCAACAGCCTATGTCAACATTGAAAATTCACAAGTTTTTCACGGACATGGCGGAGTAGTAGTTGGTTCTGAAATGTCAGGAGGAGTACATGATATATTTGTTGACAATTGTCAATTTTTAGGAACCGATGTAGGACTACGATTCAAAACAGCTAGAGGACGAGGTGGAATCGTTGAGAATATCTATATCCAAAATATTGCGATGAAAAACATAGCTGGAGAAGCTATCATTATGGATATGTATTACCAAGGTAAAGACCCTGTTTCAACCTTTGGAAATGGCAGTGAAGAAGTTAAAGCAAAACTAGAACCCGTTAATGAAGGAACTCCTCAATTTAGATCTATTTATATGGATAATATCCAAGTTAAAGGCGCAGCAACTGGAATCATGTTGAGAGGACTACCTGAAATGCCCATTAAAGATATTCACATGAGTAATTTAGCCATAGAGGCCAAAATACCAAAAAAGATAGTTGATGTGAAGAATGTGGAAATACCTATTTCCTTGTTATCACCAAACTAGGTTCAGCCATATATCTTCCGGAACGGGAGCCATAGAGTGCTAATCCATTGGGTAATGAGGCTGGAACTTCTAATCGAATACGTAGTTTTCCAGTGTAAGAAGCCTCTTGCCAAGCTAATTTTGGCAAACTAGTTTGTACCCAGTAGCCATAAGTACCAGCTTCATCTAACTCGTGATTTCTAGCTTGGTAAAACCAAGATAAAACACCCTGATGATCTGCAGGATCATCTTCCAATTCAACCGTACGGCAAAATTGATTATTAGCGAATATTTTAAGTAAAGAAGGGGTTTTCGTCAAATCTGTTTGCGGATAAGCATTTGGGTTTTTACCTGGATCTGCCGTTCCTTTGCCCAACATGTAATCGCCATTCATGCTACCTGAATTGATTCGATCTTTTCCTAGCAAAGGCTTCGAGGAAGCTTCAACGAAGAAACTAACCTGCAAAACAGAGTCTTCTACTAAACCTTTTGGCCATTCAAATTCATATTCAAAAAAGCCAAAGCCTCCACCATTCATTTTATTTCCTAAAACTCCTGTCCATTGTTTTTCGGACCAATTTGCTCCAACATATTTTCCAACAGGTACAGAAATGACTTCTTGTTTTTTATTGGCAGGTTGAGTATTACCATTTTCAACCAGAATGTTCACAAAATTTTGGTGTAAAACTTGTCCATTCGAATCTTCCAACACAAAACGCAATGTATTCAATGATTTATCTTTGGGCAATTCAATGATTACTGAATCCAAGGCCTGAATCGTCCAAGCTTTCCAGGTAATCTCCTTACTTTTTGTCCACCACGATTTCTTTTCGCCCCAAGAAGTTTGGCCATCAAAGATATATTTCAAAACAAGTTTTTTAGGCAAATCGATTCGATTGGTTAAAGCAGACAAACTCAATGGAATTTTAATCTTATCTCCTGCATTTCCTGCAAAGGCAATTTCTTGACCTGTGGACAAATAGAACTCGGAATGCAAATCTTTCAAAGTCATACCTGGAGCAAGAGCCCCCAAACCTGTTTCTTTCTCAGAACGATCAAAACGGTAATAACCATTCCACTCGTTAATCACATCATGGTGCTCGGTATATAACCAACCCGCCACTTTTAAATGATTCCTAAATGAATTCATTGATTTGTGATAATCCCATGTATAATCCACATCACCAGTGCTTCCCGTGTATCCCCAGACATTCCCAAACTCAGAATTAATCATAGGTTGTTTTCCCTGCAAATATCCTTTCTCAAAGTTTTTAGTACTTCCAGCATAAGTACTATCAGATAAATTCTTCAAAAAGTTATCCCACTCGTAACCGGGTAAATAGGAATGCCAAGAATGAATATCTGTTTCCGTATGCCCTTTTCCACAACAGATAGAATTATCTTCCACCAAACGGCTGGGATCTAATTGCTTTGCTAATCGATAAACAGAGGCTACCCATGTTTGAGTTTCAGGTAAATATTGAGCTTTTTTATTCCCCATTTCATCTTTGAAATGAGAAATCAGACCCCATGTTTCATTGAAGGTAATCCAAGAAAAGATTGCTGGGTGATTGAAATCCCTGTTAATCATTTCTTTCAAAGTGTATTCCGACTCCTTTCTCATATCGGCATCTGGCTCACCCCAAGAATTAGGTAGATCAGCCATGACCAATAAGCCCAATTTATCAGCCCAATACAACTTCCTAGGAACTTCTACTTTTATGTGAGTTCGAATTCCATTCAAACCAATTTTCTTACTTCGGATAATTTCATCTCGCATGAATTCATCCGTTGGAAATGTATAAAATCCTTTGGGATGATAACTTTGATCCAAGGCTAATTGCAAATAAACTGGCTGATTGTTGATTGAAATATAAGGGATCTCTGAATTCGGAAGATTTTGAACAGAAATTTGCCTCATTCCAAAATACCCATAAAATACATCTGCCCTATCCCCATCACCTACGGTAACTTGATAATTATACAAATATGGGTCTTCCAAACTCCACAAATGAACATTGGATATAGGTATTTCAAATTCTAAAAATTGACTTCCTTTAGGAATTATTTTGTGGTTGGTAATACCTTCTCCACTTTGAATATGTGTTTTTATGTACACATTCTCCTTCGCAATTTCAGGCAAAATTGCTTTGACTTTGATCACCGACCGATCAATATCGGGCTGGATTTGAAAACCTTCAAGGTAATTTTCACCTCGTGATTCTAGATAAACGGTTTGCCAAATTCCTCGGGCATTACCATAACCCTGTTTACCGTACAGCGTAAACATTCGGCGTTTATCATCCACACGAATTACCAATGATTGCTCTTTATTATATTTGATATACTTGGTTAAGTCAAATGAAAATGGAGTATAACCTCCTTCATGTACTCCTATTTTAACGCCATCTAAAAACACGGTCGTCTGCCAGTCAGAGGCCCCTACGACAATAAAAGTACGTTTTAAACTCCACGACTGATCTACTTTAATTTTACGCTCATACCAAGCAATATCCGCCTCATCTTTCACTTCAGATAATTCAGATCCCCAAGGGAAAGGCACTAAAATTTTATGAGAAAATAAATCACTTGATTTTTGCCAATCTTCTTTTAAACCTTCATTTTTCGGATCAAATGTAAAATTCCAATATCCATTTAAATTAACCCATTCTTTTCTTTCAAAATCAGGACGAGGATGCTCAGGCAATGGCTGTAAATCCTGCCCAAAGCTGTAAGTCGAAAAAATTAAAAGAAAAAGTAATAAATAAAAAAAACGCATTAAAGAGGCAGTAAAGAAAAACTATACAAAAAGTCTACAAAATTCGGGAAAAATTTTGATTGTAGCACCTTAATTTTAATATTAAAAGTAAATTTGTTCCATGAGTCAATTAGAAGAATTAAAAAAGAAGATTCCAACGCAGGTAACTGTATTAGGAGGTGGTAGCTGGGCAACAGCTTTGGTCAAGATTTTATCTGAAAATCAAGTTAAAATCAAATGGTGGATTCGCAGAAAATCAGACGTGGAATTTATTCGAAAATACAACCATAATCCCAGTTATTTAACAGACGTAGCACTTAACCCAAGAAAAGTTAAAACCTACCACAAAATGTCTGATGCATTAAACGGTGCTGAGTTTATTATTCTTGCCGTACCTGCTGCATTTATTCCAAGCACGCTAAAAGACTTAAACAAAAAACATTTCGAAGGGAAAAAAATCGTTTCTGCCATCAAAGGAATGATTCCGGAGGAAAACATGCTTGTGACCGATTGGATGGAAAGAGAGTTCAATCTTCCATTGGGACAAGCTTGCGTCATCGCAGGGCCTTGCCATGCAGAGGAGGTGGCTCTTGAAAAACAATCATATTTAACCATCGCTTCGCCAAACATAGAATTGGCACAAACCTTTTCCAATTTATTAAATAGTAGATTCTTGCAAGCTCATGCGATTGGCGATTTGTATGGGGTGGAATATTGTGCTGTGATTAAAAATATCATCGCTATTGCTTGTGGTATTACGCGTGGATTAGGATTTGGAGATAATTTCCAAGCCGTTTTAGTAAGTAACGCCATGCAAGAAATTAAAATATTCTTGGATGAGGTCTATCCTGAAAAAAATAGAGATTTGAATAGCTCTGGCTATCTTGGCGATTTGCTTGTAACCGCCTATTCACAATTCTCTAGAAATAGAACTTTTGGAAATATGATCGGCCGAGGATATTCCGTTAAATCTGCTCAAATTGAAATGAACATGATTGCTGAAGGATATTATGCTGTCAGAAGTATTTATTTGATTTCTAAACAGCACAATTTAAAATTGCCAATCATTGATGCTGTATATAACATAGTTTATGAAAAGGCAAACCCACAGACTGAAATGAATAAATTAAAAGGGTTTTTGAAATAACTTAAAGAAGAGAGAAGAGAGAAGAGAGGAAAGAGAAAAAAAAAGACCCTCTTACATCATACATCTTACATCATACATCATACATCATACTTCAAAGCGCTTCTCTAATCTTAGCAGCAGTCTTCGCTAATTCCTCTTGACTTGGTTTCATTTTTTCTTGCGAAAAATTAATATCAAGCATTCGATTCATCGGAACTAAATGAACGTGCGCATGAGGAACTTCTAAGCCAATGACAGCTACTCCTACTCTTTTGCATGGAATAGCTTTTTTGATAGCAGGTGCCACTTTTTGAGCAAATTTCATCAAATCACCTAACATTTCAGGCTCTAAATCAAAGATATAATCGATCTCTTGTTTCGGGATCACCAAAACGTGTCCCTCCACCAAAGGCATTACATCTAAAAATGCCATGAATCGATCATCTTCTAAGATAAGATGACAAGGAATTTCTCGATTAACGATTTTTGTAAAAATAGTGCTCATATTATTCGATACGTCTTAAATGACATTTACTAATAGGTTTAATGATCAAAGGAACTTTTTCCAATTTAACTGCATCACTATCTAATCCAAACCATTTATCTTCTGAATTAGTAAATTGCTTCACAAAGAAATAGGCCTTCATTACTAATCTGTCTAATAATGGCAATTCATTGTCGAAAGATAAAAACTTCTCCAAAACAACGAATCGGAAATCGCCAATCACGTTTTGTTCATTCAATGATTTATAACGGGAAGTAATATCCACCTCACCTCTAGACACCATTTCTTCCACCACCTTACGGAAATATAAATTGATCCTTTGTTCCACCCTAAAACCTAATTTAAAGTTCACTTTGATGATATCATCTGGTTCAATGACCGTTACTTTATAATCCATTGTGTAAGGCTCATCCAAGGTATCCACATGAACAAACCAATAAATATCTGCTTTTTTAGGTCTTCTTTGGAAAATCGAATAAATAATTTTCGATTCAATGTCTGATACTTTAGCAGCATTGGACATAAAAACCAAGTGTGTGGCATATTTAGGAATCGTTTCATCCTTGCTCAACTCCTTCAACGGTTCAATGTAATCAGCTAATTTTTCGTATTCCGTTAATTTTTGTTTAATGCGAGAAGCTCTAAACCAAATCCACATCAACAAAATAATTACTCCTGCTATGAATAATGAAACATAACCTCCGTGTGAAAATTTTTGCAGATTAGCCACTAAAAAAGACCCTTCTAAAGAAACATAAACACCTAAAAACAATAAAATCCACCACATATCAACTTTCTTGATATGTAAATAATAAGCCATTAAAGAGGTGGTCATCAACATCGTTAAAGTAATGGCTAAACCATAAGCGGCCTCCATGTTTGTCGATTCTTTGAAATACAAAACAACACCTACGCAACCCATCCACAAAAGCACGTTGATAGAAGGAACATACAATTGACCCTTTTGATCGGAAGGATAAACCAAGCGCACTTTGGGCCAAAAGTTCAAACGAATAGCTTCAGAAATCAAAGTGAATGAACCCGAAATCAATGCCTGAGAAGCAATCACTGCTGCAGCGGTTGCGACCATAATCCCTGAGAAAAGAAATTCACGAGGCAATAATTCAAATATAGGTTTGTGTGTACCCAAAAACATGCCATTGTGAGCCAATAACCACGCTCCTTGACCAAAATATTGCAACAACAAGGCAATTTTAACAAACACCCAACTTAAACGAATATTTTCTCTCCCACAGTGTCCCAAATCAGAATAAAGTGCTTCCGCTCCTGTTGTACATAAAAAAACCGCCCCCAAAGCCCAAAAACCCGCGCTTCCCGCTTGGTGTGTTGTCAATAATTCCCAGGCATAAACAGGCGAAACTGCACGCAAAATGCTCCAATCATTCTCAATCCATAACAAACCTGTAAGCCCCAACATAGAAAACCACAAAAGCATAATAGGTCCAAATAACTTACCTACCACTTTGGTTCCAAAGATTTGGAAAATAAATAATACGGTTAAAATAACAAGAACAATTGGGACAGTATCTGTCACAAAAGGAGTTCCATCCGCTCTTTTTAGCATTCTTAATCCTTCTATCGCTGATGATACCGAGATGGGAGGTGTAATAATCCCATCGGCTAAAAGTGCCGCTCCCCCAATAATCGCTGGAAGAGTCAACCATTTTGCATGCCTTCTCACTAAAGCAAACAAAGCAAAAATTCCGCCTTCTCCTTTATTGTCCGCACGTAAAATTAAAATCACATATTTTAAGGTTGTCTGAAGTGTCAAAGTCCAAAAAATACAAGACAAACCTCCTAATACAGTCATCGTATTAATCGGTGCATCCCCAATGATAGCCTGCATTACGTACAATGGAGAGGTTCCAATGTCGCCATAAATGATACCCATTGCTACCAATAGGCCCGCAGCAGTTGCTTTGCTTTTGTGTTTATGTTCCATTAAAATTGAAGGGAGTGTAAAATTTCTTTCAAACAGATATGTTTATCGTGAAAATGCAAAATTTGCCAAAAATTGTACTATTTTATGCTATTTTCTTGAAATATTTCAAGAAACGGATGCAAATATATATTCTTATTTCATATATCAATTCATTTTTCAGCAAATCTTATCACAAAAGAAAAGATATTTATTACCGTTCAAAATAATACCCAAATATGATGTTCATTTCATCTTGGGAAGTGAAACCAAATTTAATCTCTTTATTCGTTGTATTATCATAGGTCACTACGGATGTCAAACCTACATTTGCCTCCAATTCAATGGGTTGGGTAAAATTAATTACCTTAGGATGTTGCCAATCCGTCGACTCATAGATGACTTCTCCATCCCTATTTCCTCCCTTGATTTTTATCTGAAATAAAACTCCTCTTTCATGAAAATGTGAAGTGAGAGAAACAATAGTGACTGCCTTATCTTTGGCAAAACTGAAATTGGTACTGATTGTCGTTTTTTTATTCGCAGGCAATGAAAAATTCATATTGTTGAAGTCAATCATTCTGACTACATTCTTGACCTGACTCGCTGCAACAGTATATAAATTCACATAATTTTCCCCATACAATGGTTCTGATGTTCGATTAAAATAATGTGGATTCACATCAATTGAGCTATTGGCTGGCAATAAAAGTGCTGTACCTTCTGGAAATGTAAAATCAGCATTAGGATCGGTACCACCTCCCAAAAAAATATGATTGCCCAAAGTAAGGTAAGTCAAAACATCTAAACTTCCATCTGCATTTCGTAAGTCGCGGACATCATTTAAATTGGGTAAAAAGTTTTTGTCTTTGAAATCATATAAGACAAGATGGTGACTATTGGGTCTAGATTTCAACTTAATTCGATTGACGTAAACTGGACTTGAATTATTCAAAGGACGACGAATAAATATTTCTCTTTCAAAATTTGGAGCAACGGTAAATTTATCAACCTTTAATTGAAAGCCGGTTTTCCCTTCCTTTTCTGGTGTATCCAAGGCTGTAAAAGTTGAATTAGGGTCATAATGCGGCGTTGTATCATCCAGTAATTTGGCATCCACAACTGTTCCTTTCTCTGGCGCACCTGCTTCAATCCATTTTTTCACAAACTCCAATTGACCCACACTCAAAGGCTTGCCACCCAAAGGCATTGCTGTTCCGTAATTGGCATTCGGATGGTGAGAATTATCCCAGTTCAGTTTATGGTACAATAAACTAGCATCAAAACTATATTTGGTCACTCTTTGCAATTTATTGGTAATGGCCACCGCATTTTTAGGAGCCATCCCAACCAAATTAGCATAAGAAACGGATGCGGTATTTAATACCAAACCATGTTGTAAAAAACTGGCATCTCCATTGCTTAAATGGCATCCAGAAGTGGCACAAGAAGGTTTAAAAATTCGATCTTGTATTAAATCAAAACTGCCAGATACTTGAGTGCTTGGGCTTGGACTAACTGTATCTACAGTAGATTTGGAACATGAAATCAAGGCTAAAAAAGCGAGCGATAAAAAAGTTATTTTAGTGGTCTTCATTTTAAACGATAGATATCTTGGCTCTCGCCGGGTTCAATTTTTAATACATTGCACAGAACCAAAAGTACTAATTTTCTGGAAGCTAACCACAATGGCAAACGATGCAACGCGCAAAACTCGTCTAAGGTAATTTGACTATTTTTAGTCAAATAATCGATCAACCATTTTTCAGAATCACCATAGGTAAATTGCATTCCTTCCTCATGTTCACGACGCAATATTTGCTTCATTTCTTTGCTTGCCTGCACACTTCTGTCCTTGATTCTAACGTAACATTTTGGCTGATTTTCATTTTCCAATTGGACAAAATGCGGTTTATCGACACTTTCAAAAACCTCGTATACTAAAATAGATTTACTGTGATCGATCGCCACCCGATAATTAGTATAATGAAAAGCTGGAAAACAATATTTTTCAATCGCACGATTCAATACGTATTGATCTTCATCTGCAAATTTTAAACCTTGCACATCTCCATCATCACTGACACCTACCAATAAAAATCCCCCATTTGAATTCGCAAAAGCAACCAGTTCACGAACAATTTTTTCTGGAAATTTAACCTTCATCTTAAATTCCAAACGCTGCCCTTCACCTTGTTTTGCCAAAGATTTGATTTGACTCAAAGTCAAAATTGAAACCTCCTCATCCTCTTCCATTTGACCCAATAAAACCTCAGATCCCTGTTTCATAAAAATTATATTTCTTGAAAGTACAAAATTCCTAAATTCATGCTCCCTTTTCTAAAAAAATTAATTACAAGTATAGTAATTCAATAGACATTGTGTATTTTTGTGAAAATTTAATAAAATGGATATCCAAAGTTTAGAAAAAGACTTACAAAATCTATCTTTAGAAGCCCGATTAAGCAGAATCGCTGAATTGTTCGATTCTAGCAAAATTGCATTTTCCACATCTTTTGGACAAGAAGACCAAGCCATTACTTATGCAATAACGGCACAAAAATTACCCATTCGCATATTTACTTTAGACACAGGAAGGCAATTTCAGGAATCTTATGAATTGATGGACCTCACCACCAAAAAATATCAGTTTCAATTAGAGACTTTTTTCCCTGCCAAAGATAAAGTAGAAACCTTGGTGAAAGAAAAAGGTTTTAATTCTTTTTACCAATCGGTTGAAAATCGAAAAGATTGCTGTTTTATCCGAAAAATGGAGCCTTTAGCAAGAGCTCTTGCAGGCGTAGAAGTTTGGATAACGGGTTTACGTGCGGAACAATCGGACAACAGATCGAACATGCCGATGTTGGAATGGGATGAACAAAGAAATTTATTAAAATTTAATCCAATCATTGATTGGACTTTTGAACAATTAGAAAGTTATTTGGCAGAAAATAAAATTCCACAAAACCCTTTACACAAAAAAGGCTTTGTTTCCATCGGCTGTGCTCCATGTACAAGAGCCATTGCAGAAGGAGAACATCCAAGAGCTGGAAGATGGTGGTGGGAAAATTCGCAAAAAGAATGTGGTTTACATGCCTAAATTAGCAATTAGAAATTATGAATAATACATTTTCACTCAGTACAGTCCAAGAAAAAATTGGTCACTTCCCAAGAAAACTGGAAGATGAATCCATCTACATCATGCGTGAAGTTGCTGCGCAATTTGAGCGACCAGCATTGCTTTTTTCAGGTGGAAAAGATTCGATCACTTTGGTAAGATTAGCTCAAAAAGCATTTTTCCCAGGTAAAATCCCCTTCCCTTTGGTTCACATTGATACGGGGCACAATTTTCCAGAAACAATTGAATTCAGAGATTGGCTAGCCAAAGAAGTGGGTGCAGAATTAATTGTACGTTATGTACAAGATTCGATTGACGAAGGAAAAGCCAAAGAAGAAACAGGGAAATATGCGTCTAGAAATGTACTTCAAACAGTTACTTTATTAGATACCATTGAAGAATTCAAGTTTGATGCTTGTATTGGTGGTGCAAGAAGAGATGAGGAAAAAGCAAGAGCGAAGGAACGTATTTTTTCAGTAAGAGATGATTTCGGACAATGGGATGCTAAGCGTCAGCGACCAGAATTATTTGATATGTTGAACGGACGAATTGCGGTAGGTGAAAACGTTCGAGTTTTTCCAATTTCCAACTGGACTGAATTAGATGTTTGGAATTATATCAAAGAGGAAAAAATGGAAATCCCAAGTATTTATTATTCACACAAGAGACAAGTCATTGAACGTGATGGTATGCTTTGGGCTGATTCAGAGTACTTAAACAAAGAAGCAGATGAAATTCCGTTTGAGGCAACAGTAAGATTCCGTACGGTGGGCGACATGACTTGTACCGCTGCAGTAGCATCTGAAGCAAGTGACATTGATGTGATCATTGAGGAAATATTATCCGCAGAAATTTCAGAACGTGGTGCACGTATTGATGATAAGCGCTCTGAAGCAGCGATGGAAAAAAGAAAACAACAAGGATATTTTTAATAGAAGCGAAAGAAGAAGATGGATATATTACGTATAGCAACAGCAGGTTCCGTAGATGATGGTAAAAGTACCTTGATTGGTCGCTTGTTGTATGAAACAAATTCAATTACCAAAGATAAAATTGAAGCATTGGAAAGTGCCTCTAAACGAAAAGGTCTAGACTTTCTGGATTTATCTTTATTAACAGATGGCTTAATCGCTGAACGTGAGCAAGGAATTACCATTGATGTAGCGCACATCTACTTTTCTACTCCTCAACGAAAATACATCATTGCAGATACTCCTGGCCACGTAGAATACACAAGAAACATGGTAACAGGTGCTTCTACAGCAAAAGTGTCTTTGATTTTGATCGATGCGCGACAAGGAATTGTGGAACAAACGGCTAGGCATTTATCCATTGCCGCTTTATTGAGAATTCCAAAGGTGATTATTTGTATCAATAAAATGGACTTGGTTCAGTACCAAGAATCAACTTTCGAGAACATCAAGCAAAGTCTTGCTCAATTAATTGAACAAACAAGTTTTGAAGGACAAACCATTAGCTTCTTACCTATCTCCTCTTTGTTTGGTGAAAACATCACAAAACAATCGGAAAAAATGCCATGGTACTCAGGAAAAAGTCTTTTAGGTGAATTGGAAGATTTCCAATTTGCAGAAACATTGGCTCAAGCGCCTGCTCGTTTTCCAGTTCAATGGGTTATTCGTCCAAAAACAGAAACACACCACGATTACAGAGGTTATGCTGGAAAAATTTCTAGTGGAACTTTTAAAATTGGAGATAAAATCAAAGTATTACCAACTGGACAAGAAAGTTTAATTGCTAGTATTGAAAGATACAGCGATACATTGGAAAAGGCGGAAGCTGGAGATTCGGTTGTGATTACTTTAGAACATGATGTAGATATCTCAAGAGGAAATACCTTGGTTTTAGCGGAAGATTCATCTGCCCCTCAATTAAAAGACTTTTCGGCAAAAATTTGCTGGTTAGACCATCAGGCGCTAACGGCTGGAAAAACGTATTTATTGCAACACGGGGTTCATTTAACAAAAGCGAAAATCGTCCAAGTTGTAGAGAAATTAGATGTTGTCGCTCAAACAGCTGACACACAAGTCGATTCTTTGAAATTAAATGAAATTGGTAGCATTCATATTAAGACAGCTCAACCAATCATAGCAGACAAATACGCTGAAAATCCATCCAATGGAGCATTTATTTTGATTGATGAATTTTCTAATTCAACAGTTGGAGTGGGATTCATTGATTAATTATGAGTTATGAATTATGAGTTATGAATTGGGAAGAGGTAATTCATAACTCATAATTCATAATTCATAATTTAATTAAATTTCCTCGGTGCATATAAAAACCCAAAAGCTTCAGCGCCGTCTTTGGTATGTACCTCGTGATGTACATAATGTGCTTTGATTAATCTCTTCAAATAAGCATTCTTTGCTTTGTATTTTATTTTCACCCGTCGATGAACAATGATATCGTGGAAAATAAAATAGAATATTCCGTAAGTGGCAATTCCAAGACCTATCCAAAACAGATAACCATACTCAGGAAATTCACTACCAACAATAATCGTCAAGGTAGAACTGATTCCAAACACAACTGAAAATAAATCATTTTTCTCCAACAAATTTTTATGGTGCACATGATGCGATTCATGCCAAGTCCACATGAATCCATGCATAATGTATTTATGTGTCAGCCATGCGACTCCCTCCATCGTTAAAAAAGTCCCCAACAATAAAATGAGATTAAACATTTGATATTTTTGATGTAAGATGTAAAACGTATGATGTATGATGTAAGTATTAGGTAAATACGACTATGAAATTACGATTTTTAACCGAAAAAAATCAACAATTTTCATACATCTTACATCATACGTCATACATCCATTCCTTTCCCTAATAAAAAACATTTATCTTTGTAGATTATACATACACCCTCAAAAATTTAGGGTAGATTAGAATGTCTTTTATGATTGATAAGAACTACGCTCCGCAGGAGATTGAACAAAAATGGTACCAATATTGGCTAGAAAACAAATATTTTGCATCAAAGCCGAATCCTGATAAAGAACCCTATTCCATTGTAATTCCACCGCCCAATGTAACAGGAGTTTTACACATGGGACACATGTTGAATAATACCATTCAAGATGTCTTGATTCGTAAGGCAAGAATGTCTGGCAAAGAAGCGTGTTGGGTACCAGGAACAGATCATGCGTCCATTGCCACGGAAGCAAAGGTAGTTGCAATGCTAAAAGAAAAGGGCATTGAAAAAAAGGATATTTCTAGGGAAGAATTTTTAGCTCATGCCTTTAAGTGGAAAGAAAAATATGGTGGTATTATTCTGGAACAATTAAAAAAATTAGGTGCTTCTTGCGATTGGGATCGTACCCGATTTACAATGGAACCTTCTTTATACCAAGCGGTTATTGATACATTTGTACGCTTGTATAACAAAGGATTGATCTACCGTGGAGTTAGAATGGTCAACTGGGATCCACAAGGAAAAACGGCTTTATCAGATGAAGAAGTAATTTATAAAGATGTACAAGCTAAATTATTTCATATTCAATATCCTCTGGTAGACGGAAGCGGATTTGTAACGATTGCTACCACTCGACCAGAAACCATTATGGCAGATGCTGCCATTTGTGTTAATCCTGCTGATGAGCGATATCTACACTTACATGGCAAAAAAGTAAAAATCCCTTTAATTAACAGGGAAATTAGCATTATTCCCGATGAATATGTGAGTCTCGATTTCGGTACAGGATGTTTAAAAGTTACTCCTGCACACGATTTAAATGACTATGAATTAGGAATCAAACATAAATTACCCGTTTTAGACATCTTAAATGATGATGGAACCTTGAATGAAAAAGCGGTTATTTATGTTGGGGTTGATCGATTTGAGGCAAGAAAAAGAATTGTCAAGCAACTAAAAGAAGAGGGATTTTTAACGGAAACAGAGGAGTACAAATCAACCGTTGGAACCTCAGAGAGAACTGGTGCGGTGATTGAGCCGAAACTTTCTTTGCAGTGGTTCTTAAAAATGGAGGAATTAGCAAAACCTGCTTTGGATCACGTCATGAATGACGATATTCAATTGCACCCTGCAAAATTCAAAAACACGTATCGTTCTTGGATGGAAAACGTCCGCGACTGGTGTATTTCTCGCCAATTGTGGTGGGGACAACAAATCCCTGCTTTTTATTTGCAAGACGGTACAGTGATTGTCGCAAAAGATAAACAAGAGGCATTAAAGATTGCTCGTGAAAAGTATCAATTATTTGCTTTGGTAGAGGATGATTTAACACAAGATCCAGATGTGTTGGATACTTGGTTTTCATCTTGGCTTTGGCCTATTTCTGTATTTGATGGAATTGAAAATCCGGAAAATGCGGACATTAGTTATTATTACCCAACCAACGATTTAGTTACTGGACCTGATATTTTATTCTTCTGGGTAGCTAGAATGATCATTGCTGGATATGAATGGCGTGGTGAATTACCTTTTAAAAACGTGTATTTAACAGGAATTGTTAGAGATAAACAAGGCAGAAAAATGTCTAAATCTTTAGGTAATTCTCCAGATCCTTTGGACTTGATTGAAAAATTTGGTGCAGATGGAGTAAGATCAGGTTTATTGTTTTCTGCTCCTGCTGGAAATGATTTATTGTTTGATGAAAAACTTTGTGAACAAGGAAGAAACTTCTCTAATAAAATTTGGAATGCATTTCGTTTAATGAAAGGCCTGCAAGTGGTAGAAGGAAAAAATCTCCCAGAACACTCGCTTGCAATTCAATGGTTTGAATCAAAAATGTCACAAACAATTGTTGAAGTAGAAGACCATTTTAGTAAGTTCCGTATTTCGGATGCGATATTAGCCATTTACAATTTGATTTGGGATGATTTTTGCGGTAAATATTTAGAGATTATCAAACCTGCTTATCAGAGTCCAATTCATGCCGAAACACTTCACGCTACTCTACGTTTATTTGATGAATTGATGCGTTTATTGCATCCTTACATGCCATTTATCACCGAAGAAATTTGGCAAAATATTGAAGATAGAAAGGCCAATGAAAGTATTTGTGTAGCTGATTTTCCAAAAGCTAATTCTATCAATGCAGAATTGATTGCCCAGTTTGATCAACTATTTGAGATTATTACGAAAATTCGTGAAATCAGAAATGCGAAGCAACTCTCGCCGAAATTGGCATTGAATCTATTGATCAAAACAAACAATGAGGTTGCTTACGATTCAACAAAAGCTATTTTAATGAAATTAGCGAATGTAGAAAATGTATCTTTCAGTCAAGAAAATATAACAGATGCTCAAACGTTTGTTGTAAAATCAGATCAATTTGCTGTTCCATTGGAGGAAGAAGTGAATCCGGAGGAGTTAAAAGCGGAAACAGAAAAAGAGTTATTTTATTTGGAAGGATTTAAAAAATCGGTTGAGGCGAAATTAGCGAATGAGCGTTTTGTTCAAAACGCCAAAGCTGATTTGGTGGAGAGAGAACGTCAAAAATTACAAGACGCGGAAACTAAAATAAATTCTTTGAAAGAAATTTTAGCCAGATTGGCCAAATGATATCGAAACGCCTATTTCAAGTTTTATCCATTTGCTTGTTTTTTGCAGGATTAATTTCTTGTGAAAGCAAGCAAAAAGATAAAGAAGTAGCCGCAGCAATCAAAGTCAAATTAGATTTCAAACGCTTGGATCAGGAAATTGCTAAATGCAAATCGGTCCCTGCGCTTGATAGTTTATTGAAAGCCAACCCAGAGGTATTAGAAGCTTATTTTCAAACTAGTCAAGGGGATTCACCCAACTTAGCAGAAAAGTTATTTTCCTTGTTTCAAAATCCTGCCTTGCAAAAATTCTATCAACAAGCTCAACAATCGAATTTTTACGGGAACAATCGTTTGGAAAAAGGATTAAACGAAGCCTTTCAAAAGATAAAAGATCAATATCCATCTATTCAGTTACCCAAAATACGAACTGTTTTTACTGGATTTGGAGGTATTGGACAATTCCCGGCCCAAGATTTAATTATTTCGGACAGCTTAATTGTGATTGGTTTAGATTACTTCATGGGTAAAAATGGACTTTATTTACCCCCTAATACCTATTCTTATCAAATGAGAAGAATGTCTCCAGAAGCTATATTGGGACAAATTATTTTATTGTATTCTGCCAAATTCAATTTGCATGAAACAGAAAATAGTACTTTACTAAGCGATATGATTTGGTATGGAAAAGGTTATTATTTTACGAAAACCATATTTCCCAATCTTCCTGATAGCTTATTGTTTGGTTATTCGAGCAAAGAAATGGCAGAAACGGAAGCCTATCAGTCTTTAATTTGGGAACATTTTATTGACAAATCCTTGTTGTACAAACAAGATGAGTACACCAAGACAAAATATCTAGGGGAAAGACCTAAAACCACAGAAATAGGACCTGCTTGTCCAGGATCCATTGGCCGTTGGTTGGGATATACCATTGTAAAAAGATTTCAACATAATAATGCGGATAAAAATTTGGTAGAAATGATGAAAACCAAAGATCCAACCATTATTTTACAGGGTTCAGGCTATAGAGGAGAAGCTGAAAAAGATAAAGAATAAAATGGCAAAAAGACACGAAAAATTTGGAGCAGGGGTTGATCCTAAAGATGCAACCAAAGTAAATAAGGAAGGAATCCTAAAAGCGCTTAAAGTATTTAAGTTCATCTTGCCCTATCGCTGGGTATTTGCTCTGGGAATGGTGTTTCTCTTTTTGTCCAATTTGACCACATTAAGTTTCCCATTATTAATTGGTGAAATGACCAAGGTGATGGAAGGCAAATCGAAATACCACATCAATGAAGTCACCATTTTCTTTTTTAGCATATTAATTGTTCAAGCGATTTTATCCTTTTTCAGAATTTATACTTTTACACAGGTGTCAGAAAAAGCGATGCGAGATGTTCGTCAAACACTTTATGGGAAAATCATTACTTTGCCCATTGCTTTATTTGAAAAACGAAGAGTAGGTGAAATGATGAGTAGAATCACTTCAGACATCACTCAATTACAAGATGTACTTTCCATTACTTTGGCAGAATTTTTTCGTCAAATTTTTACGCTCATTGGGGGTATTGCGTTGATTACATACATTTCTTGGAAATTGACTTTGTTTATGCTAGCGACATTCCCTTTTTTGGTTGTAGCATCTTTAATTTTTGGAAAATACATACGCAAGGTTTCAAAAAAATCGCAAGATGAATTAGCGAGTACCAATATAATAGTGGAGGAAACCTTTCAATCGATTCAGGCTGTCAAAGCATTTACCAATGAAAAATGGGAAGTAGCCAGGTATGCTGCATCTTTGGAAAAAGTGGTTACACAAGCTTTAAAAGCCGCTACCTTTAGAGGTGGGTTTGTGAGTTTTGTGATATTTGCTTTGTTTGGAGGAATCGTAGGAGTTGTATGGTATGGCGCACAATTGGTGGCACAAGGAGATTTATTATTAGCCGAATTATTGACCTTTATATTTTACACAGCCTTCATTGGAGGATCCGTAGGAGGTTTGGGAGACATCTATGCACAATTGCAAAAAACAATTGGAGCATCGGAGCGAATATTGGAAATCTTAAATGACCCTTCAGAAGTATCTTTAAACCAACAATATGGTGAACATCAAATCGAATTTGGTGAGATAGAAATTAAGGATTTACAATTTTCTTATCCAAGTAGGCCTGAAGTAGAAATCATCAAAGGAATCAATTTTACGATACATCCTGGCCAAAAAATAGCCATTGTTGGATCATCTGGAA
The DNA here is from genome assembly GCF_054558315.1 of Aquirufa sp. ROCK-SH2. Taxonomy (NCBI): domain Bacteria; kingdom Pseudomonadati; phylum Bacteroidota; class Cytophagia; order Cytophagales; family Flectobacillaceae; genus Aquirufa; species Aquirufa sp. ROCK-SH2. The sequence goes on along the minus strand of NZ_JBPXKB010000003.1, from coordinate 7,321 downwards.
CAGGAAAATCGACCTTGGCACAATTGTTGATGCGCTTTTATGAACCCAATGGAGGAAGTATTTCCTTGAATGGGAAAAATATCCAAGAATTATCTGTGGAAAATTGGCGTAAGATGGTGGCATTGGTACCACAAGAAGTGTTATTATTTGGAGGAACCATCCGTGAAAACATCGCTTATGGAAAACCTGATGCGACATTTGAAGAAATACAAAAAGCGGCTGAATTGGCTTATGCCAAAGAATTCATCGAAGGATTTCCTGAGCAATGGGAAACGATGGTGGGCGAAAGAGGTGTTAAATTATCAGGAGGACAAAGGCAACGAATTGCCATTGCAAGGGCAATTTTAAAGGATCCCAAATTCCTATTATTGGATGAAGCTACTTCAGCATTGGACTCTGAATCTGAGAAGTGGGTACAGATTGCATTAGAAGAATTGATGAAAAACCGCACGAGTTTGATTATTGCGCATAGATTGTCTACCATCCGATCGGCTGATCAGATCATTGTGATGAAAGAAGGAAAGATTGTGGAAGTGGGAACACATGAAGAATTATTAGCAAAAGGAAAGGGAGTTTATCAAAAAATGGTCAAATTGCAAACGGAACATTTGCAGGCATAAATATGGCTAAACAAGAACTAAGCTTATCGGATTTTGATTTAAGGGCAACACCCTGTAGAACGGCAGTTTTAGGAGTTTTACAAGGCATTGATTATGCCCAAAGTCAGTTCGACATAGAACAAGCCATAGGTTCTCAATTTGACCGAGTGACTGTATATAGAACCTTAAAAAGTTTCTTACAACAAGGATTGATTCATAAAGTCTTAGATGACATCGGAGGCACAAAATATGCGCTCTGCAAGGAATTATGCCACAACCACGACCATTCCCATCAGCATGACCATGTTCACTTCAAATGCAACGAATGCGGTCAAACGACTTGCCTAGAGGATGTTCATATCCCAAAAATTACTTTACCAGCAGGATTCACCAAACAAGAAAGCAATTTATTGATACAAGGGGTTTGTGGGAATTGTGGGTAGTTATTAGGTAATAGGTAAGAGGTAAGAGGTAAGAGGTGAACTCAGGCTCTAATCTGCCAAGTGTGAAATATAAATCGAACTATTCGTTCAACCAATAATTAAGATAATTGAACTACAACTCTTTTATAAAAACCCTTCCTTACAGCATCAATCTATCGAACCAAATAAGAAAAACCATTTTGCAACTGGTAAACTTTATCCGCAATACGCTCAATATTTGCTCGATGTGTAACCATAATAACACAACATTCAGTTTTAACTTTTTCTATTAAATTGAGTACATATAATTCCGTATTCTTATCCATGGCAGATGTGGCTTCATCCAAAATCAACAACGACGGTTTTCTAAATAATGCTCTAGCTAAGGCAACTAATTGTTTTTGGCCCCCTGAAAGATGTACTCCATCCTCTCCCACTATCGTTAAATAACTTTGTGGCAAGGATTCAAAAAAATGATTAAATCCAAATTGATTACAAAAATGGATCGCGTTATCTCCTTCTTGCATCATATCACCCATCACTATATTGTCTAACAAGTTGGAATTGAAAATTTTAACATCTTGAGATACAACCCCAATCGCATTTCTCCAAACATTTGGAGAAATGTCTTGAAATGATAAATTACCATTTACAATAATTTGACCATTCTCAAAATTTTGAAACTTTTGGAGTATTTGAAAAAATATACTTTTACCTGATCCTACTTCCCCAATTAATGCGACAAACTCTCCTTTACGTAAAGTCAAATTTAGATCCTTTAGCAATTGGCTTTTACCTGGAAAACGAAAGGCCAAATTTTGAATTTCAATAGAATTGACAACAAATGGATTAATGCCTGCATTAGTAGTATTTTCAATATCTTTAATTTCAGGTGTCATGGATGCAAACTCAAACATACGATCAAATGCGACCCTTGCTTCTTGTAATTGAATATTCGTGGTGACAAGGCGGCCGACAGATCCAATCATTCCTGAACCTATTGAAATTATCGCCATCATTTCTCCAATTTTAATGGTATGATTCAAAACCGATAACGCAGATAAAACTAAAATACCTGTCAATAATCCAGCATTAATTATTTCATTCCAAAATCCATAACGATTACCCAACAAGCCTAAATCGTAGCTTTTTTCTTGAAAAGTGCTGTAAAACATAGTGCCAACTTTACCGAAAAATGATTCTTTGTTAGCCACTTTTATATCAGATATACCACTAATGGCGTCCACAAAATGACTTTCAGAATTAGCATAATATCGCATCAACAAGTTTTGTTCCAAGAGTATTTTATCACTAAACAAATATATTAATCCACCATAAAGAGGAATACTTATTAATGAAATCCATCCTATCAGTAGCGAATAATTAAACAAAAAAACAGATGAAATCAGAATCACTAATACATCTATTACCACATTTCCTGTTAAAAAACCAATGACAGATTGTATTCTTCTTGTATCATTGATTCTTGCCATGATTTCACCCGTCTTTCTTCCATTGAAAAAAGTTTGAGGTAAATGAAGTAATTTGATGTAAAAATCCTCTAGGACCCGGTTGTTAAAATCCTTACCTTGACGGAGTAAAAAGAAAGTACGTAAATAATTAATAGCAGCACGAGCAATTAGTAAAATCGTTAATAAACATATTCCCAACCAAAGGCGTTCCGTTTGATGTTTGGGTAAAATCTCGTCCAATAATTTTTGACTAAATATAGCAGTGGCTAAGCCAAGAATGGCAAGTATAATGCCTAGGACAATTGCGATACTAAATAATGGCCAATCGTTTTGCAAAATATTTTTGACCCACAAATATTTTCGATTACGAACTTGGGATACTTCTTGGAATTTATCCGTTGGTTGCAATAATAATACGGCTCTAGACTTCCAAACTCTCAACAATTTATCCATGGACCATGTTTCAAATCCACCCGCAGGATCAAATATCTCAACTTTATTTACGGAAGGTGCTTGAAGACAAATAACAAAATGTTCTAATTTATCATCGATTACTACATGTAAAATACAGGGAAACGTTGCTTCCTTTTTAAAAACTTCTACATCATCTACTTCAAAAGCATCCGCTTGAAGTCCATATACACTAGCCGCCTGCTGAAGACCCAGCAAACTTGTTCCCTGAATACTAGTACCACTTAACTCACGTAACCTTTCTAAGGTACCCGTTCCCTTGTGATGGTTAATTATGGACAATAAACAAGCAACGCCGCAGTCTGATTCATCGTGTTGTAATACAAAGGCATGATTAAAATTATTTTGTTTTGAAAAAGAAAGAGGCATAAAATATGGATAGGGTTATTATGAGAGTAATGAAAAGGTGTATTAATGCAGGTATTTAATAAGGGCTTCTATTTTAGTTTCTCCTTTGAATTCCTTCAGAAGGAGTTGATTTTCATCATAGATAAAAATATGAGGTACAGAGATGGAACCGAATGTTGTTGAAATTAATTCAATAGGTAAATGAGCAAAATACTGATTAGGTAGCGTATTTAATTGATATTTTTTAAAAAATAATTGGATAGAAGATTTATCAGCAGAAGAAATCCACCAAATATTGGTAGATCCAAATTGATTCAATTCAGAAACAATACTTTTGGCTTCATATTGGCAATGCTCACATTCTGGGTGGAAAAATAAGATTATTGTCTTGTGGATATTGATTGTCGGTTTTGTTCCAATCCAATGAAATACAGAGGTCTTAGGAATTGATTTAATATGAGCATTAAATTGATTTTTATCTTCGATTTTAGAAAAAATGGTATGAATCAAAAAAGATAAAGTGAATAAAATTAATATAATGATGATTATAAGAAGTGGTTTTTTCAAGTTCTAGGTGAAATTTAATGTTAAAAATGTAATAAAAGCTACCCAAATAAATAATGCAGGTAAATAACTTGATAAAACGATATTTATACCCTTTTGAACAGATGTTAAATTAAATTCTACTATCCAATAGACGAGTAAAATCCAATAGGAAAATTCAAAAATACTTACCAAAGCCAAAGGATAAATTTGCCAATTATCAAGTTGTTTTACATCAAAAAATTGCAACAAGGAAGCTGGGGAGAAATACTGTAATTCTGTCAATTCATATTTAGTTTGAATCACAAAAAACCAGTAAAATTTTAAGAGGGCAAGAAATAAAAATGGTAATTCAGAAAGCATCACTACTTTAAAAATTTGCGAAAATTTTGCCTTAATCTCAAAAAAATAAAAACCCGTTAACAACACCAACGACGTTAAGGTGAATTTAATCAAATATATGATGGGCAAAAAGACGTAACCAGCCCAGGCATATTCATCTTTCTGCTCAATCATTGCAGAAATTTTTTGGATTGTTAATTGTTCTCCAAGAGAATTATAATAGACATCATTGGTCATAATATATTTATTCCATAGATACATCATGCAAATGGAATAAAGACAAATAAATAAGTAAATCAAAGTGTTTTTCAAGGAAAATTTAATTAGTCTGTTGTTAAGGCTTTTTTCTTTGTTTTAATTTTTCGAAAAGTAATAGGCCGAAAAATATTAAAGAAATTATATGAAAATAAAGATAAGCTTTTTCAATTTTTGTGTACCAAGAAAAAACACCAACTGCTAATCCTAAAATTGATATAAAAATAATTAATCGATCAAAATATTTCATATTATTAAATTTAAAAGATACTTTTCCTTCAAATTATTTGAAGGAAAAGTATCAAGGTTTACAACTTTACCACCATTTCAGACCACCACCGATGCTATATATGGCACATCCTGCACCTACCACGGCTAGAGCTCCGCCACCAGTAGCTCCAGCTGCGACAATTACACCATATCTAATAAGGCCACCAAGAACAAGTCCACCGGCTTCTACGCCAGTACAAAAAGCAGAAATAACTCCACCTCCATTTAATTGTTCAGTAAGAGAATAATTTAATTTTTTCATGATATTTAGAATTTATTTGTGAGAACTTGCACCGTAGATTGAGCCTAAAAGAGCACATGTTGAAACATATGCAGCATTTGCCATGCCTACAGCAGGCCCCGCTAAAAAAGAGACATTTAAAAATGTGGTTGCAAATCCACAACTAGCAAAATAGTACGTCCAACCCATCCCTCCTGCATGATAATCAACTAGATAAATATTATGTATCTGTTTCATAATAAAATTGTTTAGCATTGCCTAACACCATTGTTAGGTGATACAATATTAGCGTGGTTCACTGAACTAAAAGTTCAGTGGTTAAAAAATTTGAAAAATAATTTTCTTTATACTTATTCTTCCATAATTCACATAACTCAAGGGTTGTAGATTTATAATGAGAATCGTTTAATAGAATATCTATTTCAGTACTCAACTGGCTAACAGAAAAAGATAAATCTCCTTTTCTACCCATATTTTTAGCTACAACTCTTGCTGCGTTGCCATTTTGGTCCCACATTTCATTTAAGGGGAACAGCAACATCGGAGTTGAAGTAAAAATAGCTTCAACAATAGATCCTAAACCAGCATGTGTCAAGAATAAATCACATTGTTTAAGCACATCCATTTGTGGAGCATAATCGACAATTAAAACATTATCTAATTCATTCTCTGTAGCACCATAGAATTGTCGTTTAAGATCTTTTTCTAGCGAAATAATCAAATAAAAATTAGGATTTTCATTGGCTATTGTAATAAGATTTTGAAAAAATGTTTGTCCCAATTTTATCTTATTTCTTAAATGGGTTTTCAATACCGTACCCAAAGAACAATAAATCAATTTCCCACTTTTATTGATATTGCGCTTTTGAATAAAAGATAAATAATTGTGCTCAAGCGTTTCGATTTTATTCAAATCAACCATCCGTCCAATGTAATGTTGCCACGGTTGTAAATCTTGTCCATCAAAGTCTAATTCTTGTGGCACTAAAAACCACTCTTCCACTTGGTTAAAAGTTGGCTTGAAGGTTTTTTCTATATTGATTTTATACTTGGAATCAATATTCAAGGCCTTAAAAGCATTGTTGACCAGGTTAAGATCACTTTTCCCAAAGAAAATAATACTATCCAAAAATATTTTCAATTTCTTTTTAAACATGTACTTATTCCATAAATAAGGTATGTTTTTATCAGGAAACTTAAACAAACACAAAGGAGGAGTATGGTCATTCTTATAATCAGGGAACTTCGTTTGAAGCTGTAGAATGCGCCTACTTTGTAAATAGGGATAACAAAAAAGAAAATCCGTAAAATTAAATTCATCTAAAAAGATCCAATCTGGATTAATATCCTGAAAAAGTTTTTCTATTTGCACTTTTCGCTGATCAAAGCGTTTATTGGAAAAACGATCCAATAAACTCTCCAACCACTTTTCTTTTTTACCATGATGTACAATGCTATCAAATCCAATAGCAAAAGGAAGAACATTTAAAGGATAAAATTCAAAATTGTTAGCTCTTGTAAACGGTATTAAGTCAATTAAACCCGCGTAATACACCTTGAAGCCTTTATTTTGAAACTCCTTACCTAATAAAATGGTAGGATTAAGATGACCTGCTAGATTTGGAAACAAAAAAACGACAGATTTCATACCTAAAATCTAAAAAAATGATGAAGGAAATAATGAGATAAGAATTGCTTAGGGTATATTAACTTACCCCCTAATAGTTGAGAACTCTCGTCCGTAGGCAATTTTCGAAATCCCATTTCAAAGCATACATTTTCACGGTACACGTAACTTCGTTGGTTTACATCATATCCAATGGGCCAATGTAAATCATTGACTAATTCAGCCTTTAATTTATACCAAGAACGCTCGGTAATGGATAATTTGATGGCAAGTTCTTTAGGTGTACCTGTTGACTTGAGGGTAATTAACTTATTTAAGTAAGTCAAACGTTGTTGAATTTTCCAAAGCATCATATTGAGAGAAAAGGGTATAAAATTATAAGTAGAAATAAATTGCATTTATTCTATTAGATAAAACCAAGAATTACGGGGAAAAGAGCTGCAACATAGTGGTTAGTTGAATAAAACAATAGAATGTAATTATAATAATAAAAGCTGAAATAGAAAAACAAATAATTCTAAATTTTAAATTCTTAATTCTTAATTCTACTATTCTCTCTTTTCTCTCTCCTCTTTTCTCTTTTCTATCTTCTATCTTTCCAAACAAAAAAGCCAACCCATTTCTGGATTGGCTTTGAGATAATAACTTGGAGCTTACTTACTTTCCCGGGTTTGATCCCAGTATCATCAGCGGTGCGGGGCTTAACTTCTCTGTTCGAGATGGGAAGAGGT
>NZ_JBPXKB010000002.1:547921-728526 GCF_054558315.1 Aquirufa sp. ROCK-SH2 | reverse complement strand
CTCATACTTCTTCAACCTCTTCTCAATCCCAGTAAAAATTCAGAAAAATTCCAGAATCGAATTCCCCCACATGTTAGGGGGTTTTCAATTTTTAGGAAAAATGGGTCAAGATTCTAAAATGGGTCTAACCCCGATTATTCAAACACAGGGGGGACTGAGATAAGGTGGGTGATCCCAGTGACGTTTTTTAATACTCCCTTCCTGCCGGTCAATATTTACATTAATAATTTTCATGGTGTCCAATCTCACACAAGAATTTTTCCTGATCATGTCAAATTTGATTGGCTCGATTTTAATATCAACTTTAGGGTATAGAATTAACTGTAATGAAAAAATACCTCATAATCCTTGGTTATATACCAGAAATAGAATTATTTCCAGTCCAGTTATAAAATGGTATAAAAATGAGAGTATTATATTCAAGGTGTTCGTCACTAACCCAAAACCCAGAACGACAATTACAGGACAAGAACTTTGACTACGTGTTCACTGACTATTGTAGTGGGTCAATACCCCTATTTGAAAGACCCAAGGGTCAACAGGTGAAAAAACTACTTGACGAGGGTAAATTGAAAGAATTACATATCCATTCAATCGACCGACTTGGGAGGAACACATTGGATGTATTAACCGTATGGGAGGAACTAACCACCAAAGGAATCATCATCGTATGTAAGAACCCATCCATTAGGAACATAAGTGAGGATGGTAAGGTTGATAAGTTCTCCGAACTACTAATGTCCATCCTGTCCATGATGAGTTCCTTTGAACGTGGGTTAATCCGTGAACGACAAATGGAGGGAATTCGAATTCGGAAGGAAAAACAACTATATACTGGAAGACAAGTTGGAACGGTTGACTCACCTGAACGTCTGTTGAAGAAAGACAGGTCAAGAAAAATACTTAATTTACTATCCAAAGGAACTTATTCTTATACCGAAATATCGAAGATTATTGGTTGTTCACCCACAACTATTGTCAAGGTGAAGAAAGTCTCCCAGATGGTCTAAAAATAGGTTCCAGTAAAATCCTGAAGGGACGAGACGATAGTCGAGTCCCGTAATAAAGGATTCCCCTGAAGGAACGAGTGCAACGAGTTCCGTAATAATACTCACTTAATCGTTGGGATATAATTCACCACATCCACTTCAGATTTAATTACATCCAATTCAACAGGTCGAGAAAAACGTTTGATACTCCTTTGTTTCTTTGTGTACATACTCCATGCCAGTGGATGGGAGAATACTTTACCTCTTGTTGTTAGGTAGTTATTCTCGTTCAACCAATTACTAATCTGAACGAAGTTCATTCCCTTGTCTTCATGTTGTTCACGGATGATCTCAAATAACTTTTGTTGATGGTCATTATAAGGTGAAGTCCAAAGGTTGGGAGAAGATACTCGTATAACCATTGATAAGAAGAAACCTTTAGTGAAGAATTGGTTGGAGTTATTATCTTTGTGTATGTCATTTGTAGAACCTTTTATCACCGTAGAATAATTCAGGAAGGATACAGAACGATTATTGAGTATATCAGAGCTATTTAGCCAAAAGCAGAAGGGAGAGAAGTAAAGAATGGATAAAAGCAATTTGTATTAAGTTTGCAATTTTATAGTAAATTCGAATTTGGTTTTCAAAATAATTAATCTGAATGTCGAATCAACAAAGACCATTATCAACAAAATCACTCTAGCATGACAAAAACCATAAAACCACTTACTTCGTTAAGGTTTGTTTTTTCGTTCATGGTTTTTTGCTCACATTTAATTTTTTTAGTTGATTCTCCCAATCAATTCGTAAAAAAAGTATATTTAAACATATTTAAAGAAGGATATATTGGGGTAAGTTTCTTCTTTATGCTCAGTGGATTTATTCTCGCTTACAACTATTACGACAAAATAATTTCGAAAACCATCTCATTCAAAAGCTTTTATATTAATCGATTTGCACGAATTTACCCTCTACATCTAATTACTTTTTTAGCATCTATCCCATACCTTTTTAAACTTAAAATTGTTGGCCCTTTCGTCTATTTCGGCCTAGGATGTATCAACCTATTATTATTGCAAAGCTTTATCCCCTTACCAGAGGTCTATTTTTCTTTTAATTCCCCTTCTTGGAGTATCTCTAATGAGTTTTTCTTTTACCTTTTAACTCCTTCCTTATTTTTGCTTTTTTCCAAAACTCCTCTAACTCGAATTTTAGCTATTTACTCAATCGTAACGATCATATTTCTTTTTTCTGCATTTATGATGAAGGGTCATCCTCTACAAAATTCCATCTTTTATATTCATCCCTTTGTTCGAATAGTTGATTTTATTATTGGCATTATGTTATATCGAATTTTTAAGATGATTTCAGTTGAAAAAGCAACAAAAAGCACATTTACTTGGATGGAAATCGCTGCTATTTCACTTTTCGTTTTATTCTTTTATTTTCATTCTTACATACCGGAAGTTTTTCGATATTCCATGTACTATTGGATTCCCATGTCTGGAATTATCTTAATTTTTGCGTTTCAAAATGGACATATTTCAAGATTGCTTTCTCAACCGATATTTATTTATTTAGGGGAAATCTCGTTTGGATTTTACATGATTCATCAGATAGTTATTCGATATTTCGAGAGCATCTATCACCCCTTCAACTTATCTCCATTCAATCCAATCTACAGCTTTTCAATCTTTTGTATTGCGTTAGTTTTAAGTATTTTATCCTTTGAATTTTTTGAAAAAAAAGCCAATCATTTTACAAAAAGTATATTTTAATAGAACCTTTCTAAGCTATGCATTTCACACCTGAAAAAATCTCTCATTTAGACAAAAACTATCGCACTAATCTAATTAATGGAATTTCAGGAGGGAAACCTGCATGCTTAATAGGAACAAAAAATAATTCTGGACAAAATAATTTAGCCATATTTTCAAATATCATTCATATTGGTGCAAACCCAGCACTAATAGGTATACTATTTAGACCACTGACAGACAAAAATCATACATATCAAAACATCAAGAGCAATCAATATTTCACTTTAAACCATGTTCAAAGTAATATGATTGAAAATGCTCATTTTACTTCTGCTAAATTTCCAGAAACAACATCTGAATTCGAAGCTTGTCACCTTACTCCAGAATTTCTGGATGAATTTAAAGCACCTTTCGTGGAGGAATCTTCATTAAAAATAGGGCTTAGCTTCAAAGAAGAGCATTTCATATTTGCGAATGACACTATATTACTCATTGGCCAAGTGGAACATATTTTTGTGCCGGAAGAAGGAATTGATTCTGATGGAAATGTTTTACTTGAAAAATTAAAGGGAATTAGTGTGGGAGGTTTAAATACCTATTATGAATTAAGCGAGATTGGCAAATTTCCTTATGCCAAAGTTGACCAATTACCGAATTTTTAACGAATTGATTATGTATTTAGATGAGATCGTTGAATATGCATTAAGTTTACCAGAAGCAGAAGAGACCATGCCTTTTGGCCCAAATCATTTGGTCATGAAAGTAAAAAATAAAATGTTTTTATTACTTGATTTGGAAAGTATGCCTATTCAATTCAATGTAAAATGCCAACCCGAAAAAGCCATTGAATTAAGAGAAGAATTCCCTGAATCTGTTTTCCCCGGTTGGCACATGAATAAAAAACATTGGAATACGGTTTTTGTTAATTCTCAACTCAGTCAACAATTAATCAAAGAATTCATTTCCAATTCTTACGAATTAGTGAAGGCTGGTAAAAAATAAAAACCAATTTCGATTAAACTTATCCCAAAGCTTTTCTTAATAATTCCACACTTTTTCTGACACCTGTTTTAGGATCTTCCTTTCCCTCAAATTCGATGGAAATATAACCTTGGTAATTGACTTTCCTCAATATCTCAATGATGCGCGGATAGTCTAAATCCAATGAATACCACTCTCCTCCTCCGTAATATGTTTTAGCTTGAACAAAGCTGGCTTTGGGAGCAATTTTCTCCAATTTACCATAAGGATTTTCTAAGAAATTTCCTGTATCCATTAACAAGCCCAACCAAGGAGAATTCACGGAATCATGAATTTTCAACATACCTTCTGGAGTAGAACCTAGACCCCAATGGTTTTCCAAAGCCAACAACACTCCACACTCCTCCGCTTTGCTTAAACATTGTTGAATTCCGTCCACACACCATTTATATCCATCCTCTTCGGTATAACCTGGCAAAATAGGTTCAATTCCTCGATTAGCCATTAATTCATCAAAGGATTTGATGGTATTCCATCTCCCCGTATTCAATCTCAAACATGGAATTCCCATTTTATAGGCTAATTCAATGCAATGAATGGTATGGTCCACATGTTTTTTTAATTCCGCTTTGTCTGGCGTAACAAATCCTTGATGGATAGACAAACAGGTTAATGCAATACCATTTAAAAAAGCATGTTTCTTGATTTTTTGCAAATAGGCATTTTCTTCACTTTCCATTTGACGATGCAAGACATCAATTCCCTCTAAACCTAATGAAGCAGCCTCATCAATTACTTTTTCGATGGGAAATTTTTCTCCTTTAAAATGCCAATATGAATAACTAGATACACTTAGTTTAATTTTCGGTTCAATTTTGGACTTAAAACTCCCTTGATTTTCATGGGGCAATTGGGTTGCAAATGCACCCAAAAATGAATTTTGAATAAAATCTCTTCTTTCCATTAGATAAATTGGTTTAACAAGTCTAAGATATCAATAAATTAAATACAATAATTTGTTTAATTTTAAATTTGAAATAAATATCTCATACTGTTATGACACATTCCATGAATTTACCTTGGGTCGAATCACCCTTTTTTTATGAAATTCTGAAGACGAAAAAGCTGGATGCAAATCAAGAAAAATTAGCAACGGATTATTATGAAAATGGTTATGCAGTGGTAGAAAATGCATTTTCGCCTGAGGAAATTGATGCAGTAATTACAGACATAAAAAACAAGGGATTTAATCCAGAATTCCCTATTGAAACACATCGAGATAAAACACGTGTGCAAGATTTATGGCAATACTCCGATGCAGTAAAACAAATGGCTTGCCAGCCAAGTATTTTAGAAAAATTAGAATTTCTGTATGACAAAAAAGTAGTCCCTTTTCAAACTTTAAACTTCATTGTTGGGTCTCAACAAAAAGCACACTCTGACACCTTACACTTTAGTTCTTTGCCTGCAAGGTATATGTGTGGAGTCTGGGTTGCACTAGAAGACATTACTGAAGAAAATGGCCCTTTGTATTACTACCCTAAGTCACACCGCTCTCCAGAATACAATTTTGCGAATTTTAAAAATTCTACAGAAGATACTACCTACGATAATTACAAAGAATACGAAGATTTCATGGAATCTTACATGGAAGTATCTCCATTTGAAAAGAAAAAGTTTTTTGCAAAAAAGGGGGATGCCTTAATTTGGTCTTCTAACATTATTCACGGAGGAAGTCCTGTCAATGACCCCAATAGCACTCGACTATCCCAAGTGACACATTATTATTTTGAGGATTGTATCTACTATACTCCAATGTTATCCAATATGGTAACCAATGAATTATTTATTCGTCGCTTTATTAAAAATATCCGAACAGGCGAAATGCCTAAACAATCATTTAATGGTAATCCAGTTGATTTTGTAAGAACTAGAGATAATTTATATGTATTGAATAATCATATCAAATTACCGAAAATACTGCGTTACATTGCTAGTAAACTAAAATAACAAACTATGAAATCAACATTGATTGGATTTTTTATTCTCGCTTCACTATTATGCAACCATAGTATTTTAGTAGCGCAAGCTTTACCAAATAAATGGGCGATGCTTGATTTCAAAAAATTAGATGCGCAAAACCCCATTCTAAATCCCTCTCTATCCCTTGAATTTACTTGTCCTATTCAAGGAAAACCTGTTCGATGGGAAAATAAAAATGTATTAAACCCAACCGCTTTGGTTAAAGACGGAAAAGTCTTTTTAATCTATCGTGCGCAAGATTCTTTGGGAACTTCTCGAATCGGTTTAGCTATCAGTGAAGATGGCATTCATTTTAAAAAAGAAACTCTCCCTATTCTATTTCCTCAAAATGATGCCTTCAAAAAGTACGAGTGGCCGGGTGGCATTGAAGATCCTCGCGTCGTAATAACACAAGAAGGTAAATATTTATTGACCTACACATCCTATGATGGAAAAACAGCTCGACTTTGCTCGGCAATTTCGAGCGATTTAAGAAATTGGACAAAATTGGGACCTATGTTAAAAGATCCTAAATACATCGATACTTGGTCGAAATCAGGGGCAATTGTTGTCAAAGAAAACAATCAACAAATGATTGCTGAAAAAATCAATGGAAAATATTGGATGTATTTTGGCGATACCAATCTTTTTTTAGCTGAATCTACCGATTTAATCGAATGGAAAGTTTGTGAGGATGAAGAAAATAAAACCGCTATTTCGGTGCTTCATCCAAGAAAAGGGCATTTCGATAGTCGATTAGTGGAACCTGGCCCTTTTGCCTTACTAAGACCTGAAGGAATTCTTATGATTTACAACAGTAGTAATTCAGCGAATTACAATGAAAAACGATTCCCCAAATTTACTTATAGCGCTGGAGAAGCACTTTTTGACAAATCAATGCCTTATAAATTATTGGACAGAACTAATCAGCCATTCATTTGGCCCAATAAGCCTTATGAACAAATTGGTGAAGTCAATGAAGTTTGTTTTGTGGAAGGATTAGTCCATTTTAAAAATAAATGGTTCTTATATTATGGAACGGCCGATTCTAAAATAGCGGTTGCGATTAAAAATGAATCGAAATGAATTTGATTACTGGAGTTCATCATATAGCCATCATTTGCTCCAATTATGAAGTATCAAAACGATTTTACACACAAATTTTGGGTTTTGAAATCGTTCGGGAAGTGTATAGGGAAGAACGAAATTCCTATAAATTGGATCTCGCATGTCAAGGAAATTACATCATAGAGTTGTTTTCTTTTCCAAATCCACCAGCCAGAACAAGTAGGCCTGAGGCTTGTGGATTACGACATTTGGCTTTACAAGTTGGCCATTTAGAAGAAATTATATCCTACTTATCAAACAATGGAATCTTCTGTGAACCCATCAGAATGGATGAATTTACAGGAAAAAGGTTCACTTTTACAGAAGATCCCGATGGCTTACCCATCGAGTTTTATGAAATATGAATAGAATTGAAAAAAAGCCCCTCTCTCAATTAGGTTTTGGTTTTGTCACAAATGAATTCTTGAAGGATCATCAAAGTGAATTTGATCATCGCAACAAGAATTTGCAATTGGAGGACTACCGCCCTCTTCAGGAAAGAGAAATCAATATTTTGGAAGCCAACCTAAATGAAGCCGAGAACTGGAAAGATGTCTGGGTAAAAAATGGCTTCAACCCCTATTTGGTTAAGAATTGTCGATTTTTTGGAATCAATCGAATTGGGATTTTAGAGAGCTGCTATTTGGAATTTAAAAACCTCCGAATGCCAGTTGGACTTTATAACAGTACCTTAATCAGTTGCGATTTCGGAAATAATGTAGCCATTGACAGAGTAAATCTACTTTCTCATTACCAAATTGGTAACGAAGTCATGATCTTGCAAGTCAACGAATTAGCTACCACCCCAACTGCCAAATTTGGAAATGGTATTGTCAAAGAGGGGGAAGAAGAACGAATTCGAATTTGGCTGGAATTAGGAAATGAAAATGGTGGGCGTAAAGTAGTTCCTTTTGAAAATATGCAATTGGCTGATGCCTATTTGTGGACTCAAAATAGAGATGATATAGATTTACAAAAGCGTTTTTTTGAAATGACTCAAAAAGAATTTTCAAAAGAACGAGGATTTTATGGACAAATTGGAGATCGAACTGTTATTAAAAATACGGGGATCATCAAAGATGTCAATATGGGCTCAGATACCTATATTAAAGGTGCCAATAAATTAAAAAATTTAACCATTTTTTCCAACGAAAAGGCCTCCACTCAAATTGGAGAAGGTTGTGAAATTGTGAATGGCATTATCCACGAAGGTTGTCGAATATTTTACGGTGTTAAAGCTGTTCGATTTATTTTGGAATCCCACTCGCAATTAAAATATGGCGCTAGATTGATCAATTCCTATTTAGGAAACAATTCAACCATTTCGTGTTGCGAAGTATTAAATGCGCTTATTTTTCCATCGCATGAGCAACACCACAATAATTCGTTTTTGTGTGCAGCTATCATAAAAGGTCAAAGCAACATGGCAGCAGGGGCTACTTTGGGATCTAATCACAATAGCCGAGGTGCAGATGGAGAATTACAAACGGGAAGAGGCTTTTGGCCAGGATTGTCTGTGAGCCTAAAACACAATTCCAAATTTGCGAGCTTCAACTTAATATCTAAAGGTAATTATCCTGCTGAAATTCAAAATCCCCTTCCTTTTTCACTTCTAGGAAATGATGAAAAAACGGGAGGATTATTAATTATTGCAGCCTATTGGTTTCAATACAATATGTATGCTTTAGCCAGAAATGCTTGGAAATTTCACAACAGAGATCAGCGTATTCATAAAAATATGCTACTAGAATATGATTATCTAGCTCCAGATACAATGTTAGAAATGGTTCAAAGTTTGGATTTATTGTGTTTCTGGGTAGGTAATTCTTTGGAAACAAATTCCTTAAATGACCGAAAAGAAATCACAGAAATAGGAAAATCTTGGCTGGAAAACCCCGCGAATGAACACAATCCTTTGGATGTTTGGGTGACTGGAATTGAAAATACCAAACGCCCAACTCGAATTGCCAAAGCATTTAAGGCCTATCATATATTCAAAGATTTAATCTATTACTATGCCGCGAAACAAAGATTAATTTACGCGAATGAAGATCTAACTTTTCTTAAAAAACCACTTTGTGATTGGGATAATTTAGGAGGTCAAATGGTTCAAACGGCTGCAATTAATCAACTAAAGAGGGCCATCAAATCTGGCGAAATTAATCGATGGAACCAAGTACATGAATGGTATGAATCGCAAGCAATTATTTATCCTAAAGAAAAATTTGAGCAAGCATTAATCGCTTTAAAGCAAATTTCAGGTGGCGATTTATCTGACCCTCAATTTATTCGATCTTGGATGCAAAAAGCGGAGGAAGTTTCACTATTCCTTAGCAATGGCATTCAAAATTCCAGATCAAAAGATTATGAAGATCCTTTCCGACTTTCTATGTTTGGAAATGAAAAAGAAATGAATGCTGTCATTGGCGACCTGGATGACAATGAATTCATCCATGAAGCTAAAAAAGCGCATGAGAGGTTTTTATTTGAGGTAAGAGGTAAAAGGTAAGAGGTAAGAGGTAAGAGGTAAGAGGTAATAGGTAATAGGTAAAAGTTTCTCTTTTCTCTTTTCTCTTTTCTCTTTTCTCTTTTCTCTTTTCTCATTTCTCTTTTCTCTTTTCTCTTTTCTCTTTTCTCTCTCTCTTACCTCTTACCTCTTACCTAAAATCAGGGTTTATTCGAATCTACCTTCAAACGTTGTTCTCTGTTTGAAATTTCCCAAGCCATGTAAAAAACTAATCGGCCGACGCGTTGGCATTGATCGAATTCAATTTTATCCACATCGTCTGTAGGTTGGTGATAATCAGCATGAACACCATTAAAAAAGAAGGCTACAGGGATTCCGTGTTTGGCAAAATTATAATGATCAGAACGATAATAGAATCGATTCGGGTCATTTGGGTCATTGAATTTAAAATCTAAATCTAATCCCACATGCTTTTGATTTTGATCTACCAAAACTTGACGAAGCTCTGAAGAAAGTTTATCAGAACCAATTTCATAAATATAATCTGGCTTCCCAATGTGATCATCATCTTCTCGACCCGTCATATCAATATTCAAATCGCAAACTGTATTTGCTAATGGGAATAATGGATGATTAGAATAATACTCAGACCCTAAAAGTCCCTTTTCTTCTCCCGTTACGGTCATAAATAAAATACTTCTTCTTGGTCTATGTCCGTCGGCTGCTGCCTTTCCAAAGGCTTCTGCTAATTCCAAAACAGTCACAGTTCCTGAACCATCATCATTGGCTCCATTGTTAATTTGTCCATCAATGGAAATTCCAATGTGATCATAATGCGCAGTAATCACAACCACTTCTTCCTTTTTATCCGTTCCTTCTAAATAACCTACTACATTATACGTATCTACCGGCTTTTCCGTTCTTTCAATCGTTAAGTTGATTGAATTCGATTTAAACTTAGAAGGAAGTGATTTTTTTTCTTTCCCCAAATTCGTTTTATACGCTAATAAATTTTCTTGGCTTGTGTTCAAGAGTTGTGCAGCCATTTCTGTTGAAATTAACAGAACAGGAAATTCTCCTGCTGGATTAATCGTTTCATCTTTCTGAACCATTCGTTCATTACCAAAACGCTGCATCATAACTTGGCGCTGACGTACTTGATTTCCAAAACCTACTTCATCTTTATCAGTGATCAAAATTAAGCCCTTCGAGCCAGCAGCTTTGGCTAATTTCATTTTTTCCTTCCATCCGTCCCCTTTTCCGAAAGCCGAAGGATCTTTTGTTCCTGATAAAACATAATTTCCTTGTGCATCTTTAGCTTCACCTTCAAATGCCAAGATATATTCGCCCTTAAGTTTCAATGGATCAAAATCGGTATAATTTCCTTTTTGAACTCCATAACCTACGAAAACGACTTTAGCCTTTGTTCCAGCGACTACAGGCGCCAAAGCATTTGCCATAAAATCTTTTAAATATTCGTATTTCTTACCCTTGATTTCCAATGAAATATTTGTCCAAGCTCGATTCACTAAATCTACTTTTTGAAAATAACTGCCTTGAACAGGCGCTAATCCAACCTTTTTAAAATGATCAGCGATGTATTTTGCGGCAACTAATTGTTCAGCTGAACCTGTGTTCCTACCTTTTAAGCTATCGGATGCAATAAAAGTTAAATGTTTTTTCAAATCTTCTGCCTTGATTGAATAGGCATAAGTTACTGGATTTACCTGTGCAAATGCAGTGGATAATGTTAGCAGAAATGCTGAAATAAGCATTAAAACTTGAATCGATTTTTGTTTCATATTTGTTGAAGAAAATATTTAAGCTACGAAGATAAGAATTGAAAAATAAATCCCATAAAAAGATTATTTTTGTAGCGTTTTTTCAATCATCAACCCAGCCTAATATGATTCCAAATTTCAAGTATCGCGAAGATTTTTCATTACGTCATAATAATTCAGATCCGACCGATATTTCAGAAATGTTGAAAACCATTGGTGTCGACAGCTTAGAGACATTAATTCAACAAACTGTTCCGTCTAAAATCAGATTAAAAAATCCATTGCGCTTACCAAATCCTAAAACTGAATTTGAGTTTTTAAGAGATTTCAAAGCCATCATGGGTCAAAATAAAATCTTTAAAAGCCACATTGGCTTGGGATATTATGATACGATTGTTCCTTCGGTAATTTTGAGAAACATCTTGGAAAATCCGTCATGGTACACAGCCTATACACCTTATCAAGCAGAAATTGCACAAGGTCGTTTAGAGATGTTATTGAATTACCAAACAATGATCATCGATTTGACGGGAATGGAATTGGCGAATGCTTCCTTATTGGATGAAGGTACAGCAGCCGCTGAAGCAATGACCATGTTGTATGGTCAAAGACCTGCTTCTAGATCTAAGGCTGAAGCATTTTTCGTTTCTGAATTATGCTTACCACAAACGATTGATGTATTAAAAACGAGGGCAGAACCTATTGGAATTGAAATTGTCGTAGGAAATCATGAAAATTTTGATGTGACAGACGAAAGATTTTATGGCTTATTGGTTCAATATCCAGCTTCCAATGGAGAAGTTTTAAATTACCAATCGCTGATTCAATCTGCCAAAGAAAAAGAATTACAAGTCGTTGTTGCTGCCGACTTATTGGCATTAACCATTTTAACTCCTCCAGGAGAAATGGGAGCTGATGTGGTCATTGGTTGTTCACAAAGATTTGGTGTACCAATGGGTTTTGGTGGGCCACATGCTGCTTTTTTTGCAACGAAAGAAAAATACAAAAGAAATATTCCCGGTCGTATCATCGGAGTTTCCGTGGATTCAGAGGGAAATAGAGCATTGAGAATGGCCTTGCAAACTCGTGAGCAACATATCCGAAGAGAAAAGGCAACTTCCAATATTTGTACAGCACAAGTTTTACTTTCTATCATGGCTGCGGCTTATGCCGTTTACCATGGACCAGAAGGTTTGAAAAATATTGCTAGCAAAATTTATGGCTTAACGGAATTATTGACAGCGGGTTTGAAGAAATTAGGCTTTGAAATTGAAAATACGCATCACTTCGATACCATCACCGTTAAAACAGGTGAATTTACGGCTGATATCAGAGAATTTGCAGAGGAAGCTGAACGTAATTTTAGGTATTTCAAAAAAGATGCCTCAAAATTAAGCATTGCTTTGGATGAGACTTCCAATGAAGATGATGTGATCGAAATTTTAGCTTTCTTCCAAAGAGCCAAAGGTCAATCCATTGGTGGAGAGGAAATTGAAGTTTCTTGGAAATTACCTAAAGAACTCGTTCGTACTTCTTCTTATTTGAGTCACCCCGTTTTCCATAAATATCATTCTGAGCACGGAATGTTGCGTTATTTAAAATCTTTGGAAAACAAAGATTTATCGATGGTTCACTCCATGATTTCATTGGGGTCTTGTACCATGAAATTGAATGCAACCACGGAAATGATCCCGGTCACATGGCCGGAATTAGGTAAAATTCACCCATTTGCGCCAGGATATCAAACCAAAGGATACCAAAGGTTGATTATCGAATTAAGCGCTTGGTTGTGTGAAGTAACTGGTTTTGCGGCAATGTCTATGCAACCCAATTCAGGTGCACAAGGCGAATACGCTGGACTAATGGTTATTCGTGCATATCATGAAAGTCGTGGCGATTCACACAGAAATATTGCCATCATTCCGTCATCTGCTCATGGTACGAATCCAGCTTCTGCTGTTATGGCAGGAATGAAGGTAGTTGTTTCACCTTGCGATGCCAATGGAAATATCGATGTTGCTGATTTACGTGCAAAAGCGGAACAATACAAAGATAATTTAGCTTGTTTAATGGTGACTTACCCAAGTACCCATGGGGTATTTGAAGAATCTATTCAAGAAGTTTGTGCCATCATTCATGAATTTGGAGGACAAGTTTACATGGATGGTGCTAATATGAATGCGCAAGTAGGATTAACTTCTCCAGCAACAATCGGAGCTGATGTTTGCCATTTGAATCTTCATAAAACATTTTGTATTCCGCATGGTGGCGGTGGACCAGGCATGGGGCCAATTGGGGTTGCTCCTCAATTAGTACCTTTTCTACCAGGTCACGTAATTACAGATTCCATTGAAGCTGAAAAGCATGGCGCAGTTTCTGCAGCCCCAGTTGGTTCAGCAAGTATTTTAGCCATTTCTTATGCCTACATCGCAATGATGGGTGGAGAAGGTTTAAAAACTGCGACTGAAACTGCTATTTTAAATGCCAACTATATCAAAGCACATTTGGAAAAAGAATTTCCAATTTTATATACAGGAACACAAGGAAGATGTGCACATGAAATGATTGTAGATTGTCGTCCATTTAAACTCAGTGCAGGTGTTGAAGCAGAAGACATAGCAAAACGTTTAATGGATTATGGTTTCCATGCACCTACCCTTTCTTTCCCTGTGGCAGGAACTTTAATGATTGAACCTACTGAATCTGAAAACAAAGAGGAATTAGATCGTTTTATCAATGCCTTACTAAGCATTCGCGAGGAAATTAGAGAAATTGAGAACGGCCTTGCAGATAAAACAAGCAATGTCTTAAAACATGCTCCCCATACACAATCCATCGTCCTATTAGGCGAGTGGACACGTCCTTATAGCCGTGAAAAAGCTGTTTTCCCATTGGACTACGTAAAAGCCAATAAATTCTGGCCAAGCGTTTCTCGCATCGATTCTGCCTATGGAGATCGTAATTTGGTTTGCGCTTGTGAGCCGATAGAGAGCTACGTTTGAGGTAAGAGGTAAGAGGTAAGAGGTAAAAGGTAAGAGGTAAGAGGTAAGAGGTAAGAGGTAAGAGGTAAGAGGTAAGAGGTAAGAGGTAAGAGGTAAGAGGTAAGAGGTAAAAGGTAAGAGGTAAGAGGTAATATTGTTTGAATACGTTGGCTGAGGCACTCGAAGCCAATGGTTCATGAACAAAAAATAATCTTTTATATCTGACACCTTTTACCTTTTACCTCTTACCTTTTACCTCTTTTTCTCTCTTCTATGAAAAATAAATATAGTATGCTTGCATAACATTTTATTTTTTAAGTAAATTAGCACCTCAATAAAAACCTAAACTACAATTCAATGAATCGTTCCATCAAAAAAGTAGCTATCCTTGGCTCTGGAATCATGGGTTCACGAATAGCTTGTCATTTTGCCAATATAGGCGTAAAGGTATTGCTATTAGATATTGCACCAAAAAATCTTTTGCCTGAAGAAGAAGCCAAAGGCTTAACCTTAGAGCATCCCTTGGTAAAAAACAGAATTGTCAATTACGCATTTCAACAAACGATAAAGGCAAAGCCTGCTTCCTTATATTTAAGCAGCTTTGCCGAAAATATTACACTCGGAAATTTTGATGATAACTTAAAAGATATTCAGTCGGTAGACTGGATTATCGAAGTGATTGTTGAAAATTTAGAGATCAAAAAATCATTGTATGATAAAGTAGACCAGCTTAGAAGCCCAGGTACTTTAATCAGTTCTAACACTTCAGGAATTCCGATACATTTGATGTCAGAAGGAAGAAGCGAAGATTTTCAAAAGCATTTTTGCGGCACTCACTTTTTCAATCCGCCTAGGTATTTGAAACTTTTGGAAATCATTCCAACCCCGCAAACAGATTCTTCTGTCGTTGACTTTATTGCAAAATATGGAGAAACATTATTGGGTAAAACTACGGTAATTTGCAAGGACACCCCTGCTTTCATTGCGAATCGGATAGGAGTTTATTCCATGATGCAAACCATGAAAGTGGTTGAAGAATTAGGTTTAAGTGTTGAGCAAGTGGACAAATTAACATCAAAAGTAGTAGGACGACCTAAATCAGGCACGTTCAGACTTTCTGATGTGGTTGGATTAGACACAACGGTTCATGTGGCTAACAATCTACAAAAAGCCTTGCAAAACGATGAAAGCAAGGATATTTTCACTTTACCCAATATGCTCCAACAATTAATGGAGAATAAATGGCTGGGGGATAAAACAGGTCAAGGCTTTTACAAAAAGATAAAAGGTGCCAATGGGAAAAGTGAAATTTTAGCTTTGGACCTACAAACTTTCGAATACCGTCCTACTCAAAAGGTATCATTTGAAACTTTGGAAAGAACCAAGGCCATCGATTCATTAAGCAAACGATTTGACTATTTATTAGCAGGAAAAGATTTAGCGGGGGAATTTTACAGAAAAACTTTCTTGGATGGCTTCCGATATGCTTCCAACCGTGTACCTGAAATTGCGGATGAATTTTACAAAATTGACCAAGCGATTTGTGCAGGATTTGGTTGGGAAATGGGAATTTTTGAAACTTGGGATGCCATAGGAGTACAAAAAGGCATTGATTTGATGCGGGAAAATGGTTTTGAACCTGCGGCTTGGGTCAATGAAATGATTTCAAATGGTTGCAACAGTTTCTATCAAACCGAGGCAGGGGTTCGTAAATATTATGATTTAGAAACAAAATCGTATCAAACGATTCCAGGTTCTGAGAAAAACATCGCATTAGCTAATTTCAAACCTGAAAAGGTTGTTTACCAAAATGATGATGCGACCATCATGGACATTGGTGATGATATTCTTTGTTTAGAATTTCATTCAAAAATGAATACCATGGGGCAAGGTGTTTTGGAAGGAATTCAAAAAGCGATTGATTTAGCAGAAAAAAACTACCGAGGTTTAGTGATTGGAAACGAAGGCATCGAAGCCTTCTCTGCCGGCGCGAATTTAGGCATGTTATTTATGTATGCAGCCAATCAAGAATTTGACGAAGTCAATCAAATGATTGCCATTTTCCAAAACACGATGATGCGGGTACGATATTCATCGATACCCGTTGTGATTGCCCCTCATACACTTGCATTAGGTGGAGGTTGCGAAATATGTTTACACTCGGATAAATTGGTGGCACATGCGGAAACTTACATGGGTTTAGTAGAAGTAGGAGTTGGATTAATTCCAGCAGGTGGAGGAACCAAAGAAATGGCCCTTCGCATGGGTGATGCGCGCCAAAATGGGGATGTGGAATTGAATCGTTTACAAAATGCCTTCATGAATATTGCAACGGCAAAAGTCAGTACATCTGCCCATGAAGCAAGGGACATGAATTATTTAAGACCCTTCGATCGAATCGTTTTAAATCGAAGTCAATTGATTGCTGAGGCTAAAAAAGAGGCATTGGCATTAGCAGATGCTGGTTATGTACAAAAACAACCTAGATCCAATGTTTGGGTAGAAGGCAAACAAGGTTTGGCTTTATTCAAAGCAGGAATTTACGGAATGAAATTAGGAAATTACATTTCTGAGCACGATGCTTTAATTGCCAATAAATTAGCTTATGCCATTTGCGGGGGTGATTTAGATGCACCTCAAATGGTAACTGAACAATATTTATTGGATCTAGAAAGAGAAGCATTTTTATCGCTTTCTGGCGAGAAAAAGACTTTGGAAAGAATTGGAAGCTTATTAGGTGGTGGAAAACCATTGAGAAATTAATCCTTTTAACATTTGACTTATGAATGCATACATCATAGCAGGATATAGAACAGCAGTGGCAAAAGCCAATAAAGGTGGTTTTCGTTCCATGCGCCCAGATACTTTAGCCGCGGAGGTAATCAAGCATTTGGTTGCCCAAGTACCAAGCTTAGACCCAAGCAGAGTCGACGATTTAATTGTAGGAAATGCTATACCAGAAGCAGAACAAGGCATGCAGATGGCTCGTTATATTTCATTGCTTTCTTTGCCTAAAAATGTACCAGGTTTCATCATTAACCGATATTGCGGTTCAGGCTTAGAAGCCATAGCCCTAGCCTCCGCAAAAATCAGTTCAGGAATGGCTGATTGTATTATCGCCGGTGGAACTGAATCGATGTCGATGTTACCCATGATGGGACATAAAACCGTATTAAATTACGACATTGCTACCGAACATCCAGACTATTATATAGGAATGGGATTAACAGCTGAAGAAGTAAGTAAAAAATACGAAATCGGCAGAACGGCACAAGATGAATTCGCTTTTGCATCACATCAAAAAGCCTTAGCAGCGCAACAGGCAGGAAAATTTGAAAGCGAAATTGTCCCAATCAAAGTTTCAGAAAATTATTTTGATGCCGCTTCAGGAAAGAAAAAAACGAAAGAATACATCGTTTCAAAAGATGAAGGCCCAAGAGCAGATACTACCTTGGAGGCATTGGGAAAATTAAGACCCGTATTTTCCATGGGTGGCACGGTTACTGCTGGAAACGCTTCTCAAACCTCTGATGGGGCTGCCTTTGTGATGGTCGTTTCAGAAAAGTTTTTAAAAGAATTAAATGTTCAACCCATTGCAAGAATGGCTAGTTATGCCACAGCAGGGGTAGAACCAAGTTTGATGGGCATTGGTCCAGTGGAAGCTATACCTATCGCTTTGAAAAAAGCTGGATTGGTATTGAACGACATTCAACAGATCGAATTGAATGAAGCATTTGCCGCGCAGTCATTGGCAGTGATCAAAACATTGGGCATAGATCCCAACATCGTAAATGTGAATGGAGGAGCCATTGCTTTGGGACATCCCCTAGGTTGCTCTGGCGCTAAATTATCCATTCAATTGTTCAATGAAATGAGACGCAGAAACCAAAAATATGGCATGGTAACAGCTTGTGTAGGCGGTGGACAAGGAGTTGCAGGCATTTATGAATTATTATAGAAAATACTTTATCAATAAATAGATGGAAGGCTGCCTGAAAGGGCAGCTTTTTTTATAATTTAAAGAATTTACTTCAAAGAGATATTTTATTCAAATATCTGTTTATCAAAAGGAAATTTCTCCACATTAACAATTGAAATTTTAGAAAAATCTGAATGATTGGGATTAATTAGTAAATTAAAATCACCCTTAACAACAACAGAAGGCAGTTTTAAAACACAATTTTTGTTTTCAATTACAAAGTTGCTGCCTATTTTTTGAGTTGAAGGTGGAAAAGGAAATTCTCTCCAATCTTTTGGCAAATCAGATTCATTGAATTCTTGAATTACAAGATCATCTGGTATCTCAATCGTAATAATCACAAAATCTTCCGGCAAGGTAGCAAGGGTTAAATGTACAGCCATTTCAGCCATGGCAAGTGACCTGTTTTGAGCGGTATAAATCAATTCTGTACCTTTTTGATTCCATCTTGCACCATAGAATGCTGAACCTTTACCAGAAAGTGGGGTAGCAAACTTTTCTCTTGCAAGCCTATACACCTCCATTTAGACGAATATTCCGTGGTTAATACGTGTTAATTCACTGATGACAAGTTCCTTGCCATAAGAGTCTTTCAATAAATCAAGTGGTTTTAAACTCCCTAATGCGAAATTTGGCGTATTTAACCATAATTTGAATTTTTCTAAATTACCCAATACATCTAATCCGACCTTAGTAACTTCAGCCATTTCAATTATTTTCTCCGAGTGTATAGGCTTAAAGTGATGCTCAGATGCTACCCTATATCGTTGTAAAGATTTTGTCGAAATGTCCAGAAAATTGGCCCAATCATTTTCAGAAAATGGAGTATTATTTTGAATCAAGTCAAATAGAGAATAAGGAATTCCTGCTCTTATCGCAATGACAATCAACATTTTATCCTCTAAAAATTCCTCATAGCTAATCCGTCTACCTACATTAATATTACTTGATTTAAAAAAAGCAGCTATTTCTTTATCAAGTTTACCCTCTAATTTTTCAATTGCCGTTGCCATAATTTTAATATTTAGGACATTTGTCTACAAAAATAAGACATTTGTACATATTTTTCAATAACCATCAAATTTACATGATATAAACATTCATAGATCTATAAAAACTGATATTAAAAACCTATTTACTGATAATTTTCTTATCCATCTTTTATGTAATTTCGTACATGTTTAAAGCTGATCTAAGAAAACAATTTCTTGAAAAACGAAAAGAATTGACAGAGATTCAGTTCCAAGAATTGAATAAGAGTCTCTGTTCGAATGTAGAGAAATATATCCAAGAATTAACTAGGCCTCAAACCATTGCTTCCTTTTTGCCCATCGCCGCAAAACATGAAATCGAAACAGCGCAGATTCATGAAGATATTACACGGATGAATGGTGGCCATACGCTTTGTTTTCCAAGGGTAATGAATGGGATTGAGATGCAATTTTTCAAAATCAATTCGGCCAATGAACTTGTTTTATCCAAATGGGGTATACCGGAACCTATGGAGGATCTAGAGAATCTAATAAACCCCCAGGAAATACAACTCATGTTTATCCCTTTGTTGGCTTTTGATAAAAAGGGGCACCGAGTAGGTTATGGCAAGGGTTTTTATGATCAATATTTGGCACAATGTTCTAATAACTTAATTAAAATCGGACTAAGTCTTTTCGAAGAATTCAGTGAAATAGATGATATGGAAATGACAGATATCCCATTAGATATCATCATCACCCCTTCTCGGCTGTACAGAGTGGAAACTATGTAAAAATCCAATCGATTTAAATCTAAAAAACCGAATACATAGAATTATTACAATTTTCCTTTCTAGTTCAAACTTTAAGCCCTAATTTTGCGAGCTATCAAGTAAATTGAGTTGTGAAAATCAAACAATTAGTGATTTTTTTACTGAGTTTTATCCCTTTCTTGTGCCATAGCCAAGATGAAGTAAAAACAAAACTATATCCCATTGAACAGAAGCAATCGATTTTTGATAATAAATACATTTATAAGCGTCAAATCATCGACTCCCCTTCTGCCCTTCAAATTCCTTTATTGGAAGCCAAGGACCCAGAAATCAGTTATGAATTTTTGACTTTTAAAAAACAAAGAAAAACAATGGGCTGGGTTTCCGGTTTATCAACCGCAGTTGCATTGTATTCTTTTTTGAGTAAAGACAAGGTTTCTGATGGCTTTTATTGGTCAATTGTAGGAGGAACAGCTTTATTCAATATTTATTTAGGCACTGTTAGTATGAAACATTTTAACAAAGCCTTAAATCGTTACAATGAATTAGCAAAATCTAATCAACAGGTAACATTGAAATTAAATCCCATAGGCCCTTTAGGACCGAATTTGGGTGTAGCGTGGAATTATCAATTTTAATAGAAGTATAAAAATGAAAGTTGCAGTAGTTGGCGCCACTGGTTTGGTAGGCGGTGAAATTTTAAAAGTATTGGCGGAAAGAAATTTCCCAGTAACTGAATTAATTCCGGTAGCTTCGGAAAGATCCATTGGCAAAAAAGTTAGCTTCAAAGGCAAAGATTATGAAGTAGTTGGCTTTGATACGGCTATTGCTATGAAACCTAATGTAGCTATTTTTTCAGCTGGAGGAGGTACTTCGTTGGAAATTGCCCCCAAATTTGCTGCAGCAGGAATTACCGTTGTTGATAATTCATCTGCATGGAGAATGGACCCTAGCAAAAAATTAGTGGTTCCAGAAATCAACGCAAGTACTTTAACCAAAGACGACAAAATTATTGCAAATCCTAATTGCTCTACCATACAAATGGTTGTGGTAATGAACCCTTTGCACAAAAAATACAAAATCAAACGTGTAGTAGTATCCACTTATCAATCAGTTACCGGAACAGGTAAAGCAGCAGTTGATCAATTATTTGATGAAAGAGCTGGAAAAACCGACTATAACAAAGTTTATCCGCATAAAATTGATTTAAATGTTCTTCCTCATATTGATGTTTTCTTAGAAAATGGATACACCAAAGAGGAAATGAAAATGATTTTGGAAACGAAAAAAATCATGATGGATGATTCCATCGCGGTTACAGCTACCACGGTTCGTATCCCAACGATTGGAGGACACTCGGAAGCAGTCAATATTGAATTTGAAAATGATTTTGATTTAGCAGAGGTTCGTGCAATCCTTGAGAAGGAAGAAGGTATTATCGTACAAGATGATCCGAAAAACTTCCACTATCCAATGCCGATTACCGCACATGGAAAAGACGAAGTGTTTGTAGGGCGTATCCGTAGAGATGAATCTCAAGCAAAGACATTAAACCTTTGGATCGTAGCTGATAATTTACGAAAAGGTGCCGCTACGAATGCGGTGCAAATCGCGGAATATTTGGCCAAAAATAACTTAATTTAATAATCAGGCCGGTTCTTCCGGCCTTTTTTATATGACTAGACTAAGTGTAAATATCAATAAAATTGCCACTTTGAGAAATTCAAGAGGAGGCAATAATCCGGATTTGATACAAGTCGCATTGGATTGTGAGCGATTTGGTGCAGAAGGAATTACGGTTCATCCAAGACCCGATGAACGCCATATTCGATATGCAGATGTTTACGCTTTGAAAGAAAAAATTTCTAGAGAATTCAATATCGAAGGGAACCCTTTGGAAGAAAAATTCGTTGAATTGGTTTTGGCTGTCAAGCCTGAGCAAGTTACCTTGGTACCTGATGCTTTGGGACAAATTACCTCCAACCACGGTTGGAACACCGTTGAGCATCAAGAATTATTGAAAAAATTAATTCACCCGTTTAAAGAAGCGGGTATCAGAACTTCGATTTTTGTGGACCCTGTGTTGGAAATGATTGAAGCGGCAGTAAGTACAGGAGCTGACCGAATCGAATTATATACAGAACCATTTGCAGAGCTTTTTCCAACAGACCCCGTAAAGTCGGTTGCTGATTATAGAAAAGCTGCATTTAGAGCGCATCAATTGGGGTTAGGCATCAACGCTGGACACGATTTAAGCCTAGAGAATTTGGCATTTTTCAAAGCCCAGGTGAATCCTTTGGATGAAGTTTCCATCGGACATGCATTGATTTGTGATGCCTTGTATTATGGATTAGAAAATACGATTCAATTGTATAAAAGACAGTTGAGGTAAGAGGTAAGAGGTAAGAGGTAAGAGGTAAAAGGTAAGAGGTAAGAGGTAAGAGGTAAGAGGTAAAAGGTAAAAGGTAAGAGGTAAGAGGTAAGAGGTAAGAGGTAAGAGGTAAAACTTTTCTCTTTTCTCTTTTCTCTTTTCTCTTTTCTCTCTTCTCTCTTCTCTCTTCTCTCTTCGAATATGTTTATGAAATACTTTGTTAAACACTTATTGAAAATTCTTTTTATACTGAGCTTAGGACTTGGTATAACGACTATTGCTCAAGGTGCTAAAACTTTCACAAAAAATCATAAAAGCCTACATTCAACTTCTAAATCAACACAAAATCAGATAGTTATAGACCTTGAAGAAGAGGAAGTTGAAGAAGAAGTTGATCAAAATGAGCCTAGCATTGAAAAGGTTTTTTCACTTGCAAAATTTTCAATTGCCACTTCCCTTTTAAATACACTTAAACAAGAAATTACCACTTCTCAAGAACACTTTGATCTCATCAAAGCTTATCAAATTTCTTACTTTTTAGAATTTCAAAACCTACGACTGTAGGATCATTTTTCCTCCGTTTTTTACATTTATTTATTCTCAAATGGCATTTCAATGCCCAAAACTTACACGCGATGAAAAAATTTGCATATTTTATCTTATTCCTAAGTATCTCCAATACAATTTTTGGACAAACTGATAATGAAGTTCTAAAAGTCAAATTAAACGAAAGTGGTAGTCATTATTTTCAAACTACTTTTTTAAATCAAGTTTGGGTCCGCACAACAGAAAATAATCCAGGAACCACCGTAGAAGGTAATCCAGAATCGAATACTTTCGATATTGGTTTAAGAAGAACAAGAATTCAATTATATGGACAATTGACCGATCGGGCATTTATCTATTTTCAATTTGGGCAAAACAATTTTAATGCCCAATACAATTCAACTGGTAATCGGAAAATTGCACCTTTTTTCCATGATGCATTGGGAGAATATAGGGTTTCAGAACAAAATCAATTGAAAATTGGAGGTGGATTGAGTATCATTTCTGGTTTATCACGATTTTCTCAACCAAGTATCGGAACCATTACAAGCATGGATGTGCCTGTTTTTGCACAAACAACAGTAGATCAAATTGATCAGTTTTCTAGAAAATTAAGCGTTTATGCAAGAGGACAAATCGGTCATTGGGATTATCGTTTCATATTAAGTGACCCCTTCCCTATCAGTTCCAATGGGCAAACTCCCCCAGCACTTTCTAACTATGCTAATTTTAGCACAAAAGGGCATTCATTGCAACAACAAGCTTATTTGATTTATCAATTTTTTGATCATGAAAATCACACAACTCCTTACATGACAGGCTCCTATTTAGGCACCAAAAAAATTGTAAATATTGCAGGAGGATTTATTCATCAATCCAATGCGATGTGGTCAAAAAATGCTGTGGGAGATACTACTTATCAGCAAATGATGCATTGGGCGGTAGAAAGTTTTGTGGATTTACCCTTGAACAAAGCTAGACATAGTGCCATTAATGCCTATTTGGGATATTTTAATACCAATTACGGGACCAATTATTTGCGATACAATGGAGCAATGAATCCAGCCAATGGAACTAATTTGAATTCAAGTAATTCGATAACAGGACAAGGTGCCACGTATGGAAATTCCTATCCCATGTTTGGAACAGGACATATTATTTATTCACAAATTGCTTATTTGTTACCTTCCAAAACGGCAGGTATGTCAAATAGATGGATGCCTTATCTTGCCTCAAGCTTAGCATCTTATGATCGAATGAATGGATTGCCTGTAAATACTTATAATTTGGGTATCAATTATTATTTACAAGGGAATAAAGCTAAATTAAGTTTGGATTTACAAAACAGACCTAGCTATTTTGTAAAAGATGGAGAAGTGAAATCGGGAGATCGATTGAATAGCTTAACACTTCAATTTCAATTGTTTATTTAATAATTCATTTGAAAAAAATGCATGAACATCCAAAAATATTGTTAATTGAAGATGATCAGATGATCAGTAAAAATCTTTCTGATTTTTTATTGAATGAGTCTTATCAGGTGGAACAAGTTTTTGATGGTGAACATGCTTTAGAAAGTTTTCAAAATAGGCATTTCGATTTAGTCATTTTAGATATCAATCTACCCGACATGAGTGGATTTCAGGTATGTAAATCTATTCGAAAAGAGAATCAAAATACTCCTATTTTGATTCTCACAGCCTATGATGAATTGGAAGACAAAATGGAAGGCTTCAATGTGGGTGCAGATGATTACCTCACAAAGCCATTTTTCATGAAAGAGGTTTCTGCAAGAATCAAATCATTATTAAAACGTGTAAAAAAACAAGAACCCAATCAAGATATCATTCGAATCGAAGATTTATTAATAGATTTAAGTAAAAATATAGTTAAAAGAGCAAATATAGACATCACATTAACTCCAAGGGAGTTCAATTTACTATTAATGCTAGTGAATGCAAGAGGGAAAATTGTAACAAAGAAAGAACTAAATAAATTTATCTGGGGCGGGTCTTTGGACGACAACAACAATACGATTGAAGTATACATCAATTTTCTTCGAAAGAAAATTGATAAACCATTTGTCAAACAATTGATTAAAACCAAAATTGGCTTTGGCTATTATTTAGATATCCTATGAATATAAGACAAAGAATATTGGTGTATTTTTCCATCTTAGCTATCGCTATTACTGGCTTCGCCTTCCTTTTGATATTCACGCTTTTTTCTAATTATCGAAGAGAAGAATTTCAACAAAGAATCAAGGACCACATCATCTCGACGATTACTTTTCTTGAAGAATCACAAGCTTCCAACCACAACATCATTCGATCTATGGGGCGTTTGAAAATCAATAAATTATTGAATGAAAAAACCTTACTATTTAATTCAAAGAAACAATTAATTTATTCTAGTTTAGATGACACAGTGATCGAATTTTCCAATGATTTATTAAACGGTTTGAATAGTCGAAAAAAAATCATTGAAAGTAAGGAAGGTGAAAATGACGTAGTGGGCATTTATTTCATCGATGATGGAATCGAATATTATGGCATATCAAAAGCATATGATGAGTTTGGTTATAGTAAATTGGAATTTTTAAAATACGCCCTGGGGATATTATTTATCATTATATCGGCACTCATTCTTCTTTCCTCCTTTATTTTAGCCAAGCAGATTACGCAACCTATTATTTCGATGGCAGCTGCTTTGAAGATTATCAATATCGAAACAGCGAATCATTTATTACCCATTCCAGAAAACAAGGATGAAATATACTTATTGACCAATCGCTTCAATGATTTAATGCTAAGGTTACAAAATTCATTTGCCTTTCAAAAACATGCCATTCACCACATTTCACATGAATTAAAAACCCCTATTTCCATCTTGGTTTCCAACTTAGAAAAACTGGAATCGGAAGAAGATAAGTTGTTATTGAAAGAAGGAATTAAAAATCAAAAAGAAGATACCAAGTTATTGGGCGACATGATCAACGCTTTGTTGGAAATAGCCAAAGTAGAGACACATTCCAATTTAACTTTTCAGGAATTACGAATGGATGATGTTGTGTTTGATTGGGTAGCCGATTGCAAAAAAATTCACCCAAAATTTAAATTTGACATCATATTTGATGAAAAATTAGATTCCGACCGTGGTGTTTCAATTCAAGGAAACGAGCGCTTGATGAAAATGGTCATTCAAAATTTACTGTTGAATTGTGTCAATTATTCATCAGAAAACAAAGCAATTATTCATTTCAAAAACCAAAGAAACCATTTAATTATTCAAATTTCGAACAAAGGAAAAGTAATTGCAGATCCAGAAATACCCTATTTATTTCAACATTTTTTCAGAGGAGAAAACAGTAAGGGTAAAAGAGGTTTTGGATTAGGTTTGGTTTTAGTCAACAAAATTATTGAATTGCATCATGGTAAAATTGACTATTCAAGTACGGTAAATTCAATCAATAGATTTACTATTTATTTGCCTTTGCATAAATAGAAGAGGTAAGAGGTAAGAGGTAAGAGGTAAGAGGTAAGAGGTAAGAGGTAAAGGTTTTGAGCTCGATGGCTGAGCGGAGTCGAAGCCAGAGGGCTAAAAGAGGAAATAAATTCTTAATAAAAATCATTTTAAGTTCAATTTAAGTTCGATTTCTACAATTTCGTATCGTTGTAAAGAATTCGAACAATGCAAAATAAATTAATATTTCTATTTTGGATGGTTTCCATCAAGGCTTTTGCTTTGGGAGACACCTTATCTATTTCTATTTCTCAGGCCGATAAATTATTTATTTCGTCCAATTATCAATTATTGGCTGCGAACTTAAACATCAATGTACAAAAAGCACAGGAACTTCAGGCTAAACTGTATCCAAACCCTGTTCTTACTGCAGACTTTAATGCCATTGATCCTGAAAACAACAAGATTTTTCATTTAGGAAATAGTGGCCAGCAAAGTGTTCAAATTGAGCAATTGATTTTACTTGGAGGCAAAAGAAAAGCTCAAATTGATTTAGCCAAAACCAATACTCAAATGGCGGAATTGGCATTCGCTGATTTATTGCGTCAGTTGAAATTTCAATTACATGCAGGTTTGTATTTATTAAGTCAAAAGGAATTATTGATCAAAAAGTACGATAACCAATTGGCACAATTGGATCAAATCATGTCGTCATTTGAAACGCAGGTACAAAAAGGCAATATTCCTTTAAAGGATTTGGTTCGTTTAAAAGGCGTATACTTAAATTTAAACAATGATCGAGCAGCTTTATTTTCCGATTATTTCGAGGAACTTTCCAAGCTGCAAATATTACTACAAACCAAATCCATCATAAAGCCAAATATCAGCGAATCTGATTTTGCAAAGTTCATCATTCCACTAAAATTGGATGAATTAATCAATAAATCTTTAGACAACAGACCCGATTTTTTAATGGCCAAAAAAGATATCGAATTTGGTGAACTTTATCTTTCCTATCAACAAAAATTAGCAAAGCCAGACATTACCCTATTTTCTTCATATGACCAACGTGGCGGAGCTTTTCAAAAACAAGTAAATATTGGTTTTGCAATCCCATTGATGTTTTGGAATAAAAATCAGGGAAATATAAATACCGCCAAAATTCAAGTAGAACAAAAAAACACTTTGCTCAAAAGTTTAAAGAATCAGATTGAATCTGAAGTTCAAAGCAATTATTTGCAATACCAACAAACTGCCAAAGAATACCAAAAAAATATCCATCTCTACAATGATGATTTTGAAATAACTTTAAAAGGGATGACGGATAATTTCAAAAAAGGGAATATCGGAATTTTAGAATTCGTCGATTTTTTTGAATCCTATAACAACGCTTTATCCGAAATTTCAAGGATTAAAATCCAATTAGCAACTACGATAGAACAGATTAAATTAAGTACAGCACAAGACAATTTTTAAGTATGAAAAATACGCTATTTATCCTATTGGGGGCATTTATCATTTTTGCTTCCTGTTCCAAAGAAAATAAAGAAGGGAGTCAAGCACTTGCTTTCCGATTAAGCGACACGATGTTGGCCCGCTGTGAATTTTATCACGCAGATTTAGCAGATGTCAAAAATGAACTCCGATTGTTCGGAAAAATCCAAGCAGACAATAACAAACAAGCTGAAGTATTCTCTTTGGTAGGTGGTAATGTCATTAAAATCAATGTGGAACTGGGCGATTATGTCAAAAAAGGTCAAATTCTTGCTGTCATTCGAAGTGGTGAATTAGCTGGTTTTGAAAGAGACAAATTAGATGCATTGGGAAATGTTGCGGTTGCAGAAAAAAACCTGCAAGTAGCGAAAGATTTATATCGTAGTAAATTAACTTCTGAAAAAGACGTCATTGTAGCTCAAAGAGAATTGGAACAACAACAAGCAGAATTGGCCCGAATCAATGAAATTTACAGTATTTACAACATGAAAAAGGGTTCCATTTACAATTTAACTGCTTCTATGAGTGGTTTTATTGTTAAAAAAGACATTTCACCTAATGAACAAATCAGATCAGATAATTCAAACGCCTTGTTTAGTATAGCGGAAATCAATGAAGTTTGGGCTATGGCCAATGTGAATGAAAGTGATATTCCACTGATTCAAAACGGTTATGTGGCTAACGTAAGCACTTTGAGTTATC
Source organism: Aquirufa sp. ROCK-SH2 (assembly GCF_054558315.1). Classification (NCBI taxonomy): domain Bacteria; kingdom Pseudomonadati; phylum Bacteroidota; class Cytophagia; order Cytophagales; family Flectobacillaceae; genus Aquirufa; species Aquirufa sp. ROCK-SH2. Next base: position 700,140 of record NZ_JBPXKB010000002.1, on the reverse strand, counting down.
CAGATCAAATCTACAAAGGAAAAATTGATAAAATCTTTACGACCATCGATCCAGATACCAAGGCCATGAAGGTTAGAATTAGAATTCCTAATACCGATTATAAGTTGAAGCCTGAAATGAATGCGACCATCAATGTTGAATATTCAGAACACAATAAGATGATTACAGTACCCTCTTCTGCGGTCATTTTCGATAAAAGTAAAAACTGGGTAATGATTTACAAAGATCGTTCGAATATTGAAACGAGATTGGTTGAAGTATATCGTCAAATAGGGAACGTAAGTTATATCAGTCATGGCTTACAAAAAGGCGAAAAAGTGATTTCGAAAAACGGCATGTTGATCTACGACGCATTGAATGACTAAAATGAGAGTACTAATTTTTGTATTTCTTTTTCTGAGTTTTTGGACGATTGCTCAAACAGATTCGAGCAACCGAAGAATCAGTTTGCACTTTCAGCAAACAAGTATTTACCAATATCATTCAGCGTTTTCAGCCAAATATACGGGGGATAATAGTTTGATTCCGCAAGAAGAAGGTGCGATGTCCTTAACTTCTACCCTATTTTTTGATAGTAAACTTTGGAAAGGAGGCAATTTCACGTTTAATCCTGAAATGTCGGGAGGTAAAGGTCTTTCTCAAGCTAAAGGCTTGGGTGGATTTACCAATGGAGAAACATTTCGTATCGGGAATCCGGAACCAGTGGTGTATGTTGCAAGATTATTTTTATCACAAGTTTTTGACTTGAAAAATAATCAATCCATCAAAATTGTCATAGGCAAATTCGGATTGGCAGACTATTTCGATTTCAATACTTATTCACATGACCCGAGAGCACATTTTATGAATTGGTCATTGATGTCGCAAGGAAGTTGGGATTATGCAGCGAATACTCGTGGATATACTTCAGGAATATACGCACAATACATTCAACCCAAATTTGAGATTAGAGCTTCTTTTTCTGCCGTTCCGACTTCAGCCAACGGTCCAGATTTAGATTATCAATATGACATAGCCAATGGAATTAATTTAGAACTTACCAAACCTATCTCTATATCAAAAAGCGATCAAGCGGTTATTCGTTTGTTAGTTTACCGAAATCAAGCAGGGATGGGAAATTACGATCAAGCCAATCAAAATTTCAATGGCACTCCAGATATAACATCTACGAGAAAATCCTACCGAACAAAAATGGGATTTGGAATCAATGCAGAATTGACACACAAAGATATTTTTGGCGTATTTGGTAGATTTGGTTTAAATGATGGAAAAAATGAAACATGGGCCTTCACAGAAATTGATGAATCAATTTCTGCAGGAATCCATTTTTTTGGTCAAAAATGGAAACGTAAAAACGATTTTGCAGGCTTAGCAATCGTAGCAAATGGATTATCTGCATCACACCAAAAATATCAACAATTGGGAGGAAATGGCTTTATGATTGGAGATGGCAATCTAAATTATGGTCAGGAAAGTATTTTAGAAGCTTTCTATAGCTATGCTTTAGACAATACCTCGTTTACATTTTCACCAGATTTCCAGTACATCATCAATCCTGGATACAACAAAGATCGGGGCCCTGTTTGCGTATGGGGTATCCGCGTTCATACCGAATTTTAAATTAATTTATCATGAATAAATTCATTAAAAACCTGTTAGCCTTTTCATTGAAAAATCGTTTTTTCACTTTTTTTTGGGTGGGCATTTTAACGATTGGAGGGGTAATTAGCTACATCAATATACCTATTGAAGCATTTCCGGATGTAACCAACACACAAATCATTGTTGTAACTGAATGGAATGGAAGAAGTGCAGAAGAGGTGGAGCGTTTTGTTACAACGCCCATTGAAATTGCCATGAATAGTGTTCAGAGAAAAACAAATGTGCGGAGCATTACCATGTTTGGATTGTCTGTGATCAAAATCATTTTTGAAGATGATGTAGAAGATTTCTTTGCTAGACAGCAAGTCAATAACCTATTAAACACGGTAAAGCTACCCGATGACGTGGAGCCTGATGTGCAACCTCCTTACGGACCGACTGGGGAAATATTTCGATATACTTTACAAAGCAAAGAAAGGGATTCCAGGGAATTATTAACGATTCAAAATTGGACCATTGATCGTCAATTAAGAGCAGTACCGGGTGTTGCGGATATCGTTGCTTTTGGAGGAAGAGAGAAGACCTATGAAATTGCTATTGATCCAGTAAAACTACAAAAATATGATTTAACCCCTTTGGAACTCTTCACAGCCATTTCGAAATCCAATTTAAATGTTGGTGGGGATGTCATTGAAAAAAATGGCCAAGCCTTTGTGGTAAGAGGTATCGGATTAGTGAAGACCATTGAGGACATTGAAAATACTATTGTAGACAATAATAATGGGAATCCATTATTAGTAAAAAATGTCGCATCTGTCATTATCAGCAATTTACCTCGAGTGGGACAAGTTGGATTAAACTCGAACGACGATGTGGTAGAAGGTATTGTCGTCATGCGAAAAGGAGAAAATCCTAGCGAAGTGCTGGAGAGACTCAAGACTAAAATAGAGGAATTAAACACCAAAGTATTACCGTCTGATGTCAAAATGGTCACTTTTTATGACCGTGATAATTTAATGGCCTATTGTACCAAAACGGTTATGCACAACCTATTGGAAGGCATTATTTTGGTAACAGTAATTGTATTTGTATTCATGGCTGATTGGAGAACAACTTTGATTGTATCTATCATCATCCCTTTAGCATTATTATTTGCATTTCTTTGTTTGAAACTGAAAGGAATGTCGGCTAATTTATTATCACTCGGAGCAGTGGATTTTGGAATTATCATTGATGGAGCTGTGGTAATGGTGGAAGGCTTGTTTGTCACCCTAGATCATCGAGCAGAAAAAGTAGGCATGTCGGCATATAATAAATTGGCCAAAATGAGTTTGATTAAAAAGACAGGAACAGGACTTGGAAAAGCCATCTTTTTCTCCAAATTAATCATCATTTCAGCCTTATTACCCATTTTTGCTTTCCAAAAGGTAGAAGGAAAAATGTTTTCTCCTTTGGCATATACGCTTGGTTTTGCCCTACTTGGTGCATTGATTTTCACCTTAACACTAGTGCCCGTTTTAAGTTCTATTTTATTGAACAAAAATGTAAAAGAGAAACATAATTTCTTCATCGATTTTATCAATCGAATTGTTGGAAATGCATTTAAATGGACCTTTTCTCACCAAAAGATCACCTTAACTGTTTCTATTGCCATTTTTGCTTTTTCCATTTTTTCTGCCAAATGGTTAGGCTCTGAATTTTTGCCTCCTTTGAACGAAGGTGCTTTGTGGGTAGAAGCAAAATTACCCATGAGTACATCCTTACCTGAAACGGTCAAGATGGTCAAAACTCTTAGAAATGAATTGAGAACTTTTCCTGAAGTGAATGGCGTATTATCCCAAGTTGGCCGAAGCAATGATGGAACTGACCCAAGTGGATTTTATTATGTTCAAATGCAAGTAAACTTGAAACCCAAAGAGGAATGGAAGAGAAAGCTAAGCATCGACCAATTGGTGAATGAAATGGATCACCGCCTCAAGAATTTCCAGGGAATCAACTATAATTATTCTCAGCCTATTATTGATAATGTGGCGGAAGCTGTGGCCGGTATGAATGCCTCTAATGCAGTTAAAATATACGGAGACGACTTAGGGAAATTAGATGAAATCGCGAACCAAGTTATTGCACAAATCAAAGATGTAGAAGGAGTCAAAGACGTAGGAATCTTGCGTAACATTGGTCAGCCAGAAGTGAGTATTTTATTAGATGAAGAAAAAATGGCCATTTACGGTGTCACGAAAGCGGATGCCCAAGCTGTCATCGAAATGGCCATCGGGGGAAAAACCGCAACTTCCAAATATGAAGGAGAAAAACGCTTTGATATTCGAATTAGGTATTCGCAAGAATTCAGAAAGAATGAAGATGACATCATGCGATTAATGATTCCTACCATCAAAGGCACCAAAATCCCTTTGAAAGAAATTGCAAAATTGGAGAAATCAACGGGGCCTGCTTTTATTTATCGAGATAATACTAAACGATTTATTGGGGTTAAATTTTCAGTTAGAGATCGAGATTTAGGAAGCACCATTGCTGAAGCGCAAACCAATGTAAAGAATAAAATTAAATTACCTGATGGTTATAGCATCGGTTGGGCAGGTGAATTTGAGAATCAAGTTAGAGCAACCAACCGTTTATCTCAAGTGGTTCCCATCAGTTTAATTATGATTTTTGTCTTGCTTTTTATCATGTTTGGAAATGCCAAAGACGCAGGATATGTCTTAATTAATGTCCCTTTTGCTCTCATTGGTGGAATCTTTGCCTTGCATTTAACAGGGATGAATTTTGGAATATCGGCAGGAGTTGGCTTCATTGCACTCTTTGGAATTTGTGTCCAAAATGGTGTAATTCTAATTTCTGAAATACATCATCAATCTCTACAAGAATCCGATTTATCCATAGCTATTTTTAATGCAGTTAAATTAAGAACAAGACCAGTGATTATGACTGCCATGATGGCTGCCATTGGCCTTTTACCAGCAGCTGTTAGTTCTGGAATTGGTTCTGAAAGTCAAAAACCATTGGCCATTGTCATCATTGGAGGATTAGTTACAGCTACTTTATTTATCTTATTAGTCTTCCCTTTAATTTACCATGCGGCTTTGAAGAAAAGACTATCTAGATAAATTTAAGGTGCAGTAAAAACTTGGAAGGGAATCTGAATGGATTTCTCTTTCAGGTTCTTTTTTTGAATCAATTGAATGGCTAATTCCATGGCTTTTTTACCTTGATTTTCAGCATCCTGAATAATTGTTGCATCTAATTTTTTTGCTTTCACCGCTTTCATTGCATCTCCAATCCCATCCACACTCACCACGATCACTTTATCTTTCAATTTAGCATCTATCAATGCCTGCATTGCCCCTAAACCCATCTCATCATTTTGTGCAAAAACGGCATTAATTTGTGTCCCGTAAGACTGAATCCAGTTTTCCATCAATGCCATCGATTTCGCTCTATCCCATTCACCTGTTTGACTCGTTAATAATTTCAAACCTGGATAATTTTTTAGCGCTGCCATCGCCCCAGCTTCACGGTCAATTTGTGCTGCTTGGCCCATGTAGCCTTGAATCATCAATACATTTCCTTTGCCATTTAATTTTTTAGCAATAAAATCTATAGCCATTTTCGCCGATTCTTTATCATCCGATCCCACCCAAGCATCTGGAATTTCGTTGGTAGAAGAATTAACATTGACAATTGGAATACCAGCTTTTTTCGCTTTTAAAACAGCAGGAGAAGAGGCATCAAACTCGCATGGATTTAAAATGATAGCATCCACTTGTTGACTAATGAAATTCTCCACTTGCTCCACTTGCTTTAAAGCCGATCTTTCAGCATCAATCACGATTAATTCCACTTGATTCGCCTCCGCATTTTTTTCTAAGGATTGTGCCACTTTTTGTATAAACTCATTTTGCATACTCAACATGGAAACACCAATCACCAACTTCTTCTTTCCATCATTTTCCTTTTTCCCACAAGAGACAATCATCAAAAGTGCAAATACAACAATGGTACTAAATCCTACAATATTTTTCATAATCCTATTTTTTAATATTTTGATAAAAGCGATCAATTACAACCGCTAAAATAATAATTCCTCCCATCACAACCTGTTGCCAATAGGCAGATACATTCATTAAATCTAAGCCATTATTAATTACCCCAATGAATAAAACACCTAAAAGCGTTCCAATGATACTTCCTTTTCCACCTCTTGTACTTGTACCTCCGATGATAACCGCCGCAATAGCATCTAATTCAAAACCCAAACCCGCGTTTGGTTGACCGGTATTGATACGTGCTGATAACAATATTCCACCGATAGCGGCAAAAATACCGCTTAAAACATACACCCAGCACTTAATCCGATTAACTGGAATTCCAGAAACAAATGAAGCTGTTTCATTTCCTCCGATGGCTTTGACATAACGGCCAAATACGGTTTTATTCAATAAAATTGCACAAAACACAAAAGTGATCAGCAGAAAAATAATCGGAATGGGGATATCTATAAAATCGCCATTACCGATAAAATTAAATGACTCAGATAAATCAGAAACTGGGCGCCCATCACTGATGATTAATGCTAAACCTCTGGCAATTGTCATACTACCTAAAGTAACTATGAATGGCGGAACTTTAGACAAAACAATGATCCAGCCATTGATGGCACCCATCAAAGCACCGACCAATAAAGCTAATGGTAAAGCAATCCACACATTTCCATCTTCCGACTTGGAATACATAGCAGCAACAACCCCAGCAACAGCCAACATAGAGCCCAATGACAAATCAATCCCACCAGAAATAATCACAAAAGTGACACCAAAAGCCAAAATGGCATTTACGGATACTTGGTTAAAGATGACCATTAAATTGGTTTCTGTCAAAAAACGAGAAGTTTGGGTACTAATCAAAAAACAGATGACCAATAAGGCAATAAAAATTCCGCCTGATTGACTTTTTAAAATTCCCTCTTTTATTTTTTTTATCATCGCTTATAACATTGCATTTTTCATAATTTCATCCGCTTGGATTTGATCTTTCGACAAAATAGCCGTTTGTTTTCCTTTTGAAATAACCAAAACTCGATCACTCAGGTGCATCAATTCAGGTAGATCAGATGAGATCAAAATAATGGATTTACCTTCAGAAACCATTTGATTCATCAAGGTATAAATTTCAAATTTCGCTTGAACGTCAATTCCCCGAGTCGGTTCATCCAAAATTAATAGATTGGGAGATTGCTGTAAAATTTTGGCAAAAACAACTTTTTGTTGATTGCCTCCACTTAAATTTTCTACTTTTTGATGTTCGCTTAAATGTTTAATTTTCAGCTTACTAATATGTTCTGACGCAATTTCCTGCTCTAAATCAAGCGGTATAAAACCCAAATTTTGCAAATCTGACAAAACAGATAAAGTAATATTTTCTCGAATCGAAAATTCAGGAATAAAACCCATCGCTTTTCGATCTTCACTGACGTAAGCAATTCCAGCATCAATGGCATCTTTGGGCTTATTAAATTCAACATGTTGACCATTCAACACCATCTCCCCTTCGTCCTTTTTCAACAAACCACTGATTGCCATTCCGATTTCTGTTCTTCCTGCTCCCACTAAACCTCCGATACCCACAATTTCCCCCGCATGTAAATCAAAATTAATTTGCTCAAATTTCCCTTTACAGGTCAAATTTTTGATTTCCAAAACCTTCTCTCCGATTTGCACTTGTCTGCTTGGGAAAAATTGATTCATTTCTCTCCCCACCATTTGAAACACAATTTCATGTTCGTTCGTTTGTGTTTTCAAATTACTCGCAATCAAATTTCCATCTCTCAATACCGTTATTCGATCCGCAAAATTGAATATTTCTTCCATTTTGTGGGAAGTAAATAAAATACTTACCCCCTCCTTTTTTAATTTTTGAATCAAATTTTGAAATAAAACCACTTCCTTCTCACTCAAAGAGGAAGTAGGCTCATCCATTAAAATCAATTTAGCTTTTTGGGAAATAGCTCTTAAAATTTCCACTAATTGCTGGTCTGCAATGGATAAATTTTTGACCTTTTCAACTGGATTTAAATGAATCTGACATTCGTTTAAAAGAAGGTTTACTTTTTCGCGCAAATGTTTTTTTTGTTCCCAAGGAAAAAAACCTAATTCCTTTTCTCTACCTAAGTAGATATTCTCTTCTACACTGAGTTCTGGCACAAGCATGATTTCCTGGTGTATCATGGAAATTCCTGATTCCATGATTTGACGCAGATTTTGATTCGCTCTTTTTTGTCCAAAAAAAATCATCTCTCCTTTATCTGGAGAGATGATTCCTAAAATAATTTTCATCAAGGTTGATTTCCCAGCTCCATTTTCACCGACTAGCGCATGAATTTCACCCGAAAATAAACTTAAATCTATTTTTTGAAGCACATTAATCCCTGAAAAGCCAACTGAAACGCTTTTTAACTCAAGAATAGGTTTGTCTTCTTTTTCTTTCATTCACCCATTTTTAGCAAGGCCATTCTACGTTTGTGTCCTTCCATTGACGGTCTCTTCCGGATGCAATTACTGCTTCACAGATTTTTTGAGTTTGTAAGGCCTCTTTGAAAGTCGGTGAACAAGGTTCGTTTTTCTCAAGCGACAACAAGAAGTCGGCAGCTTGATGCACGAAACTATGTTCATATCCAATGATCAAACCTGGCACCCACCATTTATCCATGTAAGGTTGATCTCCGTCCGTTACTAAAATGGATTTCCATCCACGAACAATGGAATCATCGCTATGATCAAACATTTCTAAACGGTTCAAATCATGTAAATCCCAACGCAAAGAAGCGTGTTCTCCATTGATTTCAAAAGTATATAATGCCTTGTGTCCTCTTGCGTAACGAGTAGATTCAAATAAACCTAAAGATCCATTATCAAAATGGCAATGGAATAGGCAAGCATCATCAATACCTACCTTTTGTTTTTGTCCAGTGCCTGAATGAACACGTTCCTTAACAAAAGTTTCTGTCAAAGCTGAAACATCATTGATACCACCATTTAACCACAAAGCTGTATCGATGCAATGCGCCAATAAATCGCCAGTAACACCCGAACCTGCGGCTTCAACATCTAAACGCCAAGTTCCAGCGCCACCTTGAGGTACATCTGGACTAATCGTCCAATCTTGTAAAAAATTTGCTCTGTAATGAAAAATACGACCTAATTTACCTGAGTCAATGATTTGTTTAGCCAAAGAAACAGCCGGTAAACGACGGTAATTATACCAAACCGTATTACGAACACCTGTTTCTTCAATGACTTTTACCATTTCCTCTCCTTCTGCCAAAGTTCTCGACAAAGGTTTTTCGCACAAAATCATTTTCCCAGCTTTAGCCGCCGCAATGGCAATTTCAGCATGCGTATCATTCGGCGTGCAAATATCTACTGCATCGATATCATCTCTTGCAATTAATTTTCTCCAATCTGTTTCATAAGAAGCATAGCCCCATTGTGCCGCAAAAGCTTTTACGTTTGCTTCATTTCTGGAACAAACAGCCTGCATAACTGGCTCATAAGCTAAATTGGGGAAAAAGTTGGTAATTCTATTGAAACCGTTTGAATGGGTTCTTCCCATAAAACCAGTTCCTATTAATCCTATTCTTAATTTTTTCTTTTCCATGTTCATCCTCTTTTACCGATTCTTAAGACCAGCCATGTGCTTCTCTTACTCGAATCATCGTTGCTAAAATATCATTCCACGTTTTTTGTTGTAACATCACTTCATTCGAGAACATACAACCATCCCAACAGATATGCTTAAATGCTTTGGTTAATTCACCTTTTTCATCTCTTAACCAATAACCCGCATCCTCTGCTACGACTAATTTACCATTTGGATCTGTTGCTTGACAATGACGACCTGTTTTATCATGACTACCTGTTCCATGAACTGTTCCATCATTTTGCGCCACGTGAAAATCAATGGTCCAAGGACGCAAAGCTGAAGTAATTTTCTTCAAAGCATCTTTCAATACTTCACGATCTTGCCAATCATATTGATCTGGTAAAATACGATGCTCAGGCGCATTGTAACCCATGGTATAAAGAAGCGTATGCGACATATCCGCCTGAAAACCAATGTTTTTGCGATCTACTGCTTCTAAGGTTTCTACCATGTGCTTCCATGAATGCATACCTCCCCAACAAATTTCTCCTTCTGCTGCCAAACGCTCACCGTAATCTGCCGCTACATCACAAGCACGTTGGAATGTTTCTACAATTTTCTTTGAATTTCCGACAGGATCTTTTGCCCAATCAGATACACCACTGGCAGAATCTATACGAACAATTCCATTCGGACGAATTCCCATTTCTCTCAAGGTTTGACCAACTTCACACGATTTACGAACCATGTCCACAAAATGATCTTGATCTGCTTTGCTTCCTATCGCAGGTCCACCCCAAATGGGAGCCACCAAGCTACCAATTTCTAAACCGTGGGCTGCTACTTTGTCCGCCAATCGTTTTGCACCTTCTTTACCTGATTCAATATCGAAATGTGGGCCTAAAAGTCCAACATCTACTCCATCGAATTTCGTGCCATTTACTTCTGCAGCAGCTGTCATTTGCAACATCTGATCCAATGAAATAACGGGTTCTGAATCAGGTCCTTTACCAACAATTCCTGGCCAAGTTGCATTATGCAATTTTGGATATATATTATCTGGTTTCATATGATTTATAGGTTTTTAAAATAAATTTAAAATTTCAAATCTGGATTTTTAGGTCCAAAGTGTTTCAACATAACAATTGGATCCGTTGAAGAATGGTTCGTGATGGTTACTCCCTCTTTCGCAGCGGATTCAGTTACAAAAAATTCATCATTCGTTAATTGTCCATAACGGATTAAAGCAGGAGTTTCGATATTCCAAACACCCATTTTACCATGTCCTTGCATCATGATAAGTCCATAAGCAGCCGCATCAGTAATCGTAACCGTTTGTCCAGGGAAAATGGTTAATTCTTTGGCACTAAATGCATCTGAACGGTAGCAAATCCATTTTTCTGAATAGCCTTTTGCTTCCATTTCTTTTTCATCAGCAACTGGAATCGGTTGCATAAAACGAGTTTCCAATAAATTCGGATTGGTATTTAAATCCCAATCAATTACTTCCATCAATTGGTCATAATTGCCCATTTCCTCTTTTGGAGTACCATTCCACAATAATTCCTCTGGAATCACTGCTTCATTAACCAATGACTGATACATCGCAAACACATCAGAGGCTTTTTGTGGCTCATAGGTACACATACTTCCTGGTGCGTGCAACATCCCTGGAGGCACATCCCAACCCGTTCCTGGGATTAGTGGGAATGCTTGAGAGAACATGGTGATTTTATTATCGCCTTTGGTGAAATTCATCAAACATTCTTTGATTTGTTCTTTGGTTGTTCCTGGAGCAATTCCAAAAAATGTATAAGGGAAATCTCCACCATGATTATTCAATTGAGGAGGAAAATAATACGCTTCTGGCTTTCCTAATTGTCCAATTTTCGCCGCATGCTCATCGTTGTGATGAATGTGATGTGGCAAAGGTCCCATGTTATCAAAAAACTTCGAATACATCGGCCAAGATTTATATTCATTCCATAGGCGATCTCCAATGATTTGAGCACCTAATTCTTGAATCACATCTACCAACAATACTTGCTCCTCTTTTCCGCCTTCTGTGTAAACAACAGCACTTAAACCCTCATTTTCACCCGTCAATGGCCCGTTTTTAGCAGGAGTCGTAGATGATAACCAACGCTCATCGATTCCACCTCGCACACCACCTAAAACATAATAATCATCTGGATGTAATTTTATTCTTCTACCGGGTACACAAAAAGAACGGGGTACCCAAGTTGGAGCTAATCTCAAAATTCCTTTTCCTTGCTCAAGGGCCTTTGCTGCTTTATTTTTCATTTTAAAATAGGCTTATATATGTTGTAAAAATTCTGTTAATTCATTGTTGTTTTTTTGTTGATCTAGCACATCCAAAGTAATTTCAAATTTCTTGGTTTCGTTCGGTGCTAAGAAAATCAAGGATCCATCCTCTCTGGCGGCCTTTTGACCGATGGGTGGATGAGTTCCGGGTTCTACACCTGTTACATATTCATTGACACCAAAATGCTGCCAATTGGTTAAACTAGGTAAAGAACGTTTATCATATTTCATGCGAACTCCCAAGCCAATTTTTGAATTGTACAATCCGCAAACTACTTGGTGATTCACATCTTCTGCTGCATCTATAAATGCCACTTCTTCTCCATTTCCCAAATGAATATCCAATGGATCTGGACATTTTTTATACTCATTCCCTTCTTTAAAAATCAATGGTTCATTGATTCCCTCAAAGCGGTATTTCCATTTTCCTTTTGCTACAATATCTGTACCTGCATCAATCAAGGGCCAGCCAAAATTAAAATGGTACAATAACATCAATGGAGCTGAAGTATTCCCTTCATTCAACACTTCATCTTGAATTCGAATAAATGGCTCTCCCAATCTACCCGAAATGGTTCTCTTTAGGGTAAGACAAGGTCCAAAAATAACGTTTTGACGAATGATACCCGTAATACTCATATCCAAATTCCCTGAACGAATATCCGGTTGAATGATGGATACAATCTCAGCCATCTGATTGCTTATTTTTCCATGAACCCCTCGACTGCCATGTTCATCCTCTTCAGGACCACCTACATGGTCGAGTCCACATGTAGTTAAAAGTCCACCACCAAAGGTACGTAACCAATGTAAACCTTGGTCAGCAAATGGTTGTGGACTTGTAACTCCTGCATGACTAATCCATGCTAAACTTTTTTCTTGGTAAAAGGCTTCCGCTATGTCCATTGCACGGTCAAGTACAATTTTATAGCGTAAGCCAGAACCTGTATCCATCCAAGCAACTCGGACTCCCTTTCCTGCTCCGTTGTCTAATACAGAGGTTTCTATTCCTCCGAGTTGCTTGTGATTAGAGATTTTATTTTCCCAAGGATACTTCATTATTATTTAATTATTTATGATTCAATTATTTAGCAGCTGGTTTTGCGAACATTGCATTCGATTCGTTTCCACCAGATAACAAATAAGCCATCAAATCTTTCAATTCTTCTGCACTTAAACTGTTAATCAAGTTAGCAAGCATAGGTGATACACCTGAATATTTCACAGAAGTAACATTTTTCTTCAATACTTTTTCAACTTGATCAGGAGCATAAGGGTTTTGTGAAACATAGAATGCTAATTTATCTTGGTTGGTAATACGTCCCACCACAGATGTTCCATTTCTTAACATCAATTGAGAAGCTGCGTATTGGTCTGAAACTACTTTATTTGGATTAATAATAGCTTCCAAGATATCCTTTTTAGAGAAACGAGTTCCTAAATTGGTTAAATCTGGACCCACATTACCACCACCATCAGATCCTAAAGCATGGCAATTTTTACAAGTGGTAGCAGCAAACCAAGATTTTCCATTTGCAAAATTACGGTTCGTCAATGGTTCATCTAACAAAGCAACTGCTTCTTCCAATTTCCAGTTTTTGCCTGGACCTTTTGGATAATCAATTTTCACTAAGTCGTTACCATTGGCTGTCAATAATTCAGCACCCGACATTTTATCATATTTAGCTCTTTGAGCCTCCGCTACATTTTTCAATGCCAATTTACGAGCACGATCAATGAAACCTACATAACTACGACCACCGTTGAAATTAAATCCATTACGGAACCATGTGAAATAACGATCATGTAATTCTGGCGTCCAGTTATTTTTAGCTGCACTTAACATTGTTCCTAAATAAGTAGCTTGTGCCGGTGGAATTTTCTCCAACATACGAGCGATATCTGTACCATATTGAGGATTACGCATAATTAAATCGGCAGAAGAAGTAGCCGTTTCAACACGGTAAGCTGCCACAGATGCAGTATCTTTTGTTTCCATCAACTTCAAAGTTCTTGGTATAATACCTGGAGCTTCTAAAGTAATCAAGATACGGCTCAATGAACGAGTTAAGTTCATTTGTTTCGCAGGATACAAGGCGTCAAACTTAGCAACAATAGCTGCAGATTGAGAAGCATCTGGTAAACCATTACGCAAAATATTCAATTCAAATGCACGGATATAATCAATTTGCAAAGCTTCATTAAAGCCTTTGTTATCAATTTTCAACAATGCCGCATTAATAGCAGACTTGTTTTCTGGCTTGTCCGCGCGAATCAAACCAATTAAAGCATTGATAGCAGCAACTGGATCTTTTTCATTCAAAGCTTTCTCTTTCCAAGTATCTACCGGATTGTGCTCCAAAGCAATACGAGCTGCATAACGCACAAAACGATCAGGATTATTCAAAGCTGGCCAAGCTGTTGCAACTGCAGCTGGATTAGGTCCTTGGTGGAATTGCTCTAATTTACGACGTAATTCATTCAAAGGATTGATCGATGGTGCTGGAGCTTTCGCTACTGCCTCTTCAGGACCTGCATAATACACACGGTACATATCAGATTCCAAACGACGACCACCAATCATAAAATACAAAGCTCCATCCGGGCCTACCACGCCATCCGTTAATGGAAGTGGAATTCCTGATAAAAATTCTTCTCTGTCAGCTGTATAAGTTGAACCTTGAGGCTTTAACTTAATTAAGTGAGCAATACCGAACGTCCAGTCGAAAGCCAATAATGATTTCTTGTATTTAGCTGGAAATTTAGCATCTCTTAAAGATAATAAACTAGTAGGTGAACCTTGTCCAATGTTTAATACCGGTGGTAAATTATCAGGTAAAGAAGGAGACCATTTGCTATTACCTGTTCTCCATCCAAATTCAGAACCAGAAGTTACGTGGCAAATACGTGTTGGGCGGTACCAAGGTAAACCGAAATCCCATTCCATATCTGCATCATAAGCAAATAAATCGCCCGACTCATTGAAAGCAATATCAAATGCATTTCGATAACCAGCACTTACTAATTCATATTTTTTACCCTCTGGATCAAAATTCAACACATATCCACCTGGTGCATAACGATCATTGGCGTGTCCACGTGGGTCCTTGATTAAAGGAAATAAGTTATCCTCATGCCAGTTTTTTGGTAAACGGTAAGCATCCAAGGCAGGTACATCCGTGTGGTTACCATTGATTAAATACAAAGATTTTTTATCAGGTGAAAGAATGATGGAGTGAGGACCATGCTCGCCTTCTCCTTTAAATTCTTTCATTAAGGTAATTTTATCAAATTGATCATCTCCGTCCAAATCTTGAACTCGATACAATCCACTACCTCTTGGAGCATATCCTTGAGAAAAACCATTTCTTCCTCCAGCCGCAGCAGCAGGTTGAGGATTAGCTGGAGTAGCGCGTGCGTTGACAACCACATATAAGCTGTTGAAAGCGTACAATAAACCATGCGCATTTCCAATACCAAGCGTATCTACTCCTTTTCCAAACTTTAATTTTTCAATTTGTGGAGTCACATCTTTTGAACCGATGGCAGGAACTTTCAAACGAAAAAGTCCACCGTATTGATCGGAAGCAATGATTCTACCTTTATCATCAAAACACATAGCTACCCAAGATCCAATTTTAGCATCTGAAGGGCTATATAAATGTTCAATTTTAAAGCCTGGTTGTAGGCGAATTTTATCTATTTTGGGATTTGCACCTTCCTCAACGGCAGGGTTTACTTTGAAGAGCGAATTAAAATTCGCACTAGCCAAAGCAAAAATCGCCCCAAAAACAATGGCAATTTTTAATACTGTTTTCATTTTCAATTTGTTTATAGGTTTATTTTAATTTTTTCAAACGGATATTTTTGTACTCTACTTTCATCGGCGGTCCTACGTGTACTTGCATGCCTAACCAACCCGATTTTTTCCCATTAACTTCATCTAAGTCTGTTACATCACTCATCAATACACCATTCACAAAATGCTGTAAATGATTTCCCTTTGCAATGATATGAATTTCATTCCAATCTTCAGATTTGATGATTGTTTTTAGTGAATCCGAAGAACCTAAAGAACCTGTCACTTTACGAGCAGTCCAATTATTTCTTTGCGAATATGTTTTTAAATTATTCTTTAACTCAGGATCTGTTTGCTCGTTTAACACAGAAATCTCTCCACGATATGCCAAAGTGGTACGAGCTCTTTCTTCGTAATTTTGACCTGTGTAACGATTAGCGCCATCAATGTCGGCTTGATATCCTTTTAAAGCAAATGGCAAGTCAGGTGTTAATTCCTCCGAACGATAATTGACACCCGTATTCCCTGCTTTTGCAATTTTAAAGTCAGCTTTGAATTCAAAATCGGCAGGTTGATCTGCACGATAAATAATGAATTGATTTCTTTTCAACGTAGTTGCTGGAGTGATTTCACCAACAATACAACCATTTTCTACTCTCCAATAAGTAAGATCTCCATCCCAGTTTTTCAATGTTTTTCCATCAAAAATTTGTTTGAAACCTTTTTCCTTTGATTTTTTAGACGAATTGGAGTCATCTTGTTTAAAAGATATTACAGAGAAAAGTAGACAAACTACCCCCATGTAAAGTATTAATTTTTTCATGTTACTAGGTTTTAAGTTTAAAATTTAAAGAAAAATACATAGAAGTAAAAATGTTTTAGGGGGTATCTTAAGATTTCTTTTGAAGAAAAATAAAAACACCTTTCTTATTCGATATCACGATATCTTTTTTACCATCTTTATTCATATCAATAATTTCCAAATGTATTCCGGAACCGGAATCATTATCGATTTCATGTTTCAACCATTTGGGATTTTTACCAGGTAAACATTCAAACCAAAGTAATTTAGCTGCTTCCAATTCTCCTGGATCTTTTCCATTATGCGCCATGTACCTTTTGCCTACCACAAAGTCATTCACCTGATCTTTTGAGAAATCAAAAGCAGCCAATGAATGTGTTTGAGAAAGTTGATTGTCAATCAATTGAGTTTCGACCTTGTTCCCATTTTCACTTAGAAGATGGTACCAAATTCCATAATCATGTGCGGAAGAACTGATTAAATCCATTTGACCGTCTAGATTCACATCTTGTACGACAATCTGAGCGGCATCATGTTGAAGGTTCAAAGGATGGAATATCCAATTTTCTTGTTTGACATCTTTCGGCGATTCCCACCAACCCTCTTTGATAATAACATCTTTTTTCCCGTCTTTATTCAAATCGCCAAAACCTAAACCGTGGGTATATTTATGAGTTCCGATTGCTGGGTTATTACTGATGGCATGTGAAATCCAATTCGTATCCTTTTTCATCGAAGGCGATTCCAGCCAAACCACTTTTTTAGCTTTGGAATCATTGCAAATGATATCCTTTTTACCATCTAAATTGACGTCTTCAAATAAAGGAGATTCATTTCCAATGGAATTAGAAAGAAAATGTGACTTCCACAAACCTGGTTTGTTTTTAGGATTTTCAAACCAATAAACGGCTTCTCCTGGTAAACCAATTTTGATGATATCTACCCAACCATCTGAATTAATATCTTGGCTAAAATTCAAAAATGAATTACTATAACCATCGTCCACTTTAAAAACATGATTTTTATCAAAGGTTTTCAAAGAACGATCATAGCGAATATCATCTGAATATTGATTTTTTTCCCAATGTGGCGCTTTGAACCAAAAGGCTCCAGCGATAACATCCAATTTCCCATCTTTATTGATGTCTGCAACACTGACACCCTCTGATACAAATTCATTAGAAAGAACTTTTTTTTCAAAACTAATCGTATTTTTTTGAGCCTTAAGGCTGAAAAAAAACAAAAAAGTCAAACTAGAAAATATATAAGAAAATGTTTTCATCATAAAGTAGAATTAAATAGCCGTCCCTAAGATTGGAACGGCTATTATCAAAACAAAAAACAAATTTTACTTAATATTTGGATTCAATGCAGCTTCATCAGCAGGCATTGGGTAGTATTTTTCAATTACACTAAATGAATTACTACGCAAAGTATAACCTTTTTGGTAATAGTATGAGAAAGGATTTGCTTTGATTTCAGCTCCATAAGCAGTAATAACAGCTTTGTAAGTATCTGTACGAACTAAGTCATGCCAGCGCTTATTTTCAAAAGCTAACTCTACACGGCGCTCTTTCATCAAAGCAGTACGGAATGATGCTTGGTCTGTAGCAGTTGTCTCAGCTAAACCTGCACGCTTACGAACCATGTTCATAAAAGTAGCGGCCTCAGCTGTTTTACCTTGCTCATTCAAAGCCTCCGCTAAAAACAATAATACCTCTGAATAACGATATACAGGCCAGTTCATTCCATGGTTACCATTTAATGAGTGCGTTTTCATGAACTTCTTGATGATTGGATAGGTTTTGCCTTCCCATAAAGTAGAAGAACAAGTAATATAACCAATCGAAGCATTTTTACGCAAATCGCCATCTTCAAAAGCAGCAATAATGTTTGGAGTAGGGATATTATTACCTTCACCTGTTTGTGGCTGTGGATTAGAAGTTCCAGAAAGTGTCTTTAATTCCGACTCTAACATTGGACGAGGCAAGAAGTTGTACATGAATGTTCCATTGTAACCGTTAGATCCCTCTTGAAACTGAACCTCAAATACACTTTCAGCATTGTTTTTATTCGCTGTACTAGTTGAAAATACGTTGTTGTAATCTGGAATTAAAGAATAACTTCCTTCAGCAACTACTTCTTTCAATAATTTTTCAGCGCTTGGCCAATCTCTCTTAATGATGTACAAGTTAGCCAATACCGTTTTGGCAGCACCAGCAGTAGCACGACCTGCTTCTTGAGTAGCTTTTGTCTTCAAAGAAGCCGCAGCACCCGTCAAGTCTCCAATGATAATTTTCTCTAAATCAGCAGCCTGCCCTAGTGGTGCAGCAGCAGCCTCACGAGTAGTTACTGGAGTTAATTGCAAAGGAGCCTTATTGAAATAACGGTACAATTCAAAATAAGCGAATCCACGCATGAATTGTGCTTGACCTTTTAAATTTGCCTTTACTGTTGCATCAAAATCAGCTTTATCAATCAAAGACAAGATTTGATTTGCACGAGCAATAATCAAAAAATCTTGACGATATTGGTTCAAAACGTGCGTATTGGTAGTTAAACCATTCGAAACTGGAATGGAGAAATCCGCCAAATCCTCTTGTTGTTCAGTTGCACCAAAAGCAGTGTTACGTGCATAATAGGTGTTATCTGAGTGCATCTCTGACAATAACCAAGAACGGTCATTATAGATTGTTCTAAGAGGAACATAACATGCGTTGACAGCTTGTTCAAAATCCGATTGGGTTTTAAAGAAGGTCACCGAACTTAAATTGGTTTCTGGAGTAATATCCAAGAAACTCTCTGTGCAGCCCGCTAAACCAAGGGCTAACAAACAGCTTAATATGATTTTATTTTTCATTGTTTCTAAATCTAAAATATATGTGATATATCTGGCCTAATTAAAAGTTAAAGTTGGCTCCAACAGTGAAAGTACGTGGAACTGGGTAACTTGAGAAGTCAATACCTTGACTCAAGTTTCCACCATCTCCTTGTCCATTTCCTTGAGAACTAACCTCTGGATTTGGTCCACCCCAATAATTAGTAAATACATATGCTTGTTGGCAAGAAGCATAAACACGAAGCGATTTATACACCTTTGAAGGCTTATTGAATGTATAACCCAATGTGATATTACGGATTGTAAAGTAAGATGCATCTGCGATGAAACGAGAGTTAATCCAGTCACGCTCAATACCTGTTACGTTACCACCACCAACAGTAGTACCATATTTACCATCACCTGGTTGAGATTCTGATCTCCAACGATTTGCCACTTCTTCCAATAAGTTAAAAGGACCATCTAAGTTAGCTGTTGAATAAATATGACGAACCAATAATTGGTTTCCATAAGATCCAGAACCAATGATATTGAAATCCCAATTCTTGTAAGTCACGTTATTTGTAATACCATAAATGAAATCAGGGAATGGATTACCCATGATTACTCGGTCATCGTTATTACCACCATTTGTGATTACACCATCTCCGTTAGCATCCCAAAGTTTAATTGTACCTGGGAATGAACGACCAGGAACTTTAGGGCTAGCATCAACATCCGCTTGGTTTTTGTACATTCCTTGAGAAATAAAACCATAGAATTGTCCGAATGGTTGACCTACTTTAGTGATGTGGAAAGTTCCATATACACGATCAATTCCTGGAGCTAAAGCAACCACTACGTTACGATTGAAAGAGATATTCGCATTAGTAGTCCATTTTACTGCACCCGTAGTATTTTTAGTGCTTACGCCAAATTCATGTCCCCAGAATTTAATTTCTCCAATGTTATCGTTGAAGTTACCAAAACCAGACTCTTGAGCAATTTGAACAGAATACAATAAGTTAGTTGTATTTTTCAAGTAGTAATCATATGTGAAGTTCACACGATCATTCCAAAGATTTAAATCCAAACCTAAGTCTAATTGACGTGTTTTCTCCCAACCTAAATTAGGGTTAGCTAAAGTTGAAACTGCAGCACCTGGAGCTACTGTATTACCAAATACTCCGTTCACTGTATTGTTAATCAAAGCATATTGCGTGTAATTACCGATGTTATTATTTCCAATTTCACCAATACTACCTCTAATTTTCATGAATGATACTGCTGGAATGTCTTTCATGAATGGCTCATCAGATACAACCCAACCCGCTCCGATAGAAGGGAAAGTTCCCCAACGATTATTAGCACCAAAACGAGAAGATCCATCACGACGAATCGCAGCGTTAATTAAGTACTTACCTTTGTAGTTATAAGTAGCACGTGCTAAGAAGGAAGTCAATGCCCACTCTTGTACACCACTATTTGTTGCCCCACGGTTGATATTAATTGCACCCTGAATAGTAGGAAGACGATCATCAGAATAAGTATCTGCCTGAACCTGAGTAGATTCTTGACGGAAATATTGATTTGTATAACCTCCTAATAACTCCAATTTGTGATCTTCGTTGATTGTTTTGTTATATGTTACAGTATTCTCATTCAACCAAGATAAGTTTTCAAAGTTTTGACGAATGGAAACCGCAGTTGTAGGTGTAGGAGTATTCAAAGCAATTGTTGCTGTAGATGGATTAAACCAGAAATATTTCGTTCTTAAAATCTCACCATTCATACTTGTTTTGAATTTCAAGCCTTTGATTGGCTCATATTCCATATAACCATTTGTTAACAAATTGGTTGTTGTTGTCTCATTTGTGATTTCTTGAGCAGAACGAACCCAGTTCGCATACGTCCAAATATTACCTGTACTTGCAGGAAATTTATTGTATTTGGTTAAAGTAACTCCGTCTGCTTCATAAATAGGCATGATTGGCCAAGTATGTATAGCATTGAACAAAATACCATTCGAACGATCACCGTCCGTTCTAGGCGTATTATCATAAGTCAATTGAGGAGCCACATTAAAACCAATCGTTACTTTATCTGAAATATCATATGCAGAATTCAAACGCAATGAATAACGCTTGTAGTCTGTATTTAGAACAACCCCTTTTTGATCTAAAATACCTGCAACCAAAGAAGTTCTAGATTTTTCTTTGTTTGAAGTAATAGATAAGTTGTAGCTAGTAATTGGTGCATTTTTTTGAATCAAAGCATCATACCAATCGTTATTTTTTCCTGCATATTGTGAAGGATTTTGGAATTCAACTGGAACAGGTTGCTTCGCATCTTCGTAGAATTCTTTCTTGAATTGAGCAAACTGAACCGCATCCATCATTTTAATACGACCTTTCATTGGAACTTGTTGAACTCCAGTGTAAACATTAAAGCTTACGTTTGTTCCACTTCCTTTTCCTTTTTTGGTGGTAATCAAAACAACACCATTCGCAGCACGAGAACCATATAATGAAGTTGAAGCAGCATCTTTCAATACCGAAATATCTTCAATCTCATCTGGGTTCATAGCACCAATTGAACCTGTAATCGGAAATCCATCTACTACATATAAAGGTTCAGAACCTGCAGAAACAGACAATTGACCACGGATACGGATACTCATACCCTTTCCTGGTTGACCCGTAGTTTGGTTAATTTGAACACCTGCTAATTGACCTTGTAATTTTTGGCCGATTTGAGTAACTGGTAAATCTTTCAATTCTTTGTAACCAATCGTTTGAACAGCACCTGTAATTTCTTTCTTAGATTGAGAACCATAACCCACAACAACAACCTCATTCAAGGTTTTGTCATCAGCGTCTAAAGAAACGTTCAAAGTAGCCTGCCCAGCATAGCTTACATTTTTAGAAGCATAACCCACCATACTGAATCGCAGATTATCTCCAGACTTAACATCAATCTTGTAATTACCTGCCGCATCAGTAGAAGTACCGCGCGTAGTTCCGATAATGGAAACCGTTGCACCAATTAACGACTCGCCTGTCGAGCTGCTAACTTTCCCTCGTAAACTTTGTTGCTGTGCAAAAGCAACGGAGGTAAAAAAGAAAATCATAACCATTAGCATCGCTAAGATCCGATTTCCTTTTTGGAAATAGTCAAATTTGTTTTTCATAGAAATAGGTTTAAAAGTTATCAAAAAATTGACCGCTGAAAAGAAAACTAATTCTTTATCACGATGTAATTTTATCAAAGCTTTGCAAGTAAACTATCCTTAAATAACATAGGATAGTTAAAATATTTCTAAAAAAAATGAAAAATAGAAACTATCTCTTATAATACTTTCCCCGAATCTAAGACATAGATCCTTGTTGCCGTTGAATAATTACCCCCACTTGGATCTTTGTATTTCAAATCTAAATAAAAGGCTGTATATCCCTTTTTAGGATAGCTTTGCTCAATCTTGATGTTGGATAAATCGGAAATTTTCACTCGCTCACTTAACCATAAATTATTTCTAAAATCTCGGTCAGAAGAAGTTGTATACCACAAAGTCGCTTCTACAAAATCTTGACTCAAGGCTTTCACCGATAATTCAGCAGCGGTTTTATTGGATTTAATCTCCCAAACCGGCAATGGCAAATCCCTGTTTTGAACCACATTGGCGAAAAATCCACTCAATGCCTCCAAGGCTTGTTTTCCTCCTGCCAAATCATGTCCCGCATTTGGCACATAATGTATCAAATTTTTATTAGGGATTTCATTGTAATAATGCTTGGTCGCATCTACCGTCCAATAAGGATCATTGGTTCCAATGAATATCATTTTGGGAATATTGTACTTTGCCCGGTAAGAAAATGGATCAATCATACTCGTAATCGCCTTGCCGTCTGGTGTACCTGTACCTTGTGGAATACCCAACTTCACATAATCCTCAATTTCGATACTATATTCTCCATAAGTAGTGTATTGATAATTCAAGGTGGCTGGCATATTCAGCATGTCTATCACCATCGGTGCAATTGCCTTCACTCGTTTATCATCGATGGCTGCACTCAACCAAGTTGTCCAGCCTCTTTTCGATGCGCCAGTTACCACAAAATTATTGACAGAAAATTCCGTTTTTTTCTTCACAAATTCTTGCACCGCATCCATGCCACGAACCGCTGATTTTACCATTGGAAATAACAATGGCCAAGTAACATCTTTGTCTTCTTTGTATTTGTGAAGCGTATAAGATATAATTTCATCTTCCGTTCGACCATCAAAAATAGGTTGATTAGGCACTTGTTTGATCAAAGCGACGATGGATTTGTTCTTTGCAGCAAAGGCCGACAAAGCTGGCCAAAGCCCGTCTTTGCTACTCCAATTAGGTTGCTCCTCTTTATTTGATCCACCTGTAATAAAAAACAAGGCGTCTTGGTATTTACGATCTTTAGGAACAAATACAGTTAATTGATGTCGCCAAGTTATATCATGCCATTTTTGAGAAGTTAACAACAAATGATAAGCCATTACTGATCCTAAAGCTGTCGAATCTTTCAATTCCCATTGGAAACTTTTGTCTCCATTTCCCATATAATCTTTCAGGGCCGTCTCGGGCGTACTTTTCGATTTTTGTCCAAAAGCTGGGACACTTATAAATGCTAGGACTATTAGCCAAAGTTTCGTTTTCATATTTTACTTAAATGCTTTTGAATATGTTGGTAACTTTTTAATACTAATTCCGCTTCAGTAGTATAATTTTTCCTCCAAATACAAGCCGCTGGCAATAAAGGAGTAAATGCCTCCACGACTAACCATCCTTTGTAATTCATCCGCTTTAAACCATCGAAAACATTATCCCAATGAACTTGTCCTTCACCTAACGTCGCTCTAGTGCTTTCCGACAATTGAATATGTCCGATTTCATCGGCAATTCTCACCATGGCTTCTCCTGTATTAAACTCTTCTATGTGCGCATGAAAGGTATCAAACATGATTTTCACATTGGGATGATTGATAGCTTTCACCAAACTATGCAATTGATCTGCTGAACTAACCACATAATTTTCAAAGCGATTTAAATATTCCAATCCCAAAATCACATTCTTGGTCTCAGCATGAGCCGCTACGGCCAACATACTTTCCTTGGACCAATCCAATTCTTGTTGTGTAGGTGCTGCTCCAGAAAAAACACCCAATGCCGAATGATAAGGACCCGATAACCAGGTCGCTCCTAAATATGCTGTGACATCTACTGCCTTTTTCAAGAATTCAATCCCATTTTGACGCACTGAAGGATCCGAGGAAATGGTATTCATATCTGCACCCAAAAAGGTCACCGTAAAAACCGTTAAGCCTAATCGGTCAATTTCCTCTTTCCATGGTTTCCAATAAGCCAAATCTGTATTGAAAATAGGAATCTCCACTCCTTCATAACCTACTTCTTTGATGTATGCCAAATGTTGGATAATCGACTCGTTCATATCTGGTCCATAAACGAGGGTATTCATTGCAATCTGATATTTCATTTTATTCGAATTAATATTTATTTTGAACTAACCATTCCTCTGTAAGGAACATTGATATCTAATTTTCCTCCCCACTTTGTAGGCACTTTTTTTCCTAATTCCCAATGAATGGCATTGACGATCAAGCGCTGAAATGGCTCAACAGAAAAATCTTCTGGATGCCCCATCGTTGTAAAAAAAACTTTTCCCTTGTATTCATTTTCCCAAGTCCACGCAATGGGCTGATCTACTGCTGCTTTATCTGGATTAACCGCTTTTCCCATGATTAACCAATCCGTTCCTTTTTTCGGGTAATCTGGTAATACACGATACAACCAAGAACGTACATGAAAAGTAGGATCCACGCCTGTTAA
Organism: Aquirufa sp. ROCK-SH2; assembly: GCF_054558315.1. Taxonomy (NCBI): domain Bacteria; kingdom Pseudomonadati; phylum Bacteroidota; class Cytophagia; order Cytophagales; family Flectobacillaceae; genus Aquirufa; species Aquirufa sp. ROCK-SH2. The sequence goes on along the minus strand of NZ_JBPXKB010000002.1, from coordinate 675,257 downwards.
AATCGGATGTTGCGATTTCTCTGGAATAATGGTTGCATCTGTACTTGCATTATGCCCGTAATGAGTGTGTTGAGCCTTGCCACCCCATCCTGGAGGCGCACCAAATGCTCTTTCAGCAAATCCATTGTAAGATTCTAAAGGATCACCTTTGGGATAATTGAACGAGTGCGTGCTCGTTCTAAAGCCCATAATAGGTTTTCCGGATTTCAAATAGGTTTCAATATGGGCAACTTGATCGGCTGGTAATAATCGCCAACGCAAAAAGAATACCGCTAAATCGGCATCCGCCAAGGATTCCAATCCAGGAATATTTTTCTCGGCATTTTGATCGGGAAATGATTTGAGAATTTTGGTTCTAAATCCATATTGTGATTCCAAGATTTTAGCTAAAAGCGGGAGTGTTTCTTCTCCACTGTATTCATGATCTCCGCAAACAAAAACAATCAATGGTTTTTTTCCAGATTTTTTCTGTGAAAAACCCGTTTGAACGAAGACAAAAACCAAACAAAAACTCAAAATAACTCGAATAAAATTTTTCATCTATTTTTCTAAAGGATGTTGTTGTAACAATTCAGATACATTATAAAAATCTTTTTTGGCGGCAACAGCTGCTCTAACTGCTTTTACTTTTTCAGGCTTAATCACGGAAGCCTTATTTCCAAAAGCATTCCGAACATAAGTCAAAACAGCCGCAATTTCCTTGTCATTCATCAAGCCACCATAAGGCGTCATTGGAACCTGTCCCGGATATTTCACACCAGAAACCTCAATTGGTCCCATCAAACCTTTCAATACCAATTTAATCAGACGATCTTCATTACCTGTCACCCAATTAGACCCTGACAAGGGTGGAAAACCCGAAGAAACCAAGCCTTTACCATTTGTTTGGTGACATGTATTGCAATAACCGTCTTTGGCAAATAATTTTTGACCTTCCTTGAACATGACTAAATCATTACCCAATAAATCCGACTCCACTTTGGCCTCTTTCTTCTTGGCTACATTTTGACCAGATGCATGAGCAACCGCTATTTCATGGGGTTCTTTCATCCAATCATCCAAAGGATGTTTTTTAGCCAAAGCTAAAATAGGTAAAGCCTTTTCTTGAGGCAACCAAGAAGCAGCTACGAATGCTTCCATTCGAACTCTTCCATGTTCATCCTCCGCTGCCTTGGCCAATAATTCCGCTTGATCGGCCACTTGATGCCCTGTATATCTTAACACACGAACAGCAGCAGCCCTTACGTGATAATCCTTTGAATTCAATAATTGATTCAATATTTTTTGATCTACTTTATTCAATCCCCAAGAAACCCATAAGGCTTCCAAGACATGGTGTTCGTAATTAGGATCTGATTTGTCTAATTGAGCCACCCAAGTAGTAATTTTTGGCAAAACTTCATCCGCTTTTCTTCCTCTCAATTCCCTTCTCACTCGGTATCTAGTACGGTATTCAGGCAATTTTAAATTGTCCAACAATTCCTCTACAGAAGCCCCAAAAACTTTTGCCGGCTTAACCAAAGGTCGAGATGGATAAGTAATTCGGTAAACTCGACCGTGCGTATGATCTCTCAAAGGATCCCTTGCATTATGTTGCATGTGACCTATCAGAATATTGTGCCAATCTATCACATACAATGATCCATCGGGTGCAAACTCCATATCCACCGGTCTAAAATTCCTATCTTCACCTACGATTAAATCTTGGCGATGTTTTGACGTATATCCAGTACCGTTATCCGTCAAAACATGTTGTTTCATTCCTAAAAAGCCAATGGTATTGTTGATTAAAAAATCGCCTTGTACTTCATCTGGAAAATGTCTGCTGTACACAAATTCCAATCCAGAAGTTGGGCGAACCAAATGCTTTTCTTCAATCAAGGTAAATGATTTATGTCCGGTTTGCCCGTATCTATTTTTTGTGGTTCCTGGCATCATCCATCTTACATCGGGACCTGATGTTTCTGCAAAGAAATTTTGTCCCCATTTATCAAAAGCAATCCCCCAAGGATTTGGAATAGACAATTGCGCCACACGCTCCAAATGCTTTCTAGCTGGATTATATCGCATAAATCCACCATTTGTTGCTCGTACTGTACCATAAGGCGTTTCAACATTCGTATGTAAAAAGACCCCTTCACCCATATAAATTGCTCCAGATTCATCTGTCACAAATGCAGAAATTTCATGGTGCGTATCATGGTCGTCAAAACCACTTAAAATTACTTCTTTGGTATCCGCATGATCGTCTCCATTGGTATCTCTTAAAAAGACTAAATTAGTCCCTTGGGAAATATAGACTCCATCATGCGCAATTTCCATTCCAACAGGTACGTGAAGTCCTTCGGCAAAAACAGTTTCTTTATCGGCTTTCCCGTCGTTATTAGTATCTTCTAAAATAATAATTTTATCGTTCGGTTTCGGATCGCCGGGCTTATAATGAGGATAAGAAGGCATACAAACCACCCACAATCTACCTTTATTATCAAATGTCATTTGAACAGGTTTAGCCAAATCAGGAAATTCTGCTTCAGAAGCAAACAATTCGATTTTATACCCTGGTGCAACTTTAATGGCATTTAGCGCCTCTTGTCCGTATAAATAAGTCAAACTTCCATTTTTCTCTGGATTAAAATTCGTTTTGACGGGATCTAATTTTCGAGTCTGTGCATCCGCCTCTACCAAATCAAAGGTTTGTCCATGAATCGCTGCCTGAATCGCCTTTTCTCTATTTTCTGTCATTTGACGAATTTTTTCAATTTCAGCAGGGTAATTATCTGGTCCAAAAGGATTGTATCTTCGTCCATACACGTGAACACCATTCGGAATTTTATAATCGGTGTGCCACATCCAGTTTTTTTCTGCTACAGCATCATAGACCGATTTACGTCTGGATTCAATCGTGGAATTTTTCTTTCCAAAAGCTTGGTCGGCTAAGAATAATGCTAATTTTTGATACCCTTTATCATTCAATTGAAACCCATCAATCGTCAAAGGATCTGCCGATTCTTCGTACCATTTTTTAGATGCTGAAAATGCATCAATAAATAAAACACCTTGCTTTTCGCAAACCTCTTTCATGGCTTGAGAATAGAGAGTCAAATTGGCATTTTGTTCTTTCCCATTGGGTAAATCATACAAGGCAGTTAAATCCTCAAAAGCAACTGGTGAAACAATTGCTAATTTTGGAGCAGAAACACCATTGTATTTTTGAGCCAAAGTATGTTGGATAAATGCAGTCAATTCTGCTTTGTAATTATCCAATTTCGCTTTACCTTCATACGACTCGCTATATCCAAAAAATCCAATAACAATATCTGTTTTTAAACGCGTCAACCATTGATCATGTGTTTCTAAATGTCCCTCACTACCAGATGGATTAGCGAATTCATCTTGAAATTTACCTGCACCGGGAAATGCCCAAGGCTGATTTCTCGCTGAATGTGGACGAAAACCCGGGGTATCTCCACCATCGCATAAATTTCTAACCCGTAAATTATTCTCTGGGTACCTTAGATGCATTTCTGTTTCAAAATGATCGTAATTGATCATTCTGGAACCCATGTTTCCTCCCACTAAAGCAATGTGCGTATTGATGGCCAAGGGAATAATCTTGGGAGCTTTGGGTTGCAAGAAACTAAGAGAGCAAACAGCGATGATGGTTAAAATCACGCCTAATTGAATCTTTTTAGACATTTTTGTTATTTTTTATAATTAAAATAGGTTTTGGCGCACAAAATAGAAAGAAAAAATCATTTACCCTTAATAAATGCCACTAAATCTGCCATTTCTTGCAATTTAATGTTCGCTTCTAAACCATTCGGCATGGCAGATAATTTGGCAGACACTCTTGATTGTATTTGATATTTTTCAATCAAAGTAGTCACACCTCCCATCTGTTTTAAACTCAATGAGTTATCATTTTCAGAGGTAATAATGCCTGACAATTTGGTACCATCTTTTAATACAAGCTCCCAATTGCCATATTTATCGGCAATTGAATTATTAGGATTAATGATTTCCGTGATAATTGACAAAGCATTTCTACTTTTTAACGTAGATAAATCTGGTCCAAAAGAAATACCACCTACACCAGCAATTTGATGGCAAACGGTGCAATTGACTTTAAAAATTTCTTTTCCTTTGGCTGCATTGCCCGCCATTTCAGCGGCAGGTAAATAATTTTGTAAAATGGCTTTTCTATCTTCACTAATCGCCAAAACCTCTCGTGCCAATTTACGAACCACGGCATCATCGGAATTCATTAATTCCACAATCTGTGGCCAAGCTAAATCTGCTCTTGGAATATTTTTATTGGCAACTTCTTTCAATAAAGTGGTCATATAATTCAAATGAACCACCATGTAATTGATCCAAGCCTTCCGAGAAGGCATGTTCATTTGTTGATATACTTGATTGATTTTTTTCAAATCCGTTGAACCTAATTGACTCGGCAAGGCTTTGATGGAGGCCAACTGAATCGACTCACTAGGTTTTGTAACAATGAATGAGACCAATTGTTGATTGAATTTTGGATCTTTTTTAAGGGTCAAAATAGCCAAAGCGTCTTCTTGAAAAAGGGCATCTTTGCTGGCTAAAAATTGGGAATAAACTTGTTTGAAAAAAGGGGAATTTTGTGGAATTCCTGTCAATTTAAAGGTCTCGATAATCGCCTTACGCATTTTGCTGGAAGGCGCAATTAAAAACGACTGAGCTAAGGCATTTTTTTGAGGTTCACTTAATTGAACTTTATGTTCGGCATAAGCAGCATAAGTAGCTAAACCTTTCAACAATGCCGCTTGCCACCAATCATTTGCAACAAGGTTATCTGAGGTCAATGACAAAAAGCTTAAATCATTTTTCTTCAATAAAGCAGCAGACAAATAAGCAAAGAAATTCTCTTTTCCATCACTTGGTTTTGCACCAAAATTAGAGATGGCACTCTTTAATAAATCTAATTCTGTCCCTTTGGAAGCCGCAATGGCAGCCACTCCTACCCAATGATCATCAATATCTTGATTGACAATTTTACTTCTTAATGAAGCAACTTCAGGGAAATTGAAAAATCCAGAAGAACATAACCATTGAAAACGAACTCGCGCAGAGGGATCATCAGCGATATTTATGATAGAAGCTTTCAAGCTTGGATCTTGAGCAAAAGCAGGGCGATTCATTAACAAATCAGCTACTTTAAGCGCATTTTCTCTTACTCCTTCTGTTTCATTGGCTAAAGCATTGGATAAATCTTTGGTAGAAATTTGATTAAAATCCTTCAATAACCAAAGTGCAGGAATACTCGCCTCAGCTTCTTTTTTTTCCAATATTTGATGCAAAGATTCAGCTACTGAAACATCTTTTCTTTGATACAATAAACGCTGCGCTGTTTTGCGATACCAGCCATTTTCTGAACGTAAAAGTTCTACTAATTTATCCGATTTTTCAGCAGACAATTTTAATTCATTCATCCAATCGAATCCTTTGGCACCTTTCTTGGTGATTCGATAAATCCGACCTTTGGTTTTTCCATTGTACAAAGCCCCACTTTTATTGACCTCATCCGACATCCATTCTGGATGTTCAATCAATTGACGATAATAATCAACGACGTACAAGGCACCATCGGGACCCACATAAAAATTAACTGGCCTAAACCAAGGATCCTTTGAGGCTAAAAATTCCTTTTTCTCCAGTAAACGGGAACCTTTGAAGGTTGCGCCATTTGAGTTAATAATATCAGCATGCACCAAATTATGTACTGGCTCTCCGACAAAAGTGACTTTGGAGAAATCCTTTCCAAAAGCACCGCCATCGTACCAAGTAATCCCGCAAGAGGAAGTAACAACGCCCACATCTGTCAACAATTGATGATTCGGGTTTTCAGAAATGGGGTAAACCTCGCAGGCATCGCCATGATCTGGAATTTTTTCCATCGCTTCAGGAATAACCAAATTGGGATTCATACTAGTGTAGCGCGCGTTGATAACCTCATGAAAAAGATGATCCGCATTATCTGTATAAAAATGATGTCCCCATGGATCAAATGTGTGCCCATATTGAGTCTCGCCTGACATGGATTCCAATCCAAAAACATCTGGCTTGAATCGCACGTTTCGACCATTTCCATTTTTAGCTAATTGAGGTGCTTTTGCATTACTTGGGTAACGAATATCACTTCCCTTATCCCCAAATAAATACTCATAGGCGAAAGAATTAATTGACCCTGAATGACCAAGATAAATCCAATTATCAAGACCAAATTTGGGCGTATTCATATTGTGCTGAGGGTTCGACAAGGAAAAACCTGTCAAAACCACCTCCCTTTTATCCGCTTTATTATCCCCATTGGTATCTTCAAAATAGAGAATATTGGGTGCATCTGCCACAATAATTCCTTTTTTCCATTTCATGATTCCCATGGGGAGTGTCAATGAATCGACAAAAATTTCCGATTTATCGGGAAGTCCATCCTTGTTGGTATCTATTAATTTTCGGACTTGACCCGTCTTACTTAAATCCAAAGGATAACCTGGCATTTCTAGTACAAACCAATTTCCATCTTCGTCAATTTCCATGGCAACAGGGTCGGCAATAAGCGGCTCCGCAGCGACCATTTGTATGTCAAATCCTTCCATAATTTGGAAGTCTTGCATGGCTTTTTGATGCTCTTTGGACAATAATGGAGCATTTTTTTTCTCTGGCGTGCAAGCATACATCACTAGTACGACTAGCAGTAGTAGATAGCGCATTTTCAAAATTTTTATAGGTTTAGAATTGCAAGTTAAAAGAAATTTTATCAAATCTTTTTTTCATCAAATAAAAAAAGTCCAACAAAAACACTAAATTGGGCAAAATTTGAACCTATTAAACAATGAAAATACTGTATCTACTAGCACTTTTAGTGTTAGCGAATGGCGCATTCGCGCAAATTGAAAAATCGGAATTTATTTACGAAACAGCTCCTTTCCCTTCTTGTCATGCCTCTACTATAGAAGAAACGCCTACTGGTTTAGTGGCTGCTTGGTTTGGAGGAACGGAAGAACGCCATAAAGATGTGGGAATCTGGGTAAGTAGAATGGAAGGCGGCAAATGGACAGCTCCCGTGGAAGTGGCAAATGGTGTTCAAAACAAAGATATTCGTTATCCTACTTGGAATCCTGTGTTATTTCAAATGCCACAAGGAGAATTATTGCTTTTTTACAAAGTAGGTCCAACGCCCAGAGATTGGTGGGGAATGATGCGCCGTTCTAATGATGGAGGAAAAACCTGGTCTAACGCAGAAGTTTTACCAGAAGGCATTTTAGGGCCCATCAAAAATAAACCCGTTTTATTAAAAGACGGCACCTTATTATGTCCAACTAGTTCAGAAGATAATGGATGGAGAGTCCATTTTGAAATGACCAAAGATGGAGGAAGAACTTGGTCTAGAACCGATGCCATCAATGATGGGAAAGAATTTTCGGCCATTCAACCGAGTGTCTTATTTCTAAAAGATGGTCGTTTACAAATCTTATGTAGAAGCAAAAATGGAAATGTTTTAGAGGCATTTTCAAAAGATCAAGGAAAAACTTGGTCCGCGTTGAAAGCAACTACTTTGCCAAACCCGAATTCTGGAACAGATGCGGTTACTTTAAAAGATGGCAGACAAGTATTGGTGTACAATCATGTAACCAAAGAATCCAGAGAATGGGGAGGAAATCGTTCTCCATTAAATGTGGTTATTTCAGAGGATGGACAAACCTGGAAAGAAATTGCTGTTTTGGAAAACACACCCAAAGCTGAATTCTCCTATCCAGCTGTTATTCAAAGCAAGGATGGGAAAATCCACATCACCTACACTTGGAAAAGAGAAAAAATCAAGCACGTTGTAATCAAATTATAATATGGAATTACCCATTCTTGATTTAAGTATCATTGTCATTTACCTACTTTGTATGGTAGGAATTGGAATTTATTTTTCCAGGAAAAATAGTAGTTCCGAGCAATTTACAACAGCCTCTGGGCAAATCCCAGGTTGGGCATTGGGACTTAGTTTCTATGCCACCTTTTTAAGTGCGATCACTTTTTTGGGTGATCCAGGAAAATCATTTGGAAGTAATTGGAATCCTTTTGCATTTAGTCTTTCTATCCCATTTGCCGCTTGGGTTTCTACCAAATATTTTGTCCCTTTTTACCGAAATAGTGGCGAAATAAGCGCCTATACACATCTAGAAAAAAGATTTGGATCTTGGGCAAGAACCTACGCGATGTTGTGTTTTATCATGACACAATTAGCCAGAATGGGGACTATTTTTTATGGTATAGCGCTTACTATCAATGCATTAACTGGCATCGACATGCGTTTAATCATCATCGTTTCGGGATGCTGTATTATTTTTTACACGGTTCTTGGCGGTATGGAAGCCGTGATTTGGACAGAAGTGATTCAAGCTATTCTAAAAACTTGCGGTGCCTTAATGATCATTGGAATTATTTTATACCAAACAGGTATTAGCAAAGTCATTGAAATTGGAGTTCGAGATGATAAGTTCAGTTTAGGAAGTTTTCAGCCAGATTTTAGTACGAGTTCCGTGTGGGTCGTTTTGCTGTATGGTTTTTTTATCAATCTGACCAATTTTGGTATTGACCAAAACTATATTCAACGCTATCACACTGCTCAAGATGCCAAGGCTGCTGCCAAAAGCATTTGGTTATGTGTCATGTATTTTGTGCCCGTTTCGTTTTTGTTTTTCTTTATCGGAACAGCGCTTTATACTTTTTACATGGAAAACCCCGCTTTAATTTTGGAATTAAAACAACAAGTTTCCATCGAAAAAAACATCGCGATTGATACTTTGCTACCTTCTGATTATGGCGACCGTGTGTTACCTTTTTTCATGAAAACACAAATTCCCAAAGGATTTTTAGGCTTATTGATGGCAGCCTTGTTATCTGCAGCTATGAGTACCATGAGCAGCGGAATGAACAGTTCGGCAACCGTTTTTTTAAAAGACATTTATTTGAGATATATCCAAAAAGACCTTCCTGCCAAAAAGCAATTAACCGTTTTACATATTGCTACCATCGTCATGGGTTTATTGGGGATTACTTTTGGTATCAGCATGATTGGGGTTAAAAGTTTATTAGATGTTTGGTGGAAGTTATCAGGAATTTTTGCGGGAGGAATGTTAGGTATTTTTCTGATGGGTTTTCTAACCAAAAATGTGCAAAATTTTGCCGCAAAAATTGCCGCGATTGCTGGAGTAATCATTATCGCATGGATATCATTTAAAGATAGTCTACCGGAATATTTAAAGAGTCCTTTTGATTCAAAAATGACAGTGGTCATCGGCACGATTTCCATAGTTCTGATAGGCACAATTATTCAAAAATTAAAAAGTAAATCGTAAAATGATGCAACAAAAATTACCGAAAGGCTTTGTACCTGTAATGATAAGCTCTTTCAATGATGATTTAACATTGGATTTGGATGGAATCGCTCGATTAACGGAAATGTATATTCAGGCGGGAGCAGTAGGTTTATTTGCCAATTGTTTATCCAGTGAAATGTATGAATTGAGTCGGGAAGAAAGAATACAATTAATAGATACTGTTGTTAAAGCAGCCAAAGGACGAGTACCCGTTGTTGCCACGGGAACATTGGAAGGAAGCATTGAAGACATGGCTCAATTCTCCAAAGAAATTTATGCACTAGGAATTCAAGCCGTAATCATTTTAAACAACCAAATGGTCAAAGAAAATGAGTCGGATGCCTTATTTTTAGAACACATGCATCATTACATGGAACTAACTCCAGGTATTCCATTTGGAATATATGAATGCCCTTCTCCTTATAAAAGATTGATTAGTCCTGAAGTTTTAGAAGATTTATTACCTTCTGGCCGATTGGTTTATCACAAAGATACTTCACTTGATTTTACCAAAGTAGCCAATCGAATTAGGATGGCTCAAGGGTATAATTTTGGTTTATACGATGCTTATATGGGTCATGCAGTGGCTGTTTTAAAAGCTGGAGCAATGGGATTATCCTGCATTCAAGGAAATTATTTCCCTGAATTGATCGTTTGGCTTTGTCAAAATTTCAACCAAGTTGGAAAGGAAAAACAAGTAGAGGAGGTTCAAAAATTCTTTTTAGACAACATGGATGTTATGCATGATGTATATCCAACAAGTGCAAAATACGCCTTGCAAAAAAGAGGATTTAAAATCAATCTCGCTACTCGAAGAGCAGTGGGTACTTTAACAGAAAAACAAACAAAAAACATCGACAAGCTTTTATTAGACTATTCGAGATTGTCGATGGTGGAGGGAATTGGATTAGGTAAGAGGTAAGAGGTTTTTCTCTTTTCTCTTTTCTCTTTAATAATATAAAGTATGAACATCAAAGCAATTCTTCTTGTAGCAATGTCTTTAGCGACTGCATGGGCGGTGCGGGGACAATTTGGTCATGAGCATGGAGCGGCATGGGCGGGCTCTATTGGGTCCATCAGTATTTTATTGTTAGCAAATCGCAAAGATTGGACGGCAAAAGCATTTCGAATCATTTTGGCAGGAGCATTGGGATGGGGAATTGGAGGAGTGATGAGCTATGGATTGGTGGTTGGATATGGAAGAGGGACTGATTTTGTCAATGTCTATTATGGATTAGCCTGTTTATTTATCATTGGAGGATTATATGGATTTATCGGAGGCGGATTATTTGGCTTAGCATTGAACGATTCGAAAAAGAATCCCATTCCTTGGTCCACATTATTGGTAGAAATGGTTGTGGGAGCTTTACTCTTTTATTTTTTCATCATTGTCCAATTCGAGTTTTTGATGACACCACCTAGGGATGAATCTTGGGCAGGAGTGCTTGGATTGGCTACCGCATTGACTTGGTTTTTATTTCGTACACAGCAATGGAAAGCATTAAGAGTAGCATTATTTGCAGGATTGGGCGGAGGATTCGGATTTGCTTTTGGAAATTTCCTGCAGGTACTGGGGACGGTTTCTGAAATTAAATTCAATTTTTGGAATGTCATGGAATATTCATTGGGATTTTTCGGTGGAATCGGAATGGCCTACGGAACATTTACATCCAAATGGGAAGATAGCAGTGAGGAAGATATTCCAAATCAATGGCCAGCCATCCTTTTACTAACATTAATTATTCCATTCATCATGTGGCAACAAAATTTCCGCATGGATCGCTTAAGTGAAACAGTTGGCGCATTGAATTTTTCAGATGCTGAAGCTATTGTTTTATCTCTGAGATGGGACAGTTTATTTCTTATTTTGGCAGCAAGTATGTATTGGATCTACACTTATTCCAAATCAAATCGATTGGAGTATCCCACCTTAAAACAATTTTTTATTGCTCATTTTGGATTATATATCTTTTTAAGTTTACTGGTTACATCTGCTATTTTAAGTACATACCGCATTGAGCAATACTTATATATTGTCAATTTTGGTATTATATTATTCTTGCTCAAAGACACGCAGGTTGTATTTTCATCGAAAGAGTTGGATTGGAAAAAATATGCTAGAAACCTAGTCATCGTTTTTTTAATCATAGCTGCCTTGGCATTAATTGCTAGTTATTCTCATGGAGAACTAAAAGGGGCGCATAATCGATTTTAAAGGAGAGAGAAAAGAGAAGAAAATACTTTTACCTTTTACCTATTACCTATTACCTATTTTTCTCTCTCCTCTCTCCTCTTTTCTCTCTTCACTTTTCTCTCTTCCTAATTAAATTCCTTCGCAAATTGAAAAGGAGTTTTACTCGTAATTTTTTTAAACGCCTTATTGAAATTGGTGAAATTATTAAATCCTGATTCGTAACAAATTTGGGTAACGAGTAGTTTGTTTTCTTTGATCAATTTGCAAGCATATTCTACGCGAATTTCATTTAAAAAGCTGATGTAGTTTTTCCGAGTTTTGGTTTTAAAATACCGACAAAAAGAAAGAGGACTTAAACTTACAACGCCTGCGATTTCATCGATGGTAATTTTTCTTTTGAAATGTTTTACTGAATAATTATAAATTAAATTCAATCGGCCAGCTTCTTTTTCATTGGTCGTTGTTTCCAATAATCCAGAGGATAAAAATTCAATTTCTTTGGAAGAGGATAAAACATCTAAAATTTGAAATAATTGCAAAACCTGATTGGTATTTTCCGAATCTAAAATTTCATTCATTTTTTGAATGATCATTTTTTTTGTTCGCCCTAAAATTCGGACTCCTTTTTTCGATTCATCCATGATATTCGACACAAAACGATTCTCATGCAAATTCATAAATGCACTTCCAAAGAGTTCCGTATTAAAATGAATTACCAAAGCTGATGCTTTCAAATTTTCATCTCCTTGAAAATAATTATCGTCGCTTCGTAAATAATGTGGGCAATTGGAGCCTATGAACAATAAATCTCCATCTTGAAACCGCTGTATACTATCTCCAACAAATTGAGTACCCGTTCCTTTTTCAATTAATAACAATTCGTTCTCAGGATGGTAATGATACTTGTTAAAAAAGTAACTAACTATGTCGCGACGAACACTAAATGACCGTAATGGTTGGTTGGAAACTTTTAATAATTGTGCCTTCATTGAATTAAATAAGTAGAATATTTAGTAGTAACACTACATATATGCCATAATAGTTATGCTATTTGGCAAATTTATTTAACTTTTCAATGCTTAAAATGTATTTTTTTGTTAAAATTTATAAACCTATTTAGAAACCGTCTTTTTGTTAACCCAATTTATTTAATTATGAAATTAACTTTTTACAAACAAATGCTTCGGCATTGCTTAGTTACAGTTGGCTTAATAGCGGGATGCTATTCGGTCACATTCGCTCAGTCTCGACTGATAACTGGAAAGGTGACTTCCAGTTCTGATGGCACAGAATTACCGGGTGTCAGTATTACCTTAAAAGGTACCAGTAAAGGAACTTCGAGTAATATCTCAGGATCCTATTCGATTGAAGTTTCTGGCACAAACCCTGTGCTGGTTTTTTCATTTGTAGGATTTGAGAAAAAAGAAGTAAATGTTGGTTCACGTTCCGTGATAGACATTTCTTTGGCCAACTCGACTTCAGAACTTAATGAGGTTGTTGTTACTGCATTGGGGATCAAACGTGAAGAAAAATCACTTGGATACTCTGTAGGAAAAGTTGCAGGAAAAGACCTAAGCCGTGTCGTTAATGAAAACGTTCTAAATTCACTATCCGGTAAAGTGGCAGGCGTAAGCATTAATGCCACAGGAGGAACAGGATCTTCTGTCAGCATGATCATTCGTGGAGCAAAATCCTTGAGTAATGACAACCAACCTTTATTTGTTATCGATGGCGTTCCAGTGATCAACTCATTGAATAACGTCAGTCAAATTGGTAATGATAACCGCGTGGATTATGGTAATGCCATTTCGGATTTGAATCCAGAAAACGTTGAAAGTGTTTCCGTTTTAAAAGGACCAAGTGCCGCGGCATTATATGGATCAAGAGCGGGTAACGGGGTTGTTTTGATTACAACCAAAAATGGTGCGAAGGCAAAGAAAATGACGGTTAACATTACTTCCAATACCGTTTTTGATCAACCATACAAATTCCTGAAAATGCACTCTAAGTTTGCATCAGGTGTATTACCATTTACTCCTGACAACAATCCTTATCCAGGTGGAATTTTGAGCATCGAAGAAGGCTCTGCAGGAGGAATTGGACCGGAATTAGATAAAGGTTATACTGCTATTCAATGGAATAGTCCAAAGGATGCCAACGGAAAGCAAATTCCAACTGAACTAAAGTCGTATGCAGACAATGTGAAGAATTTTGTTCAAACAGGAATCACAACTACCAACGGAATTTCCATTTCAAACGGTAATGATGTGGCTAATTATAGAATGTCTTATTCTAATATGACAAGTAGAGGTATCATTCCAAATTCTGATTTATTCAAAAATTCATTGGCCATTGCATCTTCCTTCAAACTTTCTAATAAGATCAAATTAAGTACTAATATTGATGTAAGCAGAAACAGTTCGAATAATCGACCAGCGAATGAAAGAGGAACCAACCCATTACAATGGGCTTATGCAGTTTCTCCGCATATCAATATCATGGATTTAAAAAACTATTGGGTTCCAGGCCAAGAAGGTTTACAGCAAAAATCGCAAGCGATTGGTAGCTTCAATAACCCATGGTTCTTAGCCTATGAAGTAAATAACTCATTTGTACGTGACCGTGGTTTTGGTAACATCAAGATGGATTATCAAATTACTCCAGAATTAAGCTTAATGGCTCGCTATTCATTGGATACTTATGGTGAGACCAGAGAGACTAAAATCGCGAAATCGTATACGAGTGAAAAAAATGGTGCATACGGTATCATCAATTTAGATAGATATGAAAGAAACATTGATTTCTTAGCTACTTGGGCGAAAACAATTGGCGATTATTCTCTTTCTTTCTCAGCTGGAGGAAATGCTAGAAATTCAAGAACATCAGACGTGAACAATTCTTCAAAAGGTGGAACAGGTTTGATTATCCCTGGCTTATTTACACTTCAAAATATCGCAAATACTAATATCAACTATTCAAGCTATCAAACTAAAAAAGTGGTTTATAGTGGATACGGTATGGCGAACATTGGCTATAAAGATATGATTTATTTGGACTTGACCGCTCGTAACGATTGGTCTAGTACATTACCTGTTGAAAACAGATCATACTTCTATCCTTCTGCCTCTCTAAGTGTTTTATTGAATGAAATGTTCAACATCTCAAACAATAAAATTGATTTATTGAAAGTAAGAGCAGGCGTAGCGCAAGTAGGTAATGATACCAACCCATATGCATTAATTAACACTTTAGGTAATAATGAAGCATGGGGGTCTATCACACGTTTGAACAAACCAGGTTCCATTTTATTACCAGACTTAAAGCCTGAAATTTCAACTTCTTATGATTTAGGAGCAGATTTAACCATGTATAAAAATCGTTTAAGATTCTCTGGAACGTACTATACAGTTGAAAATCGCAACCAAATTATACCAACAACATTGCCTTCATCAACAGGCTTTACATCAAAGAATATCAATGCTGGATTATTAGTCAGCAAAGGTATTGAATTAACTGCAGGGGGTACTCCGATTGATAAAAATGGATGGAGATTGGATTTAACAGCCAATTTCTATAAAAACGAAACCACCATTAAAGAGCTTTCTGAAGGTTTAAACTTCTATACTTTATGGACAGATGCCAAAGGTGGCGCTTGGACTTACGTGGGAGACAAAATTGGAGATATCTATGATGCTGAAATTGTTACGGTAAAAGATCAAAATTCAAAATACTTTGGATATCCTATCTTAGATTCTGATGGTTCATGGCAATCAGTAAGTGCAAGTAATTCTAAAACAAAAATCGGTAATTTCAATCCAGATTTTATTTTAGGCTTACAAACTTCTTTAAGCTACAAAAACTTTAGTTTAAATATGACATTCGACTGGAGAAGTGGTGGTGATTTCGTATCACAAACTTACCGTTACAGTGAATCAGATTTAAAATCTCAACGTTTCTTGGATAATTTGATTAATCCAAATGGATTAACTGGAGATGCTCTTCGTAATTACTTGGTAGCAAATCAAGATAAAATGATTCGTATCAATGGAAATGGTTATTTCCCAATTGTGGGTGGACCTACCAAAGAATACGGTGGATATCCATTTGAATATGGTGGAAAGGTTTATCCAAATGGTGTATTTAATCCAGGGGTAATCGCCATTTATGATTCAAAAGGAAATATTACTGGATATGAAGAAAACTTAGGTGGACCTAATACGAGAATTTTACCTTATGGAGACAACTATCCTTGGAGCTTTACACGTGCAGCAACCTTTGATGCATCTTTCGTAAAATTGAGAGAAATCTCTTTAGGCTATGAATTCCCTAGCAATTTTGTGAAAAACTTAGGTTTACAAAGTGCGAACTTCTCTGTTTACAGCCGTAATATTATTTTATGGACTGCTTCTAAAATTGGAATTGACCCTGAAACCGCTTTCCAACCTCAAGCTGGAACGCAAGCAGGAACTCAATTCAAACAAGGAATTGAAAGATACAATGTTACACCTTGGGTTATTCCAGTTGGTTTCAAATTGGGTTTAACATTTTAATCTAAGCACCTTAAAACATTAAAATCATGAAAATTAGACTTATAAAAATTGTCGCTTTCACTTTGTTATCAGGAGCTTTTTTCTCTTGCGAGGACTTAACAACAGTGAACATTAACCCCAATGGCGTTCAGCCAGATGTGGTTAACCCGAATTTAATTCTCCCAACAGTATTAACTGAAATGTCTAAAAACTATGTCAATTTAGGCTATCAAGATATTGCTGGAGTAGTACAACATACCCAAAAAGATGCTTGGTCTTCTGGCCATAATGATTATGATTGGGGTGGAAATCAAAGCTGGACAGGTTATTACGATTTATTAAGAAATAATGACTTATTGTACAATCGTTCAGTTGCTTTAAATCTAGAATTTCACCAAGGAGTTGCCTTAATTAACAAAGCATTTCTTTTTGGATTAATCACTGACCTTTGGGGAGATGCACCTTATACAAATGCGTTAAAAGGTGAAACGGGAGGGGTTGCTAATATTCTTCCATCATACGATTCTCAAGAGGTAATTTATACTGGAATTTTAGCAGATTTAGATAAAGCAAATAAGCTATTATCTAAACAAAAAGCTGATTACTCAAATATTGTTGATAACCTTGATGTAATCTATGCAGGTGATCCTACTAAGTGGAGAAAAATGGCAAATTCATTGGCATTACGTTATTTCATGCGTATTTCAAGCAAAAAGCCTGATGTGGCAAAAGCGGGAATTGAAAATATCGTAAAAAATGCTGCTAACTATCCAATTATTACAGCTAACTCTGATGATGCAACTATGGCTTTTCCAGGAACAAGTGATGGAACTTCTTGGCCTGCTAATGCAGTGTATGATGTCAGCGGTAGTAATTATAGACGTATCAAAATGGCTGCTACATTTGTCAAATACCTACAAGCTGTAAAAGATCCTCGTTTAGGTGTTTGGGCTGCAAAAGTTGAGATTCCTTTAGTCGTTGATGAAACATTACCAGCTAAAACAGATAAAATCATTGATGGAAAAAGATATTTGTCGCCAGATGTAGTTGGAAAAACGATGGTTGATACCAATCCAGATTATGTTGGATTACCAACTTCTTTCTCTCAATTACCTTCTGCTTATAATATGAATCCTACGCCCGGGCAAACTTCGTTTAACCCACACGTTTCGTTCCTAAATCCAATGTATAAAAATGCAAATGGAGCATTACTAAAAGCTCGTTTAATTTCTGCGGCAGAAGTGAATTTCATTTTAGCTGAGGCTGCTTTAAAAGGCTGGTCTGTTGGTGATGCGAAAACGTATTATGAAAATGGAGTAAAAGCCTCTCTATCAACTTGGGGTAAAAGTGGAGATGCATCTACTTATTTAGCTAATGATGGTGTAAGCTACAAAGGAACTGTTCAACAAGTAATCGAACAAAAGTGGATCGCTAGCTGGACAGCTGCTACTGAGGCATGGTTTGATTTCCGTCGTACAGGTTTCCCTGATTTGAAAGCTGGACCTGCAGGTAAACGTCAAGCTTTACCGCTTCGTTTTTACTACATGCAAGACGAATTAAGAATCAATGCAAAAAATGCAGCCGCTGCATTGGACAAATTAGAAATTACTAATTTTTCTCAAGCAGATGGCAAAAATAGTGCGTGGTCTAAACCGTGGGTTTTGCAAGGCACTAACAAACCTTACTAATTATTTTTTTAAACGGGCTATGTTTCATAGCCCGTTTAAAATGCTCTTTACCTATTTAATCATCAATGAAAATTAAGTTAGTTTTTTCCCTTTTAATACTTTCAATTTGTTTTTCAGCTTTAGCGACTGCCCAGGACTTAAAAGTCGGGGCAGCTGTTAGAGTCATTACACCTAATCCATTATTACCTGTTTCTGGGGGAATTGGTACCCCAAAACCTAGCACAGAAAAAAAAGGCGAATTGTATGCCAGAGCGATGGTCTTCGAACAAGGAAATACACGATTTGCCATCGTTAATGTAGATAACCTAGGTTGGTCTTCTATATTGGGTAATAAATCAAGAGCTTTGATCAAAGGGATAGCACCTGAAAATATTTTAATTGGCGCTACACACACACATAGTGCCCCAGATGCATACGGTTTTCCAGATGAAAAAGGAAAAAACTATGCCGATTTAAAATACTTAGATTTTTGCGTTCAACAAATTGCAGACGCAGTTAACGAAGCCATCAAAAAATTAGAACCAGCCACTTTAAAAATTAATGTAGCAGAAGCCAAAGGAAAAATTGCCTACAATTATTATGCACCCGCTCTCTACGACCCACGCTGTGGTGTTATTCAAGCAACATCCACTTCTGGCAAAACCATTGCAACCTTGGTCAATTATGCAGTACATCCAGAAGTATTAGGAAGTAAGCAAGGTATTTTGAGCCCTGATTTAGTTGGGCCCTTGTACGATAGAATTGAAGAAAAAACAGGCGGAATCGCTTTGTTTATGAATGGAGCGCAAGGTGGAATGGTCACAGCTGATACTCGCTTAGAGTATGGCAAAGAAGGTCAAGGACAAAAAGAAGATAATACCTGGGAAGAATGTATTCGAATTGGAAATCTTTTGGCAGATGAAGCTTTGAGAATTATTTCCAATGCACCAACCTTACAAAATCCAAGTATTTTTTGTACCCATAAAATGGTAGAATTGCCCGTTGACTCAGAAATGATGCGTTATATCTTATATAATTCACCCTTAAAATACGAATCGAAAAAACCGAATGTGGTAAGCACACAAGTGAATTTACTTAACATTGGTCCCGCCCAAATATTAACCATCCCCGGCGAAGCATTACCCAATGTTGGATATTACATAAAACGAAATATGCCCACCAAAATGCCTTTCCTTTTTGGTCTAACCAACGACGCATTCGGATATATGCTCGCGAAGGTAGATTACAACAGCTTCAAAAGATATGAATATGTGAGTCGGACAAGCTTAGGCGAAATGACTGCAGAAATATACATGGAAAAAGCGCTGGAATTAGTCAAATCAAGCCCGCAGCCCATTAAATAACACCATCATCAATTATTATTTACTATGAAAAGAGCTCTCGTATCTTTTGTGATACTTTTCTTTACCGTATCTCAACTTATTGCCCAACAAATAGAACCTACGTATGCTGAGCGAATGGGTTTTCCGAAAGGGAAAAAAGTGGTTATTTTCCATGTGGATGACTGCGGAATGTCTTATTCTTCCAACCAAGGTGCATATAAATCCATCGAACAAGGAGTTGCCACTTCATGCAGTATCATGATGCCATGTCCCTGGGCTGCTAGTTTTGTTCACTACATTCAAAAAAATCACCCAAATTTAGATGCAGGTCTACACCTAACCTTAACTTCTGAGTGGAATGAATATCGTTGGCCAGCATTGTCAGGTTTTCAACAAGTCCCAGGTTTAACAGATGGAGATGCTTGTATGTATCACAGTGTGGAACAAGTCATCAAAAATGCTAGTCCAGATGAAGTAGAAAAAGAAATCCGCGCACAAATTGCTCGCTCTGAAAAATTAGGCTGGAAGCCAACACATTTAGATTCTCACATGGGAACACTCTTCGCTTATCCTCCCTTTTTGGAACGCTATATCAAAGTGGGAATCGAAAAAGGAATTCCAGTCATGTTCCCTGGTGGAAATAATAAAATGTTATTCGAATCCATGAATCTGCCTTTGATCAAAAAATTAAAAGCGGAAGGAAAATATGTGGAGGGCATGAAATTACCTGCTGTCAAATATGGATTGACAGATATGGGACCTGAAGCCAAAAAAATAGGTGAAAAATTGTGGAATGCGGGCTTACCTGTTTTGGATGATTTACATACATATAGTGGCGATTGGAAACCCGAAGGTTCCAATGTCAGTTCAGCCGATTGGGGTAAATACAAAGCTCAACAATGGATTTCTACTTTGCAAAATATGAATCCAGGGGTAGCGATGTTGATTGTGCATAGCAGCGATATTACGGAGGAATTTAAATTTATTAGCGGTTCAGGAGGATCTCGTTTGGCAGATATGAATTCTCTGATGCATCCCGATTTAAAAGCCTATATTGAAAAAGAAGGCATCATTTTAACCACTTTCCGTGAATTATTGGAAAGACGCAAGAAGATCAAATAAATGAAAAAAGTACTTATTCTTCTATTCTTCGCATCTTTTTCAAGTTTAGCTCAAAATTCGGCTATTCTTGAATCCATGCTTATTTTTCCAGGACAAGAAAAACACGTTCACGGCAATAGCCATGTCCTTTTACCCAATGGCGACTACCTTGCTGTATGGTTTTATGGAAGTGGGGAAAGAACATCAGACGATGTTAAATTAATGGGTGCCCGATTGAAAAAAGGTGATAAAAAATGGTCAGAACCCTTTTTAATGGCAGATACTCCCAACATTCCAGACTGCAATCCTGTCTTGTTTTTAAATCAAAAAAATAAACTTTTTTTGGTTTGGATTGCGGTTCAAGCGAATCAATGGGAACAATCTATTTTAAGAGTTAGGACTTCCAATAATTACCAAAATTCAGGAGCGCCTGTTTGGGAATGGCAAGACAATATTTTACTAAAACCGAATGATCAATTTGCGAAAGAGGTTGCAAGCAAATTGAAACAATTACCTGAACATCACATCGGATGGGCAGGTTACGCTCCCAAATACGATCAAATGATCCAAAAAGCGAGCGAAGATGCTGTAAAAAGAAGTTTTGGATGGATGACTAGAATCAAACCATTGGTCCTAGAAAACAACAAAATAATTCTACCCCTCTATTCTGATGGATATAATTTTTCCATGATGGCCATCTCTGATGATCAGGGCGATTCTTGGCACCCAAGTTTACCATTAGTAGGCAGAGGTCCTATTCAACCAGCCATTGTCAATTTAAAAAGCGGTAAAATTTTGGCCTATTGTAGAGACAGTGGTGACAATCCTCCAAGAGTTCATCTCAGCGAATCGTTGGATAACGGCGAAACTTGGTCCGCCTCCACCAAAACAGACATTCCTAATACCGCCAGCGTGGAGCTATTATTTTTACAAGATGGCCGCTTGGCTTTTGTGGGAAATGATATAGAGGATGGCAGAAACCAATTGAGCCTATTTTTATCTGATGACGAAGGAAAATCTTGGAAATGGAAAACCTTCATCGAGAAAGTGGAACCAAATAAAGGCAGTTTTTCCTACCCCAGTTTGAGCCAAAGTAAAGACGGATTATTGCACCTCTCCTATTCATCGCACATCGGAAAAGATCAAAAATCCATCAAATATGTGGTCATTGACCCGAACAAAATAAAATAGCATTCTTCATTCTGAACCTATATAATTATGAAAAACATACAACAAACGATTTTAATTTTCTTAGGACTTTTCACTTTTTTTCAGCCAATTTTGGCTCAAAAAAGTCAACAACCTGTTTATCAAGATAAACCTTATTGGCAAGACTATAGCATCAAATATTTTTTGAATAAAGATAAAAATAGTAGCTTGATCAATGCTGAATCAGATAGGAATGGTAATATCATTTTAATGAGTTCAACGGGTACACTTTTACCGCATGATGGTGAATTTCTTTATCCAGGAACTTTGATAAAAGACACAAAGTATCGAACCAGTGCACCTAAAAAAATCGTAGGATTGAATAAATACCAAAATCAATTCATTTTAGTGGATGATAAAGCGGTATTAAGCCATGCATTTGCGGGAAGTATTTATTCTCGACATGAATTAGCTACTGCCAATCAAGTAGTAGGCGGAAAGGATTTCAGCTTTTTAATTTCAGATGGCCACAATGTCCATTTGATTCAAAATTCTAACACCTTGGCAAAATTCAATATTCAAGATGATTCTGTGCTTGATTTGATTTACCAAAGCTCTAGTCAACAATTTTTCATTTTGGGACAAAAGTCGATTTATTGCCTTTCTCTAGCTCAAAAAAACTTGCAAAAATGTTTCTCGGGTGGACCTTTCACGGCTTTTGACATTGCTGAAAACACCCATCAATTGTATTTAGGCACAAATAATGGTTACCTAATCTTTGACACAAAAACACAAAAACAAGCAGGAGATATTCAACAAAAATTACCTTGGACCGAAATCACTTCAGTGAAAGCCTTGGGAGACAAAATATGGTTTGGAACAACAAAAGGAGCCTTTGCTTTGAAATCGAATGGAAAATTCGACTACTACAATGGCGAGCGTTGGTTGCCAAGCAATGAAGTAAAAGATATTTCGGAAGGACCGAATCATTCGGTTTTAATAACAACCAATGCAGGTTTGGGACAAATTTGTTTCAAAAAAATGACTTTGCACGACAAGGCCGTTTTTTATGACCAACAAGTCCGTAAAAGACATATTCGAAATGGATTTAATGCTTCATTGGATCGCATTGAAAAAGGAAATGTAACGACTGGTTATTTATCCGATTCAGACAATGATGGACTTTGGACTTCCATGTATTTGGGAGGAGAAATTTTCAGATATGCGATTACAAAAGATCCTGAAGCTTTACAAAATTGCAGAGAATCATTGGATGCGATGGAACGTTTGTACAAGCTAACTCCAGTCCCAGGATTTCCTGCACGCTCTTTTGAAAGACGAGGATTTATTTCCAGTTTATCGGATCCAGAAAGATGGCAGCATTCTCCAGATCCTGAATGGGATTTCAAATCGACAACCAGTAGCGATGAAGTAATTGGTCATATTTTTGCTTTTGGAGCAATGGCGGAATTAGTAGATGATCCTGATTTGAAAAAACGCTCCATTGTGTTGATTGACACCTTGATGTCGCACATTTTAAAGAACAATCTTTACTTGATTGATTTTGATGGCAAACCAACCATGTGGGGAAAATGGCACCCGGATTATGTGAATTCATTCCCTAAAAACGTAGGCGATCGAAAACTAAATTCATCGAATATTACGGCAATGCTTCAAACTGCCTATCATTTCACCAAAAAAGAGAAATACAAACAAAAAGCCTTTGAATTATTGACAAAATACGGATATTATGAAAATTTAATGCGTCCATTTAGTATTTTGGGTAAAGCTGATCCTAATGCTGATGAACATGCCAAAAATATGTCAGATAGTTGGAATCACTCAGATGACGAGATGTATTATGTTGGGTATTGGGGACTTTATAGATATGCATTCAATGATACCTTAAAAGCCAGTTTTAAAAAATCCATCATTGACCATTGGGAAATTGAACGTCCAGAAAAAGAAGGTGCTTGGAATATATTTACTGCCCTAACTAAAACAAAACAATTCGATTTAGAAGAAGCCGCTTGGTATCTTCGGGAACATCCTTTGGATTTAATCGACTGGAGTATTCAAAATAGTCACAGAAAGGACATTGTAAAAATTCCTGAGAATTTCCGTAAACAAACGCTTAAAGAAGTGCTTCCTCCTGATGAAAGACCCATTCAACGCCACAATGCAAATATGTTTAATCTAGACAGAAATGGAGGCAATGGCCTATCAGAACATAGCGCAGGAGATATTTGGTTATTGCCCTATTGGATGGGAAGATATTTGGGAGTCATTTCAGAGCCAAGAAAATGAAAAATCATTACTCTACTTATTTAATCATATTTTTATTAACCCTCTCCAACATAGGATTTGGCCAAAGTAACATACAAATTTCTGCCCATAGAGGTAATTCGGGACTGGCTCCCGAAAATACCTTAGCAACCTTCCAAAAGGTATTAGAATTGGGTGTTGATTACATCGAAATTGATGTAAGAACATCGGCAGATAATCAATTAGTCATTTTACATGATGGAACACTGAATAGAACAAGCAATGGAATCGGGCCTATTGCGCTTCTGACTTTGGCAGAAATAAAAAATTTGCGAGCCAACAAAGGATGGGAACAGGCCTTTCCAGAAGAAAAGATTCCTACTTTGGAAGAAACAGCCCAATTGATCTCGAACTGGAATAAGAACCATTCGAAAAAAACCTATATCTATGTAGATTGTAAACAAGTAGCAGCCACACCATTGGTAGAAATGCTACAGAAATATGATTTAGCTAAACATTCCATTTTTTATGGCTCAGATGATTTTCTTGCCCAATTAAAAACGGTTTTTCCAGCCTCCAAAAGAATGCCAAGTTTACGATCAGAAGCAGAAATAGATACTAAAATTTCCCGCTTAGAACCCTACGCTTTTGATGTCTCTTGGAATATTGTAAACGAACAATTGGTTCAAAAAATACACGACAAAAAAGTCAAAGTCTTCAGTGACATTTTAGGACCTTTGGACAATCCTACTAACTACCATAAGGCCATTGAGTGGAAATTGGATTTGATCCAAACGGATCATGTTAGAGGTAAGAGGTAAGAGGTAAAAGGTAAATTAAACCCGATGGCTGAGGTTCTCGAAGCCAGATGATGCAATAACCCGATGGCTGAGGTTCTCGAAGCCAGAGAAAAAAACATTTACCTTTTACCTATTACCTATTACCTTTTACCTCTTACCTATTACCTATTACCTCTTACCTCTTACCTCTTACCTATTACCTATTACCTTTTACCTCTTACCTATTACCTATTACCTATTACCTCTTACCTCTTACCTACTTCATACCTCGAAGGCACCTCTCCTGTCAATTTTTTGAAAACACGATTAAAATAAGATAGGCTTTCAAAGCCCGATTCAAAGCAAGTTTCTGTCACCGTTTTATTTTGTAATAAAAGCTTTTTGGCATAATTGATTCGATACTGATTGACAAAATCGGTATAGGTCAAATGAGTGCTTTTTTTAAAATAACGGCAAAATGCAGGTACACTTAAACTAACCTCATCGGCAATGGATTGAACATCAATGGCATTTTGGAAATTCTTCTCTACAAATTGATAAATCCGATGCATGCGTTCTTGTTGTTTCAACACACTTTGACTCGCGATTGGCCGAACTTGTAATGCCTCATACTCTTCGCTTTCAGCCAAAAATTGCAAAATTCCCATCAATTCAACAAATTGATGAAATCTGTCTAACTCGTTTAATTTCTTCAGTCGAGCCCCTGCTATTTGCTTGGTTTCTCCATTGAATGCCAATCCAGATTTTGCTCTCTCTACTAAAGTAGCTACTTTATCCAATTCAGGTATAACGGATAAACCATGCTCAAAATAAAATTCAGGAAACTGAATAACTACTGTTTCCGCAACCGTTTTGACCCCATAATCAAAATTCAAATGAGGAATATGTGGCCCAATCAAAGCTAAATCACCACCATAATAAGTGGAAATATGATCCCCAATATGCCGAATTCCCTTTTCGGCTTCTACATAAACCAATTCGATTTCTGGATGAAAATGCCAATAAAAAACTTCATTCAATTTCGGTGTCAATAAAATCCGAAACGAACTATTTTCATCAGCACGAATTTGCTCAAAATTTATTTTCATTAACTAAATATCTATAAATAATCTACAATTGTCAAATAAAATATCAATACAGTACAAATATCTATCAATTCAGAGAAAAATAAATCAGGGAATTCTACGGAAATTTGTCACAACAAAAACAAAGAAAATCTGATAAAATTAATAAATTAGAAAACCTTTCAACAAATAGGATTATGTCAAACGAAACAATGGTGCCCAATAACGCACATTACGATATTCCCGGAAATCCATCCACAGCAAAAAGTAGTACACTACAATTAAACGATCGTTCCAATGGTGCTCCTCTTCGAGTATTAAGCGAAGCAGATTGGGATTTCTGGAAACACAATGGTTACATCATTATTAAAAATGCTGTTCCTAGAGAACAAGCATTAGCCACCGCAAATTTCTTATGGGAGTTTGAGGAAAAAGACCCTAAGGACCCGAGTACATGGTACACAGCACCTAGAGCAGAAATGAAAATGAAGGAATTGGCAAATACGGGTATGGTGGAGTGTTATAACAACCAACATTTATGGAATAATCGCCAAATACAAAAGGTATACGATGCCTTTGTTGATATTTGGGGAACGGAGAAATTATGGGTTACAATTGATCGAGCCAATTTAAATTTTCCCATTCGACCGGGACATGAATACAAAGCATTTATTCATTGGGATTATGACCCTGAAACAAAGCCTGTGAATGTACAAGGCGTCTTAGCATTGGTGGACCAATTGGATGAAAATATGGGTGGATTTCAATGTATCCCTGAACTATTTAGAACCTACGATACTTGGAAATTGAGTCAACCCGAAAACCGAGATCGCTTCAAACCAGATACGACAGGGTTTACTCCTACAAAAGTTAAATTAGAAGCTGGAGATTTATTGATTTTCAATAGCACGCAACCACATGGAATTCGAGCAAATAACAGCGATAAAGTACGTTGTGCACAATATATTTCTATGATGCCTGCAGAAGAAGACAATGAAGAATTACGCAATTGGCGAATTAACTCATGGAAAAACCGCATTGCCCCTGAGGGGTATGCCTTCCCTGGAGATCCTAGAAAATGGGAACAAACCAAGTATAAAACTGCTGAGTTGAATGAATTAGGGGAGAAAATTTTAGGATTGAAAAATTGGTAAGATGAAAAAGGAGAATCGGATTGCTTTTTTGTGCTAATTTTTACCTAATTTACTCAGCATAATAAACCTATTACATGAAAAAGATTCTGATTCTCACCCTATTATCCATATCGTTCCTAGGCAATGCCAAGCCAAAAAAAGAAAAATGGATTCAACTGTTTAATGGTAAAAATTTAGACAATTGGACGGTAAAAATTCACCACCATGAGGTAGGAGATAATTTTGGCAATACCTTTAGGGCAGAGGATGGAATGATCAAAGTGAGATATGATCAATATGATAAGTTCAATGAACGTTATGGGCATTTATATTTCAATAAACCTTTCTCACATTATATTTTACGACTACAATATCGTTTTACAGGCGTGTGGAGAAAAGATGCTCCCAGCTATACTGAAAAAAATTCGGGTGTGATGTTTCACTCACAAGATCCGAACACAATGCCTAAGGAACAAGATTGGCCAATTTCTGTTGAAATGCAATTCCTTGGAGTTTTAGCAGATGGGAAACCGAGACCTACTGGAAATATGTGCTCTCCAGGAACGGATGTTGTTTATCAAGGTAAAATAGATCCAAGACATTGCATCAATTCTACTTCTCCAACCTTTGAAAATGAACAATGGATCACGGCGGAATTAATCGTTCGTGGTGATTCTTTGGTAACTCATAAGATAAATGGCCAAACAGTTTTGGAATACACTCAACCACAAATGGGTGGTGGTGTAGCAAATCGCTATAACCCTGCCATAAAAATAGATGGCCAACTCTTAAAAAGTGGTTTTATTGCTTTGCAGAGTGAAGGTCAAGAAATTGATTTCCGAAACATAGAAGTGTTGGACTTATCAAAATAATTATAATTTAAAATTACTGATATCAATGACCTTGAACTGATACCTTCCAGCATCAAGTAAAAAATCGTATTGCCCAGTGACACCTATAATTTTAAATTTCCCATTGGACATAAAACCTCGAATTTGATGGGTTATGTTCGACTTTTCTGCAGGATTGATCACTAAATCTTTATCGTAAAAGGCAAAAGATTTATTTTTATTATTTAACCAGAAACTATTTTTTAAATTATATGAAGATCCCATCCAGCCTCCAATAAAAATATCTTGCCATCCATCTCCGTTGATATCAACTACATCAAAATACCTTTCGCCAACGGCGGTGTTGGAAAAAAAATATTGAGGCCCTGCTGCGAAATTCCCCTTACCATCATTCCACCAAATTTGTATTCCTCCGCCTGGATCCCCTTCAAATTCCAGTGCCAAATCCAAGAAACCATCATTGTTAAAATCCACGATTCGCGTTTCAATAGGACTCCTATTTTTTGATTTATCTAACACAAAAAATCCAGCATCAAACTTAGTTTTGACGTATTGAAATTTTTGAATTTGAGCGTTAAAAGCATAAATAGCAATGCCTAAAAATGGACCGCTAACAATAATTTCTGGCCTAGAATCCCCCATGACATTTGCAACACCAATGGAAGTAACACCTTCTATATTGGGATACGTACCATCCGTATTGGGATCCGAAATAAAGTTCCTGTCTTCGAAAAAACTACCATCTTTATTTTGAGTATAAACCATTAATCCAGCAACGCCAGGAAATTTACCATTTTGACCGCCCATCATTGATGCAACATTGTCCTCCAATCCATCTCCATTCAAATCACCTTTGGCACTTGAATAAAAAGTATGATCTTCCTGCCCACTTGCTTTAGTAAATTTCAATGTCAAATTATCCTCTACTTGAATTTTTACACTTGGACCGCCCGGTAGATTATTAGTTCCAAAGGCCTCTGAACCATATTCAGATAGGAAATAATTACCATCTGAACCCATATCAGATGAAACTGGACTAGAAAAATTGCTTAAAGGTCCGTCATACGTTTTTTCTACCTCCCAAATTCCCGATTTATTTATTAAATGAATCAAAGGGACTTTATTTACCGATGTTGGATTTAAAATCAAATGCTCCACCCCTTTATAATAGAAAACCTTATAATGACAATGATCCAAACCGCCCGATAAACTTCCAATTTGAACCCAAGCATTGTTAAACAGCACATCTTGCATTTTGGGATATGTACTGGTTAAATCAAATTTGGTAGCAATGTATTTAAAAACACTGTCGTTCTTTACAACAGGATTAGTTGTTACAGGTTGGTTATTGGTAGTGGCAGGACTAATTTCCTCTTTAGAACATGCCTGAAAAAGGGTTAGGATAATGATTAAGTATAATAAACGCATGGATATAATTTTAGAATACAATCTGCAAAAATACAAAAATTATTACATTCTTCATTAAAATATAACAATTCTAGCCTCTTAGCTTTCATCTCTCCGGCTTCGACTCCGCTCAGCCATCGAGCTTCAACCATTTACCTATTACCTTTTACCTATTACCTATTACCTCTTACCTCTTACCTCTTACCTATTACCTCTTACCTCTTACCTCTTACCTATTACCTCTTACCTAAACTTGTCCGCCTTTTCAAATTTCCTATACGGCTTTTTGAAAAAATCTTCCACTGTGCTATTAAACAAGTCTTTGTAGAAAATAGGCGTCGAATGGCCCGAGTTAGGCAAAATCCACAAATAGGATTTTGGGATATTTTCAGCAATTTCCACCGTATGTTTTGCCAAAATCACATCATTATCTCCACCAATTACCAAGGTGGGACATTGAATTTTAGCCAATTCCTGGTGACTAATATGAGGCTGAAAATACAATAGATTTTGCAATTTCAAGGAACGCTTTACTGCCATACTTTGTGGCATTTTCTGTAAACTATCTATTGTATTTTTTACATCTTGAACCACCCAAGCATCAATCGCCAAATCTGCATCTGGAATTAAATTGGCTCCCGTAACCGCTAATTTTTTTACTTTTCGAGGATGTCTGCTTGCCAGCAATAAGCCATTAATTCCTCCATCACTCCAGCCGATTACGTGAGCAGAATCCAACTTCAAATGATCGAGTAAAGCAGCAAAATCATCTGCCATCATTTCATAACTCAAAGAATCTTGGTCGTCCACCGATTTACCTTGAGCACGACTATCCGCTACAATTACTTGATATTTTTGACTAAAAAAAGGAATTTGAAACTTGAAATTTTCGATAGATCCACCATTGCCATGAATGATTAACAAAGGTTCTCCTTTCCCATAAATTTCATAATACATATTGAAACCTCTAATAGACACATATTTGCCCACTTTCGGGTTGTTCCCATAAGGAATAGGGCTTGTTTTTTGCTGAGCAAAAAGACTTGTGACTATTAATAATTGTAAGAAAAGTATTTTCATGATTAAAATTTTACAGTGTTACTGACATTTTTGATGATAAAATTTTGCACAAAGAATATAAAAAAAACTAATTTCTTTATATTGTAAACAAATTATATCACAACTTGGAAATTCTTGCACCCGTTTTTGGGCTATTTACTTCTTTTATACTCATTTATTATTTGAGTTCGCTAAACCGCTCAAATATCTTTTTGGCCCTATTTTTTTTATGTTGCAATTTAGTGGTCATGGTCTATTTTGGGCTTCATTATAGCAAAATAGAATTTTGGGAAGGCATTTGTTTCGTTCATTTTTTACCCTTGTCTTATTTATTAGGCCCCACCCTCTTTTTTTATGTGAAACATACCGTTTCTAGCAATAAATCTTTTCAATTGATCGATACGATCCATTTAATCCCAGCCATTTTTGTGGCCATTGCTTGCTCGCCATTTACCACCTTACCCTTAGACGTAAAAACCAAAATGGCACATGAAATTGTCAATTTCACAGAGGATTACCGCCTAAATTTTTACTGGGTAAGCTTTGAACAGCTCCTATATGCACGTTCCATTCACGTCATACTATATGCCATCATTTCATTGGTTTACTTCTATTGGAACAAACGAATCTTAATTCAAAAATTTGGAGTCACACCTACCAATCATGTCATTATCCAACGTTGGTTTTTCACACTCATTTTTTTACAAGTCTTGATCGCAGTAACCAGTCTTGGTCACATGATTACCTTGTATACCAAACCATTCTTAATTTTAGGCATTTCTTCCATTGAATTATTTAGTGAAAAACATTTTTTCCGTATTTGTGGAGGTGGTTTTTTTATACAAAACTTTTTTCTGTTTTTGTTTCCAAAAATCCTCTACGGAAATATCTCCTATTCGGTGGAAATAGAGGAAGAAAATACCTTCCAAAAAATCAAATCCAGTTTCGCTAAAGAAATCAAACTAAATATTGACTCCCAAGAATTTGAAAAATCCATTCAAACTTATTTGGAAGAATTACCTTTTATCAAAAAAGATTTCACTTTGTCTCAAATGTCTTTTGACTTAAAAATTCCTGAGCGAGTATTATCCAATTATTTCAACAAAGAACTCAACAAAACCTTTGGAGAATGGAAAAATGATCTTCGAATCAACTACGCCTGCGAATTGATTGACAAAGGTTTAGCCAAAAAAATCACCATCGAAGCCATTTCTTCCGAAGTTGGATTTGTGTCAAGATCCAAGTTTATCGATGCATTTAAAACGAGAAAGGGGCTCACTCCTTCCGTTTACATCAAAGAAAAACAGGATTAGTTATTAGTTATTAGGGATTAGTTATTAGTGAGAAATGTAAATAATATTTCTAGTAATAACTAATCCCTAATAACTAATAACTTACTTAGCAATAATTCCCAACTGTTGCATAAAAGCCAAATTATCCATAAAATCTTGCTCCTCAAGAATTTTACCGTCTTTCATTTTAACAATGGTACATCCTATTACATCCACTTCTTTTCCTGTGGCAGGAATACCAAAAAATGGCCCCGTATGTTTTCCTTTAAACTGCCAATATTTTACTAATTTATCACCATCAGCAAAAGATTCCTTAACAGTGAATTGACGTTCAGAAAATCCTACCACAAAATTCTCATAATAGGCTTTTGCATTTGCTTTACCCTTAACCTCAGGAACGGTATGCAAAACTGCATTTTCTGCATAAGCCGTATCTAGAATATTTGTTCGGCCTTCATTCAATGCTACATCCCACACATGTGAGTAATACTTTACATTCTCTTCGCCAAGTTTTGCGTTTTTATCTGCTTCACTTGTGCATGCCAACATAGCTGTGGCAACTAACATACTTAAAATAGTTTTTCTCATTATATAATCGTTTTTAATTGTGTTTCAAAACTATGAATATGAAGTACTACTTCTTTTGAATACCAGCAAACATCTGTTCCGAAAAACACAAAAAGGAACAAAATAGCATTCTCAAAATTTCCATTATAGACTGCTTAATTGGTACTTGCTTTCGTTATATCATTTTCAAAAAAATACACATGAAAAAAATTATTTTACTAGGGGCATTACTTACCTCTACATTGACAATCACAGCGCAAACAGTTGGTAAAATCCTTCATGGCGAAGACAATGGCAAAGGATTTCAATTGGGTTCTGAAAAAAGTGCTAAAATTATTTTAGAATCCGTTAAAGCCTACAATTCTAATAGCTCTGAGGCTGAATCCGCATTCTATTCTGAAGAAATGCAAAAATCGGGTGGCGACTTTAACCGAAAATGGCATCAATCAATGCAAAGCTTGAACAATGTGCCATTGGCAATTTTACCTATTAAGGTACAAGGTTCTTCTGATGAAATTGTTATGTTACAATCGACCGAAGACCGTGTTTTCAAAAATGGTTCTAAACAAAAAGTTAATTTATTTGAACTTTTCAAATTAAATAAAGAAGGAAAAATCATCGATTTCAACCAATATGTGAGCATTCCAGCTAGCAATGAATTTGGCAAAACGTCTGGAGGAAAATACATTGCTAACAAACCGAATGTAGAGGTAGATGGTAGACCCTTTCAATTTTCAAATCGTGGAGAAGTGGCATCCATCGAAAAATTTGTAAAAGCATACAATTCGATGGACGTAAAGTCGGCAGCTGAAGAAATGGCAGAGGAAGTTATAATTGAAGATTTTGATGGAAACAAAAGCATCTTGAAAAAAGATATGCTTCCTGCCATGTTTGCAGAATTTAAATCCTTGGACTGGAAACCTTACATGATTTTACCTTTCAAACTAAAAGATACAGACCCTGTTTCTGGGGCAATGGTTTACGCAACTGAAAAACGTGTATTAAAAGACGGAACTGTTTGGGAGAAAAATTTAGTCGAATTTTTCCGTTTTAATTTAGCCGGTAAAATTGATTCAGTAGAGCAATTTTCTAGAGGAATAAAAAAATAAATCAAATCTTATCATATACATTCTAAACTTATTATCATGAAAAATTTCACAAAAATCGGATTCTTATTTTTTGCTTTTTTAATGGTATCAAATGCTTCAAATGCACAAAACTTCAAAAAAGGATCATTGATTGGTATTCACTCGGGCGTATTAAAATTAGCACCCAATGTAAGCATGAAACAATATGTTGATTTCTTTCATCAAACGCTTCAGCCGCAAATGGAAAAAGAATTTCAATGTAAGTTGATTTTAATACAAAGTGTACGTGGAAAAAACCTGAATCAAACGGGTTTTATCTGGATTTTTGATTCAGAAGCTGCAAGAAATAAAATTTACAAATCGGAGGGAGTATACACTCCATTTGGACAAAATGCCATGAATAAAGTACAAAAAACTTTGGACGCTTGGAATAAATTAGGTTCAGTTGAAACTACCTATACCGATTGGTCAGTTTTATAATCTCACACAAATTTTAACAAACAATAGATGAAAAAATTAATCTTGATGGCTCTTGCCACTACAATCTCATTGATTTCTTGCGAAAAAGATTCAAAAAATCTACCTAATAATGCTGTTGGATACATTTTATCAAGTTCAGACAACATTGAATTAAGTAAAAAATCGATGACAGCCATGGAAAGTGGTGATTCAGCAACGTATAGAAGTACCTATTCGAAAGATGCGGTTTTCTATGATAATTTAGATACTACAACTTTGGACCAGAACATGCAAATGTTTACCAATTTTAAAGCCAAAGGAATTACCATGAAATTGGAGAAATTGTATGACATCAATGAAATGGTTTACGATAAACCCGGGTATTTCGGTGCTAGCAATTATGTTTCGGCGTATGGATTATATTCCCTGACCCGAGGAGATAAGAAAATCTATACGGTCATCCATTCCGTTGATGGCATCAAAGATGGCAAGCAAGTGGTGGAATGGCTTCGCTATGACACAAAAGACATCATTGAGATCTTGAAGTAAAATTAGGTAGTTAGCTATCGGTTTATCAAAATTATTTCCGTTCTTGCTTTCCTAAAAAATAGCACCATGGCCAAAGGCATGAATTCCAAAAAGGCGGAAAAGAAAGAACCGACCAAAACTCCGAAAGAGAAAAAAGAAGAAAAAAGAGAAAAAAAGAAAGCAGGCTATCAATAGATAGCCTTTTCTTTTTAGGGTATTTCAAGTACTTTTGAGCGACATGAGCGCAACTAAACCCAAGGTGTTTTTCATCACCCCTCCTTTCACCCAATTAAATACGCCCTACCCTGCAACGGCCTATTTAAAGGGATTTTTGAATACTAAAGGTCTTGAGTCCTATCAAACTGACTTAGGATTGGAGGTCATTCTGAAGCTTTTTTCAAAAGAGGGACTCAAACAATTATTTGCACACATTGAAGCTTCAGGCAAAAAACTGAACGCAAACGGGCAGCGAATGCTCCGACTAAAACAGTCGTATATTCGCAGCATTGACCCAGTCATTTCTTTTTTGCACGATAAAAACCCCACACTTGCACACCTAATTGCCGAACAAAACTACCTACCTGAAGCATCTCGTTTTCAGCAGGTTTCAGATTTGGAATGGGCCTTTGGCAGTATGGGTGTCCGCGATAAAGCTAGGCATTTAGCTACGCTTTATTTAGAAGATATTTCTGATTTAATCATCGATGCTGTTGATCCCCATTTTGGTTTTAGTCGCTACGCGGAACGACTAGGAAGATCAGCCTCCAGTTTTCAAGAATTAAACCAAGCATTACAAGCGCCACTCACTTACATCGATGATTTATTGGTGGAATTATTAAAGGCCAAAATCGAAAACGAAAAACCCGATTTAGTAGCCATAACAGCTCCCTTTCCTGGCAATTTATACAGCGCCTTGCGTTGTGGGCAATGGATCAAAAAACACCATCCCGAGATCAAGGTCGCATTAGGAGGAGGATATGCAAATACAGAACTACGCTCCCTGCAAGAGACCCGTGTTTTTGAATTTGTCGATTTTATTCTATTAGATGATGGAGAAACACCTTTAATGAACTTATTGGAACATTTGAGAGGCGCAAGGGAATTGAAGGATCTAAAACGGACTTTTTGCTGCATCGATGGAACGGTCACATACCTCAACGGGTCAAAGGATTCCGATGTAAAACAAAAGGACGTCGGGATTCCAGATTACTCGGATTTACCTTTAGACAAGTATTTATCCGTCATTGAGATAGCGAATCCAATGCATCGTTTATGGAGCGATGGACGTTGGAACAAATTGACACTTGCACATGGATGCTATTGGGGCAAATGTACGTTTTGTGACATTTCTTTGGATTACATCAAAAACTACGAATCCACAACAGCACCCATGTTAGTCGATCGCATTGAAGCGATGATTGAACAAACAGGAAACAATGGTTTCCATTTCGTAGATGAAGCTGCCCCGCCAGCATTAATGCGCGATGTAGCCTTGGAAATCATACGCAGAGACTTGACAGTGGTCTGGTGGACGAATATCCGATTTGAGAAAAGTTTCACCAAGGATTTATGTCAATTGCTGGTTCGCTCAGGTTGTATCGCCGTTTCGGGAGGCTTGGAAGTTGCTTCGGATCGATTGTTGGACCTAATAAAAAAAGGAGTCACTGTAGCGCAAGTGGCACAAGTGGCAGATCATTTTACGCAGGCAGGCATTTTGGTCCATGCGTATTTGATGTATGGATTCCCAACGCAGACCGCACAGGAGACGGTGGATTCTCTGGAAGTAGTTCGCCAATTGATTGAAAATGGAGTCATGCACTCAGGCTTTTGGCATCAATTTGCCTTGACAGCGCATAGTCCCGTGGGTCTAAATCCAGAAGACTATCACATTTCAATCCTAAACCCCACACCAGGACAATTTGCCAACAACGATTTAGAGCATAAGGATCCGAAAGGAACGGATCATGCAGCTTTTAGTGAGGGGCTTAAAAAGTCATTGTTTAATTACATGCATGGCATTGGTTTGGACATGCCGCTACAAGAATGGTTTGATTTCAAAATTCCACGGACACAAATCCCGAAAAATTACATAGCACGAATATTGTCTTCCAAAGAAGAAAAATTACCAAAAGCGAACTCCAAAATATGTTGGCTCGGGCCCACTCCAAGCTTAGGGAAGACCACTCGTGGGAAAATTATTTTACACATGAGTATGGGTCGAGAAGAGGAAGAATTACTTGTTCCTGAGAAAATAGGCCCATGGCTCGTAAATATACTTGAAAGCATAAGTGTAGGCCCACATAAAACTTGGAGTTTTGAAGAATTCCAAAATGAATATACACAATCGGGCTTAGGTGATTTTCAGCAATTTTGGCAAGGAGAAATAATCGGGGAACTGCGGGAAATGGGATTTTTGGTGGTGTAGAGAGAAATGTAAGAGGAATTTAGAATTAAAAATGTAGAATTAAGAATACATCTTACCTCTTACATCATACATCTTACGTCAATTTACATTTTCTGTATGGCACAAAAAAAAGTCCCTGAAAATCAGAGACTTAAATTTTTGTTGGCGGTCCGGACGGGACTCGAACCCGCGACCCCATGCGTGACAGGCATGTATTCTAACCAACTGAACTACCGGACCGTGCCTTATTGTGGCACAAAATTAGGCATTTTATCCATCTAAACAATACCTTTGTTAAAAAAAAATAAAAAATATGCACCCTCCTCTCCATCATGAATTCCCAAACGAAAGGTATTTCGCTGAATATCTGAATTTTACAGCCAATGAAAACCTGTTTGAGGTTCTGGAAAAAAATGCATTGGAATTAAGATCTATTTATGAAAATTTAACCCCTCATGATTGGAACTTTGCCTACCAAACGAATAAGTGGACAAGAATTCAACTATTGGGACATATCATTGACACAGAAAGAATTTTTTCCTACCGAGCGCTAGCCATTAGTCGTGGAGAAAAACAATCCCTACCTGGTTTTGATGAAAATTCCTATTTGGTAGAAGCCCAATTTGAAGTTCAGAATCCTCCATTATTATTGCAACAATATACCGCCACAAGAACAGCAAGTATTTGCTTGTTTCAATCTTTCAATGAAGTACAATGGAATAAAATGGGACAGGTCAATAACTTTAACATCAGCGTTCGAGCTTTAGCTTGGATGATCGCTGGACACGAAAAACACCATTTGAAGGTATTGAGAGAAAAATACGAATTGATGTAAGACGTAAGATGTAAGACGTAAGATGTATGATGTAAAACAACATAATCATACATCTTACGTCTTACATCATTATCAATTCTACATTCTTAATTCTACATTACCCTCTATTCCACAGAAAACATATACCCCACTCCTTTTAGCGTTTT
The DNA here is from genome assembly GCF_054558315.1 of Aquirufa sp. ROCK-SH2. Lineage (NCBI taxonomy): Bacteria > Pseudomonadati > Bacteroidota > Cytophagia > Cytophagales > Flectobacillaceae > Aquirufa > Aquirufa sp. ROCK-SH2. The sequence goes on along the minus strand of NZ_JBPXKB010000002.1, from coordinate 637,969 downwards.
GATATAATTTTCTGGAATTTTTTCACGCAATTTACGAATATGAACATCCACCGTTCGTTCTACCACAAACACATCTGTTCCCCACACTTTTTCCAATAACTCATCTCTATTAAAGACTTTATTGGGATTCTTGGCTAAAAAAGACAATAATTCAAATTCTTTTTTGGGTAAAACCAAAGTGCTTCCTTCATAAGTAGCAGAATATTGATTACGATTAATCACAATTCCACCAATTTCAATAATATTCGTTTCCGTCTCTGAAACAGTCGAAACAATATCTCTCTTTAAAATTGCATTGATTCTACTGACCAAAGCTCTTGGTTTGATAGGCTTGATGATATAATCATGTGCACCTGCATCAAAAGCAGCAACTTCGGTATATTCTTCCCCACGAGCCGTTAAAAATAAAATCAAGGTGTTTTTCAATTCAGGCACCAACTTCAGTTGACGAGCAGTTTCTATGCCGTCCATCACGGGCATCATTACATCTAAAATTATCAATGAAGGGATAAATTCTTTCGCAATTTGCAAGGCCTCTTTTCCATCATTTGCCTTTCTTAGAACATAATTCTCTTTGGCCAAATTGTATTCTAACAATTCTAAAATATCTGGATCATCATCCACCAATAAAATTTTAGAAGAACTTAAAGGAAGATTCATAAATTTGCTTTGATGTTGAAAAACTTGGTACAAATATAGAAAGCTCAATGTTACCAAATTGTTAATTTTTTACCTAATTTAGAGAAGCTTTTATTTAATCAAATAGCTATGCCATCCCATTTTCCCTATGCTTTACGTCTTGCTTCTGTATTAATTTCCATTTGCCTGGTTCTTATCGGAATGTATTGGATGAAAGATCTGTTGATCCTTTTATCATTTGCATTGATTTTTGCCTTATTGCTTCTTCCGCTATGTACTAAACTGGAATCTAGAGGATTACCCAGGTCTTTATCTATCGCTATCTCTTTATTGATTACCCTCATCATTCTTACAGGGGTTATCTCGCTTTTATCCTTACAAATGGCCGAATTCATTTCCGATTGGCCTAATTTCATTCAAAAAACCGAAAAGTGGATCTCCTCTCTTCAAACATTTTTATCTAGAAACCTGAACATCTCTAGAAAAAAACAAATGCTGGAATTAAGCAATCAAACCATCAGTTTATTGAAAAATTCGGGTGAAATTCTAACAACCACTTTTGGCACAATGATTCACATCATTACCACCGTTATTTTAATTCCCATCTTCGTTTTCTTTTTCCTCTATTACAGAAATTTTTTCGCTAGCTTTTTAGGAAAGGTTTTCCCCAATACCGAAGCTCAGGTACTCAGTGGTATCATGAGTAAAACAGGAAAAGTGGTGCAAAGCTATTTAATTGGCCTCTTTTTAGTCATGCTGATTGTCGCCATTGTTAATTGCGTAGGATTTTATTGGATGGGTGTAGAATATCCCATCTTCTTTGGAATTTTAACTGGGCTATTATTAATCGTTCCTTATGTAGGAATTTGGATGGCAACCCTTTTCCCCATCTTGTTTAGCCTAATTTCTTTAAGTCCTGCCAACACCTTGGCTGTTATTGCTTGGGTGGCTGCCGTCCAATTCATTGAAGCCAATTTCATTACTCCATTGGTAGTTGGATCCAAAGTAAGTGTTAATCCCATGGTCGCGATGTTTGTTTTGTTAATCGGTGAGTTAATTTGGGGAATACCAGGACTGATCTTAGCTCTGCCTTTAACCGCCATCATGAAAGTTATTTTTGACCACGTTCCCGCTTTAGAAGCCTATGGGTATTTATTGGGAGAAGCACCGAAGAGAGGGAAGAGGTATGATGTATGATTTATGAATTATGATTTATGAAGTAAGAGGTAAGAGTTTTCTCTCTTCTCTTTCCTCTCTTCTCTCTTCTCTTTTCTCTCTTCTCTCTTCTCTCTTCTACAAAGAAAGTAACTCCTTAAAACGTATCGATTGTCTTCTAGAAATCTCAATTTTTTCGCCTTTTCCAATCAATGTGACTTGCAAGCCACCTGAAAACCAAGGTTCAATTTTTTCGATGTAATTCAAGTTAATGATGTGCTTTCGATTCGCTCTGAAGAATACTTTGGGGTCCAAACGTTCTTCCAAGGCATTTAAGGATTTTAAAACTAAAGGTTTTTGGTCTTCGAAAAACAAGCGAACATAATTTCCCATCGACTCACACAAGCGGACTTTATCCAGGCGAACAAACCAGCACCTTTCTCCATCTTTGACAAAAATTTGATCCTGAGCTCCTAGCACATGCCCTACTGGACTAACTGCCTGCGATGATTGCGTTCTTTGAACCTGAAATACGCGCTTTTCTAATTTTTGAATACTTTCACTCAATCGCGATAATTCAATGGGCTTTAATAAATAATCCAAGGCATTTACCTCAAAGGCTTTCAATGCATATTCATTAAAGGCTGTCGTAAAAATAACTTCTGGCAAAAATCCATCCCACTCTTCCAACCACTCAAAACCTGTTTTTCCTGGCATTTGAATATCCAAAAACAAAACATCAGGCTGTAATTCTTCAATTAAGGTCCCTGCTTCGTCTGTATTAGAAGCCTCTCCTACTATCTGAATATTGGGAAAATTTTCCAATAAACGTTTCAACTCGTTCCTAGCTAATCGCTCGTCATCAACAATAATTGCATTCATGGCATTCAAAATTATTCCTCAAGGTAAGGCAAAATCAATTTTGCTTGTACTTGATTTTTGTTCAATGGTGATAGACTTAGTTGAGCGGTAGTTCCAAACAAAATTCGCAAACGATTTTGGGAATTAATTAAGCCTAGCCCCAATTGACTTGCATTTTTCGCAATCAAATGTCCCGGATTTTCAACCTCAATCACCAACATTTGTTGAATTTCCTGCGCCTTAATTTTGATGCAACCTCCTTTTACCGACTTAGAAATACCATGCTTTATTCCATTTTCTACCAATGTTTGTAAAATCATCGGTGGAATTTGTGCTTTCAAACAATTCGGCTCTATCTGAAATTCCCATTCCAATCGTTCTTCATATCTGATTTTTTCCAAAGCCAAATAATCTGTAATTGTCTCCATCTCTTCTGAAAAAGGAATGGTTTTTTTTCTTTCAGTCAGCAAAGAACTGCGCAACAATTTCGACAATTGATTGATTCCTTTCTTTGCCTTTTGCGGATCTTCGGTAATCAACGCTCTAATACTATTCAAGGCATTGAAAACAAAATGGGGGTTCATTTGTGCCCTCAAAACCTTCCCTTCCGTTTCCTGAATGGTTCGTTCTAATTGATCATTCTCTCTTTCCATTTCCAATTTTTTATTAGAATACTGAAAAAAGAAATAAATCAATTGCCAAATGGCAATCGGCTTCATGAAATTAAAAATAATTTGAAGAACAATGAATGGACTCAAATCCACTTCAAAACTTTCCTGAAGAAAAATATAATCGAAGGGAATATTCAGCGCTGCCATACATGTCGACATGATGACCAACGATATAAAATGCCACTGTAACATTTTATATAGACTCAATTCATGCCAATGAAAGTGAAGGGATATTTTTTTGTATTGATGTGTCAAAAAAATGGCAACAAAAATATTGATGATGGAGGCAATCGCCCATGCCCATTTCCAGCCATATTGATTGGTATACAACAAGGCTTCGTTCAAGGACCAAGTGACCCAACCTCCCAATTGCAATAACCAATATAGCTTGGATCTTTTCATCTTTACATCGATTCAGGCAAATGCTTCAAATGCTCTACATTGCAAGCGTCCAATAATTCAAATTCAGCTTTTTGGTAATGATATCTTAAATGATATAAACATAAATTATAATGTGCAAAATGATCCATTTTATGCAAAGGTTCATTGAACAAATGTGTCAATAAAACCCGCATCGCTCTACCGTGCATGGCTATTAAAATAGACTTTTCCTCTGGCCTAGCAATGATTAAATCTACCACAGGTTTTTGACGATTCAGTACATCTAAAGGACTTTCCCCTTCATCGGAAGTAACATGAACATTGCCTTCACGCCAAGTATTGACTAAATTTTTATAATATAAATTGTCTTCATCATTCGCTTCTTTCCCCTCTTTACTACCCCAAGAAATTTCATTTAAGCCCTCGTGTTGCTCCCAATCAATTCCTTTACGAATGAATCCTTCTACTGACTGATGCGTCCTTTTTAATTTAGAAGTATAGATTTTATCTAATTCCAAATGTTGATAACGATCAAAAAATGCCTGCGCTTGTTGACGTCCCAATTCATTCAAATCGGCATCTATGCCACTTCCTTGCACAACTCCCAATCGATTGTAATCTGTTTCTCCGTGTCGTACTAAGTAAATGTCTTTTGTTGAATGCATAAATAATTGAATTAAGGGATTGAAATCGCTAAATAATTGCGAATTTTACGCACAAAAATACAAATTATATGTTTAATACTTCTACTAGTTTAGAGTCATTGAATAATTGGGGAAAAGGAAATATGCTCGAACACCTTGGAATCGAGTTCATTGAATTAACTTCAACAAGCTTAAAAGCAAAAATGCCCGTTGACCATCGAACAAAACAACCTTTTGGCTTGTTACATGGAGGTGCATCGGTTGTTTTAGCAGAAACACTTGGCAGTGTAGCATCAACATTGGCTGTTGAAGACCCTAAAACGCAAATTGCCGTTGGGGTTGAAATCAATGCCAACCATTTAAAATCTGTCAAAGGAGGTTACGTCATTGGCACTTGTACGCCTTTGAGAATTGGTAGAACAATGCACGTTTATGAAATTAAAATTCACGATGAACATGACAATTTAGTTTGTGCAAGTCGATTAACCGTTGCAATTTTACTCCCGAAATAATTCAAAAATGAATAATTCCGCCAAGTCAAATCAAACAATATCACTATCCACATGGGAATCTATTTGGCATAATGCGCAAAAAGCGAATGATGCGATAGCGCTTTGGCGTTTACCCAATCAGGATATTACAACACTTTTGATTGACAAAAATGGCGGTAAAGAAATCAATACATTAGCAATAAATGAATTAGGGCCAGGATTTATCGCTGCTCCCTTTGAAGGAACACCCTTCCTTTTAGAAGCATCGGAAATTCAAAGTGGGATTTTAGAAAAGAAAATCGACACGGCACCTTTTGAAGTACATAAACACTCAGATTCAAAAACCAAAGATCATTTTATCCAAAAAGCCAAAGAAGCAGTAGCGGAGATACAGGCAGCGAACTTCCAAAAAGTTGTGTTATCTCGATTTTCCCAAAGTGAATTCTCCAAAGAATTTTCTCCGATCGAAGCTTTTTTAAAATTAAGTCAGGCTTATCCCAAAGCCTTTGTTTCTGCTTTCTATTTACCAAAATTACAAGCCACGTGGATTTGCGCGAGTCCAGAAATATTGGTAGAAGAAAACCAGGAGGGACTATTTAAAACAATCGCTTTGGCTGGAACTCAATCTGCTTTGAATGAACAAGGAGATGCTTTAAGTGTGCAGCAGGCGACTTGGACGCATAAAGAAATCGAAGAACAAGCATTTGTCAGTCGGTACATCATTGAATGTTTCAAAAAAATACGATTGAGAGAATACGATGAAATTGGACCCAAAACAGTCATTGCGGGCAATTTGATGCACCTTAAAACAGAATACGTGGTGGATACGAAGAAAGTGCAATTACCGACACTTTCAGGAATCATGCTCTCACTTTTACACCCAACTTCTGCTGTTTGCGGAACGCCGAAAGAAAGTGCTATTCAATGGATAAAACAAGCTGAATTGCACGATAGAGAAATGTACAGTGGTTACTTAGGTCCTATCAACATTGACCATGAAATACATTTATTCGTGAATTTACGAACGGTTAAAATAGAAGAGTCGACTGATAAATACCTTGCTACCTATTATGCTGGATGTGGAATAACGGAAGATTCAAATGTTGAAAAAGAGTGGTTGGAAACGGAAATGAAATGCGAAACCGTTCGATCAATCATTGAAACAATCAATTAACTTGGCCTAAACTAACTTTGACCGTATCAATTCGTGCATCTTTGGTTGTTAAAATCTGAAATTTGAAAGGTTGTAAAGTAATCACTTCATTAACTCCAGGAATATCCTCGTAAAGACTAATCAACATTCCACCCAGCGTATCATAATCACCCTCTGGCAAATTCCAATCGTATTTCTCGTTCAAGTAATCGATTTCATGACGTCCAGAAAGGACAAAAGTCGTTTCATCAATCTTCTTTTCTACCCAATCTTCAGAATCATCGTATTCATCTTGAATTTCTCCAAAAATTTGTTCCATCACATCTTCCATACTAACAAGTCCAGAAGTACTCCCAAATTCATCCACAACTAAAGCCAAAGACTTTCTTTCTTTCGAAAATTTGATCATTAAATCATTGGCAGGCATCGCTTCAGGAACGATGGGAATGGGAGTTAAAATTGCTTGTAAATCTTTTGGTTTTTTGAACAAAGCCAAGGAATGGCAATACCCAATGACATCTTCCAAATTTTCTTTGTAAACCAACACCTTGGAATGACCGCTTTCAATGAACACTTTCTGTAAACCGTCAATGCCTTCTTCCAAATCTATGGCCGTGATTTCTGTTCTGGGAATCATGCAATCGCGCACTTTTACCTGTTTAAATTCCAAGGCATTGTGGAAAATTTTCGTATCTACTTCTGCTTCTTCTTCAGTGGAAATTTTTCGATTCAAGTTTTGCAAATAATGGTTCAAATCGGTTAAACCAAATGCTGGTTTTTCCTCTGAATAGGTCAAGCGCATCACTTTGGTAATAAACCATTTGGATAAACCCACTGTCAACCAAACCAATGGGAACATCAACATATAAATGATCCAAATTGGGATAGCTAAAAATTCCAAAATAACATCTGGATTAATCAAAAAGATGCTTTTGGGTGTAAACTCCGAAGTAGTTAAAATCAAAATTGTAGCTACGACAGATGCCAATAATCGGGCAACTATCTCGCTGGTAATCAACGGAATATTGGCTAAAATCAAATGATGCAAAAATTCCTCCATGAAAATACCATAAGCCACCAAGGACAAAGTATTGCCTATCAACATCGTTCCAATGAAACGACTTGGGTGCTGATTGAAATTAGAGATGATTTTGGCAGAAAGAATTTCTTGCTTCGCTTTTAGTTCAAAATACAATTTATTGGACGAAACAAATGCCATTTCTACACCTGAAAAGAAGGCACTGAAAATCATGGATGCCAAAATGGCGATTATTTCTGAATGCTGAATACTAGTATCGGGGTCCATGGGACTTTATTTTTTTAAATTTTTCTTTTTGGTTTTATCCGAAACAGGAGGTTTTTTCTGGGATGAATCAGCCTCGGATTTTAATCTTTCATTTCTGCTAATTTGATAATAAAACAAACAAGCCATGCAAAACATCAACCAATTATAATGGAAAAAAAGCTCTAACCAAAATTTACCTTGAATTTCCACGGGAGTAGGTGCATTTAGGTCAATGACCCAAATGATGAAAAAACCAATCCCCGCCGATAAACTTAAAACCTCTTTTTTGTTCATAATTTAAGCCATTAATGATTTTTGAACATACCTAAAAGTAGAAACAAATAATCCAATAAATATCAATATTGACCCAATCCAAACCAAATTAATATACGGTTTTTCCAAAGCCTTGATAATGATTAAGTCTTGCTGAGTGGTATTCACTGCAAAACTAAATTCCTGCGTTTTTGGATTAATGGACGTAAACTTAATCTTAATACCAGTCTCTTCACTTTCAAAAGCAGGCATCCCAACCATTCCATCTTTGATGACAAAAACAGGATTTAATTCATATTGTTGATAATTTTTACCAAGAACTTGAAAATTTGCCTGAACGGCTGCATCATTGGGTCCCAAAGTAATATTTTCAACAGTGGTTACTCGGGCTACATCCTTTAAAACCGCCACAAAATCATTTAAGAACAAGGTATCTCCGATGCTAACCGTTGAATTTGTCGTTGGACTCCATTGCTTCTCCTCTCCTGCCTCCGCAGCCAATCGAGGATCCAAAGACACATAGGTGTAAATATCATGAGAGAAAGCATGCTTCACATCAGGTGAAATAGCTGTTCCCATTTTCGGATTCACTTGCCATCTTGGGAAAAGTGAAACGGCCTCACCTTCGGCATTTTTGAATTCTAATTCATAATACGTATTCTCCGGTTCCACCGTCAAAGTATCACCTTTTTTAGCAATAGAGATCCCATCTCTTACAATATCTTTCAAAGCAACGGCATGAAAATCGCCTTCAATGATTTCAAAATCCTTGCGATTAAAATACCCTTTTTGGCCTCTAACTTCGATTTTACGTCCTTTATAGGTTACTAAATAATCTTGCATTTGAGCGCCTTGGCCCAACCAAAGTGGAAGATTTTCTTTATTTTCTTTGTTGTTATCTTTCGTAAACTCCTCCGCCTTGTTCGAAATAGCAAATCCAGAACGGTTCAATGACACTACTTTGGAATAACCTGAAGAAAATAAAATACCAATCAACATGATTGCTAATCCAACGTGTGCAGTAGCACCGCCCGTTAAACTGAATTTTTGACGAATTAAAAACCAAAGAATACTAAAATTGGCTACTAGCGCAAATAAACTGCTCCACAACAAAGCAATGTAAGAAACCGTGTAAATTTTCCCGACATTAATCATCACAACTGCCAATAGAGTAGCAGTAATGGCAGAAGTCCCTAAAGGCTTCCAAGAAGTCGATTCTTTGATTTTCCCCCACCAAACAAATTGTCCGATACCACTCAATAAGGCGATGGCGAGAAAAATCCATAATTGAATTTTGCTGTAATGTTCAGCCTGATCCGCTGGTAAAGCAATATTGGAAACTAAACCAAAAGCCTCCGCAATTTTATTGTAAACAGGAATAGAGGTTGTGAAAGTCAATTGAAAAGCAGACAAACCTAAAATGGAAGCCCCTATAAATATCCAAAACTCGCGAGAATAAATAGACAATTCTTTTTCATCTTTCGGCAAATCTTTCCATCTCCAAACGGCTAAAGCAATAGCCACAAAAAGAAACGTTCCCATGTACAAAAGTAATTGTCCAGACAAACCTAAATCGGTAAATGAGTGAACAGAGGCATTTCCTAAAATCCCTGAGCGATTCAAAAAGGTTGAATACAAGACAAGAATAAAAGTAGCAATGACTAAAATAATCGAGGTTTTCAGCGCAGCACTAGAATTACGGTAGGCGATCATGGTATGAATGCCACCAACCAATACCAACCAAGGCACAAAAGAGGCATTTTCGACGGGGTCCCAGTTCCAATATCCCCCAAAATTCAAGGTTTCATAAGCCCAATAAGCTCCCATCATGATGCCAATACCCAAAATACCTGCACCAAAAAGCGCCCAAGGCAAAGCAGGTTTGATCCAACTTGTTAATTCTTTTTTCCATAAACCCGCTATTAAATAAGCAAATGGAACCAAAGTTAAAGCAAATCCCAAAAACAAGGTTGGAGGGTGAATGACCATCCAATAATTCTGTAATAAAGGATTTAAACCACGTCCATCTTTGGGAATAAAATTGGGTTGCATACTCCAAACTGGCAAATCAGGTTGCGCTTCACGCAACAATAAAAACGGAGATGATCCTATTTTCAAGTCAATGAGTGGAATAATTACTCCCAAAATCATGGAAGTCAAAAAGGTTTGCACCAAAGCAAAAACAGCCATCACAGGCGCTTCCCACTTCGGATTTTTAAACATTAAAATAGTACCTAAAACCGCTTGCCAGAAAATCCACAAAAGGAATGAACCCTCTTGCCCTTCCCAATAGCAGCTAATCATGAACATGGTTGGCAAGGCCAAAGAGGAATGGGTAAATGCGTAGTGGTACTCAAAATAATGATTGTAAATAATCACAAATAAACTTGCCGCAACACCCACTACAAAAATCAAATGAACAATAAAGAAAAAACGGGCATTTACTTTCCATTCATTCAATATTAAATCATTAGAAGCTTGGGCTGCTTTGAAATAAGCAAAGGTCGCAATCAAGGCGGTTATGAAAGAACCAATGACTAAGAAATGACCTACAGAACCAATTGTTTCGTGTATCATGTTTATTTTTTGGCTTCAAAAGAAGCAGTTGAATCAGCTGAAATTTTACCTTCTTGGTATTTAGAAGGACATTTTAACAATATTTTATCGCAGTAAAAAATTCGATCGGGTTTCATACTCCCAACCAAAACAATCTTTTCAGATTTTTCAAAATCTTGTGGCTTGGGTGCCGAATAAATCACTTGATTTTCTCTTCCTAAACTATCTTCCACAATAAATTCCAAACGATTTGCATCCAATGCAGCATTGAAATTCAAGCCTAAAATTTTCCCTTGGGCATCTCTTTTTAATTTACCTACTACATGCACCTTTTGATTTGGATCATTTTGAGCAATTTTTTCTGCCTCATCAAATCCGACATAAGTAGATACATCTGCCGTTGTAGTTAAAATAATACCAATCGCAATCGCAATTAAAACAAGGCCAACAATGTGTGTCTTTTTCATATTGAATTATTTTTTCAATTGTTTTTCCAGCTTAGAAATTTTAGTATCCAAACGAAAAAGGTAAACAAATATCCCTGTTAAAATTACTGCAACGACTGCAATGACCACATAGATTTTACCATCTTGACGAAATTTATCCGCCATTTCAACTTCTTGTGCTTGAGCAATAAAGCTCAATAAAATAAAGCCAATCATTAATAAGAAAGATTTCATGCGTTCTCCTTTTCTTCGATTAATTGTTCAATTTTCATAACACGGATGCGCAAATTGGCTATCCAAAAACCCAATAATGTCCAACCAATAATGGCTGGATAAAATACCATTCTCATGCGGTTATCTAAATCCATGGAATTAAATCCTGGATTTCCTCCATTTCCAGGGTGCAACGAATCTGTCATACGAGGTAAAATCCATATCAAGACCATAAAAATAAAGAATGCAAAGATATTGTACACGTTGGAAATTCTTGCCCTTTGTTGCTCATCTGGCATAGAAGATCGAACCAATAAATAGGCTAAGTAAATAAGCATCCCAATAGCCACAGAATTCAATTTAGGATCATTCGTCCACCAATCTCCCCAAGTAAATTTTGCCCAAATAGACCCTGTAATTAAACCTAAAATGGCAAAAAGCAGGCCTGTTTGCACGTAGGCATTGGATACTAAATCATGTTTCAAATCCGACTTGCGCAAATATTGAACGGAATGATAGACAGAGGTTCCCAATAAGAAAATCATAGTAAACCACATGGTCACATGAAAATACAAATTCCGCACGGTCTCATTCAAGATGGCTTGACGAGGCACAGGAGCATTAAATCCTGCCCAAATGGTATAAAACAACAGAATGACACAAGCAATTTGTGCCACATATTTTTTTAATGTCTCCATATATAAGGGAATAAAATCCCTGATAAAACAATTACAATAACATCTAACGAGCTTAAAATAGCAATTTCATCCCAAGTTTCTGTGATTGAAATCCCATCTAGAGCACTTTTAGACATTTTCAACAACAAAAGTAATAAAGGAATAATGATCGGAAAACTTAAAACTGCCATTAAAGTGGGAGTATTTTCCCCTTGTGCGGCAATTCCAGCCACCAAAGACAAGGTGGATGCAAATCCGATAGCACCTAAAACTAAAGTCAACGCATACAAAGGAATATTCCCCACTGGATTACCCATTACCCAAGAGTAAAAAACAAAGCCAATGAAGGAAATAAGTAATAAAATCAGCGAATTATATATGATTTTGGAATAAATAACCGACTCCGGACTCACTAAGGTGAAATAAAAAACACTTCGTTGAGCAGGTTCTTGTGTAAAGGATTTACCTACCGCATTGACTGCCGTAAAAAGCAGAATGATCCAAAATAAAGTATTCCACGTAATCGGATTTATAGCTTGATTTTTAGCTTTAAAAGATAAATAACAAACAAAAATTGTGGACGCCAAATACAAGAGCAATCCATGAATAGCATATTTTTGACGCCATTCCAATTGCATCTCTTTTTTCACCAAAACTGCTATTTCATTCACTACCATGCGTCGATTTTACTAAGCAAGGTGCAATTTACAACAGAAATTCTGTTAATAGAAGGAAATGAGGTATTAGTTATTAGTGATTAGTTATTAGTTGTCAGTTAATTAATAAGTAGAATTAATTTCTAGTTTTTTGACAGGTTTGGAATCCCAATAAATTGAAATTTAACACAATGGTCACAAAGATTTTTTTTAACATTAAGGCATTAAGAATCATTAAGTCTATTTTCCTTAATTCTTCTCTTTTCTATCTTCTCTCTTCTCTTTTCTATCTTCTCTCTCCTCTTTTCTCTCTTCTCTTTTCTTAAATAACTAATTTTAATCATTTTTTACATCAAAAATACTTAGTACATTTGTGCTAATTTTGAACAATTCTAAATAAGAGAATCAAATTTCGTATGTTAACATTGGCGGATTTAAAGATTGGTGAGAAGGCGGAAATCATAGGTTTTACTGACGAAATTCTATCCTTAAAATTATTGGAAATGGGCTGTTTACCTGGAACTGAGGTCGAATTGACCCATCTGGCTCCATTTGGTGACCCCATAGCAGTGAAAGTTTCTGGCTATACACTTTCTATGAGAAAAGAAGAAGCCGCAACGATCCAAGTTAAATAATATAAATTTATACCCGAGTGAAAAGACCCAAAATAGCGCTTATAGGTAATCCCAATGCAGGAAAATCATCTCTGTTTAATACCCTAACGGGTTTGAATCAAAAAACAGGAAATTTTCCAGGTGTTACCATGGATAAATTAACAGGGATTTGGGACTTAGAGCCAGGAATCGAAGTGGAAATCTTAGATTTACCGGGTATTTACAGCATTTATCCAAAATCCATTGATGAAGAATTAGTCATTAATATTTTGGGTAATCCTGCACATGAAGACTATCCTGATATGGCCATCGTGGTGGCAGATGCTTCTAATTTAAAAAGAAACCTATTGTTGTTCTCGCAAGTGAGGGACTTAGGTATTCCAACCGTATTGGCACTCAATATGATTGACGTGGCTGAAAATCAAGGCTACGTGTTGAATTCTTTGAAACTAGCAAGAGAACTTAATGTGGAGGTGGCTGAAATCAATGCCAAAAAAGGTATAGGTGTCAATGGATTGCGTATCGCTGTTTCCAAAACATTACATAATCTGTATGCCTCCAATGATGCCCTTCCACTTCCTGTAGAAGAAAGTTTATTAAAAGATATTCAAGCAAAATTTGGCGAAGCAGACCCTTATCGCTCCTTGTTATGGTTGATGGAGCATGATCGGATGAAAATGTTTAACCAAGAACAAAGAGAAACCTTTGATGCCTTATTAGAAAAACATCAATTTAGCTCTAAGTATTACAAGTCGGCAGAGACGGTAAAGAGATACGAGCAATTATCGGATGTGGTAGAACGTTGCGTTATCAACTTAAATAGACAATGGGATGCAGTTCCTGTGAAAACGTGGACGGACCGATTGGATAAAGTTTTTTTACATCCCATAGGTGGTTATTTATTCTTCCTGGCCATATTATTTGTCATGTTTCAGGCAGTATTTACGTGGGCGACGATACCTATGGATGCCATTGATGGTGGTGTTGCAGCCTTGAACGATTGGTTAAAAGGAATTTTACCAGACACTAAACTGACAGGCTTATTGACCGATGGTTTGATAGCAGGTATTGGCGGAGTATTGATTTTCATTCCACAAATTGCCTTTCTATTTTTGTTCATTTCTTTGTTGGAAGAAACAGGATATATGTCTAGAGTGATGTTCATCATGGACAAATTGATGCGCCGTTTTGGACTAAATGGTAAATCTGTTGTACCATTGATTTCAGGCGTAGCTTGTGCCGTTCCTGCCATCATGAGTACTCGCTCAATCGGCTCTTGGAAAGACCGCTTAATCACCATTTTAGTTACCCCATTAATGTCGTGCTCAGCTCGACTACCTATCTACACGGTATTGATCGGATTGGTAGTTCCGGAAAAAAACACCTTGTTTGGTTTATTTAATTTACAAGGAGTTGCTCTGTTTGGATTGTATCTTTTGGGATTTTTTATGGCGATTTTCTCGGCTTGGATCATGTCTAAAATCTTAAAAGTGAAAGAGAGAAGTTATTTTATCATGGAACTCCCTACTTATAAAGGCCCAAGATTCAAACACATTTCTATTTCCATATTAAACTCAGTAAAGGCATTTGTTTTTGAAGCTGGAAAAATCATTGTAGCCATATCAATTGTCCTTTGGGTATTTGCCAGTTATGGACCTGGAGACAGTTTTAATCAAGTGGAAATCAATGTTAAAAAACAATATCCTACCTTACAAGGTGTAGAATTATCCAATAAAATTGCCTCAGAAAAACTAGAAAATTCTTATGCAGGACATTTTGGCAAATTCATTGAACCTGCCATTCGTCCATTAGGTTATGATTGGAAAATTGGGATTGCATTAATCACATCCTTCGCTGCGCGAGAGGTCTTTGTGGGCACAATGTCTACGATTTACAGTTTAGGTGGAGAGGTTGAAGATGAAAATGCCACCATCAAAAACAGAATGCGTGCAGAAATCAATCCAGAAACAGGCAAGCCTTTATACGATGCCGCATTGGGATTTTCTTTACTTATTTTTTATGCATTCGCTATGCAATGTATGAGTACCTTGGCTACGACCTATCGTGAAACGAAATCGTGGAAATATCCATTGATTCAGTTTGGATACATGACGACATTGGCTTATTTAGCAGCCTTTTTAGTGTATCAAGTATTGAAGTAAAAAATAAAACATCACATACTTGATAATTTTCACAAAAAATCAGTTGTTCATCTATTTGTATTAATAATTCTAACTAAATTTCGTAATCTATTTTAAAATCAAAAAATCATGTCAACTACCTATCATTTATCGTCGGCGCAAGATTTAACGAATGATATATTAGAAGAAATAAAGGTAAAGTTTCAATCTAAATCTATTACAATTATAGTAGAAGAAGCTGAATTAGAATATGAATTAAATTCGGAAGAAAAAGCGTTGCTTGACCAACGATTAAAAGAAAATAAAGAGAATTATCTAAGTAGTAACGAATCAATTTCTATACTCAAAACCAAATATGGAGTATAAGATTTTAATTTCTAACCAGGCTCAAATTGAAATTGAAAATGCCATAAACTACTATGCTTTAATCAGTTCTAAAACACAAAAAAAATTTGTTTTAGAAATAATCGAGGTTTATTCAATTTTAGCAACAAATCCTTTTTTTTCAATCAAGTATAAAAACATTCGATCTATCAAAATCAAAAAATTCCCATATTCTCTGTATTATACTATTAATGCTAGCAATAAATCGATTAAAGTTTTAGCTTGTTTCCATCAAAAAAAACATCCGAACAAACAACCAAGAAAATAATTTTCTTTCTTTTCCTTTTGCTAGTCTGTATTTTTGTCAAAAATCCGCTTTATGAGAACCTTTACAACTCAAACTCCTCTTAGGAGTTTTCTACCTGCCGAATTTGTTTTATCAACTTGGGAAAGTGTTTTACCGTATTTTGAACAACTTTCTAATCAAACAATCCATAGTTTGGCAGAATTGGAAAAATTCTGTTTACAGCGTTCGGAATTAGAAAGTTATTTATCGGAGAATTTTGCTTGGCGATACATTAAGATGTCTTGCGATAATCAAAATGAGGACCTTCAAAAAAGCTATCAACAATTTGTCAATGAAATTATGCCAAATGCCTCTGTTTATGATGATGCATGGAACAAAAAAGTCATTGAAAGCGGATTTACCCAAGAATTACCTAGTATAGGCTACTCCATCATGTTACGCGGGATGAAAAAAGCCATAGAAATTTTTAGGGAAGAAAACATCCCCTTGTTCACTGAATTACAAAATTTGCAAACCCAATATGGCGCTGCAACGGGTGGATTGATGGTGGAGATTCATGGGCAAGAAAAAACATTGCAACAAGCCAATGCCTATTTGGAATCAACGGATAGAAACGAACGCAATGAGGTTTATTTAAAAATAGCGGAAAAGCGTTTAGGTTTAAAGGATGAATTAAATTATTTATTTAGTCAATTAATTAAGAAGCGTGATTTAGTTGCAAAAAATGCAGGTTTTGAGAATTTCAGAGATTATTCATTCGCTAGCTTAGGCAGATTCGATTATACAGCAGCAGATTGTTTTGAGTTTCACGAGGCGGTAGCAGAAACGGTGGTCCCGATTTTGAACCAACAAGCTGAAAAAAGAAAAAGCCTTATGGGCTTGTCAGAGTTAAGTCCTTGGGACAAAGCGGTTGATCCATTGGGCAGAAAACCATTGAAACCCTTCGAAACAGGTGAGGAATTATTATCTAAAACCATCACTGTTTTCGACCAATTAGATCCATTTTTGGCTAATTGTTTAAAAGAAATGGTTCGTTTGAATCGTTTTGATTTAGATTCGCGAAAAGGAAAAAATCCAGGAGGTTATAATTACCCATTGGAAGAAAGCGGATTCCCATTCATTTTCATGAACGCCGCTGGACAAGTGCGCGACATGGTAACGTTATTACATGAGGGGGGCCATGCGGTTCATTCCATTTTAACCAAGGATTTACCAATCAATTCCTTCCGAAATTTTCCATCAGAAGTGGCTGAATTGGCATCTATGAGTATGGAATTAATTACCATGGACTTTTGGGATGAATATTTCAGTAATCCTGAAGAGGCGAAAAGAGCGAAAATTAAGCATTTGGAAGACATTTTGGAAACATTACCTTGGGTTGCCACGATTGACGCCTTTCAACATTGGATTTATGAAAATCCTGAACATAGTTTAGCAGAGAGAGAAACAAAATGGTTGGAAATTATTGCGAAATTTTCAGATAAGATCACCGACTGGACAGGATTAGAAGAGATTAAGGCACATATTTGGCAAAAGCAATTACACTTATTTGAAGTCCCTTTTTATTACATTGAATACGCCATTGCTCAATTAGGTGCTCTTGCAGTTTGGAGAAATTATTGCCAAAATCCTGAAAAAGCATTGAATCAATACCTCGATGCCTTGGCTTTGGGTTATACCGTTCCAATGAAAGAAATTTACGCAACAGCTGGAATTGAATTCAACTTTAGTAAAAAATACATCAGTGAGTTAATGGATTTTTTGAAGAAGCAGTTGGTGGGTATTAGTGGTTAGTTATTAGGTATCAGGTATTAGTTATTAGGTATCAGGTATTAGATCAGGTATTAGATCAACTTTTAGAAATTACTTGAATTTTTTCAAACACTAATAACTAAACACTAATAACTAATAACTAATAACTAATAACTAATAACTAAATATTTCTTCCCTCATACTTCATAATTCACAATTCTTTACTATTTTTGCACCGTAA
Source organism: Aquirufa sp. ROCK-SH2 (assembly GCF_054558315.1). Classification (NCBI taxonomy): domain Bacteria; kingdom Pseudomonadati; phylum Bacteroidota; class Cytophagia; order Cytophagales; family Flectobacillaceae; genus Aquirufa; species Aquirufa sp. ROCK-SH2. Next base: position 620,489 of record NZ_JBPXKB010000002.1, on the reverse strand, counting down.
TTTTTACAAAAAAGAAAATGAAATTAAAATCTTTACTTCCTGTTTTAGCGATTGCATTGCTTGCATCGTCATGTGATTATCAAAAGAACAACCGTATCAAGCAAAAAGATTTGAACGAAGGAAATGAATACGTATATGGTGTTCACCCAGACAGCGCAGCGGTTCAAACAAAATTAAAATACGATGCTAAACCAGAATTAGAGGTGAAAGCCAATGAAATCCGCGCTAAGTTATTCAACGGACAAGAAATCAGTAAAGGAAATTAATCCTTATCAATGATAGTTTTTTAAAAGCCGACATGGTCGGCTTTTTTTATGCATTTTAATTACTATAATATTGAACTTGGTGAGCTTTGTTTTAAAAAATAAAGATTAGGCAAACACAAAGTACACGGAGACCTAAAATAAATACTCCTTCAAAAAAGTTAATTGATAAATAATCAACGTATAAACAGAGGACCAAATAAGGCCAGAAATCGCCATAAAAAATAAGATTCTTGGCAAAGGAACTTTGAATGATAAGGATAATAAACTTCCACCAATGGGTGTAAAAATCAAAGGTGTTAAAGCTGCGATGCCTTTGATACCAAATTTTTGCCAAATGCCGACTGCGTAGCGCGCTCTTTTAGAAAAAATCAAGGGCTTCGTCTTCCGAAAACTAGCAATCCAATTCACCAAAAACTTACCTATCGAAACGATAATAATGACCGTCAACATGAATCCAATCCATGAAGACAATAAAGTTTCATACCAAGTTAAACCCAAACTAAAGCCCGTAATGGGGCCTGCAATATACTTCAAAGCTGTTGCTAGCATAACAGCAAAATATTTTCCAAAGGGCATTATTGATTGGATTTATAGACGGCGACTCCCTTATTTAGGAAATCAACAAAATGAGCAACATCTAAGTCGAATGCCACAGGCGTTTGCAGAGGTTGTTGATCCTTTCTTGGGTCCATCAACACATAATGCGGCTGAGCATTAGAATTAAATCGAGTAATTTGAAAGTCCAAATTCTGATCTCCTAAAGTTTTCTTTTCTTGTCCATCTTCTTTAGACACATACCATTTTTCCTTAGGCAATTCCGTTTTATCATCGCAATACAAGGCTACCACCACATATTCCTCTTTCAAAATAGCTAATACTTGAGGATCTGACCAGACATTTTCTTCCATTTTACGACAATTCACACAACCATGGCCAGTAAAATCAATGAACATAGGTTTACCTACCTTGGCAGCATAAGCTTTTGCCTCATCATAATCAAAAAAGCCATCGAGTCCCAAGGGTAATTTTAAAAAATCGCCATATTTAACAGCAGAACTTGATTTTTCAGTCACACTTGTTTCTCCTGAACCTCCTTTAAAATCTTGCGTTCCCATAGGAGGCAACCAGCCCGAAAGGCCTTTCAAAGGTGCGCCCCACATACCTGGAACCAAATAAATCACAAAAGCCAAAACGGCAGTAGCAAACAAAGTTCTTGGTACCGATAATTTACCAGCAGGTCCATCATGTGGCAATGAAATTTTTCCAAAAAGGTACAAAGTCAAAGCTCCAAAAATGGCAATCCAAATCGCCAAGAATATTTCACGATCCAACAAATGCCAATGATAAACCTGATCTGCAACGCTTAGAAATTTGAATGCTAAAGCAATTTCCAAGAATCCCAGCACAACTTTCACTTCATTCATCCAATTACCTGATTTGGGTAGTTTTTTCATGAAGCCTGGAAATACAGCGAATAGTGTAAATGGAATGGCAAAGGCCAAAGAGAAACCGAGCATTCCAACAATGGGTTTTACAAAAGCGCCTTGGGAAGCGGCAATCAAAATAGATCCTGCCAGAGGTCCAGTACATGAGAACGAGACCAAAACCAAGGTAAATGCCATAAAAAACACACCAATAATACCGCCTTTATCAGATTTAGCATCTACATTATTGACCAAATTGGAAGGTAACACAATTTCAAATGCTCCTAAAAAAGAAATTCCAAAAAAGATAAATATGATAAAGAATAGCATATTCGGAATCCAATGTGTACTCAAGAAATTAGCAAAGCTCGCGCCGGCAAAAAAGGCAAGTATGGTTCCGAAAAACACATAAATCAATACAATGAATGCTCCATATAAAAATGCTAATCCCTTCCCTCCTTTTTGTTTTGTAAAAAAACTAACCGTCATAGGTATCAATGGATATACACAAGGAGTTAATAATGCCAAAAAACCAGCCCCTAGGGCGATAAAGAAAAAAGAAAACAAGGATTCTTCAGCAGGTATTTCAAGACCTTCAGCTTTCTTAACTGTTGCTACTTCAGGTTTTGAGATGACCGAGTCAGTTACACTAGCAACCTGCGAGGTACTCGTTGCTTCTACAGGCTCTTCGGCTGGCGTGGAACTTGCTGACTCCTTAGATAAAGACTCGCTTTGACTACTTATTTGAAAAGGTCCTTTGATAGGAACACATAAACCCGATTCATTGGAACAAGACTGAGAATCATAAATTCCTTCTATTTTCCAATTAGGTGCTACAATTTTGACTTTTTGACGAAATTCCGCTTTTTCAGTAAAATAGGTGTAAGTGCCATTCCAAATCTCTGCGTCAAACTTTGAATGAGGATTAATTGGCTTTAAATCACCGATTGTTTCTATTCCTTGATTGGGCTTAAAAGTAACTGTGGTAACCACAGGCCCTAAATCTTTATCGAAATCAGATGAATATAAATACCATCCCGGTTGAATCGCTACTTTGAAAATAACTTCCGCTTGTTGACCAACTTTTGGATTTTCGGGTTTTAAAGTCCAAGACCACTTGGCAGGAGTGATTTTTTGAGCCATCAAAGGCAAATTCAATAGCGTCAAAAATAAAAGGAGTATATGTTTCAATTTCATAAGAAGGGTCAGATTGTTACCAAATAGGTAATTATTTTTATTAAAAATAAGTTCAAATTTAGCTTTTAGAAAAATAGAAATCTGTATTAGTCGATAAATTTTTCTATTTCGGATATAAAATCGTATTTTTGCGCTCTTTAAACGTATCCAAAGAACATTTATTATACATGGCTGCCAGCACATTCCCAACCCAACGCGACAAAGAAATTTTTGACTTGATCAACCAAGAGGCACATCGCCAAGAATTTGGTATTGAGTTAATTGCCTCAGAAAACTTCACATCTCCACAGGTGATGGAAGCACAAGGTAGTGTTTTAACCAATAAATATGCTGAAGGACTTCCAGGCAAGCGTTATTATGGCGGTTGCGAGGTAGTGGATGAGGTGGAAACTTTAGCTATTGAGCGCGCAAAACAATTGTTTGGTGCTACTTGGGCAAACGTTCAACCGCACTCAGGAGCACAAGCCAATGCAGCGGTGTTTTTATCTTTCTTAAATCCTGGTGACAAAATTTTAGGATTTGATTTATCACACGGTGGACACCTTTCACACGGATCTCCAGTCAATTTTTCAGGTAAATATTTCCAAGCATTCTTCTATGGTGTAGAAAAAGAAACGGGATTGATCGATTGGGATAAAGTAGAGGCAACAGCTTTGAAAGAAAAACCAAGGTTGATTATTTGTGGTGCATCTGCTTATTCAAGAGATTGGGATTATGCTCGTTTAAGAAACATTGCAGACCAAGTTGGAGCCATTTTATTGGCAGATATTTCTCATCCATCAGCTTTGATTGCAAAAGGTTTATTGAACAATCCGATGCAACATTGTCATATAGTAACGACTACAACCCATAAAACTTTGCGTGGTCCACGTGGTGGTTTGATCATGATGGGGAACGATTTCGAAAATCCGTTTGGCTTCAAAACCTTAAAAGGAGAATTGAAAATGATGTCAGCTTGCTTGGATGGCGCTGTTTTCCCTGGAACACAAGGAGGACCTTTGGAGCATGTCATTGCAGCTAAGGCAATTGCGTTTGGAGAGGCATTGACCCCGACATTCGAAGCTTACGCGAAACAAGTTCAAGTAAATGCACAAGCAATGGCGAAGGCGTTTTTATCGAAAGGTTATGAAATCATTTCTGGAGGAACAGATAATCACTTGATGTTGATCGACTTACGTCCAAAAGGATTAAGTGGAAAATTAGCAGAAAATACCTTGATTAAAGCCGATATCACGATTAATAAAAATATGGTTCCATTTGACGACAAGTCGCCATTTGTTACCTCTGGAATGCGCGTAGGTACTGCTGCCATGACTACTCGTGGATTAAAAGAATCAGAAATGGTTCAAATTGTGGATTTGGTAGACAAAGCCTTAATGAATCACGAAAATGAAGCAGTATTGAGTCAAATTAAAGGTGAAGTAAATGAGTGGATGAAGCAATTCCCACTTTATTAATTATAAAAAAACAAAATGAGTTTAGATCAAGATTGGGAAGAAAATTCAAGTGAGAATGAAGACAAGGACGGCACTGAGATGTCGTTTATGGATCATTTAGAAGAGTTACGTTGGCACATCATTCGTTCCTTAGCGTCGATTGTTGTATTCACGGTTACTGCTTGGATTTTCCGAAACGAAATTTTTGGCATCATAATCATGGGGCCTACGAAAGTAGATTTCTATACCAATCAATTGCTTTGTAGAGTTGCCGATTACACAGGTATGACGAGTCTGTGCATGCAACAAGCGGATTTTATTCTTCAAAGCAGAGAAGTATCTGGTCAATTCATGATGGCCTTGACTCAGTCGGTTATTGTAGGTTTACTATTTGCCTTTCCTTATGCCTTTTTTGAAGTTTGGCGCTTCATCAAACCTGGTTTAAAGAACAAAGAATTAAAAGCAGCGAGAGGAGCGGTTTTCTGGGTTTCTTTGTTATTTTTCACAGGTGTATCTTTTGGCTATTTTGTGGTTGCGCCTATGGCCATCAACTTTTTAGCTAATTTCAAATTGGATCCCTCCATCCAAAACCAATTTGATATCAATGATTATATTTCGCTATTGTCGATGTTGACCTTAGCTTGTGGATTGACTTTCCAATTACCGATGGTGGCATACGTACTTTCACAAGTAGGCATTCTAACGCCATCATTCATGCGAGAATACAGAAGACATGCCTTAATCGTTATTTTGGTTTTGGCAGCTCTGATTACTCCATCACCCGATATCATTTCTCAAATGCTGGTAGCAGTTCCATTGTTTGGACTCTATGAAATCAGCATCTTTGTTTCGGCAGGTGTATTGCGTAGAAAAATGAGAGAAGAAGAAGCGGATTCTTAATCGAATTCTTTAAAAAATAACAATGAATTACCTTTCGGCAGAGAATGTTTCACGCAATTTGGGCGAAAGATGGGTATTTAAAAACCTATTTTTCGGTTTACAAAAAGGTGAAAAAGTGGCCTTAATTGGCAAAAATGGAACAGGCAAAACCACTTTAATGGAGACATTGATGGGGATGCAAAGTCCAGATGAAGGAAAAATCTCTATCCGCAAAGGAATTCGAGTAGGATATCTTCCTCAAAATCCTGATTTCAATGAAAATGAGGAAGTATTGAATTACCTCTTTTCAGATGATTTACCCAGTGCAGTAGCTATCAAATATTACGAAAAAGCCATGATTTCGGGAGATCCGAAAGAATTAGAAGAGGCCTTTTCTTTGATGGAGGCAAATAATGCTTGGGATTATGAAGCAAGAGCGAAGCAAATTATTTCACGTTTAGGTATTCCTGATGGCGAACAAAAGGTTTCTACGCTTTCTGGGGGACAAAAAAAACGCTTGGCATTGGCCAAATTGTTGATTGAAAGTCCAGACATCATGATTTTGGATGAACCTACCAACCACTTGGACATTGAGACCATTGAGTGGTTAGAGGGAATTTTATCAGGCCCCAATGTGACCGTTTTGGTTGTATCACACGATAGGTACTTTTTGGACAAAATTTGCAACAAAATGTTTGAACTGGCAGACGGTTCATTATATACTTACGAAGGCAATTATGCTTATTTCTTAGAAAAGAAAGCCGAGCGTGAGGCTTCCGAGGCGAGTAGTATTTCCAAAGCAAAAAATCTTTATCGTAAGGAATTAGAATGGATGCGCAAGCAACCTAAAGCGAGAGGAACAAAAGCGCAATATCGAATTGATGCCTTTCATGAAACTGAAGAGAAAGCCAATAAGAAGATAGATGATAGCAAACTAGAATTGAACATACAGATGTCCAGACTAGGTAATAAAATCATTGAAATCAATCATTTAAAGAAGGCTTGGGGAGATAAGAAAATCGTCAATGATTTCACGTATACATTTAAGAAAAAAGATCGAATAGGCATTGTTGGAAAAAATGGAGCCGGTAAAACGACCTTTTTGCAATTATTAACAGGCAATGAACAACCCGATTCGGGAACGATCGATCCAGGAGAAACTTTAGTGATTGGCTATTATACTCAATTACCCTTTGAGTTTAGACCAGAACAAAGGGTCATTGACACGATCACGGAAATAGCCGAAGTGATTCCTTACGGGAAAAATGAAAGTTTAACTCCGAGTCAATTTTTGAGCAAATTTTTATTCCCAACTGCTCAACAATATACGCCCGTTTCGAAATTATCCGGAGGAGAAAAGAAGCGATTGCAATTGATGAAAGTATTGGTCAAGAATCCAAATTTCTTGATTTTGGATGAGCCAACCAACGATTTGGACTTAGATACCTTACAGTTATTGGAAGACTTTTTGAGTGAATTCCAAGGCTGTTTATTATTGGTTTCTCACGACAGATACTTCATGGATAACTTAGTGGATCAATTGATCTTGGTGGAAGGCGAAGGAGAAGTGAATTTCTTTAATGGAAATTATACGGATTATCGTTTGGCATTGGAGAATGAGACTTCGAAAACCTCGCCTTCGAGACCCTCAGGCATCGGAATAAGCAATGGAAATACTATTAATTCAGAAGCAGATCACAACAAAAATCCGTTAGATAAGGATTTTAACAAAAAAGCGGTGGCTGAGGCTCTCGAAGCCACGAAGCCCAAAAAATTATCTTTCAAAGAGCAAAAAGAGTTTGAGGAATTGGAAAAGGAAATGGCCGATTTGGAATTGAAGAAAGAGGCATTCATTGAAAAATTAAATGCGGGATCAGAAGATTTTCAAGAATTAGCCAAGTGGGCCCAAGAAATTGAAAAAATCAAAAACACCTTAGAAGAAAAAGAATTAAGGTGGTTAGAACTTTCAATGTAATCAAATAAACTTTGTGAACTTAGTGTTAAAAAAAATACGTTAAACTAACCATTAATCATGAACAATTTTATTGACTTTGCAATTTCGCTATTTACAGGTGTGACCACTGGGGTAGTCGCATCCTATTTTTTCTTAAAATATTTTTTAAGTACGAAAAAGCCTGATATTGTTATATCTGATTATATCAGTAAACAGGTCGTCAAAGGGGAAACTAGTTATTTACTTAAATTTGTCAATTTAACTGACAGTGAAATTTTCGACATACACATTGAGCTTACTTTTTATAAACCTATTGGTGATTATAACGGAGGGAATTTACTAGGTAATGACATTAAATTAAAAGATAATTTTTTATCTTATTTGCCGAACAATTCAACAAACAATCCACACAATTTACATGCGGTAAGAATTCGTACAACTGAAAATATAGAAGAAATGTGGGATGATTCAAGTTCATTTATCAGACTTTCAATCATAGCAAAACATTCACTGTCAGGGTTTAATAAAGTTTTCAAAAAAGATTTCATTAATAAAGAATGTATTACGGAAAAACGATTTTTATCAGGCAATGATTTGTCAGTGAATTAATCATATTCATTTGTTTTATCAATAATTGCTATTAATTTTACAACAGCTTATCAACCATTCAAATAAAATAATAATATGATGAATTCTGATATCATTTTAGGCTAGGCCTTACCACACGAAAGAATTAAAATTTATAGCTTGTATTTTACAAGCTATTTTCATTTAAGAAATCTAAAACAAGGTTTATCCATATCATTTTACCAAGGAATTAAATAGATTTTATAATTTTTCAAGCCAATGGACCCACTCGAAGGAAAAACGCTTCAATTTATTCTTGAATATTTGGTAGAAACCATGGGCTGGGAAGAAATGAGTCGCCAAATCCGCATCAATTGTTTTGCGATTAACCCAAGCATCAAATCCAGTTTAACCTTTTTGCGCCGCACTCCATGGGCTAGAAAGAAAGTGGAGATGTTGTATTTGAAGAAAGTGGTTAAGAGGTAAAAGGTATTTCAGCCTCTATTCTTCTCCCTCCTTAGCATTTTCATCAAACTTCGCCTTCATGGTGGGATTTCCGTGTGTCAATCGTTTAATGGTTAATTTCTCCGCTTTTTCGTTCGCAATACGAAGGTTTTTATCTGAACTCAATAACTCTTCTTTTACCTTCTGAAGATTGGCAATGCTTTTATCGATCGAATCTATAGCCGAGTGGAATTTCTTGCTAGCTTGGTTGTAATTATAACCAAAATCGTCTTTAAACTTGCGTATATTCTCCTCAAAATTGGTGATATCAATGTTTTGACGCTTCATCATCGACAACTCAGCTTTGTACTTGAGTGAATCTAAACCACTTTTACGCAAAATTGAGATAATCTGAATGAAAAACTGTGGACGAACCACGAACATGTTCGGATATTTATGAGAAACATCCACAATACCCGTTTCGTAATAATCATTTTCTCTTTCCAATAAGGAAACCAAAATGGCATACTCGCATTTTTTCTCTTTACGATCTTTATCAAGCTTTTCAAAGAAATCTTCATTCTTCTTTTTCGTGGCAGTCTCATCCCCCTCATTCTTCATCTCAAACATGATGGAAAGAATCTCATCTCCATTTTCATCAACCTCCCGATAAACAAAATCTCCTTTTGTTCCCGATTTTGCATCGTTATCTTTTTCAAAAGTTGCCCTTGGAAAGGCCAAATTATGCACCATGTCAAACTGAATTTTACAGTGCTGTTCCAATGTCTCCCCAAGCATTTTAGTTGATAATTTCAACTTAAAATCCTTATGCAATTTTATTTCTTCTTCTTTTGACTTAATTAATTCGTCTTTTAGTTTTAAATCGGAATTATACTTTTCTCGCAGTGAAATAAGTGCTACCTGAGCTTCTGATTCTTTCTGAGCCAAAGAAATTTTCAACTGATCTCGTTCTTCTTTTATCTGTTGCAAGGCTTCTTGAACAGAAAGACTTTTTTGCATTTCAGCGTTCTGAATGCTCGATTGCATTTCAGCAATCTTAATATCTTTTTCAGCCAATTTTTGAATCAGGGCAGATTCTGAATTCGCCTTCATTTGAGCAATTTCTTGCTCTTTTTTTGCAACATATTCTTGTAATTTATTTCGAAGATTTGCCTCTACTAATTGAACAGCACTCTCTTTCTCTCGCTCTGCAATTTGCAAACGATTTTGAATCTCTTCTTCAAACTGATGATCTCTAATTTGTTTTACAATATCCGCAAAACCTGACTCATCGATTTTAAACGCCTTCTTGCAATGTGGACAAATGATTTCTTGCATGTTATATCCTACCTTTTACTACTAGCAGTGTTTTTCAACTTTTCTATTTTTCTATCTCTTCTCTTACCTATTACCTTTTCCCTCTTACCTATTACCTCTTACCTCTTACCTATTACCTCTTACCTTTTACCTTACCCTACGCCTTCTCCCTCGATTTATTAATGGCTTTTAAGATGATGAACAAAGCAAAGGCTACGATCAAAAAGGATATAAATGTGGATAAGAAATTACCGTATTTAATGGCTGTGCCTGGTATCACCAGCTTGTTCATGTCTGTCAAATGTGCTGCATTCAAGACAGGAGTTAATATCGCTGGAGTGATTATATCATCTACCAAAGAAGAGACTATCTTACTAAACTCGCCTCCTATCACCACCCCGACAGCCAAATCAATGACGCTGCCTTTCATGGCAAATGTTTTAAATTCTTGTAGTAAACCCATTTTGAATTATGAATTATGAGGTATGAATTTTGAGGTAAGAGGTAAGAGGTAAGAGGTAAGAGGTAAGAGGTAAGAGGTAAGAGGTAAGAGGTAAGAGTACTTTTCTCTTTTCTCTTTTCTCTTTTCTCTTTTCTCTTTTCTCTCTTCTCTCTTCTCTCTTCTAATACCTAGTTAAAATAAAACTCCTTAATCGCAAACAATGGCTTATCTCCAGAATTTGCGTTGGCCACGTATACAAAGTACAAATCATGTACTCCTGATACTTTAACTGGAATGTCAAATTGCTTGCTGGCATTGATATCAATGGCCCCTACTAATGGTCCCGAAACGCTTCCCGTATGCAATTCTAATTTGCCTCCTGCCGTAGTTCCTTCCATGTAATTCGCTAATACCTTTACCGACTTAATTCCAGTTAAATCAATGTTCGCAAATTGCGCAAAACCTTTATCGCCAGTAGCAATTAATATTTCACCCAATCCTTCTACTTTCATTTTCATCGACTTAGCAGAATTATCATAATTAACCGCTGCTACGTGAGCATCTCTTAAAGTAACTACTTTCGTTCCCGTTGCTGGTGCAATAGAACCATTTCCTTTATCAGTATAGGTTGCAGCAAAAATAAAGGTTCCTGGCTTGCCTTTGTCCGAAGTTACATACTCTCCTTTGATTGGCTTAGAAGCTTTTTTCGCATCTCCCAAACTCAAAATATATTGAACAATTTCCTTCGCATCAGAAGTTGAAATCTGCGGATGGGCTGCCATTACTTGCTCTCCCCAAACTCCTCCTCCACCATTGATGATTTTCTTCGACAAGGTCTCGATGTTTTGCGCATTCGATTTGTATTTCTTGCTTACATCTATCCAAGATGGTCCAATGGATTTTTTCTCCTTGGCATGGCAAGTCTTGCAATCCGACAAATCCATCAAACGCTTTCCAGAAGAAAAAGAAGTATTGGCTTGATGACCTTGCGCAATTACCGTTTTATCATAACCTTCCAAATAATCAATGCTTAATAAAACATCTTCCGCAGGAATTTTATTGGTTTTACTTGAACCGTCTTCTTTGTCATTCACACTCACTTCATATTTAACTGTTTTGTCATTCCAATAAAATGATTTATTCCCTTCAAAAGTGACATCAACTTTTGGAATTTCATTTCCAACAATCAAATTAACACTAGCAGATCCTACATTACCCTTGGCATCTTTCACCTTCAAAACCGCTTTGTATTTTCCAGGTTTTGAATACGTAAAGGTTGGATTAGCAGCTGAAGATGTTTGACCATTACCAAAATTCCACTGATAGGTAATTTTATCCCCATCATAATCCAACGTTCCTTCAGATGAGAATTTCACTGTCAAAGGCGCTGCACCTACTTTCTTGTCGGCTTTCATTTCCACCTTTGGAATACGATTCCCAGGGTTATATTCTAATTTGTATAAAACCGCCTCATCATTTTGTGCAAACCAATTCGGTCCATACTCCAAACCATACAATGCTCCATCTTTGTTGAATTGCATATCCATTGGATGCGAGAAAGTCATGTTAGGTAAAAATCTTTCCATTTGGACAAAATCACCTTTTTCATTCATCGAAACCGTGTAAATAATGTCTCTTGCCCAATCATAAGCAAATAATTTACCATCATAATAAGATGGGAATTTCACCGCAGAATTTTTAGCATAATCTTCGCTATAATACACAGGACCTGCCATCGCATTTCTTGAACCTTTACTAATTACAGGGCCAAATTCTGGAGAATCTGCGTAAGGATAATAAATAAACGCTTTTTGAGCCTTTGGCAAATGAGCAAAACCCGTATTATGTGGAGAAGTATTCACTGGCGCCATCGGATCATATTTCGCCCAAGTTGAATCTTTGGCAAAATCCCTTTGATTGTACGCCTTGTTGTCGGCAACAAACAAAGGCCATCCAAAATACCCTGCTTGACGTGCTTGATTCACTTCATCATGTCCTCTCGGACCATATTTCTCCGTCGATTCGCCTGCGTCTGGCCCTACTTCACCCCAATACAAAAATCCCGTTCTTTGGTCTACAGAAATACGATAAGGATTTCTATTACCCATCACATAAATTTCTTGCTTGGCATGGTAAATTTTATTCGGATATAAATTATCAGAAGGAATCGTATAAGTACCATCATCTTGTGGTTTGATACGTAAAATTTTTCCTCTTAAATCATTGGTATTTGAACTTGTTGCTCTTGCATCCCAACCTGCGCGTCCTTCTCTATTGTCTGAAGGTGAATATCCGTTTGAATCAAATGGATTCGTATCATCACCTGTCGACAAATATAAATTACCTGCTTTATCCCAAGCAATGGATCCTCCTGTATGGCAACATCCTGTTCTCTTTACTGGAACACGCAAAATTACTTTTTCAGAACTCATCACCAAAGTATCATTCACATCATCATACACAAATCTTGATAAATGTTGCGCTGTGTCTGCTTGGCCCGTTTGTGGCGAATAGAACAAATAAATCCACTTATTTTGATTGTAATTGGGATCAACATTAACACCCATTAAACCATATTCAAATTTAGAAAACACATTCAAATCGGCAATTACTTTCGTTTTACCTTTCTTTGGATCATACATTTTCAAAAGCCCTTTTCTCTCCCCAAAAAAGATTTTACCCCCATCAGTAACCGCTAATTCAGTTGGTTCATCCAAACCTTTATCTAAAATCGTTTTCGTAAAACGATTATCTTCTGGCAAAACGCCTGTTCTTAATTTCTTGTTGTAATTAAAATCGCCCGTTGAAATCCATTGCAAACCTCCCCAAATATGATCTAATACCAGAGGCTCCGAAAAAGTCTCATCTGTATGTCCCCAATTGGTGTAAAAAGCCCTTCCTCCATCGTATTCATGGTACCAAGCCATCGGGTGAAAATCACCCATTTTACCATCTTTATAGGTTTTTTCATCAACAGTTACCAAAACTTTCACATCTTTATTGAAGTTTTTGATATCATAAAATTCATCTTTGCGATCGAAAGATTCTGGCATGTGAGCTGTTGAAATATGTGATTTATCCAACACATGCATTTTACCCACTTGTACATTTGGGCGACCTGGATGAGAAGCAAACTGCCCTCCTGCCAATTTCGTGTACCAAGGCCAATCATATTCCGTATCTGTTGCTGCATGAATTCCCATGTAACCACCTCCCGCTTGAATAAAACGCTCAAAGGCATTTTGCTGCGCATCGTTCAACACATTGCCCGTTGTGCTTAAAAACACAACAGCACGGTATTTTTTTAAATTATTTTCTGTGAAAACAGAGGCATTTTCTGTTGTGTCAGCCTGAAATCCTTTTTCAGCTGCCATTTTCAAAAATGCAGCCTTACCTGCTTTGATAGATGCATGTCTAAATGCTTTGGTTGAAGAAAAAACCAATACCTTTTTCCCTTTCAACACATTAAGCGTTTGAGCAAAAGAACTTTGAAAAATGAATAAGGATAAACAAAAACTCAAGACTATTCGGGAAATTCCGAAGCAAGTTGATTTCATAAAAATAAGTTTAGATAAATACTAGCTGGCAAATTAAGATTAAAACCGAAATTTTCGATTATTTTTAGCAAAAAAATTTATATCCTATGAAGAATTTATTCGCAATTTGCCTGTCCTTATTTTTGGCATGGAACCTAAACGGCCAATCTTGTTGCTTCGTCAAAAAAGATGAAATGCAATTATTAGCCAAAAACAAAACCTTTCAAAAATCACACGCACTGCCCAAAGCCTATCACCATATCAGTAAAGCAGGTGGCAAAATGGTAGAATTTTCTACACCCGATGGCAAAAAAGCCAATGGATTTTACCTTGAAGCAGCACAACCTACTTCTTATACTTTGTTTGTTTTCCAAGAATGGTGGGGATTAAATGATCACATCAAAAGAGAAGCAGAACATTTTTATTCCACCTTGGGTAATGTGAATGTTTTAGCCATTGATATGTATGATGGCAAAGTAGCTACAACACGCGAAGATGCAGGAAAATACATGGCGGAAGCAAATCCAGCCCGATTAGAATCTATCATCAAGGGTGCCATGACTTATGTAGGTCCCAAAGCAAAAATTGCAACCGTTGGATGGTGTTTTGGTGGCGGACTATCATTAAAAGCTTCTATTCTAGCTGAAAAACAAGCTGTTGCTTGCGTGATGTACTATGGAATGCCTATCCGTGATGTCGAGCAATTAAAAGGCCTTAATACGGATGTTTTAGGACTTTTTGCAGGAAAAGAACAATGGATCAATCCAAAAGTAGTAGCTGAATTCGAAGCGAGCATGAAAACCGCTGGTAAAAAAGTTACCGCAAAAATCTTTGACGCAGAACATGCCTTCGCAAATCCATCTAACCCGAATTTCGACAAAAAAGCTACTGAAGAAGCTTGGAACCTAGCGATTGGGTACTTTAAGGAGAGACTGAAATGATGTAAGAGGTAAGAGGTAAGAGGTAAGAGGTAAGAGAGAAAAAAGAAAAGACCTCTTACCTTTTACCTCTTACCTTTTACCTAATACTAAACCCAAGTGCCCCATAAAATTCTCCGAACCAAACAGCTTGTTCGGCATGATCGACCGATCTTCCAGTAGTTCGGATATCCCATAAATTGGTGTAACCGCCTTTGACTGTTGTTTCGAAAAATAACAATTTGGTTAAATTTAAACGCAAACCTGTTTTTATTGAAGCGCCAGCACCGGCGATATTCCACAAATTATTTTTACCAATGGTAAACAAGCGCACATCTGAACGTGGTACCATTAAACCAATTCCCCCACCATTGATCCAATCCAATTGAAATTGTCCTTTTTGAGATTTCCAAAGGTTTTGATAATGTTCTAATTCAATGGACGCATAATTGAATCCATCTGTATGTTCAAATTGTAAGAAATCTTCTGAATTAATTCTAAAAGGTGTATTGGGACTATATTGTTTTGCATAAACTGGATTCACAGCAAATGCGGGGTTTGAAACTTGGGTAGAAATTAAACCACTTATGTGAGAATCTTGATCGGGTACCATGACATATTTCATGTGATCCCAACCAATTGAAATAGACAAATTATCCTTCAAAAAATAACCCCCATGAAAATTAAATTGTGGAATCGAAAACAAAGAAGGATTCAAATAAGTTGTAAATCCATCAAAAGTAGTTGGCATATCTGTTGCCTGAACTTTTGATAAAGTAAAATCATAACCTGGACCTACAAATTTAATATCTGAATTTACATAGCTTGATCGATTATATCCCCAGTGAACGTAAAAACTACCTTTTTTATGAATTTTTGAACTAGTTTGTCCGTCAACCAAGAATGGAAAAACTAAGAATAGTAATAAAAAGAACTTAGGCATATATTTCAAACTAAATGATTTCAACTAAAAGCAAAAAAAAGGCTAATTTTACACGCAAGCATAATAATTTGATTTTTTTTGAAATGTAAAATTGCTAATTTTTGGCCACTTAATAGAATTTTAAAAATGATTTTTATCATAAAATTAGAATTACATTCATATATTTCGAGAACAAAGCTGTAAATTGCATGCCAAATTAAATCTAACCCTTAATAAATTTATTATTTTTTGAAACAAACGCCTTTTTAAATGGCTACCATTATGAGAAAGTCACCTGTCAAATTCGAATACAAAACATTTACTTTGGGTTCTCAACTTACTGAAGAACAAAAAGAATATTTTAAAAAATACGGAGTTATTCAGTTCAAAAAATTCATTGAACATGAAACTGCAGATTTGTTTATTGCCGAATTAGCTAAAATTGAAAAAAAATGGCTGGATGAGAAGGTGGAAAAAATCAATGGTATCCCTTTGAAATTTGGTAAAGATGCAGAAGGAAAAGAAATGATTCAACGTATGTGCTTTACAAATAAGTATAGTTCAGTGTTGGAAGAATTCTTAAGGGATCCACGCTTTAAAATTTTGATAGAGTTACTAGGACCATATGAAGGTCGTGTTGGGGAAGATGAAAAAGACGGGTTAGTTTTCAATCATTATATTAATCAACCAAATTCTAAATTCTCTCAAATGGGATGGCATACAGACAGCCCAAGAGATTTATTTTTAGGACAGAAAATCCTTCCCATGTTAAACGTAGGAATTCATTTGGATAATTGTCCATCCTCAAATGGTGGTTTAAGAGTATTGCCAGGAACTCAAAACCAAAGCATGCTAAAATTACTTTTTGGCAAAAAACAATTCATTGATCACCGCCCAGATCCTCGAGAAGCTGCTTTTGAAATAGAAAAAGGAGATTTAACCATTCACGATGGCCGACTTTGGCATCGCGTTGAAGTATCACCTAATTTTGGAGAAAAATCGAGAAGACGAGTGATGTATGTACCAATTATCACTGGTAAGTACAAACCAAAATCAGAAAATAGCAAGACTCCTTTTTATCACAGGTTTGCGAAGGTAGTTACGAAGTAAAGATGTATGATGTATGATGTAAGATGTATGATGATTGGTCTTCTTAAATTATCATTCTACATTCTTAATTTTAAATTCTTAATTCTACATTCACCTCACCTATTACCTTTTACCTATTACCTATTACCTTTTACCTCTTACCTATTACCTTTTACCTCTTACCTACCCCTTCCATATAGGATTGTAAAATAATCGTAGCAGAAACGCGGTCTACGGTGCCTTTTACTCTGCGGTCTTTTTTAGACATTCCGCCAGCAATCATGGTTTGCATTGCCATGTGAGAAGTAAATCGCTCATCATGTAAAATCAATTTCCGGTCTTTAAACTTTTTCTCAAAAGCTTTGACAAAATTTCGAACGGCTTGAGTAGAATCGGTATCCTTATTTTCTAAGTTTTTGGGCATTCCAATCACAATTTCATCTACCTGTTCCTTAATAAAATAATCTTCTAGAAATTTCATTAAGGTATGTGTAGGAACTGTTTCTAGTCCATTGGCAATGATTTGAAGAGGATCCGTTACCGCAATCCCCGTTCTTTTTAAACCATAATCAATTGCCAGAATTCGCCCCATCAGATTACTTGATATAACCTTTGTCGCGCAAAATCTTATCCATCAACTTCTTGTCATTGTCGTTATTAAAAACAGCAAAAGGCAAATAGATGAACTGAAATTTACCCATCATTAATACATAGGCTTCTTTATCTTTGTAAACCTCAGGAACCATGTCCCATTTGATCATTCCTCCTTCTTTATCTGACAACTTCATGAAAATTTGACGAGAATCAATTTCATAACGATACTTATCAAATAATTGCTTGTACTGTGCCAACTGGGTAATTCCAGTGAATTGAATTAACCAAAAAAGGATATAACCAATAACACCAACTGCGATAAAGATATAAATCCAATAATTCTTATAAGTACCTGTAAGGTTTAATGCCACATTGACAAGCACCAATGCTAAAGGCAAAAATGCCCATTTCCATTGATTTGAAAACAATTGCCTCATGCACAAAGCAATGTATTTATTCTTTTCAATCGCATATTTTTTAGTCTTAATTGCAAGGGGATTGGAAGGCACTTGTTGTACTTGACGCTGCTGTGCTCCGTAACTTTTAGCCATATTTGTATTTTTTAATAAGCTTAATAAGGCGCAAAGGTACAAAAATTGGATACTTTTTGGTAATTTTAATCTTCTATTTTGAACGAATACTTATAATATTATGTCTGCAAAACAATTATTGGACGGCCCATCGCTTCTACAAAAGATTCGTCGAATTGCTTTTCAAATTTATGAGAACAATTTTGAAGAAAAAGAAATCATCATTGCAGGCATCATAGGTGAAGGATTTGCACTCGCCAAATTGATTGGTGAAAATGTGGGAGCCATTTCTTCCATCAAAGCATCTCCAGTCGCAATTCATTTAAACAAAGAAATCCCTTACGAATCTCCCGTAAAATTCGATTGTGATCCAAGCATATTCGAAGGTAAAGTAATTATCGTGGTAGATGATGTATTAAATACTGGACGGACATTTTCTTATAGCTTAGCCCCATTTTTGAGCATTCATGTAAAGAAAATTCAAGTAGCCGTTATCGTAGATCGTAATTACCGAAAATTCCCTATTTCAGCAGATTATATCGGCTATGAACTATCTACTACCCTTTCCGAGCACGTAGAAGTAATTGTATCTGATGAAAATAAGATGGGGGTTTATTTGAGGTAAGAAGAGAGAAAAGAGAAGAGAGAAATACCTTTTACCTCTTACCTTTTACCTTTTACCTTTTACCTATTACCTTTTACCTCTTACCTTTTACCTTTTACCTCTTACCTAGTTCCAGATCTCCCACGCTTTATCCGCTTGTCCGTGTAACATTTCCAAGCCCTCGTGCACTCCACCAATTCCTTGGTCTAATCCTTTTTTCAAGAAGGCTGTTTGCAGTGGATTATACACAATATCATAAAAATAGTGTTGCTGATTCAATAGCTCATAAGGAAGCTCTGGCAATGTATGAATGTTGGGATGCATACCCAAGGGTGTTGTATTAACAACCAAGGCAAAATCGTCAATGATAGACGCCAAATCATCATAAGTAATGGTGTCTGGGGCAGCATTTCTAGAAACTTTCAATACTTCGATGTTCAAATCTTCCAAAGCTGCAACAATTGCCTTGGCAGCTCCACCTTGACCTAAAACCAAGGCTTTTTTGTTTTTGAATTTGGGAAAAGCTTCCCATTTTTCGATGGTCGAACGAAAACCCCAATAATCAGAATTGAACCCTTTGGTTTTTCCATTTGGAAAAATTTTAATGGTATTTACTGCTCCAATTTTTAAAGCAGCCACATCTATTTCATTCAAAAAAGGAATTACAGCTTGCTTGTAAGGGATAGTTACATTTAATCCCTTCAAAATTCCTGCATGTTGTTGAAGTAATCCAGGTAATAAATCTATCGAACTTAACTCAAATTGTTCGTAAGCATGGGATTCACTCAATCCTAATACTTGAAATTTTTCAGTAAAATATTTCTTTGAAAACGAATGTCCCAAAGGGTATCCAATTAACCCAAATAGTGAGGTAATAGCCATTTAATTTTTTTTCAATTTTTGCTTTAGAATTCCAAAAAGAATGGGTAAAACGGAAACAGCAACGATTCCTAAAACCACTTTTTCAAAATTCGTCTTCACCCATTCATTATCTCCTAAAAAATATCCCGCAAAAGTAATGCTAGTTACCCATAGCGTTGCGCCCAAAAAACCATATAATAAATACACTGGGTAAGACATTCTGCCTGCACCTGCTACAAATGGAGCAACCGTACGAACGATTGGAACAAAACGAGCTAAAATAACCGTTTTAGGGCCATATTTCTGATAAAATGCTTCTGTTTGGTCGATATGCGATTTTTTAAGAAATAAAATTTGGTCCTTTGTTCTGATCCAATTACTAAAATATTTACCTAAAAAATAATTGACTTGATCACCCATTAGAGCAGCTAATATTAGCATAGGAATTACGGTAGAAACTTCTAATTGACCACTTGCAGCGGCTAATAATCCAACCGAAAATAAGAGCGAATCTCCAGGAAGTAATGGCATCACCACTAAACCCGTTTCGACAAATACGATGACAAAAAGCAATGCATAAGTTAAAGAACCGTGTTCCGCAATAAACAGCGATAAAAAAGCCAAAGGATCTTTTAATAAATCTAAAAGTAGGTTTAACATATAAAAAGATGTAAAAAAACCCTAGCAAGCTAGGGTTTCATGTAAGTATTATTTATCTAAAAAATGATCAAAGGTGTCTCCACGTAGACCTAAACGAATGGTTTCTAATGAAATGACTTCATTAGGAGCAATATTACCAACGTTCACATTAGCTCCTACTAGTTTGACAAACCATACTTGTTGCGATTTTTGAGGGGCTTCCCAGATAATTCTTTCTTCAGGAATTTCAGTTAAAATTTCTTCTACAAGGCCTTGGCGTACTTCTCCAGATGAGCGAAATAAACCTACATTTCCTCCTTCACGGGCTTCTCCAATTACTTTCCAAGCACCTGCTTCTAATTCCATGCGCATCAACTTAATCCACTTATAAGGAGGAATAATTTTTGCTTCATCTTTAGATCCAACTTCAGACAATACGGTCACTTGTTGAGATAAGGTGCGAATAAATTCACATTTCACATCTGAATCCATTTCAACAGAACCGTCTGATATCTCAGCATATTCCATTCCATATTGATCCAAGACACGACGATATTCATCAAATTGTCCACGAATATAAAAAGCTTCAAAAAGGGTACCTCCGAAATAAACCGGAATTCCAGCTGATTTATACAAAGCTAATTTTTCTTTCAAATTGGGAGTAACATACGAAGTTGCCCATCCTAATTTAACAATATCGGTATAAGCGGCTCCCATTTCTAAGAAATCCTCCACTTGACGAAGGCTCAATCCTTTGTCCATGACCATGGTTAAACCTTTTTGACGTGGTTTAACGGAGCGTTCCGGAATTTGATTTAAATTATAATTCATATTTTATTGAATGAATATTCTGTTATTGAATAGTGTCGGCCAGAAAATTTCGTACAAAAATAAGCATAACATCTGATTGAGCCAAACTAAGAAGAATCCAATTTAACAAAGATGATAAAACATACAATCCTTTTGTATATTTGTACATCTAAAATCACAATCATGAGAAAATACATCTTTCTTTTAACCTCAATCCTTTGTTTGTCATTTTCGACTTTCGCTAATAATAATGCAGATGTTATTGTTGGGGAATGGTTAACAGAAAATAATGAGGGTAAAGTTACAATTTACAAGCAAGGCGATTTATATTTTGGTAAAATTTCAGGTGGCAAAACACCAGGTAGAAAGGACGCAAAAAATCCAGATCCTAGCCAAAGAAACAAAGAATTAATTGGAACCGTTATCTTGAAAAATTTCAAATTCACCGGAGGATCTTGGGAAAAAGGCACCATTTACGACCCGAATTCGGGCAAAACCTATGATTGTATTCTAAAAATAAAAAACAATAACAAGACCCTTGATATTCGAGGCTATATTGGATTGGCCATGTTTGGAAGAACGAGTACTTGGACCAGACCTTAAAAAAGAATCAAATCCCTAAGTAGAAAAATCATGAAACCGAACGAACAAATATTGACTTTTTTAAATGCCAATTTGAATAAAAAAATTGCAGAGGGCAACCCAAATCCCATCACTTCTTGGTTGGATGGCACTTTAATTTCTGCTTCAGCGGGCAGTATTACCGTAGAATTTGAAGTAAGAGAGGACCAATGCAATCACGCAGGAATCTTACACGGAGGAATCATTACTACCATGTTGGATGAAATTATGGGCATGACGCTTATTACCGTTGAAATTCAACATTTATATGTAACCATTAATCTGCATGTAGATTTCCTTTTCGGTGCAAAACCTGGTGAAAAAGTCAAGGTCGTTTCTGAAGTATTTAGAGTTGGTAAAAAAATCGCCAATGTAGAAGCAAAAATGTACAATGCAGAAGGCAAAATATTAGCCAAAGGAACTAGCAACTTGGCTGCCACTTCGATACCTTTTTCATAGAGGAAGAGAGAAGAGAGAAGAGAGAAGAGAGAAGAGAGAAGAGAGAAGAGAGAAAACGTGAAAAGAGAAATATAGGGAGAGAGAAAAGAATTGAGAGAACCTCTTACCTTTTACCTCTTACCTTTTACCTCTCTTCTCTCTTCCAACTTAATCCAAATCTATCACCACTCCCTCACTCATGGGATGAGCAACGCAGGTGAGAATATATCCTTTATTGATTTCATTGGGTGTCAATCCATCTTCTTCATCCATGACCACTTTCCCGCTTTTGCATAGACCAAGGCAAGCGGTACACATGCCTGCTTGACAAGAATAAGGAATATCCAAGTCGGATTCAAGCGCTGCTTCTAATATCGTTTCACTTGGTTTAACCATTAATTTATGTTCTTTACCTTCATAAATCAGGGTTATCTCTTGTTCTTTCAGGCTTCCATCCTCTTCCGCTTTTTCCACTTCCTCAGAAGGCATAGAAACAAATAATTCCTTATGAATTTGCTCTTTGGGCACATCAAACATACCTAGAGAAGATTGAACTTCATTCATCATTCCTTCTGGTCCACATAGGTAGTAAATGGCTTCAGGAATATTAATACCCAATTCTTGTTTCAAATAATACACAATAGAAGCCTGGTTTATTCGGCCTTTCAATCCTGGCCAATTCGCAGAAGGTTGACTAATGATATGCAATACTTTCAGTCTTTCTGGATTCTCTCTTTCCAATTGTTCTAAAACCGATTTGAAAATAATTTGATTTTCATTTCTCGAACCATAGATCAAATGAATACTTGACTTGGGTTCAGATTTCAATAATGTTTTAATCATTGAAATTAAAGGCGTAATTCCTGATCCTGCACCAACAAAAACATAATTATTACTTGATTCTGAATTAGGCTCAATGTAAAAATTACCCATCGCCTCCATCACTTCCAAACTTTCTCCTACCTTCAACTCATCACACAAAAAATTAGAAACTAAACCTCCCGTAATTCTTTTAACTGTAATAGCTGGAGAATTATCCGTTTTGGGAGAAGAAGAAAAAGAATAACTTCTTCTATATTTTTGGCCTTTAATTTCTGGAATTACCGTTAAAAATTGTCCAGATTTATAATTTAATGCTGCATGTATCGGATGCCAAAAATGAATTGTTTTGGTATCTTCTGTCTCTACCGTAATCTCTTTAACGGTTAAATACAAATACTGGGAGCTCATAGTGTCTAATTAATCTTCGTTACTTATTATCCATTGAATGGTTCCTGGAATAGATTCGTTATGAAGCCTATCTAAGGCCGTTATCGCAAATCCGTACCCACTTACCAACAATTTAGTCTCAATCTCGATATCTTTAATTTTACCTTTGTAAATGATATTTTTAGCATCATCAAAAGGCGCTAAATCGCCTTTTTTTATTCGGTAAACCAAATAATAGGCCGCCGGATCTTTATCCAAACTTGGCTCACCTTCCTCCCATTTTAAATGCCATTTCCCTTGCTTTTTAGCAAGACTTACCTGATGAGGGGCAGTGGGTGGAATACTATCCAACCAGGGCATTGTTGGAACAATCGCCACTTGAGCAAATTGATTTTTCCTTAAAGTATCTCTCCAGCCTTTCGCATTGGAAGTCAATAAATTGGAACTAAAATAAATAGCTCCATTGACTTTGTTTAAACCACGGGCTATTTGTAATTGTTTTGATAATTCTCCACTATTCCAAGTAGTATTTAAATGATAAGCAGCATATCCAATGTAAATAGGTCTTTGATAAGAATGATTATTCCACCATTTTGCCAAAGGTTCAAATGGGGCAACTCGGTGATTCAAAGGCCAATACAATTGAGGAGCCAAATAATCTACCCAATTGTTTTTAATCCACAAATCTGTATCCGCAAACAAATCTTGGTATGATTGTAATCCATTTTTTGTGGGTGAACCATTTTCATCATCCAAACTTTGGTGCTTCCAAATTCCAAATGGACTAATTCCAAATTTCACCTTGGGTTTCGTCTCTTTGATAACTTCAGAAATTTGCTTGATCAATAAATTAACATTCCTTCTTCTCCAATCAGAAATATTTTCATCCAAAAGCTTAAAGTCTTGATAGGTTTTCTCATCTTTCAGCTGTCCATTTTTCACTGGATATGGATAAAAGTAATCATCAAAATGAATGCCATCTACATCATAATTTTTCACCAAATTACGAACCAATTCAGCAATATAATTTCTAACCTGAGGAAGACCGAAATTTAAAATATGCTGTCCATTATATGCCAAAAGCCATTCAGGATGCTTTCTGGCAATATGATCTGAACTCAAAATAGACTTATTAGAAATAGTCGCGCGATTTAAATTTAACCAGGCATGAAATTCAATCCCTCTTGAATGACTCTCATTGATCATAAATTCCAAAGGATCATAATAAGGAGTAGGCGCTTGCCCTTGTAATCCAGACAAAAAGCTGGTCCATGGCTCAGAACTTTTTGCATAAAAAGCATCAGCAGCTGTACGTACTTGTACAAAAATGGCATTTATTCCTGTTTCTTGATGGGAATTAAGCAAGGAAATAAATTCCTCTTTTTGCTTAAAACCATTATAATTTCTAGCTGAAGGCCAATCGATATTTTGCACCGTTGCAACCCAAACTCCACGCAATTCGCGTTTTGGACCACTTGCATTAAGATTCAAGCAAAAAAACAGAAATAGCAAAAAAAATAGAACCCTCCTCATTGAATCAGCAATTTAACGAGAAAACCCAAGAAAAGAAAAAAGACACATTCTTCTCTTGAATTAAAGACCCTTATCGTTGAAAATATTCTATCTTATCCTAAAATTCCCTAAATTTATTCCTTGAATTAAATCTGAAGAAATGCAATTTTACAAATACCAAGGTACAGGCAATGACTTTATCATTTTTGATGACAGAAAAGCAACATTTGCTCTTTCACAAAAAGAAATAGCGCACCTTTGCCATCGAAGATTTGGAATTGGTGCTGATGGATTAATGTTGATTCAGGAGGCAGAAGGATACGATTTCAGAATGGTTTATTACAATTCAGATGGAACCGAGGGTACAATGTGTGGAAATGGTGGTCGATGTTTGGTTCGTTTTGCAAATGATTTAGGTATTGTGACAGACAAAACAAATTTCATAGCAGTAGATGGCCCGCATTTAGCTTACATTGATTCAGAGAAAATTGCTTTACAAATGCAAGATGTAAAGGAAGTCAAATCAATGCAATCAGACTATTATACCAATACAGGTTCTCCACATTATGTTCAATTTTGCAACAATGTTGCCCAAGTAAATGTCAGAGAAATTGGTGCCAAAATCAGGTATTCAGAGGCATTTTCACATCAAAACGGCACCAATGTCAATTTCGTAGAAAAATTGGATAATGAGCGAATTTTTGTCCGAACCTATGAAAGAGGAGTAGAAGATGAAACCTATTCTTGCGGTACTGGAGTAACTGCAGCGGCGCTAATCACACATATTCAAGAAGGATATCCAAGTCCTGTTAAAATTGAAACCTTAGGTGGCCACTTATCTGTCGAGTTCGAAGGAAACCTTTCAGAAGGATTCCATGATATATTTTTAATCGGACCTGCAAAAAGAGTTTTTGAAGGAAATATCACATCCCTTTAACCCTCATATTTGTCTAGGCTCCAATTATTTGCATG
Organism: Aquirufa sp. ROCK-SH2; assembly: GCF_054558315.1. Classification (NCBI taxonomy): domain Bacteria; kingdom Pseudomonadati; phylum Bacteroidota; class Cytophagia; order Cytophagales; family Flectobacillaceae; genus Aquirufa; species Aquirufa sp. ROCK-SH2. Next base: position 595,309 of record NZ_JBPXKB010000002.1, on the reverse strand, counting down.
CTATCACCTTCTAATTGATTACTTTCAGTCGGTATTTCCATCGGGTAAATATTTGAATAGAAGATTACCGCAAGCAAAACAGCAATAATTAAAAATATATTTTTGTGCTAAAAATATTTCGATTTTATTTTTTGGTCCAAAGTCCCAAAGCAGATACGCCAAATGGTAATTGGATGTTTCGAGAAATAAAGAATCTTTCAGAAGCTAAAATATAATAACATAACTTATTCATCCATGAAGATTTAAATAAATCAAAGTCGGATCCTGAATTTTTACGTTCTAGCTTAAAAGGTAAATTTCGAACAATCCAAATGGGTAAAAAAAGCCAAAAATTGAAATAAGTTTTGTAATTCAGTATCGTATGATTCTTAAATAATTCAAGTAATTCCGCAGATTTATATCTCTTAAAATGATGATTAATAACATCATGTTCGCCCCATAAACTTTTGAAACTTGGAACTGTAATTAAAATAGAACCTCCGTGTTTGCAAACTCTAGTTAATTCAATGGCAGCTAATTCATCATTATCCACATGTTCAACTACATCCAATGCACATACTAAATCGAACGTATTTTCAGGAAAATCCAAGGCACAAATATCGCCCTGAAAAATAGGAAGATCTATTTTAGTTGTGACAAAATCGATACAATCTTGGTCGTATTCAACAGAAGTCACTGTACCAAAATTACTCAATAATTCACTTGTTGCACCCGTAGCTACTCCTACATTTAATATTTTTAGTGGTCGTTTTTGAACTTGATAAATGTCATTAATTTGATCAAAAATAATTTTATTCCTTGCTTGAAACCACCAATGGTTACGTTCCAAATCGAAATAATATTTATAATATCCTTTATCCATGTAGATAGTATGAAGTATAATGGCGAAAATTTAACAAATTTAATAAATAGAAATGAAACCGTTGTTAAATCTAGTTTGTAAAGCCTTTGAAATAGAATTAAAATGAAAATAACTGATTTTAACTTGAAAAAATGGAGTATTTTATTAACTTTAAATTTCTTAAAATCGAAGAATTATGATTGGAATTTCAGACCCTATTGCACTTAGTAATATTGACCAATGGTTAAATGGCCCTTACGATACTACAACTAAAAAAACGATTCAAGAATTAATCGACAAAGGGGAAAGTACCCTTTTGACGGATTCATTTTACAAATCGTTGGAATTCGGAACAGGTGGAATGCGAGGAGAAATGGGTGTAGGTAGTAATCGAATGAACCAATATACGGTGGGTGCTGCGACGCAAGGTTTTGCCAATTATTTAAATAAAACACTTCCAGGACAAAAAATTAAAGTGGCCATTGCTCATGATTCAAGAAATAATTCTCCAGAATTTTGTCGAATAGCTGCTGATATTTTTACAGCAAATGGAATTGAAGTATATCTTTTTCCTGCTTTACGCCCAACGCCACAATTATCATTTACAGTTAGGCATTTAGGTTGTCAAGCAGGACTAGTAATTACAGCTTCTCACAATCCAAAAGAATATAATGGGTATAAAGCATATTGGTCAGATGGATCACAGGTGGTTGCACCCCATGACAAAAATATTGTCCATGAAGTAAACGCTATTCATTCCGTTGCTGATATTAAATTCAAGGGAAATGACAATTTATTGCATTTTTTAGATGAATCCATTGATTCAGCTTACTTAGAAACAATCAGCGATAACTGTCGCCAGGCAGATGTAATTGCTCGTCAAAAAGATTTAAAAATAGTGTTTTCGCCAATCCATGGAACTGGAATAACCCTCGTTCCTAAGGCTTTAGCGAAATTAGGTTTTGAATCTGTGCACATCGTTGAAGAACAAGCTGAGCCGAATGGAAATTTCCCAACAGTAGTTTATCCAAATCCAGAAGAAAAAGAAGCTATGACTTTGGCCTTAAATAAAGCCAAAGAAATAGATGCTGACCTTGTAATTGCAACAGATCCAGATGCAGACCGTGTGGGCGCTGCTGTAAAAAGCCCCAATGGAGAATGGGAATTGCTAAATGGAAATCAAATGGCAAGTTTAATTCTTTACTATCTTTTAAATATTGATAAAAAATTAGGTCGATTAACTGGAAAGGAATTTGCAGCAAAAACCATTGTTACCACCGATTTAATTGATAAAATGTGCGCAAAACAAGGGGTTCCTTGTTACAATACTTTGACTGGCTTCAAATACATTGCGCAAGTTATTCGTGAATTAGAAGGTAAAGAAAAATTCATTGGAGGAGGTGAAGAATCCTATGGTTACTTAATCGGAGATGCAGTTAGGGATAAAGATGCGGTAGCTTCGTGTGCTATGATAGCGGAATTAACAGCTTATGCCAAAGACCAAGGTAAATCTCTTTTCGATTTTCTTGCTGAAATGTACGTTGAAAACAATTTCTATTACGAAGGTTTAATTTCTTTGACTAAAAAAGGCAAAGCTGGTGCAGAGGAAATCAAACAAATGATGATCAATTTGCGTTCAAATGTACCTGCAAGTGTAGCAGGAAGCAAGCCTTTGAAAGTCCTAGATTACGAGGGATTGGTGGAGACCGATTTAATTACAGGTCAAACAAAACCCATCCCTGTAGGCCGAGGAATTGAGGCGTCCAATGTAATTCAATTAATCCTAGAGGATGGATCTAAAGTTTCTGCTAGACCATCAGGAACTGAACCTAAGATTAAATTTTATGTCTCAGTAAACACTCCAATGAACTCAGCCGCGGATTTTAATGCAACTTTCGAGAAATTAAAATTGAAAGTAAAAGAAATTCAAAATGATTTGGGACTTAATTAAGGTAAGAGGTAAGAGGTAAGAGGTAAGAGGTAAGAGGTAATAATAATGAGAAAGTCTTTTCTCTTTTCTCTTTTCTCTCTTACCTTTTACCTCTTACCTATTACCTCATCATTACTCCCTCTCTCCTGTCAATACAACGGCTCCATCAGCAACAGATACTTTGATGGTAGCAACTTTACCTGAATTTCTAGAAAAACTAATATTCGCACCATATCCTTGAATGTTAGTAGAAAAACTATCAGCATCTGTCGCTGTTGTTAATTCTGCAGCTTCAGTAGGATTGGCATCAGAGCTTAATACCAATTTACCATCCTTTACAGCTAACATCAATTTTTTTACATATTCATTTGCAGCCATTTTATAGCTACCTGCATATTGATCTAAACCTGCTTTCGAAGCAACTAATTCTCCTTTAAGTTCTTGACCTTGTGCGTCAATTTTAATTGATTTTACTTTTCCTGCCTCACGAGTAAAAGTAATAACTGCGTTCATACTTTCTAATATAAACTCATCTGCTTGCTTACCTACAGCCAATTCTGTATCAGGAAACCCTTCCGCAGACATAACCAATTTTCCTGCGTTGGCAGACAATTTAACCGATTTCACATAAGGATTTTCTTGTAATTGGTAGGTTCCTTGATAATCAGCAACTGAAGATGACTGTGCTTGTGCTGCGAAAACAGCAAAAATCATTGTAATAAATGCTATACTAGCAATTCGTAAATTTTTCATTATGACGTTAATTTATTTTAAAGATTGAGACAAAACTAATTTATTTTTCATTCAATAAACAGCAGATTGTCATTAAAAGTTTAAAATATTTATCAATTTTTTCATAAAAACTGAATGTAGATTTTGTTTCTAAAAACTTTTTTATACTTTTGAAACGTAATCAATTCGCCAACCTAAATCTTTATAGGAGAAATTATATGAGATAAACCTCTACGTTAACCATTTTGTATTTTTATGATAATTAAAAATTCAGTTAACGATGCAGCGTTGATCTCAGCGTACATACAAGGCGATGACAAGGCATTTGAAATGCTTGTCAAAAAAACCAAGTCGAAAGTTTACACCACTATTTATTTAATAGTTAAAGATCGTTATATAGCCGAGGATCTACTACAGGAAACCTACATCAAAGCAATTGATGTATTGAAAGGAGGCAGATACAATGAAGAAGGCAAGTTTATGCCATGGATTTTACGTGTTGCGCATAATTTAGCGATCGATTATTTTAGAAAAGATAAAAGGTACCCAACGATAGTTTTAGAAGATGGATCTAAGGTTTTCAATAGTTTCGACTTTGCAGAAGAATCTATGGAGGACATACAATTAAAACAAGATCTTATCGTTAATATTCGTGAATTAATAAAAAAGTTACCTGACGAGCAAAGAGAGGTCTTGGTAATGAGACATTATGAGGAATTAAGTTTCCAAGAAATTTCAGAATTAACAAATGTAAGTATAAATACAGCCTTGGGAAGAATGCGTTATGCGCTGATCAACTTAAGGAAAATGATGCAAAAACAAGAATTAGCCTATGACGCAAAGCTCTACCCCAAATGACCTTGTTAAAAATCTTTATGATCCTTTCAAAAATGACAACAAAGTCTTAACATCTGATGAACAAATAGAATTTGTATCGTTCGAAAAAATCAAAAATCAATTAGATCAAGCTTATTTAGAGCCCTCAGAACAGAGTGTACAGAAAATACTGAAATATGCAGCGGAGAGGTAGGTGTAAGAGGTAAAAGGTAAGAGGTAAGAGGTAAGAGGTAAGAGGTAAGAGGTAAAAGGTAAGAGGTAAAAGGTAAGAGGTAAGAGGTGGCTTCGCTCAGCCATCTGTCTTTTCTCTCTTCTCTCTTCTCTTTTCTTTTCCCTAAATAAGTGCTTTCAGATGATTCCAGAAGGCTAATTTTAAATGCTTTTCGGTATCTGTTAAAGAAGACATCAATCGAGGAAATACTAGTACCTTGGAGTCTAATATTTCAGAAAATTCGTTGGTTGGTAAATGATTCTTTATTTTCTCCGAGTGCTCCCCAAGGAAGATGTATTTCTTGGCTGCAGTATTTTGAATAAAATCAGAGAAACTGCTAGGTAATTCTGTTAATTCTAAAGTTGACCAATCTGCTTCTCCTAAGTTCAGTGGTGCCGCTGAAAAAGCTTGCTTCAAGATTTGCTTTTCTTGATCATTAATTTGTCCAATCACTACCCAAGGAGTCGCGATCTCAGGAAACCTAACAACAATTGGCTCTGGTTCCGGTTCTGGGTCCGGCTTAACTACATTTTGTTTTTCAACAAGTACTTTGGTGGGTTCCAAATGAACAGCAGAAGCCTCCGCAACTGCCTGCTCACTTGGAATCCAATATAGCTCATCGAACTTATATAACTCCGATAAATTTAATGGCCCTAAAGACATCGATTATTCTGCTAAATATCCTCTTAAAACACAAGCTTCTCTATCTGGACCTGTTGAAATAAAATTGATTGGCAAGTCTAAATGCTTCTCTAAGAATGCTATATAATTAGTCAATTCAGCCGGTAACTCTTCGAATTTACGCATCCCTTCCAAAGAACAATGCCAACCTTTCAAGGTTTCATAAATAGGAGTTACTTTGATATCCGTAATTTCAAAAGGAATTTGATCAGTAATGGTGCCATCTGGCATTTGATAAGCAGTACAAACTTGAATTTCATCAAAAATATTCAACACATCTGCTTTCATCATAATCAATTGAGTAACACCGTTGATCATCATTGCATATTTTAATGCAGGTAAATCAATCCAACCACAACGACGAGGACGACCCGTTGTTGATCCAAATTCACGGCCCTCTTGACGCATTGCTTCACCCACCTCATCTTCTAACTCAGTTGGGAAAGGTCCTGATCCAACTCTTGTAGCATAAGCCTTAAAAATACCAAATACTTCTCCGATATTTTTAGGGGCTACTCCTAAACCTGTACAAGCACCTGCTGAAATCGTATTTGAGGAAGTAACGAAAGGGTATGAACCAAAATCAACGTCTAATAATGAACCTTGAGCTCCTTCTGCTAAAATTGTTTTACCTGCCTGAACAGCTTTGTTAACAGAATATTCTGAATCAACCAAGGCAAATTCTTTCATAAATTCAACGGCTGCAAAAAACTCTTTTTCTGCCTCCGCCAAATCATACTCAAATTGGTAAACATCTAAAATAGCTTTATGACGAGCTACTAAGGAATCATATTTTGATTTAAAATCAGGAGAAATCATATCTCCAACACGTAATCCCTGTCGAGAAATTTTATCTGTATAGGTCGGCCCAATACCTTTAAGCGTAGAACCAATTTTAGCATCTCCTTTAGCTTTTTCATAAGCAGCATCTAGTAGACGGTGCGAAGGAAGGATAATAGATGCTTTTTTAGATATTTCTAAATTTTTACGAAGATCTAAATTGAATTTAGCTAAACCGTCGATTTCTTTTTTGAAAATAATCGGATCTAATACCACCCCATTTCCAATAATATTCTGAACTTCTTGTCTGAAAATTCCTGAAGGAATTTGATGCAATACATGCTTAAATCCGTCAAATTCTAGCGTATGACCCGCATTGGGTCCACCTTGAAAACGAGCAACTACCTGATAACGAGGAGCTAAAACATCTACTATTTTACCTTTTCCCTCATCTCCCCATTGTAAGCCTAATAATACATCAACAGCCATAAAAATTATTGTTTGAAAATTTATTCTTGGGAACGAGCTTGAAATTGAGCACGATGCTCACAATTTTTTCTCGTACAAGAACCGTAAAATATTAATGAATGGTGCATTACATTAAATTGTAACATTTCACCGACTAAACTTTGTATTGTTTGTACCCTTGGATCACAAAACTCTGTCACTTTATGACAATCCGTACAAATTAAATGATCATGTTGTCTCCTACCATACGACTTTTCAAATTGTGCTTGATTTCTCCCAAATTGATGTTTGGCAACCAAATCACACTCCACTAAAACGTCTAAAGTGTTATACACCGTAGCACGAGAAACTTGATATTTTTTGTTTTTCATGGAGATATATAATTCCTCCACATCGAAGTGATCATCACGCAGATATATTTCCTCCAAGATGGCGAACCTCTCTGGAGTTTTCCTCAGACCTTTGTTTTCCAAATAGGCTGTGAAAATTTTTTTAACCGAATCGAACTTATCTAAATCTGCGGACATTTAACTGAAAAAACGACGTAAAATAAGGCAAAATATCTTAAAAAAGCTACTATTCTACCCTTGCAACTTCAATTACTCCTGGAACTCTTTCCAATTCCACAACCAATGCATCTAAATGCTCTGTATCTTGTATCATTAAAGACAATTGACCTTCAAAAAGTCCTTCCTTTACTCCAATAGACAATCCAGTAATATTCACTTTTAATTCATCTGAAACTACACGAGTAACATCATTGATTAATCCCACTCGATCGATCCCTTTGATTACCAAATTGACAACAAATGACATAGCAATTTGACTCGCCCATTGAGCCTTTATCACTCGATCTCCATGTCTAGATAATAATTCAGGGGAATTGGGACAAGCATTTCGGTGAATTTTAATGCCTTCATTAATTGTTACAAAACCAAAAACTTCATCTCCTGAAATAGGATTACAACATTTTGCTAAGGTGTAATCTACTTTATCCATATCCTCTCCAATTAACAAAGTATCCGAATTTTTCCGATCGTTTTGGATGTTTTGCATCTCCTTTCGAAAGGTTTTACTATCAACGATTGGGGCCTTGATGCTTTTTTCGGCTTGCTTCCGCTCGTGCATTTCCTTGTCGGACTTCCAATGCTTCAACTGCTCGATGGCGATATACCCTTTGCCAAAACGATAAAATAAATCATTTGCATCTTTGGCATTGTAATAAGCTCTCAATTGATTGGTCAATTCCAAGGTTAAAACTGGATAACCCAAAATTTTCAAACGATGCTCAATCAAATCGCGCCCTCTAATCAAATATGATTTATTTTCTTCTTTGATGCAATCCTTGATCCGTGCTTTAGCTTTGGTTGTCATCACAATTCTTAACCAATCTTCAGATGGCTTTTGCTTGGAAGAAGTTAAAATTTCGATCTGATCACCATTGACTAATTTATGTGACAAAGGGACTAATTTCCCACCTACCTTGGCTCCAATACATTTTGCTCCCACCTCGGTATGTATTTCAAAAGCAAAATCTAAGGCCGTTGCTCCAACTTGCATCACTACCAATTTCCCTTTCGGAGTAAATACAAAAACTTCTTCACTGTAAAGTGAATTTTTGATATCATCCACCAATTCAACCGCCGACTGGCTTTTGTCATTGGCTTCCAAAGCCTCTCGAACTTGACTTAACCAAGATTCAAATGCCTGACTTGTCCGAGTATCTGTTCCTTTGTATTTAAAATGTGCTGCAACACCTTTTTCTGCGATTTCATCCATCCGTTTGGTTCGAATTTGAACTTCTACCCAACGACCTTCTTTATCCATGCCGAAGGGCATGCTCATAACGGTTGTATGCAAAGATTCATATCCATTGGATTTAGGAGTAGAAACCCAATCTTTCAGACGACTTGGATTCGGACGATAGTGATCTGTAACGATACTATATACCTCCCAACAGTCAGCTTTTTCTCGTTCAATAGGAACGTCCAAAACCACTCGAACAGCAAATAAATCGTAAATTTTCTCAAAAGAAGTATTCCCTTTTTTTATTTTATTGTAAATGGAATAAATGGATTTGGGTCTACCTTTGATGGTATAATTAAATTTTCTTTCGTCTAAAGATTTCTTGATGGGCTTGATAAAATGTTCTACGAAACTTTCTCTGTTTCGCTTATTTTCCATCAACTTGTTAGAAATATCTTTATATGCTTCAGGCTCTGTAAACTTCAATCCTAAATCTTCTAATTCCGTTTTAATGGAATTTAGTCCCAATCGATGCGCAAGAGGAGCATATAAATAAATCGTTTCAGAGGCTATTTTCAATTGCTTTTCCTTGGCCATACTGGTAAGGGTCCGCATGTTATGTAAACGATCTGCAAGCTTTATCAAAATTACTCGAATATCATCTGATAAAGTCAACAACATTTTCCTAAAGTTCTCCGCCTGCTGCGATGTTCCATATTCAAATGTTCCAGCAATTTTGGTTAAGCCATCAATGATGGATGCGATCTTTTTACCAAAACGCTTTTCAATGTCTAATAAGGTAAAATTCGTGTCTTCTACGACATCGTGTAAAAGAGCTGAAATGATGGATGTCGTTCCTAAACCGATTTCTTCGACACAAATTTGGGCAACAGCTAAAGGATGGTAAATGTAAGGTTCTCCCGATTTCCTTCGCATATCTTTGTGCGCCTCTGCAGAAAGCAAAAATGCTTGTTTAATTTGCTTCGCATCATCATCTTTTAGAAACGGTTTAGCCGTACGTAATAATTTACGGTAGCGTTTTAATATTTCTAAACGTTCTTTTTCTAAATTAATCTGCATTGCCGCTTATTTTTGAATTAATGCAACAGCCATCGCTGAAATACCTTCCCCTCTACCCACAAATCCCATTCCTTCCGAAGTGGTCGCCTTCACTGAAATTTGATCTAAATCAACTCCCATCACCGTCGCTAAATTTTCTTTGATGGAAGGAATATGTGGATTCAATTTAGGTTGGTCTAAAATGATTGTCACATCTGCATTACCTAATTCCCAACCTTCTGCACGAATCATTTCCATCACTTTTTGTAACAAAAAGGTAGAAGCTACCCCTTTCCATTGTGGATCCTTATCCGAAAAATGAAATCCAATATTTCTCATATTAGCCGCACCCAATAAGGCATCGCATAAAACATGACAAACAACATCCGCATCGGAATGGCCTAAAGGACCTTTCTCGGAAGGAATTTGTATACCCCCTAAAATACAAGGACGACCTTCCTTCCATTGATGAACGTCATAGCCTTGGCCAACTCGTATTTTCATATTAGTTCAATTTTCAGAATAATCTATTTCGCTATTTTCTTATACCACAAGGTGCAAGAAGAATCTCTTAAAAACAATTTTTCCGCCCAAAATTCTAAATCAGATTTTCGAACGGCTTGAATTTTATCCGTTTCTTGATTGACATATTCAACATTTCCTGCGTTCGCAGCCATAGCCAAATTCATTGCTCTATTCAACACTTCAACCTCTGAAAAAACTAAACTCGATTCTGCTTGGTTTTTCACTTTTTGCAAAGCCTCTTCTGTGATCCCATCTTTCACAAATTTCTTCAATAAATCTTCCAAGGCTTTATCCGCCATTGCAATATCAACTCCCTCAGTAACCTGTCCTTGAATCACCAATAAACCAGGGTCTGAACTTCCCATTAAATAGGATTGTAAATTATCAAAAATCCGCTCGTTGTGAACCAAGTATTCATACAAATAAGAAGATTCACCACGGCCTAGTAAATCCGACATTAAATCAATGGAATGAAAATCTTTATCGTATCTACCCACCACATGAAACGCTTTATAAATACGATTTGAAGGCACCTCTGCTTCTATTTCCATTTTTTTATTTTCCTTCAAAGCTGGCTCTTTGGGCAAATTACGTTGAGGCTTTTCGCCGGATGGTATAGGACCAAACCATTTTTCAGCCAAGGCTTTAACTTCATCAAAATTAACTCGGCCTGCTACAACTAAAATCGCATTTTTAGGAATATAAAATTGATTAAAAAATGCTTTCACATCTTCTAATGTAGCTTCTTCGATATGTTTGATCTCGGCTCCGATTGTCGCCCAACGATAAGGATGTTTTTCGTAAATGAATGGTCTAAATTTCAACCAAACATCGCCATAAGGTTGATTCAAATATCTTTGTTTAAACTCTTCAATCACTACTTTCCTCTGCACTTCCAAAGACTGTGGATTAAAAGCTAATTGCTTCATTCGATCAGATTCTAACCAAAAGGCTGTTTCTAAATTCTGGAATGGTACAGATATGTAATAATTTGTTAAGTCGGGAGTAGTAAATGCATTATTTTCACCACCAACCATTTGCAAAGGAGTATCATAATCGGGTATGTTTTCTGAACCTCCAAACATCAAATGTTCAAATAAATGAGCAAAACCAGTTTTTGATTCGCTTTCATCTCTACTTCCTACATCATAAATCACATCCATGACGGCTAGTGTCGTACTTTGATCTTCATGAACGATCACTTGCAGACCATTTGAAAGTGTAAATTGTTGATAGGAAATCATGTATTAAAATTTAATAAAAGATGTAGCAACAAAAGTAAAAAATTAGGCTCAAAAACCACAGTAATACTTACATTTGCATTTCAAATTCCCATAAATGCGCACATTTTTACTGATAATTTTCTTATGGTGTCCAGTTATTGGATTTGGGCAGGTTTTGCAGGATCCATTGACCAAAAATTTAATCAGTGAAGGCTTAAATCATTTATATAATTACGACTTCAAAGAAAGCACAGAAAATTTTCTACAGGTAAAAAATAAATACCCCAATAATCCGGCAGCCTATTTATTATTTGCGATGCAATGGGAGCAACAATATTTCCCGCTGAAAGATCACCCTGGACCCAGTAAAAATTATTTAGCCTATTTGGAGAAATGCTATCAATTGGCACAAAGCGCCTTTGATAAAAATAACAATGATTTAGAAGCAGCCTTTTTCTGTTCGGCTTCATTGGGTTTTTTAGCAGCCTATGAAGCAGATAATCAAAAGTTTATGTCGGCTGTAAGCTATGCCAAAAAAGCGTATTCATTCATGAAAATTGGCCTAAAAAACACGGACAAACAACCTGAATTTCTATATTCTTCAGGTATTTACAATTATTATCGTATTTCATACCCAGACTTACATCCAGTCATTAAACCCTTCATGTTCTTTTTTCAGGATGGGGATAAGAAAACAGGATTAAATAATCTCGATTTAGCTACAAAAAAAACACTTTTTGTCAAAAATGAATCCCTTTTTTACTTGGGTTATATTTACAATAAATACGAAGGTACTCCAGCAAAAGCCTTACCTTATAATTTACAATTGATACAAAAGTTCCCCAATAACCATTGGTATATCTTGCAAAGGGCCGAAATGCTTACACTTTCAGGGAATTATGAAGAAGCAGAGAAATTCATTCACCAATTAGAAAACATCAAATCGCCCTATTACTCTGGTGCTGCTTGGGTGTTTAAAGGACTAGAGGAGGAACACAGAAATGGCAATTTAGTGAATGCAGAAAATTACTACACTAAATCATTACAATTCCCATTTGAGGAACGTTTTACCAAGGATATCCGTGGATTAGCTTATTTGGGCTTAGCAAGAATTGCAAAAAAACGAGGACAACATCAAAAAGTCAAACACTTTCATCGTTTAGCCAAAGAAGTGGTGGAGTATAAAAACTCGCTGGCGGAGCTGGATTGAGAAGAAGAGAGGAGAGAGAAAAGAGAAGAGAGAAAACCTATTACCTTTTACCTCTTACCTAAATCCCCCTCTTTCGTACACATCAATATTACTATGTTGACTTACATTAATAATTCTTACGCCACGGTCTTTAGCGAGCTGGGCATTTTTTTGATGTCCTAAAAACACTTTGTGCAAAGAAAGAAATTGTACAGCTAATTGAGATTCAACTGTTGGTTTAGGGGCAAATCGAGTACTTAAATTGATGTCTTTTGCTCCATAAAAATGGGTGTCATTTAAAAGCAAGGAATTGTCTAGGTCAGAAACACGCATATTTTCATGCCAAGTATGATCTGCACCTGTAATGTATATTTTGCGAAAGCCTAATTGCAAAGCCTGAAAAATGGCACAAACCAAAATATTTTGAGATTGAATCATCCCCCAACCTTTTTGGAAAAAATATTGATTCAAACGTTCAAAACCATTGACAATTGTATAATTGAAAAAATACACTTGTATGTTGGGATTAGACTTTAAACGCTGCAACATTTCTGTCGAATGTTTAAAATCCTGAGGCATATAAACTATCAAAGGCCAAGTGGTTTTTTGAAGAATATTATCGATTAATTTTTGCCCTAATTCATAATTCGAATCCTTGAACAAAGGATCTAAAAGCATGTACATTTTAGGTTGGATAACTTCATAAGGATCTGTCGACCCAAAATGATTCACGCATATTGTAAACATTTGTTGAACCTTTTCTAAGTCCTTTTCAATCGTGGCATTCACAGAAGGGCCATTTCCTAAAATCAGACAAGTTTCTTCATTCAAAACCAACTTTTCCAACGAAAAATCCGTTTGAAACAAGACCTTGATGATAGACAAAAAAGACGTGTAAAACTTTGCCAAAAAATTAATAATCACTAAAGCCATTTAGACATTTTTTGAATCCCAAAATTGATAAATGAATTAAAATCAGGTACCGATTTTGTCAGATAAATGAACACTGAAAATAAAATGGTTGCTACTGCCGATTTATAAAAAATACTCAAAAGTTTAACATCTAAATCGGGCAATTGAAAACCTAAAAATAAAATGGCAACAAATATCAGCGTAGAAACAATTTGTTCCCAACCTAAAGGTTGCATCTTGAAAAATTTCCAAATTAAAAAAGTCCTTGCTAAATTATAATAAACCACGGAAATCAAGGCAGAAAATGCTGCGCCATTGATACCATACAAAGGAATCAAACTTTTGTTCAATAAATACAAAACCAATACAAAACTGATGATTAAAATAGAATCTAGTTTAAAATATTTGGAATTGGATAAAATCAAACCATTGATGCCATTCAGCAAATCGAATAATTTACTAATTCCAATAATGATTAATGCCGTCCTACCTGCTGCATATTCTGGTTTCACTAATCCAAACAACTGATCTAGATTGATCCAAGTGCAAAGCAAAGTCAATAAACCAAAGGCATATAAATTGACGCTACTTTTTTTATAAATTGTTTCAACTATACTATATTCCTTTTCATCCAATGCATTGATCACTACGGCAGAAGAAGCCTTAATTACCGACAAATATCCCATTCCCATCACGCTGGAAAATAGCAAGCAAGTACTATAAATACCTGTGCTACTTAGGCCTAAATAAGAATTGACCATGATTTTATCCAATTGCAAAATAATCATAGAAGATAATCCAGTAAGCACACTAAATGCGGCAAACACGTAAAATTCTTTTTTAATTTTCGACTGAAAAAATGCTATATTTTTTTGAAAATTTAATGGACCTAATAGTGCAGAAGTATAAATCATGAAGACCGTTGGCAATGCTAAACCAAAGACCCACAAATACATAAAAAGCTCAAAGTCCACGATGTCAAACACAAACAAAACAGCTGCCAATAAAGTAAAAAGTCGTTGAAAAAATTGACTGTATAAATTCCCTGCAACGGTATTATAAAGCCCTTTGGCATAATTATCAAATAAATTAAACAACATGGTGGCCAAAGTGATGGGAAAAATCAATTTGAAAAATTTGTCCAACAGCGCTTTATCTTGAATGTTTTGATTGGAAATAATTTGGTCTTTAAAAAGCAATAAGAATGCAATACTTAAAACGAACCCAAGCGTTTGAGTTTTAAATCCCAAATTCAGATAACCTAAATTTTTAGGTGAGGAATTTCTGAAAAATGAAAAATATTTGGTTCCAGCATGATTAAAACCTAAACTAGCAAATTGAGCGATTAGGTACATCCAACTCAACAAAATAGCCATTAAGCCTATTTCATTGGTCTCAAAATAATTCGGCAAAATAAAACCTTGCGTAAGCAATCCAATCCCAACCCCAAGGTAAGAATATACCGTACTTAAAATAGATTGCTTTTTAATACTTGACATATATGTTAATCAATGTTCTTCTGTTTCACCATAGTTTCTGCTAATAACCAATCCAACTCTGTATCTATATCATGAGAACTCCATTCATCCATAACAAATTTCCGAACCTTTGTGAAGGAAGAAATAGGTCCTTTTTTCAAGGATTCAATATTCATCACATAAATAGCGCCATTTAATTCATAGACAGATGGTGCGTCTTGCCTTCTTGCAAAGTTTCCACTTTTCGATTTTTCCAAAAAACCATCTTTATTTTCTTCCATTAGGACGAAATAAGGATTTGCCTTGGTTGCTTTCACAGATACCACCATGTCAATGGAGGAATCAAAAAGGTTTACAGCAGCTTGAATTTGTTCAGCAGTTCTAAAAGGAGAAGTGGCTTGCAACAAAATCAAACAATCAGGAAAATAATTGTTCGATTCAGCCCATTCGATGGCATGTAATAAAACCTCATAGGTTCCTGAATTATCTTGGGCCAAATAAGCAGGGCGTAAAAAGGGCACATTCAAACCCGTTTTTTCAACGAGATTCTTGATATCTTCTCCATCTGTAGATACCAAAATTTCTTGATTGGCAAACACCTTTTGTGCTGCCTCAATGGTATAATAAATCAAAGGTTTCCCATTCAATTCCTTGATATTTTTCAAAGGAACGCCTTTGCTACCTGATCTAGCTGGAATGACAACTAAAGGCTTCATAATTTAATATGTTTAATATCCTCCTGGGCCTTTTGATAATCTTCATGTTTGCCTATATCCAACCAATAACCCAACATTGGAAAAGCGACCACTTTTTTATTTAAGTCAATTAATTTTTGCATCAAATCGGTGGCATCAAAACGCTCATCTTTAGGAATGATATCCAAAATCTCCCGTTTCATTAAATAGATCCCCGCATTGGTAAAATGCGTATAAGTAGGTTTTTCTTTGAATCCTCTGATTTGAAAATTCTCCTCTTCCACAACGGCATAAGGAATATTCACTTGATAAGAGATACAGGCAACAGCCAAATCGGCCTTTTGCTCTTGAAAAAACAAGAAAAATTCTTCAAAATTGATATTTGTCAATAAATCAGAATTCATCAATAAAACCGTATCATGAGAAAGTCCATCAATCAAAGAAAGCGCACCTGCGGTTCCTAAGGATTTAGTTTCTTGAACATATTGGATATTTATCGACTTCTCAGCTCCATCTTTGAATCGATCCATGATTTGATCGGCTAAATAATTAACCGTTATCCAAATGTCTTCAATCCCAAAATCTTTTAGACGGTCTAAATTATATTCAATGATTGGTTTATCGGAAATGGGCAATAAAGGCTTGGGTAAAGAATCCGTCAGAGGTTTTAACCTTTCTCCTCTTCCTCCCGCCATGATCACTGCATCAATCGGTAAATAGGAAGTATGGTGTTTTAGATTTAAGACATTAATTACACAATCATTTTGATCCAAAATAGGAACAATCATGATATCTTTCTTCCGAAATTCAATGATTTGACTAATCGCATTTTCGCCGCAACGTATGAATTTTGGACTTGAATATATGAAATGAGTCAAAGGACTTTCCAAACTAAAACCTTTGATAAATCCACGCCTCATATCTCCATCCGTGATAGACCCAAGAAGTTTATCTTCCGCATCTACTACGAATAACACAGCATCAGAAGCCAATTTATCAAGCTTTTGCAATGCCTCATGGACAGATTCGCTTTGTGAAATCAAATACCGTTTAAATTCTTGCTTTTTTTCCATGCTACATCTGTTTCAATACTTCAATGATTCGATCGGAAGCGCCTCCATTGTCATAGATATTCCCTTTGGACCATTTCGGCAAATGCTCAATCTCTCGAACCTGATCTATGATTTTCCCTGTTTCAAAAGGGGTTTGAAATACGTTTTCTCCTGCCTCTCTTCCTTTTTGTCTATCCCCTAAATTAATCACATATTTACCAAAAGAGGCCGCCTCAATGATTCCACTAGAGGTATTTCCCAAAAGCATGGCGCAATGTTGCATAGCTGAAAAATAGCCTTTTGTGCCTAGATTCTCCACTAGTTTCACTTGAGGATTGTATTGAAAATGAATGATCAACGCCATTCTGATTTCCATACTATGCGTATCGGCATTCGGCAAGGTGATTAAAAATTGATAATTTTTCAATGCTTCGATGGCCAAAATTAATTCGAAAATATTCTGCTGATTGTTTACTTCTCCTGCAGTTTCAGGATGCACCGTACACAAGATGGTCTTTTTCGATAAATCGATTTGGAAATTTTGCTCAAATTCCTTCAAAGAAAGGATATCGATATCCTTTAAATTATCTAAACTCAAAGCACCGACACAATGAATTCCCTCCTGAGTCCCTAAAATTTCAGCTAATCGTTCTCCATTGGATTTAGTTGCAACAAAATGTAGTTTTGAAGCAAGGCTAATGGAGTGCCGAAAAATATTATCTATAGCACCCAGAGTGGTTTCTCCTCCATGTAAATGTGCAAAAGGTAAATTAAAGGGGATTCCTGCCGTTACAGCAGCAAACATTTCATATCGGTCACCTAAGCAAAGCACTAAATCGATTTTCTTTTTTTTCTTCTCCCAAAATGTAGCAAATTTCTGAGTAGCGAGTCCCATGGAATTAGCAATTTCAAAGGCAGAATCATCATTTGGAATGGTTTCAATTTTATGCTGCACCTTGAAACCTTGCCTTTTAATATCATCAATGGTATATCCATGAGCTTTGGACAAATGGGTACCGAAAGCAAGAATTTCTAATTGAAAAAATGGATCATTTTCCAATTTTTTCAACAAGGGTAAATAAATACCAAAATCTGCTCTCGAACTTGTTAGTACCAATATTCTCATTTTACGATATCATTCACAGTTAATTGATGACCAGCCACTAAATCAAATTGACAAACCTTCCCGATCAACTCTTCCATGCGCATAGGTGAAATTCCATTACCTGGACGTAGCATATCAAAATCCGCTTCTGTCAATACTTCTCCCTTTTTCTTTTCTACTCTCAAATGAATACTTTTTCTCGCGATAGCTATGTTTTTCATTTCAGATTCAGAAGGTTTTTTCAATTCACTTCCCAAAGCTAATTCAATGTTTCTAATGGCAGAAACCATGGCTTTCAATTCATAGGGCTCTAATGAGGCCTTATGGTCAGGTCCTTCCATTGTACGATCTAGCGTAAAATGCTTCTCAATGACTTTCGCTCCTAAAGCAACCGCTGCAATGGGAACTTCAATCCCCAAAGTATGATCCGAATATCCCACATTTACATGAAATTGTCGACCAATTTCATTCATTGCTAGTAAATTAACATCCTTCATGGGTGTTGGATACTCTGTATTACAATGTAAAACACAAATATTAGCTAAATCAATTCCCCCTTTTACCAACACCTGTATGGCTTCAGCAATTTCATCCATTGTACACATTCCCGTGGATAAAATAACTTCAGAAGCTAATTTTGACACTTTTTTTAAATAAGGCAAATTGGTAATTTCTCCAGATGGAATTTTATATAACTGAAATCCGAGCTTGCTTAATACATCTAAACTTTCTAAATCAAAGGCAGTGGAGAAAAAACGAATCGATTGGGATTCACAATATTCAATTAGCTCCAAATGATCGTCCCAACTTAATTCCAGCTTTTTTAGCATCTCGTGTTGAGATTCGTCATTGGAAGCATTCTTTTTTTGGTATTCTGCTTTTTGGGCAGATTTACTGACCAATAAATGGGCATTGAAAGTTTGAAATTTTACATAATCTACCCCAGCCTCCACAGCAGCATCAATTAATTTCTTGGCCAAAATTAAACTCCCATTATGATTAACTCCTGCTTCTGCAATGATGATTGTTTGATTCATTTATTTCAATTTAGCTGGATTACCAAAAACGATTTGATCATTCTCTACATTTTTTAACACGACAGAACCCATACCTATGATGGCATTTTTTCCAACAGAAATTCCTTGTTTTAAAATAGCACCACTTCCTACCAAAACACCATCGGAAATTTTCACATTTCCATTTAGGATGGCTCCTGTAGAAATATGACAATGTTGACCTATTTGACAGTCATGCTCAACCAAAACATGATTATTCAAAATACAATTTTCTCCTACTTGAGCATCGGCTTGAATTGTCACACCATGAAAAACGATGGTCCCTTCACCAATCTTCGCCCATTTAGATACCTGAGCAAACGGAGAAAGAACTGTTGCCATTTTTGCTCCTAAAGACTTTAGTTCTTGATATATTTTTGCGCGTTTTTCGGAAGAATTAAGTTGACCTATGGTAATCAAAAATAGATTGTCTTTTATATAATTCGGCAAAACTTCGTCTTGTCCCAAGTAAGGAATGTCGTATTTTTCATCTAAAGTTGGAGAAAAATCTACATAACCCACAATATTAAATTGAGCATTCGATCGAATAATATCGATGCAAGATTTTGCATGTCCGCCGCCTCCAATAAGTATGAGATTTTCCATTTGAATCATATTAAGGTCGATAGCTACTTGGAATATTGACAATACGATCTTCCAAAAATTGAGCATTTATTTGTTCGTCTCTTGGGCAATCCTTGTACATGGGTAACCGATGCATCAATTGCCAAATCGGTCGAGTCATTACGCCATTTTCATTGCTGTGTTTTAAAAACAAATCTCTTTCGGATCTATTTTCTAATTGCAAACACATCAACCAATAATTGGCTTTCGTATTTGGCAATTCCGTTCTAAACTTTATGCCTTGTTGTTTAAAAAATGCTTGATATTGAGTAGCCAATTCGCTCTTATTTTCTAAAATTTTAGGCAATAATTCCAATTGAGCACATGCCAAAGCGGCATTTAAATTGGGCATTCGAAAATTATATCCAAGCTCATCATGATAAAACTCATAAGGATGAGCTTGCTTAGCTGTGGTCGTCAAATGTTTGGCTTTTGCACCCAGAATTTCGTCATTGGTTACAATAGCTCCACCGCCTCCACAAGTAATTGTTTTGTTGCCATTGAAGGAAAAAATCCCCATTTGTCCAAAAGAACCTGTCATTTTACCTTCATATTCAGAACCCATGGATTCCGCAGCATCCTCGACAATCGGTATTTGCCATTTTTGACAAACGGCAATCAATTCATTCAAATGAACAGGAAAACCGAAGGTATGCATTGGCAAACAAGCCGAAATTTTCTTACCAGTTTTTTTGTTGAAACAACCCGCCTCTCGCAATTCTGCATGTTCTTCCAGGTAATTAGCAACCGCTTTGGGCGACAATCCCATCGTGTCTAAATCGACATCTAAAAATACGGGAGTAGCGCCATTGTATTGAATGGCATTGGCGGTGGCTACGAATGTTAAGGCTTGCGTCAACACTTCATCGCTTTCCTTTACACCCATTAAACGCAAGGCAACCTGAAGAGCGGCTGTACCATTTACCACAGCTACCGCTTTTTTAGTGTGAGTATAGGATTGTAGATTTTGTTCAAATTGATCCACAAATGGACCTACGGAAGAAACAAACGTAGAATCTATTGTTTCAAGTAAATATTTTTTTTCGTTCCCAAAAAATATGGGAGCGTGCAAAGGGATAAAATCAAGTTGCGGAAATTGATCTTGAATAAATATTATCTCTTTTTTAAACATTATAAATATCTGTTTTATATTGTTTTAAGTTTTCTGGCTTGCTAAACCATTCGATGGTTTCTTTTAAAGATTCATCGAAAGAATTTTTTTGAACCCATTGAGTATTCGCTTTGATTTTCTGGTTGGAACCAAATAATCTTTCCACTTCACTTTTTTCAGGTCTTAGTCGAACATCATCACTGATAATTTTTGCATTGGGGTTAATTAATTCAATCAACTTCCAAGCTAAATCGCCAACGGTGATTTCAGATTCTGTGGCAATATTTACTTCATGACCAATTAGCGTATCTGATTTCGCAATTTCAACAAATCCATTTACCGTATCTTTTACGAAAACCAAGTCTCTTGTAGGATGTAAAGACCCTAATTTTATCTCCGTTTTCCCAGCCAATAATTGGGTAATAATGGTCGGGATAACCGCTCTTGCTGATTGTCTAGGTCCAAACGTATTAAATGGACGAACAATGGTCAAAGGCAAATTAAAACTTCTGTAAAATGAATCGGCAATATGATCCGCCCCAATTTTAGTGGCCGAATAAGGCGACTGGCCTTGCTTGGGATGTTTTTCGTCGATAGGAACATATAAGGCTGTACCATATACTTCAGAAGTCGAAGTCACTAAAACTTTTTCTACGCCTAATTCTTTGGCCGCCTGAATGATATTCAGAGTTCCTTTGATATTGGTATCTACATAAGAATCTGGCGAATGATAACTGTAAGGAATGGCAATTAAAGCCGCTAGGTGAAAAACAACATCACATCCTTTCATCGACTCCTTGACTCCATAAGGGTCACGAACATCGCCCGCAAAGATTTCAATTTTAGCTAATGTTTCTTTGGGAAAAGTATCCAACCATCCCCAGCTATTGAATGAATTGTAATAAACAAAAGCTTTAACATTAGCCCCTTCTTCCAATAATCTTTCAACAAGATGACTACCAATGAATCCATCAGCTCCTGTCACCAATACTTTTTTACCCTTCAGAATCATACCAATATGAATATGTAATTTTTAATTTACACTAAACTATAAAGTTACAATTTAGCTGTCACAAATTACAATCTAAGAGCTTAATTCTACTTTCTAATGCAAATACTAATGTGTAAATTGCTCCTTTATATGTATCCTAATTTATTAAATTTCCCATTCAGATGGCTGAAAAGTCTTTAACGGATTATCAATTTTGGAAAAATTATTGGCTGAGCAAAGATCATTTGATCTTTAAAATTCCAGCCAATTATCCGTTCACGAAGGAACTGAGGACAATTGCTTCTAAAAATTCTGTTCAAAATTTGATAGAAATTGGCGGTTTTCCAGGCTATTATTCAGTTTGGGCAAGAAAAGAATTACAAATACAACCGACACTTTTGGACTTTGTCATTTTGCCCGAATTGGTGGATCAACTCCAAAAGGCAAACCATTGTGAAGGAAAAATTGAGATACTTGAAAAAGACCTATTTGCGGATGATCAATCCTTGCATAATAGTTTCGATTTAGCGATTTCAAATGGTTTAATTGAACATTTTGAAAATACCAAAGATATCATTGCGCGCCATGTTGCATTTTTAAAGCCAAAAGGAAGCTTATTTATCAGTTTACCTAATTTCAAAGGCCTGAATGGTTGGTTTCAAAAAACCTTTGATGTTGAAAATTACAACAAGCATTATATTCCTTGCATGGATTTGACATTGCTACAAAATATTTGCCAAGATTTAGATTTGGAAAATATCAAAGTTGCATACAGCGGTGGCTTTATGCTGTGGTTAGAAAATGAATCGACTCAACCTTTGTGGGTGAAATTATTCAAAAAAGCTTGTTGGTTACCTTTGAAAATATTTTTCAAAATAGTCCCGATTGAAACAAGATTATTTTCTCCCTATATTCTCATTACAGCTACTAAAAAATGAGTCAAAAAAGTCTGAAAATTGTTTTACTTTCTTACCATAACCAAAATGGCGGAGCAGGTATTGCATGTGGCAGACTCTTTATTGCGCTCCAAAAAGCTGGCCATCAAGTACATTATTTGGTGCAAGAAAAAACGGGAAATGACGCATCTATTTCGTTGAATAATGTCTTTTGGAAAAAATGGATAGCCTTTTTGCGATTCATTGGAGAAAGAATTTATTTCCGTTTTTTTGAGAAAGATGCATCCATTCGTTTTTTATTCAATCCTGGAGTGTTTGGCGCAGATATTTCCCAACATCCCCTCATTCAAGAAGCAGACATCATTCATTTACATTGGGTCAATTTTGGATTTTTATCTATACAAAACATTCGACAATTAAGTGAATTGGGGAAGCCTGTTTTTTGGACCTTGCATGATATGTGGGCTTTTACGGGAGGGTGTCATCATAGTGGAGAATGTAATCGATTTCAAGAATATTGTGGCGATTGTAAGTTCTTGAAAAAACCCAATTATGGCGACTTGTCCCATCGACTTTGGAGAGAAAAAGTATTTGCTTTTGAATCGGACAATTTAAAATTCATCACATGCTCTCATTGGTTAGAAAATAAGGCAAAGAGTAGCAGTTTATTGATGCAACATCAAATTCAGACCATTCCTAATGCGATTGACTTATCGACTTTCCATGTGAAGGACAAGCAAATAGCTAGAAAAAATTTACAGCTTTCGCCTGAAAAAAATTATTTACTTTTTGTGGCAATGCGCGTATCCGCACCCAATAAAGGATTTGATTACCTCAAAAATGCCTTGAATTGTTGGAAAAAAAATCATCCAAACGAAGCAAATAATACGGAAATACTCGTCATTGGAGAAGTGGCTAACCCTGCATTATTCAAGGAAATTCCATTTAAACTTCACGTTTTGGGTAAAATAACAGAAGTTTCTTCAATGGTCGAAATATACAATGCAGCTGATGTGTTTATTACTCCTTCTTTGGAAGAAAATCTACCTAACACAATCATGGAGGCATTAGCTTGTGGAACTGCCTGCCTTGGTTTTGAAGTGGGTGGCATTCCTGAAATGATTCAACACCTCAACAATGGTTTTGTAGCGAGCTTTAAAGATGTAAATCAATTAGCTGAAGGAATTCACATTTGCTTAGAAAATCGGATAGAATTTGGCAAAAAGGCAAGAGAAAAAGCAGAAAAATGCTATTCAGAAAACATTATCGCTGAACAACATATGCAAACATATTTAAATAGTTTGAAAAATGTCTAAATTATTGAGCATCATTACGATTACTTACCAAGCAGAACAATATATTGTTAGGACGCTTGATAGCATGTATGCTCAAAAAGGTTTGAATGAAATTGAATATCTTGTTATTGATGGAGCCTCCAAAGATAAAACCCTAGCTACCATCAAACAGCACCCCGTCATAGTAGATCATCTAATTTCAGAAAAAGACCAAGGTATTTACGATGCTATGAACAAAGGAATTACCGCATCCACGGGAAAATACCTGCTTTTTTTAAACGCTGGAGATACATTTGCGGACGAAAACACCTTAGAGAACATTTTAAAAAGTCTTCAATTAAACCCAGATGTGTTATACGGAGATGCCATTTTTGTCAATTTGAAAGGTGAAAAATTAGGACTGAGAAGTGAGGTAACACCTCATCAATTACCTACACAGTTAAAATGGCAAGACTTTAAGTTTGGCATGCTAGTTTGCCACCAAGCATTTATCGTTAAGAAAGACATCGCTCCGTTATATTCTTTGGAATACAAATTAAGTTCTGATATTGATTGGGAAATCAATTGCTTAAAGAGAAGCGAAGTCATTATAAAAAGTGATGTCCCAATTTGTCGATATTTAACTGGTGGCGCATCAGTACAAAATCTAAAAAAATCATGGGCCGAAAGATTCCAAGTTCTTTCTTTCCATTTTGGAACGATTCCAAGCATATTCTATCATTTGATAATCATCTTGAGAGGAATTATCTTTGGTATACAAAAAAAAGGTAAATATTGGTAAATACCGACCCAAAATCCAAATGAAAAACAAAACGATCTACTTAGTATTATTCATCTTCATTGCACCAAGTGTACTTTTTGGACAAAAATTCAAATTGGAAACTGGAATTGGTGCAAGCCAGATTGCTTGGTATGAGCATCAACCTACGTTTGATTTCCGGACAATAATCACCTTTCAAAGACCTCAATCTTCGAAATTATTTTTTCTTCAGTTGAACACCATGGGAAATATTTCCAATTCCATGGTTGATAAAAGTTCCTACACTTTTATTGTTCCAGAAAATTACTCGAATGGAATAGAAGGTGACTTGTATTCGGCTTATCGTGGTGGAATGGCAGAATTAGGAGTACAATTCAATCAGAAATTAGGCAAAAACAAACCTTATATTTATCCCTTAGTTAGTTTTTATAGCAAGTCGATTGCTAGAAAAATCTCTGCAAATAAAACCGAATATGTGGAAGAGGAAAAAACTTCTTTACACGGAATTAGCGGAGGTCTCGGTTTACAGATCCCTGGAAATACACCAATAACCTTAGAGGGGCAACTTTTTCAACCAATTCTTGGCAACATCACCTTATTTGGAAGGTATGTGGGAGTCCCATATGAAACAAGTAATCAAAAAAACGACCTTTGTTACAGGACAAAGTTGAATATTAAATACCATAAATTTGGTTTAAGTTTTGTTTATGAATTGTTGAATTTGGGAGCTGCGGAGAACAACCGTTCCAAAAGCATTCAAGCATCTAAAGCAGGCTTTGTGTCTACTTATTTAAGTTACTATTTTTAAATATGCTCAAACAATCAACTCTTTTCACCTTCATTTTCCTTTGTTCTGGATTAATATCAAATGCTCAAACATCAGATTCGACAAAATCGAAGGAGTTAAAAACCGTGTATGTGCAGGCATTTGAAAAAAAAAGAACCTGGTTGACTTCACCTGATGCAATTTCTATTTTAGATTCATCTTTAATCAAGCCTGGAAGTGGCTTAAGTTTTTTACCTGCACTAAATTCACAAGCTGGGGTTCGAATGGAGGAGAGATCTCCCGGAAGTTTTAGGATTGCTGTAAGAGGAAGTTCGTTAAGAGCACCATTCGGCGTAAGAAACATTAAGGTATATTGGAATCAAATTCCCTTTACAGATGCAGGAAATAACACCTACTTCTCCATTTTAGACCCCGATTTATATCAAAATATCGTCATTTCAAAAGGTCCTTCTGGCGGTCTATATGGTGCTGGAACAGGTGGTGTGATCTTACTAAATAGTAAAATTCAGTCCAATAATGCTGTTCAACATCAATCTGTTTACAATTCTTTAGGTGGCTATAAACACTCTTGGGATATTCAATTAGCTGATAAAAATATACAACAAAGATTTTATACATCTTTTTGGCAGCAAGAAGGTTACCGTGACCAATCGGCTGTTAAAAAACAATTGTTCAATTACCAATTAGACTATCAATTTAAAACAAGTGGTCAACTAAATGTGATCGCTTATTATGCTGATTTAGCTTATCAAACTCCAGGTGGTTTAACTTTAAAACAATATACAGATAATCCCAAACAAGCTCGCCCTGCTGCTGGTGCCTTTAAAAGTGCTGCCGACCAAATGGCAACTTTTCATATTAAAACGTTAGGGATTGGAACAAATTTAGGTAATCAATGGAATGGCCAATGGAGTTGGAATTTCATTAATACTTTTCAAAGTAATCAAATCACTAATCCAACCATCCGAAATTATGAAATTAGAAATGAACCTAATTTCAGCTCCAGAGGTGTTGTTCATTTCAAACAAAATGACTTTAGCTTAGACGCTGGATTTGAATATCAAACAGGAAAATTTGATAGCCAAACTTTTGGTAACGCTAAAGGAAAAAAAGATACACTTCAATTCACTCAAAATACCAGTATTCAACAATTGAGCAATTTCTTTCAATCGGAATATAGTGGACTGAAAAATTGGAATTTCTTATTTTCAGGCAGTTTAAATCATTATTGGACAGAATACCAAAATAATGAAGCTATCTTCTCCCCAAGATTTTCAGTCATTAGATATTTAAACAAAAATCAAAATATAGCATTTAAAATAGCTCATGGCTTCTCCCCTCCCAGCATTGCTGAATTAAGGCCCTCCACAGGAGCCATTAATTATAATTTAAAAGCAGAAAAAGGATGGAATTACGAACTTGCCTATCGTGGACAAAGCAACAACAAACAATTCCATTGGGAAATAAATGCTTATCAATTTGAATTAAACGAAACCATTGTGTTGCGAAGAACAGCAGATGGGGCAGATTATTTTGTGAATGTTGGCCAAACGAGTCAAAAGGGATTAGAAGTTAGCCTTTCTTATCAATTGTCCTCTAAGCTACAAGTTTTATCGGCGAGTAGTTTTCAAAATTATCGATTCAACGATTATACGAATATTAACAAATCGTATGCTGGAAACTTCTTAACAGGAACTAGTCCATTTAGTCAATCTGTCTTTGTTTCTTGGACTCCCATCTCTTGCATCAACTGGACCAATCAATATTTATTCACCGATTATCTTTACCTAAACGATGCTAATACAGATATTTTACCTGCAAGCAAAGTTTGGAATTCGAAAATTACTTATACCCAGTCCAAGGGAAAACTACCTTTTAATTTATGGTTAAGTATAGATAATATTTTGAATGAAAAATATTCTGCAGGTCCCGATTTAAATGCAGTTGGATTGAGGTATTATAATGCAGCACCTTTGAGCAATTTTTCTGTAGGTTTGCAAGTGAAATTCAAATAAGATGAAAAGAAAAGAGCGCTATGAGGCTTTTGTGAATCACTTCGAGCATCATTTTCCCGAAGCAGAAACAGAATTGCATTATTCAAATCCATTTGAATTATTAGTTGCTGTTGTCCTATCCGCACAATGCACAGACAAAAGAATCAACCAAGTAACACCAAACCTTTTCAAACGATATCCCAACCCACAGGCATTAGCAGATTCGTCTGTTGATGAAATATTTTCTTACATCCGTTCAGTTTCTTATCCAAATAACAAAGCCAAGCATTTATTGGGCTTAGGTCAAAAATTAATGGATCAATTTGGAGGAGAGGTACCTGAAACTTTGGAGGATTTACAAACATTGCCCGGTGTAGGAAGAAAAACAGCCAATGTGATCGCTTCGGTTATTTATAATCAACCAGCCATGGCAGTAGACACACACGTGTTTAGAGTTTCTCACCGATTGGGATTAGTCCCCAGCACTGCAAAAACACCCTTGGCAGTTGAACAACATTTGGTGAAAAATTTACCTACAGAAGTAATAGCTAGGGCACATCATTGGTTAATCTTGCACGGGAGGTACATTTGTTTGGCGCGGAGTCCACAATGTGAGAAATGCCCAATTACTGATTTTTGCCAGTTTTTTCAAAAACAAAACCATTCAAAATGACCTTCTTTCAATACCTTTCTGAAAATTGGATTGAAATCGCAGGAATCATTTCTTCTATTTTAGGTGTTTATTTTTCTATCCAACAAAAAAGCATTGCTTGGCTTTGGAACATCATTGCTTCTCTTTTATTTGGACTACTTTTTTTCCAAATAGGTTTATATTCAGATGCAGAATTACAAGGTTTTTTTATTTTAATGGCCGTATTTGGATGGATAAAATGGGCAAAAAATTCGGAAGAATGGATCCCTGAAAATTCATCTAAAAAAGAAATAGCAGCAGGACTATTGTTTACCATTTGTTTTGGCCTAATTTCTGGTTTTTTACATCAAAGCTATTCACAAAATGTTTCATTGCCCTATTTGGACGCAAGCCTAACGGGCCTGAGTATATGGGGAACTTGGTTAGCTGCTCGCAAAAAAACAGAAAATTGGTACGTTTGGATAATCGCAGATACGATTTATGTGGGGATGTATATTCAAAAAGGCCTCATTGGAACTTCCATTTTATACCTAATATTCATCGCCCTTGCCGTTAAGGGACTTATATCTTGGAAGAAAAAACAAGAAATAGACTGAATTAAGCTTTAGTCTCTTCCTTTTTTTCAAGACTATCTAAATATTCAATCAATTTATCTTTTGCCAAAGAAAGAGCAAATGCGATGGCATAAGATTTAATAGCAGATCCTAAAAATGATGATTCATTTTGGACTGATTCTTTTTTGTTTTTTTTATCACTGCCTGACAAAAGACTATAAAGCAAGTAAGAACCTGCTAGGATGCCTCCTGCTAATAAAATTTGGCCTCCTCTTACTTTAGCAGTCTCCTTCAACTCATCCACTTTTTCCGTCAACTCTTGTTGATAAGCTTGAGCTTGTATTTCTAATTTCTCCCTTTTCTCTTTATTATTGCTCATCTTTTTCTATTTCACTAACTGTTATTTCAGGTTCAAAATCCTCGCTAACTTCCTCTGAACTTGGAGACTTTTTGATGGATAATAATACAAATAACATCAATAAAAATGCTATCCCTGCCACAATAAAAAAGCCCCAATAATTACTATGCAAATACTCATTTAATATGGCAGCAACACCCAATAGAAGAAACAAAAGTGTTATTCCAATGGATAAAGCCGCTAATACATATTTGAATATTCGCAACAATAACTCTTCAATTTTATCTTGAATATCCAATTTGATGATCTCGAATTGTGTTTTGAGATAATTGGTCAATAGTTGAATCAAATTGTTATTGTCGAAAATTCCCATTTATCGTTGTTTTAACTTCGCTTCGATAGAATGTTGAGTATGAGGTACCAAACGTAAACGTTCTTTCGATATTAATTTACCGGTATCAACACAAACGCCATAAGTGCCATTTTTAATTCTCATCAATGCCTTTTCTAAATTATTGGCAAATTTTTGTTGGCGACCAGCTAATTGATTTAAATTCTCCTTTTCTGCTGTATCCGCACCATCTTCCATCACTTTGGAATTACTAGCTGTTGTATCAGTACCTGAATCATTTTTCTTACTCAACGTCTCCATTAAATAACTCAACTCAGCTTTGGTTTCTTCTAATTTTTTTAAGATAATTTCTTCAAACTCTTTTAATTCTTCCGCAGAATATCTTTGTTTTTCCTCGTTTGCCATAATTACAACGTATGGGTTTAATTTAGTATTATTTCCTTTTTATATTTAATTAATCAACTGATTATCAATATATTATTAACGATATTTAGACCAGTATTGCAAATATAAAAATTGTTCACAGAATTTTAGTATTAATTAATTAGTTTTCCATCAAATAGGCTTTGATAAACTCATTTATCTCGCCATCCAAAACCGCTTCCGTGTTAGATGTCTGATAATTAGTACGATGATCTTTCACTCGCCTATCATCTAATACATAACTTCTAATTTGGGAACCCCACTCTATTTTCTTTTTACCTGCCTCCACTTCAGCTCTAGCTGCATTTCTTTTATCGATTTCGATTTGATATAATTTCGACTTCAATAAACGCAAAGCCACTTCCTTGTTTTGCAACTGAGAACGTTCTTGTTGACAAGCAATGATAATTCCCGAAGGTCGGTGAGTTAACCGAACAGCGGTTTCTACTTTATTCACATTTTGCCCTCCAGCACCTCCTGAACGGAAAGTATCCCAGTCGATATCAGCAGGATTAATATCAATTTGTATGGAATCATCGGCCAATGGACAAACATAAACGGATGCGAAGGAAGTATGTCTTCGAGCATTGGAATCAAATGGAGAAATCCGAACTAAGCGGTGAACTCCATTTTCTGATTTTAAATTTCCATAAGCAAACTCTCCTTCTATTTCGATGGTTACGGACTTAATACCAGCCACATCTCCATCGTTTGAGTCGACCAATTTAACTTTAAAGTTATTTTTATCAGCCCACATTTTATACATTCGAAGCAACATATTTGCCCAATCTTGAGATTCAGTTCCTCCTGCTCCTGCATTGATTTCCAAAACAGCGCTCATATTATCACCCTCCTCGGACATCATTTTTCTGAATTCAAGTGAATCTAAAAGATGCTCTAACTTTTCACCCTCAGCATCCACTTCAGATTCAGTAGCCTCACCTAGTTCATAAAACTCCCAGATGGTTTCTAAATCTCCCATTCCTTCAGCTAGTCGATCAAAACCCTCCGTCCAAAAACGCAGGCTTCTTAATTCTCTTAGTGTCGTCTCTGCTTTTTCAGGTTTATTCCAAAATTCGGGATCAGATGTTACAGTTTCTAATTCAGAAATTAAATATTTTTTTTGATCGTAGTCAAAGATACCTCCTTAAAGCCTCTATTCTGGCTTTCAGGTCATTGAACCTGTCTTTTGTCATGATAAAAATTATGATTTATGATTTATGATTTATGAATTATAAGAAAGTTGATAATTAAATGATTTTCGCTTTCAAAATCAGCTATTCATATATTCAGTAACAAAGATAAACCTTAAATTAAGAAAAAATAAAAAAATGAAACCTAACCTAATCAAAGAAAAATCAATTGAATTTGCAGTAAAGACCTATGAGATTTGTCAACTTATAGAAAAAAAGAATTTTTTCGAAATCTCTAAGCAATTAAAACGATCTGGTACAAGCATTGGTGCTCAAATATTTGAATCCGAAAATGCAGAATCAAAAGCAGATTTCATTCATAAATTGAGTATATCCCAAAAAGAAGCAAATGAAACTATTTATTGGATAGAAATAATTAGAAGACTTTCATTTGTTGATCATACTATATTGAACGATTATAATGAAAAAGCATTGGAGTTGAAAAAATTATTAACAAGTATTTTGAAAACATTAAAATCAACTAAATAATAATGCAAAAATATTCACTCAAAATACATAATAAGCTTCCCAAAAATCATAAATCATAATTCATAATTCATAATTCATGACTCATAACCCATAATTCATAACTCATAATTCATAATTGCATAGGTTTTTTCGTAAATTGCACGCTAAATTAAAATAGCAAGCAAAAAATGGCGCAACAATACGATTTAATCGTCGTTGGCTCAGGACCAGGTGGTTATGTAGCCGCAATACGAGCTTCCCAATTAGGACTAAAATGTGCAGTAGTTGAAAAAGAATCTCTAGGAGGTATTTGCCTTAACTGGGGTTGTATTCCTACCAAAGCACTTTTGAAATCTGCACAAGTTTTTGAATATATCAAACACGCTTCTGATTACGGAATCAATGTTTCTGGAGCTGAAGCAGATTTTTCAGCAGTCATTGCACGTTCCCGTGGTGTGGCAGACAGCATGAGTAAGGGTGTTCAATTTTTGATGAAAAAAAATAAAATTGACGTAATCATGGGTACAGGTAAAGTATTACCTGGAAAAAAAGTACAAGTGACTGATGCTGAAGGAAAAGCAACTATTTATGATGGAAAAAACATCATGATTGCAACTGGAGCTAGAGCACGCGCCCTTCCTAATATTCCTATTGACGGAGAAAAAGTAATTGAATACCGCAAAGCAATGAGCCTTGCGAAAAGACCTGAATCGATGGTTATCATTGGATCTGGTGCTATCGGAGTTGAATTTGCTTACGTATATGCTGCCATGGGAACCAAGGTTACTATCGTAGAATTTCTACCAAACATCGTTCCAGTTGAAGATGAGGATGTTTCTAAGGAATTAGCCAAACAATACAAAAAAATGGGTATCGATATCTTGACTAATTCAAGTGTTGAATCAGTGGATACCAAAGGAAAAGGATGTAAAGTAAACATCAAAACTCCCAACGGTAATCAAGAAATCAATTGCGATATCGTCCTTTCTGCCGCTGGTGTTATTTCTAATTTAGAAAACATTGGTTTAGAAGAAGTAGGAATCATCGTTGACAAAGGTAAAATACCTGTCAATGCATGGTATGAAACCAATATTCCAGGTTACTTTGCGATTGGTGACGTAACTCCAGGTCCAGCTTTAGCACACGTAGCGAGTGCAGAAGGTATCATTTGTGTAGAGAAAATCGCAGGACATAAAACAGAAGCTTTAGACTATTCTAATATCCCGGGCTGTACTTATTGTACACCAGAAATTGCATCGGTTGGAATGACAGAGAAAAAAGCGAAAGAAGCTGGATATGATATTAAAGTAGGTAAATTTCCATTTGTTGCATCTGGAAAAGCAACAGCCGCTGGCGCAAGAGATGGTTTTGTTAAAGTAATCTACGACGCCAAATATGGTGAGCTTTTAGGTGCACACATGATTGGCTATAATGTTACTGAAATGATTGCTGAGGCAGTAGTAGTTCGTAAATTAGAAAGTACAGCTTACGAAATCATGAAATCTGTTCACCCTCACCCAACCATTTCGGAAGCCTTTAAAGGGGCTACCGAAGCGGCTTATGGTGAAGCAGTCGACTTATAATAGTCTTACTTGTATCTGTTGATACATAATTTTACTTTTGGGATCATGCGCTTGAATAGCGATGGTCCCATTTTTTATTAGACGTAATTCTTGACCTTTATTTCTCAAAGGTTTTTCAGGTTGCGTATAATCTACAACCGTGATTCCGTTTAATTTGGTGGTAATACGATTTCCTTTTACCGTAACAATCATATCATACCATTCGTTGTCTTTCACATAAACCTCCGCACAGTCAACAATATTGTATAAACTAGCTGATCTTCTCCAATCTGTATGTGAATTATTTACTTGTATTTCATATCCTTGTTTCGGCCAATCATTTGGCAAAAATTCTGTATGAACATACACTCCTGAATTTGCTCCTGGAAAAGTCATAATTTTAGCATGGACTTCAAAATCCTTAAAATCATGCTTGTTGAAATCTCCATCATAAAACAAATGTGCACGAGGTCCTTCAACAATTAGATTGCCATCTTCTACACGAAATGATTGGGGACTTTCACTGACTTTCCAACCATCTAAATTTTTACCATTAAATAAATCAACCCATTTGCCTTTTTGCGCAAATGCAACTTGAGAAACAACCGCAAACAAAGCGATTAACATTATTTTTTTGTTCATAATTATAGATTTTATTTGTTTAAACTTTCCACTCTTTATTCATTTTTCTACCTAATAATGCATTAGCTTCTGCATCCTTTGCAAATACCTCCTTCTTAGGATCCCAATTTAAATTGCGATTCAATTCGTAAGCGATATTTCCCAAATTACAAACTGAAGCAGTTCTGTGCCCAATTTCTACATCACAAATAGGCTTATTTCTATTTTTGATTGCATCTAAAAAATCATTGTAATGATTTTCACTTTTGTACACATGTTTCTCGTTGGCACCAATCACCCGATCTTTTAGACTCGGATTCGAAGTTTCCAATTTTTTTCTAGCAATTCGAAGCGTTCCTTCTGTTCCAACAAATTCAACACCACTATTCCATTCCCAAGTCTGATGCGTCATGGTAATACCATTGGCATAAGTATAGGTCAAATAAGGAATGTTTGATCCATTCGGCACTTCAATTTTTACAGGTCCCGAATGATCCATATCCAAGGCCCATTGAACAATATCAAACATATGAGCCCCCCAATCGGTCATTCCGCCACCTCCAAATTCTTTGTATTTACGCCAATTTGGAAAAACATCCTTGCTAATGGGAGGCGCTAATTCTGAATTAAATCCAACAGCCGCATTGGGTCCTAACCATTTTTCAAAATCCAATCCATCAGGGATGGGCTCCGAAGGTAAATTGTATTTTTCAGGAGGTGGGCCAACATTCACCTTAATGCTTTTCACTTCCCCAATGTATCCATTTCGTATAAGTTCAACTGCTTGTCTAAATTCAGGCCATGACCTTTGCATACTTCCTGTTTGAAAAACTCGATCATGTTTTCTCGCTGCGTTCACCATCGCACGACCTTCCTTAACTGTTAAGGATAAAGGTTTTTCACAATAAATGTCTTTACCCGCCTCCGCTGCTCGAACGGCCATGGCAGCATGCCAATGATCTGGAGTGGCAATTACCACGGCATCAATACTTTTATTGACTAATAATTCCCTAAAATCTAGGTAATTTTTCAAGTCTGGAGCCGCGCCCCATTTTTCATTTTTGGAATATAATTCCTTCACACGATTGGTGAATAAATCAGCCTTGGCTTGATATACTTCACTGATTCCCGCCAAATGAATTCGCTCAGTAGATAAAAAGGAATTAACCAAACCTCTACCTTGTTTACCCGTCCCAATAAATCCGAGATTAATTTTATCACTTGGTGCCAAATAAGATATTCCATTGGCACTTTTACCTCCTAAAACATGACGAGGCAAAATAATAATTGAACCAAGAGCCAAACCAGCTTTGGACAAAAATGCCCGCCTGCTAGCTTGCTCAGAAGCTGTTTTTTTCATTTTAAATAGGTTTAACGAATGTAAATGTAAAAATTTCTTGGAATAATTATGCTTTTAAGGCAGAAACTTTTATGAGGTAGGATGTATGATGTAAGATGTATGATGTATGATGTATGAGGTAATAGGATTTTCTCTTTTCTCTTTTCTCTCTCCTCTTTTCTCTCTTCAAGAAAATTGGTAGAGGGGAAGGGATTCGAACCCTCGGTAAGCTTGAGACCTACACACGCTTTCCAAGCGTGCTCCTTAAACCACTCGGACACCCCTCTAAATTGAGTTTGCAAAGCTAATGAATATTTCATATTTAATAAATAAAAAAATCTTGATATTCATTCCATTAAAAAATATTTAAAATCGATTATCATTATTCTTTGTCAATAAAATGTATTTTAGTAATTTTGGATAAAATCTATATATTATATAGACTAGTAGTACTAAATATTGTAATATGCAAAGTTTCCGTTCTGAGATAGAAAATCCAATTGTTGAAAAAGACATCATTGATTTAGCCAACAAAATTGCTCAATTTAAAGCAGGCGAAATTCATGAAGAAAAGTTCAGAAGCCTTCGATTGGCTCGTGGTGTTTATGGACAACGCCAACAAGGAGTTCAAATGGTTCGTATTAAACTTCCTTATGGAAAGATAAAATTCAACCAATGGAGAAGAATTGCCGACATTTCAGATGAATATTCCATCGGAAATTTGCACTTAACAACTCGTCAAGACGTACAAATACATTTTGTCTCTTTAGATCGTACTCCAGAACTTTGGGCAGAATTGGAAAAAGATGATATCACTTTGCGCGAAGCTTGTGGAAATACAGTAAGAAATATTACTGCCTCACCTACCTCAGGTATTGATCCAAATGAGGTATTTGATGTGAGTCCACACGCAGATGCAGCCTTTAGATATTTCTTGAGAAACCCAATTTGCCAAGAAATGGGAAGAAAAATCAAGATTTCTTTCTCAAACACGGAAGAAGATACATCATTGGCATATTTGCATGATTTAGGCTTTATCCCAAAAATACAAGACGGTAAAAAAGGATTTAGAGTGGTAGTAGGTGGTGGACTAGGTGCTCAACCGATGCTCGCGAAAGTAGCCTTTGAATTTTTGGAAGAAAACAAAATCATTCCTTATATCGAATCTATTTTAAGAGTTTTTGATCGACATGGTGAAAGAAATTCTCGCCATAAAGCAAGAATGAAATTCTTAATTCAAAAAATTGGATTCGAAGAGTTTGTCAATCTTGTTGAAGCGGAAGTAAAAGCTTTAAAATTACATACGTTCGAGATTGACGACGCTTCTAAATGGGAGGTTGAGGTTCCTACAAAACTATCCGAATTAAAAGCAGAAGATTCTCCTGCTTATGCAACTTGGTTAGCGACAAATACTTTTGAACAAAAACAAAAAGGACTGCATGCGGTGTATGTAAGAATTTTGAATGGTAATATTTCAAGTGATACATCTAGAAGTTTAATCCAAAAACTGGAAGGATATATTGGCAACGATATACGTATTACGATTAACCAAGGGATGATGTTGAAACATGTTCCTACACAAAATTTACCTTATGTTTTTGAAGTACTAAACGCACATAATTTAGCGGCTCCTGGCGCTAATTCTGTAGCAAATATTACTGCATGTCCAGGTACCGACACATGTAATTTAGCTATTTCCGATTCTACGAATATAACTTCCAAATTGGAAGAAGTGATTTCCCAAGATTTTCCTGATTTGATTTTCGATAATGAAATTAAAATCAAAATTTCAGGTTGCATGAATTCTTGTGGACAACATGGAATGGCGTCTATTGGATTCCATGGCTCTTCATTAAAAGCCCCAGACAAACGTGTTTTACCTGCATTGCAAGTATTATTGGGTGGTGCTACTTTAGGAAATGGCGAAGGAAGAATTGCTGATAAAGTCATCAAAGTTCCTTCAAAACGTGGCCCCGAAGTATTGCGTGTCATCTTAAATAATTTTGAAGAAAATTCGACAGAAGGAGAATATTTCCACCAATATTATGATCGACAAGGTGAAAAATATTTTTATAATTTATTGAAACCTATCGCAGATTTGCAAGACCTAAAAGAGGATGAATTCATCGACTGGGGTGCAGCAGATGCCTTTTTCACTGAAATCGGTGTTGGAGAATGTGCAGGCGTAATGATCGATTTAGTAGCAACTTTATTATTTGAATCTGAGGAAAAATATACTTGGTGCCAAGGTGCATTGGATGACAAAAGATGGTCTGATGCCATTTATCACGCATATAGTGTGTTAGTATCATCGGCCAAAGCTTTACTTTTAGATAAAAGTGTTACGGTTTCGAATCAGATGGCGGTGATTAATCGTTTTGATGAAAATTTCGTTCAAACGGGAGAATTCGCTGTTTCAAAGGAAACTTTTGCCAATTTGGTCTTACAAATAAACCAAAATGAGCCAAGCGAGGAATTTGCAAAATCATATGCCAAAGAAGCATTTGACTTTTTACAAAATGCCATTCAATACAGACAAAAATTAGCTACCGTATAACAATGATTACTAATTTAAGCAGATTTAAAGGATTAGAACCCCAGCCTAGATTAACGGTAGTGGGAGCAGGACCAGGTGATCCAGAATTAATTACCTTGAAAGCAATCAAGGCTTTAGAAAGTGCGCACGTTATTTTATATGATGCATTAGTTGACTCTTCCCTTTTGGAATATGCAAAACCAAATGCAGAAAAAATATTTGTAGGAAAAAGACCTGGCGAAAGCCATTCTCAAGATAAAATCAATCAACTCATCGTAGAGAAGGCCTATGCTCTTGGACATGTTGTTCGATTAAAAGGCGGCGATCCATTTGTGTTTGGACGTGGCCAAGAAGAGATAGAATTTGCCCAACAATTTGGAATCATCACTTCTTATGTTCCTGGAATTAGCTCATCATATGCAGCAGCAGGTGCGGCGGATATTCCACTAACGATGCGTGGTATCAACGAAAGTTTTTGGGTAATGACGGGAACAAAGTCAGATGGAAGTTTAAGTAATGACTTAAAATTAGCCCTTCAATCTACAGCAACAATTGTTATTTTGATGGGAATGCACCGCTTGGCTGAAATTTCTCAGATTTGTAAAGATTTTGGGAAAGGCGATATTTCTGCGGCGATTGTTCAAAATGGAACGATGGCTAATCAAAAATTAGGCATTGGATTTGCCTCTGAACTTGATAAAATCGCTCAAAAAAACGAACTTCGCAATCCGGCTGTGATTGTCATAGGAGAAGTAGTGAAGCAAGCGAAGCCTGAATTGTGGGAAATCGTAAACAATTATCAAAAAAATAATGTCAAATAGATTAAATATTTCAAGTGGATCCCCCTTTGAGGATACTTTCGGATACTGCAGAGCGGTAAGAACAGGGAATTTGTTAGAAATTTCAGGAACAGTAGCCTTAATTGATGGTGAAAAAGTAGGTGCAGATGATTTTTATGCACAAACTTATAATATCATAGAAAGAATTGCGGTAGTTTTAGAAGAAGCAGGTTCATCGATCAATGATGTTGTAAGAACAAGAATTTTCACAACGGATATTTCTAAAAATCTTGACATAGCAAAAGCACATGCTCATTTTTTTGGTCAAGTAAAACCAACCACAGGTATCTATGAAATTTCAGCTTTAATAGCTCCGCAATACAAAGTTGAAATTGAATTTACCGCTTGGGTAAACTAAAAATAATACATGACAAATGGCGAACATTGTTTCGCCATTTATAATTTAGAAGCTTCCTTCTTCAACAGTTCTTTATCAATCGGAACAACTCCCAAAGATTCACAC
Source organism: Aquirufa sp. ROCK-SH2 (assembly GCF_054558315.1). Classification (NCBI taxonomy): domain Bacteria; kingdom Pseudomonadati; phylum Bacteroidota; class Cytophagia; order Cytophagales; family Flectobacillaceae; genus Aquirufa; species Aquirufa sp. ROCK-SH2. Next base: position 556,972 of record NZ_JBPXKB010000002.1, on the reverse strand, counting down.
ACCAAACCACCACCTAGATTTGCTAATTCGGCAATTTCTTTAGGGCTTAACCCCAATGATAAGGCACAAGCTGCAATTGAAATAACAGTATCCCCCGCCCCAGAAACATCTGCGATTTGACGAATATGAGCAGGGATTTGCACTTGTTGATCATGAAAATCCATAAAAACACCTTTTTCTGACAATGTCACGAATAAGCCTTCAAATTTTTGTGCATTTTTAAAGTCACGAACCGTCTTCTTTAAATTTTCTCCTTCAAAATCTTCGGAAGACAATCCTAAACCATCCCTCAATTCGTGTAAGTTGGGTTTAAATAAAGTAGCGCCTTGATAAGCGAAAAAATTCTTCTTTTTAGGATCAACAACTGTTGGGATATTGGCTTTTTGAGCCAATGAAATAATGGACTGAATCAAACTTCCGCTCAAAACGCCTTTGTCATAATCTTCAAAAATAATTACATCGATTTCTGGTAACAATCCCTTTACTTTTTCTAATAAAGCTGATGTAGATTCACTTGAAATAGCTTTTTCTGTCTCCGTATCGATTCGTAATAATTGTTGAGACCCTGCAATAATTCTTTCTTTTACAGTGGTTGAACGGCCCTTTTCCACATGAAGACCTTTTGAGGACAATCCTTCTGATTCAAAAAGATTTTTCAATTGAACTCCCGCTTCATCATCCCCTAAAACTGAAACCATAAATGGTTTAGCCCCCAAGCTAGCGATATTCATCACCACATTTCCAGCACCACCTAAACGAGATTCTCTTTTTATGGCATTCACCACAGGCACAGGTGCTTCTGGCGAAATTCTACTCACTTTTCCCCAAGTATAGGCGTCAATCATTAGATCGCCGATTACAAGGACTTTTAAATCATTTATTTTATCAAAAAAATCAGTCATTATATTCATATTAACCTCCAATCGTAGTCATAGACTCCTGAATAACATTTTTTCTATTTTTTTCAGCTTCAAATCCATCCAAAGGTCTTACTTGATGTAAGTCAAACAAGGATTTTTTAATATCATGATCGCTCGCATTTTCTCGTAACAAGGTTTTAAGATCAAAAACGCCATCGTCATACAAACAAGTTTTCACCTCCCCTTTGGCAGTAATTCTTAATCGATTACAAGTACCACAAAAAGTTCTACTGAAGGCAGCAATCACCCCAATATTCCCTAAAAATTCAGGGATTTGATAATTCATTGCAGTATCACCATATTTTACCTCTAAAGGTTTCAAGTTGGGATACGTTTCTTTAATATGCTCGATGATTTTAATAAAATCCCATTTCAATTGAGGTGCATTTTGACCCAAACCATTGAAAGGCATTTCCTCGATAAATCGAACGGAAACAGGATGTTTTTCGGTAAAAGACGCCAAAGCCAAAATATCTTGATCGTTCTTACCATCCATGACAACCGCATTGATTTTCACCTGCATATTAGCTTCAATCAAAGCCATCAAACTATGGTAAACAACATCAAAATCGTCTCTTCTGGTAATTTGTTTGAAGCGTTCTCTATCTAGGGAATCCAAACTTAAATTGATTGACCGGATACCCAATCGAATTAAGTCTGGCAATTTTTTTTCTAACAAAACACCATTGCTCGTCATACAAATTTCTAAATCGGGCAACTGGGATATTTCTTCTAAAAATTCCATTAAACCATTTCGAACAAAGGGTTCACCGCCTGTAATTCTTACTTTTCGGATTCCCATTCGGTTCAATAAAACGACCAAACGAGTCATTTCTTCCCAAGTCAGCAATTCCTTCTCTGGCATATACTTCACACCTTCTGATGGCATGCAATAAAAACAGCGTAAATTACAACGATCTGTTACTGCCAAACGCAAATAGCTAATTTCTCGACCATGATTATCGACAAGTTGAGAAGGCAAAAAGTTAGCGTTTTGAATATTATCCAATATATTTGCGAAACAAGATAACAAAGGTACAAAATTGCCTCCAATCAAATGCCTACTTATAAAATTCTCCTTTTTGGAATTACCAGAGATTTATTACAACAAAAAGAAATCCTTTTTGAAATGGATCAAAAATCAACTGCTTTGGAATTACTTACCGCAGTAAAAAATCACTATAGTTCTTTGAACGACCTACCTTCTTTGCGTATCGCTGTTGAGCAACATTTTCCTGAAAACGACTTCTTGATTGAAGAAAACATGGAAATCGCCTTAATTCCACCCGTGAGCGGTGGTTAAAACGAAAAACAAGCGATCAAATAAGCCTATATTAATCGTGGAATTTAAGATTTCTATCATTTAAACCTTATATTTGTAAATTAAATCGAGCAACCCTATGGGATTACCTTTCTTATTTTCTTTGCTTATCCTAACACCTTGGATATCAGCATTGTTAATAGGATTAATCCCCAAAAAATGGAAAGATTTTGCTCCAAATTTCTCGATCTTTTTTTCGGCAATTAATTTCATTCTAGCCATCAGTTTGGTTCTTTTTTTACAAGGCCAAATTGCGAGAGCAAGTTTCCCCTGGTTCACGGTAGGAGGGCATTTATACAAAGCAAGCTTTTTTATCGACTCCTCGGCTCAAATAATGGCACTTTTAGTGACAATAGTAGGTTTTTTGGTCCAAGTATTTTCTAAATCCTATTTAAAAAAAGAAGCTAACATTGCACGATATTACCTTTACTTACACCTATTTGTTGGGGCAATGCTTGGATTAGTTTTAACTGATCAAATAGCCATTTTTTATGCCTCTTGGGAATTGGTTGGCGCATGTTCTTTTTTATTAATTAGCTTTTGGCATCAAAAAGACAAAGCCAATAAAGCGGCAAAAAAAGCTTTTTTACTCAACCGATTAGGAGACATTGGCCTATTGATTGGCTTTTTTGCTTTATTTGTCCATTTTAAAAGCGACCGATTCTCAGACATGAATGTCGGTCTGATGGGACCGGCACCCTTTTACATAGGAATTGCTTTATTGGCAGGCGGAATTGGAAAATCAGCTCAATTTCCTTTGATGTCGTGGTTACCTGATGCCATGGAAGGACCAACACCTGCATCTGCATTGATTCACGCAGCTACCATGGTTACGGCAGGTGTATTTCTTGGCATTCGAATTTTTCCTTTGATGGGAGAAGAAACCCATTTGTTCATGGCAGCTATTGGAGCTGTTTCATTGGTAGCTGGTGCGGCATTTGCTTTGTTTCAAAATGACATCAAAAAAACATTGGCGTATTCAACGATATCCCAAATTGGATTGATGTGGATGGGAATGGGAAGTGGCGTTTCCATGTTGCATTTAGTTGTTCATGGAATTTTCAAAGCTGGATTATTTCTATCAGCAGGATATGTCATTCACTTTTTGCATCATCAAAAATCGAGCAAACATTTAGATGCACAGAGTTTAAACCAAATGGGTGGCTTGAGAAAATGGATGCCATTGAATGCCTTGGCTTATCTAATTTTTGCATTGGGTTTAATGGGCGTTCCATTTACAGCTGGTTTTTATTCCAAAGAGAATTTAGCTGGCTATTTGATTGAATACAGCCAATTAAGTGTTTATTCAACTATTTACATCGGATTATTGATAGCATTGGGAATCGGAATGTTGTTGAGTTCTTGGTACATCAGTCGTCAATTTTATTTGATTTTCTTGGGTCAAAACCGAAATAATTTAGTTTTTGAAAAAGTTAAAACAGATTATATTCAGATTGTACCTGTGTTAATATTGGCTGTATTGAGTCTATTCATTTGGATCAGTTTGAATCCTTTTGAAATACATCAATCAAGCCTTTTAACGTATTTCCAAATAATTACTCATCATCCACCTAATTATTGGTTACTTATCACAGGATTTACTTGGTTAGCGGGAATTGGATTGACATTTTTGACTCGAAATATGATTCCGCAAGGAAATTATCAGTTTATGCCAAATTTTTGGCCAAAAATGTATTCCATCATATTTTTCAAGAGCAAATTAATTCATCTATTTGAAGTAAAAATTCTAGATCGACTAATTAATTACTTCGCTGAAATACAGGTAATTATCGCACACATTTCGGCATGGTTTGACCAACAAGTTGTGGATGGAGTATTGGTTAATTTGACGTCAAAACTTAGTCAAACCATCGCCTCTTACTCAAATAAGTGGCAATCTGGGAAAGTGAAATCCTATTGGATTCTAGTGTTTATTACTTTCGGAATATTTTTGATTTACTTTTTGATTTAATTTTAACCGAATAATCGGATTATATATGTCAGCATTTCCAGTTTTATCTTTTTTAATTCTAATCCCACTCATTGGTTCATTACTGATAGCTAGTGGAAAAATGGGGGCTCAGGTTCAAAAAATAACCACAATTGTATCTGGCATTCAATTGGCACTCATAGCTTATGTATATTCCATTTACGATTTTTCAAATCCCAATTTTCAATTGGCAGAAGCGTATCAGTGGATTCGTTTAGATTTGGGTAATTTCGGGAAATTCCATGTCAATTATTCATTAGGAATAGATGGATTAAGTCTTGGATTAATCATATTAACAGGATTCATCAGTTTTATCGCCGTAATAAATTCGCATGTAATCAAGGAGAAATTAAATGGGTATTTTTCATTGGTTTTATTATTGAATGCATCAATTATTGGCTGCTTTTTGGCAAAAGACCTTTTACTTTTCTATGTGTTTTTCGAATTCATGTTACTACCTATGTATTTTTTAATTGGTATTTGGGGAGGACCAAGAAAAAACTATGCTTCATTAAAATTCTTTATTTACACGCTTGTTGGGTCACTATTTATCTTAATCGTAATGCTTGGTATGGGAATTGCCTATATAGATCCATACGAAACTGCCATCAATATAGGGTTAATTTCTGAGGGTCAAAATTTCGATCTTTCAGGTTTGAATGCCATTCAAAATGCGATAGCCAATCAAGAAATTCCAGCACAACAAATCATTCATAGTTTTGATATTCAAGCATTGAGAGATCCGAAAAATTGTCAAATTGGAAGTATCCTTCATCCAAATTCAGGATGGGTTTTGGCAGAACACAGTGCAAGATTTTGGAGTTTTTGGTTACTATTTATCGGATTTGCTATTAAACTTCCTTTGGTGCCATTACATACTTGGCTTCCTGATGCCCACGTTGAAGCCCCCACTCCTATCTCTGTTATTTTAGCGGGAATATTATTAAAAATTGGCGCATACGGATGGTTAAGAATTTGTTTTCCTTTTTTTACCACAGAGTCGCTTGAAAATGCCGACATTTTAGCCGCCTTAGGTGCCATCTCCATTTTATACGGAGCATATAATGCTCTAGCGATGAAAGATCTCAAAAAGCTTGTTGCGTATTCTTCCATTTCTCACATGGGTTTCGTATTAATTGGAATAGCTTCGTTTACAACTGAAGGGGTTCAAGGCGCGATTTTTCAATCATTATCCCATGGAATTTTATCCGCTTTACTATTTTTATTGGTAGGTGTCATTTATGACAGAACGGGCAATAGAAATATTGACAGTTACAGCGGTTTAGCTAATAAGATGCCGAAATTCACCTTAATATCAGGAATCGCTATTTTTGCTTCATTGGGATTACCCGGATTCTCAGGTTTTATTGGAGAATTTTTTAGTTTGATGGGAGGATTCACCAGTAAACACATTCATGCAACTTGGGCCGTACTTGGATCAATAGGTATTTTATTGGGTGCTGGATATCTATTATGGACCTTCCAAAAAATCTATTTGGGCAAAACATATTTGAAAAATAATGCTTGGCAAATGACTGATTTGACAAAATTAGAAATAGCAAGTTTATATTCATTAGGAATTTTAAGTATCTTGTTTGGGATTTATCCAAATTTAATATTTAGAATCAGTGAATTATTTACAGTGAATTTTGTAAGTATATTTTAATAAATTAGACAAAATCTAAACCTAAAATTATGAAAAGCAATTTCTCTAGAAGAGATATTTTAAAGAACTCTATGGGTTTGGCATCAATTGGGATGTTAAATACCAACATGGAAAAAAGATTTCTTGAATCTGACCGCCAAGTAGGTGTGGATCTTAAAGGAAAGGTCAATCATTCAGCCTGTAGATGGTGTTATGATAAAATTCCATTTGAAGAATTAGTCGTAAACGCAAAAAAAATCGGTTTGCAATCTATTGAATTAACAGGTCCAGAGGAATGGGATATTTTGAAAAAACACGATATGACTGCAGCTATCGGTTGGGGCAAATACCCAGAAGGAATGGGCTTAACGAACTTTTTCAATAAGGTCAAAAATCATGATCAACTTGTTCAATTCTATGAAGATTTAATTCCAAGAGCAGCTAAGGCTGGCGTAAAAAATTTAATCACATTTTCAGGAAATAGAAATGGGATTAGCGATGAACAAGGATTAATCAATTGTAAAGTTGGTCTTCAGCGAATCATGAAAACAGCTGAAAAACACGATGTCACCATCTCCATGGAATTGCTGAATTCAAAGGTTAATCACAAAGATTATCAAGCAGATCATACAGAATGGGGTTCGGTTTTGTGTGAAATGGTAGGTTCTGATAAATTCAAATTGCTTTATGATATTTATCACATGCAAATTATGGAAGGTGATGTAATTGCAACCATCAAAAAGAATTATCAATATATTTCGCATTATCATACGGGTGGTGTACCGGGTCGTCATGAAATTGATGAAACGCAAGAATTAAATTACGCAGCAATCATCAAAGCGATTTATGATACAGGCTACAAAGGCTTTATTGGACAAGAATTCATTCCTGCGAAAGAAGACAAAATGGCCTCTTTAGAGCAAGCAGTTAAAATTTGTGACATTTAACAAGGAATTGATAATTTGACAAAACACTGACAATCAAATAGTTAATTATTGATTTTATCAGTTTATTTATAATAAATCAAAAAGCCATTTTAATGGCTTTTTTGATTTAAAAACATTGTATTATTTCGGGCATACATTTAAAATACCTGCCCACCATGAAATCATACCTAACCATATACGCATTTTTTATAATAAGCTCAATATGCAGCTTTGTTTCAAAAGCACAATGTCCTGAGATTTCCAAGCAACCTATTAGTCAAACCGATTGCGAAGGAAACAGTATTCGAATGCTGGTTGAAAGCAATGGAACCAACTTTCAATGGGAAAAGAAGAGACCGAATGATACTGATTTTAAAGCCATTTCGGGAGCAACTACAACCAATCTTCAAATCTACCCTACAGGTGGCCTAGAACATCCAACAGGAACACTGTACCGAGTGAAGGTACTCTCAAAAACCTGTGAAGTCACCTCTGAATCAGCTTCTATCACGCTTAATTCCATCGAGTCGATCTTGAATCCACTTATCTGTGAAAGATCTTCCAATAGCCTTAAAGCAATTATTCCTAATTCCATTCAAGGCAATATTAAAAGTTATCAGTGGACAAGATCAATCAATGGAGGTCCATTTCAAGATTTGATGGAAGATGATACTTTTGCTGGAACAAATAGTAATGAGTTAGTCATAAAAAATGCTCCTGTTTCCATTGATGCACAAAAAATCAAAGTTAGAATTGAATTTCAAGTAAGCGGTAACAATGATAATGAAGGTTCTTTACTCAACTTGAATCAGACAGCAACTTGCCCAAGAACCAGTAATGAAGTAAGTATTCAAATCAAAACATCCCCTATTCCAACTCATAGTACACCCCTTTTTAAAGGCTGTGTGAATAGCCCGATTAGTGTCACATCCAATGGATGTTACCCTTATACTACATTTTGGTATAACTCAAATGGAAATAAAATTGCAGAAGGTGCCAAATATATTTACACTCCATCCGACCTAAATTCTAATTCATTTAAAGCAAGTTGTTTCAAAAATGGTTGTGAAAGTTTAAAAAGTGCGGGTACCAGTGCACAAGGATTTAACATTCCAGCGGCTCCTCAAAATGCAGGAACGCCTTTAATCATCAAAAGTGGATCCAATCTTACTTTTAAAGCAAGCGGTGGGACAAATAATATTTGGTATCTAAATGAAAATGATGCCAATTATATCAGTACGGCAACAAGTATTACAGTTAAAAACGTAATCAATGAGGCGAATGATGATATGTTCATTTCAAGGTGGGTTTCTCAAAAAATAAATGAATGCGAAGGACCTAGAGCTAAAATTGAAGTACTAATTCCTGCCAAATTAATTGCTGATGCAGGTCAAAATTCAACTCTAAAAGGAAATGAATTATACTCAACTGCTACTTTCACTACTGCTCAAAAAGGTGTTCCTCCATATCAATATTTTTGGACCTCTTCAGCACCAATTGATTTCCCAAATTCTTCGAATCCAAACATTGGACCATTTACTAGCTCTGGATTTATCAAATTAACAGTCATTGATAGCCAAAATTCAATTGCAGAAGATATTACAGATATAATTTGGGAAAAGGTTGAACCGATAAAAGTGGTAAGTCCTGTTCCTGCAATTCCAGCACTTGTGGATTCTGTTGTTAACAAACCTGCGGAAACTGAACCGATAGCGATTGTTAATCCTGCCCCTGCAATTCCAGCACCTGTGGATTCCGTTGCTAACAAACCTGCGGTCGTTGAACCTGTCGTCATTGTTAACCCTGTCCCTACAATACCTGCACCTGTAGATTCTGTTGTTAACAAACCTGCAGTCGTTGAACCTGTAGCCATAGTTAACCCTGAACCTGCTATTGCTGCACCTGTAGATTCCGTTGCTAACAAACCTGCGGTCCTTGAACCTGTTGTCATTAATAATCCTATTCCAGCTATTCCTGTACCTGTGGATTCAGTTGTTAACAAACCAACTATCGTTGAACCTGTTGTCATTGTTAATCCTGTCCCTGCAATTCCTGCACCTGTAGATTCTGTTGCAAATAAACCTGCTGTAAGTGAACCGATAGCGATTGTTAATCCTGTCCCTGTAATTCCTGTACCTGTAGATTCCGTTGCTAACAAACCAGCTGTTGTTGAACCTGTAGTTATTTTTAATCCAGTTCCTTCAATTCCTGCTCCCGTGGATTCAGTTGCTAACAAACCAACTGTCGTC